>NZ_JBQFUP010000001.1:0-1102587 GCF_056539265.1 Ruegeria sp. BC3
TCTCATCTCCACTCCTTGGCGGTTACGATGAGCCAGAAACCCTCTCTTATCAAATCTACTTAAACTGTCCCATTGGTGCTGACGTCAGACAATCGCAATGTGTGGGTAATAGGGGAAAAGGTAGTGCACTTGATTGTGGATCCAGAGGTCCCCTGTTCAAGCCAGGGAGGCGGTACCATCTCCCCATATCGTCAGCGTATTTCGGACTTTGACCAAGCCGATTTTTGCGCAAAAAAACCGGACCCAAAGGCCCGGTTTAGAAAAGACGTGAGTGCCGTTCTTAACGTGCCAGGTTCAGACGGAACCGCATCTTGGCTTTTCTGGCTGTGGGTAGGTGCCGGTTCAGCCGTTTGTTGATCAGCCCAAACACACCAACGATCACCAGCGTCAGCAGGATGAAGTAGAAGGCGAGAATCGGGTAGGGGATGAACGGATTGAAGGTCTTGTCCGCGAAATAGCTGGCATAATACAGCGCGTCACCACGCTGTTGCCAAGCCGGGAACGCCGAGAAGAACACCAGCGTGGTGGCGTGGAACAGGAAGATTGCCTCGTTCGTGTAGGCAGGCCACGCAAGGCGCAGCATCGTGGGCCAGATGATGCGGCGGAACCGCGACCAGCCCGACATGCCATAGGCATCGGCGGCCTCAATATCGCCTTTGGGGATCGAGCGCAGCGCGCCATAGAAGATCTCGCCCGAATAGGCCGCAGTGTTCAGGAAAAGAACGATCAGCGCCCCCAGCCACGCCGACGTCAGCGCGTCAAACATGGGATAGGACTTCTTCAGCGACAGGAAGAAGAAGTAGGCAAAGAAGAACTGGATGAACAGCGGCGAGCCGCGGAAGATAAAGATGAACCACTCGGACGGCTTGCGCAGCCATTTGTTGGTGGATGCTTTGCCCAAGGCCACAGCGGTGGCCAGAAAGAACCCTGTCGCCAGCGCCATGATGCCGAAATAGATATTCCAGATCATGCCTGACCCGATCAGGGTGAACTGCTCACACAGAGTGAAATCATTGCGCGGTAGCAGACGTTCGCCGAGGCCGATGGAGCGCAGCCCATAGTCCTGGATGGTTTGGATGCAGCTCATGCGGTTGTCTCCTTACGCAGAAGCTCTCCACCTGATGTGGCCTGACCGTGAGACAAGCGACGCATCAGCTTTTCAAGTCCGATTTCCGAGACACGGGTCATACCAAGATAGAAGATCAACAGGGCTAGGAAGTACCACATGCGCCAGTCGCCATGGGGGTATTGCGTGAATTTCGATGTCTTTGTGCCGCCCAATTCCCGGGCCCAATAGACGATGTCTTCGATACCCAGCAGGAACAACAGCGGCGTGGCTTTGATCAGCACCATCCACAGGTTCGACAGGCCGGGCAGGGCATAGACCCACATCTGCGGCACAAGAATGCGCCAGAAAGTCTGGCGCGGGGACAAGCCATAGGCGGCGGCCGTTTCCAGCTGTGCGTGTGGTACTGCCCGCATACCGCCAAAAAGCACATTGGCCGCAAAGGCTCCGAACACGATCGAGAAGGTGATCACCGCCAGGAAAAACCCATAGGTTTCATGCACCCATTCCGGTGCTGTGCTCAGCGGCAGTTTTGCCGATTGGCAGACGATGAAGTCGTTGCCCTGACGGATCGGGTCCGTCCAGTCGGGGCAAAGAACCTTATGACGCATCCATTCAAAGGCCTGATCCAGGGCAATCACGAAGAACATGAAGAAGGCGATGTCCGGCACGCCGCGCACGATGGCGATGTAACCTTTACCCAGCCAGCTAACAGGCGGGATATGTGATCGGGCGGCCATCGCACCCACAAACCCGAACCCCAGCGCAACAGGCGCCGTGACGGCCAGCAACAGCAAGACCTTCAGGAACGAAAGGTAAAACGACCAATGGACGCCGTTGGTCAGATAGCAGGAAAACCAACGGAACGTTCCGAGCGTATCGGGATCAGTGCAGAACGAGAAAATGGCGGGCCTCTTGAGGTGCTAAGGCTCAGGGGCGGCGCGCCCCGATATTGGGGGCGCGCAACCTGGTTCAAATCAGAAGGTCGAGGACACTTCCCACTTGGTGATCAGCTCGTTCAGGCTGCCGTCGTCCTTCATGGACTGGATAGCCGTGTTGAACTTTTCTTTCAGCTCGCCATCCGACTCGCGGACACCAATGCCGACACCACCGCCCAGCGGAACGTCTTCGGCAACAAAGCGCAGGTCTGCGTCTTCATCGGCAATCGGAGCCAGGAACGACTTGTCGGCCAGTACAGCGTCGGCTTCGCCATTGCGAACAGCCGCGATGGTTTCCTCGGGGCTTGCGAACTCGACCAGAGTTGCACCCGATTCCGCGATGTATGCGGCCTGAATGGTGCCGGTCTGCGCAGCGACAACGCCGTTGGCGACGTCAACATCGTCCGAAACGGCAACGTAAGCGGACGGATCCGGCGGCGTGTAGTTTTGGGTGAAGTCGATCACCTCGTCGCGCTCGTCGGTGATCGACATGCCCGCAATGATGACGTCATAGTTGCCCGAGACCAGGTTCGGAATGATCGAATCCCAGTCGTTCTTGACCCATTCGCATTCCAGGTTGGCGCGCTTGCACAGCTCATCACCCAGCTCACGCTCGAAACCGTCGATCTCGCCGGCGTCATTGATGAAGTTCCACGGAGGGTAGGCGCCCTCGGTGCCCATGCGGACGGTATCGGCCATCGCCATACCAGCGCTCAGCGCCAGTGCAGCTGTGGTCAGAACTAGTTTTTTCATTGGATACTCCCCTAGTTAATTCTGTCCTGATTTTATGCCGCCTTGGTGGCGGATAGGAAGCCCTGAAGTCGCGCAGATTCAGGGGTCGTGAAGATGTCTTCCGGCAGGCCTTCCTCTTCGATCAGGCCCTGGTGCAGGAACACCACGTGGCTTGAAATATCGGCGGCCATTTTCATGTCATGCGTCACGATGATCATGGTGCGGCCTTCGGCAGCCAGATCCTTGATCACCTTGATAACTTCCTGTTCCAGCTCAGGGTCCAGCGCCGAGGTCGGTTCGTCGAACAAAAGCGCCTCAGGCTCCATGCACAGGCCGCGCGCAATCGCGGCTCGCTGCTGCTGACCGCCAGAAAGTTGCGCCGGGTAGACGTCGCATTTGTCACCGATGCCGACCTTTTCCAGATACCTGCGCGCGCTGTCCTCAACCTCGGCCTTGTCGCGGCCCATGACGGTCACCGGGGCCTCCATCACGTTCTGAAGGATGGTCATGTGGGCCCACAGGTTGAACTGCTGGAACACCATCGACAGGTTGGTGCGGATGCGCAGAACCTGTTTCGGATCGGCTGGGCGACGGTTGTGCGCGTTTCCGGTCCAGCGGACCGGTTCGCCCTTAAACAGGATCTCGCCCTGTTGGCTGTCTTCCAGCAGGTTGCAGCATCGCAGCAACGTCGATTTACCCGACCCCGACGAGCCGATCAACGATACGACATCGCCGCGTCTGGCGGTGATATCCACACCTTTGAGCACCTCAAGATTGCCAAAGCTCTTGTGTAGGTTCTTGATCTCGATGACCGGAGTGGAATCTGTCACGGGTGGTCCAGCTGTTGTTGGTGTTGGTGCGGTACTAGGGCTTAAAAATCAGCGCAATGCAATGCGCAAATGACAGAGAACGGGCTATTAACTGTCAAATTGACCAGACGTTCTGATCAAATTGGCTAGGGATCAAGCAATCTGTCTGCGTCGGGTGCAGGATTGGGAACCGCAAGGTAGCGTTCAGCTGGAATTTCGATCAGGTCACGCACACGCAACAGGCTTTGATCTGCGGGGGACAGATCGTGGATGGCGGCCCGGACCGCATTCGCGATTTCCGCCGCGTCCTGGCCCTTGGCGGTGATATAGGGCAGGGTCGGGGTCGGTTCGGTGGCCGCGACCTCTCTCAGCGTCTCGCCAAGCTTCGAATGGTCTTTCAATAAGTCCCAGGTCAGCGCATCCAGCGCCGCATAATCTGCCTGTCCGTCCGCGACGGCAGCAGCCGAAGCCGCATGGCCGCCGGTTTCCAACACATCCTTTGGCAGGCGGCAGTGGCGTGACAAATGAACCATCGGAGCAGCCCAACCGGACTGAGACAGTCGCTCATTGTAAGCAAAGGTGCCCTCGGCCAACTGACCCAGGTCGCGGGCATCGTCCTTTCTGGCCACGAAGACGGATCGATAAAACCCTGGCGGGCACCCGGCCAAGCCGTAATCCGGTGTACCCACAAGATGAACTTTGCCGTGCAAACGGGTGCGATAGGGCATGCCGCAGGTTTGCGAAAAGACAAGATCGGGGCTTTTCCAAACGTCCCAGACATCCGCCCCGCGGGTGAGGTGCGTAGGGCCAAACCCCAGATGAGCCCGAATCAATGACCAAAAACGGTCATTGGCGGGCTGCAGCGCGGGCATGTCATACATGCCCAGCGTAGCAATCACGATTTGGCCGCCTTTTGACGTGCCAGTGCTGAATCCACGTCGCTGACCCCCAGAAGGCTAACCACCAGACGCAGCAGCGAATCTTCCTCGCCCGTGCGGTGTCCATCGGCGAGGGCGACTGACCACATCGCCTGAACGACCGCCAGACGATCGTCATAGGGGACGGCCTCTTTGATCGCGCGGGTAAAGCGAACGGTATCAGGGGCCTCGGCCTCAAGGTCTTCGGCGCGGGCGCGCAGCCCTGCTGCTTCGAAAGGGGATAGACCATAACGTTCGCCAGAAATCCGGTCGATTCGTGCCATTTCGCTGTCGGCATAGTCATTGTCGGACCGGGCGATGCGCACAAGAAGGGCCGTCAGGGCCAAGCGAGCGTCATCATCGGCAAGTGGGTCGGGCTGAGGCTGCGTGAGCCGGGACAGAAAATCGCTGAACATGAGCTAGATATAGAAGCCGATTAGGTCTGTTCCAAGCGCGATTGCACCCGCTCGCGCGCTTGCCGGCTGTCGTTAAAGCTCAGCCCCATCGCGATGCGGGCTTCCTCTACGATCTTCATCTCACCCTCGTCCGAGTTGCCATCCGCCAGAACGACCTCCCACAGCGCATCAAGCGCGGCCAGACGCTCTTGCAGGTCGGTGGTCTCGCGGATCAGTTTGCCGAAGGTGTCGGTCTCGGGCGCGGCGGCATGCAGTTTTTCGCAGGTTGCGCGAACCTTTGCGGCCTCAATCGCGTTGTGCTGATAAAGCCGCGCAAGAATGCGGTCGATCAGGCTGATTTCCTCTAGCTTATAGTCCCGATCTGCCTGCGCGACGCGCACCATCAGGGCACCCAATGCCAATTCGGCATCCGGGTCAGGCAATTGGTCGTGTTGGGGCGGGCGGAAAGCCTGAAGAAATTTTTTTAACATGGCACGAGGTTATTCCATATTTTGTAGTCCGCCAAGCGCTGACTACCCGTCATAGCCTTGAATGGTCGCATCCTTGCCGTTAACCGCGCAGATCACGAGCCCTGTTGCAGGGCCAGTTTGGCCTGTTCTTGCAGCCATGCCAGCATATGGCGATAGGGAACAGGCCCGTAGCTGATCCGGGCTACGCCCAATGACGCAAGGGTTGCGGTATCCGGTGTGCCGGGCAGGGCGATGATATTCACGGGCAAATCGGTCGAATCGCATAGCTTTGCGATCATGCCTTCATCCTTTAGCCCCGGCGCAAAGAACCCGCTGGCACCTGCATCTGCGTAGGCCTCGGCGCGGGCCATGGCGTCATCCAGCATTGCCGTATCATGCGTTTCGGGGGCAGCCTTCAGGAAAATGTCGGTGCGCGCATTGATGAATGCCGGGATGCCCGCCACATCGCACCCTTCGCGCAGGGCAGCAACGCGCGCGGCCTGCGTCTCGATGTCATACAAGTCTTTGCTGCCAACAATCTGATCTTCGAAGTTAAAGCCGACTACGCCGGTCTGCAGCGCGGCTTGGGCGTTGGCGATTATGCCCACGGGGCTTTCGGCATAGCCCCCTTCGAAATCCAGCGAAACGGGCAGGTCCACGGCAGCAACGATCCTGCGGGCATTGTCCAGGGCGACCTCCATCGGGATGTTCTGACCGTCTGCAAAGCCCTGCGCCATTGCAACAGGCGCACTGCCGGTTGCCAAGGCCTTGGCGCCTGCGTCCCGCACGGCCCCGGCGCTGCCTGCGTCCCATATATTGTAGAGGATGACCGGATCGCCCTTCTTGTGAAGGCTGGCAAAAGTTTCCGCGCGCTGAATTTGATCGGTCATTTGGGAGGCTCCTGTCGTGTTCTGCCCAACACTAACCACGACGGGGCAAACCCGCGTAGCGTTTTTTGACCTGGCAACGTCACTTTGAGGTGACGAACGAAAAAGGGCCAGCGGTTGCTGGCCCAGCTATCGCGACTTTTCCATGTCGACTGAAAGTTCAGCCCTCGTTGGCCGTGCCAGAAACATACCGGGCACTGAATGCCGACTCGCCCAACCGCTTGAGCAGAGACAGTTCGGTTTCCAACCACGCCTTGTGGCCTTCTTCCTCAAGCAGGATACGCTCGAACAGAGTACGGGAGCCAACGTCACCGACCTCGGCCGCTTGCGCTGCGGCCTTGGTGTAGAAGTCGATCGCCTCCATCTCGTCTTTCAGGTCAGCGGAAAACATCTCTTCCAGATTGTCCGCAGCTTTGGGACTTTTCTGTAGCTCAAGCTCGGGCGTACCGCTTAGAAATAAGATGCGTTCGATAAAGGCATCCGAATGGCCCAGCTCTTCCTGCATCTCGCCGCGCATCTTTTCGGCCAGAATATCCAAACCCCAGTCGTTCAGCACGTGCGCGTGCAACTGGTACTGATGCGCCGCTGTCATTTCCATATGAAGCGCTTGTTGAAGGTTCGTGATCGTTGTCGCGTTGCTCATCGGAAAAACTCCTGAATCTTTGAACTGCATTCAATTTGCATGGCAGGTGGCCTGCCTGTTCAAATAGTTAGGAGGTTACACCCCGCAACACAATGCGGGGTGACAGTCCGACGCAAAGAACCTTAGACGAGGCGCGAGGTGTCTTTCGCCGCGCGTACGAAGTCGCGGAACAGGGGGTGCGGATCAAACGGTTTGGATTTCAATTCCGGGTGATACTGAACGCCGATGAACCAGGGATGATCCGACCATTCAACGATTTCCGGCAAGCGGCCATCGGGCGACATGCCCGAGAAGTTGAGACCGGCTTTTTCAAGCTGCTCGCGGTATTTGATATCCACCTCATAGCGGTGACGGTGACGTTCTTCGATATTGGTGCCACCATAGACTTCGGCCACTTTCGAACCTTCGGCCAGCACGGCATCATAAGCACCCAGACGCATGGTGCCGCCTTTGTCGTCGCCGACTTTGCGTTCGACTTTGTGGTTGCCCTGTACCCATTCCTTCAGGTGGTAAACAACAGGTTCAAAACGTTTTTTGCCTGCTTCGTGGTCGAACTCTTCGGACCCGGCCTCTTTGATGCCAGCCGCATTTCGTGCGGCTTCGATGACAGCCATCTGCATGCCGAGACAAATACCCAGATACGGCACCTTATGCTCGCGCGCATATTGTGCGGCCTTGATCTTGCCTTCGGTGCCACGTTCGCCGAACCCTCCGGGCACGAGGATTGCATGGAACCCTTCCAGATGCGGGGCGGCATCTTCGGTGTCGAATACTTCGGCATCGACCCATTCGACTTTGACCTTGACCCGGTTGGCCATTCCGCCGTGGGTCAGGGCCTCGGCAATTGACTTATAGGCGTCTTCCAACTGAGTGTATTTGCCGACGATGGCAACTTTCACTTCGCCCTCGGCGTTGTGGATTCGGTCGCTGACGTCTTCCCACTTGGCCAGATCGGGTTTGGGAGCAGGGCTGATCTGGAACGCATCCAGAACCGCCTGATCCAGACCTTCGCGGTGATAGGCCAGCGGGGCGTCGTAGATGGTGCTCAGGTCCTGAGCCGCGATCACGCTGTCAGGGCGCACGTTACAGAACAAAGCCAACTTTTCACGTTCTTTGGCCGGGATCGGACCTTCGGACCGACAGACTAGAATGTCGGGGGCCAGACCAATCGAGCGTAGCTCTTTCACAGAGTGCTGGGTCGGCTTGGTTTTCAGCTCGCCCGAAGCCTTGATGTAGGGCAGCAGCGTCAGGTGCATGAAGATACACTGACCGCGCGGCTTGTCCTGGCTGAATTGGCGAATAGCCTCAAAGAAGGGCAGGCCTTCGATATCGCCTACGGTGCCGCCGATCTCACACAGCATGAAGTCGACCTCATCCTCGCCGATGGAGATGAAATCCTTGATTTCGTTGGTGACGTGCGGGATCACCTGAATGGTCTTGCCGAGGTAATCCCCGCGGCGTTCCTTTTCGAGCACGTTGGAATAAATCCGGCCCGAGCTGACCGAGTCGGTCTTGCGCGCAGCAACGCCAGTGAAACGTTCGTAGTGGCCGAGGTCCAGGTCAGTCTCAGCCCCGTCATCGGTCACGAACACTTCGCCATGTTCAAACGGCGACATCGTACCCGGATCGACGTTCAGATAGGGGTCCAGCTTGCGCAGACGCACCGAATATCCCCGAGCTTGCAACAGCGCGCCCAGAGCCGCCGAAGCCAGTCCTTTGCCCAAGGACGAAACCACACCACCAGTGATGAAAATAAAACGCGCCATGTTTTCGGCTGCTCCCGTGAGACGTCAAAATCAGCTGCCCGACGGTTCCGAAAAACCGCTGCATCACGGGACTTCACGTATAAAGGATTCGCGCCAATAGCGCAAGAGAACCGCAAGATGCTGTTGCAGTCCTCTTTCAGGTTTCTAGGTTTTGTGGATCAGTTGGCCTGCGGGATCAGCGGCGCGTTGTCGCCCTCTGCCGGTGGCAACAGATCATCCGCCGACGGAACCGCCGGTGTGCTTTCCTCGGTCGGAGCCGGGGCCGGAACGCCCAAACGGTCAATTACCGAACTACCCGAGGATTTCTGAGCGGCCAGAATGGTCAGCGTGATCGAAGTCACAATAAAACAAGCGGCCAGAATCCACGTCACCTTGCCCAAAGCAGTCGCTGCAGCGCGTCCGGTCATGGCACCGCCACCACCGCCGCCCATGCCAAGGCCACCGCCTTCGGACCGCTGCATCAGAACAACGGCAATCAGGCCAAGGGCCAAGAGGAGGTGGATGATGAGAACGACGTTTTCCATGGTCTTCCTGTGCGGCGTGACGTGTATCGCGTGGTACTTATGCAAGTTTGGTTCCGGGGGCAAGGGAGGAGTTGGCATCAAGATCGGTGATGCGTCAGATCACGTCAAAGGGACTGGACAGAAAGGCCGCGCCTCGCGCAGGCTGCGGCCATGCCACATGACGATCACGACCACCCGCACGCCCTTTTGCCGCCTGAACCTGCACTGCGCGTCAAAGCGCTTGAGACGATTCTGACCCGAAAAGGGCTGATTGATCCGGCCGCCTTGGATGAGATCATTGATACCTATCAGAACAAGATCGGTCCGCAGAACGGCGCGCGGGTCGTTGCCAAGGCCTGGCGCGACCCTGATTTCAAATCTGCGCTGCTCAAAGACGCGACATCGGTTGTAGCCGATCTGGGTTATTACGGTCGGCAGGGCGAGCATATGGTTGTTGTCGAGAATACACCCGAGCAACACAACATGGTCGTCTGCACACTGTGCAGCTGTTACCCGTGGCCCCTGCTGGGCATCCCGCCCGGTTGGTACAAGTCTGACGCCTATCGTGCCCGAGCCGTTCGGGAACCGCGCAAGGTTCTGGCCGAGTTTGGGGTCAGTTTGCCTGCGACGAGCTCTGTTCGTGTGTGGGATTCGACGGCCGAGGTTCGGTACCTCGTTCTGCCAATGCGTCCGGACGGAACAGATGGTCGGTCCGAAGATGAACTGGCGGCGTTGGTGACCCGGGACAGCATGATTGGCACCGGACTGCCAAAGGTGCCATCATGACCCGCGTACACGACATGGGGGGGCGGTTCGGTGATGGGCCTGTGCACCCTGAACCCGACGACGCCCCGGTGTTCGCCGAAGAGTGGCATGGTCGGGCGCTGGCGGTGACTCTGGCCGCAGGATCGCTTGGTCAGTGGAACATCGACATATCCCGCCATGCACGCGAACGCCTGTCACCCAAGGATTACTCTCGGTTTTCCTATTATGAGAAATGGATTTCGGCTTTGGCTGACCTGTTGGTCGAAACCGGAGTGCTCTCCGAAGAGGACTTGCGCGGCCAAACGAGTGACGAAGCGCACCCATTGGCAAGCCGAGCGCTGAAGGCCGAGGCCGTTGCAGGCGTTTTGGCCAATGGCGGGCCGGCGGATCGTCCGTCGAACGTCCCTGTCAAATTCGAGATCGGGCAAGAGGTGGTGACCGCTCGCCCCGCTGCAAACCGCCTGGTCGACGGCGGGCACACACGGTTGCCAATCTACGCTGCAGGGGCCAAGGGGCGCATCCTCATGGTGCATGGTACACACGTGCTGCCCGATTCAAGCGCACATCAATTGGGTGAAGCCCCGGAACCGCTATATGCCGTCGTCTTTCCTGCGTCCGAGCTTTGGGCGAACCCCGAGCATCCGCAGGACGAGGTGGTCCTGGACCTCTGGCAAAGTTATCTGGAGCCCCTATGAGCGAATGCCTTTCATACGATGCCCCGGAACCAGTCTTTGCCGAGCCCTGGCACGCTCAGGTATTTGCTGTGACAGTCGCTTTGAACGAAGCTGGGCGATTTGCCTGGTCAGATTGGGCCGCGCGCTTCTCCGCCACTCTGAAACGCAACGGACTGCACCGTGAATTGAATGGCGGCGATGACTACTTTGGCGCATGGCTCGAAACGCTCGAGGCGCTTTTGGTCGAGCAGGGATCCGCAGCCCTTGGTGACGTAAGCCAATTGCGCGACAAGTGGGAAGAGGCTTACCTGACCACGCCCCACGGGCAGCCGGTGCGGTTGGCAGGCGAGTAGGGGGCTCTGCCCCCGCCGCCCTTCGGGCGACTCCCCCGAGGTATTTTCAGCCAGATGAACAAGGGATCCGAGGCTTCATCTGGCTAAAAATACCTCCGCCGGAGGCATCGTGCAGAGCACGATTGCTGCATGCGTCGAATTACCGGTTTCCCTACAGCTTGCGCGCCGCTATATGAGCCGAGTTTGATAACTCAGCGCAAAAGGACCGGATATGGCCAACGTGGTTGTTGTCGGCGCCCAATGGGGTGACGAAGGAAAAGGCAAGATCGTCGACTGGCTCAGCGAGCGGGCAGACGTGATTGCACGTTTTCAGGGCGGACATAACGCCGGCCATACACTGGTCATCGATGGCGAGGTCTACAAGCTGCACGCGCTGCCTTCGGGCGTGGTGCGCGGCGGCAAGCTGAGCGTTATTGGCAACGGTGTAGTTCTGGACCCTTGGCACCTGATCAAAGAGATCGCAACGATCCGGGCGCAGGGCGTCGATATCTCGCCTGAGACGCTGATGATTGCGGAAAACACGCCCCTGATCCTGCCGATTCATGGCGAGCTTGACCGTGCGCGTGAAGAAGCCGCAAGCAAGGGCACCAAGATCGGCACCACTGGTCGTGGCATCGGCCCGGCTTATGAAGACAAAGTTGGTCGTCGTTCAGTACGCGTTGCCGATCTGGCGGACGAAGCGACGCTGGAGGCGCGCGTCGATCGGGCGCTGCAGCACCACGACCCGCTGCGAAAGGGTCTGGGGATCGAGCCAGTCGACCGGGATGCGCTGATCGCTCAGCTGAAAGAAATCGCCGGGGAAATCCTGCCGTTTGCCGCCCCTGTATGGAAGGTCCTGAACGAAAAGCGCAAGGCCGGTAAGCGCATCCTTTTCGAGGGTGCTCAGGGCGCGCTTCTGGACATCGATTTTGGCACCTATCCCTTTGTGACGTCATCGAACGTGATCGCCGGTCAAGCGGCCACGGGGGTTGGTATCGGTCCGGGGTCGATCGACTTCGTTCTGGGTATTGTGAAGGCTTACACAACCCGCGTGGGTGAGGGGCCGTTCCCGACTGAACTGGACGATGACGACGGTCAGCGTCTGGGTGAGCGCGGTCATGAGTTTGGTACGACCACGGGCCGCAAGCGCCGCTGTGGTTGGTTTGACGCCTGCCTGGTGCGCCAGACCTGCGCGACCAGCGGTGTGAACGGCATTTCTTTGACCAAGCTGGACGTTCTTGACGGGTTCGAGACGCTGAAGATTTGCGTGGGTTACGAACTTGATGGCGAACGTCTGGACTATCTGCCCACAGCTGCGGATCAACAGGCACGTTGCACGCCGATCTATGAAGAAATGCCGGGTTGGAGCGAATCCACCGAGGGCGCGCGCAGCTGGGCCGATCTGCCTGCCAACGCGATCAAATATGTGCGCCGCGTGGAAGAGCTGATCGAATGCCCCGTCGCCCTTTTGTCCACCAGCCCGGAGCGGGACGACACCATTCTGGTGACCGACCCGTTTGCTGACTGATGGCAGAAGAGCAGAAAAAGGGCCTGAGCTATAAGGCGCGCCGCCGCTGGTCTCTGATACTGTTGCTGGTTGGGCTGCCGCTTTACATCGTGGCGGTCGTGACGGTTGTGAATTGGCTGGACCGGCCGCCAATCTGGCTTGAGCTACTGGTCTATATCGGCCTCGGTATAATTTGGGCCTTGCCCTTTAAGTTCGTGTTCAAGGGCGTTGGGCAAGCCGACCCGGACCAGTCGCAGGACTGACCCAGTTTAGCCGGCGTCCCTTTCCTGATCTCGTGGCCAACTGAGTATCGCGCGCGCGATCGCGTGATACTCGCCCGATATCTCCTCGGCCAGGCTGAACGGGGTTGGCCAGGGGGCGGCCAAGGTGGCCTCGACCTGTCCGGTGATCAGGTTCAATTCCGCTTTGTGTTTCATCGCCAGACGGCGCATTTTTTGGTTCGTCGCGAGACACAGCATGTGAACCTCGCGAATGCCACGGTTGCGGGCGGCGGTGATGATCCGGGACAACAGAGCGTCCCCTACACCCAAGTCCTGCCAGGCTGGTTCAACTGTAAAGGCAGCTTCCGCCACATAGTTCTGGCTTTCCGGGACGATGTGCAGCTCTGCAACGCCGCGTAACTGAGAGTCCGGAAAGGCACCAAAGACCAGGGCAGCGGTATCAAAAAGTTCGGCCAGATAGCGCTCGATGAATTCTGCGCTGACCGGGGCACCGAACCGCGATCTGAGAGTGTCGTTGTCCAGGCTGTTGAAATGACTGACAACCTTGGCTTTGTCGTAAATTCGTAGGCGTCGGATCGGTAGTTCATACATGGCACAGCCTCTGTTTGAACAGGTGAGGGGCAAGATCGTCCCCTTGTGATCCTAGCATCTTTCTGCGCTGCAGCATAGCTGCGGTATGAACCGATCCAATGCCGCGTCTGTTATTCGTGCGCCGTGCACAAAAAAGGGGCCGAAGACTACCTTCGGCCCCTTTAACTTAGAGTGAGGTGTTTGCTTACCCTGCGGCGCGCTCGTCATCGGGGCGGAACCCGATTTGGTTGGACGCAGCGAAACGTCCGCCGCCTGCTTTTTCGATTTTTCCGTCGCGCAGCAACTGACCGAACGACCGCAGGCTTTCTTCGCGGTTGAATTCATCCTGCTTGAGCGAGCGGATCTTGTTCATCAACTGCGGACGCGAGAACTGCTCCTGGCCTTCGATGAACGAGAGGTAGGCTGCGGCGGCTTCCAGCAAGTCGGGCAGCGACTGCGCGCCTTGCTCTTGCGCGAACAGGGCAAAGCCGCCTTCTTCGTTGGTCTCGTCCTCAGATTGCGCGGTCACGCGGCGAGGGGTAACCGGTCCGGCTTCCTGATCCAGCGTGTCGATACGCTGTTCCGCGACCAGCTTAAGCGGTGCCGAAGTGTCCGACTGCGGGCGCATGCTGGTGACCTGAATCTCGGGGCGGCGTGGGCTAACGACCGAAGTCAGGTCGCCGCGGTAACCGCTTTCTTCGGATTCGTCGTCCTTGGTCTGACTCGCGCGTTCCGCTTCGGTTGCCGCAACGGCTGTGCGCAGATGCGAATAGGTCTCGCGCTGCGTGCTGGTTGCGGGATCGTCCATCTGGCTGTCCGCCTTGTCCATCAGGCGCGACATGTCCTGATCCAGCGCAGTCTCATCCGGCGCGTCGCCGGACAAAATTGCTTCGACTTTCGAGATCTCGCTCAGCACGTTCGCTTCGTCTGCTGCGGTCAGATAGCCTTCTTTGTCTTCATCGGCCTGATCTTCTTCGGCCTCTTCACCCAGGATATTGACCGGTTCGTCCGCTTCGGCAGTGTCCTCAAGATCGGTAAACAGGGCCGATGGCGCAGGCGCTTCTTCCTCGTCTTCGTACTCTTGATCCAGCGAGAGGGGCTGGGCCTGTTCTGCGGCTTCCTCTGCGTCTGTCTCTGCGACTACGGTTTCTTCCGAGCTATCCTCGGTGAACTCTGCAGGGGTCTCCTCGACCTTGTCTGCGTCGGTTTCAACAGGCGCGGCTTCTTCTGCGGTTTCCGGTTCGACCTTCTCGGCCAAATCCGTTTCGTTCAACGAACCCGCTTCGAACGCAGCCGCTACCGCGTCCATCGGGCCTGCTGACTGGTTCATCAGGCTGGTGTCTTCATCCTCGGCATACACAACCGAGTTCTCTTCGGAATGAGAAACAACGGCGCGAATGCGCTGCAGCTTGGCCGCGATGCTGTCTGCCGCCGGGGCGGGGGTCTCGTCGACCGGTTCGGCATCAGCAAAGAACGCTTCAGAGCTTTGGGCAGGAGGCGTGGTATTCAGCGGCGCTTGCGCAGGTTCAGCCGCGGCCTGTGTCGATGCAGCGACGGCAGCAGGTGCCGGTGCTTCGGCTTGCTGGGTTGCGCGTAGCAGCAGGCCGGATTCGTTCTGGCTGGCCTCTACATGTCTGGAAGCGTCGCGTTTGGCGATCCGTGCCAGCATCTCTGCGTCAGGTTGTGGTGGTTCAGAACCGAAGTACCGATCATCGGCAGCAAGATCGCGGAAGTATTCTGCGATTGCTTTCATCGTTTCGAATGAATCGTCAAACCCTTCCAAAGTGCAGGAGAAGGTTCCATAAGAAACGGTCAATACCTTGTTGTTCTGTACCATCAGACGCACGTCCTCTACAAACTACGAGAGCCAACCAGAAATGTGCAGGCACACCCATTGGCTCGGAACTCTCTGCATGAACCTATCATTTTGTGGTCTCAATGTGTCCAAATCCGGGAAAAATGATCAATCTTCGAAAAAACCGCCCAATTGTACGGTCATTTGAGCCAATTGCGTTGGTCGGAGGGGGGCAAATTGGCCCGGACGACCTGAATCTGATGTTGATTCGCGCCAAAACGGTTGTGGCGGCCGACGGTGGCGCTGCGCCTTTGGTGGAATCAGGTCGTATCCCGGACGCGGTGATCGGCGATTTTGATTCGTTGCACAGCCGGTACAAAGACATGATCCCTGAAGATCGTTTGTATCCCATACGAGAACAAAATAGCACGGATTTTGACAAAGCGCTGCGTAGTATCGATGCACCGTTGGTTCTGGGTGCCGGGTTCTTGGGTGGGCGGTTGGACCATCAACTTGCAGTACTTAACGCTTTGGTTCAGCGACAGGATCGCCCCTGTATTCTGATCGGAGAAACGGAGGTCGTCTTTCATGCGCCCCCCCGGATATCGTTCAGCCTGACTGCTGGCGATGTGGTTTCATTGTTTCCCTTTCAGCGCGTCACGGGCACCAGCAAGGGGTTGGAATGGCCCATCGATGACCTTGTTCTGGAACCTGGCGGGCAAGTGGGTACGTCAAACCGCGCGCTGGCGGATCTAGAGCTTTCGGTGGACGGGCCGGGCCTGCTGGTGATGGTGCCCCGTTATGCTCTGGACCAGGTCATGCAGGCGTTTCTGTCGGAGCAGACCGGTCGCTGGCCCGCTCGCGTAGAATGACATAAAGGCCCGCTGCGACGGTGATGGCGATGCCCGCTGCCGCCATGCCGTTTGGCAGGTCGTGGAAGATTAGCCAGCCGAACAAGGTCGCCACCGGAATTTCAAGATACTGCATGGGCGCCAATGTGGCCGACGGCGCATAGCGCAGGGACCAGGTCATGAACAGATGCGCGACGGTCCCCAGAACTCCGATCCCGATCAGCAACAGGTGGCTTTCGCTTGGCGGGACAATGAAGGACAGCGCCCAGACCTCACCCAGAGTTCCCAGTGCCAAAACAGGTAACAGCAGGACGGTGGCCATAACTCCGGACACTGCCTGCAGTGCGATCGGGTCGGTCTCCTTGGCGATTTGCCGGGTCACCAGCATGAACAGAGAAAAGACCACGGCCACAACCAGTGGCAATAGCGCCGCTGCGCCGACTTGAACAAAGCTCGGTTGGATGACCAGCAGGGTTCCGATGAAACCAACAAGGCAGGCTGTCAGGCGGCGCAGTCCGACCTCTTCGCCCAGTACGTACCGGCCAAGCAACAGCATGATGAAGGGCATCACAAAGGCGATCGCGACTGCGTCGGCCAGTGGCAGGAATTGCAGTGCGCTGAACATTGCAGCAATGCCAATGATGTGGAGGACGGTTCGGATGAACGCCAACCGCAGGATACGCCCGCGCATGCGCCACGGCCGCCCGGTCAAGGTCACCAGCGGGATCAGGATCAGCGCCTGAACGGCAAAGCGGATGAAAACCAGAACGCCCACCGGCATCGTCTCGCCCAGCAGCTTGGCGATGGAGTCGCCCAGCGGAGCAAGCACACAGAAACCAAGCATCAAGAAGATGCCAAAGACGGGACGATCCTGAGTCATACCGCGACGCTAGGCCTTTTGACGCCCGGTTGAAAGCACCTAAGGCAGCGGCTGTACCTTTGTGTAATCTGGGCCGATGCACACGGGCAGGTCATCGTCCAGTTTCAGCCAATCCAGCCTTTCTTCGTGTGCGACGTGCAGTGTGGGCTGCAACTGGTTGGGATCGTCCAGGGTGGCGACATACAGGTGCAGTACATCAGACATGGATTGCGACCGGAAGGAAATCGGCGTGCCGCAATGCGGGCAAAAGCTGCGTTCAACACCGGGGGAAGAGTTGAAGACCTCTGGGGCTTCGCCAGTCCAGCGCCATTGTCCGTCGCGCACGCCGAAATAGGTGGTCATCGGCGCGGCGCATTGCCTGCGGCAACTGTCGCAGTGACAGCTCACGCAGGACAGGACCGGAGGATCAACTTCGTACCTGATGGTACCGCACAGGCAGTGTCCTTGCATCGCTGTCCTCCGTTTTGCTTTCTGTCAGCAGTTTGGCACGTTCACAGCCAATCCGCCCAGCGAAGTTTCCTTATACTTCTCGTGCATATCGTGGCCGGTCTGGCGCATGGTCTCGATAACGGCGTCAAGAGGCACAAAATGCTGCCCGTCACCGCGCAGCGCCAGCGACGCTGCCGAGACCGCTTTGATTGCCGCCAGCCCGTTACGTTCGATACAAGGTACCTGCACCAACCCTTTGACCGGATCGCAGGTCATGCCCAGATGATGCTCAAGCGCGATCTCGGCGGCATTTTCCACCTGCTCGGGCGTGCCGCCCATCACCGCGCACAGTCCAGCCGCCGCCATGGCAGAAGCGCTTCCGACCTCAGCCTGACAGCCCGCTTCAGCCCCCGAGATCGAGGCGTTGTACTTGACCAGCCCGCCGATGGCGGCAGCGGTCAGCAGGAAATCCTCGATATGGCTTTCCGATGCGCCCGGCACGTGGTCGAGGTAATAGCGCAGAACCGCTGGCAGCGTGCCTGCAGCCCCATTGGTTGGTGCGGTGACAACCTGACCGCCCGCCGCGTTTTCCTCGTTCACGGCCATGGCGTAAACGCTCATCCAATCGTTGATG
Source organism: Ruegeria sp. BC3 (assembly GCF_056539265.1). Lineage (NCBI taxonomy): Bacteria > Pseudomonadati > Pseudomonadota > Alphaproteobacteria > Rhodobacterales > Roseobacteraceae > Ruegeria > Ruegeria sp. BC3. The sequence continues at coordinate 17,806 of NZ_JBQFUP010000001.1, forward strand.
GTGTGCGGCGCGTTCAGGTTCATGCCGCGCTCAGCCAGCAACGCGTCGTAGATACCCTTGGCACGGCGGCGGACATTCAAACCACCCGGAAGTATTCCGTCCGTTTTTAGTCCGCGTTCGATGCAGTTGTTCATCACCTCCCAGAGGCGGGCGGAGCCCTTGGCGAAACTGTCAGCACAGCCGCGCGCGATCTCGTTCTCGCGCTTCATCTGGGCGATGCTTTTACCGCTGGCCTTTGACATCTCCAGCATCTCGGCTGCCGAATGGAACGGGAAGGGCACCGGCGGTCCGTCATTGGTGGCTTTGCCCTCGGCCAGTTCTTCTTCAGTCAACACAAAGCCGCCGCCGACGGAATAGTAGACCTGCCGCAGGATCACGTCGCCTTGTGCGTCGGTGGCCATCAGGATCATCCCGTTGGCGTGGCCGGGCAGATTGTGATCGTAGTCAAAGATCATATCGGCCTTGGGGTCGAAGTGCAGCGGTGGCAGACCCTCGGGCGAGACCGAATGCGTTTCAGCAATGGCGGCCAGCGCAGCCTCGGCCTTGTCATTGTCATAAGTATCCGGCACGAAACCGGCCAACCCAAGGATCGTGGCGCGGTCGGTCGCATGGCCTACACCGGTAAACGCCAACGAGCCGTGCAGCGACGCGCGCAGGCCTGCAAATTCGAATGGCGAGGCACGCATCAGTTCCAGGAATCGCGCAGCGGCCACCATCGGCCCCATTGTGTGTGACGAAGAGGGGCCGATGCCCACTTTGAACATATCGAAGACAGACAGAAACATATCAGGTAGCAGAGCCTTCTGAGGGATTAGCGTAAGTCGGGCTGGTGAAGGGAGTGGTCCCCAAACCCTCGGCTGTCATGGCAGCCAGTGTTGCGGGACGGTTTTCGAGGTGCGTCAGAATTGATTGCAGACGGGGCGTATCCGTCAACTTGAACCAACTGCGATCAGCCCGGGCGGGGTAAAGGGCCATCCATCGCATCTGACATGCCAGGTAGTAGCTCAGGACCGAGGGGTGATCGCCGCTCAGCCAGTCGGGCGCAGTGGCCGCCAGATCATCCAGATTCCTAAGGTGCTGACGCAGGCGCGGGCGGATGCCTTGCCGTAACGTGTCGGCTTGCGCTTTGTCGATGTACTTTTCGGCATAGAAAAGAATGCGCATGTCCGCGTGAAGGGTGTTCGACGCAAAGAACAGCCATTTCAGAAATGCCGCCCGGTCCGGGCTGTCTGGGGCTGGGGCAAGCTGCCCATGTGTGTCGGTCAGCCACAACAGGATGGCCGCGGTCTCAAAAATCGGCCCATTTGGCGTTTCCAGAACAGGGATCAAACCGTTGGGGTTCAGTGCCCGATAAGCTTCACCGTCCTGCTCGCTCCGGCGACGGTCCACTAGGCGCGTTTCATACGGCAGGCCCATCTCTTCCAACACCAGTCTGATCACCAGCGAGGCGTTGTCGGGGGCATAGTGGAGTGTATAGGGCGCGTTCATGCGCTGTATGTATACACCAGCGGCAGTTTCGTAAGCTTCGATTGCGACGTTTCCAATAGGAAACGCGTAGTTTTGCGACAGGCCTGCCGTCGGGGTGGGCGAATTGGCGCTCGCAGTCTGTCCGGACATTCCGTATAAATTCCGTAATACCAAGGGGGAATGCTGCAATGACCGGAGATATGTCGCCTATCGACAAGGCGAAGTTCGCAGCTGCGTGCCGGGCTGCGGATATGGTCGAAAACGGGATGCGCGTGGGGCTTGGCACCGGGTCGACCGCCGCGTGGATGGTCCGTCGATTGGGCGAGCGGGTGAAGCAAGAAGGATTGCGGATTAAGGGGGTGCCGACCTCGACCCGTACTGCGCAGCTGTCCCGGGAACTGGGGATCGAGGTCGTTTCGCTGGATCAGGCCGGGTGGCTGGATATGACCATTGACGGCGCGGATGAGTTTGACGGCGAGCTGAACCTAATCAAAGGCGGCGGCGGTGCGCATCTGCAGGAAAAGATCGTTGCCACCGCCAGTGACCAGATGATCGTTATAGCCGACGCCGGGAAAGAGGTAGAAACGCTGGGCGCTTTCCCTCTGCCGGTCGAGGTGATCCCTTTTGGCTGGCAAACTACGCGCACGCTGATCCAGGAGGCGCTGGATACGATGGACGTATTAGGCAACTCTGCGGCGCTGCGCATGAACGGCGAGGCACCGTTTGTGACGGATGAGGGGAACCATATTCTGGACCTGCACCTTCAGCGTATCGGGAATGCACGGCAACTCGCGCTGGTACTGAACCAAGTGCCGGGTGTTGTCGAAAACGGATTGTTCATCGACATCTGTGACAAAGTTGTGATCGGCCACGGCGACGGTCGGGTGGAACTGCGGGATATTAACGACGGAACAATCGAACTGGACCACTTGGTCGAAGGTGGCGAAAACCTGTTTTCGGACTTGGCGGATTGAGCGGCGCTGACGGGGAAGTTTGAGCAACTGGCGATTCCCATCTGCTTTGTTTCCAAACCGATAAGGTAGGTCAAAGATCGCCCCGCTGCCGTTGAATTTGCTGGAACCTACCATATCTGGGCGTTTGAATTGAGCGCTGCTGCAATTTCCGGTGCAAGTTCGCGAGATCCAAGATGTTTGGGACTTTGTGATCACTCTGGACAGCGGCGCGAGATCGGGTACACCCCTAGCAACGCCGGTATGGCGAGTGCGGAAGTTTGGAAAAGGCAGGACAAATGAGCTTTGACTATGATCTGTTCGTTATCGGTGGAGGCTCGGGCGGGGTTCGTGCCGCGCGTGTAGCCGCTGGCGAGAACGGCGCCAAGGTGGCACTGGCGGAAGAGGATCGCTATGGCGGAACCTGCGTTATCCGGGGCTGTGTGCCTAAAAAGCTGATGGTTTTTGCCAGTGAGTTCTCAGGAATGGTCGGCGATGCGCAAGCCTACGGCTGGGACATTCAGCCCGGCGCGCTGAACTGGAAGACCTTCCATGGCAAGCTGGTGACCGAACTGGACCGGCTGGAAGGCATCTACCGCAATATCCTGAAGAACAACGGTGTCGAAAGCTTTGACCAACGCGCTACCGTGGTCGATCCCCATACGGTCGAACTGGCCGACGGGACGCGCAAGACGGCCAAGCACATCCTCGTGGCCACCGGGGGTCGTCCGGTCGTGCCCCAATTCCCGGGGTCTGAGCTGGCGATCACTTCCAATGAGATTTTCCATCTGGACCAACTGCCGGAAAGCATTCTGATCGTCGGCGGCGGTTACATCGCCAGCGAGTTTGCCGGGATCATGAACGGCATGGGTGTGAAGACCACTCAATTCTACCGCGGAGCGCAGATTCTCCGTGGTTTCGACGAAGAGGCGCGCGGTCTGATCTGCGAAGAAATGCGCCAAAATGGCATTGATGTTCGTTTGGGTACGAACGTGCTTGAGATGACAAAAGAGGGCGACAAGATCCGCGTTAAAGCCACCGATGGCACCGAGGATCAGTTCGACGTGGTCATGTTTGCAACGGGCCGGGTGCCCAATGCGGACAATCTGGGCCTTGAGGCGCTGGGCGTGGAACGTGGTCGCAAAGGCGAGATCGTTGTCGATGAATACAGCCAGACAGCCGTTCCTTCGATCTATGCCATCGGCGACGTGACCGACCGTGTGAACCTGACACCTGTCGCGATCCGCGAAGGCATGGCCTTTGTCGAAACCGTATTCAAAGGCAACCCGACACCCGTGGATCACGAATTGATCCCGACCGCCATTTTCACCCAGCCCGAATTCGGCACGGTGGGCCTCAGCGAAGAAGAGGCAGCGGCGCAGGAACCGATCGAGGTCTATGCAACCTCGTTTAAGCCCATGCAAAAGGCGTTTGCCGGAGGAACGCAGCGCGTTCTGATGAAACTGATCGTCAGCCAGGCCACCCGTAAGGTGCTGGGCTGCCACATTGTCGCGCCGGGCGCGGGTGAGATGATCCAGCTGGCCGGTATTGCCGTAAAGATGGGCGCAACCAAGGAAGATTTTGACCGTACGGTTGCTGTTCACCCGGTTATGGCCGAAGAACTGGTGACAATGCGGCAACCTGTGCGCACTGCTTGATTTGCAAGCAGGCGCACACAAGTTACAAGGGAACCCGTGATCACACGGTCCAACACAAGGGAATAGATACATATGGCGGGCAACAGCGGTGGCCCCTGGGGGGGCGGAGGCTCATCCGGTGGCGGAGGAAATAGGGGCAATAACGGTAACGGGCAACGCCCGCCCGAAGGCGATGGCCCGCAGATCCCCGAGATCGATGAGCTGATGAAGAAAGGTCAAGAGCAACTGCGCGTCCTGATGGGCGGTCGTGGCGGCTCGGGTCGCGGTGGCAGTGGCGGCGGTCAGGGTGGCGGTGGCCCTCTGTTCACCAAAGGTACGGTCCTGATTGGTGTCGTCGTAGCGGCGGTACTGTGGGGCGCGGCCAGCTTCTACACGGTCAAGCCCGAAGAACAGTCGGTTGAGCTGTTTTTGGGTGAGTTCTCGGCCGTCGGAAATCCGGGTCTGAACTTTGCGCCGTGGCCTTTCGTGACCGCTGAGGTTATCCCGGTAACCCGCGAACAGAACGAAGACATGGGCGGCGCGCGTGGCAGCGACGATGGACTGATGCTGACCGGCGATGAAAACGTCGTCGATATCGACTATCAAGTTGTTTGGAACATCAACGACCCGGCCAAGTACCTGTTTAACCTGCGCGATCCGCGCCAGACGATCCGAGCAGTGTCGGAATCAGCGATGCGCGAAATCATTGCGCAAAGCGAGCTTGCACCAATTCTGAACCGGGATCGTGGCATCATCGCGGACCGTCTTCAGGAACTTATTCAGGCGACAATGGACAGCTACGACTCAGGTGTGAACATTGTCCGCGTGAACTTTGACAAGGCCGACCCGCCGCAGGACGTGATTGCGGCGTTCCGCGATGTTCAGGCTGCCGCTCAGGAACGTGACCGTTTGCAGAACGTTGCTGACGCCTATGCCAACCGTGTGTTGGCGGAAGCCCGCGGTGAAGCGGCTCAGGTTCTGGAAGAAGCCGAAGCCTATCGCGCCCAGCAGATCAATGGCGCTCAAGGTGAGGCCAGCCGTTTTAGCGCGGTTCTGGAAGAATACTCCAAAGCGCCTGACGTGACCCGCAAACGCCTCTATCTGGAACGGATGGAACAGGTTCTGGGTGATGTCGACAAGATCATTCTGGACGAAAACTCGACCGGTTCGGGGCAAGGCGTCGTGCCGTATCTGCCGCTGAACGAATTGCGCCGCAATCAGGCCGAGGAGAGCAACTGATGCGTAAATCACCGATTATTCTCATTCTGGTCGTGATCCTTGGTGTTGTTGGCCTGTCTTCGATCTTTATCGTGGACGAGCGTGAACGCGCGCTGGTGCTGCAGTTCGGTCGTGTCGTCGCGGTCAAGGAAGAGCCAGGTCTGGCGTTCAAGATTCCTTTGATTCAGGAAGTCGTGCGCTACGACGACCGTATCCTGTCCATTGACGTGCAGCCGCTGGAGGTTACGCCTTTGGATGACCGTCGTCTGGTTGTCGACGCCTTTGCACGCTACCGGATCTCCGATCTGAATCAGTTCCGTCAGGCTGTTGGTGTCGGCGGTATCCCCGTTGCCGAGGATCGTCTTGACCGTATCCTGCGCGCTGAAACGCGTGAGGTTCTGGGTTCGGTTTCGTCCCGCGATATCCTCAGCTCGGACCGTGCGGCTTTGATGCTGCGTATCCGGAACAGCGCGATTGCCGAAGCACAAGCGCTGGGCGTGAACGTGATCGACGTGCGTCTGAAGGCAACTGACCTCCCGCAAGCAAACCTTGAGGCGACATTTGACCGGATGAAAGCCGAGCGGGAACGTGAAGCGACCGACGAACGCGCCCGTGGTAACGAAGCCGCGCAGCGTGTCCGCGCGCAGGCCGACCGTACTGTGGTCGAGTTGGTGTCGGACGCCAACCGCGAGGCTGAGATCATCCGCGGTGAAGCCGACGCCGAGCGTAACGCGATCTTCGCCGAGGCTTTTGGCAAGGACCCCGAGTTCTTCGAGTTCTACCGTTCGCTCTCGGCTTACGAGCGCGCGCTGCAAGGTGGTAACAGCTCGATGGTGCTCAGCCCGGATTCTGATTTCTTCAACTATCTGAAGTCGCCCACCGGGCAATCGGCCCAGTAATGGGTATGATCCTTCTGGCCTTCGGGCTGGTACTGATTGTCGAGGGGCTGGCCTACGCGCTGGCCCCTTCGCTTATTGAACGTATGCTCGAGGCGCTGCGATCCATTCCCGAACAGGCGCGGCGGTTGGCAGGATTGCTGTGCGTCGTCAGCGGTCTAGTGCTGCTTTGGGGCGCATATCAGGTCGGATTTTAGGATTGTGACCTCAATTGCCGGTGAATTCCCCGCGATCCCGAGTTGCGGGCTTGGACAAACCGACTACATTGGTTCGTGAGAACGGCCACCCGCAGGTGGTAAGACAAGACTTGTTGACAAGGAGTTCCCAAGTGCAGGCACAAGCACGCAGTATTTCGGTCCGGCAGGACGAGGGGGTTGGTTTTATGCGGCTGATGTGGCTGGTGTTCGCGGGGATGATGCTGGTTCTGGCACAAACCGTTGCGGCGCATGCAAGGGGCGAGAGCCTAGCACCGCTGGCCGAAAAGATCAGCCCGGCGGTGGTCAACATCACCACTTCTACCTTAATCGAAGGTCAGACCGGTCCGCAGGGCATTGTCCCCGAAGGATCGCCGTTCGAAGACTTCTTTCGCGAATTTCAGGATCGCAACAACGGCGATGACGGCAACCGTCCGCGTCGCAGCAACGCCCTGGGGTCGGGCTTTGTGATCTCTGAGGACGGCTATATCGTTACCAACAACCACGTCATCGCCGAAGCTGATGAAATTCTGGTCGAATTCTTCCCGGGTGACGGACAGCCCGTGAAAGAGCTGCCCGCAAAGGTGATCGGTACTGACGACAAGACGGACATTGCGTTGCTCAAGGTCGAGGCCTCGGGCCCGTTGCAATATGTCACCTTCGGCGACAGCGACGTCGCGCGTGTTGGTGACTGGGTGATCGCGATGGGCAACCCGCTGGGGCAGGGGTTCTCTGTTTCTGCCGGGATTGTATCCGCCCGTAACCGCGCGCTGAGCGGATCATATGACGACTACATTCAGACCGACGCGGCGATTAACCGAGGCAACTCTGGTGGGCCGCTGTTCAACATGGATGGCGAAGTGATCGGTGTGAACACCGCGATCCTGTCCCCAAACGGCGGCTCGATCGGGATTGGCTTCTCGATGGCGTCGAACGTTGTGGTCAAAGTGGTCGACCAGCTGCGTGAATTTGGTGAAACCCGCCGTGGCTGGCTGGGCGTGCGCATTCAAGACGTGACTGAAGACATGGCAGAGGCGATGGGTCTGGACAAACCGGGTGGTGCGTTGATCAGCGACGTGCCGGACGGACCGGCCAAGGACGCCGGTCTGCTGGCCGGGGACGTGATCCTCAGCTTTGATGGTGTCGAAGTCGAAGATACACGTGGTCTCGTCCGTCAGGTGGGCGAAACCACCGTTGGTAAATCCGTCCGTGTCGTTGTGCATCGCGACGGTGGCACTCAGACTGTACTGGTGACGTTGGGACGCCGTGAGGATGCCGAGCGCACCGATGAAGGGGGTGAGGAAACCTCGGAAGCGCCAACGGAAGAGAATGCAGATATTCTGGGTCTGTCGATCTCTCCGCTAACGGACACTCTGCGCACAGACCTTGGTCTGGAAGAGGACGCCGAGGGTCTGGTCGTGACCGAGGTTGATGAAGCGTCCGAGGCATTTTCGAAAGGGCTGCGTGCGGGTGATCTGATCACCGAGGCAGGTCAGCAGAAGGTGACCTCGATTGCCGACCTTGAGGCGCGCATGGAAGAGGCCCGTGAGGCGGGACGCAAATCCCTGCTGCTGCTTGTGCGCCGGGGTGGCGATCCACGGTTCGTGGCGCTGAGCCTGGGCGAGTAACAAACCATATCAAATCAACGGTAAAGGCCGGGGCATATGCTCCGGCCTTTTTCTGTTTTCTGCCCCTAAAAAGTAGGTGAGCCACACGCCGGGGAGGCGCATGGCTCTGGTACAGGGAGAGGCCAGTGGACAGATATCGGGGATGATTCTCTGGCCTCTTACGGTAACACTTAGGAAGATAGCTTTTTCAGCGCGGCACGTATGTGAAGGAGGTCACAAGGTCAGATCAGATCTGACTCGGCCAGCTCTTTCAGCGCGTTGAAGTCCTGGATCATCAATCCGCCCCGAGAGGCTTCGACGACCTTGTCGCGTTTCCACGTGGAAATCGTCTTGGAGACCGCCTCGCGCGTGGCACCGACGAACTCGGCCAATTCGCTCTGAGATAGCGTAATGCGCGTCGCAGGGTCGTCCTGAAGGGCGGACAGATGCAAGAGTTTCCGCGCCAGACGTATGGGCATCGGCAAGAACACCTGCTCGTTCAATTGCGAGCCCATCCAACGCATGCGCAAGCCTGCCAGCCGGATCATGTCGACGGCGAGGTCGGGATGCTGGCGAATCTGGTCCATCACGTCGCTGCGCCTTACACGCAGGACTCGCGATGGCTCGGCAGCCGCAATCGTGGCTGTGCGGGGGCCGCTGTCGAACAATGCGATCTCGCCAAACACTTCGCCCGGCTTCATCAGGGTCAACGACAGCTTGCGCCCGCTCATCGCGAGGAACGACACCTCAAGCGTGCCCTCGGTGATTGCATAAAGCGCGTCGCCCTCATCCCCTTGTTCAAACAGAACTTGACCCTGGTCCAGTGAAATTTCGGTCGCCAAGGCAGACAGCATCGCCCTAAGACGATCCGATGCCTCGGACAGAAATCCGCTGTTGGGTAGAGCCGTCATGAGAGTGGTGGTACTCCGGCGTCAGGTGTTGAGTGGTGACTCAATGTTCCATAGCCGGGCGATTATGCCAAGTTTTTTATCAACTTGCCTGATCCGGGCACCAAATAACGACCAATTTCATAGCAATCGTATGAGATGAGTACGTTTGGCGGGGTTCGCCTAGTTTTGATCGGGGTCGTCCATATAGCGTTGCAGCATGCTGAACTGAATCATCAGAAAGGCCATCAGTGCGATCGGGAACGCGAATGTTTCGATCTTGACCCAAAGATCCGTGGACATGGTGCGCCATACGAATTCATTGGCAATTGCCAGAACCGCAAAGCAGCCGCACAAACGGCGTGTCAGGATCATCCAGCCTTCGTGGCGCATGGGCAGCATCTCTTCGAGGACATAGGCGAGATAGGATTTGCCCTGTAACAGGCCAATCCCCAGGACCACCGAGAAAAAGCCGTACACAAGCGTGGTTTTCATCTTGAAGAACCGCTCGTCATTGAACCAGGCGGTCAGGCCACCAAAGAAGATCACCATGAATGCTGTGAAAATCTGCATTCGGCTCAGCTTGCCGGTCAGGTACCAAAGGATGCCCATCGCGGCCAGCATCAGGGGTACGAAGATGATCGTGGCGATGATGAATCCTGAATACTCAATGCCGCCGATCAGGAAGCTGTCATCGCGCAGGCGCAGGTAGATGAAGAAGAAGGCCAGCGGGGGGCCAAGCTCGAGCGCCTGTTTGAGAAAGGGGTTGATGTCTTTTTTCTCTGCCATGATTCCGACCTGCTGCTTACCCGCCCATTTCAACTATTACTGCGCCCAATGCAATCAATGCCATTAACGCGATCCGCCGTGGCCCCACGGTTTCTTTCAGCACCAGCCATCCGATCAGCGCGGCAAACACCGTAGACGTCTCGCGCAGGACCGCTGCTTCGCCGACCTTGTCCAACCGTGTGGCGAGCATGATAGCTCCGAAAGACATAGGGGCGATGATGCCTCCGACCAACCCCCGAACCATGAGGGGGCCGACTGCGGGGCGGTCGATCATCGCACGCCATCTGAGGAAGGCATAGAAGGGCATGGCGGCCCCGTCGATCATGAAGAACCAGGCCAGAAAGGTGAAAGGGTCCGCGGTGGCGCGGATGCCGTAGGCGTCATAGGTGGTGTAGAGCGCAACGAAGAGGCCTGTGGCAACCGCCAATACCAGGGCAATGCCCAGCGTTTCGCGGTTGGTTTCGAGAAACCGGAAGTTGTAGGCCGCCAGCCCGAAGATACCTGCCAGCAGGACGAGGACTCCGAACCACTGCATGCCGGTAAAGGTTTCACCGAACAAAAGGTACGCTCCGATGACTGTGAACAGCGGCCCGGTGCCGCGTACGACCGGGTAGACGACCGTGTAGGAGCCTTTGGTATAGGCCATAGCCTGCAGGGTCTTGTAGGCGATGTGGATCAGCCAAACGACAGCAAAGATCGGCCACATGTAAGGCTCGGGCCAGGGTACGACGAAAAAGGCGAAAGGGGCGGCCATCAGGCAATAGCTGGCGTCGATTGCCCCACGTGACAGCCACGGATCGTGGCGGCCTTTTTGCAGGGCGCCGAAGACCGCGTGCAAAAAGGCGGCCATCAAGGCCAGCCCAAGGGCCAGTTGGTGTCCAGCTTCGGTGCCTTCGAGTGAGATCAGCCAGTCGCTCAAATGTCAGTCTTTTTGTTGGGTTGAGAGGCTGGGGTTTTCCACCCCCCAGACCCCCGGAAGGTATTTTTGGCCAGATGAAGGGGCGGATCAGCCTTGTTCAAGACCGGTGAGGGCAGCGGCGAACTCTTCTGGGTCGAAGGGGGCCAGGTCGTCGATCTGTTCCCCTACGCCGATGGCGTGAATGGGCAGGCCGAACTTGTCGGCCAGCGCAACCAGAACGCCGCCTTTTGCGGTGCCGTCCAGCTTGGTCATGACAAGGCCCGAGACGTCGGCCAGTTTGCGGAAGGTTTCGACCTGGCTCAGCGCGTTCTGTCCGGTGGTGGCATCCAGCACAAGCAAGGTGTTGTGCGGGGCGGTGTCGTCGACCTTGCGGATGACTCGGACAATTTTGGCCAGCTCCTCCATCAGGTCGGCCCGGTTCTGCAAGCGGCCTGCGGTGTCGATCATCAACAGGTCTGCACCGTCTTGCTGCGCGCGTGTCAGGGCGTCAAAAGCCAGCGAGGCCGGGTCGGACCCTTCGGGTGCGGTCAGCACGGGTACACCGGCGCGATCGCCCCAGACCTGCAACTGTTCGACGGCGGCGGCGCGGAATGTATCACCGGCGGCGATCACCACCTTTTTGCCAGCGGCTTTGAACTGGCTGGCCAGTTTGCCGATGGTCGTTGTCTTACCGGACCCATTCACGCCGACGACCAGAACCACCTGCGGGCGCTTGGCGTAGATTGGCAGCGGTTTGGCGACGGGCTCCATGACGCGGGCAACTTCTTGCGCCAGCAATTGCTTGATCTCTTGGGTTGAGAGTTTTCGGCCCAGTCGACCTTCGGCCATGTTGGAAGTGACGCGCAGAGCGGTGTCGACGCCCATATCAGAGGCGATCAGCAGCTCTTCCAACTGTTCGAGCATGTCGTCGTCGAGTGTGCGGCGCACGACGGCCTTGGCTTCGCTACGACCAAACAGGCGGCCCAGCATGCCCTTTTGCGGTGCGGCCTCGGGCGGGGGCGGGGCGGGCGTTGGATCAACCGGCATGGGCTCGGGGGTCTCAATCGGCTGAGGTGCCGGTGCCGGGTCCGGTGTTTCCGGCGCGGGCTGGGGAACTTCGGGGACCGGTTCAGGCTGCGGGTCCGGCTCGGGGATGATGGGATCTGGAGCCGAAGCTTCTTCGCCCCCGTCTTCGACAATGGCGTCGAGCCCCTGTTCGAGGCGGGACGAGGATTTGAACAACTTGTCCTTGAGCTTTGAGAAAAACGCCATTTTTGGTCTCCGCAGGTGTTCTCCTCACCTAATGCGGATTTGCGGCAGTTGCAAAGGGTCAGAGGAACGCAATCACCAACCCGGCTTGCGCCCCCCAATACAGGATCCAGATCATGTAAGGCGTGATACGCAGCGCAGGATGGTCTTGGGGCAGCAGGAACTTTTCCGTGGCCAGGATCAGGTCTGAGGCGATGAAGGCCAAGGCGGCGGGCAGCGCCCATCGCAAAGCGCCAGTCTCGGGCAGGGCGAGCACTGTGACACCCATCCCAAGAATGATCGGGATATAGGCCAGCACGGGTCCTTTCAGATCACCGGCGCGAGGGGCGAGCAAGGTCGCGGCCACGATGCCCAGAATAATCAGCGACCAGAAATAGCCGGGTTTGTCGAGGATCAAGGCAGAGTCGCTGGTCTGATGGGTCAGGAATAATGCGATGTAGGCCAGATGGCCCGCTGCGAATGCTCCTATCCCGGCCATAAAGGTCGACTCCGTCTCACGAGAGAGCAGGGCGTCACCCACGGCGCACAGGGCGAGTGCCAAGGTCAGGAGAAGGGGCCCTCCGCTCAGTAACGCGACGAATGCCAGCAGCGCGACCGAGGCCGTTTTGAACACGGACCTTACAGCGCTTGCAGAGCGCGGTGACATCGGCAGATAGGCCACGGCACTTGCGGCAGCGATCCAGAACAAGGCGGTTGTCATCCAATGTCTCCCGTGCTTTTTCCAACAACTTCACCGGGATCGCCGGAATAACTCAACCGGTGACGTTAAGGCATCCCCGTGATGGTGGCGCGGCTCAGGCGCATCTGACAGAATGAAGCCATGCTGATGCGACTTGCGATTCCATTTACACTGGCTGCGAACATGGCCGCGGCTCAACCGGTGCTGTCCGGGCCAGAATTCGACAGCTACACGCAAGGAAAGACGCTGTTCTATGGATTTCAGGGGCAGGTCTATGGGGTCGAGCGGTATCTGCCCAATCGGCGTGTTATCTGGTCGTTTATGGATGGCAATTGCAAAGAAGGCCTCTGGTATGAGCAGGGCGAACAAATCTGTTTCATCTACGAAGATCGGCTTGATCCGCAGTGTTGGGTTTTCACCCAGTCTGATCGGGGCCTGATTGCCCAGTTTGAGGGCAACCCGGACACGACAGAGTTGTACGAGGCCGAAGATATCAACGAAGAAATGGTCTGCCTTGGCCCTGAGGTCGGCGTCTGAATCCGGAATTGGCTAGAACAAAGACCCCTGATCAGGCGCGTCAGGCTTGGCCTGTTTCTTCGCGGCAGGTCGAGCGGGCGAGGATTGGCCCGTGGTGATCTGACCATCTGCGAACTCGATCTCGAACGCATTGTGTTTTGAGGCCTGTTCTTTGGTAGTCAGAACCTGGCCCTCGGCCCGTACCACGGCGTATCCGCGCTGCAGCGTGGCTTTGTAACTCAGCGTTTCCCTAAGCCGGTCAGCCGCGTCCAGCTGTTGCCGCATGCGATCTAGGCGCGTCGTTTGCGCCGCGTTCATGCGATCGGCCAACCTGTTGATATTCTGCCGCTGTTGCTCGATCTCGCGCTGGATCGGACGCAGCGAAAGGCGGGACGACATATTTCGCAACGCCTCATTTCTGGACGATACGAGGTTGCGCAAAGTAGACGGGCGCAGATGGGCCGACAACTCGACCACCTGAATACGCCTGTTCTGCACACCGCGACTGAGGGCGGGGGCAAGTCGATCTGCAATCAAATCAAGCCGTTGTCGGGGTGTGTTCAACAAGCTGTCCGGGCGCGGTAGCGCGCGGGACAGGTCGCGCAACCGTTGTGCACGCCGTTGAACCGCGTCTGTCGCAGCACGGGACAGACGCGCGCCTTGCTCACCGCTCCAGGCCAGCAACTCCATCCGAACCGGAACCGCCAGTTCGGCGGCAGCGGTCGGTGTTGGCGCGCGGCGGTCCGAGACAAAGTCGATTAGGGTCGTATCGGTTTCGTGCCCTACGGCGGAGATCAGCGGGATGTCCGACGCGGCGGTGGCCCGCGCCACGATTTCTTCGTTGAACCCCCAGAGGTCTTCGATCGAGCCGCCTCCGCGCGCGACGATTATCAGATCGGGACGGGGCAGCGCTCCGCCCGGGGTCAGCTTGTTGAAGCCCTCGATGGCCCGCGCAACCTCGGGGGCGCAGTTCGCACCTTGGACGGCGACGGGCCAGATCAGAACTTTTCGCGGGAATCGGTCGCGCAAGCGGTGCAGGATGTCACGGATCACCGCACCAGAGGGCGAGGTTACAACGCCAATAATCTGCGGCAGATAGGGGAGGGACTTTTTGCGCTCGGGCGCAAACAGGCCTTCGGCCTCCAGCTGCTTCTTGCGCTTTTCCAACAGCGCCATCAGCGCGCCTTGGCCCGCAACGGCGACCTCATCGACGTTCAGGTTGTATTTGGACTGCGCGCCAAAAGCGGTCAGACGACCGGTGACGACAACCTCCAGCCCTTCTTCGGGCACCACGGAAAGACCCGAGATCTGGCCTTTCCACGTGGTGCAGGCCAGTACGTTCCGATCATCTTTGATGTCGTAATACAGATGGCCGGACCGCGCTTTGAATACGCGGCCAACTTCACCGCGGACACGGATTCGCCCGAACGCGCCTTCAAGTGTGCGTTTCACCTCGCCCGAGATGTCCGAAACGGTGTACTCAGGGGTATTTTGACCGGGAATGGGGTCGTCTAGCAGGTCGGACATTTCAGCGCCTTGTGTCAAATGCCCGCCCAGCTTAGAACGCCCGGAAGGCGAGGCCAAGCAGATCGGAGACCTTCATGAACATCCTCATTCTCGGCAGCGGCGGGCGCGAACACAGCCTCGCCTGGGCGGTGATGCAGAACCCCAAATGTGACCGCCTGATCGTGGCACCGGGAAATGCCGGGATTGCGCAGATCGCGGACTGCGCAACGCTGGATATCGAGAACGGTGGCGCGGTTGTCAGCTTTGCCGAAGAGAACGCAATTGATTTCGTGATCGTCGGTCCCGAGGCCCCTCTGGCCGCCGGGGTCGCGGATCGTCTGCGTGAGGCGGGCGTGCTGGTCTTTGGACCCTCCGCAGATGCGGCGCAATTGGAAGCCTCGAAAAGCTTTACCAAAGAGATTTGTGACGCCTCGAACGCGCCCACAGCGGCTTATGCCCGGTTCACCGAGGCCGAGGCCGCCAAGGCCTATATCCGCGAGCAGGGCGCACCGATCGTCGTTAAGGCCGATGGTCTGGCCGCCGGCAAAGGCGTGATCGTCGCTATGGACGATCAGACTGCGCTGGACGCCATTGACGACATGTTTGGCGGCGCGTTCGGCGGGGCAGGGGCCGAGGTTGTCATCGAAGAGTTTATGGAAGGCGAAGAGGCCTCATTGTTCGTGCTGTGCGACGGCGAGGACATCCTGTCCATCGGCACCGCGCAGGATCACAAGCGCGTCGGAGAAGGCGATACGGGTTTGAACACCGGCGGAATGGGAGCCTATTCCCCTGCGCCGGTTTTGAGCGCCGAAATCGAAGCGCGTGCTATGGAAGAGATCGTGCGACCGACCATGGCCGAAATGAAACGTCGTGGGATGCCGTTTCAGGGCGTGCTGTATGCGGGTTTGATGATCAAGGACGGCCAGCCAAGGTTGGTGGAATACAACGTCCGCTTTGGCGATCCGGAATGCCAGGTTCTGATGATGCGTCTAGGCGCTCAGGTGCTGGACCTTTTGCACGCGGCCGCGCAGGGCCGGTTGAGCGAGACACAGGTGAATTGGGCGGACGACCATGCAATGACCGTTGTGATGGCCGCCCAGGGTTATCCTGGGTCCTATGAAAAAGGGACTGTGATCAAGGGACTGGATGCGCTTCCTGAAGATAGCAGCAACATGGTCTTTCACGCTGGCACCAAAGCTGTCGACGGGCAGGTGCAGGCTGCAGGTGGGCGTGTGCTAAATGTGACTGCGCGCGGGAAGAGTTTGCAAGAGGCGCGTGATCGGGCTTATGCGATGGTCAACGGTGTTGACTGGCCGGCGGGTTTTTATCGACGCGACATTGGCTGGCGGGCTCTTTGAACGGATAGGGGGCAGGGGGCTTTGCCCCCTCGGCCTTTGGCCTCACCCCCAAGGTATTTTTAGCCAGAAGAAGAAACGGATCAGCATTGCAGGGCGCGGGTCAGGCTTTTGGAGCCTTTGAACGGGCCGAGATCAGTGGTGGTCCAATCGGTTTGGAATGAAACGCTGATGATGCGTGTCCAGTTGCCGTTGACGATGATCAATTCCGGAGTGTTGCCACACTTGCGCAGGCCGCCTGATATGAAATCCTCACCTATGCGATGATTTGTGAGGTTCGGCAGCGAGGCGATTTCAGTCAGTTTGCCGTTTTCGAAGCGCCAGATGCGCAAGGTTTTGGCCAGATGTGGGCGGTCGACATAGGCGATTTCGACATTCCCATCGCCATCCAGGTCGGCGGCACCGACCGGAGCAAGCCAGCGGAAACGGGTGCCGATATGGGGCGTTGCGGCGATTTTTTCGCCGCGTGAGTCGTAAATTGCCAGTTGCGCGCCTTCGTGGACGCTGGATTCGACGACGATGACTTCGTTTGTGCCGTCCAAATCGACATCGACAATGCGTGGTTCAAGGTCTTCGAAAACGCGGTTCGGTGGCAGTTTGATCGTTACTGTTGAATACTTGTTCGTTGGCTGGACCGATAATGTTCCAGTTGTGGCGTTCGTCGTTTTTATTTCCAGCGCACCATATTCGATGGCGTCGCCCAAAACGCCATGAGCGTACCGAGTTGTTGGTTCGGTAAAACGTGCGCTTACGGCAGTATCTGCAATCGCCGGAGTCACTCCGGCCAGCCACGTGCACACCGCCAACAGCGCGCCGCGTGCCCGGTGGTGCCACAGGCGGGCGGGCAGGCGCGGCGCTTTGGTTGGCATCAGATCTGTTTTTCCGGCATCTGAACGACCAGACCGTCCAACTCATCCGTGACCTTGATCTGGCAGGTCAGGCGCGAGCGGGCCGGATCGGGCTCGAAGGCAAAGTCCAGCATGTCCTCTTCCATGTCGTCCTTGGTCGGGATTTTTTCGACCCAGTCGGGGTGGATATAGACATGGCAGGTCGAACAGGCGCAGGCCCCGCCGCAATCGGCCTCGATGCCGGGAATGTTGTTGTCACGGGCCCCTTCCATGACGGTCAGTCCGTTGGCGACCTCGACTGTATGTTCGGTACCGCCGTGCTCGACATAGGTGATCTTTGCCATTGCGTGCGTCTTCCTCTTTCGCTTGTCGATTTCTTCCTTAGTGAAGGCATTTAAGTCTTTCCAGTATCATTTGCGACTCGTCGCGCCGCCTCTGGACTTTCCTTACGTATGTTCTATCTTTGTTCTCATGATTGTGTTGCCTGCTCGCACTGTGGCCTCAAGCCGAGACTGGCCGCGCCCGCCTGCCTGTCTACCTGCCAACCGGTTGAACGAGCCGCTTGAGGGGCACAGGGTGGCGGTTGCGGGGCTGGTGATCCTGCGGCAGAGGCCGGGCACGGCCAAGGGCGTGATCTTTATCACGCTTGAGGATGAGACCGGCATTGTGAATGTGGTGGTCTGGCGCAAGATCTACGAACAATTTCGCCGGGCGGTGATTTCAGGCCGGTTGCTGCGGGTGACCGGGCGTATGCAACGGGCGCATTCGGTGACCCATGTGATCGCGGAAGAGGTCGAGGATATCTCGGGGATGTTGGACGTGCTGGTGCGGGGGGGAGGGGTAGTCACGTAAGCTGACGAAGTTGCCCTCGAGCAACTAGGTTAAGCCTGCTTCCTTTGCAAGCGCCGACTAAAGTCGATACTTCGGACACTGTTTCTGCCCTTAAAGGTGCACTTAAAAAACAGACCTACTGGCATTCACCATCAACAAAACACTGAAGCAAGTCAGCCGCCTGATCTGGTTCAATTTGTTCGTAGGTCGGGCAAATTGAAGTTATCACTTCGTAAGTATTTTTGCCGTTTGCCAATTGCAGAGCGCCAACTACGTCGATCTCTGTAGGTGGCAACAGATCAACGGCACCCTCATAAGTATCAGAAATAAAAAAGCGTGCATCAACGTCCTCTGCCACGAACGGGAATAACTTCCCATCGATGTACTGATGGCCTTCAAAGCGATAGGCGTTGAAGTAGGTGTATTCAATACTGTTTGGCATTTGAACACTTTCAGATGGCGGCCAATATTGCGCGCGAATGGCCTTTAGCTGCTCCTCGTGGAGGAACGGCAGTTCGGTCTTCTTACTAAACCGGCCAAGAACTGTAACTTCCCCGTCAAGGCGATTATCGAGGCGTTTGGCCAACGACAGCGAATGCAATCGCAACGCCTTATCTTGGGGCAGAAAGCGTTCGAAAATCGTTTCCTCAGGTTGTTCGCAGATGAATGCGTTCGCTTCGCCAAATTGCGAAAGTGAAAGCGCTGCAAAACACAACCAACCTGCATTCGCACTCGTCATTGGTCAAATGCCTCGTCATTTCAGTTTCCACCTGTACGAAATCCATAACAGACATCTGAGACAGGTACAGCATGTGTCAAATGAGCAATAAGAGCACACTCGTACGAGGTGCACTAACGCTTGAACAGAATCCCTTGCACCTGCTTGTCCCTATGATCCCCACGCAAATCAGCATGCAACGCCCGTCCGGCTTGAACCCCCGGCCGGGCGCTCACCGTTTCGAGCCACCGTGTGAAATGCGGTTTGTCCTCCAACACCTGCTGCTGACCTTCCCACAGGCTCGCCCAGCCCCAGATCGACATATCGGCGATGGAATAGAAATCGCCGGCGACGTACTCATTCTCGGCCAGTCGTCGATCCAGAACGCTGTACAGGCGCCCGACCTCGGCGCGGTAGCGATCCTTGGCGTAGGATAGGTCCTGCGGTGGTTCTAGGTTGGGGGCGTATTTCAGGAAGTGATGCGCCTGACCGGCCATCGGGCCGACGCCGCCCATCTGCCACATCAGCCATTCTTCGACGGCGATCCGGTCGCGCTCGGTCTGACCGTAGAACCGCCCTGTCTTGCGAGCCAGATACATCAGGATCGCGCCGCTTTCGAACACCGAGATCGGTTCTCCGTCCGGGCCGTCGGGGTCGACGATGGCGGGCATGCGGTTGTTGGGGGCGATCTTCAGAAACTCGGGGTCGAACTGATCACCTTTGCCGATATTGATCAGGTGAGTGCTGTAAGGCAGGTCCATCTCTTCCAAAGCGATGGATACCTTCCAGCCGTTTGGCGTGGGCCAGAAATACAGGTCGATCATGGCGTCTCCTCAGGTTGAGGAGATCATGAGGCTTTCTGCGCAAACGGCAAGAGGTCGTTCGGACGGGGCAGCGCAAAAAGCCGTGACCAGCGGCGGGAAGGCTGGTCCGGGACGCCACTACGCAGGATCGGCAGACTTAGCCGGTCATGTTGGCGCAGCAGGGCGTTATAGACGCGCAGAACACCCGGTCGGGTATAGCTGGACCAATGGCAAATCCGGCGTTGCGGATCGCCGATCGGGAACACAACGCGGGACAGATGTTCCAGCGTGTCGTTGCAATCAAGCTGCAGGGTGACCGCGTTTGGCGCGATGAGACCAAGACCGATGCTGCGATCCCCGGGTGTGGGTGGTTGGATCAGCCATTCGTACATGAAATCGAACAGGTCGTTCTCGCGGCTCGTCACGTTAATGAGCTCGGCCTGACGTCCGGCCGGGGTTTCCAACGCGCTGAGTGTGCGGCTCTGATAGGCGGCCCCGGTCATCGAGATGATGCGGTTCAACGATCCTGGCTGAACGTGGTGCAGCGCTTCCAGTGCCAATTCCGTGCCCATCGAATGGCCGATGAAATGGACAGGTCGGGCAGGGTTAAGGCGACGCAAATAGCGGACAAGGTCCGCAAGCGCACGGCCAGCTTCAATTGCCCGGCGGCGCGCGGCCCATAACGGCCCCTGCGCATCCCAGCCAAAGGCAATGCCCAGACCTTCATCCTTGAAGCCAGAGCCAAAGCCCAACTGCTGTGGCCAGCTGGGACAGTGCCAAGGCATGGCCGTCGGGTGCAGCGACAGGATATGCCGATGCGGGCAGGCCTTGTCGTCTTCGGGGCGGTATTTGTAGCCGTGGGTCATTATGATGACAGGCCCTTGCGTGTCGCGGGTTTGTCGCAAAACGCTGCGTGGCGACCGCGGGCTGCGGTGCAGGGCGACGGTGTCACCTATGGCGTTGATCCTGACGACTGGCATGGCGGCGCCTCACACAAGATGTTGTGGTGTCGATTTGGCACAACGCTATGACGCTTTGGTGAAGGGGCGGTTACAGATCCGTGACGTTGCCTCTGTCAGGGTTGACGAGTTCGCAACTGCGGCGTAAACGCCACATCACTACGTGGCGATTTGTTACCGGATTGCGGGCCACGCTAAACACAACCGCTAAAAGGTCAGGATGAAAGGCCCCTTTCGCTTGACCGCGTCTGGGGTTTTTTTGATGCCCTTGCCAGGCAAGGGTCGAGAGGAATGAGATGAGCGAGAGCTGGAACAAACGCACCCAAGCCGTCCATGGCGGCACCCGTCGCAGCCAGTATAATGAGGTCAGCGAAGCGATCTTTCTGACCCAGGGCTTTGTCTACGAAAACGCCGAACAGGCCGAGGCGCGGTTCATTGAAACCGGCCCGGACGAATTCATCTATGCCCGTTATGGCAACCCAACCGTGTCGATGTTTGAACAGCGTATCGCGGCGCTGGAAGGTGGCGAAGATGCGTTTGCAACCGCCTCTGGAATGGCGGCGGTCAACGCCGCGCTGACCTCAATGCTGAAAGCGGGCGACCATGTGGTGTCGGCCAAGGCGTTGTTCGGATCGTGCCTCTATATCCTCGAAAACATCCTGACGCGCTTTGGTGTCGAGGTGACGTTTGTCGATGGAACGGATCTGGACGCATGGCAGGCGGCGATCCGGCCTGACACCAAGGCTGTGTTCTTCGAATCCATGTCGAACCCAACGCTTGAGGTCATCGACATCTCAGCAGTCGCTCAACTGGCCCACGCGGTCGGAGCGCTGGTGATCGTGGACAATGTGTTCTCGACCCCTGTCTTCTCTCGCGCGATCGAGCAGGGTGCGGACGTGGTCGTTTACTCGGCCACCAAACATATCGACGGGCAGGGGCGTGCCCTGGGCGGCGTGATCATCGGAACCAAGGATTTCATCCGCGGGACTGTTGAGCCGTATCTCAAGCACACCGGTGGCGCGCTGAGCCCGTTCAACGCATGGGTGATGCTCAAGGGCTTGGAGACGATGTCGCTGCGGGTCAATGCGCAGGCCGAGACAGCACAGTCCATTGCCGAGGCGCTTGAGGGACATCCGGCGCTGGAGCGGACATTGTACCCGGGTCTGAAAACCCACGCCCAGAACGCATTGGTACAAACCCAGCTGGGCGGCAAAGGTGGAACGGTTCTGTCGCTGGACATCAAGGGTGGCAAGGACGGGGCGTTCGCGTTCCTGAACGCGCTGACGATCCCGGTGATCTCGAACAACCTGGGAGATGCCAAGTCCATCGCGACGCATCCGGCCACAACCACGCATCAGCGTCTGAGCGACGACCAGAAAGACGAACTGGGTATCACGCCCGGCCTGATCCGGTTTTCCGTCGGGTTGGAAGATGCAGGCGATCTGCTGAAAGACATCGAGAACGCGCTGACGATCTCTCAGAAGTAATCAAAAGCGCCCCGCAGCTCAGGTCTGCGGGGCTCTGATTTCAAGCCCGGCCGTAGAACCCTAATCTCTCTTCGCTGGTGAAAGAGACGCCCGGCTGTTCGTAATATGAAAACACGGCAATCACCCGCGCCTCTTCTCCGACAATCGGTGTGACGCGGTGGGCGGTGTTCTTGCCCTTGAAAACATTCAGCGTTCCGGGGCTGAGCGTGATCGTCTTGCTCTGGTCATCTTCACTGTTCAGCAACCGCGCGACGCCGTCATAGTTCGGGTCGGTATCGCTGCGCAGATTGGTGCGATACTCAAACTGCCCGCCTTGTGCCGGGGCCTGCAACAGCAGTGTCGTCGTGAATTCCGAGCGGTCGAAATGCCAATTGAGGGCTTGCCCCTCTTGATAGGACATGACGTTCACGGACGCCATTGGATCGTCCATCACGTGCAGGGCCGGTTTGTCCATAGTTGCGGCAAGAAACTGAGCGAATTCAGGCCATTCATACAAACGCAGAAGGGCAGAACCCGCGATCTGATCCGCGCATAGCGTACGGTTGGATGTGTCGAATTCCTGCAGGGCTGGGTGATCGTCTGGCAGGTCTGCAATCTTCTTGAAGTAGATATTGTGGCGGCGTTGATGCAGGAACGCTTCGGTATCAAATCGTGGCCTCATATCCGCAACGGCCTGGCGGGCGACATCCCGGTGCAGCAAACCTTCGAGGTTGAACATCCCTTCCTGCGCAAGGTCGCGACGGCAGGTTTCTACGAGGTCTTTCCATGCCTCGCTACCGGGTTGGTCCAGAGGAAACCGCTCAAGATCAAGTATGTCGCGCATGTCAGGTTCACCTTGCTGATAGCTTCAGGGAATTTCACTAGCATCCTGTGATCCCGCAGCTGCGAAAGCTATTCTGTTTGCGACAGCGCGGGCCCGGGCCTGACCCCAGGCCGCGTTCCGCTGGAAAATGACGGTTTCACGCAGATTTATTCAATCCGATCCGGTATCTTGTGCGTATCCGGGAGGACTGGAAAAGAACCTGAACCTGCTATATCTCTGCGTCGACAAAAGGAACCCTTGCGTATGAACGTATATCCCCGTGACCTTGACAACAGTCCTGACCGTGATGAAGCCGAGGCAGCGCTGAACGTCCTGCGGCGATGGGCGTCATCCGCGACCGAGGCAGAGATCAGCCAGCTTGACCCGGCGGTTGCACGTCTGATCCCGGGCATAGTGCCGGTGAACTATCCGTCGCTGTCGCGTACATTCCCAGAGGACTTCAAAGTTGATGAGGCGTACAAAGCCTCGCTGCCGGATTTGCAGAATGGTCCGTCCAGCCTGATCCGGGGAGCCAAGCAGCAAATCCAGCATGTCGGGATCTCAAATTTCCGCCTGCCGATCCGTTTCCACCGGAAACACGGTGAAGACGTGATGCTGGAAACGTCGGTCACCGGAACGGTCAGCCTCGAAGCCGAGAAAAAGGGCATTAACATGTCCCGGATCATGCGGTCCTTCTACAAGCACGCCGAACGCACCTTCAGCTTTGAGGTGATGGAAGCCGCGCTGGATGATTATATGTCCGACCTCGACAGCTTTGATGCGCGGATACAGATGCGCTTTGCCTACCCGGACAAGGTCCAAAGTCTGCGCTCTGGCCTGGAAGGGTACCAATATTACGACATCGCGCTGGAACTGGTAGAGCAGAACGGCGTACGTCAGAAGATTATGCACCTGGACTACGTGTATTCGTCGACATGCCCCTGTTCGCTGGAGCTGAGCGAACACGCTCGCGCGACCCGTGGGCAACTGGCGACGCCGCATTCGCAGCGCTCGGTGGCGCGAATTTCGGTCGTGGTCGATTGCGACGCCGATTGCCTGTGGTTCGAGGATTTGATCGCCATCTGCCGCCGCGCGGTTCCGACCGAGACGCAGGTTATGGTCAAGCGCGAAGACGAGCAGGCCTTTGCCGAGCTGAATGCCGCGAACCCGATTTTCGTCGAAGACGCGGCGCGGTCGTTCTGCGCTGAGCTTTTGGCCGATCATCACGTAGGCGACTTCCGTGTTATCGCAAGCCATCAGGAAAGCCTTCACAGTCACGATGCGGTCTCCGTTCTGACCGAAGGCCCAACCTTTGTGTCGTCCAGCCTGGACCCCCGACTGTTTACCACTCTGTTCCACGTCGGCTGATTGTTTAAATCAGGGGCAGACAAGTCTCAAAATTAGACAAAAGGCGGTTTTCCGCCGCAGCGCAGCAGAAAATGCTGCGCCAGCATACTCGTTCGCGCTACACTGCAACTGAATGCAGCCGTGGCAGGCGGACTTCTGTTCGTGCGCCTGTCGCCCTTAAAGGAAGCTGAGACGTGCAACGCTCAGGACTGCGTGACTGCTTGAACCGCCCGAGATTTCGGGACGGGCAGGGCCCCTCACTCTTTTGCAGGCTGCATCGCTTTCAGAGGAGAACTAACGAATGAATCCGATTTCCCAACCGCTGGAATTTCAGGCTGCGGCCATTCGAATGGCCGGCTATGCGGTTAGCAACCAAATGAAAATTATGCAGATTTTGACTCGATCGGCGATGGAGCTGCCGTTTGTGTCCGTCAGTGCCCTGCACGCGTCTGCGTCAGCTCCGGCCCCGGTTGCACCATCGGCAAAACCGGCATCCAAAGCCAAGCCGGTCGCAAAGGCGAAGCCCGCAGTCGTCGCCAAGCCCAAGCCCGCTGCCCGGCGGAAAACGGCGGCAAAGCCAAAGGTCGAATCACCTAAACCTGTGGCACCGAAATCCGCGCCAGTAGCAGCCAAAACAGCGGTGGTTGCCGAGAAACCCGCCGCAAAGCCCGCTGTGGCCAAGAAACAACCCGTGGCAAAGCCCGCAACGGCGGCAAAACCGAAACCCGCTGCCAGAAAAGCTTCGACACCAAAGCCAGCGGCAGTGGCCAAGCCTAAACCAGTGACTGTAACACCTGCAGCACCTAAGGCGGCAGTTGCGCAAACGCCAAAACCGCAGGCTGCGACCAAGACCACGGCTCCGAAGCCCGCTGCAAAACCTGCCGTCAAACCTGCCGCGTCTAAGCCTGTCGCGGCAAAGACAGCGGCACCCAAGCCCGTTGCAGCGAAACCTGCCCCGGCCAAGCCCGCGGCTGAGAAACCCGCCCCGGCCAAGCCAGCGGCTGAGAAACCCGCCCCGGTAAAGGCTGCAGCCGCGAAACCGGCGGCACAACCAGCCCCGGCGCGACGGACGCGTGCTCCGTCCAAGCCGCCCGCGATGCCAACGCCCGGGGTCAAAACCGAAGGGTAAAGCACGACACCGGCTTGACACGGTCATGCAGGCGCGCCAACGCTGCGCCTCATGACGGATATGCGCCCGGTTGGATATGTGATTGGCCTGTTGGTCGCCATTCTTGGGGCGACCATGATGCTGCCAATGGCTGCGGACTTCATCGAAGGCCGGGGAGAGTGGCACGTTTTCCTTGAAAGCGGCATTATCACGATCCTGACCGGTGTCATTCTTGCGATGAGCTGCTCGAACGGGGTCGGCGAAGGTCTGACGATCCGTCAGACCTTTTTGCTGACCACCGGAGTTTGGGTAGCTTTGCCGTTTTTCGGCGCGATCCCATTTCTGTTTGGTGAGACCGAACTGCGCTTTGTTGATGCGTATTTCGAGGCGATGTCGGGTCTGACAACGACCGGTTCAACAGTGATCTCGGGTCTTGATGATCTGCCGCAGGGCCTGTTGCTTTGGCGCGGCCTGCTGCAATGGTTGGGCGGCATCGGCATCATCGTTGTCGCCATGGTGTTCCTGCCCGAACTGCGGGTTGGAGGGATGCAAATCTTCCGTTCGGAAGGTTTTGAAACCATGGGTAAAATCCTGCCCCGTGCGCAGGAAATCGCGGGCCAGATTTCCCTGATCTACGTCTTCCTGACAGTTGTCTGTGCGCTGGTCTATGCCGCTCTGGGGATGGGCTTTTTCGATGCTGTGGTACACGCGCTCACAACCATCTCAACCGGAGGGTTTTCCAATTACGACGCCTCGTTTGGCACGTTTTCTGGACCGGCAGAATATGCAGCCGCGGTCTTCATGATCCTCGCGGCTTTGCCCTTTGTACGCTACGTGCAATTCGCGAATGGCAACACCAGTTCGATCTGGAAGGACAGCCAGATCCAGGCATTTCTGGGGACGATAGCTGTGTTGGTGGTTATCATGGCGGTGTTCCTGACGTCGGTTTTCCCGCACCACTGGGAACAGGCAGTCCGGGAGTCCCTTTTCAACATCACGTCGATCATTTCGGGCACCGGCTATGCCAGCGTCGATTACATGGGGTGGGGCAGTTTCCCGATCATGATGTTCTTCCTGATCGGCCTGATCGGAGGCTGCGCGGGCTCGACAGCCTGCTCGATCAAGATTTTCCGGTACCAACTTCTGTTTGCGTCGATCAAAACGCAGATCCGCCGTATCCGCGCACCCCACGGGGTCTTTACGCCGCAATATGATGGTCGCTCGATCGGTCCGGACGTTCTGACGTCGGTCATGAGCTTTTTCATGTTCTTCGTTGTTTCGTTGGGCGTGCTGGCTTGGGCCTTGGCTCTGACCGGGTTGGACTTCATCACGGCAGTCTCGGGGGCCGCAACAGCTTTGGCCAACGTGGGGCCGGGTCTGGGGGATCAGATCGGACCGGCCGGAAACTTTGCCGGGCTCAGCGATACTGCGAAATGGCTGCTGTCGATTGGCATGTTGGTTGGCAGGCTTGAGTTGCTGGCCGTTTACGCTCTGTTCACTGTCCAATTCTGGAGAAACTAATGAAAAGACCCCTTGGTGCGCAGATCTCGCACATGCTCCGGGATCGCGGAGTCGATGTGATCTTTGGTATTCCCGGCGTGCACAATCAGGAAATGTACCGTGGGATCGAAGAGGCGGGGATCACCCATGTACTGGCTCGGCACGAGCAGGGGGCCGGTTTTATGGCTGACGGCTATGCCCGTGCAACCGGCAAGCCGGGCGTTGCCTATGTCATCACCGGGCCCGGGCTGTGCAACATCATGACGCCGATGGGGCAGGCTTATACGGATTCTGTTCCGATGTTGGTGATGTCCTCATGCCTAGATGAAACACAGGCTGTGCATGGCCAATTGCATCAGATGAAGGATCAGCGGGCCGCTGCGGAAACAGTGACAGACTGGTCGCATCAGGCGAACACGGCACAGGCAGCATACAATCTGGTGGAACGCGCGTTTGAAGAATTCGAGCTTAGCCGCCCGCGTCCAAAACACATTCAGGTGCCCATTGCCCAGCTTGAGGCTGATGCAGACCCCGCACCGTTTCCGAACCAGCCGGGCTTGCGCACAAAAGTGCTGCCGCCGGACGTAGCGCCAGTTATGTCCATGCTGAACATAGCGAAACGGCCTTTGTTCATTCTGGGCGGGGGCGCGCGGTCGAACCTGTGGCGTCAGATTTTGACCCAATTGGGAGCGGCTTGTTTCACCACCTATGCAGGGCGCGGCATGGCCGGGCTGGGCTATGCTTTGGATTTCGGTGCTATGTTGCCGCGACCGGGCAGTGCCGACGTGATCGCTTCGGCGGACCTTGTGGTCGTCGTTGGCGCGGAGCTGGGCGAGGTGGATCTGTGGCGCGAAACTCTGGGTCATTCCGCAAATCTGGTGCGAGTCGATCTGGACCCGAAGGTTCTATCCGATCATCACCGGGCGGCGATCAAGCTGCAGGCCGATGGCGAGAGCTTTGCGCACGCCCTGTGGGCGGCGGTCGAGCAGGTCAAACCGGCAACGGGATGGTCGGCAGATGAAGTCGCCGATGCGCGCACCCGTTGGCGCGCTGAGGTGGATGCGGAACGCCCCGGGATTGTTCCGGTGATCGACGCTCTGCGCGAGTCGATGCCCGGTGACACGATGATCTATTCGGACATGACCCAGTTCGCCTATGTTGCGAAGGAGGTCTGGGAAATGGCCTATCCCTATCACTGGCACCACCCGACCGGGTTCGGCACCTTGGGCTATGCCTTACCCGCCGGGATTGGCGGGGCCGTGGCGCGCCGGGGTAAGCCAACGGCGGTGATCGCCGGGGACTACGGGTTTCACTACACATTGCAAGAGCTTGGCGTTGCAGTCGAATTGGGCCTGTCGCTGCCGATCATCCTTTGGGATAACGGCAAACTGAAAGAGATCGAAGACAGCATGGTCCGCGGGCAGATCGCCCCGAACGCTGTCGTCGCACGCAACCCGGATTTCTGCAAATTGGCCGAGGCCTTTGGTGCCTTGTCAGCTGCGCCGTCTACTCTGGCCGAGATGCAAGAAGCCGTTCGATCGGCGTTCTCTGCCCCGGTCCCGACGCTGATCCGAGTCACCCCAGACATCCTCTAGGCAAAGAAAAACGCCGCCCGGTTTGGGCGGCGTTCTCATCAATATGGTGTGCTCAATCCCAGCAATGCACCAGAACGGTCATCCCGGTTGCGCGACGGTTCAATTCATTGGGTGAGATTTGCGCCGTAGGCGTGCCCGACTGCCCCGAGATACCCGCCTTGGCCAGAACCTCGTTCAGACTGTTCGCAGTCGCTGCAAGGCTGACAGAAGCGGGCAGGGTGCGCCCTTCGGTCGGGGTCGGCAACAGCATCCCCACGACCTGACCATTGTCGTCAAAGATTGGGCCACCCGCGTCACCCGGCTGCGCCGCCAGTGCAAGACGTTTCACGCCGTCCTCTCCGTTCAGGCCGCGCAGATCAGCGATCTGACCGTAAGTCAGCGTCGGAGCACCCAGAGCGCCCTGATAGGAGAACCCGGAAACAGCGACCTCGGATTGAAGGCGTGGTGTGTTCGCGCTGAACTCGGCCACGCTGACCGGAACCAGATTTTGGTTTGGGCGCAGAACCGCGACACCCAGATCCGCATCGGATGCGGCCACCTGAAGCTCTTGATCGCCGTCAAGCGTGATGCGTGTGCAGCTGTCAGCGGCCTCAGAGACGGTCAGGACCGTACCGCTGGCATCGGCAAAAAAACCCGAGCGCGACAGGCGAGGCGCGCGGATCTGCAGCCCCGAAACCAGATCAATTCGCTGGTCGGCGTTTGCACCGGCAGCTGCATCCAGCACCGCACCAGTCGCATTATAGCTGGCCTGCATCGCGGCCAACACGCGGGCGCGACGGGCGTCGTCACCTTCGGGCCAGACCAGCATGAAGCCTTTGATCTGACCGTTTTCCAGACGCGCTTCGCCATAGGTCACAATTCCTTTGCCGCGCCCTTCAAGAGTAAAGCGATCACCACGCAGTTGACGGGGACCATCCAACGGAACGATTTCAAGAGACTGCAGAACTTCGTACAGCGCGCGCAGCGTGGCCTGATCGCCTTTCTGGCTGATCAACAGTGCCTTGGCATCCAGATCTGTTGTGCTGTTGAAGTGAACAAATGGGGCTTCGTACCGGTCGAAGGTCATGACACCCAGTGGCAGGTCCATGTTGATACCCGCTTGCGGGTCCGCGTAACGCTCCATCCCGACGCTCAGCAGCGGGGCGTTGAAGTCGTCCATCAATGCCTTTCGTTGCGCAGTCGTCAGAACGCCGGTCGCCTCAAAGCCGTTGAACCGCTGCCAGTCGCCCATAGACCGGCGTGTACCTTGACCAAACGCGCCGTCGATTGTGGAATTGTAGAAACCCGCGGCCTGTAGGGCGGTCTGCAGATTCAAACGGTCCTGCGTACTCAACAAGCGTTCGCTTTGCAGGGCTTGGGACCGGGTTTCGTCCGATGCTTGCGGTGTCAGTCCGACAACCGGCTGCTCGGGCTGAGGCTCAACCGGCGGTGTGACAACGCCGCGGTCCAGAATGTTCGCACCAACTGGCCAGAATTGCTGCCCCAGCGCGCTGGTGAACGTGATGTAACTGTCGGCAGGAATTTGTCCCTCGGCCCGGTAGACGCGCAAGACCTGCTCGGCATCGCCGCGCAAATAGGGCCCGATAACAATGGCATACCAGCCAGAGTTCAGGCGGAAACCGTTCACGTCAGGTAGGTTGTTGGCATAGTCCTGCGCGCGCTCCTGCGCCTCGCGCAGCGATGGCTGCGCCTCGACCTGCACCCAGACGCCTGCGTCCTGCTGTGCGAAAACAGCGCGCGCGCCGATGAGAAAAAGAAACAAAATTGCCGTAAATATGCGAGTCATTGTCTGCCCGTGTCTGCAGTGTTTTATCTTTGCCGGACAGTATGCGAATTCATGTGTCGAAAGCTATGCCCGGAATACGGGGAATTTCCAGTGTGGCTGCGCAGTGACAGCGTAAGGCCAACGGCCCGTTGACGCCCGTTGGCCCCTTGCATAGGAAGGACGAAACCCAACGGAACCGGGCGCAGAGGCGTCCAAAGGGAATGTCATGACCGAACAGTCCAGCGCACCACGTTCATTTCAGGAGATTATCCTGCGACTTCAGACCTATTGGGCGTCGAAGGGCTGCGCCATTCTGCAGCCCTATGACATGGAGGTCGGTGCGGGGACGTTCCACCCGGCGACAACTCTGCGCGCGCTGGGATCAAAGGCTTGGGCCGCCGCTTATGTGCAACCGTCGCGCCGTCCGACCGATGGCCGCTATGGTGAAAACCCGAACCGATTGCAGCACTACTATCAGTATCAGGTGCTGATCAAACCCAGCCCGCCGGATCTGCAGGAGTTGTATCTGGGGTCGCTCGAAGCCATCGGCATCGACATGAACCTGCATGACATCCGGTTTGTCGAGGACGACTGGGAAAGCCCAACGCTGGGCGCCTGGGGTCTGGGTTGGGAGGTCTGGTGTGACGGGATGGAAGTCAGCCAGTTCACCTATTTCCAACAGGTTGGCGGCCATGACTGCGCGCCGGTTTCGGGCGAGCTGACCTATGGTCTGGAACGTCTGGCCATGTACGTACTGGGTATCGACCATGTGATGGACATGCCGTTTAACGATCCTCAATCCCCCAGCCCGCTGACCTATGGTGACATCTTCAAGCAGACCGAAGAGGAATATGCCCGTTGGAACTTTGATGTGGCCAACACCGAGGTTTTGCTGCGCCATTTCGAAGAGGCTGAGGCAGAGTGCGCCGCGATTCTGGCCGAGGAACACGATGACCCGAAAACAGGCAAGCGCATTGTTATGGCGCACCCGGCGTATGATCAGTGCATCAAGGCCAGCCATGTGTTCAACCTGCTGGATGCGCGTGGCGTGATCTCGGTTACTGAACGACAGGCCTATATCGGCCGTGTACGGGCACTGGCCAAACAATGCGCGGATGCGTTCCTTCTGACCGAGGCCGCCGGGTTCGAGGCCTGATGGCCTACTCAGGCCAGTCCGGGCAACAAAACCTTGAGGCCAGCCGCGATCATGCCGATTGCGATGGCCGACAGGATCATGCCCATGAACCGGCTCATGATCACGCGCGCATTGTCGGACAGGCGTTTGGCAATCGCGGATGCATTCCAGAACGTGACGAACAGCAACAGCAGAACGGCCAGAAAAACAGCTGCATAAACAGTAGCATCGAAGGCGCTTTTGATGTGGCTGGCGTACAGGATCAGCGTCGTGATCGTACCGGGGCCGACCAGAATCGGGAAAGCCAGCGGATAGAACGCGACGGTGTCGGGCTCGGGGTAAGACTCACGCTCTCCTTCGGTGCCATGGTGCGAGCTGCTCGGCTTGCCGTTCAGCATGTTCAGGCCGATCATCAGGACGACCAGACCGCCCGCAACGCGCAGATCGTCGACGCTGATGCCAAACAGGCCAAGCGTTTGGTTGCCGACGGCCGCAAAAGCTGCGCCGAGGATCAGGCAGTACAGCGCCGTTTTGGTTGCAACCTTGCGCTGTTCCGCCGGGGGCAGGCCGTCGGTAACGCTCAGAAAAACCGGCAGGTTGGTAATCGGATTCATAATCGCAAAAAGCGCTCCGAAGAATCCTACGGCAAGGGTGCTGTCCATCTAAAACGTCTCATTTCGGCCTGTAAACAATTGGAACTTGTCCTATTTTTACCGTTCGTGAAAGAGGCATCGTGAGCAGAAGGGAATTACGATGACAGGAAAGTTGCTTGCGATCATCTTGCTGGTCTCCGCCGTCGTGGCCGGTGCGGGCATGTATTACTTGCAGATCTACGGCTTCTACTACGATGTCGAGCCCACGCCCGGGCAAGACATCGTCTTGCTTGTTGAAGGTGCACAGCAGCCAACGCCTATCGAGTATACCAGCTTTCAGGCGATCGATGCCGACAGTTCTCCCATCCGGTATCGCGCTTGTTTCGAAACAAATCTGACGCCGGACGAGATTGCGCAAACCCATGTCGCGGTCGATCAGGCTGAGCCGCTCACCGCGCCGGGCTGGTTCGACTGCTATGACGCAGTAGCCCTGGCCGACGCTTTGAAATCCGGTCAGGCCCGCGCCTTTATGGGGGTCAAGAATGTCCACTACGGCGTGGATCGGATTGTGGCGATCACACAGGATGGCAAGGGCTATGTCTGGCATGCACTGAACAATTGCGGTGAAAAGGCCTATGACGGTACGGTGGTGGGCGAAGAATGCCCGCCGCGACCCCAGAACTGAGTGACCCGCCATGACTGAGAGCCTGCTCATCCCGGATTTCATTACGGCAACTCTGGGATTTGCGGTCTATCTGTTCGGCGCACTAATAAAAGCCAAAGTTCCGCTCTTGCGGCAGTTCAATATTCCTGAACCGGTGACGGGCGGGCTTTTGGCCTCGCTCTTTGTTCTGTTCCTGTACCTTGCCTTCGATATCGAGCTTTCGTTCGAGTTGGAAACCCGGGACGCATTGCTGGTGTTGTTCTTTGCCGGGATCGGTTTGAATGCCAGATTCTCGGATTTAATAGCTGGCGGTAAGCCGTTGTTGATCCTTCTGGTTTTGACGCTGGTTACAATAATAGCGCAGAACGTGATTGGTGCGGCAGGGGCGTCAATTTTTGGCTATCCGGCGCAGGCTGGCGTGTTGTTCGGCTCGGCGGCTCTGATCGGCGGGCATGGAACAGCAATCGCCTGGGCGCCCGAGGTCGCAAATGCGACGGGGTTGGACGGCGCAACGGAATTGGGCGTCGCGGTCGCAACCTTGGGATTGGTTCTGGCTGCGTTGGTCGGCGGTCCCATAGCGCGGTTGCTTGTCGAATCCCGCGGCCTTACACCGGACCGCCCGGACGAAGAGCACACGGTGGGATTGCCCGAAGAAGAATCCGCCGTGACAGCGATTGACCACATGACGATCATGCGCGTCCTGCTGCATCTGAACCTCGCAATCATATTGGGTTACGCTCTGGGTGAGGCGATCACGGCGGCGGGCCTGAAACTGCCGCTTTTCGTGCCCTGTCTCATCATGGGCATCGTGATTTCCAACATCCGTTCCCTTGTGGCCCCGTCGGCTCCGCCGGTGGCCCGAACGCCATCGCTTGCGTTGATCTCAGAATTTGCGCTGGGAGCGTTTCTTGCGATGTCCCTGATGAGCCTTCAACTGTGGACCATTGCCGAGCTTGGTATGGCCATTGCGGTTATCATGTCGGCCCAAACGCTGTTCACGGTGGCCTTTGTGATCTGGGTTTTGTTCCCCATGATGGGCTCGAATTACCGCGCCGCCGTTCTGGCTGCGGGTTTCGGAGGGTTCGCTTTGGGTGCGACTCCGACCGCAATTGCAAATATGACAGCCGTCACCAAGAGATATGGCCCATCACCTATTGCCTTTATCGTGTTGCCCCTTGTATCCGCATTCTTTGTGGATATCGCTAATGCCATCGTCATTCAGACGATCGTCAATTTCTAAGGACCGAATATGCCCGACCTGCTGATCGAATTGTTTTCCGAGGAAATCCCCGCGCGCATGCAAACCCGTGCCGGCGAAGACCTGAAAAAGCGGATTACCGATGGTTTGGTCGAGGGTGGTCTGACCTATGCCTCTGCCGCGGCGCTGACGACGCCGCGCCGCCTGACGCTGGCCATCGAAGGGCTGTTGGCCGAAAGCCCGACAACTCGCGAGGAACGTAAAGGTCCCAAAGTCGGCGCGCCTGACAAGGCAATCGAAGGGTTCCTGCGCGGTGCGGGCCTGACACGAGATCAGTTGGAAGAGCGCGACACGCCGAAAGGTGCCGTCTATTTCGCCACCATTGAAAAGGTTGGTCGCCCCGCCGCCGAGATTATTGCCGAAGTGCTTGAGGCGACGATCCGCAATTTCCCCTGGCCGAAATCCATGCGCTGGGGCAGTGGGGGGCTGCGCTGGGTGCGCCCGCTGCACTCGATCCTGTGCATCCTGACCGATGAGACTGGCGCGCAGATCGTGCC
The DNA here is from genome assembly GCF_056539265.1 of Ruegeria sp. BC3. NCBI lineage: Bacteria > Pseudomonadati > Pseudomonadota > Alphaproteobacteria > Rhodobacterales > Roseobacteraceae > Ruegeria > Ruegeria sp. BC3. Next base: position 51,584 of record NZ_JBQFUP010000001.1, read on the forward strand.
GATGGAGGTCGACGGCATCAAAACCACTGACACCACCGAAGGTCACCGCGTTATGGCACCGGGTCGTTTTGCCGTGTCGTCGTTCGAGGATTACGCAGCCAAGCTGAAACGCGCCTTTGTAGTGCTGTCGCCCGACGAGCGTGCCGAACATATCTGGAACGATGCCCAGAATCTTGCCTTTGCGGCCGGGCTGGAAGTGGTCGATGACAAGGGACTGCTGGCCGAGGTCGCAGGTCTGGTTGAATGGCCCGTCGCGCTGATGGGGCAGATCGACGACGAATTCCTCGGCCTGCCGCCCGAGGTGTTGCAGACCTCGATGAAAGAACATCAAAAGTTCTTCTCCGTGAAGAACCCCAAAACGGGCCGGATCGAACGGTTCATCACCGTGGCCAATCGCGAAACCACCGACAACGGCGCGACTATTCTGGCGGGGAACCAGAAGGTGCTGTCAGCCCGTCTGGCCGATGCGAAATTCTTTTGGGAGAACGACCTGCGCGTCGCTAAATCGGACATCGCGCAATGGACCCGCGCGCTGGAGAATGTGACCTTCCACAACAAGCTAGGCACGCAGGCCGAACGGATTGACCGTATTGCAGCACTGGCCCGCGAACTGGCCTCGGTAACCGACGCGGATGCCGATCAGGCCGAGAAAGCCGCGCGTCTGGCCAAGGCCGATCTGAGTTCCGAGATGGTCTATGAATTCCCAGAACTTCAGGGACTTATGGGCCGCTACTACGTTGAGGCCGCAGGCGAGGACGCAGCTGTGGCTGCCGTGGCAGAGGAGCATTACTCGCCGCTTGGCCCCTCGGATGACGTGCCGACCGCGCCTTTGTCGGTGACTGTGGCGCTGGCCGACAAGCTGGACACGCTGACCGGGTTCTGGGCGATAGATGAGAAGCCCACAGGCTCGAAAGACCCGTTTGCCCTGCGTCGCGCGGCATTGGGTGTTACGCGTTTGATCCTTGAAAACGACTTGCGACTGTCTCTGGATCGGTTCTTTGACAGTCAGCTTGTACGGGCAGAAAGTGCGATCAATGACTCATTGCCGAAATCAAGCGTTGAGGATTTGTTGAAAGAGATCGCTGATCACGGTGTGTTCGGTGCGGCCTTTCAGACAGTAAAAGAAAAGCTGGGTGATGGCCCGACCGCTGACTTTTTGAAACTGGAAAACAAGGTTCCGGACGCGTCCGATGATCTGCTGTCCTTCTTCCACGACCGCCTCAAAGTTTTCCTCCGCGATGAGGGCATCCGCCATGACATCATCGACGCCTGTATCGCGATGGACGGCAATGACGACCTCAATTTGCTGGTCAAACGTGCCCGCGCGCTGAACGCGGTGATCGCGACTGAAGATGGCGAGAACCTCGTGCAGGGCTTCAAACGCGCCAACAATATTCTCACCCAAGCCGAGGAAAAGGACGGGGTCGAGTACTCCTATGGCGCGGATATCAAGTTCGCTGAGACCGACAGTGAAAAGGCGCTGTTTGGGGCGCTGGAGGCCGCACAGGCCAAGATCGACCCAGCGCTGAAGGCCGAGGATTTCCCCGCCGCCATGTCCGCCATGGCCGATCTGCGTGGGCCGGTGGATGCGTTTTTCGAGGATGTTCAGGTCAATACCGACAATGACATCCTGCGCCGTAACCGTCTGAACCTGCTCAGCCAGATCCGTCAGGTCTGCTCCAGTGTTGCTGATCTGAGCCGTATCGAAGGCTGATCCAGAACGCCCTTGCGCCATTGGTGCAGGGGCTTATGCTGCGTGCAAACCAAAAGGTGCCGCAGTGCAGAATAATCCAAATACCACGCTGATCACGTCCGAAGCCCCGGTTGCCGCGAATACGCATGGCGGCCGGGCGAAGTGCTTGCAACGTCTGGTCCGGCTGGACCTGCCGGTGCCGCGAACGGTTGCGTTGTCGTTCGATGCTGTTCAACAGATTTCCAATGGACAGGTGCCGGATATCGGCGCCATTCTGGAACAGTTCGATCCAGCCGCTCTGCTGTGTGTGCGGCCCAGTTCGGAAGACCCGGATTGGGGTGGACCCGGAGCCATTCTGAACATCGGCATGAACGACTCGCGCTATGTGGATCTTTCGGATTCCATGGGGGCCGAGGCCGCCGCCGCGCTGTATCTGCGCTTTGTGCAAAGCTATGCCGTCCATGTGGCGCGTCTGGACCCGGACGTTTTTGACGAGATCGAAGCGGATGGCCGTGAAGGTCTGCAGGAGTCACTGCGGGCATATGAGGACGAAACCGACGAGGTGTTCCCTCAGGATCGGGGTGAACAACTGGTCGCCGTTCTGCGCTCGATGGCGCGGGCGTGGGATGGCACCTCGGCGCGGCTGTTGCGTCAGGCGAAAGGGGCCCCGGCGGATGCTGGTCTGGGGCTGGTGATCCAAGAGATGATTCCGGGCGTCGGGCAGGGGGAATGTGGATCGGGGGTTCTGCAGCTCATCGATCCGGCGACCGGTCTGCCCCAAATCACCGGCCGGTATCTGAGCCAAAGCCAGGGGCGTGATGCGTTGGGCGAGGGCGTTGCCGCGCTTTATCTGGAAAAAGACCCGCGCGGGCCTTCGTTGGAAGATGTCGCGCCCGAGGCCTTTGCAGCGCTCAAAGCTCACGCGGCACTGATGCGCATAAAGTTGCGCGAAGAAATGCAGGTCGAGTTCGTGATCGAAAATGGCCATGTCCACATTCTGGACGGTGTGCGCGTGCAACGCAGCGCCCGGGCCGCGATGCGGATTGCCGTGCGGCTGGCCGAGGACGGTATCATCCCTCCGCAGGAAGCCGTGATGCGCGTCGATCCGCACTCATTGAACGAATTGCTGCACCGACAGGTTCATCCCGATGCGCGCAGGGACACTCTGACCACCGGTATAGCAGCCAGTCCCGGCGCTGCGACCGGCAAGATCGTGTTTACATCGGCAGAAGCGCAGGCAAGCGCCGCTCGTGGGGAACCTTGCATTCTGGTGCGCCGCGAAACCTCGCCAGAAGATGTGCGGGGCATGCATGCCGCGGTTGCGGTTCTGACCGAAAAGGGCGGTATGACAAGCCACGCCGCCGTGATTGGTCGCGGGTTGGGCCTCCCTTGTATTGTCGGCGCATCCGAGATGCGATTCCAGACCAAGAAAAAGCAGCTGACCGCTCCGGACGGACGTGTGTTCAAAACGGGCGACACGCTGACAATTGATGGCACGTCGGGACAGGTGCTGGCCGGGCAACCCACCATGCTGGAAGCTGCGTTAGACGACTGTTTCCAAACGCTGATGGGTTGGGCCGACCAAGAGCGTGACATCGCGATTCGAGCAAACGCCGATACGCCGGCTGACGCGCAAACGGCGCGGAACTTCATGGCCCAGGGAATTGGGCTGTGCCGGACCGAACATATGTTCTTTGATCCCGGCCGCTTGATCGTGATGCGCGAGATGATCTTTGCGCAGACCTCCTCGGGCCGTGCGGCTGTGTTGGAACGTCTTCTGCCGATGCAGCGCGATGACTTCGTTCAGCTGTTCCGGATCATGGAAGGGCAGCCGGTTTGCATCCGTCTGTTCGACCCACCGCTGCACGAGTTCCTGCCAACAACCCGCAGCGGTCAGCGTGAATTGGCCGAGGCGCTGGACCTGCCGGTGTCCGATGTTGAGCGTCGCGTCGCTGCGATGACCGAGTATAACCCGATGCTGGGTCTGCGCGGCGTGCGTTTGGGTGTGACGGTCCCCGAGATCTATGACATGCAGGCCCGCGCGATTTTCGAAGCCACGCTTGAGGCCAGCAAAGACGGCGCGCCGGTCGTGCCTGAGGTGATGATCCCCTTGGTCTCGGCCAAGCGAGAGGTCGAGCTGGTCAAGGCCCGCATCGACTCGGTCGCCGCGTCGGTCGCAGCCGAGCGCGGGCAAGAGTTCGAATACCGGCTTGGCGTCATGGTTGAGACACCGCGTGCCTGTCTGCGTGCCGACGAGATCGCACCGCAGACCGCGTTTCTGAGTTTTGGTACCAACGACCTGACGCAGATGACCTATGGCCTGTCTCGTGACGATGCAGGCAGGTTCATGTCGGCTTATGTACGGCAAGGCGTCTTTGTCGAGGACCCATTCCACGTGCTGGACCCCGATGGCGTTGGCGAATTGCTTAAACTCGGGGCTGAACGGGGACGCCAGGCCCAACCGGATGTGACCCTGTCCGTCTGCGGTGAACACGGCGGTAACCCCGAATCAATCGCCATTTGTCGCGATCTGGGGTTCGACTACGTGTCCTGCTCACCCTTCCGGGTGCCGGTCGCTCGGCTGGCTGCCGCTCAACTGGCGATTTCGTCCAGACTTGGGGGTTGACAGAAGGCGGCCACTCAAGAATTAGTAGGTAACAGAAAGCGCCGTCGTCAGATATTGTTGACGAAACGGCGATTTTCCACTTGCTTTTTCGTCAGAACTGGACGTCGCCGTTTGAATTCGGTATGAGCCTCGTCGCGCCCGCCGGGGGAGGGTATGGCGCAGAATGTGCCTGTGCGAGGTTATCTGATGCTACGATACATACTGGCTGTTGCCACGTTGGCAGCAACCATGCTGCCGAGTGTTTCCGTCGCTGAGAGGGAAGCCACCGAATCTGCCAAACGCGAACTTGTCACCCGAAGCGAACTGCCCGGGCAAAAGTTCCGCGACTATCTGGGTCTTTTCAAGCCGCGTAAATCGCCCGTTTTGGAAAAGGTATCCTATTCCAAGGCTTGGTTGGACAAACTGCCGACCGCAAAAGGGGACGAGCATTTCAAATGCCTGGCCGAAGCGCTGTACTTTGAAGCGCGCGGCGAAAGTGTTCGCGGTCAATTCGCTGTTGCCGAAGTGATCCTGAACCGGGTCGAAAGCAGCCGTTTCCCGAATTCGCTCTGCGGGGTGATCAAGCAGGGAACCGGTAAGAAGTACCAGTGCCAGTTCACTTACACCTGTGACGGTCAGAAGGAAGTGATCCGCGAGAAAAAGGCCTATGAGCGTGTGTCCAAGGTTGCCCGTGCGGCAATCGACGGAATCGGCGTGGGCCTGACCGAAGGGGCAACCCACTATCACACCAAGGCTGTGCGCCCTTCGTGGTCGCGCGTCTACAAAGAAACGGCCCGGATCGGCGTTCACATTTTCTATCGCCACAACTATCGGACCGCGAGCAACTGATTGACGCACCCGCGCTGGAACCTTGATGGCGCGGGTCGTTTTCTGTCCTATGTAGCGGACCAGGAGGTCCGCCATGATGCTATCCCGCAGACGGTTTCTGCAAACGTCGACTGCAATGCTGCTTGTTCCGGTCGGGGTGCGCGCAGCAAGTTCTGATCTGGTTGCACAAGAAGCCATGCAGCAGATTGCGCCCGATGGTTATCCGACAACCCCTGTTTGGACCTATGGCGGCAGCGTTCCCGGATTTGATATTCGTGTCCGGCAGGGCGAGCGCGTCCAACGTAAGCTGGTCAACAACCTGCCTCAGCCAACAGCTGTTCATTGGCATGGAATTCGGATTGCCAATGCCATGGATGGCGTGCCGGGACTGACCCAGGATGCGGTCGAGGCGGGCGTCAGTTTTGACTACGATTTCGTGGCGCCAGATGCCGGAACGTACTGGTACCATTCGCACAATCGCTCGATGGAGCAAGTCGCCCGCGGATTGTACGGCCCGTTGATTGTTGAGGAGGCCAGTCCACCCGATGTCGATCGCGATCTGACGTTGATGCTGGACGACTGGCGGCTTGACCCCGACACTGCGCATATCGTCAACGATTTCGACAATGGCCACGACCTGAGCCATGCAGGAAGGCTTGGTAACCTTGTGACCGTCAATGGTCGGTTTGACCCGGACTATCCTGTCGGAACGGCAGAGCGTCTGCGGCTTCGGCTGATCAATGCTTCCAACGCGCGGATCTATGACCTGAGTTTGGACGGGCTGTCTGGCTGGATCGTAGCGCTGGACGGTATGCCGCTGGAGCAGCCTTTGACCGTTGAGGAAACATTCCCGCTTGCTCCGGCGCAGCGGGTTGATCTGATCGTTGAAGTGACCGCTAGGGCGCAAGGGATCGCAAGCCTTGTGAGCGTCGAAAGGGACGGTGGGTTCGGTCTTGCGCGGTTCCCGGTTTCTGAGGGAGCAGCAGCGACGCCCCGGCAGGGAATTGATCCGTTGCCACCCAATAGCATGCCCGAAGTTCAGTATGATGATGCGCCGCTGCACCGGATGGTTTTGCAAGGCGGCGCCATGCGGTGGCTTGAGGCAGCGAAGATTGGCGATACCGAACTGACCGGGCGCGAACTGGCGCAGCTTGGCAGATTCTGGGCGCTGAACGGATATGCCGAACGCCCGAAAGACCCATTTCTGGATGCGCGTCTGGGGCAGACGCATCGGATCGAGTTTGTGAACGAAACGGCCTTTCCACATGCGATGCATCTGCATGGACATCATTTCCGAATTGTCCTTCCGGATGGCAGCCTTGGTCCGTGGCGCGATACGGTGCTGGTCGAACGCGGCCAGACCCGACAAATCGCTCTTGTGGCGGATAATCCGGGCGATTGGCTGTTGCATTGCCATATGCTTGGGCACGCGGCATCGGGCATGATGAGCTGGTTTCGCGTCAGCTGACGCCGTTTTCTGTGGCTGGAAAGACGCATGTCGCGGTGTTATACGCCCCGGCATCGTTTAATTTGGGCAAACACGTCCAAGACAGTCCGAAAAGGTCCGCCCGTATGAGCTCTGAAATCCGCCTTGCCTTTGCGCACCCGTCCGAGCGGTCCGAGGCGACTGCCGCAAGGGGGCCGCTGGACCGTATCTCGCTGCGCGACCATATCGTCGAGGTTGAGATTGGCGCGTTTCAGGCGGAACGGGGGACGACTCAGCGCATCTGCTTCAACATCGTGGTGGAAGTGCGCCCGCTGGCCGATCCAATCGACGACGACGTGGATCGGATTCTGTCCTATGACCGGGTGACCGAGGCGATTGCCTACGAACTCGCTGCCGAACGCTTGAACTTGCTGGAGACTCTGGCAGATCGCGTGGCCGAGCGTATTCTGCTTGAGCCTCAGGCCGTAAGAGCTTTTGTAAGAATAGAAAAACTGGATCGCGGCCCTGGTGCTCTTGGAGTTGAGATCGTGCGTGGCAAGGACGCCATTCAACACGATGTGGTCGAGGAAGAACGCCCGCATCCGCGGCTGGTTTTCCTGTCAAACGAAGCTATCACGTCGTCCAACCTGACCGGTTGGATCGACCAGTTAGAAAACCGCCAACGCCCGCTGATCCTGTGTGTTGGTGCGGCTGATATGCCTGTCTCGCAAACTGGTCACGCGATGACGCAACGCCGGATTGACCTGCTCGCGATCGAACAAAATGCGTGGGTGCTGGCCGCCCGCGATCACCGCTGTGTGGTCGTATCGACGCGGACAGAGCTGGATTGGGCCATGAAGAACGGCCAGATCTGCGTCTGGGCCCCGTCGAAAATCGTTCTGGATGCCGTTGACGGGCCATCGGCGGCACCTTCCGATGCCGTCGCATTGGCAGCGTGGTTTGCCGCAACCTTCGAGGCGAGCGAAATGATGGTGATCGGTGGCGCGCTGCCCGACGCCCCTAAAACGCCGCTGCGCGCGATCCCGGTGGATCAGGCGCAACTGTGACCACCTATTTTCGTCCACTTGTTCAGCATGGGCCTAACCGTCCAGCTGGTGCAGTTCCGCTTGCGGGGCAGTCCTTGTGGTTCACGCATGTCGAACGGCTAAGTCGTGAAGAACAGGCCAGCGTGATTACGGCATCAGAGGTGCCTGATGACGCATTGGACCGACTGACACGTCCGCGCGCAGAAATCTCGGGTCTTGCAATGGATCGCCCCCATATCATGGGCATTCTGAACGCTACACCGGACAGTTTTTCGGACGGTGGGGTACATAACTCGGTTCACACTGCGCAGGCGGCGGCCGAAAAGATGGCGGCTGAGGATGCAACCATTCTGGATATTGGCGGCGAATCGACCCGGCCCGGAGCCTCTTTGGTACTGGAAGACGAGGAAATCGCGCGCACGCAGCCTTTGATCGAGGCGATCCGTGCACGAACAGATGCACTGATCTCCATTGATACGCGCAAATCTGCTGTCGCGAAGGCGGCTTGGGAGGCCGGAGCGGGCCTGATCAACGATGTCTCGGGCTTTACCTTCGATCCGCAGCTAGCCCAATTTTGTGCCGAAGTCGGCGCTCCGGTCTGCGTGATGCATATGCAGGGTGATCCGGCAACGATGCAGGACGACCCCAGCTATGATGATGTTTTGCTGGACGTCTACGATTTCTTAGACGGGCAGGTGGCCTATCTGGAAAAGCTCGGGTTAAAACGCGATCAGATCATTGTTGATCCGGGCATCGGGTTCGGCAAGACCGAAGCTCATAATCTGGCCCTACTGCAGGGCCTCAGCTTGTTCCACGGGCTGGGCTGCCCGATTCTGCTGGGCGTGTCCCGCAAAGGCATTATCGGCCAGATTGGCAAAGAGCCGCGCAAAGACGCCCGCGCCCCGGGATCAATTGCTGTTGGGCTGGCTGGATTGTCACAAGGCGTGCAAATTCTGCGGGTGCATGACGTGGCCGAGACGGCTCAGGCCTTGCGTCTTTGGGCTGCCGTCCGGTAATCCCAACGCAGGCAAGAAATGACGGAGTAATACCATGCGCAAGCTGTTCGGGACCGACGGGGTGCGGGGCACCGCGAACACCCATCCGATCACGGCCGAGATGGCACTGCGTATAGGTGCTGCGGCTGGCCGCTACTTCCGTCGCGATCAATCTGATGTGCACCGGGTTGTAATCGGCAAAGACACCCGTCTGTCTGGTTACATGCTGGAAAACGCTCTGACAGCCGGACTGACCTCGACCGGGATGAATGTGCTGTTGCTGGGGCCGGTGCCGACGCCTGCAGTTGGGCTGATGACCCGATCGATGCGTGCGGATGTGGGGATCATGATCTCGGCCAGTCACAATCCGGCCGAAGATAACGGCATCAAGTTCTTTGGCCCCGACGGTTATAAGCTGTCGGACCAGGCCGAGATCGAGATCGAGCGCTTAATAGACGAGGGTGTAAACCCAGCGCAGGCAAAGAACATCGGTCGCGCTCGCCGGGTCGACGATGCGCGTTTTCGATATGGTGAGCGGGTGAAGTCCTCGCTGCCGCGCGACCTGCGCCTTGACGGGCTGAAAGTGGTCGTCGATTGCGCCAATGGCGCCGCGCACCGCACAGCGCCAGAGGTTCTGTGGGAACTGGGTGCCGATGTGATCCCCGTGGGCATCGCGCCGAACGGCAAGAATATCAACCTCAATTGCGGATCGACCAAACCGCAACTGGCCGCAGAAACCGTTGTCGCGCATGGTGCGGACGTTGGGATCTGTTTGGACGGGGACGCCGACCGCGTCGTTATCGTCGATGAGCAGGGCCAGGTCGCAGATGGCGATCAGTTGATGGCCTTGCTGGCAACCAGCTGGGCCAAGGCAGAGCGTCTGAAGGGCGGTGCTCTGGTCGCAACGGTGATGTCCAACCTCGGTCTGGAGCGTCATCTGGAAAGCCGGGGACTGCGTCTGGAACGCACCGGAGTGGGTGATCGTTATGTCGTCGAGCGGATGCGCGAAGGTGGGTTTAACCTTGGTGGCGAACAATCAGGCCATATCGTCATGAGCGATTTTGCAACCACCGGCGATGGTCTTATGGCGGGTCTCCATTTCCTTGCTGAGATGGTTCTTTCGGGCCGCAAGGCCTCGGAGCTGTCTGTACAGTTTGAAACGGTGCCGCAATTGTTGAAGAACGTGCGTTACGGCGAGGGACAAACCCCGCTTGAGGTGGCCAGCGTACAGGCTGCGATTGCGGATGCTGAAACGCGGCTGAACGGACAGGGGCGCTTGCTGATCCGCAAATCGGGAACGGAACCTCTGATCCGCGTCATGGCGGAATGTGAGGATGATGCGTTGTTGACCCAGGTCGTCGATGGGATCGTCGCCGAGGTCGAGGCCGTCGCGGGTTAACGTCCCAGCAGCATTTTTCGCAGGCTGAACCACTGGCTGATGGCAAGTCCCGTAAGGATCAGGGTCAGTGCTGCATAAAACCGAAGGGGCAGGGATTCAGACAGAACCCAGGCCCCGAACACCATCGACCAAATCGGCACCTGATAGTTGACGAGGGTCATGAACACAGATCCCGCGCTGCGGATGACGGACACGCGTAGCAGCGTTGCCAGCGCTGTGGGCACCAGTCCAAGCACGATGATTGCGATGCTGGGACGTGTGCCTTGCCAAGTGGGCAGCCCTTCTGTGGCCAGCATGATCGGGACCAGGATCACCGCGCCGACGACGAGTGTCAGGGCCGCCAACACGACTGGATCAATGGGTGGGCATTGGCGGGTGAAAATCGAGGCAAAGGAATAGCACAAGGCAGCCCCGATGCAGGCCAACTGCGCCAGCGGCTCGGCCCCTTGACCAAGGTTTGCAAGACCGGGGCCAATCAAAACCAATGCGCCGCAGAACCCAAGAGACACGCCCACAAATCGCCGCAGGTTCAACGGCTCGTCCGAGAAGAAATGCGCCAACGGCAATACCATGAGCGGAATTGCTGCCATGGACAGACCAGCAAAGGCCGAGGGCACATATTGCTGGCCCCAGCTCAGCAGTACAAAGGGCAGGGCTGACGATAAGATGCCGATCACGATGACCGAGGTCCAAAGCGCAGCAGACCCGGTCGGCATTTTCCGGTTTGTGACCGCCATCAGCCCCAGCAACATCACCGCGCCCAGCGTTGTGCGCGCAGTCGCAACGGTGATCGGCCCGTACCCCTCTAGCGCCATGGCGACGACCATGAAGGTGCCGCCCCAGATCAGGCCCAGGGCAATAACGCCGCTCCAGTCACGGGATGTGGGTTGCTGGACCATATTCGTCTCGACTTTGTGTAGTGACAAAAAAGGGCGGCCTTGGGGCCGCCCTTTCGCATTCGCTTGGTGGGATCAGTTCTTTTCCTGATCGACCAGCTTGCCGGCGGAAATCCACGGCATCATGTCGCGCAGTTTCTTACCAACTTGCTCGATCTGATGCTCGTCGTTGTGACGGCGTGCTGCTTTGATGGTCGGCTGACCAACAGCGTTTTCCAGCATGAAGTCACGCACGAACTTGCCGGTCTGGATGTCGGCCAGCGTCTCTTTCATCGCCTTCTTGGTCTGCTCATACGGCAGGATCCGCGGGCCGGTGACATACTGGCCATATTCGGCTGTGTTCGAGATCGAGTAGTCCATGTTCGCGATGCCGCCTTCATAGATCAGGTCGACGATCAGTTTGGTTTCGTGCAGACACTCGAAGTAAGCCATTTCCGGCGCGTAGCCTGCTTCGACCAGCGTCTCAAAACCGCAACGGATCAGTTCGACGATGCCGCCGCACAGAACCGCCTGCTCACCGAACAGGTCGGTTTCGCATTCCTCGCGGAAGTTGGTTTCGATGATGCCCGAGCGACCGCCACCGATGGCTGAGCAGTAGGACAGACCGATTTCCAGCGCTTTGCCGGTTGCGTCGCTGTCTACCGCGACCAGGCAAGGAACGCCGCCGCCTTTGACATATTCGCCACGCACGGTGTGGCCCGGACCTTTGGGGGCCATCATGATGACGTCGACGCCTTCTTTCGGCTCGATCAGGCCAAAGTGGACGTTCAGGCCGTGGGCGAAGGCAATGGCCGAGCCCGGCTTGATGTTGTCATGTACGTATTTCTTGTAGGTTTCGGCCTGCAGTTCGTCGGGCATGGTGAACATGATGACGTCGCACCAGGCCGCTGCTTCGGCGATGCCCATGACTTGCAGACCTTCGGCTTCGGCTTTCTTGGCCGATGCGGAGCCTTCGCGCAGAGCGACGACAAGGTTCTTCGCGCCCGAGTCGCGCAGGTTCAGTGCGTGAGCGTGGCCTTGGCTACCATAGCCCAGGATCGCTACTTTCTTGTCTTTGATCAGGTTGATGTCGCAATCGCGATCGTAATAAACGCGCATGTCGCCGGTCCTTTTTGGTTAGATTGCCGAGGGTTCTACCCGCCTTTCGTGGTATTGGCGATAGCGCCCTGCTTGCGTATTTGCAAAAAAGGTGAAGAATAATTCGCCTAGTGACCAAAAGACGGAAAAATCATGCTTGATGATATCGACCGCCGAATCCTGCGCCACTTCCAGGCCGATCCCAGCCTGTCGGCGGCTGAACTGGCCGAACGGTGCCGGATCAGTCAGGGCGTTTGCTGGCGCCGGGTTGAAAAGATGCAGGCCGCAGGGATCATCCAGGGGCAGGAGGTCGTGATCGATTGGGCCGCCTTGGGATATGCGGTCGAAGTCTCGTTACGCGTGACGCTGGACAAGACACAATCGCGCGCCTTTGACGAATTCACTGCCGCCGCCCGGCAAGTGCCCGAGGTGATCGAATTGCAGACTTTTCTGGGCCGTGTTGATGTGCGCTTGTCGGTTCTGGCGCGGGATATGTCCCATTACCAGCAGCTGTATCGCGACCGTATCCTGACCTTGCCGCATATCGCTGATATCGAGGCCCTGATGCACATCGCCCGGGTCAAAAGTGAGGAGGTCTTACCAGTATGACCGAATTGGATGATCTGGATCGCAAAATTCTGTGTGCCTTGGCGCAGGATGCGTCGCAAAGTGCGGGGGCACTGGGTCGCAAACTGGGATTGTCGCAACCGGCGACATGGCGGCGCATTCGGCGCCTAGAGACCTCGGGCATCATCAAGGGACGTCGGCTGCGCCTGAATGCCGAGGCTTTGGGTTTCGGGGTCACTGTGTTTCTGGGCGTAAAACTGGCGCGCAAAGGGCAAGTCAGTCTGGAAGACTTTGAGCGCGCCGTCAGCGCCATTCCCGAAGTTCAAACGGTTGAGCACGTATTGGGCTTGTACGACTATCGCCTGCGGGTTGTGGCGCGTGACCTGTCCGACTTCGAGCGCGTTTTGCGCCGAAGGATCATGACGCTGCCCGGAGCAGGGGATGTCGAAGCCAACGTACTGCTGAGCGAAGAACGACTGCCCGGCCCAATCGGATAGGCGGATTTAGTACCGCGTACGGATGCAGTAGCCGGGGTGGTGCGTCATTCGTGCGAAGGTCAGCGGTTTGCTGTCTTTCCAGGTGGTCCGCTCCAACTGAATCATCGAGGTACCAGCGGTCGTTCCCATGAATTCCGCAAGGCGCCCATCGGCAGAGATCGCGCAAAAGGCGACTTCGGCTTCGGTAAACGGGGCGGCGTTCAATAACCACTCATGCGGCCCGTGGTTGCTAAGGTCGGCGTGTTCGACCTCGGGAACGGCGTCAATATTGATCCAGCGTTCTTCCAATTGGAAAGGCCGGTTATTCGCATAGTGCATGCAGATCACATGCAGGACACGAATATCGGGGTCCACTCCGATCTGCGAGGCCAACCAGCCGGGGCTTGCAACCACGCTGCGCTCGACCAGCGCATATCGGTAGGTTGCGTTTTGGTTCTCAACGGTTTGACGCGCAAGCGAAAATTCAAGTTTTGCATGCTTGCTGGGTTCTTTCTTGACCCGCGTCCCGCTTTTTCGCTTTCGCTCGACAAACCCTTGTTCGGCCAACTCGCGCAGCGCCCGATTTACCGTCGCACGGGCGCAATTGAACTCTTCCGCGAGCTGCGTTTCCGTCGGCAGCAAAGACCCTTGGGGCCAAACTCGACTTTCGATTCGGCGTTTGACTTCGTCTCTTACAACTTGAAAGCTGATCCGCTTATGCGCATTCACGTGCTGAAATACCTTTTCTTCCGCAAAGTGAACTCATCTGGTCAGAAACACGTCAAAGTGTAAAGGGTGCTGACACTAATTGGCGTCATTTGTTGTCAAAAGCGAGCATAAAATTGACTCTTAAGTTGGATTTTTCAGGGTTCCTTTAGGTCAATTTTTGACGTTCAGTACGAACCTCGACACAGTGATCCCGGTCGTTTAGCCCTTTGTGAAAATTTGAAAGGACACAAGAATGCCAGCGCTTTTGGATACAGTTGATCCCTCAGGGCTCGAAGAGTTCTCAGTCGTTTTCACGGATCGTTCTCTGAACCATATGTCGGTGCAATTTCAGCAAGTGATGCGCGACATCTCAGAGTTGCTGAAGGACGTGTACAATGCCGACGGCGTGGCGGTCATCCCGGGCGGCGGCACTTACGGGATGGAAGCTGTCGCCCGACAGTTCGCGCGCAACGCGAATGTTTTGGTCGTGCGGAACGGGTGGTTTTCCTATCGGTGGAGCCAAATCATCGAAACCGGCGGCCTTACGGCCTCTGCCACGGTTCTCAAGGCCCGCCAAACCGGCAATTCCAGCCCGTCACCTTTTGCACCAGCTCCGATCCAAGAGGTCGTGGCCACAATTCGAGAACAGCGCCCGGATGTTGTGTTTGCCCCTCATGTGGAAACCTCGGCTGGGGTTATTTTGCCTGACGACTACATCACCGCGATGGCTGACGCAGCCCATGAGGTCGGCGCATTGATGGTTCTGGATTGCATCGCATCCGGATGTGCCTGGGTAGATATGAAGGTCACCGGCGTGGATGTCCTGATCTCGGCCCCGCAAAAGGGGTGGAGCGCGTCGCCTTGCGCGGGTCTGGTCATGCTGTCCGAAAGGGCTGAGGCTCGGCTGCAGGAAACCGAGTCGGACAGCTTTGCGGTCGACCTGAAGAAATGGCGTCAGATTATGCAGGCTTACGAAAACGGCGGGCATGCGTATCACGCGACCATGCCAACAGATGCGTTGAAGGCCTTCCGGGATACGATGATTGAGACGCGCGATTATGGGTTCGAGAAGCTGCGCGCGGCCCAGTGGGCACTGGGGGATGGCGTTCGGTCCATGCTAAAAGACAAGGGAATTATCTCGGTCGCCGCAGACGGGTTCGGCGCACCTGGCGTGGTGGTCAGCTATACAGCGGACCCCGAAATCCAGAACGGCAAAAAATTCTCGGCCCTGGGCATGCAGATCGCCGCTGGTGTGCCTTTGCAATGTGATGAGCCCGAGGGTTTCAGCACCTTCCGTCTTGGCCTGTTCGGACTGGACAAGCTGTATGACGTGGAAGGCACGATCGCGCGGCTGAAGCGCGTATTGGATCAGGTTCTGTAATCCTAGGGCCTCAGCGAACGCCGAGGCCCATCTGCATCAGCGTCTTGCGCACGGGCGGCAAGGAATAAAGGGCGTTCAGTCCCATTGCCCTCACGTCCCGCAAAGGCCGTGCCTCGATCATCGAGGCGCGGTTTAGCAGGTCGATGCCTTTGACACGCATCTCGATCTCGGTGTGGCGGGCCTTGTGATAAGCATCCAGCATTTGCGCATCGCCCAGATCTTCGGGCCGCGCCTGCGCCAGATCCAGCAGAGTGCGCAGATCACCCAGCGACATATTCAGGCCTTGCGCGCCGATGGGGGGCACAACATGCGCGGCCTCGGCCATAAGGGCGACCCGCTCACCCGACAGGTGGTCCGCCGACTGGCTGATGATCGGCCAGATGGTCCGGCGCGAGGCCAGTTTCAATGGCCCGAACAACCCACAGGACCGTTCAGTCATCAATGCCTCGAACGCCTCTGGTTCGGTGTTCAGCAGTTCCACCGCACGGGGGCCGCGTTCCATCCAGACGATCGCCGAAGACGGCTGCCCTTGCCAGTCAGGCAGGGGAACCAAAGTGAATGGCCCGCCCGAACGGTGGATCTCGGTCGAGACGTTGTCATGCGGGATTGGATGCGTAACCGCAAAGGCCAGCGCCTTTTGGCCGTATCGGGTGGTATGAACATTTATCCCCGCCGCCTCGCGCATGGGCGAGTTGCGCCCGTCCGCGGCCACCACCAGTTTGCAGCGAATGCGGCTGCCGTCACTCAGGCCTACACGAGCCTCGGCGGTTCGGGTGAACAGGCTGACGGTTGCGGTGCCGGGGCGGAAATCGACGTTGGGCAACTCGGCCAGCCGCGCCACCATCTCGCGCCGCAGCAACCAGTTGGGCAGGTTCCAGCCAAACGGCTGATCCGAGATATCGGCTGCGTTGAAATCCCGCACGACACGGGGCTCAGGTACATCGCCGCCTGCATCCACAATGCGCATGATCTGCAGCGGGGCCGCGTGTTCGTCCAGCCGTTGCCACAAGCCACACTGCTCCAAGAGGCTGTGTGCAGGTTGCAAAAAGGCCGTGGTCCGCAAGTCGGACCCGTCAACGTCACGCTCTGTAATTGGTGGGGTCGGATCGACGCAGACGACGTCGAATCCGGCCGTTCCAAAGGCCGCCGCAGCAGTCAGTCCGGCGATTCCGCCGCCGGAAATAAGGATGTCACAGCTGTCTTTCATGACCTTGGCCTCCGCGTGTTGGGCAGAACCTAGTGCGGTTCCGCCGCCGGTGCCAAGTGACATCCTGTCCCGTGCTTTAGCCGCGCGAAATCAGGATGAGGATCAGGAACATCACCGGCACCATCATCACGGCAGGGATGTACAGACCCGGCAAGCCGAACAGAAGGGCCGAACAGCCCCACATGCTGAAAATTGCCGCCGCAGTGTAACCCCAGTCTTCGCCCTTAGCTTCGGCGGCATCACGGGCCATCCATCCAAACAGAGGGATTGCAAACAAAAGACGCTGCCAGATGGGCAGGCGTCCGGGCATCTCGATCGCGCTCATGGGTCTCTCCGATTCTGTTCGTCGCAAGGCGCATATAGGGACGATGCTGCACCCGCAGAATGTGCAGATCGTCGCAGTGTGACAGCCTATCGCAGGCGGGCCAGAAACGCAGTCAGATCGTCGGTGTGATGGTGGATGTGATCGGCCTCATGCGGCTCGGGCGCGACGTGAACCGTGCGCATTCCCATCTCATGAGGGGCGGCCAGATTTCGCGGCTCGTCCTCGAACATTGCGGCTTGGGCAGTGTCGATTCCATCCTGTGCAAAAATGGCCTCGAACGCGGCTTTCTCAGGTTTGGGGCGGTATCCTGCGTGTTCCACACCGTAGATGGCATCGAACAGGCCTGTTAACCCGCGCGCCGCAAGCACCCGTTCGGCATAGGGCGCGCTTCCGTTAGTATAGACGATGCGACGACCGGGCAGGGACCGTATGTGATCAGCAAGGGCAGCGTCAGGGTCCATGTGGCTCATGTCCACCTGATGCACGGCGTGCAGATAGGGATCGGGGTCCAGGTCATGTTCGGCCATCAACCCGGCCAGGGTGGTGCCGTATTCCCGCCAGTAGTGCGTGCGCAAGCGATCCGCTTCGGCCCGGTCTACGCCGATGGCCTGCACCACGTAATCCGTCATCAGAACCTCGATCTGATCGAACAGGCGCATTTGAGGTGGATAGAGCGTGTTGTCGAGGTCGAACACCCATTGGGTGACGTGCGAAAAGGAAGGTTTGACCATGATGTGGGTTTAGGGCGCTGAGCACCGGTTTTCAATGCTGCACTTGATTGCGGGGCGCTGAGGCGGATAGACATATCCGAACGAGGAGAACAAACACCCCATGCCGCAGTCCCGACAGACCAACAAAGACGCTTACAGCCTTATTCTCGAAGCAATTGACGTAGGTGTTTACAAGCCCGGCGATCGACTGGTCGAAAGCGAGCTGGCCGAGCGCTTTGGCGTCTCGCGTACGCCGATCCGTGAAGCCCTGCAGCGGTTGGAGACGCAGTCCCTTCTGGAACGGGATGGTCGGTCACTGATCGTGGCCTCGTTGGACCATAACCAGATGGCCGAGCTGTATGTGGTTCGGCGCGAGCTTGAGGGCTTGGCGGCTAAGCTTGCGGCGAAACACGCCACGGAAGAAGAGATCAAGGTTCTGCAGGATATGGTCGCCGCTGATGATGCGCTGGTTGATGACCCGACTGCGTTGTCACGAGCCAACCGGCGCTTTCACGAGCAGATCCATCTGGCCTCGCATAACCGGTACTTGGTGCAGCAGTTGGATCTTGTACACCGCACGATGGCCTTGATGGCCACAACCTCCCTTGCGGTGCAGGGGCGCGGTGAGATCGCGCAGAGCGAACACAAGGGCATCGTTGAGGCGATTGCTGCGCGGGATGAAGCTGCTGCTGAACGTGCGCTGAAGGATCATATCTCGGTCGCGTTCATGACCCGCTTGAAACAGGACGCTGTGCTACGCGAGAATTGAGCGTCAGTGCATATGCATCTCTTCACTGGCCTGACCATGCTGGGTTTTGTCCCAATAAAACGGGTTGCTTGCCAGCTCCCACAGGGCTTTGTACGCGGCCAACACACCCAGCGGAAAATACAGTGGCATTGTGGGCACCCACGGCATTAGAAACCGTCTTTCGCGGGCTGACACCGCCAGCATCCCGACAACCAGATTAGTGATCTCGGCCGCCAGAAAAAGACCGATCAGCGCATGGAAAGCCCAATTGGGTAAGATTGGGTCAAAGGGGCCGGGTAAGCCCAGCGTCGCCAACCAGAACAACCATAGAACCGGAGCCAAAAGGAACTGTCCAATGGTACCCAGAAAGAACGCCTGAACACCCAGAAACCGCTTTGGTCCAAGGTCCTGCAGCAGGCGCAGTGGTGCGCGCATGTGAACCAGATAGGTCACCATGAACCCTTTGAGCCAGCGTGAGCGTTGTTTGACCCATGGCCAGGCGCGAAAGTTCGCCTCTTCGTAGGTCGTGGTATCGACCATCTCGGTCCGATATCCGGCGCGGCTGAGGCGCACGCCCAGATCCGCATCTTCGGTGACGTTGTGGGCATCCCAGCCGCCCAGTTCCAGCAACTTGTCCCTGCGAAAAAAGAAAGTCGTTCCGCCCAATGGAACAACCAGGCCCATGCGCGCAATGCCCTGTAGGACGACCCGAAACCAACTGTTGTATTCAATGGTGAAACAACGCGACCTCCAGTTGGTGCGCGGATTGTAATAGTCGAGTACGCCTTGAAGGCAGACAACATCGTCACCGACCCGTGCGAAATGTCGGACCACACGTTCGATTTGATCAGGCTGTGGCGCGTCTTCTGCATCCCAGACACCCAGAATGTCACCTCGGCAAAAATCCAGCGCGTAGTTCATCGCGCGAGGTTTAGTGGTCAGCCCGCTCAACTCGGGCACCTCAATTGTTCGCATCCAACTGGGCAGCGCGACCTGCTCCAAAGTGGCACGTGTGACCTCGTCCGCCTCCTCCAGCACCAGAATGATGTCCAACAAAGCCTTGGGATACGTCAGACGTTGCAGGCGTTTTATCAGCGCCCCCGCGATTTCCCGTTCCTTGTACAAGGGCACCAGGATCGACACGCGGGGCAGGCGGAGGGGAACAGGAGCAGCGGCATGTGGCATTCGTTGCCTGCCTATGACGTAGGACACCAGACCAGCCAAACGCAGGGCCATGAACAAGAGCAGCGACAAAACCGCTGCAAATAGAAGAACGGTCAACCCGCTGATGGGAAAAGCGACGAAAAAGGAAACCAGACCCGACAGGGCGACGACCGGTCCAACGCGCGCGGTAGGGGTCCAGGACCGGCAGCTCTGATCCGGCTCGACCCGCGCTTCTGCCGCCCTGACCAGGGTGTCCGAGAACATCTGCGACAGCGCTTGATCAATCTGGCTAGGATCGGTCAGCACCGGTGTAACAGTAAACTCGGTCTCGGACAGGGCTGCGCGTACTGCCGCGAAACGGTCTGGGTGAGCCGTTGCGACCAGTAGGATAGGGCCGATACGCTGCCAAGGGATGACATTGTGTTCCAGCCAAAACTCAACCGGCTTAAGATCACTTAGGGCGTGCTCAGGTGCTATATTGATCAGGTCGGCGCGTTGGAGGCTGGTCCGCTCTGCCAGAGCCTCCATCACCTCGGAGCGGCCGATCCACCCCTCGCCAACAAGGATTTCACCCAGCGGTGCCTTTTGCCTGGCCTGAAGGCGCAAGGCCTTTTCCAGCTGGTCCGGGGTGATGCACCCCTGTTCGACCAGGCAGGTGCCAAGGGGTTTTCGCGTCCGATCAGAAATCGGCGCGGCACGCGCGAAACGCTGCAGGTTATGTTCAACCATAAAAAAAACCCTGACGCGGAAACCCGGGCGTCAGGGTTGCTCAATTAGGGTTAACAGCAGGTTAACTCTGAACGATGAAGCGATTAAGCCTGTGCCTTTTTGCCTGCCATGGCCTCGGCAAAACGTTCGAACAGGTAAAAGCTGTCCTGCGGGCCGGGCGAGGCTTCGGGGTGGTACTGAACCGAGTACACAGGGCGATCGGTCATGCGGATGCCGCAGTTCGAGCCGTCAAACAACGAGCGATGTGTTTCCTTCACACCTTCGGGCAGCGATTGAGCGTCCACGGCGAAACCATGGTTCATCGAGGTGATCTCGACCTTGCCGGTCTCAAGGTCTTTGACCGGGTGGTTGGCGCCGTGGTGGCCGTGGTTCATCTTGACGGTCTGACCGCCCAAAGCCAGCGCCAGCATCTGGTGACCCAGACAGATACCAAAGACCGGCAGGTCGGTGGTGTCCAGAACCTCTTTGATCATCGGGACGGCATACTCGCCTGTGGCAGCCGGGTCGCCGGGGCCGTTGGACAGGAACACTCCATCGGGATTGTGGGCCAACACTTCGGCAGCGGTGGCCGTCGCGGGCAAGACCGTAACATCGCAGCCTGCCGAGGCGAGGCAACGCAGGATGTTGCGCTTGGCACCGAAATCGACGGCGACAACCTTGTGCACCGGAGCTTCCTGGCGCTGGTAGCCATCGGGCCATGCCCAACGCATCTCGTCCCAGCGGTAACTTTGGGCGCAGGTAACATCCTTGGCCAGATCCATACCTTCCAGACCGGCAAAACCTCGGGCGGCTGCAACCAGCGCCTCGATATCGAAGTTGCCATCGGGGTCATGCGCAAGTGCCACATGTGGCGCGCCTTGCTGACGGATCGCGCGGGTCAGGCGGCGGGTGTCGATGCCGCCGATGGCGATCCGTCCGCGGCGTTCAAGCCACGTCTTTAATTCCTCGGCCGAGCGCCAGTTCGAGGGCTCGGTCGGGTCCCATTTGACCACCATACCTGCCGCAACTGGATCGCCAGTTTCGTCATCCTCGGGGTTCACACCGACATTGCCGATATGAGGGAAGGTGAAGGTTACGATCTGGCCCGCGTAAGAGGGGTCAGTCATGATCTCCTGATAACCTGTCATCGCGGTGTTGAAGCACAGCTCGGCGACGGTCTGACCGGTAGCGCCGAAGCCCATTCCGTAGAACAATGTACCGTCGGCCAATGCCAGACATGCGGTGGGCTTGGACGGGGCGTTCTGGGCCATTGCGCGACTCTCCTGCAGGGTAAATCGGCGCATACCTAAGGGGGTTATCGCGCTGGGTCAAGTGTGTTCAATTTTTGGGCTATTGTTATATTTCAATAGCTTAGCCACATGCGGCCCCTGTTGTATCGCGCTTTTTGTTTCGATATGTTCAGGGTTCCTTTGCCATGGGGATGGACAGAACATATGGATATGCGATCAAGGGTGAACACAGCCCTTAAGCAAGCAATGAAAGACAAGGATGCCGAGCGTTTGTCGACGCTGCGCCTGATCAATGCTGCAATCAAGGACCGTGACATCGCTTCGCGCGCGTCGAACAACGAAGAGGCCAAGGGCTGCGGCGATGCCGAGGTGCTTGAAATTCTTGGGAAAATGACCAAGCAGCGTAAAGAGAGCGCTCGCGCCTATGAAGAGGGCGGACGCCTGGATCTCGCCGAGCGGGAGCTGCGCGAGGTTGAGGTCATCGAGGAATTCCTGCCCAAACAACTAGACGAGGACGAGGTGTCCAAGGCCATTCAGACCGCGATCACGGCCACCGGCGCCGGGTCGATCCGCGATATGGGCAAAGTAATGGGCGAGTTGAAAACCCGTTACACTGGCCAGATGGATTTTGGCAAAGTCGGGCCGATGGTCAAAGATCAGCTCTGCGCTGCTACAAACGGCGGATGCTAATCCGTTTCACTGATTGAAGCTTAAAGCTGCGCGACGGGTTCGCGCAGTTTTTTTGTGAGCTCATCGTAAAGCGCGATCCGCTCCTCTTCGGACAGGAAAGCGCCGATCTCGACCTCCCGACCGCCACCGTTCAGCGTGACGTAGTGAGGGACGGGACCACCGTGCTCGTGCATTTCAGGGCGCGCCCAGTGGCGGTTGCAGGACCATTCCTGCGGTCCGCGCCGCGGGTGGTGCTGAACAAGATGGGCCTGTGTGCCGGTCAGGGTCAGCACTTCGAACACACTCCGTGCCTTGTAGTTCGACTGGATCGCCAGCCAGAGGCCCAAAACGGTCAGAAGCATGAATGGCAGCAGCCCCCACAGCAGAACCGAGCCAAGCACCGCCATCAGAGGGATCAGGCCAAAAAGGAACACCGAAAACACCACACGCATGGCCCAGCGTGGGGGCAGAGAGTTATGGGGCCAAAGGCGCAACTCTTGCTCGGAACTTGAGGTGTGATTCCATCGGTATGGCATGGGGCGAAATTAGCGCAACGGGCGCACGTGTCTAACAGGAAAAATCAGGTGACGTGGCCAACCCTGGCCCAGGACAACGCATCGTCCAGACGATCATCACCCCAGAAGACTTCGCCACGCACAACCATGCTGGGGGCACCGAATACGCCCAGCCGAGTCGCCTGTTCGGTTTCGGCCTCAAGCAAGGCGATCGTGTCAGGGCTACGCGCGCGGGCAAGCGTCAGGCGCGGATCTTGCTGGCATCGGTGCAAAGCTTCGGATACGGCGTTTTCGCTGCCGGCTTCGATGCCTTCTTCGAACCAGATGCGGTACAGGTTCTGGGTAAACGACTTTCCCCAGCCATCCATCATGCCCAGCACGGCCACCTGATTGGCAAGCGCGAGATCCGAGATCGGGTAGGGCGCGGGCAGCTTGGCATGCAGGTGATACTTGGCCGCACGCCGTTCGATGTCGCGCCACATGTATGCGGATTTAACTGGCTTGCCCGCAAAGGGAATGTTCTGTTGTTCGGACATTACGGTGCGCACGTTGAACGGTCGCCAGTGGACCGTAGCGTCATGTTCCTTGCACCAGTCATCCAGCCGCATGATGGTCAGGAAGCTGTACGTGCTGCCGATGGAATACCAAAAATCAATTTCGGGCATCTGTTCACTCCGATCTCAGAGTTTCCATGAGCATGATACCCTAAAATGGCCAAATTGCCGAATGAGCTTGCTGTTTGGTAAGCGCCGAACTTTCGTGATCATTGCGTTCCAAGAAAAAAGCCCCGCACTTGGCGGGGCTTTGATTTGTTTTGCGTGCGACGGGATCAGTGCGCGTGGCCTTTGTCCCAGTCTTCCTGCTTTGGCAGCTGCTCGAACGTGTGCTCTGGCGGCGGGGTGGGCAGGGTCCATTCCAGCGTGTCCGCGTATTCGTTCCACGGGTTCGGACGCGTCTCTTTCGCACCGCGGAGCAGGGCGTAGATCACGATTCCGAAGAACAGCAGGAACGAGGCGAACGAGATGAACGCACCGATCGACGAGACGAAGTTCCACTGAGAGAACGCTTCGGGATAGTCGATGTAACGGCGCGGCATGCCCTGACGGCCCAGGAAGTGCTGCGGGAAGAAGGTCAGGTTGGCGCCGATGAAGAACAGCCAGAAGTGAACTTTGCCCCAGAATTCCGAGTACTGACGACCCGTCATTTTCGAGAAGTAGAAGTACACGCCCGCGAAGATCGCAAAGACCGCCCCCAAGCTCATCACGTAGTGGAAGTGCGCAACCACGTAGTAGGTGTCGTGGTAAGCACGGTCCACACCTGCCTGCGACAGCACAACGCCGGTCACACCGCCAACGGTGAACAGGAACAGGAAGCCGAAGGCGAACAGCATCGGAGTTTTGAACTCGATGGAACCGCCCCACATGGTCGCGATCCACGAGAAGACCTTAACACCGGTCGGAACCGCAATAACCATCGTGGCCAGCATGAAGTAGGCCTGCTGACGCAGCGACATGCCAACGGTGTACATGTGGTGCGCCCACACGACAAAGCCCAGAACACCAATTGCGATGATCGCCCAAACCATCGGCAGGTAGCCAAAGACAGGCTTGCGCGAGAAGGTCGCGATGACGTGGCTGATGATACCAAAGCCGGGCAGGATCACGATGTACACTTCCGGGTGGCCGAAGAACCACAGGATGTGCTGATACAGGATCGGGTCACCGCCACCGGCCGGATCAAAGAAAGTGAAACCAAAGTTGCGGTCCATCAGCAGCATGGTGATTGCGCCCGCCAGAACCGGCAGGGACAGCAGAATCAGCCACGAAGTGACGAAGATCGACCAGCTGAACAGCGGCACCTTGAACAGGGTCATGCCCGGGGCACGCATGTTCAGGAAGGTGGTGATCATGTTGATCGCGCCGAGGATCGAGGAGGCGCCCGATACGTGCACGGCAAAGATCGCAAGGTCCATCGACATGCCGCCTTCGGTCGTCGACAGCGGCGGATACAGAACCCAGCCAACACCTGAACCAAGCTGGTCGTTACCACCGGGGCTCAGCAGCGAGGCCACACCCAGCGACGTACCAGCGACGTACAGCCAGAAGGACAGGTTGTTCATCCGCGGGAACGCCATATCCGGCGCGCCGATCTGCAACGGCATGAAATAGTTGCCAAATCCGCCGAAGAGGGCAGGGATGACCACGAAGAACATCATTAGAACACCGTGATAGGTGATCATAACGTTCCAAAGATGTCCGTTAGGGGTACAAGGATCGGCCATGAAGCCTTCAAGGCACATGTACTGAACACCGGGGTGCATCAGTTCAAGCCGCATGTAGACAGTCATCAGAACCGAGATCAGACCGGCAAGTGCCGAGAAGATCAGGTACAGAATCCCGATATCCTTGTGGTTGGTCGACATGAACCAGCGCTGGAAAAAACTGCGCTGGTCTTCATGGTCGTGACCATGAATGGCTGCGTCTGCCATTATAGGTGCCTCCTGTTGCAACTGCACCGCGCAGCCAGACCTCTCCAGCGCGCGGGATTCCTGCTGGTTTTAGAATGCGAAAGAGACGCCTGCAATGATCGAGTTTGATCTGGATCAAGAATAATTGTCGCGGGCAGGAGGGTGACGCGCAAAAAACAGATCAAATCCGGCATTCATCTGGGTATCAGTGCTCGGATTTCAAGAGGGCGGGCAATAGGATGCCTTCCTTGCTTGACCCACGCCCGGTCGCGCCGCAGAACTGTCGGCAACATTCCAATCGGAGAACTGATATGACCGCCTACGATTCCGAAAACATCTTTGCCAAAATTCTTCGCGGCGAAATCCCCTCGACCCGCGTGTACGAAGATGACGATACGCTGGCGTTCATGGACATCATGCCACGCGCGGACGGCCATCTGCTGGTGATCCCCAAAACGCCATGTCGCAACATTCTGGATGCGTCGCCCGAGGAGCTGGCGGCGGTTATGGCGACAGTTCAGAAAATGGCCAAGACCGTTGTCGCGGCATTCAACGCAGATGGTGTCACGATCCAGCAGTTCAACGAAGCCGCAGGCGGACAAGAAGTGTTCCACCTGCATTTCCACGTGCTGCCGCGCCACGACGGTGTTGCAGTCCGAGCGCCGGGAACGATGGGTGATTTTGATCTGATCGCCGAACACGCAGAAAAGATCAAAGCCGCGTTGAACTAGTCAACCGGGGTCTATTTCTTATGCGAGTGCGTGCCCATGCACTCGCTATGATCTCCAAACGCGTGAAGCACGGCGCAGACATGATCGTGCTTTCCGTCGCAAGCCACTGAAATTCGCGTCAGTTCAGCCTCAAGGTTTTGCAGGCGCGCAATACGGTCCCGGACGTCGGCCAGTTGCTTCTCAGCAATCTCGTGCGCACGGTTTAGGTCGCTGCCCGCCGCACCCTCAAGGGACAGCAAGCCCACGACATCGATCAGTGGCAATCCCAAATCACGGCAATGACGAATAAAGAGCAGCCGCTTTAATGCAGCTTCGTCGTACCGGCGTTGATTGCCCGCCGTACGCTCAGGCTTGGGCAATAGGCATTTGTCTTCGTAAAAACGGATGGTCGGGACCTTTACCTGTGTTCGGCGCGACAGATCTCCAATCGAATACATTGCTCTAGTGCTTTCTGTTCTTGATGAACCAAATTAATGCTTCACCCAAAAAAGTCAGTAACAGCACACCAATAACAAAAAACTGCATCCACGGGCTTTCCCAAAATCTCTCGCTTCTGAGCGAAAAAAATACCAACGGGACGGAGAAGATCAGCTTGGGCACTATTCCGTTCAGAAGGGATCGCTTTAGTGACAACAGTTTTTTCCACGGAGCTCTTGAACCTCTAGTTACTAGAGGAATTACATGCGGTGTGCAGGCATAACAAGGGACACGCCGACCGATGGCACATGATCATTCTCACAAGGGGCACAGCCACGCGCACACTCACATTGATCCCGAGACTGGGGATGCTCGAGTGGTTTGGGCAATTGCCGTCAATATGTTCCTGACACTGGCGCAGGTAATCGGGGGCATCTTCTCAGGGTCGCTGGCGCTGATCGCGGATGCCCTGCACAATTTCTCGGACGCCATTGCGCTGGTCATCGCCTTTTTTGCGCGCAAGATTGCCCGGCGGCCGGCAGATCCCCGAATGAGCTTTGGCTATGGTCGTGCCGAGGTCGTCGCCGCGTTGGTCAACTACACAACATTGATCGTGCTTTCGGTGTACCTGTTCTACGAAGGCGTTATGCGGTTTTTCGAGCCAGAGCCGATCAACGGCTGGATTGTCGTCTGGATCGCAGCCCTGGCCTTGATCGTGGACCTCATCACTGCTGCGCTGACCTATACCATGGCCAAGGAAAGCATGAACATTCGGGCGGCCTTTCTACACAACGTGGCCGATGCCCTGGGATCCGTTGCCGTCATCGTAGCTGGCAGCGCGGTGATCCTGTTCAACTGGACATGGGTAGACCCGGCCGTCACGATCCTGATTTCTGTCTACATCCTGTGGCATGTCAAAAGCGAGATCGGCGAAACGATCCGTGTTTTGATGCTGGCCGCGCCGCCCGATCTTGACCCCGAAGAAGTCGCGTCTGCCATTGAGGACATCCCGGGCGTTGCCCAAGTTCATCATGTCCACCTTTGGAGTATGCAGGAGCGCGAAACTGCCCTGACCGCGCATCTGGTTATCGAAGCGTCGGCATGGTCCGAAGCGGAAGGGGTCAGATCCTGCGTCAGACAGGCTCTGAGTGACCAGTTTGGAATTGGGCACGCCACATTAGAGATTGAACAGGAGGATCACGCCTGTGTCGGGTCATCTCGATTTGGGCATGGAGAAAGCTAAGAGTGATTTTGGATACGAATTGCCGCTCCGATTTGGGGTCGGAACGGCAGACTCGTTAACAAAAACTTTTTCCGACTACATGGGTTCCCCCAAGATCACCGGTTAACACACCACTCACTCTAAGAACGGTGAAATCATATTAACCGCAAACGAGCGCCATGTATCTATTTGAGTGAGTTTTTCCTTAATTTTGCCCAGTTCTGCCGTAGCCGTTGGGAAATTTTGGCGCGCTATGGAAACAGAACGGCGAGTCGCGTCGGGATTGTTAACGTACTGTTAATCATGGAACGATTCGTCCGTAGGGTTTTAGGCGCCCACAGGGTCAAAAACTTCGGAAAATGTCTTTTGTAAGGCGGCATCCACATCGGCCAAAGTCACCGGCAAACCCAGATCGACCAGCGAGGTCACCCCATGTTCGGTGATGCCGCAGGGAACGATGCCCGAAAAATGCTCGAGGTCCGGTTCCACGTTAATCGAGATGCCGTGAAAGCTGACCCACTTGCGCAAGCGCAAGCCGATAGCGGCCACTTTGTCTTCGGCTGTTTGGCCGGACGCGGTCAGTGGCTTGTCGTTACGTTTGACCCAGACGCCCACACGACCTTCGCGGATTTCGCCATGCACATTGAACTCGGCCAGGGCGGCGATCACCCATTCCTCAAGCTGTTTGACAAACCGGCGCACGTCCTTGCCGCGCTTGTTGAGGTCCAGCATCACATAGGCAACGCGTTGACCGGGGCCGTGATATGTGTACTCACCCCCGCGCTTGGCCTCGTAGACCGGAAAGCGATCGGGATCGGTCAAATCCTCGATCCGAGCGGACGTGCCGGCAGTATAAAGCGGAGGATGCTCCAGCAACCAGACGCATTCATCGGCTTCGCCAGCCGCAATTGCGGCCACGCGTGCCTCCATAAAGGCCACGGCGTCGGTATAGTCTGTCAGCCCGTCAGTGATCTTCCATTCCATGGTGGTTCCTTACCGTCAGGGCAGGGCGATGAAAAGAGGTCACGCGGCCTCGGCCAGGCACCGACGGATAATCTCGGCATAAGTCTCTGACCCTTGCGCACCGGTGACCAGGTACTTGCCACCGAACACCATCGACGGAACGCCAGAGATGCCGTGTCCGGACCAAAACCGCTGCCGTTCACGTACCGGTGCCACGTGATCGCCCGAGGCCAATGCGGTGCGGGCGGCGTCTGGATCGAGCCCGGCCGCTTGGGCAGCATCCAGCAGAACGTCGGTCTGCGACACATCGAGCTGGTTCGTAAAATACGCCTCGAACAACGCCATCTTCAAAGGATGCTGGCGGCCCTGAGTTTCTGCCCAATCCAAAAGTTGATGTGCAGCAAAGGTATTCACGATGCGACTGTCATCATCAAAGTTGAAGACAAATCCCAGCTCATCTCCGATCTGAGTGAGGCGGTCGCGCGCCTGTTGGCTCTGCTCGGCGGTCGAGCCATACTTCTCCATGATGTGCTCGCGCAGGTTCTGCCTTTCGGGCGGCATTTCAGGGTTCAGCTCGAACGGATGCCACCTGAGTTGGGCAAGCACACTCTCTTCGCGCAACGCCTGATCAAGCTGGCGAAAACCCACGATGCACCACGGGCAGACAACGTCCGAGACGATGTCGATCTGAATGACGGGACGGGGATCTTGCGCGCACATGATCGGGCTCCGGGAAGTGGCGACGGGTTCGGTCTGTGGTACAGATATAAACGGCGAAAGGGAATTCAAACGGACGTGTTTTTTGCCTCTTCACATCCTGAACGCCACCGTCTATACGCCCCTTTACCAAGTCATTGGCAGTGCGGTCGTGGCGGAATTGGTAGACGCGCAGCGTTGAGGTCGCTGTGGGGTAACTCCCGTGGAAGTTCGAGTCTTCTCGACCGCACCATCTTTCTGAAGTTGGCAAAACTCCCAGACAATTTCAGCTTTTTTGCACCGAATTCAGGCCGCCTGTCGACTGCCTTTGTTTATCCGGTTGAGACGGAACGAAAAAAACCGATAGCAGCTGCTAGCTTTCCAAATGATTGCAATGGGTGGAAAGCGGACTGTGCAAAGTTCGGTGGGCCAGTTCGGTTTGAACGAACTCGTGCTTTTGTTCCGCGTCTTGGTGCACTCTGTTCCGGAGAAATACAAAAGCCTTGATCAGACCAAATCCCAGCGGCAGCATTGACCTGCATGTTTCTAAGAATGGAGACAACGGATGCAGGACCCCTTCAGTTTCTTTCCGCGCAGCGTCTCGAAACGTCTGCGATGACACGCTCCTCACCTGAACTGCTGGCAGTTTCGAGGCGTTGGTATGAAGTGCTCAGAACCAAAAAAAACACCGAAGAATTGCGGGACTTTCTGTCGATAGCTGATGAATTGCGTTTCATCGGCACGGGCGAAGGTGAGTTTTGGCGTGGTCAAGCCGTTCGCGATGGGGTCAGCGGCTTTTTCGCGGAGATTCCGGCTCCTATCGTTTTCGAAGAAATTGAGGCGGAGGCGTTTGAAAACGGTGAAACGGGATGGTCATCCTTTGTTCATAAGATCCAGTTTGTCGGCTTCGACGAGCCAGTCTTTTATCGTACAGTCCTGATTTTTGTTTTGGAGGGCGCGGCGTGGAAGATCATCAATCGCCATGCTTCCGTGCCCACTCCGAATATTGAACTTGTGGGTAAAGAACAGCTGGCCATCCAAAAACTGGTCGATGCCGCACGTGAAGAGGGACCAGAGTTGATCCAAGCCGAAGGTTTAGCTTCGGTTCTTTTCACCGACGTAGAGGGCAGTACAACGTTGGCCGAAACTTTGGGAGATCAACGTTGGTCGGTATTGATTGAAAACCACTTCCAATTATTGACGTCTATAATTGAACGACATCATGGGCAGTTTGTGAAATCCTTAGGAGATGGAACGCTTTCAGTCTTTCCGTCGGCCAAAGAAGCACTTACAGCCGCCGTTAAAATTCAGAAGGCAGTTGCGTCAACACCCGAAGAGCCGGTTTTCGGTGTTCGGATTGGAATTCATACCGGCGACGTTGTGCAATCTCGCGGAGATTTTTTCGGTACCGTGGTTAACAAAGCTTCACGCATTACGATGATTGGAGGGGCAGGTGAGATACTCGTTTCAGATGTGACTCGCACTATGGTTCAAGGAATCCCCGATTTTTCATTTTTGGTCATAGAGCCAAGGCGGCTCAAAGGTCTCCACGGACACCACGTACTGTGTCGTCTAGAGTGGCAAAGTTGAGCGTCAGGATAGCAGTGCAAAAGGACAAATACGCCGTGTTCGACTGGTTCTCTTGCCGGCTGTTCTGGCGCGGCTAAGCAATTCCTGACGCGAAATGTTGCGCTTCTAGGGATTTGCAAATTTCACTCGCGAAGGTCAGCGGGGTTGCCTCAAGCCACTCGTATGAGGGGTAGCAAACGTCGACTGCGAGCCCACTTTGGCCAATGCTGCAAGGTGCCGGAAGCGGACGTTGCACGGGGTGTCGGTCGACCCACTGGCGACATTCGTTGACCTACTGTGATCCAACCAAACCGGAAATCCCTTCTTAACGGGATCGTTTTGTAACGCCCAAGCGACCTGGACCTGTTAGTTACTCGCTTCGTCTATCCCCACTACGCTAGGATTGGATTTCACCTCTTCCAACATTTTCAAAACTTCGGCTTTCCAGCCCGCTTTGATCTTCAAAGCCAATTGAGACGGTGGTCGGTGGTTCGGCTCAAGGATTGCATATTCGTACCTGAGCGGCTTTTTGAATGGTAGGAACGCAACCTTTCCATTGGACAGGTTCAGGGCGCGTTCGGTGGCAACGGTCAGTGGATCCACGATCGAATAGCACTGACCTGAACTCACAAAAGGTATCAAGGGCAGAAAGTACTGGCAGGTCACCGTTGGGTTATGGTTGGCGGCAACATCCTGAAACTCCTGCCGAATTTTACGCTGGAACGGGTGTGTGGCATGCAATCCCCCGATGGGCACCCCGTCGAGATCGGAAATGGATACGGTCTTGCTCGAAGCAAGCGGGCTGTCACGATCAACGGCGCAAAAACAATCTGCCTGTATCAGTTCCGCCGAGTATTGAGGCTCTTTTCCGGCTGATTGTTCAAAATCAGCAAAGCCGAAATCAATATTCTGCGTCCCGGCAAGTTCCATAATCTGAGGTGAGCTGCGCGTTGACAAAGTGATGTGTATCTCGGGGTTCTCGCCAACCGATTGGCTGATGAAGCGCGGGAACAAGAAGGCCGACGGCCCCGGCATTGTCGCGATATTCAGACTGCCGGTATGCCCTTTGATCAACCCTTCCATTGTGCTGGAAATCGTCGCAAGGCGGTCCAGAATACCTGTGGTTTCGGCCAACAGGTAATGCGCTTCGGGCACTGGGACCAATCGCCGTCCCTTACGCTCGAACAGGGTCAGGCCAAGGGTCTTTTCAAGGTTCTTCAATGCCAGGCTGATCGCAGGCTGTGTGCGGTTCAGTTTCTTGGCGGTCTGAGAGATAGAGCCTGTCTCCATCACCTCGCGAAAAACGGTCAGCTGCGTAAGGTTCATGGTCAATACATAAGGAAAAACTTCGTTTAGTGAAATATAACAAATTTGTATTTATGAAAATTGCCATTACGCTTGCAGGATCGAAATTCGGCCAAACCGAATCCGACCATCCAACAAGGGAGATGATGATGAAATTTGTGAAATGTTTGACCGGACTTGCCTTGGCAGGCGCGCTTGCCGCTCCGGCGTTGGCGCAAGATCCAACTTTTTTCCGCATCGGCACCGGTGGTGCTGGTGGAACCTACTTCCCCATAGGCGGTACCATCGCAAACGGAATCTCGGCCCCTCCGGGATCGCGCCCCTGCGAAGAGGGTGGCCAGTGTGGCGTTCCGGGTCTGATCGCCATCGCGCAATCCACCACCGCGTCCGTGTTCAACAACGCCGCCGTTCAAAATGGCGAGCTTGAGGCCGGTCTGGCCGCCGCTGACGTGACCCGCTCGATGTATCTGGGTGAGGGTAAGTTCGAAGGGAAGCCTCATCCCAACCTTCGCATCGTGGCAAACCTGTTCCCCGAAGACCTGCATCTGGTGCTGCCAGCCGGTCAGACGATTAACGACCTGAGCGATCTGGAAGGCAAGCGCGTCGGTATCGCGCAGGCTGGTTCCGGCACACAGGTCGCCGTTTTGCAGATGCTGGACGCCTGGGGCGTCAATCGCGACAACATGGACGAAGCCGAGCTGAACAACAGCCAGAGCGCCGAGCGTTTGGCCGACGGTCAGCTTGACGCCTATTTCTACGCCGCAGGCTGGCCAGTTGCGGCGATGGTGCAGCTGTCGTCAACCAAGGGCATGAACCTGCATTCCTTCACCGACGAGGATATGGCCAAGATCAACGAGATCATCCCGGCCTATATCCCCTCGACCATTCCCGGCGGTGTTTATGAAGGCATCGATGGTGAAACCAAGACCCCTGCAGTCAGCGCGATGCTGGTTGTGTCGTCGGAACTGTCTGACGAGCTGGTCTACGGCCTGACCAAGGCGCTGTGGAACGACAACACCCGCAAGCTGCTGGACAATGGCCACGCCAAGGGCAAGCAGATCACGGCTGAAACCGCTTTGGACGGTGTCGAAGCTTTGGGTGTGCCGCTGCACCCGGGTGCCGAGAAGTTCTATAAAGAAGCCGGCTTGCTTCAGTAATCTTAGCTTGCTGACACTTGTCGTCGGTGCCCCTCCGCGGGGCACCGCACTCTGGAATTATGCGAAATCGGGGGGCCATCATGTCCGAGACCCAGAAACTTGATGACCACGAACTGACGGCCGAGGAGTTGGCCGCTATCGAAGAACAGTTCGACGAAGGTGCCGCCGTCCGGCAGGTCACGCCCACCGCAGGCAAGGTGCTGCGCGTTGTTGCCCTGATCTTTGCGTTCTACGAATTCTTCACGGCCGGTTTTGGCCTGCCCGCCGACCATTGGCATATGGGCATCTATCTGGCGCTGTTGTTCATTTTGGTCTATGCGACAATTCCGATTATCGGTTCCAAAAATCTTTATGCGCTCAAGGTCAGCCGGTTCCGTATCGGCAACATCCCTCTATACGACTTGGTCTTTATGGCGCTGGGTATCGTTGCAGCGCTGTATGTCGGTGTTGCGTGGCGCGGCATTCCGTTTCTGGGGATCGAGGAACAGACGTTCCGAATGGGCAACCCGAACACCTATGACGTGGTTTTGGGCGTCGTCATCATCCTGCTGGTGCTGGACATTGCCCGCCGCACGTTGGGTTGGGTGCTGCCGCTGATCATCTGTGTGTTTATCTCATACGCCCTGTTGGGCCCGTATTTCCCCGGCTTGCTGCAGCATCCCGGCGTGAACTTCAAGACCTTCGTGTCGTCGATGTATTTCCCGCAGGAAGGCATCTATGGCGTCACCCTTTGGGTTGTTTCTACCATTGTGTTCCATTTCGTCCTGTTCGGCGTGATCGCGCAGCGCACGGGGTTGGGACAGCTTTTTATCGATAACGCCACGATTTTGGCGGGCCGCTATACCGGCGGGCCGGCAAAAGTGTCGGTGGTATCCTCGGCGTTCTTCGGCACGATCTCGGGCTCTTCAGTGGCTAACACCGTTTCGACAGGCGCGCTGACAATTCCCAACATGAAGCGCCTTGGATACCCCGGCCATTTTGCGGGCGGGGTCGAGGCCGCATCCTCGGCCGGAGGGCAGATCACGCCGCCGATCATGGGTGCAGCCGCCTTCATCATGGCCGAATTCCTCGAGGTGCCTTACACGACCATCGTGATTGCTGCGATCTTCCCGGCCATCCTGCACTATGTCGGCGTCTTTGCCGTTGTGCACCTGATGGCTCGTAAGCTGAACCTGCAAGGCTTGGCGAAAGAGCAACTGCCGCAGCTCAAGGCCGTCTGGGCCGAAGGTTGGGCCAACATCGTGCCTCTGATCGGCCTGCTGGTCGTGCTGTTTACAGGATATACGCCGTTCATGTCTGCCTTCTGTGGCATCTCCCTTGCGGTGATCGCGGGCATGTCGCGGATCAAACAGCCACCCACGCTGATCTATGCCGCGGCGTTCTTGGCCTTCGTGCTATGGAAATTCTCAGATGGCGGCTTCGACCTGACCATGACGGCGATCCTGTGCGGGTTGTCGGTGATCGCGACGCTGAACCCGCAGAAGCGGATCGAAGTGCCCGAGATGCTGCAAGCGGTCGAGCTGGGTGTGAAATACTCGCTGGCCGTAGGTGCAGCAGCGGCGGCTGTGGGCATCGTCGTCGGTGTTATCAACACAACCGGTATCGGTTTCCGCATCGGTTTTATGGTGACGCAAGGCGCGGGCAATCTGGCGGCGGACTTGTATAACATGATCTCTTTCGGCAGCTGGCAGTTGTTCGCGATGGAAGATCTGCAACTGTTCATCTCGCTGGTCTTCATTGCCATCGTTTGCATCCTGATGGGCGCAGGCATCCCGACCACCGCGCTTTATATCATGCTGGTCTCTGTCGCGCAGCCAGCGCTGGCGCAGCTGGGTGTCCCGCCGATCGCCAGCCACCTGTTCGTGCTGTACTACGGAGTGGTGTCCGAGATCACACCGCCGGTCTGTACTTCGGCCTATGCGGCAGCGGCCATTGCGAACTCCAACCCATTCCGAACAGGGTTGTCCGCCTTTACCCTTGGCTTAGGCAAGGTGATCGCGCCAATGGCCTTCGTGTACGCTCCGGTCCTTCTGTTCGTGTCCTCAACCGGGTTCAACCTGTGGGAGTTCACCTACACGGCGACCAGCTGTATCGCCGGGGTCATCGCTCTGTCTGCAGCCGTGGTCGGATACTGGCTAAAGCCGCTAAACTTGGTGTCGCGTATCCTGATGGTTATCGCTGGGGTAATCTTTGTTGCGCCCAGCCTGACGGCTGACCTGATAGCGCTTGCTGTCGCATCGCCGGTCATTGTCACCCAACTGATCGCGCGCAATCGCAGCCATTCCCCGGCCTGATGCGATGACAGAGCAAGTAACCATCATCGGCGCAGGGATCGTCGGTATCTGTTGCGCGCTGTCGCTTCAAGAACGGGGCATACCTGTCCGTCTAATCGACCGGAGCGACCCGGGACAGGAAACCTCGTTCGGCAATGCAGGGGTTGTGTCGCCCTGGTCGATCATTCCGCAGGCCGTTCCGGGCATTTGGAAAAAGCTGCCCCAGATGCTGCTGGACCCCAAAAGCGCGCTGTCGGTTCGGGCGTCCTTCTGGCCGAAGATGATCCCTTGGGGGCTGCGCTTTCTGGGAATGTCGGGCGAAAAGACGGTTCGCGAAGTTTCGGATGCGATGGAGATCTTGTGTCGCCCATCTATCGATTTGTACCGTCGGCATCTGCAAGGCACTGGGCACGAGAGCCTGATCATTGACAGTTACTATATTCACGCGTTCCGCAACCCGGACGACGCCAATCTGGATGGGCTGGGTTACCTGATCCGCCGGGAAAAAGGCGGTGATCTGGAGCGTGTCGATGGCGCTGAACTACGGCACATGGAACCTGCATTGTCCGAGGAGTTCAAGGCGGCGATCGTTATCAAAGGTCAGGCGCGCGCAACTTCTCCTGGGCGTTTGGGCGCTGTTCTGGCCGAAAAAGCACGCGCGCAAGGTGCCGAGTTTGTGCGGGCCGAAGTCACCAAACTGAGCTACGCCGGGGGTGACAATTGGCAGCTTGCGACACCGCAAGACACGTTGCACGCGAGTAATATTGTCCTCGCGGCCGGAGTGTGGTCCGCCGATCTTCTCAAACCCCTTGGACTGCCCGTGCCGCTGGTGGCCGAGCGGGGCTATCATGTTGAGTTCCCAAACCCTTCCGCTGTCTTGAACAACTCTGTCATGGATGTGGATGCAAAAGTCGTCGCAAGTTCGATGCAGGGTGGTCTGAGGGTTGCCGGAACGGCCGAATTCGGAAGCGTTGATGCCCCAGCCGACCCGCGAAAAGAAAAGATTCTGACCGATCAGGCCAAGTCTTTGGTGCCAGACCTGAATACGAATGAGGCACAATTCTGGATGGGTCGACGACCCTCGTTTCCCGACAGCCTGCCTGCGATTGGGGCACTCAATGGCAAAGACGGGCTTTTCGCCGCCTTCGGGCATTCTCACTACGGGCTCATGATGGCGCCAAAGACTGGTGAGCTTGTGGCGGATCTCGTGACGGACCGCAGCCCAAATATCAATCTGGCCCCATTCTCGCCGGCCAGATTCTAGATCTCCAGTTCAAAAGGACCTTAGCACCATGCCAATATACGAAGGCGGTCAGAACATCTGCGGGGCTTCAATCGGGGTTCTATGTCTTGAAAGCTATTTCCCCAAACCGCCGGGGCACATCAAGAATCCGTCCAGCCTTCCGTTTCCCGTTCTTTACGAAATGATCGACGGCATCACTGTTCCGACCCTGCTAAACAACCCAACGCCCGAGCTGCTGGCCCCCTTTGTCAAAGGCGCGCAACGGCTAGAGGCCGAGGGCGTTCGGGCCATCACGGGAAGCTGCGGATTTCTGGCTTTGTTTCAAAAGGAACTGGCGGCGGCTGTTTCCGTACCCGTCTTTGCTTCCAGCTTGATACAGGTTCCTCTGGCTTTTCACATGACAGGGGCAAATGCGCCTGTGGGCGTGCTGACCGCAGATGCATCTGCCCTGACACTGAAGCATTTCGAAGGTGTCGGAGCAGGTGGTATTCCCGTCGCTGTTCAAGGGTTGGAGTACACCAGCGAATTCGCCGAAGTGATCTTACGGAATACGCGAACCCGCATGGACACAGATTTGATCGAGGCTGAAGTGCTCGAGGCTGCTCGGCGACTGAGAGAAAAATCACCGGAGATACGGTCGTTGGTATTGGAGTGCACCGACTTGCCGCCATATGCCGCGCGACTTCAGCAAGAACTGCAACTTCCAGTCTTCGATTTGACGACGCTGGCGCAAATGGCGCATACCGTAGCGACGCGCGAAACCTATGCCGGGATCATGCCTTGGACATAAGGTTTCGGCAGTTTCACATGGGGCATGGGGGAGCTTAGTGTCCGTTGACCTTGCTATCCTGATGGTCGCCATAGGCCTTGGTGCTATGCTGCAAGTCGGCGTCGGCATCGGGTTTAGCATCCTTGCGGGTCCGCCGATGATGATACTGCTTGGGACTTCAACGGCTGTTCCAATTCTGCTGCTGTTGAATACCATCGTTTCAGCGGTCGCGACAGACCGGCAGGTGCTGAAGACCGACCGACAGACCATTCGCACGGCAATTATAGGA
Organism: Ruegeria sp. BC3; assembly: GCF_056539265.1. Taxonomy (NCBI): domain Bacteria; kingdom Pseudomonadati; phylum Pseudomonadota; class Alphaproteobacteria; order Rhodobacterales; family Roseobacteraceae; genus Ruegeria; species Ruegeria sp. BC3. The sequence continues at coordinate 89,078 of NZ_JBQFUP010000001.1, forward strand.
TGCCTCACCGGAGTGGTCGCGGGCCTTGCCGTTTACCCCTGGCTGAGCGAGGCGTTTGTCCTTGCCTTGACGGCCAGTCTGTTGCTGATCGGGCTAGTGACAACCTTGCTACCCTTGCGCCGCTCAATTGGAACAGCAGGGTTTTCGACCGTTTCCGGCTTATCCGGGCTGGCGACTGTTTGGGCCGCGACGCCCGGCCCGCTAATGGTTTTTGGCTTGATTGCAAAAGGTCGCCCAGCCAAAGAGGTTGCCAAGTTGGTTCAACCCATTGCGCTTGTGGCGTACGGCGTCGCATTCCTGTTGCACAGCCTGTCCGACACACAGGCTTTTGCCTATAGCCCGCAGGTATGGGGCTTTGTAGCGCTCACACTGATCGGCAGCCTGTTGGGTCGTGCAGTTGGTCCCCATTTACCGCAGACCTTGGTCACAACTGCCATCCGCGTGGTTTCTCTGATAGCCTGCGGCGTTCTCTTTCATCGCGCATTTGCGACTGCATAAACTCGAAGGGCAGAGGATGACACAAGACAATAAACTGGACGGATTTCCTCGAGCCCAATTCATGTCAGGTCCAACCCCACTAGAGCGGTTGGACAGATTGTCTTCGGAATTGGGCATCGACCTCTGGCTGAAACGCGATGACCTGACCGGGCTTGGGTTCGGTGGTAACAAAACGCGGCAGCTTGAGTTCTACTTTGGCGATGCTCTTCAACAAGGTGCTGATACCATACTGATCACCGGCGCAGTTCAGTCCAACTTTGTTCGATCTGCTGCAGCCGCTTCTGCCAAGTTGGGTATGCAATCGGTGCTGCAACTGGAGGAACGTGTGCCAGAAATGGGCCAGGAGTATTACAGCTCAGGGAACGTGATGCTGGCAAAGATTTTGGGCGCCGAACACATGAGTTATCCCGAAGGCGAGGACGAAGCCGGGGCTGACGCCGCGTTGCACGCACGCGCCGACGAGCTAAAGGCTGAAGGGCGCACACCTTATGTCATTCATCTGGGATTGAACCATCCACCCCTGGGGGCCTTGGGCTATGTTTTCGCCGGTCAGGAGTTGTGCCAGCAGATGCCGGATTTCGATGCGGTCGTCGTTCCCTCAGGCAGCGGCGCAACGCATGGAGGCTTGTTGACCGGGCTAGCGCTGGCAGAGAACAGCTCTTCTGTGTACGGCGTCTGCGTGCGTCGGGATAGCGAAAAGCAAAAGGCCCGAATGGATACTGTCCTGCAGAAAGTAGCGGATTTGCTGGGCATCGACGCAGCGCCTTTGCGAGACAGGATCAATGTTCTGGATGACGCGCTCGCCCCCGGTTACGGCAAGGTAAGTGGAATGACCCGAGCGGCCTTGGAAAAGATGGCGCGCACCGAAGGAATATTCCTTGATCCCGTATACACCGCGAAAACCTTCGCGGGGTTGTTGCATCTGGTGAGTACAGGAGAAATTCAACCCGGTCAGAAAGTTGTGATGCTTCACACGGGTGGGTTGCCTGCACTCTTTGGCTACCAAAACGAGTTGGTCGACGACCTGACGTAAACCCACCCTTCAATTCACTAAATGGGATGACAAAAACATGACCATCACCCGGATCGAAACCGGCCAGCGTATGAGCCGTATCGTCAAGCACAACGGCGTTGCCTACCTGTGTGGCCAAACATCCGACGCGCCTACTGTTACCGAACAAACACGCGATATCCTGGCAAAGGTTGAAGATCTGTTGGCCAAAGCCGGGAGCGACAAGACTCGCATCCTGAAATGCGAAATCTGGCTGGCTGACATGACAGACTTTGCCGAGATGAACGCCGTTTGGGACGCCTGGGTGCCCGAAGGCCACGCCCCGGCCCGTGCCTGCGGAGAGTCCAAGCTTGCCCGCAGTGTTTTGAAGGTAGAAATGATTGTAACGGCAGCCTGTGACTAAATCGCTATCCGGGGAAACGAACAAGACTAATGAAGCGTTGTGAGAGTTACCCGAGATATCATCGGATCAAATCGAAATGGTGCGTATCGTCTCGCCACTTTGAAAGGTTACGTTTTTTCCAAACAAATTGCTGCGGTCTTCGAAACGAGAAGGCAGCGGGGAGGGGAGACGTATAGTGGTTGATCAGAAAATGCCTCTGACGGTCAATTGTTCATTCTCAACATTGCAGCGCAGCCGGGACGTGCGCCGAGAACGCGATACATAGGTTATTGGCTAAACAACACTCGAGCAGCGTTTTCAAAAAACCGCGTTCGGCCGGGATCTGCCGAACGCGTTCGCGGTGCTCAAATGGATAGGTAAGGTCGGAAATGGGCTTATTCGGCCCGCTAGATTCGACCGCTGAGAATGGCGAGAGAGACCCCATACTGCTTGGCGCTGCAGTGCGCACCAATGTCAGCTTTGAACAACAGGGTCAGCGAGCTAAGCAAGAAGAAAGCAATCCGAGATTTTTGATAGATCACGAACTGCATGAATATTTTGCGCGCGCAGATTACAGGAATTTCTATCTTTAACCGGAGATCCAAATTTGCCCTGCTCGTGGATCATTCTGCAGCCATGAACTCAATGAGTTTTCGAATGCGCGCCGGTAACAAACGTTTGCTTGGGTACACGGCGCACATATCCCGGTTCGCCGGAGCCGCATCAACCAGTGATATTTTGCATAGCCCGTCGCCAATCATTTCCTGAGGCAACAGGGTAATTCCCATGTTTCTATTTGCGGCATCCGCCAGCAGGTCCAGTGTGTCGAACTCGTGAACGACATTCCTTGACTTCACGGTGCCACTTTCAAGCAGCCAGCTTTGTCGGGAAACGAGGGAGGGGAGGTCCAGGAGGCGGTCCAGTGTCAATGGGCCGGATATCTTGTGTCGCTCCACAAAGGCCTCTCCGGCACAGAAATTGTATTTTAGCTTCCACAGCTTTCGCGCGACGAGGTTGGAATCCTTTAGTGGACCGACACGAAAGGCCAAGTCGATATTGTCGCGGAAAAAATCCAGAAAATAGTTTGTCGCGGTAACGTCCAAGCGAATGTCTGGGTTTAGTTCAACAAAATCCAACAGACGGGATCCGATCCGATCTTGCACAGCCATCGGAGGCGCAGTTAGCCGGATGATCTGCCCGGGGGCGTCCGCTGCAAAACCCGCAACGTTCTGAAGCGCTTCAACAGGATCCTGAACCCTGTCCAGCAAATGGCGGCCCTCTTCGGTTAAACGGACTTGACGTGTGGTGCGCTCAAACAGCTTTACCCCTAACTGTTCTTCCAGCTCTGCCACCCGTCTGCTGACACGAGACAGCGGAATGTCCAGCTGCTCGGCGGCTTTGGAAAAGTTCAGATGCCGGGCCACAGTCGTGAACAGTACGATGTCGTTATAGATCATTATCCTGCCTGTAGAAATGTAATTTCCTTTTTTCGATATTATCATACCCAGAGGCAAGGACTACTCTGTTGCCAACAGAAAATCGGAGAAATCACATGTCCCATTCCATTGTTATCCCGGAAATCGGCAATCCGAGTGTCCTGCAAACTCAGGAACAAACGCCACGGTCCCCCAAGGCCGGAGAAATCCTGATCCGCAACCATGCCGCCGCGGTGAACTTTATCGACACGATTATTCGTCGTGGTGAGATGCCCGAAGGTATGATGCCTGATCTTCCGCATATTCCCGGTGTTGAAGGTGCCGGTGTCGTTGAAGCGGTGGGCGAAGGTATCGAAGACATCGCAGCAGGTGATCATGTCGCCTGGACGGGTCCTGTCGGCAGCAATGGCTACGGAACGCATTCGGTTCTGGAAAAGCGTTACGTGACCAAAATTGGCAAAGACATCGACTTTGCTTTGGCAGCATCGATCCCGGTTAACGCCGTGACGGCCTGGCACATGCTGGTCAATCTTGGCGGCGCTGCGGCGGGCAAAACAGTTCTGATCCACGCGGCCGCTGGCGGTGTCGGGTCCATGGCAATCCAGATCGCCAAGCATTTGGGCATGACAGTGATCGCATCCGCCAGCAGCAACAAACTGGAGTTTGCAAAAGCGCAGGGTGCAGACCACGTGATCGACTACCGCAACGAAGATGTGGCCACGCGCGTCAAAGAATTCACCGACGGACGTGGTGTGGACCTGTCTCTGAACCCGATATCGGGTGAAACAGTGAACAACGATCTCGAGGTGCTGGCCCCGCTTGGCACTGTGGTCGTTTTCGGGTTCCTGGCAGGCCCGCCGATGGGGACATTCCAGGAAGATCTGTCGCGGCATTTTGGCAAATCCGTCGCCATCCGCGTCAGCGACATCTACACCTATTCCGGCAACTATCCCGTCGAATACCACGCTGATTTGAACAAAGCCTTCGACCTGCTGAGCCAAGGCATCCTGAAGCCGCAGATCAAAACACTGCCCTTGTCCCGGGCCGCCGAGGCGCATCGCAGCCTCGAAGCAGGTGAAACAACAGGAAAACTGATCCTTGCAGTGGACTAATTCCGCGGCGAGACCTCGTCACGCTCAACAAGCTCTCAGCGCGTCCCGGCCTGGAATGGCTGGGGCGCGAATGGAAGAGGCTCGGCTTAGGGGCGGATAACTTGGCGTGCTGGTAGAACGACCAGGCTTTCCAAACCGCCGAGTTTTTCCGAGCTGCCCAGGGTGAGTTTCGCTCCGTACGCGCTTAGTAGATCCACCGCAATTGGAAGACCCAATCCTGTTCCGGCAACGGACGTGTCCAACCGGCCGCCCGAGCGCAGCGCTTCTCTCATTTCTTTTTCCGAAATTCCGGGGCCATCATCTTCGACACGCAATTCTATGTCCCCGTCTTTATACTGAGCTGTCAGGATTACCTTCTGTCTGCTCCACTTGAACGCGTTGTCCAAAAGATTGCCAATGACTTCCTCAATGTCCTGGGCGTCCATTCGAACCCACAGTGTCGCGGCACAGTCGACCTCGAGCTCTTTGCCTTCACGCTCGGCCACAATTGAAAAGAGCTTAGCCAGCCTTTGGATGGAATGGGTCAGGTTGGTGCGTGAATGGGTCAGTTCGGCGGTGTTTGCCGCTCGCATCCGCGCGAGCGAGCGAGCGAGCTGGGCTTCTATCCGGTCGACGGCTTCTTGCGCCACGGATGTCGACGCACCTTCTTGCGACAAGGTCATCAATTCGTTTCGCAATATCGACGCGGGTGTTTTTAACGCATGAGCCAAATCCGCAGCCTGCCTGCGAGACCCGGATACGATGTCCCGATTGCGCTGCAAGAGTTGGTTCAAATCCTCGACCAGAGGGGCAACTTCGTCGGGGTAGTCCGTTGGCTTCAGATCTTCCTCGCTGTCCCAGCGTTGCGCGACATCCGCCTGCAGTTTTTGCAGCGGTCTTCTGATGGCCGATAGCAAAAGTAGGGAGCCGGCGATTCCGATAACGCCGACCAGCGCGAACACCGGCAACAGGCTTCTTTGGGCGGAACGCCTTTCGGCGATGAGTTGGAGTTGACTCTCAGCAACGCTGACGCCCCAGACCGTACCGTCTTCGTATGTGATCTTCTGATACGCGCTGCGCACCAATTCTTCGTCTGGTCCCGGCGTATTCCAGATCACGCCACCTTCTGCGGAATTGCCTGGCTCGGCTATGACTTCGTCAAACAGCGAAGCCGAGGCGAAAATCTCTCCCTCGCTACTTGTGACCTGCCAATAACGCCCCGAAAACGGAACCCCATATGCCGGGTCATATAGGAAATTGCCAAGTGCCGCTGGATTCTGAGTGGTCGTGTTCAGAGCTACAACGACTTGCGTATGGCGATCCTCGAGAGTTTTGTCGAATTGCGCCGAAATCCTGGTGTCGATGATCGAAAAGACGGCAATCGTTCCGATCGCTACAGAAACAGCCCCGGAAGCGATGCCACCTAGCAGGGCCCGTTGCCGCAAAGATAACATCAGATCGCGTCGATCCTGTAACCGCGCCCCCTGACCGTGGTTATCACGTCAGGTCCCAGCTTCTTACGCAGTCGATTGATGAACACCGCAATCGTATTCGAGTCCCGATCGCCGTCATATTCATAGATATGCTCGGAAAGCTCTGTCCGCGAAACCAGGCGGCCGGCGTTGTGGGCAAGGTAGGTTAGGACTGCGATCTCTTGAGCGGTCAGGTTGACGGGCAAGCCATCCAGTGAAACGCGTCCTGTCCTGGAATCAAGAGAAACGTTGCCAATCTCGATGACTGGGTTCAGCTGGCCACTTTGGCGTCGAAGTATGGCGCGTACACGGGCTGCAAGTTCCGGTAGGTGAAAGGGCTTGACCATGTAGTCGTCCGCGCCAGCATCCAGCCCGTCGACCCGTTCGCTCCAACCGTCCCGCGCAGTAAGGATGAGCACAGGTGTTGAAATACCGGCAGTGCGCCATTCTCGTAGAACGGAAATGCCGTCCCGCTCTGGTAATCCAATATCCAGGATAATGACGTCGTAAGGTTCTGTTGACCCTAGATGCAACGCCTCAGTTCCGTTGTGGACAACATCCACCACTCTGCCTTCGGCAATAAGCAACCACTTTATCTGGTTGCAAAGGTGAGGCTCGTCTTCTGCCAGCAATATTCTCATATCAAGAAACTATAATCAGTTGTGCCGGGGTGAAAGAACCATTTTTTCTTGTTTTCTTATCTGTTCTCTTGGCCATTTCCGTTCCCGTTGCCGCCGGCGTTGCCATTTCCGTTGCCACCAGCGTTGCCGTTCCCGTTGCCGCCGGCGTTGCCGTTCCCGTTGCCGCCAGAGTTTCCGTTCCCGTTGCCACCGGAATTCCCGTTCCCGTTGCCGCCAGAGTTTCCGTTCCCGTTGCCACCGGAATTCCCGTTCCCGTTGCCGCCCGAGTTGCCGTTCCCGTTGCCACCAGAGTTGCCGTTCCCGTTTCCACCGGAGTTGCCATTCCCGTTGCCACCGGAGTTGCCATTGCCACCCTCGCCAGAGTTTCCTCTGTTGCCCGAGTTGCTCCTGCTCCCAAAGGCGTTGGAGTTCCTGTTGCTGTTTTGAAAAAACGAAGTCGTGCTTTTGACGCTGCCAGCCGAGTTCTGCGCGGCCCTTGAGATTTGGCGCCCGACACTTGAACGGTTTGAAACGACTACGCCCGTCTTCGCGTTCACAATGACGCTCTGGATCACTCCATCAGGTTTTTTGACCAGAATGCGATAATAAATCTCATCGGTCTTGAAGGCCCGCGCATCAACCGGAGTGCCGCCGAAAACCCTCTCAACGCCTTTGATGACCCGGTTCAGGCGGATGGCCTGTCCGGACGTAGTTGCCTTGCGCAGCTCCGACTGCCGCAACTCTTGAGCGTCGGCATGCGCATCACCCGCGACGAGCAGGGACAACAGGCAGGCAAGGATTAAGAACGTTTTCATCGACTCTGTTTGCACAAAAAAATCCGATCAAATTCTACCTGTTTCAACGTGAACCCCAGATGAACGGCCAATTTCTCGGTCGTTCATCTTGGTTGCGGTCAACTAGCGAGGTTGTTTGATGATTCGCTTCGAACGCTTGTTGGGGTGAGAGAATAGAAGAGAAAAAAGGTCCTATTTAGGCATTGGGAGGAGTGATGGAAGTTAAGTCGTCCTGCTTTTTTAAAGCAACTACCATCGTGATCGCCCTTTTGGGGGGCGTGGCAGTTGTCTCAACTGTTGCGGCCCCTGACGTCGTTTTTGCCAAGGAAGGCAAAGGAAACGGAAATGGCGGCGGGAATGGGAACGGAAACTCTGGCGGTAACGGCAACGGCAACGGAAATTCTGGTGGTAACGGAAACTCCGGCGGTAATGGAAATGACAGCCGTGAAGCAAAGGGCAATGCTGGGGGCAAGGGCTTTGGACAAGGCAACGGTAAGTCGAAGTCCGTAGCCGGGAATAGCGGTGCGCAGCAGAAAAGTCGGAAGTCCTTTGCCAGCAACTCCAATCGTGAGCGTTCAAAATCGACCCGTTCAGGAAACAATGTGCTTGAACGCGTTGAACTGTCTTTAAGGCAGGCTTTTGGAGGAAAGAAGGCCAGACAAAAGGTCGCCAGAGTACAAACTCAAACAACCAACACAACCAAAGTACGCCGCGCAGTTGAGAGGCAGACGCTGGTCACGACCTCGACCAGGCCTGCAGCCCGGACCACGCGCCATGAGATGGCATACATCCTCGGTGCCCATCCGTCAGAGCTGGGTGCTTTGAATGCCGCCCATGCCAGTGAAACCGCATTGCAGAATGCCTCGCCAAACTCACGCGTTGGCCGAATTGCCACTTACCGGGATACGGTCCTTGAAGGTGACGAACTGCGAGACGACCTGGCGGATAAGGAAGAGTTTCTCGCCGGGCTGGACGAGCCTGAAAGACCTCTGTCAGAGATCGAAGATGACCTGAGGGACGCATTGGCGGACGTTCGCGAAGACAGAGAGCGCGTCGAGGAGCTGGAAGAGGCGTTCGAAACTGATCCATCGCTGAAAGATGAGCTTGATCAGGCTAAGGAGGACTTGGCGGACTCGGTCGAAGTGGCGAGAGATCTGAGAGAAGAACGAAGATCCGCCGTCGAGTATGAAGAGACGGTAGAAGAAGTTGCGGACCTGTCAGAGCAGGTCGAGGATCAGGAACTTCTTGAACGGGAAACGCTTGAAGCGGCCGCCAACAAACCGGTCACGGATGAAGTGGAGGCTGCCGTAAAGGCCTTGTTGGGTCTTTAATGAGATCAATCATAGGTAGAATAATACGCTACCGCATTTATTCGATTCAAAAGGCGGTGCTATTTGCTGAGAATGCATGTGGTGCTCAGTAAATAGCCCCGAAAATTGAAGTGAGGGCGGGGCGAAATTGAGCAATTTTCGCACCCTTATGATTTTTACGAAAAGCACAGTTTCCACTCGAGCATTCAGGGGTGGAAATTTAGGTTTCTGAGAGCTTTTTATTTGCCGCTAGGAGCCACTTATGATGCGCTATCTCAAAAAAGGCTTCGTCTACCGGAGGAAAGTTGGCACACTTAGGTTGGCACGTGAGTCTTTGTTCCTCCAGCAACTTCAGAGGTGGGTGCAATCGAGAAGTCTGCTTATTTTTAGCGACATGCTTTGCGATCGTCTTGTTCATGTATCCCCCTCCTGGAAAGTTAGGAAAAACAACTTAACAACACTCGTCTGCAAGCAGTATGAAGGACTATGGGTTAACTTAACAAAAACAATCTGTTAATCTAGCATTAAACTTAAGTTTAACCTCATTTCGGCCGGACTTGTTTTTATGTGAAGTTAGCTTCCTGATGGCGCATCCATTGGCTCACTGAGTGCCGAACATCTTGCGAATGTTGGGTATTCCGAACCTAGTGAGGTCGAGTGTTCTGCTCGTCACATCATATAAGAAACCGTGGTGGCTCTTTCGGTCTGTATTGTGGGATTGCCTTTCGGTAACCGTAGCTCTGTTTTTTGATTTTTTTTGACGGTATAAATGCACTTACACTCTTTTCTGATTGCCGCTCCGCATGTTGAGGGTTATTCGAATTCTTATTAAATTTTGTGCGAAAATTCCTGCGTGGATTTAACCGTATCTGTCCGAATACGGAATTTTTTGGAAGTATAAAGCCCTGGGTTCAAATTGCATGAAGTTGGATACAAACCTGTACTCCTGCACTGAAGAATGCCCTCTTGGAAACCGCAGATTCTGAAAAAGAAAACACTTTTAACGGGAAATTTTTTCTGTTTGAGGGGACGGCGCTACGGCCTGGCCTTGCTACGAATCCAGAAGGCTAGGGGGAAAACCTCGAGTCTGTGCGCGGTTCGCGCATAGTCAAAAAACAGACTGGAGAAATATTATGTTGAATGGAATTCGTAAGATCTTCGTGCGTCTTCGCCGCGACGAAAGCGGTGCAACGCTGGTTGAATACGGCATCGCGCTGTTTGTCGCAATTGCGGTTGGCGGCTTCGTGCTGACCGACCTCGGCGCGGAAACTTTCAATAACTTCGAAGCAGCCGATGAGGCCGCGACACGTCCTGCAGCTGCGGATTGATCATTTGATCGAAACAAGCCCTTGCCCCCGTTTCTGTGGGGGGCAAGGCAAACAAAAGTACCAGATTTTTTGTTGCTCGATGCGAAATCGAGCGTTCAGCAAATCGGTCCATGTCCCTGAGTATTGGAGAATGCAATGCGCGTGAAATCACTGATGATGACAATCTTGGGCGTAGGTCTGGCCGGTGGTGCTGTGATGATGGCCCAAGAACAGCTTCGGCAAAGCCAGGCGGCCGCGGACCCCACGATCGTAAGTGTGGTGGCCGTCGCAGAGGCAATCCCTTTTGGAACGCCGATTGAGGGTTACAAGTTGACAACTATCGACTGGCCTGCGGATTCGGTTCCCGCGGGCGTATTTACAAATTTCGATGACGTTCTTCCTGCAAATGGGGGAGAACCGCGTCGCGCCAAACGAGCATTGGCGCAAGGTGAGCTATTGCTGGAATCGAAAGTCTCGGATTTTGGCGAGAAAGTTACCATTGTTCAAACGCTTGGCGAAAACAATCGCGCCATGGCGATCAGTGTTGACGCCCAGACTGGTGTTGGCGGATTTGTGACGCCGGGCGATTTCGTCGATATCGTTCTGACCCGAGGCCGAAACGACGAGTTGCGGGCGGTGACAATCCTGCAGAACATTCGGATTGTTGGTGTCGACCAGACTGCCGATGAAGAACTGGATCAGCCGGGCGTGGCGCGTACCGTGACGGTAGAAGTGACGCCGGAACAGGGGCAGCGACTGGCCCTGGCGCAGAAGGCTGGTCAGCTCAGCCTGTCGCTGCGCTCGCTTCAAACAGCCGACGATGAGCCCCTGGAAGCCATTCGCCTGAGTGACATCCTGCTTGAGAAGTCGCCGGTTGCTGACGGGGCGCCAAAGCCTGTCGTTAAGGTCCGTCGCGGAACATCCGACATTCAGGAAGTACCGGTCGCCGGAAACGCAACCCGCACAAACTGATTTTCCAAAGACTGTTAGCAGAAAGGTCAGGTCCATGTTTTTACCACGCAAATTCGCAAAAGACGAAGAGGGAACAATTCTTGTCTTTGTCGGGATTTGCATGGTGGTCATCATGGGGATGGCAGCTCTGACGTTCGATCTGGGGCGGCTGGCCTCGACCCAAACCGACTTGCAGGCCTACACGGACCACGTGGCATTGGCAGCCGCAGGGGAACTGGATGGAAACGCTGACGCAATCACCCGGGCAAACGCTGCAGCGGAGGGAATGATCGAAGACAACCAGTTCTTTGCGGAGGGTAGCCGGGACCTGGGGTCTGCCGCCGATTTCTCGCTGCGGTTTTTGACCGGCCTTCCAACGCCCGGAGATGACCCCGATGACAATGATCCGGTTGCTGGGTTTGTAACAACCGACTCGACTGCGGCAGTTATGGTCGAGGTCACCGCAACGCCCAGAACCGTCTTTCTGCCCTTCGGTCGTGCCTTGGCGGATTTGCTGGGCGTCACCCGGCCGAACGAGGACGTAAATGCGGTCGCAATCGCCGGCTTCACTCAATACGCCTGCGATGTGACACCGCTGATGTTCTGTATCCCGCCCAACTGGACAGCAGATGCGAACAAAGGTGCGGCGATCAAACTTCGTACTGGCGGAAACAACGCGGCGTGGGGGCCGGGAAACTTTGGGTTTCTTGATCCGACGGATATCGGCATCAACCCGAATGGACCCTGTGCCGGGGAAACCGGTTCCAAGCTCTATATTTGCCTGATCGCCGCACATGGGAACCTGACGCAATGTGTTTCTCAGCGCGGTGTTGATACTGAACCAGGGCAGCGCAACGGGATCGGCAGCGCGATTTACAACTCGCGGTTCGACCTGTTCCAGGCGACCATGAGTAATCTGAAGAATGATCCTGCGTACTATCCTGGCCCTCAGGTCATTGCAGGGTGGGAAAACACAGGCGGTGCCTGCCTGAAAAATAACCCGACCATTTCCAGCGACTCGATGCCGTTTCCGCCGGATGATTGTTTTGCGACCGGATCATGCGCGCATGGCAACCGGTTCGGCAACGGGGACTGGTCAACTGGCCGGACCGCCTATCTGGATATGAACTATGGCGACGGCCCCGCTAACAACCTGACGCCGCATCCATTGGGCAACCCAAGTGGAACCACGCGGTACAAGATGTACCTGAACGAGATCGCCAGAGCTGCGGGTGGCGACGTACTGGCCGGGCGCAGTGAATCCGGTCGTCCTCAATGTGCAAAAGAAACATTGGACGATCCAGATCGCCGGACGTTCGTCGCAGCCGCGATCGATTGCAACGCCAACCCTGTTTCTGGCCGCGCCACGGACATACCGGTCAAGGAATTCGTGAAGGTTTTTCTGATCCAACCCTTGGAACAGACCAGCGGCACGGATTTCGACATTTACGTAGAAGTGGTTGAGCAAGTTGGCGGCGGTGTCGGCAGCAGCAGCGACGATGGCATCTTCCGCGATGTAGTGAGGCTGTACCGATGAAAAAGCTGACTGCTCTCATAACCCGTATCAAACGCTGCGAGTCGGGCGCGCCCATGGTCGAGTTTGGGATTGTCCTGCCCCTGATCCTGCTGTTCTTTGCCGTAATCATTGAAGGTGGGCGCATTACTTGGATCCATCAGGCCACTGCGGCTGGGGTACGTGATGCCTCACGCATGATTGCCCGGATTGCACCAATTGACGCCTGCACATCAGGCGGCGTCGGTGGATATGACGGGATGGCAACGACAATTGTCGAAAACCAGTTGGGCGGGTCATCCATTCTGCCGCACGGAACCACCGTGGTTGATGTAACACCGACTTGCGTCTCACGATCTGGCGCGTATCGGGTCAATCCGACCTCGGTTGTCGAAGTTACGGCTGAAATCCAGATCGACTATCTGTTCGGCAACATGTTCGGCCTGTTCGGAGCAGCCCTTGGGCCGTTGACAACGGAAATCTCTGACCAAAGCAGGATTTTCGGGGTATGAGACGTCTTTCCCATATCATCCGTTCCTTCCGGCATCGCGAGGAGGGGGGCGCTCTTGTCGAGCTGGGGATGGTGATCCCGCTGTTCCTAGTGCTTATTTTCGGAATTCTGGATTATGGCCGCCTGTATTGGTCGACGACCATGGCACAGAAGGCCATGCAGGTTGCGTCGCGCCTGGCGACCGTTGGGCCACCGATGTGTGGCGCATTGCCCAGCACGCATACTTTGGCCGGGTCGGCGCCCACCACCACCCGATTTGGTGCCTTGTGCCGCAACGGGGGCATCTGCGCGGTTCCAAACCTGCCGGCCCCGTGCCAGCTTGATACGTCGACGGCTTATGGCGGCCGCATCTGGGACGAAATCGAAATGCTGCTGCCGCCCGGTTCAACCCCGGCAAATGTCCAGTTCACCTATTCACACGATACGCGTTTGGGCTTTCTTGGAGGTCCTTATACCCCGGTGGTTACCGCGGAAATCGTCAATCTTGATTTCGATTTTGCATTGCCGTTGGGTCCCTTGGCTGCGCTGGCTGCAAGCGACCCGGCGATCACCTCAAGTAAGCTGAACACCATTTCAATCCCTGCAATGAGTACATCGGTACCGGCCGAAGATTTGGCCGTCGGGGCCGTTGAGTAAGGAGTAAGATCATGAGTGCCAAACAGATTTCAGTTTTGTTGATTTCGCCGGACGAGCAAATCTATTCGGCAATCGAGGGATCCCTTGCCGGACAGGCCAACTGCCGCTTTACCGGTCGTCAGGATACCGTAACCGGGGTTAACGGTGCTGCGGTTGCGCTTACGGCCCGTCACGATGTCGTTCTGTTTGATGTCGATGACCAGTCAGACGACCTGATGCAAACAGCGCGCACGATTTGTGACGCCAGAATGCCGAACGCCATCATCATTGCGCTGGCATCCGAAGATCTTCCATTAGAAAAAGCGCGCCAGCTTAGAAAGCTTGGTGTGGACGACGTGCTGCCGCGAACAGCGATCAACGAGGAAATCGTTCCTCAGCTCGATGAAATTCGCGCCCGTCGTCAAGCGCAGTTGCCTGCCCTTTGGGGAGGGCAGGCAACACAAGGTAAAGTCATCGCCGTCGCAAAATCTCGCGGTGGTGTCGGCTCGTCCATCGTGGCGGCGAACATGGCGAACGAGCTGCAGTCCAAAGAGGGGTTCTTCAAGAAAAAGGCCACGAACGAGGTTGCTCTGGTCGATCTCGACTTCCAGTTCGGCTCGCTTGCAGCCTTGATGGATGTGGAAGAAAGCGACGCAATGTGGCGCATGGCGATGGAAGAAAGCATCCCGGACACCGCGTTCCTGGAACAAGCCATGGTGAAGTCACCTTGCGGTGTGGACGTCCTTTCAGCGCCGTCCCGCTACGGCCCGCTCAGCGCCGTGAAGGAAGAGCAAATCGCGGCGATTTTGGATTGCCTCAAGCGCAGCCATGATTACGTGATCGTCGATCTGCCCCGCGCACTGGTCGAATGGATCACGCCGGTCCTTGGGCAAGCAGACCTGTTGTACCTTGTGACGGATGTGGCCGTGCCGTCGGTTCGTTCCGCGCGTAAGCTGATGGACTTTTACCAGGCAGAGAACCCGGCACTGGAAATTCAGCTTGTCGCGAACCTTGAGAAAAAGCCGATCATTCCGGCGGCACATCATCGTGCGGCTGCGAAGTTGTTGGAAAGGGATTTTGCGTTCTGGGTCCCCAAGGATGAACGGACCGTACGTGAGGCCGTCGATCGCGGTGTTCCGTTGCAGGATGTGTCGAACCGGGCGCCTTTGACCCGGGCAATCAGGAAACTGGCCCAACAGACGACTGTCTCATTGCCTCCGCGTGTCGGGCATCACTGAGCCTGCAGTCAAGTTTGTGACGGTTACAGAAGTAAGAAGGTAAAAAGAAATGTTTCGTGAATTCGACAGAACAGGGCGTCAGGCACCAAAGTCAGCAACAATCGTGCAATTGGACACGAAGCAAATGGCTGAGGAGGAGGAGACCGCCGAGGTCACAGCGTTTGAAGCCGAGAAACTTGCCGCCCAACGTAACATCGAGATGGACCGGATCGACCTGAAGGCACGGATGCACAACTCGCTGTTGGACAAGCTCAACCTCGCCGTTATCGAAAAGGTCGAAGAAGAAACGCTGAGAGGCGAGATCGGCAAACACGTGACCGAGTTGTTGCGGGCCGAGGGGCGCGCGATGCGCAGCGAAGAAGTGAAGCTGTTGGTCGAAGAACTTATGCATGAGGTTTTGGGTTTAGGGCCATTGGAGCCTCTTCTGGCTGACCCGACCATCAACGATATCCTAGTGAACGGTCATAAACAGATCTTTGTTGAACGTTCCGGGATACTCGAGAACACCACGGCACGATTTAGGGATGAGCGCCACTTGCTGCGGATCATCGACAAGATCGTAAGTCGCGTCGGACGCCGTATCGATGAGCGTCAGCCTTGGGTGGATGCGCGTTTGGAAGACGGCAGCCGCGTGAATGCCATCATTCGCCCTTGCGCATTGGATGGGCCGGCACTTTCGATCCGAAAGTTCGCCCGTGTGCCTCTGACCATGGAGCGCCTGATCAAAAACGAAGCGCTGAATGACAGTGCTGCGAAACTGCTGCGTGGTCTTGTCGAAGCCAAGATGAATGTCCTGATTTCAGGCGGTACGGGTTCGGGCAAGACGACAATGCTGAACGCGCTGTCGTCCTACATCAGTCCCCGTGAACGGATCGTCACGATCGAAGACGCCGCCGAACTTCAGTTGCAGCAGGAGCATGTTCTGCGCATGGAAACCCGGCCAGCGGGGTTGGATGGTACCGGCGCTGTGGCGCAACGAGATCTGGTCCGAAATGCGCTGCGGATGCGTCCGGATCGCATCATCGTTGGCGAGGTTCGCGGGTCAGAAGCATTCGACATGCTACAGGCCATGAACACGGGCCACGACGGGTCCATGACAACCGTTCACGCCAACAGCCCCAGGGACGCGCTGTCGCGAGTCGAACAGATGGTGCAGATGGGCGGTATCGAACTGCCTCATGCAGCCATTCGAGCGACCATTGCGTCGGCTATCCACTTTGTTCTTCAGCTAAACCGTCTGTCGGACGGTAGCCGCCGTGTCACGTCCATCGCCGAAATCACGGGGATGGAGGGCAATATCGTCACGATGCAGGACATTTTCGTCTTCAAGCGCGAAGGCAAGGATGAGGCTGGCAACATTCTGGGCAAGTTCATGCCAACCGGCATCCGCCCGAAGTCAAGCGATGCGTTGGCCGCGGCCGGCGTCGACCTGTCCAACGTCAAGTTCAACTGAGGAGGGCGGAACATGTTGGAAGAAATTCGGTCCTATCTGCCAACCGTGAACCTGGACGTCCTTATCGGTCCCGAGATGGAGATCGCAGGGTTTGACGGGCGGTTTATCATCTCATTGCTCATCTTTGTCGGCGCGCTGATCGCGTATGAGGGTATTCGCCAATTCCTGAAACGCGGTGAAAACCGGGAAGAAGCAATCAACCGCCGCATTCAGATGCTCAACCAAGGCAAATCGGGTGAGGATGTTCTGGATCTGCTGAAACCGCAGGAAGCCAAACCGTTCATGAAGTCCTTCCCCTTTGTTGGCGACTTGCCGGGTGCGCTGGCTGCCGCTGGGTTAACCATGGTGCCCGAAATGTTCCTGCTGGGATGCGGTGCGGCCTTTCTGATCTCTGCCATCGGTGGTTCGATGGTTGCTGATCCGATGAAGGTCATTCCGATTTGCGCGCTGTGTTTTATCATCGTGCCGTTGGTCCTTTTGGGGGAAAACCTGAAAAAGCGGAAAGCCGCGCTGATCAAGCAGCTTCCTGATGCTCTCGATCTGATGTCTCGCGGTTTGAAAGTTGGACATCCCCTGAACACAACTCTGCAAAGCGTCGCCAACGAGATGCCGGACCCAATCGGGACAGAGTTCGGTCTTGTTGTCGATCAGGTGGCCTATGGCGAAGAGTTGACGACTGCCATCAGAAACATGGGGGAACGCGTTGAAGAGGAAGACATCCAATACCTCGCGGTCGCGTTGACAATGCAACATGGCACCGGTGGCGATCTGGCAGGAATCCTAAGAACATTGGCCGCGGTGATCCGCGCGCGGATGTCGCTGCGCAGAAAGATCAAAGCGATCTCGGCCGAAGGCCGGATGACGGCTTACATCCTCTCTTCAATCCCGGTTGGCATCGCCTTGGTCATGACGATCATGACCCCGGAATACTACGGCAGTGTAATGCATTACCCCGTGTTCTGGCCGGTGATGACAGTGATCGGTGTGGCCATCGTCTTGAATGCCATCATTCTGTTTAAACTAGTGAATTTCCGGATTTGAGGAGGGGGTGGAGATGGAATATTTGAACACAATCCTTGCGAACGGCTTTACCTCCCAGGTGTTGATCTTCGCGCTTGTTGCGGTCGGTGCAGTCATCGCATTCTTCGGTATCTCCTCGTCATTGAGCGAGCGTTCAACCGCTGCCGATCGCATGCTCCCGAAACGACAGCGCCAAAGCCTGTCCCGGCTTGTACCCGATAGCATTGAAGGCGACGCGCCAACCGGTTTGAGCGCGGCTCTGATCCCAAGCGACGCCAGCCTGCGACTGGAAGTCGGCCAGGTGCTGGCGCGGGCCGGGTTTCGTGGCAAAAACGCAATCGCGAACTTCTATTTGGCGCGTTTGGGGTTGGCATTCTTTCTGCCGCTGGTGTTTCTGGTTTTGCTTTATTGGCAGCCGCCTAACAGCACCGGTGCCAGTATTGCTGAATATATGACCGGACTGAGCGCCTATGAGATTCTGAGGAATCTGGGTCTTTTGTGCGGCATCGGTTTCTTCGTTCCCCAGTTTTGGATGAGCTCCCGCATCAAAGAGCGCAAGCGCCGGATGGAGAACGCATTTCCGAATATGCTGGATCTGCTGCAAATTGGGATCGAAGCTGGAATGGGTTTTGATCAGGCTTTGCTGAAGGTCGCAGTTGATATGCAGAGCGTTTCCCCCGAAATGTCGGAAGAGATCTTGATCGCCCTGAGCGAAATTCAGGCCGGACGGGATCGCGAAATTGCGCTTATGCGTATGGCGCGGCGTACAGGGATCGATGAGATGAGCTCTTTCGTCAGTGTTGTCCTGCAATCGACGCGTTTTGGCGTACCGCTCTCTGCCGCACTGACAACCTATGCCGAGGAAATGCGAGAACTACGTGAACTGCGCGCTCAGGAAAAGGCGAACAAACTGCCGGTGCAGATGTCTGCGGTTATGGCAAGCCTGATGTTGCCATCAATTGCAGGTCTGATCCTGGCACCGATCGTCATTCGCTGGATGGAAACGTTCTGAGGCCCCAGGCTTCAGGTTTGTCCGCCTATGTTCAGAATTGGACCAGATAAGCGGACAGACCGGCGAGCAAAAGGCCAGCCGATCCTATCGCAATTCCCATCGGAAACTTGGTGACCCGAATTGTCGCTTCGAATGTCGGGGAAGGCTGTTTGACCAGCCTTCGGCACACAGCCAACGTTGTTAGGCCAAACGCCATGGAAAACGACAAGAGCAGCAAATAGGTCGACACGGCAGGAAGAGGGACCGCCAAAAAGACTATTGGCAAGATTTTGGCGTCGCCACCGCCGACCCAGCCCAGCACAAAAAGCCCAAGGCAAATTGCGAAACAAAATGCAGCTACGGCAATGCGGAGGAGTATGTCGTTGAACTCAAGAAATGGCGTTGTGACCAAAAACAGACCGGCCCCGATAAGGCAGTAAGTGTTAGGTATCTTGAACCGGGTCAGATCAGTCCATGCGATCGCGACAAGCAAGGGGCTGAAGATCCACAACGTGATCCAGTCCTGCCAGGAGCTCTGCAACATTAGGCCCGTGCCTGGCGTTGTATCCCGTGCAGAGCTTCGCGTTCCTCAAGGCTGACAAGGCGCCGCGCCAAGTTATGAAAGCTGTCATGCGCCGTTTTGGAGTAAATGTGTTTCAGATGCGTCCTGACGGTCGCCGGTCCGATCCCAAGTTCCTCGCCGATGGACTGTGAAGACAGCCCGCGCGAGATCAGCACGCAAACGCGCCATTCAGCACGGGTCAGCCCGGCAGGGTTATCTGTGCTCATGATAAGCGCGTTTTCATTTGTCTTTTTTTTGAGCTTCACCAGCGATTGCCGCGACAATGCCTCTGTAATCAGGCCGGGGCGGCGATTTTGGTAGATTTCCGAAAGCTCCTCGGCAATGGCCTCAACTCCGACGCGGTAGTCCCGTTCACTGCTGCGACAGAAGTGCAGCTCGAGGAAGTCCAATTCATGTCCCTTGTTGTCCAGGCAAACGAAAAGGATGTCGTGTAGTTTTCTATGGGACACCCAGTCCAGAACCAGCGAAGACATTTCTGCCGGGTCTTTTCCTTCTTCGAGATAGCTGAAGACCGATGCGCGTTTTGGTTTGTGGCGAAAGGGTCCCAACACCTCGTTTGTGAAAGAAAGGAAAAGTGGCCGCTTGCTATTTTGACCGTTACTGTCTGCGCGGGCCGCGACCCTGTCAGACCCCTTGTTCAACCAGACACGGCTGACAACACCGCAATCGGCGCCAAACGCATCAACGATTGTGTCCAGTGCCGCGTCCAAGACGACCGCGCCCTGGCTCCACTGTATGAAATTTATCAATGCCTTAGTGTGTCGCGCGTTTGGAATCCACGCTGCACCTTGGCCCATCCCCAAGTTCATATTGCACCAACTTTAACTCGTACCAACTCAAACTGATCACCCATTGACTGGTGTTTGTTAGAACATTTTTGGTGCTCGATCCCCTCATCATCAGAGTACATGTTGGAGCAAAAAGTTCACTCAAATTGAGAATAACGATGCGAAATTAGGTCCTACTGTTTCATTTTTGCGCACAATGCTGCTTGTGGTCAAAAATTGAACTGTCAGTGATGCTGCTGTCAGCGCTTTGGCGGAAGCGTTTCCGCTTTTGATGTTCCCATGAACGTTGGTGAAGAAGTGGCCAGCCAACACCAATCCCGTCCCGAGTCTCCAGTCCGCGATTTCCAGTCTCGCCCACGTTGACGGGGATGTGTATGAGTAGGGCAATACCAATCGGGAAGAGTGTTAATGTCTCAGACCATTACCGTGTTCACGACGATGAAGAACGAAGGCCCATACATGCTGGAATGGGTCGCGTTCCATAAGACGCTTGGCGTAGGTCACTTTGTGATTTTCACCAACGATTGTGACGACGGAACCGATCAGATCGCCGCCAGATTACAAGAGCTTGGCCTTGCCACTCACGTCAGTAACGAAGTGAAAGAGGGCGGCAACCCCCAGCACCAGATGCTACGCCGCGCGCGACGTCAGCCCAAGGTGAAAGAAGCCGACTGGCTGCTGTGTCTGGATGTTGACGAGTTCTGGAACATCCGCTGCGGCGACAACAGTTTCCATGACCTGATCGCCGAGGTGGAAAGCCGGGCAGGGCAGCCCGTTGATGCGATTTCCTTCGCGTGGAAACTGTTCGGCAGCTCCGGCAATATCAGTTTTGAAGACAAACCGGTGACCGAGGCCTTTTTGATGGGGGATCAGGAATTCCCATATCATTCAGGACGCGCCTACGGACTGAAGACATTGTTCCGGAACAACGGTAAATTCACCCGCTTTGGACCGCATCGCCCAAAAGGGTTTGACGATGAGCAAGCGGCAGACATCGCGTGGTCGGATGCCGGGGGCAACCTGTTTCCAGCGGACAAAGTCGGTTGGCGGGCTTGGCGCAACTTCGATCACTCTCTGGGGCGGATCCACCATTACTCGGTCCGGTCCATGGACGGATTTCTGGTCAAGCGGGATCGCGGACGGACAAACCATATCCGGGTGGATCAGGGGCAGTCCTATTGGCAGGATATGAATGCCAACAAGGAAACGGATCAAACGATTTTACATGCGTCCCGCCGTGCAGGGCCCTTGTTGGAAGAGTTGAAGGCCGACCCCCAGCTGCGCGAACTGCACGGCCAGGCCTGCGCGTGGCATCGTGACAAGGTGTCCGAAATCAAAATGCGCCCCGAATGGGTCGAGTTTCGCGCCTGGCTGGCTGACAACCTGATCTGATTGCCATGGCTGACGATCTTTCGAAAGAACAGTTGAAGCCCGAACATCCCGATCGCAAGACGGGTTACGAGCGGATTTTGACGGATCCTGCGCCTCCCTGGTTTGTCGAGCTTTATCCGGGTGGGGATGGCACAGGTTTTCTGCAAAAACTGGACCGCCACTCGATCCTGTTTCATCAACGCAGTGCCAAGCGGATGGTGGTCAGCTTCGACAACATCGCAAACGCGAATGACCTATCTTTCGCGCGCGAGCCGTGGGGGTGGAAGTTTTTTCGGGACGAAGGGTGGTCTCATATGGGGGTCTTTGCCCGCACCAAGGCGTGGTACCGCGATCCCGAAATTCTGTCCTACTTCGATGGCAAAGTGGCCGAGGGGTTCTTTGACCGGTTCGATCAGGTCGTTTTCGCCGGTGCGTCGATGGGCGGCTTTGGTGCGCTGACCTTTTCGGCCCATGTTCCCGGAGCGAATGTGATCGCATTTAACCCACAGACAACGCTGGATGAACGGCTGGTCCCATGGGAAACGCGTTATCGCTTTGGCCGCGTTCAGAATTGGGATCTGCCCGCAAGCGACGCGGCACAGACCGTTCAGGTCGCGGGGAAGGCCTATGTGTTCTATGACCCGTTCTTTGATTTGGACAGGCAACAGGTCCAGCGCCTGCAAGGCGACAACGTCGTTTTGCTCAAGACCTGGTTTTCGAACCACTTTGCGGCACCAATGCTGCGCAAGCTTGATATTCTCAAGCCCGTGATGCTGGGCGCGATGGACGGAACGCTGGATGCGGTCGAGTTCTACCGTTTGATGCGCGCCCGTCGACGCCTCCCGCTTTTAATTCGCGGGATCGAGGCCATGGGCAGTGAACGGCACCCGGCATTGGTTCAAAGGGCACGACAGAGGTTTCGCATGTTAAGGCGTCAAGCCGCGGCTGAGGCCGCGAAGGACAGCCAATGACACCCAAAAAGGGCGTATTCATTGGTCAGCGCAAGGACCGCATGGGCGCGCGGTTGCTGATGATGCTGACCTGTATCCGCCTTGCCGAAGATTTCGGGACGACTTACCGGGTGAATTGGTTCCCTCAGGGCGCTGATGCGCCTGAACTGGATCAACCGAAGGAATTGTTCACCAAAAGCTGGATGGACGATCACTTTCTGAGCCAGAAAGAGTTCGGCAAACTGACGCAGAATGCCCTGCCGATCTGGTCCTTTCAAAACGACACCTCGCCGGACCGCCTGATTGCCCATTTGAACGCAGGCAGGTCAGTGGTGGTGGAAGAGGGGTTCGAGGTTCTGGCTTTCGCGTGGGAAGACATCGAAGCCATTCGTCCGCGATATCGGGACTTTATCCATCGGATCGGGTTCACGGACGAGATCCGCGCTATCATGGAGCGTGCGGATGCCAAGCTGTCTGGGCAGGGCGTTTCGGCCTATCACATCCGGCGTGGCGACATCCTGAACGGCTTACCGTGGAAGCACACGACGTGGCCGGCCAAAATCGAACCTGAAGAACTGTATGAGGCGCACCTTGCGAAAAACGCCGATAAGACAGCAATCATGTTCTCGGACCAGCCTGAGTTGATCGCGCGGTTTCAGAAACGGTTCCCGAAGCTGTTGAAGATGTCAGACATAGCCGACGTCTTTGGCATGACACGCGCAAAACGAGATTTTTTGGAGCTATACACAATGTCCCGGGCCGATCAGGTGATTGCACCTTATATCTCGGCCTTTTCGATGGCTGCCGCGCGCATCTCCGGCAGGCAGCGGCTGGTTTTCCGGGATGTATTGAACGAGCAGGAGATTACCACGGCGACCGAGCGTGTGATTGACCGTGTGGCCAACGGGCCAGAAGCGTTTCTGAACGCGTCTGAAGCGGCCCATTTGTATGCAAAAGCCAATCAGTATCTTGGTGCCCAGGACAGGTGCGATCAGGCCTATGATTTGGCAAAGCCCATTCTCGCGACGGATGCAGACAATGCATTCCTGCCGCTGCTGCAAGCGATCAATTGTCTATACCTCTCAAAATGGAAAGAAAGCGCCGAACTGGCCAAAGCCGGACTAGAGAATGAAAACCTGTGGCCCGAAGACTATGCGGTTTTGTGTGCCGTGATGGCCGCAGCCTTGGGCGCACAAAAAAAGCGTTGGTCGGCTGGCCGGCATTTTGCCAGATCATTCTGGGCAAAGCCATTGCGCCCGGATGTAGTCGTGCTTGGGTCACGAATGGTGTATCGCGATCAACTGCCGTTCCGCTTGTTTCCACCTGTGGATTGGGGGTTGCAGAGAGTTGTTCGTCGTCGGCGTTTCCCGCCATTCAACAGCCTCTATCTGGTTCAGCTGAAAGTCGTGGTTCGGGTGCCCTGTAACTTTGACATGGTTCTTGTCGACTGGTCTGAATTGGCGCTGGATCAAAAGGCGAAACGCTTGTTTGAAGACCCTTCCAGAATGCACGCGTTGTTGGATGGGGTGGCACAGGCCAAAGACATCTCTGACGATGACCCGAGGCGCAAAAGCCTGGAAACCATGTTGCGGATGCATCTGGGGGATCTTTCGGTTTCGGTAGCTATAGACCAAGCCCGAAATATCCGGTCAGCTTGCCCCGATAACCCATTGTATCATAAGCGTTTGGCGGACCTGTTCGAGCTTTCCGGTGACTCCGATAAAGCGCGGTCGTCAATGGCCGAGGCATTGGCCTGTGATCCTGAAAACCCTTTCCTGATGTTCGCTATGGGACGGGTTTTGGAAAGGGCTGGCGCGGTCGAGCAAGGCGAGACTCAGATATTGAATGCCGCAGATATCGATGATGCGACGGCCTCGATTCAGGGGATGGCCGGCCAAATCCATTTGCGACGCGGCGAGAAAGGAAAAGCCAGGCAGTACCTCAAGAAGGCGCATGACCTTTTCCCACCATACAAACGCTTCGCAAACCAGCTGAAACGGGCAGGAGGTTGATGGCCCGGATTTCCCCTTGGTAGTTCCACTAAATCAACGTAATTTACGCGCAAATTCCGAACGCTCCCGATCTTTGTCGGGCAAGAAAAATGTCAGGGCAGTAAATTTGGCCGATCAGGATCCCCGATACATCAGTATCACGCCGATGAAGAATGAAGGCCCGTTTGTGTTGGAATGGGTGGCGCACAACCGCGCGATTGGCATTGATCAGATGGTCGTTATGACGAACGACTGCACTGATGGCACGGATGCTTTGCTGCAGCGGTTGGATGAGCTGGGCATCGTCACCCATGTCGACAACAACTCGCGGCGCAAGACCAGCCCGCAGAAACGCGCCTACAGATCGTTTCTGAAAATGGACATTGCACGCCCGGAGGATTGGGTCATCGTGATCGACGCGGATGAGCACATCAACGTCAAAACCGGCGATCACACGATGCGGGCTCTGACCGATGCCATTCCGGATGCCAAAACGATTTCCATGACATGGCGATTGTTCGGAAATGCGGGCGTCGTTCGGTACGAAGACCGATTCCTGTCCGAACAATTCCGGCAAGCTGCACCGGAACAGGTGTTTCGTCCTCCGCAAGCATGGGGCTTCAAAACCATGTTCCAACGGGGAATTTGGGATGCATTGGGCGTTCACCGTCCCAAACGCCCCACCGTTGAAACCATGGAGGACTGTCACTGGTACAACGGATCAGGCCAGCTTATGCCCGAGCGCTATTTCGAAAAAAGCTGGCGTTCAGCACGTGACTCGGTCGGGTATGATCTCGTGCAGGTCAACCACTATGCGCTGAAGTCCTGCGAAAGCTATCTGGTCAAAAAGATGCGCGGTCGCGCCCACCATTTGGGTGAAAGCCTTGGCTTGGAATACTGGAACATGATGAACCACAACTCCGAGACGAACACCTCTATCGATGCGGTTCTGGAGCGTAAGCGAGAGCATTTCTACGACATGCTGCGCGATTCCGAGGTCGCCCGTCTGCACCACGCCTCTTGCGATCTGCACCGTCAACAGATCGAACAGTTGCGCGAACTGCCCGAGATGCAGGATTTGATGCAACAGATGACTGCTGGTTTCACAGCTGGCCAACGGGCATAGCGCGGCGCTATTCAGCTTTAGGAGCAATCAGATGCTTTGGCTGCATATCGGAATGCCAAAAACCGGCACAACGGCCCTGCAGGGGTTTCTGCGCAGCAACGGCGCGGTTCTGGACGAAATTGGGTTGCGCTATATGGAAGCGGGCCGACGCCGGTTGGAAGGCAGCCAACGTCTGGCCCTGAGCCATAATATCGTGGCCTTTCACATTAACCGAAACGCCGGGCCCATGGACCCGTTTCGGGCGGCAATGACCAGCGAGTTTGATGAGTTTTCGGATCGAACCTGTCTGGTCTCGTCCGAAATGTTCTATTCCTGCGATCTGGCCCGTTTGGCCGAAATGTTTGCCGACATCCCGTCGCGGGCGCTCAGGATCACGTTTTACTGCCGTCGCTATTCGGACTTTTTTGAAGCGGATTACAAGCAGCGCGCCAAGAATGGGCGTGTGCCGGGCGGTGCCAGCGAATTTATTCGCTTCCAGCTTGACCAGATCCGAGAACACCCCGAAAAGCTGAGCTTTTCCGCAAAACTGGCGCAAATACGAACAGCTTTTCCCGGGGTCACGGTTGTGCCGCTATTGTATGAACGCTCGGATATGGTGCGGGGCAATGTGATCGATGATGTTCTGGCTCGGATCGGCACGCCCTTAGCGGACGGGCAGTCCCCGGACGCTACGTCAAACCCTTCTCAATCCCGCGCAGCCAGCGAAGCCTTTGGAATCGTCGCACGTGCGCTTGGGCGGCAAAAATCCCGCCAATTGCGCCGCATGGTCGTGGACGATCCGGCAATGTTGCGTCGCAATGATGTACTGGAACCGGACGAGCGCGCCTGGATGGATGAATGCCTGGCCAAGCGTGACGTGGCATTCCAGCAAGAGTTCTTTCCCGACCGGGCTGAACTGTTCACTCCGAAAGAGCTAAGCGAAGAAGACAAGCTGTTCCGCAGGGATACCGCCGAAGAGTATGAGGCTCTGCGTAAGGCCTCCGAGATTGTGTTTCGGATGGCGTTAAGCCAATAGGCGCTATTGCTGTACTGTGATTTCCTGTCGCTGTTTCCCGGTCGTTTTGTCAAAGATCAGAATGCGGTTGTCATCAGTGACCACGGCGTACCAGTTGTTTCCGATCGTCACAGCCTGCGCTTTTGCACCGTTGGGCAGTTCAATTTGATCGGGCAGGGTGGGCGTTCTGTCCGATAGCCGGATGACAATCAGTGCGAATGTCACTAGAACCCCGCCAATCATCACCGCGGTCAGCAGCATGACCATGCGTCGCAACAGGCGAAGTTGCGGCGTTTCCTGCGGTTCTTGGGGTTCGGAAGGGACAGTCATGGGCACCCGTCAGATTGAATTTCAGATCGCGGCCGATCCGCCGCCCCGCCTTGATAAGGCGCTTTCGCGGGATGTGCCAGCGGATGAAAACCTGTCACGTACCCGGTTGACCCGATTGATCGAAGATGGTGCCGTTGTCATCAGCGGCGCAGTTATCCGCGACCCCAAGACGAAGGTGACCGAGGGTGCCTCGGTCGCGATCACCGTCGCCGAGGCCGAGGAAAGCCATATCGGCCCCGAGGATATCCCGCTGGATGTCGTGTTTGAGGACGAAGACCTGATCGTCATCAACAAACCTGCAGGCATGGTCGTACACCCTGCGCCCGGATCGCCGAACGGCACCTTGGTGAACGCGTTGCTTCATCACTGCGGTGAGGATCTGTCAGGGGTAGGGGGCGTCAAACGCCCCGGCATCGTGCACCGCATCGACAAGGAAACCAGCGGATTGCTGGTCGTCGCAAAGTCGGACGCGGCCCATCACGGTCTGGCCGCTCAGTTCGAGGCGCACAGCGTCGAGCGCTATTACCGTGCGATTTGCTATGGCGTTCCGGATGCCAATGACCCGCGTCTGCGCGGGATAAAGGGCGTCAGTTTTGAGCCCGGCAACATCATGCGCCTGACTACGCAACTGGCGCGGCACAAGACGGACAGACAAAAACAAGCGGTTCTGTTCCACGGCGGTCGTCATGCGGTGACACGCGCGCGGCTTGTGGAAACCTTCGGCAATCCGGCAGGCATTGCGTTGATCGAATGCTGGCTCGAAACCGGACGCACACACCAAATCCGCGTGCATATGGCCCATGCAGGGCACGGTTTGGTCGGTGATCCTGTCTACGGGGGCAAGCGAAAACTCGCCGCAAAAGCGTTCAGTCCAGTTGCCGCAGAAGCCGTACGCAACTTTCCACGTCAGGCGCTGCACGCAGCCGTTTTGGGCTTTGAGCACCCTATAACGGGCGAAACCCTGCGGTTTGAGGCCGATTTGCCCGCAGATATGGAAAATCTGATTGAACAGCTGCGCGCACCGCTGACATAATACACAAACCTATGTGAGTAACGCGTTCTTAGCTTTCCTTTATCAATCGTTAATTTCAAACTGTTAACGGTACCTCTTGAACGAGATGGGAGCTGTTCCCATATCCCATGTTAACAATGTAAACATTTGTCGGAGGGACATGAATTATGGCAAATTACGCAAATCTCCCCGCGCCGACGCCCGAGGGCGGCCTGAACCGCTATATGCAGGAAATTCGCAAATTTCCTCTGCTTGAGCCGGAAGAAGAGTACATGCTGGCCAAGCGCTGGGTCGAAGAGCAAGACACTGAGGCCGCACATAAAATGGTTACGTCGCACCTGCGTCTGGCAGCCAAGATTGCGATGGGCTATCGCGGCTATGGACTGCCGCAGGCCGAAGTGATTTCCGAGGCCAATGTGGGCCTAATGCAAGCCGTCAAGCGGTTTGACCCGGAAAAAGGTTTCCGTCTGGCGACCTATGCCATGTGGTGGATCCGCGCCTCGATCCAGGAGTATATCCTGCGGTCCTGGTCGCTGGTGAAACTGGGTACAACCTCGGCGCAGAAAAAGCTGTTCTTTAACCTGCGCAAGGCCAAGGCTCGTATAGGTGCCTTGGAAGAGGGCGACCTGCGCCCCGAGAACGTCAAGCAGATCGCCAATGATCTGGGCGTGACGGAAGAGGAAGTCATCAGCATGAACCGCCGGATGTCCGGTGGCGATGCCTCGCTGAACGCGACCGTCGGGTCCGAGGGCGAAGGCACCATGCAGTGGCAGGACTGGCTTGAGGATGAAGATGCCGACCAGGCTGGCGATTACGAAGCGCGTGACGAGCTGGACGCAAGGCGCGAGCTTCTGGCGGCTGCACTGGACGTTCTGAATGATCGGGAAAAAGACATCCTGACTCAGCGTCGATTGATGGATCAACCCGTCACGCTGGAAGAGCTGAGTACGCAGTACAACGTCAGCCGCGAGCGTATCCGGCAGATCGAGGTTCGAGCCTTTGAGAAGCTGCAAAAGAAGATGCGCGAACTGGCGCGTGAAAAGGGCATGCTGGGTACAGTATAACCCCAAAAACTCAGCCCGCCTTAATGGCGGGCTGTTTCCAACTGCAACATCATAATTAATTCTCCCAATCTGCATAGTGTTCACGCCCAGCAGACCGAGGAAATCTCCAAGATTTGAGCCGAATTCTGTTGCAATGGACATTGCGACAAAGACAAACTTCATCTGCATCGCTCGTCTTCTCGGCTGGATTCATACTTTCGCTGATCCCGTATCCGATTGACGGTAGATAGAGTAAGAACAAACAAACGACGAGGGGCCACATGCAGCAACCGGTTCAATGGGGCGTTTTAGGCGCCGCAAAATTCGCACGTCAACATATGGCTCCGGCCATTCACGCCGCAGAAGGGGCCCGGCTGGCGGGTCTGGCGACGTCCGATCCCGCCAAGGCGGAGCCTTTCCAGCAGTATTGCCCGGACCTGACGCTCTATGGCAGCTACGAGGCGTTACTGGCGGACCCAAAGATCGAAGCGGTCTACATCCCGCTGCCCAATCACCTGCATGTCGACTGGAGCCTGAAGGCGTTGGATGCCGGGAAACACGTGCTGTGCGAAAAGCCGATGACCATGCAGGCGTCCGAGTTCGATACTCTGATCGAAAAGAGGGATCAGACCGGCTTGCTGGCGGCCGAGGCTTACATGATCGTGCACCATCCTCAGTGGCAGTTCGTGCGGCAGCTGATCGCGGACGGAGCAATCGGTAAGCTGGTGCATGTGACGGGCGCGTTTAGCTTTGATAACCGCGCAGATACCGGGAACATCCGCAACCGTGCCGAGACCGGGGGCGGCGGGCTGCGAGACATCGGCGTTTACGTCATCGGCAGCGCGCGGTTTGCGACAGGGCAGGAACCCGTTTCAGTACAATCCGCAATTCGGTGGGAAGACGGAATTGACGCTTTCACCGAAATCCGCGCACAGTTCCCGGATTTCACCTATTCCAGCTATGTCTCGATCCGTATGCATCCGCATCAGGAGATGGTGTTCCATGGCGAAGGCGGTGTGATCCGCCTGACCGCGCCATTCAACGCGCGCGTGTTTGGTGAAGCGCGAGTCGAACTCCACCGGCCGGGACTTGAGGTTCAGGTCACCCGTTTTCCCGGCGATGATCACTATAAGCTGCAGGTCGAGGCATTCAGCAGGTCGGTCCGGGATGGCGTGGACTATCCCTGTCCGCTGGAGTTCTCGCGCGGAACGCAGGTGATGATTGACCAGGTGTTTGAAGGGGCTGTCTCGCTCTGACTTGTCACGTCGCGCCCGGCTCGGATATTCTGGTCGCCACCTGATCAGGAGGAGACCATGGCAGGCGGTTGGGCGCGCGATGGCGCGGTGAGTGAACAGATCGAAGCGTCTATCTCGGACGAACTCGCCAGAATGCAGGCGCAAAAGCGCCCCGTTGGCGAAAGCCTGACCCATTGCGCTGAATGCGAAGAGCCGATCCCGGAAAAGAGGCGATTGGCTCTGCCCGGCGTCAAATTGTGTCTGGACTGCCAGCAAGAGAGGGATGGCAGTTACAAGGCGCGCTCTGGGATCAATCGGCGTGGGTCAAAAGACAGCCAACTGAAGTAAACAGGGCCGCGAAATGTCAGAGCCCTCGTCAAAACAACCACTTCTACAAAACGGGTTGGTCCTTGGGTTTCTGGCCGCGTTCTTGTGGGGCACTCACAGCGTCATTGTCCGATACCTGACAAGCGATCTGGGCGGATTGCAGATCGCGGTGACTCGTTTGTTCATCGCCGCCTTGGCCATCTATTGCATGCTGCGGATCATGCGGGTGTCGGTGTCGATCCGGCTGAGAGACTGGAACTTTCGGCTGGCCGTCCTGTCGACGGTGGTAAACTACATTCTGTTCCATATCGGGCTTGAACATACTGGTGCAGCCAACGCCATGGTGCTCGAGAATACTGCTCCGTTCTTTGTTTTGGTGTTCCTCTACTTCTTTGCAGACACGCCTGTCACGCGTACGGATGTACTTGCCACTGGGCTCGCGATTTTGGGCGTTTTCCTAACGGTTTATCAGGATTTTCAAGGCGGTGGAGAGCCCCTGTTTGGTGATCTGCTTGAGATTGGTGCGGGTCTTAGCTGGGCCGTTTTTCTGATCTCCAGCAGCCGGGCGATGCGGAATTCGGAATCAACCGGAGAGCGCCTGAATTTCCTGTTCGGGATATTCCTGTGCTCTGGCGTGCTGTTGTTACCTTTGGCCGCTTTTTCGCTGCAGGTGCCAACGACCAATGATGTCGTGTTCCTGATCCTGCTGGGGGTGCTGCCGACCGCTTTGGCCTACTACCTGTGGTACGAGGCTGCGGCGCGGGTCTCGACACTGACGGCCACGTTGATGTTTGCCGCATCCGTGGTGTTCACGTTCATCAATTCGGCCTTGTTCCAAGGGGCCGCAATCACACCTATCGCGGCCCTTGGGGCAATGCTTATCGTGGCCGCCGTGTTCCTGACGACCAAAGCCAAAAGTGACTAGTCTTCCATCGCTTCCAGCTCATCAATGAAGCCCGAGATCATCGACAGGCCTTTGTCCCAGAATTTCGGATCGCTGGCGTCCAGTCCGAACGGGGCCAGAAGTTCCTTATGATGTTTCGAGCCACCGGCGCGCAGCATTTCGAAATACTTGTCTTCGAACCCTTCCGAGCCGCTTGCGTAGGCCGAGTACAGCGCGTTCACCAGGCCGTCGCCAAACGCATAGGCGTAGACGTAGAAGGGCGAGTGGACGAAGTGCGGGATATAGGCCCAGAAGGTCTCATACCCATCCATGAATTCGAATGCCGGGCCAAGGCTTTCGGCCTGGACGCTCATCCACAGGGCGTTGATGTCATCAGGGGTCAGCTCGCCCTCGCGGCGTGCCGCGTGTAGCTTACATTCAAAGTCGTAGAAGGCGATCTGGCGGACGACCGTGTTGATCATATCCTCGACCTTGCCGGCCAGAAGTACCTTGCGCTGCTCCTTCGTTTCGGCCTTGTCCAGCATTTTGCGGAAGGTCAGCATTTCGCCAAAGACCGAGGCGGTCTCGGCCAGTGTCAGCGGAGTTGAAGACAGCATCTCTCCCTGATCGGCGGCCAAGACCTGGTGGACGCCATGGCCCAGTTCATGCGCCAGAGTCATCACGTCGCGCGGCTTGCCCAGATAGTTGAGCATGACGTAGGGGTGCACCTCGGTCACGGTCGGATGGGCGAAAGCGCCTGGGGCCTTGCCCGGCTTCACGGCCGCGTCGATCCAGCCTTTGTTGAAAAACGGCGCTGCGATTTCACCCATGCGCGGGTCGAATGCGTTATAGGCATCCATCACGGTTTTCTCGGCCTCGTCCCAGCCAACGATGCGGGTGTCTTCCATCGGAAGCGGCGCGTTGCGATCCCAGACCTGCATCACGTCCAGACCCAGCCATTTACGTTTGAGCTCGTAATACCGGTGGCTCAGCTTGGGGTAGGCGGCGACGACCGCTTCGCGCAGGGCTTCGACCACCTCGGGTTCGACATCGTTTGACAGATGGCGGCCGGTCTGTGCGGTGGGCATGTTGCGCCAGCGGTCGATGACTTCTTTTTCCTTGGCCTGCGTGTTGTGGACACGGGCAAAGGTTTTGATGTTGTCCTGAAACACAATGGCCAACTCGCGCGACGCTGCCTCGCGTTTTGCGCGATCCTGCTCGGTCAGCAGGTTCAGGGTACCTTCGATGTTCAGCTCTTCGCCGTCGACGGTGAAGGTCAGACCGGCGATAGTTTCGTCGAACAGACGTTCCCAGGCATCGCCGACGACGCCGAGGTCGTGGAGGAATTTCTCAAGCTCATCCGACAGCTGGTAGGGCTTCATTGCGCGGATACGGCGGAACACCGGCTCGTACCTGGCCAGATCAGCATTCGCCTCGAAATGCGCTTTTAGCACGTCATCGTCGATGCGGTTGATTTCCAGCGTGAAGAAGACCAGCGGCGTGGTAAAGATGGTGATCTTTTCCTGCATGTCCGACAGGAACTTGGCGCGCTCGGCATCGGTGGTCAGTTGGTAATAACGGAGGCCGGCGAAGGACATAATCCGCCCGGCAATAGCGTTGATCTTCTCGTTGCGCTGGACGCAGGTCAGCAGACCGTCGGCATCCAGTTCGGCCAGTTTGCCTTCATAGTCGGCGGCAAAAGCGGCGCATTCGCCTTCCAGCCAGTCCAGATCGCGGGACAGTTCCGGTGCGTCCTCTGAGGTATAGAGATCGGTCAGATCCCACTCCGGCAGATTGCCCAGATTGTCGGCACCCCCGACAGCGTTTGCGTCACGGACGGGAAAGGGAAGGTCGCGCATGGATCACCTCGAATAACAGCTTTCGCCAACATCTAGGCGCGCGGCGCGGGGATCACAAGCAGTGCTTGGCTTAAGTTGACAGCGCTGGTTCCGGTGCGGTGTCCGGCTGCGCGGCTTTGAAATGCGCGGCCAACTGGTCAAAGACCGGTCCGCGCACATCGGGCGCCTCCATCAGCACTTCATGTTCACCATCTGGGATTTCGACCAGAGTGCCATTTGGCCAGTTGGCCATGCGGGCGCGGATGGCCTTGCGGTCAACAATCTGTTCGTGACTGCCGAGGAAGGTCAGGCAAGGTGTGTCGGGTGCGGTTTGATCCATCAACCAGGCGCATTCATCCAGTGCTTCGCGCAGCCAGATCGTCGAGGGCGCGCCGAGGGCCAGTTCGGGATGCGCGGCCAGTTGGTCCTTCATCATCTGGAACATGGCAGGATCGCGGGTCAGAACGTTCCCTTCGAAAGGCTGCGACGCCACATAGCTTTCCAGAGAAGTGGTAGGTGGGGTTTTTTCCCCCAATCCAATCCGTGGCCCCCAATAGGCGGTCAAGCGGCTGAGCGGTTTCATAAGTGGCGTAAAGAAAATACCCCACATTGGTCCGGTAAACGCGCAGGCAGAGAAACAGTCTTTTTCCAGCGTCGCTCGCAAACCAATCGCGCCGCCCATGGAATGGCCAATTACGAACCAGGGTTTGGGGAGGTCCAGTTCCGCCGCCAAATCCAGCGTGGCCTGAACGTCATGCTGATAGTCAGTGAACTGATCCACATGCCCGACGCGCACGTCGTCCAGCAACCGGTCGGCCAAGCCCTGACCGCGCCAGTCAACCGCCAGAAAGGCAAAGCCGCGGCCGGTGAATTCGGCGGCGCAATCGCCGTATTTTTCGATGTATTCCGTGCGGCCGGGGAACATCATCACCGTACCGCAGGCGTCGCCTTCGGGCAGCCAGTGGCCGACCCGAATGCGTGTGTTGTCCGCCGTGTTCAGCCAATGGGCCTTACCACCGGCGGGCACGCCGGCCATGTCTGCAAAGAAAGGGGCCGGCGACAGATCCATCAAGCCAACGCCGATGCCAGTTGCATGGCGACGCCCATGTCGCCGTCCACGGTCAGTTTGCCCGACATGAACGCACCGGTGGGGTTCAACTCACCGCTGAGGATTTGTTCGAACGTGTCTGCATCCGCGCTCATGGTGACGTCCGCGTCTTCGTCGCTGACGCGGGCACCGCTGGCGTCCAGAACGATCGAGCCCAGATCGGCAATGGCAAATTTTGCCGACGCGCTAAAATCGCCACCCGACAGTTTTTCGTTCAATGCGGCTGCGGCTTTTTCCAGAGTGTCGCTCATGATTCTCCTCACTATGTTTTGTGCGCCGGGAATGGACATCCACGGGCGCTGCGCTACACTGAACGTTGTTATGAGCATTGCAAGCACCAATCTCAAAGGTATCGTTGCGGCAACAGCGCTTCTAGTCACGTTTTCCCTGCCTTTGTCTGCTCAGACAGCGGATTCAAGGGATGAAACAGAGCTATTGCAGCAATTGTCGCAGGCAACCCCCGAACAGGCGGTCAACATAGACCGCCAGCTCAAGGCCTTGTGGGCGCAGTCGGGTTCGGCTTCGGCTGATCTGTTGTTGGAACGCGGGCGCGAGGCGCTGGATGATGGCGACACGCGGGCTGCAATCGAACACCTGACGGCGCTGACAGACCATGCACCGCAGTTTGCCGAAGGCTGGCACGTGCGCGCCTCGGCCTTTTTCGGGATGGATCGCTTTGGTATGGCCGCCGCTGATCTTGAGCATGCGCTGACGCTGAACCCGAACAATTACGAGGCGATCTACGGATTGGGGCTGATTTTTGAGATCATCGATCAGCCCGACAAGGCACTGCAAGCTTATGAACGCGCTTTGGCTATACATCCCCACCACGAAGAAGTAACCAATGCCGTGAATCGACTGAAGCCTCGGGTCGAGGGCTCGGCCCTCTGAAAAACCGGGGCAGGGGGCAAAGGTGAGCGGGTCATCCCGAATCGTGGCCGTACTTGGCCCGACCAACACAGGTAAAACTCATTACGCGATTGAGCGGATGCTAGGTCACCGAACGGGTGTGATCGGTCTGCCACTGCGTCTGCTGGCGCGCGAGGTTTATGACAAGATCGTCGCGATCCGAGGGCCGTCGGTTGTAGCGCTGGTAACGGGCGAAGAACGGATCGTGCCGCCACGCGCCCAGTATTGGGTCTGCACTGTCGAAGCGATGCCCGAAGGTATGGGCGCGGATTTCGTGGCCATCGACGAAATTCAGCTTTGCGCGGATCCCGAACGGGGCCACGTGTTCACCGATCGTCTACTGCGGGCGCGGGGAACCAACGAGACGTTGTTCCTGGGTTCTGACACGATGCGCAGCCCAATCGTGGCGCTTGTCCCCGAAGCGCAGTTTGTCCGGCGTGAACGCATGTCCCAACTGGTCTATGCGGGCTCAAAAAAGATCAGCCGCATGCCAGCGCGCAGTGCCATCGTCGGGTTCTCGGTGGACAATGTCTATGCCATTGCGGAATTGCTGCGCCGCCAGAAAGGTGGAGCAGCGGTTGTTATGGGCGCGCTCAGCCCGCGTACGCGGAACGCTCAGGTGGACCTCTATCAGAATGGTGAGGTCGACTATTTGGTCGCCACAGATGCTATCGGGATGGGTCTGAATCTGGACGTGAACCATGTCGCGTTTTCGTCGCTGACCAAGTTCGATGGTCGTCGGATGCGCGCGCTTGCCCCGAATGAACTGGCCCAGATTGCCGGTCGGGCAGGGCGCGGTATGTCGGATGGCACTTTTGGTGTGACCGGAGAGGCCCCGCCTTTGGACGAAGGCGTCGCGCAGGCGATCATGGACAGCCGGTTCACGCCGATGAAAAAGCTGAACTGGCGGAATGCCGCCCTTCGCCTCGGTTCGATTGAGGCGCTGATCGACTCTCTGGAAGTCAGCCCAAGCAGCGAACATCTGATCAAGGCGCGCCCTGCGGATGACCTGAACGCGTTGAAATCGCTGTCGCAAGTGACCGAGGTCATGGCCCGAGCCAGCGACGGCCAATCCGTCCGTTTGCTGTGGGATGTGTGCCGAATCCCGGACTTTCGCGGCATCAGCCACGCTGAACACGCAAGCCTGCTTGAGGTGATCTATGGACACCTGCATGAGCGGGGCTCGATCCCCGATGACTTCATGGCGCGGCAGATCCGTCGAATCGACAAGGTCGACGGGGATATTGATGCACTGTCCAAAAGGTTGGCATATATTCGCACGTGGACATATGTTGCGCAACGAAACGGCTGGGTCCGTGACGAATCGCATTGGCGCGCGGAAACGCGCACTGTAGAAGACAGACTGTCAGACGCTCTTCACGAACGTTTGACTCAGAGATTTGTGGACCGGCGCACGTCAGTGTTGTTGCGCCGGCTCAAACAGAAGGAGGCCCTTTTGGCCGAAGTAAATGACAAGGGTGAAGTGACCGTCGAAGGCGAATTCGTCGGTCGTCTGGAAGGGTTCCGGTTTATCCCGGACAAAGCCGCGCAAGGCACCGAGGCGAAAGCGCTCAAATCGGCGTCCCTGCAAGCACTCGCACCGCAATTCCATCTGCGTGCAGACCGCTTCTACAATGCGCCCGATACCGAAATTGATTTCACGGATCAGGGTGGTTTGATGTGGGGCGAGTATGCCGTCGGCAAGTTAGTTGCCGGGGCAGAGCCTCTCAAACCCATGGTCGAGGTTTTTGTGGATGAGGCCGCAGGACCGGATGTCGAACAGAAAGTTCAGCGCCGTCTGCAGCACTTTATCGACCGCAAGGTCGCCGCGCTGTTCGAACCGCTGCTGAACCTGTCCCGAGACGAAGAGCTGTCGGGGCTGGCCAAGGGCTTTGCCTTCCGCATGGTCGAAGCGCTGGGGGTTTTGCCTCGCGCGGGCGTTGCGCAAGAGGTTAAAGATCTGGATCAGGACGCCCGTGGCGCATTGCGCAAGCACGGCATCCGGTTCGGCCAATTCACCATATTCATGCCGCTGCTGCTGAAACCCGCCCCAACGCGTCTGCGTTTGGTTCTTTGGGCTCTGGCGCAAGGTCTGCAGGAATTCCCCGAAGCACCGCCTCCGGGTCTGGTCACCGTGCCCGTCGCCAAGGACGCACCGCAAGGCTATGACACCATGTGCGGCTACCGCGATGCGGGCGAGCGTTCGATCCGTATCGATATGTTGGAGCGTCTAGCCGACATGCTGCGCGCCGAGGACAGCCGGGGTGGTTTCGAAGCCAAACCGGACATGCTGTCTATCACCGGTATGACGCTGGACCAGTTCGCAGACCTGATGCAGGGCCTGGGCTACAAGGCCGAGCGCGGCGAGCGGGAAAAAGTCAAACCGGCTCCAGTTGAACAGCCAGTTGCAGAGGCAGAAGCGGTGGAACAACCTGCCGCCGAAGGCGCACCGGCATCGGATGACGCCGCGCAAGAGGTCTCAGCACCCGCCGAGGCGTCAGCCGAGGCCACCGACAGCACCGATGCGGCAGCAGAGGCCCCTGCGGCAGATGCGGCACCGGAAGAACCCGAGATCGAGGTTTTCTATACCTTTACTTGGGGCCGCCAACGCCAACAAAACCGTGGCCCACGACGCGAACAAGGTCCGGGCAAGGGCAAACCGCGTGGCAAGCCGCAGGACGGCCGCGGCAAGCCGCAGGGCAAGAAGGGCGGTAAACCGCAAGGCGCCAAGAGCTTCTCTTCGCGCCCGCCCCGCAAAGAAAAGGCGATCGATCCCGATAACCCGTTTGCAGCAGCGCTGATGGGTTTGAAAGACGGCAACTGATCGCGCATGGCTGACGCCAAGCTGCGGATCGACAAGTGGTTGTGGCAGGCGCGGTTCTTCAAGACCCGTAGCCTCGCCGCCAAGCAGGTCAGCGGCGGCAATGTGCGTTTGAACGGAAACCGGGTTCTGAAACCGGCTCAGGCCGTGGGGCCCGGTGACGTTCTGACCTTCCCTCAGGGGCGGCTTGTACGCGTTGTGCGGGTCGAAGCACTGGGGGAACGGCGCGGTCCGGCGACCGAAGCTCAAACGCTATTCGCGGATTGGACGGAAAAGAAGGACAAGCCTCCCAAGAATCCGGGATTCGAGGGAAAAGGTCGTCCAACTAAGAAAGATCGGCGCGCACTTGATCTTTCTCGCTCTCAGGATGGTTGATCCTATCTTGAAGAGAAGGCCAGACTGAATTAGCTAAACGCCCAAACCGAGAATGGGAATCCAACAATGACCTATGTCGTCACCGAGAACTGCATTGGCTGCAAATTTACCGACTGCGTCGAAGTGTGCCCGGTGGACTGTTTTTACGAAGGTGAAAACACTCTGGTCATTCACCCCGACGAATGCATCGATTGCGGCGTATGTGAACCTGAATGCCCAGCGGACGCCATCCGTCCCGACACCGAGCCTGGAATGGAGCCATGGGTTGAGTTCAACCGCAAATACTCGGAACTCTGGCCGGTGATCGTGACCAAGAAAGACCCACTGCCCGAGGCCGAAGAACGCGATGGCGAAGAGGGCAAGATGGAGAAGTATTTCTCAGAAGCCCCCGGTGAAGGTGGCTAAGCGATTCGCGTATTGAACCTGTCGGTTTAATCGCTCGCATATGCTGTATCTGTCTGAAAAAATACAGGTTTCCCGGTTCGGCGGGGTGCAAGCCTTTCGGGCGTCGCAATTTTGTGATATACTTGATAGCTGAATGATGAATGAGATGGGGATGACTCCGTAAGTATGCACGCTTTGGAGTTCTGAATTTTTGACAATCGTATCGCCTGACCGGGCCGTAGCGTGGCGCGGGGTGGGTCGTTTTGTTGTCTGTGCCTCGCTCGATAACCAAGGATGAACCTGTATGTCTAAGTCGAAAAAGCTTGAATTCCGCCCGAACGATTACGTTGTCTATCCCGCCCATGGTGTGGGCCAGATCATCTCGATCGAAGAGCAGGAAGTCGCGGGATACTCGCTCGAGCTGTTCGTCATTTCCTTTGAAAAAGACAAGATGACCCTGCGTGTGCCGACCAACAAAGTCACCGAATCCGGTCTGCGGTCGCTCAGCTCGCCCGACGTTATCAGTCAGGCAATGAAGACGCTGAAGGGTAAAGCCAAGGTGAAACGTGCCATGTGGTCGCGTCGTGCTCAGGAATATGAGCAAAAGATCAACTCGGGTGACCTGATCTCGATCGCCGAAGTTGTGCGCGACCTGCACCGCACCGATGATCAGCGCGAGCAAAGCTACTCCGAGCGTCAGCTGTACGAAGCTGCGCTGGAACGCCTGACCCGCGAGGTTGCTGCCGTGTCTGGAGCGGGCGAGGTGTCCGCCGCCAAGCAGGTTGATGAGGTTCTGACCTCGCGCGCAGCCGCAGCCTGATCTGAACACAGTCCAGTTTAGGAGCCGCTCCCGCAAGGGGGCGGCTTTTTCATTTGCATGGGCTTGGTGAATGACCTCTTTGCGGCTAATTTCCCAATAGCAAGAGGCATGTAGATGGCGAACATAAAGCAAACCGTAAAGTATCTGTATATCGGACACGACCCGATTTCGGTTTGGTTCCGCTATCTGCTGATCCTGTTTGACGCGATCACGATCATCTTCTTTGTCTCGACCGCAAACGGAGCACACGGCCCGGCGTTTACCGTCGCCAGCCTGATCATCGGCTTCTTCATCGTGCTGGATTTTTCAGCCCGGCTGTGGATTGCGAAAGACCGTTGGAAACTTTTGCGTCAGATTTACACGCTTGCGGATATAATCGTCATCGTCTCTCTGGTGGTCGATCTGTTCCTGCCCTGGAACCTGGCGTTCCTGCGAATTTTGCGCGCATTGCGCTTGATCCATTCTTACCATTTGCTCAGAGACTTGCGGCGCGACAGTCACTTTTTTCGGACGCATGAAGACGCGGTAATCGCAGCAATCAATCTGTTGGTTTTTGTCTTCGCCACATCGACCGCCGTATTGGTGTTTTTCATTCCTGAAAACAGCCCACACGCGTATATCGATGCCCTCTATTTCACCATGGCGACGCTAACCACAACGGGGTTCGGGGATATCACGCTGGCCACGCCGGGGGGCAAGTTGTTCTCGGTGTTCATCATGATCGTTGGGGTGGCGCTGTTCGTGCGGCTGGCGCAGGCGATCTTCATGCCTCAGAAAGTACGCCACAAGTGCTCGAACTGTGGGCTCTATAGGCATGACCCGGATGCCGTTCACTGCAAACACTGCGGAGATACACTGAGGATCGAAACCGGCGGAACGAGTTAAACCGCCGCTGCGAGCGTCATCAGAAACGCCAGTTCTGCCAATTGCTGTGATGCCCCCAGTACGTCGCCCGTTTGACCATTGATCTTGGCTTTGGCGATCAGGGCCAGCCCAGTGACA
Organism: Ruegeria sp. BC3; assembly: GCF_056539265.1. NCBI lineage: Bacteria > Pseudomonadati > Pseudomonadota > Alphaproteobacteria > Rhodobacterales > Roseobacteraceae > Ruegeria > Ruegeria sp. BC3. Next base: position 129,182 of record NZ_JBQFUP010000001.1, read on the forward strand.
CTCAGCGCGGCGACCACAGTAGGGGTCAGTGCGGCGGATCCGATCAAAAGCAGGGACAAAGCGACCGCAAGGCCCAAACCAATCGCCGCTGTGGCTGTCTTAGGGTCGCCAACAGAATGGCTGAGTCCACTGTTTCTGGCATTGGGCAAAGCGCTCATGAGAACGGGCATGAATGCGCGTGACACGACACAAGCGGCCAGAATGCCAAGGAATTGGTCTGCCGATAGAAGCGCCGCGATCAAGGTGACGCGTAGCAACTGGGTCAGGATCAGCGTTAGAACGCCATAGGCACCGATATGGCTGTCTTTCATGATTTCCAGCCGTCGTTCCCGGGTAAAGCCACCCCAAAACCCATCGACCGTGTCCGCCAGCCCGTCTTCGTGCATTGCGCCCGTCGTCATGATCAGGACTGCAACCACTATCACCGCACTGGCCAGCGATGGCAATGCAGAAGCGGTGGCGACCCAGCCAAACCCACAGGCCAGCAGACCAACGGCTAGCCCGACCAGAGGGAAGGCCCAGGCCGCATTTGCCTGTCTTTCGAAGACGTGATCGGGCAGGCGCGGTATCGGCAATCGCGTCAACAGCACCAGCGACAGCGGCAAATCCCACCGAGAAAAGGGTTTGTTGTCGTTTTTGTTCACTCCCGCGCCTTTCCGGGTCTTGTTGGATCGGACGCTTCGGTTAAACACACAGGACCACTCTGATGCAACGAGGCTTTGGATGCTGCCCGAACTAAATGACCTGAACACCCTTCGCGAGGCCCTGACGAATGCTCCGGCGCCGGATGGTGACGCACTGCAAGGTGCCGCCGATCGCAACGGCCAACTGACCAAACCCCCCGGCGCTTTGGGTCGGCTTGAAGACCTCGCGATTTGGTATGCGGGTTGGCGTGGGGACGCACGGCCGCAGATCGCGGCCCCCCAGGTTATCGTATTTGCCGGAAACCATGGAGTTACAGCGCAGGGCGTTTCGGCCTTTCCGCCCGAAGTGACTGTTCAGATGGTCATGAACTTTGAGCACGGCGGCGCGGCCATCAACCAATTGGCCAAGGCCGCAGGCGCGACCATGGATGTGCATGCGCTGGAATTGGACCGGCCGACAGCGGATTTCACTGCGGGTCCCGCCATGACCGAGGATGAGCTGCTTTCGGCGCTGCGCGTTGGCTGGAACGCCGTTGATCCCAAGGCTGACCTGCTGGTCGTGGGTGAAATGGGGATTGGAAACACAACCCCGGCAGCGGCGATCGCCTGTGCCTTGTTCGGCGGCGAGGCGGCCGAATGGACAGGGCGGGGCACCGGCGTAGATGATGCCGGGTTGGTCAACAAGACGCGCGTCGTAGCCGAAGGGGTGGCGCAGCATGTCGGATCAGGCGATGGCTTGGAAATCCTGCGCCGTCTGGGAGGGCGCGAGATCGCGGCCATGGCCGGGGCCATTGCTGCAGCGCGTACCCTGCGCATTCCGGTCATTCTGGACGGCTTTATCTGCTCGGCAGCTGCGGCCTGTTTGGCGGATGTGTCAAAAGGTGCCTTGGACCATGCCGTGGCCGGTCACCAAAGCGCCGAAGGCGCGCATGGGGCAGTGTTGGCCAAGCTTGGCAAAGAGCCGCTGCTGAGCCTTGGGTTGCGTCTGGGCGAAGGTTCGGGCGGCGCGCTGGCGATCAATATCCTAAAAAGCGCGGTGGCCTGCCATTCCGGCATGGCAACCTTTGCCGAAGCTGGCGTGTCAGACGGCTAAACGGTCAAGGCCTGACCGTTTAAGGTCAGGCCGATTTCTTGGCGTGTTTCTCTGCCAGCTCCAACAACTCGGTCTCGAGGTCTTTTTCAAGCGCCTGCGCCCGTTCGATGTATTTCTTGTTTTCAGCGGTCGGCATTCCGGGAATCCACAGCTCGGCCAGATCGCGGACAGCTGTTCGGTCATGGTGGTAGAAGGTTTGCTCGGCCTGCGCGGCTTCGTATTCGCTGAGGCCAATGTTCTCCAGCACATACCGACCCGCACGAAGTGACCCGTCAAACATCTCCCGGACGATGTCATCAGCTCCGGCTTGGTAGAGCTCGTACACGTGGGTCCGGTCACGTGCGCGGGCCACGATATGCAAATCCGGGCGCTGGCGGCGGGCATAGCCGACCAGACGCGTGACCTGTTTGGGGTCATCCATTGCCGCAACCAGGACAGACGCTTTTTCGATCCCGGCTGCCCGCAGCAGTTCCGGGCGCGTTGGATCCCCTAAAAAGCCTTTGACCCCGAAACGGCGCATCAGTTGGATCGTGTCGATATCGTGATCCAGCACCACGGTCTTGAACCCGCTGGCGCGCACCAGACGGTTCACGATCTGACCGAAGCGCCCGATGCCGGCGATGATGACAGGGCCTTTTTCGTCGATCTCATCTGGTTCGGCCTGCGGGGCGCCGTCGCCCATGCGACGCGAGAGCAGATCATAGATGATGAACAGAAGCGGCGTGATTAGCATGGTCAGCGCGATGATCATCAACAGTTTCTGTGAAAGATCGGGCGGGATGACGTTCTGCTGCGTGGAAAAGGCTAGCAGGACAAAACCGAACTCACCGGCTTGTGCCAGCCCCAACGTGAACAGCCAGTGGTCGCGCCCGCGCAGCTTGAAGGCGCGACCGACCAGAAACAGGATGATCCCTTTGGCCAGGATCACCAAAAGCGCCAGGCCAATCAGATCAAGCGGGTCGTTGAAGAAGTATCCAACATCTATCCCGGCACCGACCGTGATGAAGAACAGGCCAAGAAACAGGCCCTTGAATGGCTCAAGATCGCTTTCCATCTCGTGCCGGAATTCCGAGCTGGCCAGAACAACACCCGCAAGAAACGCGCCCAAGGCCGGGGACAGGCCCACAAGGGTCATCAGGAAGGAAATACCTACAACGATCATCAGCGCCAGCGCGGTATACATCTCGCGCAGACGGGTGGCGTGGATGAACCGGAACAGCGGGCGCGTCAGATAGATGCCGGCCAGAATGACAAAGGCTATTGCGCCAATGGTAACCAGTGTTACGGCCCAGCCGGGCAGACCCTCGACCAGTGACAGACTGTGATGTGCGGCGTCGTGATGGGCCGCATCGGTGCCGCGATCGATAGAGCCATCGCTTTCGATATGAGGGATGGCGGGCAGCGCCAGCAAGGGCAGCAGTGCCAGAATGGGAATGACAGCGATGTCCTGCGTTAACAGAACCGAGAACGTGGCCCTGCCGCCATTTGTCTGCATCAGCCCCTTTTCCGAAAGGGTCTGCAACACAATCGCGGTCGAAGACAGTGACAGGGTCAATCCGACCGCCAAGGCGACCGACCAGGGGTGATTTGCGTATATGGCGACCGCGGCGATGACCGCAGTGGATAGAAGCACCTGCAAGCCGCCCAATCCCAAAAGCCGGTCCCGCATATCCCAAAGGGCGCGCGGCTCAAGCTCAAGCCCGATCAGGAACAGCATCATGACCACGCCAAACTCGGCTACATGCTGCAGGCTTTCGGTTTCTGCCCCGACCAAACCAAACACAGGGCCAATGATGATACCGGCGGCCAAATAGCCCAGTACCGACCCCAAGCCCAGACGCGCCGATAAGGGCACAGCGATCACGGCGGCAGCCAGATAGATCGAAGCCTGGTAAAGGAAATCGTCCATGTTTGTCCTTTCGGTGCGCTCAGGTGGGGAGGGGCGCGTCGCGTTTGAGTTGGTCCATCACAATCTGGCTTTGGACCCGGGCCACTGCAGGATGCGGCAGTATCACCTGGTGAAGCAAGCGATTGAGGGCGGAAAGATCGTCGCAATAGACATGCAGCAGGTAATCTGCCTCTCCGGTCATCGTCCAGGCGCTGGTGATCTCGGGGCGGGTGTCGACCATGCGCGCAAAGCTTTCGGACTGTTCGGGCCCGTGAGTGCCCAGGTGAACCTGAATGAAGCCTTGTACCTGCAGGCCCAGCTTTAGCGGATCCAGTCGCGCGGCATAGCCGGTGATAAACCCTTCGGCCTCAAGCCGCTGACGCCGCCGCCCGGCCTGACTTGGGGACAGGTTCAACATCTCGCCCAATTGGTGCGCGGTCAGGTGTGCGTCTTTTTGCAAGGCCGACAACAGCCGCGTGTCAGTGGAATCCAGCATATGCGGAGTTTCCTTGAAAAATCCCTAAAGCATGCGTGATTTGCGCGTGTGAGCATAGTTTACACGAAAACAATGCGCAGAAACAGCACTGGTTAAGGCGTATTTTGGAATCAGCAAAGAAATTCCTGTTTTTACGGAGACGCGCCATGGGTCCATTCCCGCACAACGCCCCGAAATCTGTCATCAGCCCCGAAAATCCAGCCGGTACCGATGGGTTCGAATTTGTCGAGTTCGCCCACCCGGAACCCCAGGAGCTACGCGATCTGTTTGCCAAAATGGGTTTCGAACTCGTCGGCCATCACAAGGACAAACCCTTGGTCGAGTTGTGGCAACAGGGCGATGTGACCTACATCCTGAACGCGGACCCCGAGAGCTATGCTGCCAAGTTCGTGGCCGAGCATGGTCCGTGTGCGCCTGCTATGGGGTGGCGTGTTGTGGACGCTCAGAAAGCCTATGAGCATGCGGTGTCCAAAGGGGCCGAACCCTATGATGCGGCGGACAAGACTATGGATGTCCCGGCAATCAAGGGTATTGGCGGTTCGCTGATCTACTTCATCGATCAGTATTATGATACATCGCCTTACAATCAGGAGTTCACCTGGACCGAACAGTCCAAGCCGCGTGGTGACGGGTTCTATTATCTCGATCACCTGACCCACAATGTCTACAAGGGCAACATGGACAAGTGGTTCAAATTCTATGGCGACCTGTTCAACTTCCGCGAAATCCGCTTCTTTGACATTCAGGGCAAGTTCACCGGCCTTTATAGCCGCGCGCTGACTTCGCCTTGCGGTCGTATCCGCATTCCGATCAACGAAGATCGCGGTGAGACCGGGCAGATCGTCTCGTATCTTAAAAAGTACAAGGGTGAAGGCATCCAGCACATCGCGGTAGGCAGCGAAGACATCTACGCCTCGACCGACGCGATTGCCGATAAGGGCCTTAAGTTCATGCCGGGTCCGAACCAGTCCTATTATGAAATGTCCCGAGATCGCGTTGCGGACCATGAAGAGCCTTTGGACCGGATGATGAAACACGGCATCCTGATCGACGGCGAAGGTGTTCTGGACGGCGGCGAGACCCGGATCCTGCTGCAGATCTTCTCGAAAACTGTGATCGGCCCGATCTTTTTCGAGTTCATCCAACGCAAGGGCGATGACGGATTCGGCGAAGGGAACTTTCAGGCCTTGTTCGAATCCATCGAGCGCGAGCAGATCGAAAGCGGCGAAATTTCAGCGGCTTAAGGCTTTGCATTAAACCCAAAGACGGTCGCGGGTATCCCCGTGGCCGCCTTTTTTCTTAGCCTCTGGGCATCTTCAAGATCACGTTCTTGCCGCGCTTTTGGTACCGCAACTCGCTGTCACCAATGGCGATCACGCTGCCACCGTCCAGCCTGTCGCCCACTTTCAGCTTTTTGTACCGGCCGCTGGGCAACCGGACCAAGGCCCGTCGGTTGGCAGGGGTGCCGTAAACCCCGATCAGGTTCAGCTTGCGCAGGTTGAGCGCCCTGTCGATGGTCGCCTGTCGAGCGACAGACGCGGTCGAAGGAATCTTGGGCGAAACCGCTTTTGCCTGGAATGAGCCCGCTTCGTCCGAGCTTTGGTTTACGGCCGCCGTCGACCCGAGATTGGCGGTAGTGGTTGGTGCGGGCTGCCTTAGCCCCGCAGGCCGAGGTTTCGGGCGCGGGACACGGACAACGGCCAATGCGGTTGGTGTTTCATCCACCTCGGGGCTGCTTTGCAACGACTCAGGTCGCAGCTTGGGCCGAACGACCGCCAGTTCGGCACGTGTACGTCCGCCAAGTTGGCTGCGTTCGAAGCTTTCCAACAAGTTCGCGGGACGAGGCTTGGGCCGGTATTGCGCCAAACGGTCCACAGGATCCTCTTCGATCGGTTCCTGTTCGAACCGTACAGGAACCGCCGGGGGCACCTTGGACGGGCGGCCTAAGTAAACGACCACGCCTTCCGGATTCAATGTCCCTTCCGCCGTGGGGGTGACCAGACCGCGCTCATCCAGTTCGAACTGAACTCCGGCCTCAGCGGGTTGCGCGATCTGCTCAAACGGCAGGTCTGTTTCAAAGCTGGCGACCGGAGGCAGTGCGACAGCATCCTGCGACAAATCAGTGCGATCCAAGGACGCCAGGTACAACTCATCCTCTGGGGGCAGGATGGGATCGGGCAGGGGTCCTGGGACGGTGATTTCTACGCTTGCTTGCGCGGGAACATCCGTGGCCTCGGGCGCGCCCTCTACCGGTTCAACTGCTGTTGGGGCAATGTTCAAAGCCTCAAGGATCGCGGCATCGGTGGCACTGATGTCCGGGCTTTCTTCGGGTAGGGGCTGTTCAGTCTCGGCAGGTGAGAGCGCAGCGATCTCGGGCGCCTCGCTGGTCTCGGGCTCTTCAACCACTTGGGTTTGCGAGGGCTCTTCGGGCCCCGGCACTGCTACGACTTCGGGTTCCGGGGTTTCCTCAATCTCAGGTGCTGCGACGACTTGAGTTTCGGAGGCTGGTTCAGGCTCAGGGTCCACAACTGCCACCGCCTCTGGGGTGGCGGGTGTGTCAGAGCCCGACATCGACCATGTGATCAGGCCGATGCAGGCTATGGCGGCAGCGGCCGCTGGAATTGCATAGCGCTTTAGGGCCGTGGCACCGGTTGCGGTGTCAGCCGCACCGGTTGCCGGGGCCGATCGGAATTCTGTCGGGGTCTCCGTATCTGCGATCGCATGAACGGCAGGGCCGGTATCCTGTTCGTCGAGGCCTTCGGTTGATGGCGGTTCGGATGGGGCGTCTAGTTCGAAAACAGGTTCGGACGGGTAAGCCTGATCCTCGGTTTTGGTGGTGAATTGGACAGGAACAAATCCATGCTCTGCCGCAAACACGCGTGCTTCCTCGAGAGTCTGCCGGGCAACAGCGGCGACGTAGGTCGTCGTGCCGTCGGTTTCGGTGACAAAAGCCAGCTCTTCCAGTTCATAGGGCGTGGCGTCGGCCAATTCGGCCCGCGCCTTATCCGCGCTATCCTCAGTGTTTAGTCCTTCGGTGGGAACGGACAGGAACCGCACCTGATCGGCTGGGATAACCAGCTTGCAATTCAGGTCGTTTTCCAGCGCAAAGCCTTTTTCACGCAGGGCAATAATCTGTGCGTTCAGGTCAGGCGCATCCAGCGCGACCTCGCCAATGCAGAACCAGTCGCCATCCGCGTGGTGGTGCAGGGATATTCCGGTCGAAGAAAAAGACAGCGCAAAGGCAGGTTTCATAATCCGGAAAAACCATAGTTATCATCATCGGTGCAAACGACGGATCGCCCGCAGAGTGACATTAAAGCAGGATCCCGCCGAGGGAAAGAAAAAGCCGGGCTTTCCCCTTGTTCGGCAGACCCTTGCCACCCCATGTTGTGGGAAAGCATATCGGAGGGAAGACCTTGAATAAAATCGCTTTTCTAGCCGCAGCTCTGTCGATTTCAGCGGCGGGCCTGGCCCATGCGGAAGAACGTCGCATCACTGTTGACGCTGCGGGAACCGTGCAATCTGTACCCGACATGGCCACCATAACGCTTGGCGTCACCAATGAGGACGCACAGGCATCGAACGCCATGCAGGCGACCTCGGATGCGGTGGCGCAGGCGCTCAGCCGCCTGCAAGAGCTTGGTATCGATGCGCGGGACGTGCAGACCCGCGATGTGTCATTGTCGCCGGTCTGGAATAATCGCAACAGCAGCAGCGGGGAGCGGCCTGAAATCTCAGGCTTTGTCGCGTCGAACCGGGTGTTTGTTCGTGTCCGCGACCTGTCGCAGTTGGGCACAATTATGGACGCCGTGATTCAGGACGGCGCCAACGACTTCGGCGGTCTGAGCTTTGGGGTTCAGGATCCCAAACCTCTTGAAGCCCAAGCGCGCGCCAATGCCGTGGCCGAAGCGACCGCCAAGGCGGAACAGCTTGCGCAGGCCGCAAATGTGACGCTTGGCCCGGTGCAAGAGATCAGTGAACAGGTCGGTGGTGCCCGCCCGGTCGCGATGATGCGCGAGTTTAACATGGCCGATGCGGGTGGTGTGCCTGTCGCGGGCGGCGAAATCTCGGTCTCGGTTACGGTGACGATGGAGTTCGAAATTTCTGAGTGAGATCAGACTTTAGCGCGGGCCATCAGAGGCTGCCTCTGCTGGCCCGTCTCATCAAAGTTCTCGGACGCGAGCCATGTTTCAAAAGCACTACGGATGCGTGGCCATTCGCTGTCGATAATCGAGTACCACGCCGTATCGCGATTCCGGCCTTTGTAGTGGGTGGCCTGCCTGAACACGCCTTCGAAGGTAAAGCCAAGTCGCTCGGCCGCTTGACGGGACGGTCCGTTCAACGCGTCGCATTTCCATTCGTACCGGCGGTAACCCAGTTCGTCAAAAACGCGTCGCATCATCAGGTACATCGTTTCGGTCGATTGCGGTTTCCGCTGCAACAGTGGCGAGAAATGGATGTGCCCGACCTCGATCGCGCCTGCCGCAGGTTTGATCCGTAGATACGAGGCCATGCCGACGGGTGTGTCCGAGCTGTCCAAAACCGTGTGAAACATTGGGTCTGCATCCATGCAGGTCGCGCGCGCCCAATCCTCGAACCCACGTTCATTGTCGAAGGGTCCATAAGGTAGGTAGGTCCAGTTGTGGCCATCCGTATCGTTGGCAAACGCCCGGAACAATCCGGGCGCATGCCGGTTGACGTCCAGCGGCACGACAGAGCAATAACGGCCTTCCATCGGTGTGTAAGGTGGAGTCGGACGAGGAAACTCGTCCGTGACCGGTAATCCGATGGGTTGACCAAGGTCGTTGGTGTCGTGGCTGCTCATGATTTAGGCCGTGGCTTTTGCCAGAGCTTGATCCAGATCGGCGATCAGGTCGTCGGCGTCTTCGATCCCGATCGAAACCCGCACCACACCCGGACCGGCACCTGCCGCTTCTTGCTGTTCCGGCGTCAGTTGGCGGTGCGTGGTCGATGCCGAGTGGATAATCAGCGACCGCGCATCACCCAGGTTTGCCACGTGGCTGAAAATCTCAAGCGCATTCACCAGCTTGACGCAGGCGTCATACCCGCCCTTGACCGCAAAGGTGAACAAGGCTCCGGCACCTTTCTTGTAATGCGCCTTGACCCGGTCGTGATAGGGCGAGGAGGGCAGGCCAGCATAGGTGACGTACTCCACGCGATCATCCGCTTCGAGCCATGATGCGATCTTCTGCGCGTTTTCAACGTGGCGTTCCATCCGCAAGGACAGGGTCTCAATCCCCATCAGCGTATAGTGCGCAGCTTGCGGGTTCATCGTCATACCCAGATCGCGCAGACCTATGGCGATGCCGTGGAAGGTGAAGGCCAGCGGGCCAAACGTCTCATGGAACTTCAGGCCGTGATAGGCTTGCTCCGGTTCGCTGAGAGATGGGAACTTGTCATTCGCCGACCAGTCGAACTTGCCCGAATCCACGATGCATCCGCCGGTAACGGTGCCGTTGCCGGTCAGGTATTTGGTGGTCGAATGCACGACCAGCGTTGCGCCGTGTTCGATAGGGCGGCACAGGTAGGGCGTGGCCGAGGTGTTGTCGACGATCAGCGGAATACCTGCCGCGTCCGCGACATCCGCCAGCGCGCGGATATCTGTGACATAGCCGCCCGGGTTGGCAATCGATTCACAGAACACCGCGCGGGTGTTTTCGTCGATGGCGTCTTTCACCGCGTCCAGATCGTCGGTGTCGACGAATTTGGCCGACCAGCCGAACCGCTTAATGGTCTGGCTGAACTGCGTGACCGTGCCGCCGTACAGGCGGGTCGATGCGACGACATTGCAGCCCGGACCCATCAGCGGGAACAGCGCCATGATTTGCGCCGCGTGACCGGACGAGCAGCAGACCGCCCCAACACCACCTTCCAGCGTGGCAACGCGTTCTTGCAGAACGGCCACGGTAGGGTTTGTCAGGCGGGAATAGATAAAGCCGACCTCTTGCAGGTTGAACAACGCTGCCGCGTGATCAGCATCGCGGAACACATAAGCCGTGGTCTGATAGATTGGTGTCTGACGGGCGCCAGTCGCGGGATCGGGGCGCGCGCCCGCATGAATTTGAAGCGTGTCAAAACCGTAAGTTGGGCCGTCAGACATCGTGGAAATCTCCTGTTGGAATGTGTGTTGCAGAATCTCTAGGCGATTGAGGACGCGTGCACAACAATCCTGTCAGCGCATCCACAGGCCCTTGTTACGGATCTGATTGCGAATGACCTGCTCGCGTTTTGGCAAGTTGTCGCGATCGAACATCTCTCGGATCTTGTGGCCCTTGCGCTGCAGCACCAGCTTCTTGATCGGGTCGTATGCCTTAAGCACTTTCTTGACCCGGTTCGGAGCGGCCACGGTTTCCAGCACCTCGACGACATGGTCGCTTTCGCGCGCATAGAGCAGGGGGAAAAGGCGATAGTGACAGCTGACCGAACCGTCCAGCAGGCCCGAAGGCAAGGCATCCCGTCCGCCGCCAAACGAATGGATCACCAGCGGCAATGCCGCCTGATCCAGCCAGGGATCAAGGTTCTGGCCAGCAAGCTCAGGGATATCGTCATCCCGAATAGTGCGGGCGTAGTTCAGAAAACGCTCTCCGAACTTGCGCGGGCAAGAGTAAAAGAAAAATCCGGCGTTGAAGTACAAATAGCGCCGCCAGTAATCGACCGGCTGGCTTGTGTCCTGAGAGCTTTCGAAATCCAGCCCGAATTTGCGATACAGCGCTTCCCAGATTCCGTGCAGTCCGGGACCATACAGGGTCGGCTTGGGCCAAGTGCCTTCGACCCGCAGGGACGCGCTGGGTCGGTCGAAGTCGAAGGGCACGCTATTCAAATCCCCGGTGATCAGAGTGTCGCTGTCGAAAAACACAAAAGGCTCACCCTCGGGCAGGGCCTGCAGCGCCTCGATCTTGTTGCCGTAAGGATAGCTGTGGCCAAAGACATTGTTCTCGAAAGGCAGGATTTCAGCATCCAACTGGCGCAGGGCCTTTAGCGCATCCTCATCGTGAAGGCTTGGATCCTGAGGCCAGCGCGGCCCGGCTTGAGGGACCGCAACGAACAAGCGACCTGCGAAATCCGGGCTGCTGTGACGCAAGGATGCCGCGAACAGCAGAGCCTCGTATTGCAGCCGGTTGTTTTGCCCGATGATGACGATGTTGAATTTCGGGGCGCTGGCCTGCATCCGGTGACTTTCAGTTATTGTGAATGCCGTCGTCCGGCGCTGCTCGGGTGATGTGCTTGACGTACAGCACTCAAAGCCGCCCGTCAAAACCCGAAGTAAGAGGCCCATTTGAAATGTGTCTGTGCAATCCCATGTTAGGCAGACGGCCCCGATCAGGAGTGAGGTAATGAAGATCAACGCAGATTTCACAAAACGCGTCGCGGTTCATTTTGACCAGACCGACTGGGTTGCGTCGCCCGCTGCCGGCGTCGAGCGCAAGATGCTGGATCGCATCGGGAACGAGGTCGCGCGCGCAACGACCATCGTGCGTTTTGCTCCGGGCAGTGCTTTTGCGCCGCATACCCATGATGGGGGCGAAGAGTACCTGGTGCTGGACGGCGTGTTTCAGGACGAGACCGGGGACTTCCCTGTCGGCAGCTACGTGCGTAATCCGCCCACTTCCTCGCACACTCCTTCGGCGAAAGAGGGCGCGACAATCTTGGTGAAGCTGCATCAATTCGATCCCGCAGACCGGACCGAGCTGCGGCGGTCGATCAATGGCAAGGGAAATGCCCAGCTGTTCAAGGACGCGCACGAAGAGGTTAGGGTGTTCAACCTGACAGCGGGCGAGGTGTTGGAGCTGGACGCAACAGAAGGGTTGGAGCTGTTTGTGATCGAAGGATCGCTGCAAGAATCCGGCGAAGAATTCACCAATTGGGATTGGCTCAGATTGCCGCCTGGCACGCGGTCTTCGGCCACCGCAGGTGCATCCGGCGCGCGGGTTTGGACGAAAACCGGGCATCTTTCACAGATGGTCTGATCCACCTGCTGCATCAAAAACAGGCAGATTCAAAGGAAAACCGGGTCGATTGGCTCGGTTTTTTCATTTTTTGACCATTTGGCAAATTTTACCAATTGATAAAAAATTTGTTTGTGGCAAGCTGAGGTCATAACAAACATATCTACAGGGAGTAGAGTGATGGCACAGGGCCAGATTGCCTCCGGCATTGTCTCCGGGCGGCTGTCCAGCGATGAGCTGACCTCGAATTTCACGGATCTGCATCCGCCACTGGCCCCGCACGAGGCCGCCGTGGCTGCTGATCGGTGCTATTTTTGCTATGATGCGCCGTGCGTGACGGCCTGTCCCACGGACATCGATATTCCGCTGTTCATGCGGCAGATCCAGGCCGGCCAACCTGAGGCCGCAGGCGAGACTATTCTGGCACAGAACATTCTGGGCGGTATGTGCGCCCGCGTTTGTCCCACCGAGACACTGTGCGAAGAAGTTTGCGTCCGCGAAACCGCCGAGGGCGCGCCGGTCGAGATCGGGCGCCTACAGCGTTACGCGACCGACAGCGTGATGGCTACGGGGTCTCACCCGTTTCAACGCGCCACGCCCACGGGCAAAACGGTTGCCGTGATCGGGGCAGGTCCCGCAGGTCTGGCCTGCGCGCACCGGTTGGCCATGTTTGGTCATGACGTGGTGATCCACGAGAGCAAGCCCAAGCCAGGCGGTCTGAACGAATATGGGATCGCCGCTTATAAATCGACCAACAACTTCGCTCAGGCCGAAGTAAATTGGCTGCTGGAAATCGGCGGCATCTCGATCGAGACCGGTTCGGTTCTGGGCGAGGGGATCTCGCTGGAGGGGCTGGTCGAAAACTATGACGCGGTGTTTCTGTCCATCGGTCTTGCCGGGGTGAACGCGCTGCGCGCCGACGGCGCGGATAAAGATGGCGTTCGCTTCGCAGTGGATTTCATCTCGGACGTGCGTCAGGCCTCTGATCTGGTTGATCTGCCCGTAGGTCGCAACGTGGTCGTTATCGGCGGTGGCATGACCGCGGTGGACGCGGCGGTGAAATCGAAACTGCTGGGTGCCGAACATGTCACCATCGCCTATCGCCGAGGACGCGATGCGATGGGGGCCAGCCGGTACGAACAGGACCTCGCATCGTCGCACGGCGTTAAGATCATGACCAATGTGCAACCTGTGGCCATCCATGGAAACGGGGCCGCAGTCGAGATCGAGTTGGAATATACCACCAGCCAGAACGGGCAACTGACCGGCACCGGGGAAATGATCCGCCTGCCTGCAGATCAGGTGCTCAAGGCTATTGGTCAAAATCTGGACGGCGCGCCAGACGGTTTGCAACTGGACGGCAATAAGATCGCTGTGACCGGGGCCGGGCGAACCTCGATGACGGGTGTCTGGGCCGGTGGTGACTGTGCTGCGGGGGGCGAAGACCTGACCGTGACCGCAGTGGCCGAGGGCCGCGATGCCGCGATGGACATCCACGCAACGCTGGTTTCGTGATAGGGTGGGGTATTCACCCCATTCCTTTCGCTGCTGAGGTATTCCCATGTCCCAGATCGAACAAGCCGTTGCCCAACACTGTACAACCGGAGCGCTAACCGACCGCGTTCGCGCGGCGCTTGAGGCCAGTGGGATCGACCCTGACGCGGCCACTGTGGCCGATCTGAAGGCGGGGGATGAGTTCCACACCGGCGGCGTTCTGGCGACGGACAACCTGTTCGCGCAGCTGTCGCCGACCCATGCAACGCGCGTTCTGGACGTGGGATGTGGCATAGGCGGCACGTCCCGGTACATCGTGGATCGCTATGACTCGACAGTGACCGGGGTCGACCTTACGCCGGAATTCGTCGAAACGGCCACAGCGCTGAGCGATCTGGTTGGGCATTCCGACAAGGCCAGCTTTCATGTCGGCAGCGCGTTGGACATGCCCGTTCCGGATGCGGGGTTTGACCTTGCGGTCATGATGCATGTGGGCATGAACATCGAAGATAAGGCTGGTCTGTTCGCCGAAGTCTCTCGCGCGTTGGCCACGGGTGGAACCTTCGCCCTGTTCGATGTGATGGGCGGGGACGCGGATGAACCGCTGTCCTTTCCGTTGCCCTGGTCCACCGTGGCTGAGACCTCGTTCGTGCATGCGCCGCAGGTCTACAAAGATGCCGCAGATGCCGCTGGTCTGGAGTTGGTTGCCGAAACTGACCGTACGCAATTCGCGCTGGAGTTCTTCGAGGAAGTCTTCGCGCGCATTGCTGAAACCGGACCTGCGCCGCTGGGTATTCACCTGATGATGGGTGAGACTGCGCCGGAGAAATTTCAGAACTACGTCAAAAACCTGAAGGCCGGGCGCATTCGTCCGACCGAAATGATATTCAAGAAAACCGGCTGAGCCGGGAAGGGAGAAGCCATGGCCGATCTGAAGACAAACTTTCTGGGCATCGAAAGCCCCAACCCGTACTGGCTGGCGTCCGCTCCGCCCACTGACAAGGAATACAACGTCCGCCGCGCGTTCGAGGCCGGATGGGGCGGAGTTGTCTGGAAAACACTGGGGTCCGAGGGGCCTCCGGTCGTGAACGTGAACGGCCCGCGCTATGGTGCGATTTACGGCGCAGATCGCCGCCTGTTGGGTCTGAACAACATTGAACTGATCACCGATCGACCACTTGAGGTGAACCTGGAAGAGATGGCGCGAGTCAAAGCCGACTACCCGGATCGCGCTCTGATCGCCTCGATCATGGTACCGTGCGAAGAAGCGGCATGGAAAGCCATCCTGCCGCGCGTGGCTGAAACCGGTGCTGATGGGATCGAGCTAAACTTTGGCTGCCCGCATGGGATGAGCGAACGCGGCATGGGATCCGCCGTGGGGCAGGTGCCGGAATACATCGAGATGGTGACCCGTTGGTGCAAGCAGTACTACGACCGCCCGGTCATTGTGAAGCTGACGCCAAACATCACCGATATCCGTAAGCCCGCTGAGGCTGCGAAGAATGGCGGTGCAGATGCGGTGTCGCTGATCAACACGATCAACTCGATCACCAGCGTCAACCTCGACACCTTCAGCCCTGAACCGTCTATCGACGGCAAAGGCAGCCACGGCGGCTATTGCGGTCCGGCGGTGAAGCCGATCGCCTTGTCGATGGTCTCTGAGATCTCACGCGCTCAGGCGACGCATGGCCTGCCGATCTCCGGTATTGGCGGCGTGACCACGTGGCGCGATGCGGCAGAGTTCATGGCGCTGGGATGCGGCAACGTTCAGGTCTGCACCGCCGCGATGACCTATGGGTTCAAGATCATCGACGAACTGACGGCGGGCCTGTCCAAATGGATGGACGAAAAGGGCTACAAAAACGTCTCGGAAATCGTCGGTCTGGCCGTTCCCAACGTGACCGACTGGCAGTACCTGAACCTGAACTACGTGGCCAAGGCAAAGATCGATCAGGATCAGTGTATCAAATGCGGCCGCTGCTATGCCGCCTGTGAGGACACCAGCCACCAGGCAATTTCGATGTCCGATGACCGGATGTTTGAGGTGATGGATGACGAATGCGTCGCCTGCAATCTGTGCGTCGATGTTTGCCCGGTGGACGGCTGCATCTCGATGGTGCCAATGGCTGCGGGCGAAGTCGATCCGCGTACTGGACGAGAGGTTCAGCCAGAATACGCGAACTGGACAACGCATCCAAATAACCCAATGGCAAAAGCCGCTGAGTAAACGATCTAATAGAAACAATGAAAGGGCCGGGAAGCGGCCCTTTTTTGCTGGTTGCGCCTTGGGTTTGCTTCCTAAATTGAGTTCAGAAATCGATTGGAGTGCTTTTGGAATTAAGAACTCCGCTGCCACGCCACTATCTTAAAACTCGTGATCTGCGGCCCTAATCATCGTCATCGTCATCGTCTTTTTCTTTTTTGCCCTTACCTTTCCCTTTCCCACTATTGCCTCTTTCTCCTCTGCCTTTACCGCCTTTTCCCTTTGCGCTTTTGCTTTCGCCCTTACCTCTTGCGCCGCGGGCGCCAGATTCGCGCTCGACTTCGCCTCGTTCCGTTTCTTGGTCCCTGTCGTTGCGCCTATCTCTGTTAGCTGTTGCCGCCGTGCTCGCGACTAAGGCTTCAAGCCGATTGTTGTTTGTTCTACTGACCGAGTTTCTGGTGTTGATGCTCGCGCGATCTATCTGGTCGGATCTCGTGTCGTCTAAAGCGCTTCGTTCGCGGGACGCACATTGATCGCGAGACTGCCACACGAAACTGCGCAACTCTTTTGACAGTTCGTCATCACCGGCGAGGGCAAAGGGCCGCGACACCACGTATTGCCATAGTCCGCAACTGTCATTCGCCTGCAAAAGGCGATCTATTTCTTGCAGATATTCCAGTTCTGTTGAGCTTCGGGATGTGACTCCGCATCCGGCCAAAACCAGAAATAGAGCCAGAGAAAACTGGCGCATATCACGCCCTCACACTAACCACGGACCACGCTTGCCCGACGCGTGATCCCACTAAAAACAGATTGGATTTTTCCGAGGATAATAGCATGCAACTGCAAGCTTGGTACAAAAATGCAACAACAGGCTGGCTGCGTGCGTCGGCTAGCGCAAACCAAGCAGGCAATCAAAGTCACTGAGGTAGGCGCAGATCACCATCCGCCAGTCACAAAAATCTGTTTTGTTCAGCTATGTTATAGGCCGGTGTTATGGCCCCAAAAGCTTCCGATAGAGCGTGTCGATAAACGGCTCGGCCCCTTCGAACGGGTCTTCGTCGCCCAGAATCGCGCGGACCTGAACGTCAAAGTCCGCGTAGTGCTGCGTCAGCGCCCAGATCGAAAAGATCAAGTGGTAGGGGTGTAGCCGGGCGATCTTGCCCTGATCCATCCAACCGGTCAGAACCTGGGCTTTTTCATCGACAAGCTGTCTGAGATCTTGAGACAGCGCATCATGGATACGCGGCGCGCCTTGTACCAGTTCATTGGCAAACAAGCGGCTTTCACGCGGCAGTTCCCGGCTCATCTGCAATTTGCGCCTGGTGTAAGACAGGATCTCTTCCATTGGATCGCCGTCGGCATCCAGATCATGCAGCGGGGCCAGCCAAGTTTCCAGAAGGCCGGACAATAGCGCGGTGTGAATCGCCTCTTTCGACGGGAAGTAGTACAGCAGGTTCGGTTTGCTCAGGCCGGCTTCGGCAGCGATTTGGTCGACAGTCGCGCCCCGAAACCCGTGGGCCGAGAACACGTTCAGGGCTGCTTCGAGAATCGCTGCGCGGTTCTTTTTCTGAATTCTGGTCGGTGCACGGTCTTTTGGCATGTTTTCCGGTTGTCTCTTTTTCGGCCAAGCGGGTGCCAACTATGCCGAATTTTGCGGCGGCACCATGCAATTTCTTGACTGATGTCGAACCCGTGATAGCGTGAGTTTGACCAGATGGTCAAATCAAGACACCAAAAAGCGAGCCAAATCGCAAGCAACAGGGAAAACAAGATGGCAGCTCCGGCGCAAAACCTCAGGATTAATGGCGACAGACTTTGGGACAGCCTGATGGAAATGGCCAAGATCGGCCCGGGCGTTGCAGGGGGCAATAACCGTCAGACGCTTACGGACGAAGACGCCGAAGGACGGGCCTTGTTTCAAAAGTGGTGCGAAGATGCCGGGTGCAGCATGGGGCTGGACCAGATGGGCAATATGTTTGCGCGCCGTGAAGGTACGGACCCTGACGCGCTGCCTGTTTATGTTGGTTCTCACCTGGATACGCAGCCGACGGGCGGAAAGTATGATGGCGTATTGGGCGTGTTGGGCGGGCTGGAGATCATCCGAACGCTCAATGATCTGGGAATCAAGACCAAGCATCCGATTGTGGCGACCAACTGGACCAACGAAGAGGGCACGCGCTATGCGCCAGCGATGCTCGCCTCGGGGGTATTCGCCGGAGTGCATACGCAGGACTGGGCCTATGATCGCGAGGATGCCGAGGGCAAAAAGTTCGGCGACGAATTGCAGCGGATCGGTTGGCGTGGCGAGGAAGAGGTTGGCGGTCGCAAAATGCGCGCGTTTTTCGAGCTGCATATCGAACAGGGGCCGATCCTTGAGGCAGAAGGTAAGGATATCGGTGTTGTCACCCACGGTCAGGGCCTGCGATGGACCGAGATCACCGTGACAGGCAAGGACGCGCATACCGGCTCAACCCCGATGCCGATGCGCAAGAATGCCGGGCTGGCGATGGCGCGCATCCTTGAAAAAGTAGACGAAATCGCGTGGTCTCATGCACCACATGCGGTTGGCGCAGCGGGCCATATCGAAGTTTTTCCCAATTCCCGAAACGTGATCCCCGGCAAAGCTGTGTTCACGGTCGATTTCCGGTCTCCGGACCTTGAAGTGATTCAGGATATGGAGAACCGAATGCGGGTGGCCGCGCAGGACATCGTGGATGAGATGGGACTGCAGATCGAATTCGAGACGGTAGGTGGTTTTGATCCGGTCACCTTCGACGCAGATTGTGTCGCGGCGGTGCGAGATGCGGCCGAACGGCTGGGGTATTCGCACACCGACATCATCTCGGGCGCGGGTCATGACGCGTGTTGGATTAACCGCGTGGCACCAACCGCGATGGTGATGTGTCCGTGTGTAGATGGCCTTAGCCACAACGAGGCGGAAGAGATCAGCAAGGAGTGGGCTGCCGCCGGTGCGGATGTTCTGTTTCATGCGGTCGTCGAGACGGCCGAGATCGTGGAATAGGGGGCTCTGCCCCCGTCGCCCGCTGGGCGACTCCCCCGAGGTATTTTTAGCCAGATGAAGCAAGCGGCGCAGACCGCGTCAGGGAGATTAAAATGAGCACTGTCATCAAGAACGGAACCGTTGTGACCGCCGATTTGTCTTACAAGGCGGATGTCATGGTCGAAGATGGGGTGATCACCGAGATTGGGCTGGACCTGAAAGGTGACAAAGAGCTGGACGCGACCGGTTGCTATGTCATGCCGGGCGGAATTGATCCGCACACCCATCTGGAGATGCCTTTTATGGGGACATACTCCAGCGATGATTTCGAAAGCGGTACACGGGCGGCACTTGCCGGTGGCACCACGATGGTGGTCGACTTTGCGCTGCCCAATCCCGGTGAAAGCCTGCTGGACGCGCTGAAGCGTTGGGATAACAAGTCGACCCGCGCGAACTGTGATTATTCCTTCCACATGGCCGTGACCTGGTGGGGCGAGCAGGTGTTTGATGACATCAAAACAGTTATCGAAACCCGTGGAATCAATACGTTTAAACACTTCATGGCCTATAAGGGCGCGTTGATGGTGAACGATGACGAATTGTTTGCCTCGTTCAAGCGTCTCGCTGAACTGGGCGGGATTGCCATGGTGCACGCTGAGAATGGTGATGTCGTGGCCGAACTGAGCGCCAAACTGTTGGCCGAAGGCAATACCGGACCCGAAGCGCACGCCTATTCCCGCCCGCCGCAGGTCGAGGGTGAGGCGACGAACCGGGCCATTATGATCGCAGATATGGCAGGGGTTCCGTTGTATGTGGTGCATACGTCCTGCGAGGATGCGCATGAAGCGATCCGCCGGGCCAAGATGCAGGGCAAACGGGTCTGGGGTGAGCCCTTGATCCAGCATCTGACACTGGATGAAAGCGAGTATTTCCATCAGGACTGGGACCACGCTGCGCGGCGGGTTATGAGCCCTCCGTTCCGGAATAAGCAGCATCAGGATAGCCTGTGGAATGGGTTGCACTCAGGGACACTGAGCGTTGTTGCGACGGACCATTGTGCGTTTACAACGGAACAGAAGCGGTATGGCGTCGGTGATTTCACCAAGATCCCGAACGGCACCGGTGGTCTGGAAGACCGGATGCCCATGTTGTGGACCTATGGTGTGAACACAGGTCGTCTGACGATGAACGAGTTTGTTGCGGTGACTTCAACAAACATTGCCAAGATCATGAATTGCTATCCGAAAAAGGGCGCCATTCTCGTCGGTGCAGATGCGGATATCGTCGTTTGGGACCCAGAAAAGACCAAGACCATCAGCGCCGACACGCAGCAATCGGCCATCGATTACAACGTCTTTGAGGGCAAAGAAGTCAAAGGCTTGCCACGCTTTACACTGACCCGCGGACAGGTGGCCGTGCATGATGGCGAGATCCGCACCCAAGAGGGTCATGGTGACTTTGTGGCGCGTGAACCCAATGGACACGTGAACAAGGCGTTGAGCACTTGGAAAGAGCTGACCGCGCCGCGGCCGGTTGAACGGTCGGGCATTCCGGCGACGGGCGTATGATCAATGCGGGCCGCACATTCTGCGGCCCAAAGCCAAATCTTTTCAAGGCTATGGAATGAATACTGAAAGCACTACCCAGCCCGTTATCGAGGCAAGGCAGCTGGATCTGACCTTCCAAACCAATGACGGCCCGGTCCACGCGTTGAAGGACGTGAACCTGACCATCGACAAGGGAGACTTTGTCAGCTTTATCGGACCCTCGGGCTGCGGCAAGACCACTTTCCTGCGGTGCATCGCAGCATTGGAAACACCAACCGGAGGGTCCCTGACTGTAAACGGCATGACCCCGGATGAGGCGCGTCGTAACCGGGCTTATGGTTATGTCTTCCAGGCCGCAGGGCTGTACCCGTGGCGGACGATCGCCAAGAATATTAAACTGCCGCTGGAAATTATGGGATACTCGGCCGCCGAACAGGAAGAGCGTGTGAGAAAGGTCTTGGAACTTGTTGATCTTGATGGGTTTGGTGGCAAGTATCCCTGGCAACTGTCGGGTGGTATGCAACAGCGGGCCAGTATCGCGCGGGCCCTGGCATTTGATGCAGACATTCTGCTGATGGACGAGCCATTTGGCGCATTGGATGAGATCGTGCGCGACCATCTGAACGAACAGCTTCTGGCCCTTTGGGCGCGGACAGAGAAGACCATCGGGTTCGTAACGCACTCGATTCCCGAGGCCGTGTATCTCAGCACCAAGATCGTTGTTATGAGCCCGCGACCGGGAAGAATTACGGATGTGATCGACAGCCCTCTGCCGAAAGAGAGGCCACTGGACATACGCGACACTCCGGAATTCATCGAGATTGCGCATCGCGTGCGTGACGGCTTGCGGGCGGGGCATTCTTATGATGATTGAGATGCCCAGTTACCGGAGCGGGCGCACAGCGCCCAAGGGTTGCGTCCAGATGAACCCCTGCAAATGCGATCGATCTGGTCGAATGCTGAAGCCGGCCTCGGTTTCGGGCTGTGATTTTCGGACGGAGCGGCCCGCATGAAGCAGTTTTTTGCCGTGTTGACTGTACTGCTCGCCATCGTCGTTCTGTGGTATCTGGCCGTTGCTCCGATGAATATCCGTACTTCTTTGGATCAGGCCGAACGTGCCGGAGAGGCCGTCACCCCCGAAGCGTCGCGTGACCGCCAGCAGGTTTCAGTTTGGATACTGATGGTGCAGAACTCGGACCATATCATCCGGGGCTATGATCTGGACCGCCCACGCCTGCCGACGCCTGTGCAAGTGGGTGAGGAGCTTTGGAAAACCACCGGGGAAATGGTGATAAAAGGCCGTCCAATGTCCAAACGGTCGTTGATCTATCATGGGTGGATCACGCTGCAATCCACCCTGTGGGGATTTGTCCTTGGGACGGCGGTCGGCATTCTGGGGGCGGTCGCGATTGTTTATTCCCGCGTGGTCGATATGAGCCTGATGCCATGGGCCATCATCAGCCAGACGGTGCCGATTGTTGCGCTAGCCCCGATGATTATCGTTCTGAGTTCTCAATTGGGGATAGAGGGGCGCGGGGTGCCCAAGGCGATCATTTCGGCTTATTTGTGCTACTTCCCGGTTCTGGTTGGGATGGTTAAAGGTCTGCGATCACCTGCGGTGTCGCAGTTGGATCTGCTCAAGACCTACAACGCGACCGGGCTGCAAGCGTTTCTGAAACTCCGCCTGCCTTCCTCGGTGCCGTATCTGTTTACCTCGCTGAAGGTCGGTATCGCGGCGGCCTTGGTCGGGACCATTGTGGGTGAGCTTCCGACAGGCGCGATCTCGGGTCTCGGGGCGCGGATTCTGATCGGGGATCAGTTCGGAACACCTTTGGCGATCTGGGCTGCTTTGTTTGCTGCTGCCATCCTCGCGGGCGTTCTGGTGACACTGCTGGATATCGTTCAGCGTGTAACCCTTAGAAGAATGGGGATGGGCGCATGAGCTGGCTGATCTTTGCATTGATCTTTTGGGCAGGCGCGTGGTCGTTGAACGTTTGGTTGGCTCGATCAATCTACCACGATTCGAAAGGCATACGCGTCTTTGTGCCGGTCCTGTTCGGTGTCACACTCCTGATCCTTTGGGAAGGGTTGGTGCGCGGCTTCAACGTGTCGCCAGTCATCCTGCCGCCGCCGTCGATGGTCGCGCAGACCTTTATGAATTCGACGGACATTCTATGGCAGGACTTTAAACAAACTGTCTTCAAAGGCGCCCTGACGGGGTTTGCTATCGGCAGTTCAGCTGCCTTTGTGACGGCCATCCTGATCGATCGGTCGGTGTTCCTGACCCGTGGCCTGCTACCCATCGGGAACTTTGTGGCGGCTCTGCCAATCGTTGGGATCGCCCCAATTTTGGTCAGCTGGTTCGGGTTTGACTGGCAGTCCAAAGCTGCCGTGGTCGTTGTGATGGTGTTCTTTCCGATCCTGGTGAACACCGTACAGGGTCTGCGCGAGGCGGATGCGATGCAGCGGGACCTGATGCGGACCTATGCAGCCAGTTATATGCAGACTCTGATCAAGCTGCGCTTGCCGGCGGCGATGCCCTTCATTTTCAATGGGTTGAAGATTGCCACAACGCTGGCATTGATCGGGGCAATCGTCGCGGAATACTTTGGATCGCCCACACGCGGAATGGGCTTTCGGATTTCGACCGGCGTCGGCAGCCTGTCCATCGACTTGGTCTGGGCCGAAATCGCGGTGGCTGCCATGGCGGGCACGTTGTTCTATGCTTTGGTAGCTATGCTCGAAAAAGCGGTGACCTTCTGGCACCCGTCACAACGTGGATAACAAAAGGAATTCAACAGACCCCGAAAAGGGGCAACAACAGCAACTAGGAGATATGAAGATGAATAAGCTACTCAGCGGGGCGATAGCCGCCTTTAGCCTGGCCGCCAGTTCGGCCTTGGCGGCGGATGAGGTGACATTGCAACTCAAGTGGGTCACGCAGGCACAGTTCGCGGGCTATTACGTCGCCAAAGACAAAGGGTTCTACGAGGAAGAGGGGCTCGATGTCACGATCCTCCCGGGTGGTCCTGATATTGCGCCGACGCAAGTAATTGCAGGCGGCGGGGCTGACGTGACGGTCGAATGGATGCCAGCCGCGCTAGCCGCGCGCGAAAAGGGCCTGCCGCTGGTGAACATCGCGCAGCCATTCAAAAGCTCGGGTATGATGCTAACCTGCTGGAAGGACGCCGGGATTTCTTCGCCCGAGGACCTAAAGAACCGTACTCTGGGCGTCTGGTTCTTTGGAAACGAATTCCCCTTCATGAGCTGGATGAGCCAGCTGGGTATCGACACAGGCGGAAAAGGCGAAAGCGGTGTTGAGGTTCTGAAACAGGGTTTCAACGTCGATCCGCTACTGCAGCGTCAGGCGGATTGCATCAGCACCATGACCTACAACGAATACTGGCAGGTCATTGACGCAGGCGTTAACCCCGACGAACTGGTGACCTTCAAATACGAGGACCAGGGCGTCGCAACGCTGGAAGACGGTCTGTATGTTCTGGAAGAAAACCTGAGCGATGCGGCCTTCACGGACAAGATGGAACGCTTTGTCCGTGCCTCTATGAAAGGGTGGAAGTACGCTGAGGAAAACCCCGACGAAGCGGCAGAGATCGTTCTTGAGAATGACGCGACTGGTGCCCAGACCGAAGAGCATCAAAAGCGCATGATGGGCGAGATTGCCAAGCTGACCGCGGGCTCAAACGGGGCTCTCGATCCGGCAGACTTTGAGCGTACAGTGGCAACGCTGCTGGCTGGGGGATCCGATCCCGTGATTACCAAGCAACCGGATGGTGCTTGGACCCACCAGATCACGGATGCGGCGCTGAACTGATTGCCTGCAAATTGATGCAAACAGCGCGGTCCCAACCGGGGCCGCGTTTCCCGTTTTTTTTGTCGGAAATGTGTCTGTACTTAAGGTCAAAAAGCCGTAGAATTCTTTTGAATAACAACGCATTTCGTTCGAATACTCACGGAAACGGAAGAAAATGCAGGGATTTGCATCAGAATTCAGTACAGCCATTGCCCTGATCCTCAATGGGGATGCAGAGCTATGGGCGATTGTGCTGCTGTCCCTCAAAGTTTCTGTCTTTGCCGTTTTGATTTCCGCTCTGATCGGGATGCCCGTTGGTGCCGCGCTGGCCGTTGCCCGGTTCCCGGGGCGGCGGGTTCTGATCATCCTGATGAATGCGTTGATGGGCTTTCCGCCGGTTGTTGTCGGTCTGCTTGTTTATCTGATGCTGTCGCGCTCTGGGCCGTTGGGCGTGTTGGAGCTGCTGTATACCCCGACCGCGATGATCATCGCTCAGGTGGTGCTGGTGACACCGATCGTGGCCGCGTTGACCCGGCAAGTGGTCGAGATGCTGGCCGAGGAGTATTCGGAACAGCTCCGATCGCTGGGCGTGTCCCGGCTGGCGTCGGTTCCGGTGCTGCTATGGGACGCGCGGTTGGCGCTGGTCACGGCTTTGCTGGCTGGATTTGGCCGCGCTATCGCCGAGGTCGGGGCTGTGATCATCGTGGGTGGCAACATCAACCATGTGACGCGGGTCATGACGACAACCATCGCGCTTGAGACATCAAAGGGCAATCTGGCGCTGGCCCTTGCGCTTGGCGCGATCCTGATTGGCATTGCCATAGCGGTAAACGCGATGGTCAGTGCGCTTACCCTGCAAGCCGAGCGGGAGGGTCTTCGCCATGCGTGATCTTATCTCGGAAATGGCAGGCCATATCGTCGTGAACGGTGTGCAGATCGAGCGCAACGGCACAGCCTTGCTGGATGTTCCGCATCTGGCATTGGATGGACCCGGACCGACGCTGATCCTTGGACCGAATGGCGCGGGCAAAAGCCTGTTGCTGCGGTGCCTGCATGGATTGATCGTCCCGGACAGAGGAATTGTCGAACAGGACGGGGTGCCACTGAACGCCGATCATAAGGCGCGGCAAGCGATGGTGTTTCAGCAGCCGGTTCTTCTGCGTCGGTCGGTGGCGGCCAATCTGGACTTTGTTCTTAAACGCCAGGGTCTGCATCGTTCCGCCCGTAAGCTGCGCATCGCCGAATTGCTGACCGAAGGCGGGTTAGAAAGCAAGGCGCGGCAGTCTGCACGGTCGCTATCTGGAGGCGAGGCACAACGGCTGGCCATCTTGCGCGCGCTGGCGTTGGAGCCTGACACATTGTTTCTGGATGAGCCCACCAGCGCGCTGGATCCGGGCGCGACGCAGATGATCGAACGGATGATCCTGCGCGCCTCAGGCCGGGGGGTGCGGATCGTCATGGTCACGCATGACATCGGACAGGCTCGGCGGCTGGCAGCGGATATCGTAATGATGCAGGGCGGCCATGTGGTTGAACACGGCGACGCCCGTCAGGTTTTGGATGCCCCAAATAGCGAAGCCTCGCGCAGGTATTTGTCAGGCGGGCTGGTTACATAAAAACAAGTTGGAGTTCGGAATGATCCGAAATGTCTTTCGGGCAGTAGTGCTTTCCCTTGGCCTTTTTGCAGGCCCCACATTGGCAGAAGAGCCCTTCATCGTGGTTCAATCCACAACCTCGACACAGAATTCAGGCTTACTGGATCATATCCTTCCCTGGTTCGAGGCCGAAACGGGCATCGACGTGCGCGTGGTCGCCGTTGGCACCGGTCAGGCAATCCGCAATGCGATCAATGGGGACGGGGATGTTCTGTTGGTCCATTCCAAAGCGGACGAAGAACAGTTCGTCGCAGATGGCTGGGGCGTTGAACGTTTTGACGTGATGTATAATGATTTTGTTCTGGTTGGGCCCAAATCGGATCCGGCCAAGGTCAAAGGCGGTTCGGATATCGTGGCGGCTTTGGCCGCAGTATCTCAGGCCAAAGCGCCCTTTGCCTCGCGCGGGGATGACAGCGGCACTCATAAGGCTGAGCTGCGCCACTGGGATGTCGCCGGCGTTGACCCGGCCGATGCATCGGGCACGTGGTATCGCGAAACAGGATCAGGCATGGGGGCAACGTTGAACGTGGCCAGCGGCATGGACGCCTATGCCCTAACAGATCGCGCGACCTGGGAATCCTTTGGCAATCGCGGAAACCTTGAAGTGCTGGTCGAAGGCGATCCGCGCTTGTTCAATCAATACGGCGTCATTCTGGTGAATCCTGAAAAGCACCCGCGCGTGCGCGCGTCGGCGGGCCAGCGTTTTATTGATTGGCTAATCGGCCCGGACGGTCAGGCGGCTATCGAGGCTTTCCAGCCGAACGGCCAGCAGTTGTTCTTTCCGAACGCAAAAGCCGAGGGTTAACCGCTGGCTCCATTGTGGTGGATCGTACCCAGACCAGACAGGTCGTAGCTGCCAAACTCGGCGGCCCGTGTCGCGAACCGCTCGGAGTGCAGGAAACTCAGAAGTTTGAGCATCGGGTCGTCGAAATAGGCCCGGCGCCAGATCGCCAGATCCAAGCGTTCCGAATGCGTGGGCACAAAGCCCAGATCGTACAGACCCGCCAAAGCGCCCAAGCCAAACCCGGCCTCGGCTTTGCTGTCGTGGATCGCGATGGCCAGTTCTTCTTCAGTGCGGGCGCAGGTGGGCAGGGTGTCCAGATCGGCGCGAGTCATACCGTGGGCATCCAGTTGCGCGTCAAACAAACGTTGGCTGGCGGCGCTGTCCTGGCGCAGGATGACACGACGTCCCTTCAACTGCGCAAACCCCTCGATGTCGGTCGCGCCCGAAGCCAGAAGCAATCCGCGCTGGCGTTGGGCGACTTCGAACAGAACCACTGGGGCCTCACCCAAGGCGTCGCGCAAAGCCCGGGTGTTGAACCCGCCATCCTCATGGATGTGCAACGCGGCTGCTTGCGCGGTTCTGTCTTTCAACCGCGTCAGACCGTCGAATGAACCATCATAATATGTAGCCAACCCCGAGCCGCTCTCGCGCAGCGCCCAATCCAGCAGAGGATCGTGACTGCCCGCAACAATCGGGGGCAGGGGTGGTTCGGCGACCTGAGGACCGGACCGCGAGGCGTTCAGCCACGCAATTACCTCAGCCCTTGGAAACAACAGCTTGCCCATGGCGCGCACACAGGGAACCTCACCCGATGAGGCGAGGTCATAGGCCTTCCGCTCGCCAATGCGCAGCAGATCGGCCAGTTCCTTGGTGGTGAGATATTCGGACATTCAGTCGAGACGCACGGCCGATCCGGACCCTGCATCTGCGGCGCTGAACCCGATCTGTTGCAGTGCAAATGGCGCGGCGACGGTGATGACCACCATGGCGGCGACAGCAGCAAGAAAGGCTTTCATAGTCTCCTCCGGCTCAGTTTTCCGGTGCCGTGGCCCGGCGCAAAAAGGCGATCAGGTCGTCCCGGTCCTTGTGTTCGGTGATCCGCTGCATCGGCATCTTCGATCCCGGGATATAGTGGTCCGGCCCCTCATCAAACAGAGCGTTTATCGTTTCTTCATTCCAAATGATATCAGAGTCTTGCAGCGTGTCCGAGTAAAAATATTCCGGTAGCGTGCCCGCCGTGCGGCCGAACACGCCGAACAGAGTTGGCCCCGCACGTCGCTGCCCGTCGGGCGTCAGGCTGTGGCAGATTGAGCATTTGCGCGCGAACTGGCGTTCTCCGTTTTCCATTTCCTCGGGGTTCTTGAGAAAGCTGGGCTCAGCCGCAGCCATTTGTTCCTGATTGCTAAGCGTTTCAACCGGCCAGCTGTACATCGCCTCATCAATACCGCCCGCGTGTAGGTTCAGACCATCCGGGGAAAACGCCAGCGCCCACACGGGTCCGCGCAGTGTGGCCCGGAAATCTTGCGCAATGCGCCAGTCGACGGTATCGATCACCATGATGTAGCCCTCGCCATCACCGACCGCCAACAAGCTGCGATCGGGGCTGAGGGCCAGGGCCAGGATGGGTCGGCGTTCCAGCGTGAAATCCCGTTCTTCTCTGATTTCCAGATCAAGGATTCGCGTCACGCCATCGACGGCGCCATAGGCGATCCAGCCGTCCTGTTGGTTCAGGACCAATTCGTTAATGCCAAACCCATGCTCAACCAGCCGGTCGGTCTCCTGTCCGCTGTTGATATCCCAAACACGCAAGGCCCCGTCGACGCCAGCGGAGTAAAGCCGGGAACCGTCCGCGGTAAATGCAACGTCGTTTACGCCGCTGCCGATTGGACCCAGCATTGTAGGGGGCGAGCCATCGACAGGCCACAAACCTATCGTGCCGTCCCAACTGGCCGTGGCTACATGGGTTTTTGAGGCTGCAACAGCAACGATCTTACCCTTATGCTGGCCTACAACTTGCCCACCGGGCCATTGGCGGAGTGTGAAGTCATCCCCCGCCGAATAGATCGCAGTTCCGTTGAACACCACGGAATTGACCGCGGCCTCGTGCCCTTCCAACCATTCCGGGGATTGGTCGGTCCAAAGGCCAACCGAGTTGTCGAAACTGGCCGTCGCGATCCTGCCATCGGGTGCGGTAGCAATGCCCATAATCGGCCCGCCATGACCTTTGAGCGTAAAGAACTCAGACCAGGCGGGCAGGGGCACAAGGGCCAGCGCCAGAACCAGCCCGCGCATCTATTCAGCGGGTGAGGCGGTTGCTTTCCCGGCCTCTTTTTCCTGTACTTCTTCCAGCCACAGCGAGTGGTGCTCGCGCGCCCATTGCTCTTCGACTTCGCCAGTCCCCATGGCGTCAAACGCGCCTTCCATGCCGACCGAGCCCAGATAGATATGGGCGATGATGATGGCGATGAACACGTAGGCCACCATGACGTGCCAGACCTGCGCGTACTGCATCTCTTCCTGCGGCGACATCTGCACCGGAAGGTTCAGGCCCAGCATTTGCGGAATACCGGTGGAATTGGCGATCGAGAAGGTCTTGGCGAACATCGGCAGCTCGAACGGGAACAGCAGGGACAGGCCGGACAGGCTGATTGAGACGCCCAGTAGAATGCAGGCCCAGAAGATGATCTTTTGGCCTGCGTTGAATTTCTTAGCGGGCGGGTGGCTGCCTTTGGTAAACAAGCCGCCGCCAGCGGCAAGCCATTTCAGGTCCACCCGGTTGGGGATGTTGTGGGCAATCCAGTTCACGGTGACTATGATTAGCCCCAGCATGAAGGCCCAGGCCAGGTTGTTGTGCAGCCACTTGCAGCCTTGCGCAATGACGGCAAAGCCCTCGCGGCCAAAGACTGGGATCAGGAAGTCGCGACCATAAAGGGTGAGCAGGCCGGTAATTCCAAGGATCAGGAAGGACCCGGCGAACAGCCAGTGTCCGAACCGCTCAAAACCGTTGAAGCGGGTGACGGTGCGGCCGGTTTTCTCGCCATCAATCCGTATTTTCCCGCGGATAAGGAAGAACAGCACTATGATTGCCAGCATACCACCCACGATATAGGTGCCGTATTCGCGCAGCGGCCCGGTGCGAAACGCCCACCACCACATGCCGCCGTCCTGGATCAGAACACTGTCAGCTGGCCCGCGCGACGATACTGTTACGTCGGCAGATCCAAACCGCAAAGCACGGTACACATCGCTGTCCGACGCCACTCCGCTTGGGCCGAATTGACCCAGCAGGCCTTCGACGTTGCCTTGCCCCGTGTTTTCAGACCGATAGGTGTTATCCACCTTTTCGCCGCGCTGACGTGCCATGATGTCTTCCAGCGTGGTTGCACCGCCGGTTGACGTCCTGTCAGTGGCAGGCGGGG
This sequence comes from Ruegeria sp. BC3, assembly GCF_056539265.1. Taxonomy (NCBI): domain Bacteria; kingdom Pseudomonadati; phylum Pseudomonadota; class Alphaproteobacteria; order Rhodobacterales; family Roseobacteraceae; genus Ruegeria; species Ruegeria sp. BC3. Next base: position 159,187 of record NZ_JBQFUP010000001.1, read on the forward strand.
CCTCGGTTTCGCTAGATTGGGCAATGGCGGTTTGGGCCATTGTGACGGTCAGCAGTAATGCGATGAGTAGACGGAACATCTGAACCTCGGTCAAAATTCCTAAAGGGATGACCCGCGTGTTGCGGGTCATCCGTTCTTTGCAATGACTTGGTGTCAGCCGTCTTTCTGGTCGTAGGCCGTGCCCCAACCCCACGCGCCCGAGCCAAATCCGCGCGCCACGACGCGTTCACGGTAAATGGCTGAGACGACATCGCCGTCACCGGCGAGCAGGGCCTTGGTGGAACACATCTCGGCGCAGATGGGCAGTTTGCCCTCGGCGATCCGGTTGCGACCGTACTTTGCGAACTCTGCAGTCGAGTTGTTTTCTTCGGGGCCACCGGCGCAGAAGGTACACTTGTCCATCTTGCCGCGTGATCCGAAGTTGCCCGCCTGCGGATATTGCGGCGCGCCGAAGGGGCACGCGTAGAAGCAATAGCCACAGCCAATGCACAGGTCTTTGGAGTGCAGGACGACCCCTTCTTCGTTTTGATAGAAGCAGTCGACGGGGCACACCGCCATGCAAGGCGCATCCGAGCAATGCATACAGGCAACCGAGATCGAGCGTTCGCCCGGGTTACCGTCATTGATCGTCACCACCCTGCGGCGGTTGATGCCCCACGGTACCTCGTGTTCGTTCTTACACGCGGTCACGCAGGCGTTGCACTCGATGCAGCGTTCGGCGTCGCAGAGAAACTTTGCTCTTGCTGCCATTTTCTCTTCTCCTCCTTACGCTGACCAGATCTTGCAAAGAGTCGCTTTGGTCTCTTGCATCTGGGTCACTGAATCATAGCCATAGGTCTGGGCGGTGTTGGTACTTTCACCCAGCACATAGGGGTCAGCTCCTGCGGGGTATTTCGCCCGTAGGTCCTCGCCCTGGAAATGGCCACCGAAGTGGAATGGCATGAAGGCCACACCGGCACCGACCCTGTTGGTCAGCATCGCCATCACCTTGACCTTGCCACCCTCAGGACCTTCGACCCAGACCTGTGATCCGTCACGAATACCAAGGTTGTTGGCATCGCGCGGATTGATCTCGACGAACATGTCCTGCTGAAGCTCGGCCAGCCACGGGTTCGACCGTGTCTCATCACCGCCGCCTTCATACTCGACCAGACGACCAGACGTCAGGATTATCGGGTAATCCTTTGAAAAGTCGTTCTTCTGGATCGAAGCATAGAGGGTGGGCAGACGATAGGCATGCCGGTCCTCGTAGGTCGGATAGTCCTCCACCAGATCGCGCCGGTTGGTATAGAGCGGCTCGCGATGCAGCGGGATCGGATCCGGGAAGGTCCAGACGACCGCACGGGCTTTGGCGTTCCCGAAGGGCGCACAGCCATGGGCGATCGCGACCCGCTGGATACCGCCGGACAGGTCAGTCTTCCAGTTGGTCTCTGGTCCCGCAACGGCGTCGATCGCCGCGCGTTCCTCAGCGGTGAGGTCACCGTCCCAGCCAAGGTCCATCAGCATCTGCATCGTGAATTCCGGATAACCATCCTGAATTTCCGATCCAACGCTATAGACCCCTTCAGCCAGCAGGTTGTCGCCATCGCGTTCCACGCCAAAGCGCGCGCGGAAGGTCAGGCCACCTTCGGCCACCGGTTTGGACATGTCATAGAGGTTTGGTGTCCCCGTATGACCCATTTCCGGTGTTCCCCAGCACGGCCAGGGCAGGCCGTAATACTCGCCGTCGTTGGGTCCACCAATGGCTTGCAGCGTGGTTCTGTCGAACGTGTGCTGGTTGGCCATATGGCTTTTCAGACGTTCCGGCGACTGTCCTGTATAGCCGATGGTCCAGAGGCCCGAGTTGAACTCACGCGTGATGCTTTCAACATTGGGGGTTTCCGGGTCGTCCATTTCGATATTGCGGAACAGACGGTCCGCCCAGCCGAACTTGTTTGCGAACTTGGCCATGATGACCTCGTCCGGCAGGCTTTCGAACAGCGGATCAACCACCTTGTCACGCCACTGCAGCGAGCGGTTCGATGCCGTGACCGAGCCACGAGTTTCGAACTGCGTACAGGCGGGCAACAGGTAGACGCCATCGGTACGGTCCTGCAGAACGGCCGAGACGGTGGGATACGGGTCGATCACGACCAGCATGTCCAGCTTCTCCATCGCCGTCTTCATTTCCGTCATCCGGGTCTGCGAGTTGGGCGCGTGGCCCCACAGAACCATGGCGCGGACGTTGTTGTCCTGATCCATGTTGGCCGGGTCTTCCAGAACACCGTCGATCCAGCGGGAGACCGGGATGCCGCGCTCATTCTGCAGCGGTTTATCCTTGCCTTCCTTGTCTTTGATCGTGGCGAACTGACCCGCCAGCCATTCTGGATCTTCACCCCAGACACGGGCCCAGTGACCCCATGCACCCTTCGACAGGCCATAGTAGCCGGGCAGGGTGTGGGACAGAACACCAAGGTCCGTCGCGCCCTGCACGTTGTCATGGCCGCGGAAGATGTTGGTGCCACCACCCGAGGTGCCCATGTTGCCAAGCGCAAGCTGAAGCACGCAATAGGCGCGGGTGTTGTTGTTACCATTGGTGTGCTGCGTACCACCCATGCACCATACGACGGTGCCGGGACGGTTGTTCACCATGGTCCGCGCGACGCGGCGCAGCTGCGAGCCGGGCGTACCGGTGACGCGCTCGACCTCTTCGGGGTTCCACTTGGCAACCTCTTCGCGGATCTGGTCCATGCCCCAGACACGGGTGCGGATGAACTCTTTGTCTTCCCAGCCGTTGTCGAAGATGTGCCACAGGATACCCCAGACCAATGCGACGTCTGTACCGGGGCGGAAGCGGACATATTCATCCGCATGGGCCGCGGTGCGCGTAAAGCGCGGGTCGCAGACGATCAGAGGTGCGTTGTTTTGCTCTTTCGCACGCAGGATATGCAGCAGCGAGACAGGGTGCGCCTCGGCCGGGTTACCACCGATGATAAAGATGGCCCGGCTGTTGTGCATGTCGTTGTACGAGTTGGTCATGGCGCCGTAGCCCCATGTGTTCGCAACACCTGCAACAGTGGTTGAGTGGCAGATACGAGCCTGATGGTCCACGTTGTTCGTGCCCCAATAGGCGGCGAACTTGCGGAACAGATAGGCCTGTTCGTTGTTATGTTTCGCAGATCCCAGCCAGTACACGCTGTCCGGCCCGGATTCCTCGCGGATGCTCATCATGCCGTCGCCGATCTCGTTGATCGCCTCTTCCCAGCTGATGCGCTTCCACTCGCCGCCTTCCTTTTTCATCGGATACTTGAGGCGGCGCTCGCCATGCGCGTGCTCGCGAACCGCGGCACCTTTGGCGCAGTGTGCACCCAGGTTGAACGGGCTGTCCCAACCGGGTTCCTGCCCGATCCAGACGCCGTTCTGCACTTCGGCTACGACCGTACAGCCGACCGAGCAGTGGGTGCATACGGATTTGATGTTTTCAACAGCGGCGTTTGCCGCTGTCTGGGCACTGGCTGGCGTCACGGTTCCACCCGTAGCGCTGATCGCGGCAAGGCCGCCGATCGTCAGGCCCGAGCCACGCAGGAACGCGCGGCGATCGACGGTTTTCTCGCCGATTTGGGACAGGATACTTGTCCGCTGGGGGCGTCTCGCAACCCCGTTGGTCTTTTTCCTAAGCATTTCTTTCCTCCCTTGCTGGCCATGTTCGCCATGGCTGGCTTGGTACTGCTGATGCCGACGTCGGGGCCAATCGCAACCGTCAGTCGGGTGTGACCTCGTCCGGGTTAGAACCGGGCGCTGTCGAGATATGCGCGGGTATGCGCGGTGTCCTGCATCCGGGTTTCGTCCGTTGGCAGCTCGGCTGCTTCGGCCTGTCCGGTCAGGCTGGCTGCGGCGACAGCAGCGGGCGCTGCGGTTCCGGCCAGTTTGAGGAAGTCGCGGCGGGTTGCGCCTTCTTCCTTGGTCTTGCTCATGGGTTTCTCCTTTCCCATTTGCAGTATGACACCCGTGCGGGCATCGGCGAATAACAGCGGTTCACGCTGCCGTCATCCGGAAGGCTTCGCGCTCAATCTCCATGAACACCCGACCGGCAGTACCGATCGAGGCATAGAGAACCGAGTTCTCAGCGCCTTCCAAATCCGAATAGAAATGTGTGGCCCAAGGGCCGATATGTTTGCTCCAGAACACCTTCTGGTCTTCCAGCGAGGCCGCAGAGCCAAAGCGTCCGACGATCATTCCGGCCATCATCTCCATCAGCGAAGCGATATTGTCTTCCGGCTCGAACACGTTCTGGGCGCGGGTGATCCCGCGCGCGGCCATGTCGTTGCGCAACTGCGCCAGAGGCTTCTCGTTCAGGAAACCCGTTAGGTAGAAACTGGCATAAGGCAGCAACTCCCCCCGACCCAGTCCAATGAACAGGGCGTTGAATTCGCGTTCCGCAGCTGCAGGTTTTGTCACCTTGGCGACGCGGGCCATGGCCTGAATGGCCTGTCCCAGATCGGTGTCATCGCCGGACAGGCCGGACACCTGATCCAACAGCAACTGATCCGGCGGGGCAGACAGAAGCAGCCCGAGGAAGTTGTAGAAATCCGCGCGCAGGCGATCCTCGGCCGAGACTTCGATCTGTTGCGCTTCGCTTGCGGTCATAGAGTTATCCTTCGAATTCAAATTTCATGCGGCGCGGGGCAGGGGCGGCCTCGGCCTCTTCCAGCGCTTTAGTGGTGGTCTCGGGTTCCTCGGCGACTGCCGCCACGGCCAGCTCGGGCTCTGGTGTTTCGTCTGCGATTGGTTCTTCCGAAGGCTCGTCCGCTTCAGGTGTTTCGTCTGCGGTTTCGTCGGCTTCGGCAGCTAACGCTTCGACATGGGCCAGCATGCCCTTGCCGACCTGATATGCGGTTTGCAGGTTTTCGATCACGCAGGCGGCGTCGGTATAGTCTTCGCCATAGTCCACCAGACCGTCGACATTCGCCAACACAGGGTTCAACCGCCAAAGGCGTCGCAAAGCCCGTCGGCGCAAACGGTCTGGGACGGCCTTGGCCATGAAACCCGAGACGTCATCTCCGGCCTGCAGCTGGTCCGGGTCGGGCAGATTCAACTCTGCCAATATCTCTGCGTCTGTTTTTTCTTCCAGCTCGGCCTGCCGGGCGGCAATGGCCTTTTCTTCAACCGCGACAACCTCGGCCTCAGCTTCGGCCTGAACGGCGGCCTTGCGGCGGGACCAGAAATCGCGGGCTTCGGTCATTGCACGATCCTCCGCGGCGCGCGGTAGACGTCCGAGACCTGACGGATACGTGCGTCCCCTTTACCGTCCTCAACCAGATCGGTTCGCTTCTTGTCGCGGCGGCGTTTGATGAACACCTCGTCGCGATGATGCTTGAGCGTAAAGTCCCGGACCCAGGCGATCAGCCCCTCGGTCATGGGAATCTTTTCGACAATCTCTTCGCCGGTATCCGCGTAATCCTGACCTTCGAAGGGGGATGCGGTGACCAACACTGCGTTCAAGGGCTGGTCGCCCTTCAACTCGTCCCGCAGCACAAGGTAAATTGACGGCTGAGTGTCCGAGAGGTTGACCAGATAGGCCTCAGTTTCATCGGCCCACAAGGTCAGGGGCAGGGTCGCTGCGTGATACTCTACGGCTTCGCCTTCTCGGCGCATTTCAAGCCAATCAGCCGGAGCTGCTCCGGGCAGCACGGCAACGGCACGCCAGTTCCATTTCGCCCAGCGGGTTACACCGGGTGTTTTGCGCACGACGACGCCGATTGGCATTTCAATCTGACTTGCGGCCTTGGCCACGGGCTCCTCCCCGGAAAGCTCTCCCCTGCCTTCCCTTGCGTCCACTATGGTACACAAAGCGCTTGAGTGCCAAGCCTACGTGTTACGACCTTAGTCGTAAGGGGCGATAGCAAAACGGTGATCTCCGCGTGCGCATGCCTTTTTTTACTGGTCAGAGCAGTGTTTTAGCGGGGTTTGTGCCCGTTTCGGTCAAACCCTTTACATTGCGGGAGAGGGGATACAGCCTACTTCGCTAAGAGGCGGAGGGAAATCATGAGCACAAAACTACTGCTATGCGACTGCGCGGGGTCTCAGGCGATCGACGCTGACACGATCGCAACGGCCTGCGATGTGGTGTGTTCAAAGGTTCACACCGCGCTTTGCACGCGCGAGCTTGAGGCTGCAGCGGTGGCCTTGCAGGACGGGAGAACCATCATCGCCTGCGGGCAAGAGCAAGAGGTGTTTCAGGCCCTCGCGGAAGAGGTGAATGCAGACGCACCCGGTTTTGTCGACCTGCGCGACAGGGCGGGCTGGTCGGATCAGGGCGCAGATGCCGCGCCCAAGATGGCCGCGCTGGCCGCCGAAGCGCTGCTGCCGCAACCGGTGACGCCCAGCGTGGATGTCTTTAGCGAGGGCACTTGCCTGATTATCGGCCCCGGTGACGTAGCCTTTGTCTTGGCAGATCGACTGTCAGATACGCTCGCCGTTACGGTTCTGGTTACCGATCAGTCAGAGCCGATGTCGCGCGCTTATGATGTGGTGCGTGGCCGTGTCGCCGCGCTGTCCGGCGCGTTGGGAGGATTCACCCTGCGTCTGGACGCGTTTCAACAGCTTGAACCGGGCGGGCGTGGGTCATTTACCTGGACCGAAGCGCGGGACAAGGCGCAATCGGTTTGCGACATAGTTCTGGACCTCACAGGCGATACGCCATTGGTACAGGCCCCGGCCAAGCGCGAAGGCTATCTGCGCGCCGATCCAAAAGATGCGGTGTCCGTTGAGCGGTTGGCTTTTGAGGCGGCCCAACTGATCGGTACCTTCGAAAAACCGCTTTACGTCCGGATGGAGGAAACGCTCTGCGCCCATTCGCGGGCCGAGCAGGTCGCATGTACGAATTGCCTGGACATTTGCCCCACCGGTGCGATCACTTCGGTTGGAGAACATGTCGAGATTGATCCGATGATCTGCGCGGGGTGCGGGTCATGCGCTGCCGTTTGTCCGTCAACCGCGATCACCTACGAGGATCCGCCTGTTTCTGCCTTGCTGTCGCGCATGCATATCCTGGCACGCACCTTTAGGCGTGCCGGTGGTACCGCGCCGCGGTTGTTGGTTCATGACGCACACGGGGCCGAGATGATCCGTCTGGCCGCTCGGTTTGGCCGGGGCTTGCCCGCGGATGTGATCCCGTTGGAGTTGAGCGTGATTTCCGGCTTTGGCCATGCCGAGATGTTGGCCGGTTTGGCGCATGGTTTTGCGCGGGTGGACGTCCTGTTGGCCCCGACCACCGAACGGGACGCGCTGGATCGCGAGCTGGCCTTGGCCCAAGCAATTGCAGGGTCGGATGCGTTGTGCGTCTTGGATGAGGCAGACCCTGACGCTCTGTCCGATATCCTTTACGGCCAACAGGTTCCGCCGCCCTTGACCGATCCGGTTCTGCCCTTGGGCAACCGCCGCCAGATCGCGCGGCTTGCTGCGCAAGCGTTGAACCCACAGGCCGACGCGCCTCTACCCCTGCCAGAGAATGCACCCTACGGGGCGGTCGCCGTGGATACGGATGCCTGTACTTTGTGCCACAGCTGCGTGTCGCTGTGTCCCTCGGGCGCGTTGATCGATAACCCGGACAAACCGCAATTGAACTTCCAGCAGGATGCCTGCCTGCAATGCGGATTGTGTAAGGGCATCTGTCCCGAAGATGCGATCAAATTGGTGCCGCAGCTTGACCTAAGCGATGCGGCCCTGTCGCAGCAGGTGTTGAACGAGGAAGAACCCTTTGCCTGCATCGAATGCGGCGCTCTGTTTGGTGTGAAATCCACCGTGGAACGGATCATGGAGAAACTTGCGGGTACGCATCCGATGTTTGCGACCTCGGACAAGGCGCGGATGATCCAGATGTGCGACAATTGCCGTGTGAACGCGCAGTTCCAGCAACAGGACAATCCGTTCCAATCCAACCCGAAACCGCGCGTCGTGACCACCGACGACTATTTCTCAAAACGAAAGGATCACTGAAGCTGGAGCGGGTCCCCAAGATCTGCGGCGCTGATGACCGAGACGAAAGCCAAAATGGCCTCAAGGTCGTCCAACGTCATCTCAACCGGCACAATCGGCGATGGGCGCTGGGGATCGAACGGTGGGGTCAATCCGTCAATCTGCGTAAAAGAGGGGTGGGGGTTGAGTGCAAAGAAAGCCTCGAACCGTTCCGACCAGTCCGGCATCGCGCGCAGGACCGCGAAAGAGGGGGTCGAGCCCAGACCGTTCAACCGGTTCTTGGGTCCGATCACATGGCACCGACCGCAATGAGTCATCGACAATTCTTCGCCGCGCTTGGCATCCCCGTCGATCACCGTTTCGGTTTCTACGGCGGCGACTTCGAAACTGGCCGAGAAGGGTGTGCCCTGGTCTGGCGCGAAACTCTCAATTGTCCGTTTGCCGATATCGGACAACAGCCAGTCGCGGAACCGTTCATGTTTGGCGTCCTCGCCGATCCGTAGGTGATAGATCACACCATCCCGCGCAAAAACCGGATCACCCGGAGGAGCAGTTTCCAGAACCAAAACGCCGCCATCTTCTGCAATAACCCGTATCCCGGTCTTGAGAGAAAAGCGTGGAAGAATATGTTGCAACAGACCGGAGTCGGCAACTTCTTCAGGCGCGGCCAGACCAATTGCCTCTTGTGACCAAGAGGGGGTGGCAGTGAGCGTCAGGCTCAGGCACAAAAGGACAAAGCGCATAGCCCAACCTAACGGCACGGCACCAAATGCGTCAAATGAACGAAAAGAGACGGAGACACATGCAATGAACGGCAACCACAGTTTGTCGATACGCAGAACCCTGACAGCCGGGTTCCAACAGGAGAATGACGCATGAGTGTTCGTGACGCGGTTCTTGCGAACCTGAGAAAGATCACTGATCCGGTTTCCGGACAAGACATTGTCAGCGCCGGTGTTGTCCGTGCGCTAAATGTTGAAGGCGATACCGTACGCTTTGTGCTGGAGATCGACCCGAAACAGGCTGAGCGGATGGAACCCGTCCGTGCCGCTGCCGAGAAGGCCGCGCAACTGGTGGATGGTGTATCGAACGTGTCGGCCATGCTGACCGCGCATTCCGACAAGGCTCCGCCAGATTTGAAACCCAAACCCAAGCCGTCGCAAACCGGCCCGCAGGCAGTGCCGGGTGTGGACCGGATCATTGCCGTTGCCTCGGGCAAGGGCGGCGTTGGTAAGTCGACCGTGTCTGCAAACCTGGCCTGCGCTCTGGCCGCTGAAGGCCGCCGGGTTGGTCTGCTGGATGCTGACGTCTATGGCCCCTCACAGCCTCGGATGTTGGGCGTCTCGGGTCGCCCTGCCAGCCCCGATGGCAAGACCATTCTGCCTTTGCGCAATCACGGCGTCACGATGATGTCGATGGGGTTGATGACCAATGAAGGGCAGGCCGTTGTCTGGCGTGGACCGATGCTGATGGGTGCGCTGCAACAGATGATGGGGCAGGTACAATGGGGCGCGCTGGACGTGCTGATCGTTGACCTGCCGCCCGGCACCGGTGACGTACAGCTGACGCTGAGCCAGAAGTTCCAGGTGGACGGCGCAATTGTCGTATCCACGCCGCAAGACGTGGCCTTGATCGATGCCCGCAAAGGGATCGACATGTTCAACCAGCTCAAGACGCCAATTCTTGGGATGATCGAAAACATGTCGACGCATATCTGTTCGAACTGTGGCCACGAAGAACATGTCTTCGGCCATGGTGGCGTTGCTTCTGAGGCGCAGGCGCTGGGTGTTCCGCTGTTGGGTGAAATCCCGCTGCACCTGGATATCCGGGTTGCCGCGGACGGTGGCGCACCGATCGTGGTCAGCAAGCCTGACAGTGCGCAGGCCGAGTCGTTCCGCAAGATCGCGCGCGACCTGATCGCACAGGGCAACGCATGAGCGAGCCAGTCTTTCCCCCTTTGCTGACGGGCCATCCGGTGCAGGGTGGGGAAGACCCGTTCGACCGCGCTCAGGCCATGGCCGCGCTAGGCTGTGATGCGGGGACTGTGGCCTACAGCATTCAGGCCGACCGGGTGCGCGCGGCGATTGTCTTTGCTCCGGAAGTTGCGTTGCAGGATGCGATGGCCATGCTGCCACTTTGCGCGGTCGGGTTCCAGAACGCACTGGGTGCGTTAGCTCCGCCCGAGGTTGCGGTTCATCTGGGTTGGGACGGTTTGATCTGTGTAAACGGAGCGAAATGCGGGGTTTTCCGCGTCGCTGCTTCGGGTACCGACCCACAGGCAGAGCCGGACTGGCTGATTGTCGGGTGGGAACTGGCGCTGTTGCAGACCAGCGATGCGCCGGGAGAAAATCCGGATGTCACTGCGCTGTATGACGAAGGCTGCGCCGATGTTTCGGCGACCCAGCTTGTGGAAAGCTGGTCTCGGCATATGCTGACGTGGCTCAATCGCTGGCAGGAAGAGGGTAACGCCCCCGTGCATGGCGAATGGATGGGTCTGTTGCGCGGGGTCGGAGAACCTTATGGCGAAACGGGCGTGTTTCTGGGCACGGATGAACGTTTCGGGATGCTGATCCGTCAAGGTTCGGACACGCAACTGCGCCCGCTGACGGAATTGTTGGAGAACGGAAAATGAAACTGGCCCGGGCAATCCATTTCGACGAAAGCGACATGAACGTCTTCCACTCACCGGCCCGAACCGGTGAGTGGTGCATTTCCGGCGGTTTTGAGTTTTCGAACTGGGGCGAAGGCGATCTTGAGGGCAAGGCGCGACAAGCCTTTGCCAACGGTTGGCTGGGCGTCGAAACCTTTGGGCGCGTTACCTTTGTTGCGGTCACTCAGGTGGAGCCGGCCGAGGTGGATCAGATCGCTCAAAACCTGGCCGAACATTTTGTGCAGCTTTACGGCGCGCCATCGGTTGAGGCCGCAATGGATGTCGCCCGCGCCGAAATCGCTCATATGTCCGAACTGTGTGACGAGCATGGCCCGAACACTTTGCTGACCGTATCGCGCGAATTGTCAGATGCCGGTGTGCGCGAGGCGTTTCGCGTTATTACTCCGCAAGAAACCCAGCTAGAGGCTCTGGCCGTTCACGGGTCGCTGGACGAGTAACCGTCAGATCAGATCTGCAAAACCACCAAACTGGCCGCGCTTGAAGATCAGGCCCTTGCCAGTGCGGTACATCGCGTGCTGAACGTGGCCCACGAGGATCAGATGGTCGCCTGCGTCGTGACGCGCGTGCAATTGACAGTCGAACCGGGCCAAACACCCGGATAGTTGTGGTCGGCCTGTGTCATCCTGCGACCATTCAGCATGGGAAAAATCCTTGCCGTCGCGTGCAAAGCGCAGGGCCTGATCCTGTTGATCTTCGGCCATGACGTGGATCGAATAGTGCTGGCTGGCGCTGAAATCGTCGAACCGGTTCGAGTCTTTGGCCAAGCACCACAGGACAAGCGGTGGGTCCAGCGAGACGGATGTGAACGAGTTGACCGTGATCGCCCGCGGCCCTTGCGCGGAATCGGTGGTGATAACCGTCACGCCGGTTCCAAAACACCCTAACGCCTCGCGAAAAGCAGTGCTTTGATCGGGGGTAGGGGTAAAGTGTTTTTCCGTCATGTCGCGTTCATCCCGTAGCCGCGCCTCAGGTGCCACGGCGCGCCGGGTTTGTCCATGAAAAGCTGCGTTTAGCTTGTGAGTTTTCCGGACTAGTTCAGGTCTTCCAGCAGTCGGCCATGTTGACGCGTCGCCTCAATCACCAGGCCAAATGTCGTCATGCCGCGCGCCTGCAACATCGGCAGCATTCGCACCAAAGCTTCGGCGGTGGCAACAGCGTCGCCCAAGGCGGTGTGGCGCAGCTCGGGCGGGATGGTGATGTCCAGCCGGTCGCACAGCGCGTCCAGTGTATGTTTATCACTGGCTCCGAACAGCACTGCGGACAACAGGACTGTATCCAGAATGGGGTGGTCCCACTCGACATCCATGCGTTTGGCGTGTCGCCGCAAAAACGCCATGTCGAAAGGCGCATTGTGGGCCACAATGACAGCGTTGCGCGCAAACTGGTGCAGCACGCGACCGGCCTGAGCAATATCGGGGGCCCCCTGAACCATGCGGTCGCTGATCTTGTGGACTTTGGTTGAAGCCGGAGGGATCGGGATCCCGGGATCAACCAGCATATCCAGTCGCTCTCCGTCTACGATCCTACCGTTGACAACCCGCACGGCACCGATCTGAACGATCTCGTCCTTGTGCGGCAGCAGCCCGGTTGTCTCGGTGTCAAAGACGACAAAGCACAGATCCGGAAGGGCCAGATTTTCGAATGCATCATCGGTGCGCGCGTTCAGCAGGTTGAAGTCGTAGACCAAAGGGCGCGCGGCATCGGGTGCGATGTTTGCGGCGCTCTCGTCAAAAATCAGCATGTAACCCGGTGCGCTTCCCAATGGCTTCATGCGCGCGCGATAGCTTTGCGCGCCATCGATGCTGGACAGCGTGCAGGCGACTTCGAGCCCGGTTTTCATCAGCTTCGCGTGGGCCTGTTCCAGCATTTCAGGGGCGAGGTATTCGAACAAAGAAGCGTTCAGCCGAGGATGCGCAATCTGGGCCAGAACTTCGGCTGCCTGACCGTCATACAGAACGATTTTGTGCGTGGGGCTGGCCAACAACATGGCGACGGGGATGTCGGTCAGAAGTGCGGTCAGCCGCTGTTTTTCCGCCGCCAGATGTGCCGTTTCTTCTGCAACGGCCTGCGCAACATCCATGGTTTTATCCGACAACTGGTCCGCCAGCCCGGCTGCAGCTGGGGCCAGATCGCCCAGATAGCGAGCGGCCTGGGTATCGACCTCGGTGTTGACCCCTGCATGAGCCCGCGCGCGCAGCTGCGCAGAAATCCGTTCGATCGGCTTGGCAACGTTGTCGTCGAACAACAGCCAAACGGCTGCGGTCAAAGCCAAAAAACCAAAGGCCATGACGATTTCGGCAAATATGAAGGCGTCAACCAAATCAGGGTCCGCAACTCGGCGGTAACTGATCCATAGCGCCAGAGAGCTGACGGCCAATGCGCCCACGGCCAGCAGGCAAAAGAACAGGAAAATTCGCAGACGCAGGCTTAACCGGGTCAGCATGTTACACTCCGCAAGTTGCCTCGACGATGGGGTCGTTGGCGGTCACGTCGATCCAATCGGCGTTCAGTAGGCGACCGTCATCGGCAAACTCGGCCCCGTCAATAAGATTGGCGCGGCTGAAACTTTCGCAGTTGACCGCAACCGGCAGTTTCGAAACCGGGGCCCAGCGGCCAAAGAGGTACAGGTCCACCAGCCTTTGTTCAGGAACCTGATCGTTCTTGCGCACCGAGCTTGCATCAATAGCGGCAAAGCGGTCGACGAAGGGAACGGCATAGGTCCACGGGCGATAGAAGGCGCGGCTTTCGACCTCTTGGATCACGGCCATTCCTTCGGGCAGGGTATCGCGCGTGCGATCGTACCACGAATACTCGCTGGCTATCGTGACGCCGATCATGCCCAGACCAGCAGCAACCGGGGTCATCCAACGGGGCAGGCGGCCACCGGTTAGCTTGTTCAGCACCATCACGATACCGGCAAAGGCAAAGCCTGCAAAAATCGTGCCGATCAGTTCCAGAAACATCTATCTCTCCGTAGTTCAGACGTGGTCGCCTGCTATTTGTCTTGCGGCTTTAGCCCAGCATTCCCTTGCCGTGGCCCACAGCCGATTGCATCGTTTTTACCACAACGAAGGCATCCCGTAGATGACTTCGCTCAAAGTCGGACAGGGCCGATGGCGGCAGGAAATTGTCCGGCTTTTGGTCGCCTTTCACCAGCCGGACCTGATGTTCCAGCCGTGTTTCTGCGATCAGGTCATAGGCATCCAGCAGATCCCGTGCGCCCGATGGGCTGAGGACGCCACCGGATGCGGCCGCTTTTAGCCGCGCGCGGGTGTTGGCCTCGGTCAGTTGGCCCTGAAGGCTGTAGATACGCGCCAGATCGACAACGGGCACAACGCCATTATGCTTGAGGTCCAAGGTGTTACGGTGCTCTCCTGACCTAATGGTAGCGAAGCCTCGCAACAGACCCAGCGGCGGGGTGTGCTTCAACGAGTTCGAGATCATATGCGCCACAAAGATCGAGTTCGCATTGGCTGCGGCCAGAGTTTCGGCCTGCAGATCGTCAAAAAGGTGAAAAGCGCCGCCGATGGGTCGTAAGTCGAACATGACCGAGGCCAGCATCTGCGCCTCGGGGTTGGGTTTTGCGATCCAGCCCTTGAAGTAATCACGCCACACGCGAACAGGCTGACACCAACGCGGATTGGTCGCCATCATGTCGCCGGGGCAGTAGAAGTAGCCGCAGACATCCAGCCCGTCCGAGACATATTTTGCCAGCTCAGCAAAGTACTTCATGTCCGCGTCGGTCACGCCGTCATCCAGCATCAGGCAGTTGTCCTGATCGGAGACACCAGTCTGTTCCTGCCGCCCTTGCGAACCGCAGGCCAGCCATAAGTAGGGAACAGGCGGCGGCCCCAGCTTTTCCTCGGCCAAAGCCAAAAGCCGGCGGGTCGCGGTGTCCGCGATATCGGTGATCAGGCGCGTGACGATCTCATGCCGGTTTCCGGATGCCACCAGTTGCACCAACAGCTGAGGGATTTCAGCGGTTACCGCCGCCATTTGCTCCGCCGAGTCCGCCTGCGCGATCCGGCGAACAAGTTCGGCCGAGTTCACCGCCTGATAATGCGTCAGGTCCGTCTGGGTCACGATCCCGACCAGACGTCCGCCCTGACAGATCGGGATGTGGCCGATTCCACGCTCCATCATCACGTGCAAAACGTCCGAGCCGATATCGGATGGCGAAAGTGTAACTGGGTTCGTCGTCATGATCGCAGAGACGGGCGTCTCTGCTGGCATGCCGTCTGCTACGAATTTGCCCGAGATATCCCGCAGCGTGGCGATGCCAAGCAGGTCGTCTGCCTGTGTGACACACAGGGATGAGATGTGCTTGTCACGCATCATTCTGGCTGCGTCCTGAACCGGTGTTTCTGGCGGGCAGGTCGCAGGGTTATGGGCCATCAGAACGTCAATTGCACTTGTGGCCAGGCTCTGAGGGCCCGACCGGGTGGATCGCGTTCTGTTGAAGAATTTGGACACCACATCGTGCCCGTCAATCAGTTGGCGCACCAGATCAGGCGGCAGGACCAGCAGCACCGATGGCGTATGCGCCCGGGCCTTGGTGGCGGCCTTGCCGTCTTTCAGAAGCCCGCGCTCGCCAAAGGAATTGCGCAAACCAAGATGAGATACGACGGCGTCGTTCTCATCGGTGATCTCAACTTGCCCCTCATAAATTACGAAAACGCCGGGCAGGGTGTGCCCAAGTTCGTAAACCGAGCCGTCCTCTTCAACCTCCCAGACTTCTATCTGGTTTGCCACCTGCTCCAGCGCGTCTGGGGGCAGGGCGTCATAGGGGTGCACGGATTTCAGAAACCGGGTGATTTCGTCATGGGACAGGGGCATCATAACATCCTGGGCTTCCGGTTGAAAAATCCCGCCCGGTGGAGTGCCGGGCGGGAACAGTAGATCGAAAAACGCGGCACATGGAAACTAACCATATGCCGCATCATGCTCATTTATTCTGAGCTGCGCCCGCGCCACGGGGAATACGAACGCTTTCGACCAGATCTTTGATCTCCTGCGGAGTCTCTTTGGTCATACCGGCTACAACATATGCGACAGCAAAGTTGATCATCGCACCGATTGCGCCGAACGAGGTCGACTTGATCGGACCCAGAAGCGGGTCAGCATCGGTGAACGAGTTGGTGCCCGGAATGAACAGCCAGCCCTTGTGCAGGAAGATGTAGACCAGGGTTACGACCAGACCAGCCAGCATACCCGCGACCGCGCCGGTGTTGTTGATGCGGGTCGAGAAGATCCCCATCATTAGCGCCGGGAAGATCGAGGCAGCCGCCAGACCGAAGGCCAAGGCCACGGTTTGCGCCGCAAAGCCCGGTGGGTTCAGACCCAGATAGGTTGCAACCAGAATGGCCACGGCCATTGCGATCCGCGCCGCCAGAAGCTCTCCCTTTTCAGAGATTTGCGGATTGATTGCGCCTTTGACAAGGTCGTGGGACACCGCCGACGAGATCGCCAGCAACAGACCCGCAGCGGTCGACAGGGCGGCCGCAAGACCACCGGCAGCGACCAGACCGATCACCCAACCGGGCAGGTTGGCGATCTCGGGGTTGGCCAGAACCAGGATGTCGCGGTTGAACTTGGTCAGCTCGTTACCGACCCAGCCTTTTTCTTCCGCGATTGCCTGCATGTCGGCATTCTTGTCATTGTAGTACTGGATTTTGCCGTCGCCGTTCTTGTCTTCCCAGTCCAACAGACCGGTTTTCTGCCACGTCTGCATCCAGTCATAACGCGGATCGGTGTCGATCGCTTCGACCGAAACAGCGCCGCCCTCGATGCCACCATTGGGCCACATCATGTCGGTGATGTTCAGACGCGCCATTGCGCCAACCGCGGGGGCGGTCAGATACAGCAGAGCGATGAAGACCAGCGTCCAGCCAGCGGACCAGCGGGCGTCCGACACTTTAGGCACGGTGAAGAAGCGCATGATCACGTGCGGCAGACCGGCAGTACCGATCATCAGCGACAGTGTGAACAGCACCATGTTCAGCGTGTTCGAGTGGTGTGCCGTGTACTCGGCAAAGCCCAGCTCGGTCACGATCGCGTCCAGCTTGGTCAGCAGCGGCTCACCGCTTGCAGTGTCGCTGAACAGACCCAGTGCCGGAACCGGCGTACCGGTCAGCTGCAGCGAGATGAAGATCGCCGGGATAGTGTAGGCGGTGATCAGCACGCAGTACTGAGCGACCTGAGTGTAGGTCACGCCCTTCATCCCACCGAACACCGCGTAGGCAAACACCACACAGGCACCGATCAGCAGACCGGATGTGTTCGACACCTCAAGGAAGCGGCCAAAGGCCACGCCGACGCCGGTCATCTGACCAATCACGTAGGTCACCGATGCAACGATCAGACAGATTACCGCAACAACACGTGCGGTCTGGCTGTAGAAACGGTCGCCGATGAATTCCGAGACGGTGTACTTGCCGAACTTGCGCAGGTAGGGCGCAAGCAGCAGAGCCAGCAGCACGTAGCCACCGGTCCAACCCATCAGGAAGGTCGAGTTGTCATATCCGGTAAAGGCAATCAGGCCCGCCATCGAGATGAACGAGGCCGCGGACATCCAGTCCGCCGCTGTCGCCATACCGTTGGTGACCGGGTGAACGCCGCGACCGGCGGCGTAGAATTCGGATGTGGAACCCGCACGGGCCCAGATCGCGATGCCGATGTAAAGCGCAAAGGACGCGCCAACAAACAGCAGGTTGATGGTAAACTGGTCCATTCCGCTTACTCCTCATCCACGCCGAATTCGGCGTCCAGCTTGTTCATGCGCCAGGCGTAGTTGAAGATCAGCACCAGAAAGACCAGGATTGAGCCCTGCTGGGCAAACCAAAAGCCCAGATCGGTGCCGCCGACTTCGATACCAGACAGCAGCGGACGCAGCAGGATGCCGAATCCAAAAGACACCAGCGCCCATATTGCGAGGCTGATGTAGATGAGGCGCAGGTTGGCCTGCCAATAGCCCTTATCGGCTTCGGCAGCCTGCGCGGAGTTTGTTGATTGATCCGCCATTGCGGGTTCCTCCTTCGCTTCCTCCATTGGCGGCTCGTGCCCAAGTCCTCCAGTGCCTCGGCCGCTTCTTGGTTGTACCAAACGCCCCGTGACGTTCGGCATAACTCCCCTGTTCCGCCTAGGCGGTTCATTGAAGTATTCTGTTTTGGGATCAAAGCCTTGCGGCTTATCTCCTCCCCTTAACTCATCGCGTCGCCGGCGATCTCCTCCAGATCGCGGGCGATGTCTTCGATCTTGCCCATGGCATTGGTGCGTTTCAGCACGCCATGGCCGTCGTAGTATGTGATCAGCGGCGCAGTCTGTGCGTGATAGGCGGTCAGGCGCGAGGCCACCGTTTCCGCGTTATCGTCAGCACGCCGTTTGAACTCGGTGCTGCCGCAATTGTCGCATTTGCCCTCAACTGCGGGTGTTTTGAACCGGTCGTGGTAGCCTTCGCCGCACATCGCGCAGGTGTAGCGGCCCGAGATACGGATGACCATTTCCGCGTCTTCAACCTCAAGGCTGATCGCCGCGCTGATCTTTTGGTTGTTTTCCGCAAGCAGCTCGTCCAGCGCCTCGGCCTGAACCGTTGTGCGCGGGAAACCGTCCAGAATGACGCCCTTGGCACAGTCTGGCTCGGCCATCCGGTCGCGCAGAATGGCAATTACGATCTCGTCGCTGACCAGATCACCGGCCTCCATCACCGCTTTTGCGGCTTTGCCGGCCTCGGTCCCGGCGGCAACTGCGGCGCGCAGCAGGTCGCCGGTGCTGAGTTGAACCAGCCCGAACTTTTCCTCAAGCATACGGGCCTGTGTTCCCTTCCCGGCGCCCGGAGGGCCGAGAAGGATCAGAACTGTGGGTGTGGTGATCGTGGCAGCGTCCATCACATCCTCACTTGTTTGCGCGGTTTTCGATAAGGTCCTCGACCACCGACGGATCGGCCAATGTCGAGGTGTCACCCAGGCTGCCAAAGTCATTCTCGGCGATCTTGCGCAGGATACGGCGCATGATCTTGCCCGAACGGGTCTTGGGCAGGCCCGGAGCCCACTGGATCACATCAGGGCTGGCAATCGGGCCGATCTCGGTCCGGACCCAGGTGCGTAGCTCTTTCAGCAGTTCATCCGAAGGCTCGCGATCATTCATCAAAGTGACATAGCAATAGATGCCTTGCCCTTTAATTTCATGCGGATAGCCAACCACAGCAGCCTCGGCCACAGCGGCATGTGCGACCAAGGCGCTTTCGACCTCGGCAGTACCCATTCGGTGACCCGAGACGTTGATCACGTCGTCGACACGTCCGGTGATCCAGTAATCGCCATCCTCGTCGCGGCGGCAACCGTCGCCGGTGAAATAGTAACCTTTGTAGTCCGAGAAATAGGTCTTTTCGAACCGTTCATGATCGCCCCAGACGGTGCGCATCTGTCCAGGCCAGCTGTCCTTTATGCACAGAACACCTTCGACACCATTGCCGTTGATCTCAACACCGGACTGCGGGTCAAGAACGACAGGTTGGATACCAAAGAATGGCTTCATCGCGGCACCGGGTTTCATCGCGTGGGCACCGGGCAGGGGGGTCATCAGGTGGCCGCCGGTCTCGGTCTGCCACCAAGTGTCAACGATGGGGCAATTCCCTTTGCCAATGACGTCGTTGTACCAGTTCCATGCTTCGGGGTTGATCGGTTCACCCACGGTGCCCAGAGTTTTCAGGTCGCTCAGGTCATGCTTTTCGACCCACTCATTGCCTTGGCCCATCAGGGCGCGGATCGCGGTCGGAGCGGTGTAGAATTGGTTCACCTTGTGCTTGGCGCAGACTTCCCAGAAACGTCCTGCATCGGGGTAGGTGGGTACGCCCTCGAACATCACCGTGGTCGCACCATTGGCCAACGGGCCATAGACGATATAGCTGTGACCCGTGACCCAGCCCACGTCTGCGGTACACCAGTAAATGTCACCATCGTGATAATCGAACGTGATCTCATGGGTCATCGCGGCATAGACCAAGTAACCGCCAGTGGTATGCACAACGCCTTTGGGCTGACCGGTCGAGCCAGAGGTATAAAGAATGAACAGCGGGTCTTCGGCATTCATTTCCGCGGGCGCGCAGTAGTCGTCCGCTTCAAGCGCCATTTCGTTGTAATCATAGTCGCGGTCGGCGATCCATGTGGTCTGACCACCGGTGCGCTTGACCACCAGACACTTCACTGTGTCCTTGCAGTGCAGCAGGGCGGCGTCCGCGTTGGATTTCAGAGGCGTTTTGCGGCCACCCCGGGGTGCTTCGTCAGCGGTGATGATGACTTTGGCATCGCAACCATTGACCCGTGCGGCCAGTGCGTCAGGCGAGAAGCCCGCGAAAACGATCGAGTGGATAGCACCGATGCGAGCGCAAGCGAGCATGGCATACGCAGCTTCGGGGATCATCGGCAGGTAGATCACAACGCGGTCGCCCTTGCGCACGCCAAGCGATTCCAGAATGTTCGCCATCCGGCAAGTGCGGCGGTGCAGTTCCGCATACGTGATGTGCTGTGCGGGATCAGCTGGATCATCCGGCTCCCAGATGATTGCGGTCTGGTCGCCACGGGTCTTAAGGTGACGGTCCAGGCAGTTGGCCGAGACGTTCAGCGTGCCGTCGGCGTACCATTTGATCCCAACCGAACCAAAATCATAGTTGACGTCTTTGACCTGCGTATAGGGCTTGATCCAGTCGACCCGCATGCCTTGCTCATCCCAGAACGCTTCGGGATCGTTGATTGAGGCTGCGTACATCTGACCGTATTTTTCAGCATTCACATGCGCGCGGGAAACGGTTTCGGCGGACGGCGGAAAGGTATTGGCTTCTGCCTGGGCAGCGGTTGTCATTCTGAGGCTCCTCCCTCTGGACCATATTGAATCGGACCGATTTTGCCTGCTGAACGGGCGTTGTCGATCCGTTTCCTCCCTGTACGCAATAATACGGAGGGCTGAAAACAAAGAAATAAATTACCGATTTTTCACGGTTAGTTTGTAAATTTCTTAATCACTTGGCGCCGCGTTTGTAAATATTTTGTGTAAAGATCAAAAAAAACAATAAATAACAAATATATAAATGTTATGTCCGGTTTTGCGTTTTGCACCTAGGCGCAATCAATTTTAACGCATCTTCGATTCACCTTTTGGTTGTTAGCGTATGACGGTTCGATTTTCG
The DNA here is from genome assembly GCF_056539265.1 of Ruegeria sp. BC3. NCBI lineage: Bacteria > Pseudomonadati > Pseudomonadota > Alphaproteobacteria > Rhodobacterales > Roseobacteraceae > Ruegeria > Ruegeria sp. BC3. The sequence goes on from NZ_JBQFUP010000001.1 coordinate 179,994, forward strand.
GTCAGGCGCGATGACAGGCCAGGGGTTGGCACGTGCCGATGTTGGCGCTAGCTTTTACGCCAAGCACCCAGCCAAGGCGGTGCGGAAAAGGGAGAGATCATTATGAAAAAGATGTTGGGCGGCTCTGCCGTTGCCGCTTTGTGCGTTGCATTCGTGTCTGAGGCTGCCGCGACCGAGTGGAATGCATCCGTGTGGGGCAAGCGTCGCGCGTTCACTGAGCATGTCGAGAAACTGGCGGAACTGGTCAGCGAAAAGACCAACGGCGATTTTACCATCAACGTCAGCTATGGCGGCCTGTCCAAACCCCGCGAAAACCTGGATGGGATCGAGATCGGTGCCTTTGAAATGGCGCAGTTCTGCGCCGGGTATCATCGCGATAAGAACCGCGCAATTACGGTGCTTGAGCTTCCGTTTCTTGGGGTGAGCAATCTGGACGAAGAAGTGGCTGTCAGCCACGCAGTCTACGATCACCCCGCGGTTCAGGAAGAGATGGCGCAGTGGAACGCACGCCTGCTTATGACCTCGCCCATGCCGCAGTATAATCTGGTCGGCACCGGTGATCCGCGCGACGAACTGGCTGAATTCGAAGGCATGCGCGTGCGCGCCACAGGCGGTCTGGGGCAAGCATTCGAGGCCGTTGGCGGCGTCCCGACGTCGGTCCCTGCAACCGAAGCCTTCAACGCGATGGAATCCGGCGTCGTTGACACGGTTGCGTTTGCTCAGCACGCACATCTTTCGTTTGGCACCATCAACGAGGCCGATTGGTGGACAGCCAACCTGAACCCCGGCACGGTGAACTGCCCGGTCGTTGTGAATATCGACGCCTACGACGCACTTCCGGCCGAGCATCGCGAAGCGCTGGACAGCTCAATCGATGAGGCGATTGATCACTATCTGGCCAACTACGGAACGCTGCTGGAACAGTGGGACAGCGTCCTGGAAGAAAAAGGCGTCCAGAAGGTCGAGATCGACGACGCAGTGATCGCCGAATTCCGCACCAAGGCCGCTGATCCGATCCGCGAGCAGTGGATCGCAGATATGTCTGCTCAGGGCCTGCCCGCGCAGGACCTCTATGATCTGGTTATGTCGACGCTGGAACAACAGCGCAGCGGTAACTGATAGCAAAATCCGGGTGCCCATACGGGCGCCCGGACACTTATAAGAACAGGGGAACACCGCAATGGCAGGACAGGCCACGGTGCTTGAGGACGACAGCCTTCTAAGTTCATTGGATCGTAAGTTGCTGAAACTGGAGCGATTTCTGGCTCTGATCAGCGGTATAGCGGTGTTTGGCCTTATGGTTTTGGCGGTAATCTCGGTGAGCGGACGCAACGCGATCAACGCGCCTCTGCCGGGATATGTCGATTGGATTGAACAAGCGATGCCGCTGATCGCCTTTCTGGGCATTTCTTACGTCCAGCGTGATGGTGGTCACATCCGAATGGACATCGTCATCTCGCGCCTGCACGGGCGCGCTCTGTGGTTGTTCGAACTGATTTCGGTCCTTCTGATCCTCGTCCTGATGTTGGCGTTGGTCTGGGGCAGCTGGTCACATTTTGATCGGTCATTCGACTTTGGCGCGCCGCTCTGGAGCCGCGACAGTTCCATCGATGTCGGCATCCCACTCTGGCCCGCAAAGCTGTTGGCGCCGGTCGCCTTTTCGGTGCTGTGCCTACGGCTGGTTTTACAGATTTGGGGATACGGTCGTGCGCTGATTGTCGGGGCTGAACACCCGGTGGCGGTGCCCTTGATACAGGACGCAGCAGCCCAGGCCGCTGCCGAGGCCGAGCAATTCGAAGGGCAGGACTAGCGCATGGACACGATTGACATTGGCCTGTGGGTCACAGGTGGCCTGCTGGTTCTGGTCGTAACCGGAATGCGCGTGGCCTTTGCGGCTGGCCTTGCGGGGCTGGTCGGGTTGGTCTGGATTTTCTGGGCGAAATTTGGGTATGACCCCGACCGCTTTGGCAAGGCGCTGACGGTTGCCGTTAAAACCGCGGGGCAGGTGCCCCATTCCAAGGTGGCGGCGCATACACTCAGCCTGATTCCCACCTTTATCCTGATCGGTTATCTGGCGTACTACGCGGGCCTTACCCGAGCCCTATTCGAGGCCGCAAAGCGCTGGGTCGCCTGGGTGCCTGGCGGGCTGGCAGTCTCAACCGTCTTTGCCACAGCAGGTTTCGCCGCCGTGTCCGGCGCATCGGTGGCGACTTCGGCCGTTTTCGCCCGGATTGCGATCCCTGAAATGCTGAAGGTCGGCTACAACAAGCAATTCGCCGCCGGAGTGGTGGCCGCTGGCGGTACGCTGGCCTCGCTGATCCCGCCCTCTGCCATCCTTGTGATCTATGCCATCATCGTCGAGCAGGATGTTGGCAAGCTGCTGTTGGCCGGTTTCATCCCCGGAGCGTTTTCCGCTGTTGTCTACGGTCTGTTGATCGTGGGCATCGCGGTGATTTTCAAAAACGTCGGTCCGCCGGTGACCGGTTTTACCTGGAAAGAACGGTTCTCTGCGTTGCCGGGCGCGATCCCGATTGTGGCGGTGATCCTGATCATCATCTGCTTTGTCTATAACCCGTTTGGTGACAAGGCCTGGGGCACCCCGACCGAGGGCGGGGCTATTGGGGCGTTCATCGTCTTTTGCTTTGCCTTGTTCCACGGCATGCGCTGGCCCGAGTTCAAATCGGCGTTGCTGGAAACCGCCAAACTGACCGCCATGATCTTCTCGATCATCTGGGGCGTTCTGATCTACGTGCGGTTCCTTGGATTTGCCGACTTGCCGGGTGCATTTTCCGACTGGATTACCTCGCTGGAAATGTCGCCGATGCTGATTCTGATCTGCATCCTTCTGGCCTATGCGGTGCTTGGTATGTTCATGGATGCGATCGGGATGTTGCTGCTGACCTTGCCGGTTGTCTACCCAGCCGTGATGGCGCTAAATGGCGGTGAGACCGTCAGCGCCGCCGACAGTGCCTTTGGCATGTCCGGTCCGATGTGCGCCATTTGGTTTGGCATTTTGGTGGTGAAGATGGCCGAGTTCTGTCTGATCACGCCCCCCATCGGTTTGAACTGTTTCGTAGTCGCAGGAGTCCGCCCGGACCTGAGTGTCCAGGACGTGTTCAAAGGCGTGACACCATTCTTTATCGCCGATGCGGTCACAATCGCGCTGCTTGTGGCCTTCCCGGCAATTGTTCTCTACCTGCCTTCACTGGCAGGTTAGGCCATTTACGAGGCTCTGCCTCGCGCTCCGAGGTATTTGTAGCCAGATGAAGCAGGGGATCCGAAACTTCATCTGGCCGAAAATACCTCGGGGGAGTCGCCCGAAGGGCGGCGGGGGCAGAGCCCCCGTTCAACCCGCCCGCATCAGCATCCCGTACAGATCCCGTGGATCATCTGGGTCGGCCAGCATGTCGAGAGGTTCAAAGAAATCAGTGTCTTCGATGGCGGTTTGGATGTAGCGCAGGGCCGAGAAATCCTCGATCGCGAATCCAACACTGTCGAACAGAGTGATCTGGCGATCGTCGCGGCGACCTTCGGCCTGGCCTGTCATGACCTTCCACATCTCGGTCACGGGATGATCGTCGTCCAGCGCCTGAATCTCGCCTTCGATGCGGGTTTGTTCGGGATATTCGACGAAGATGTCCGAACGCAGAAGGATATCACGGTGCAACTCGGTTTTGCCGGGACAATCGCCGCCGATGGCGTTGATGTGCACGCCCGGTCCGACCATGTTGTCAGTCAGGATCGTGGCGTATTTTTTGTCCGCCGTGCAGGTGGTGATGATCTGCGCACCCTCGATGGCGTCTTCTGGCGTTTTGCACAGCACCACAGTCAGGCCCGAATTCTTTAGATTGCCCGCGCATTTCTCGGTTGCGGCGGGATCGGTGTCATACAGACGGACGGTATCAATCCCACACATGGCCTTGAACGCGAGGCACTGGAACTCCGATTGCGCGCCATTGCCGATCATCGCCATCACGCGCGAAGACTTTGGGGCCAGATAGCTGCCTACCAAAGCTGACGTCGCCGCGGTACGCAGTGCGGTCAGCATTGTCATCTCTGTCAAAAGGGTCGGATAGCCGGTGTAGACATCGGCCAGCAGGCCGAATGCGGTCACGGTTTGCAGGCCTTCGGACGTGTTCTTGGGGTGACCGTTGACGTATTTGAACCCATAGGCTTCGCCATCCGAGGTGGGCATTAGCTCGATCACGCCATGGGGTGAGTGGGCAGGGATGCGGGGCGTTTTGTCGAAGCTTTCCCAGCGTTTGAAATCCGCCTCAATCTGGGCGGCGATCTGGGTGATCATCCGCTCGAGCCCGATGTGATGCACCAGTCGCATCATGTTGTCGACGGATACAAAGGGCACAAGCGCCTTGTCGGAAGGTTGGGTCATCAGAAACTCCGGGTCGGGCGGTCGAAGATGCGGCGACCCAGCAGGGACGCGGCCAGATCGACCATCAATTTTGCAGTACGTCCGCGCTCATCGAGGAACGGGTTCAGTTCGACCAGGTCCAGCGAGCAGACCAGTCCGCTTTCATGCAGCAGCTCCATCACAAGATGCGCTTCACGCTCGGTCGCGCCGCCGGGTACGGTCGTGCCAACAGCCGGGGCGATGGAGGGGTCAAGGAAATCGACATCCAGCGAGACGTGCAGAATACCATTCGCTGCGCGCACGCGGTCAAGAAACGCGATCAGGGGGGCCTTGATGCCGTGTTCGTCAATGCTGCGCATGTCGGCCAACATGGCCTGATCCTGTTCCAGCCGGGCGCGCTCGGCCGGGTCGACAGAGCGCAGACCGATCATGCCAACGCGGTCTGTGGGCACGCGAACAGGTAAAGGGGGAAATGCGTCAAATCCGGGCTGTCCGGTGAAGTATGCGACCGGGGTGCCGTGCAGATTGCCGCTGCCGGTGCTGTCGGGCGTGTGGAAATCGCTGTGGGCGTCCAGCCAAAGCACAAATAGCGGTCGTCCAATTCGGTCCGCGTGAGCGGCCATGCCCGCAACCGTTCCCATCGAAAGCGCGTGGTCGCCCCCCATGAAGATCGGCAGGCCGTTGGGCGCAGTGTCCTGTGCAGCTCGGGCAAGAGCACTAGTCCAACCGACACATTCGGGTAGCGTGACCAGATGCGGGTGCTCGGGGACATCCGACGGATCGGCACTAACATTGCCGATATCCGTCACGTGGTGACCGAGATCGGCCAAGGCCTCTTGCAGACCTGCCACCCTATAGGCGTCTGGGCCCATGCGGCAGCCCTGACGCCGTTTGCCAGCGTCCATCGGTGCTCCGACCAATATGATGTCTTTTTTATCCATATGAGTATCTAGACATGCGCGGTGGCTTGCGAAAAGACAGCAAAATGTTCAAATTGTCATTCAGACAAACGAAATGAGAAGTATTCATGGACGATTTGGATAGTAGGTTGCTTAGCGCATTGCATCGGGACGCGCGGGCGTCGCTGTCTGAACTGGCTGAAACGCTCGGTGTCACCCGCACCACTGTACGCAGCCGCCTTCAGCGGCTTAAGCAATCGGGCGAGATTGTGGGCTTCACCGTCCTCACCCGTCAGGACGTAGCGCAAAGCCCGGTGCGCGGTTTGATGATGTTGGAGATCGAGGGCCGCGGGACCGAGCGTACGATGGCCCGGATCGCAGCGATGCGGCAGGTGCGCGCTGTCCACTCCACGAACGGCGGTTGGGATCTGATCGCTGAAATTTGGACCGAAACACTGGCTGAGCTGGACGAGGTTCTGTTTCAGATCCGACGGATGGAGGGGATTACCCGATCCGAAACCAACCTACTTCTATCGACACGCAAAGGGCGGCTCTGACCCCGTAGTGCTTTGAGCTTGAACGAAATTGTGTCACAGTCGCAGTGCGTATTCCAAGTGCGCCTGAGAGCAGGGACACAGCATGGCATCTGGCGAGAACGTGGAAGACCTTTGGGCCGTTCGATTGGCAGAACGGGTCTCGGGGTTTCTTGAAAAACCCGCGATCAGGATCGCGATTCCGATCCTGGTCACACTGGTCGCGCTGATTGTCCTGCGCGAATTATCTGCGCATGTGAAATGGGCCGACGTGAAAACGGACGTCGCAGGCACGTCGTGGAAACTGATGTTCTTCGCCCTTTGCTTTACCGCGCTCAGCTTCCTGTCCCTGTCTCTTTATGACGTGTTCGCCGTGCAAAGCGTGGCGAAAGGCGAGGTTCCTTTGCCCGTGGCAGGCATGGCCGGGGCGTGTGGGTATGCGGTGTCCAATTGTCTGGGCTTTTCCTACATCACAGGCACAGCAATCCGGTACAGGATTTATGCCTCGTTGGGTTTGGATCTGGGCCGCGTGGCGGGGGTAATCGCGACCTCTTGGATTGCGTTTTGGTCAGGTTTTGTGCTGCTGCTGGGGGGATTGCTGACGTTGCACCCCGACGGCGTGTCCAAAGTTCTGCCGATCAGCGATACCGCCGAAACCGTGATCGGATTGTGCCTGTTGGCGGCGCTGGTTGCGGTGTTCATTTGGCTATCCCGGGGCGGGCGCAGATTGGCGGCGGGTGGTATGGGGTTCAACTTGCCTGGAGGCAAGCTGGCAGGGTTGCTGACGCTGGCCGCGATCGGAGACCTCTTTGGCGCGTCCATGACCCTTTATATTCTGATGCCCGATGATCTGGGCGTCGGATTTCCGTTCTTTTTTACAATCTACATCGGTGCGATTGCGGTCGGTATCCTGAGCCATGCGCCGGGTGGGATCGGCGCGTTTGAGGCGACGCTGATTGCAGGTTTGGGGGCTTCGGGTCGTTCCGACGTTATCGCCGCCTTGTTGCTGTATCGGGTGGTCTATACCTTTTTGCCGTTCGCAATCGCTTCGTTGTCAATCGCCGTCGCATCCGCTTTGACGCACCGCCACCATATCAGCGGAGCCGCCACTTGGGTCTATCGCGTGATCCGTCCAATTGTCCCAATGGTTGCGGCGGGTGTGGCCGCGGTGGCTGGAGTGATCCTGCTGGTTTCTGGAGCTTTGCCCGCCAGCAGTCAAAGCCTTGGCGTGCTGCGCGATTTCCTGCCCTTGTCCTTTGTCGAGGCTTCGCATCTGGCGGGCAGTGCAGTGGGTGTTCTGCTGTTGTTGGTATCGCGTGGATTGTTCCGCAAGCTCTATCGCGCGTGGGTTGTTGCGATGCTTTTGATGGTCGCGGGGTTCGTGGCCTCGATCACCAAAGGGCTGCACACGCACGAGGCCATCGGCATGCTGTGCACCATCGCTTTATTGGCGATGTTCCGAGGGGCGTTCTACCGGGTTAGCGGCGCGTCGATTTTCCGCCTGAACATCCCATGGCTGGTCAGCGTCATCGCCTTGCTTTTGGTCATCTTCTGGATCGGACTTTTTGCCTATTCCCATGTCGAATACCAGAACGCCCTTTGGTGGGAGTTCGCTTGGAATGGTGATGCCTCGCGCTTTTTACGATCGAGCTTGGTTGTTGCGGTCATCCTTGGTGTAGTCGCCGTGAACTCATTGTTTGGGCGCGATGTGCCTGAGCAGGTTCGGACTGAGATTCCAGAGGTCGTCGAACGGTTGGCGTTGGAAAGTGAGGATACCGAGGCGCAGATATCCCTGACCGGGGACAAGCAATTCCTGATTTCACCGGGCGAGGACGCCTTTCTGGCCTATGCCGATACCGGCAACGCGCTGATCAGCAAGGGCGAACCGGTGGGCGACGAAACGGCCGGGCAACAGCTTATCTGGCAGCTGCGCGAGATGGCGGATCGCGAAGGCAAACTATGCGCCTTCTACAGTGTCTCGACCAAATACTTGCCGACCTTCCTGGATCTGGGCCTGTCCATCCTCAAGATTGGTGAGGTTGCGCGGGTGCCTCTCAAGGATTTCTCGTTGGACGGAAAATCCCGCAAAAGGTTCCGTCAGGCCAAGAACAGAGCCGAGCGCGAAGGCTATGTGTTTGAGATCATTCCCAAGGAAAACCTGGCCCCGGTACTGCCGCAGCTGCGTAAGATCTCGGACGACTGGTTGCAGCACAAAGCAGGGGCGGAAAAGGGATTTGCTCTGGGTGGGTTCGATGACGAATACCTGTCCTACTTTGACCATGCAGTACTGCGCAAAGAGGAAGGTGGTCAGATTGTGGCCTTCGCCAACCTGTTTCAGGGCGGTCACAAATCCGAGCTGTCATTGGACTTGATGCGCTATGAGCCCGACAGTCCCAGCTTTGTCATGGACGCTCTGTTCGCCGAAATGATGAGCTGGGGGGCAGAGCAGGGGTTCCACTGGTTCTCTTTGGGGGCCGCACCGTTTTCAGGGATCGAGAACCGGCAACTGGCGTCATTCTGGAACCGTGTTGGTGGGTTTGTCTATGAGCATGGCGAGCAGTTCTATCACTTCGAAGGGCTGCGGTCGTTCAAGCAAAAGTTCGACCCGGAATGGAGCCCGAACTACCTCGCAAGCCCGGGTGGTTTGGCGGCCCCACGTATCCTGTACGAAGTAAACATCCTGATTTCCGGCGGTCTGCGAGGGCTGACCAAATAAGCGTTAGTTCAGGCTGGCGCGGGTCGGGTCTTTTTCCAGCAGATCACCCCAATCGGTGCGATAGGCCATCTCGGCCAGAACGGTTTCGGGCAGGAATTCCTGGTTCTGCCGGATCTGCCAGCCGCCGCCCAAGCCCTTGTATACTGCGACCAGATTGCTGGAGACCTGCTGGCGCGCCTGAATCAGATTGGCCTGTGATCGCAGCAAGGCGGTTTGCGTATTCAGGATGCGCGAATAGCTGGCGATGCCGTCCCGGTATTGGTCGATGGCGATCTCGGCGGCTTTGCGCGATGCAGCCACGCTGTTTTCGTAGAACCCGACCTGCTTGCGCGATTGGGCATAGGCCACCATTGCGCTTTCCACTTCGGAATAGGCCGTCAGAACAGTGTTTTGGTAGTTGGCAATCAGCGCCTGATAAGCCGCATCCTGAGCACGGACGTTGTTCTTGATCCGGCCATAGTTCAGCACATTCCAGACCACTCCGGCATTGGCCAGCCCGGTCGTACTGGACGACGAGAATAGATCCCGCCCGCCCGAGGCCTGCAGGCCAATCGCGCCAGACAGGATGAATTGCGGATACAGATCGGCCAGAGCGATCCCGACCTGTGCCGATTGCGTGGCAGCAGCCAGCTCGGCCGCGCGCACATCGGGACGACGACGCAGAAGCTCGGCCGGGACACCGACCGAGACATTGCTGCGCGCCGACGGAATGCGCCCGGAATTGCCCAGCAGGCCGGTCATGCGCGACGGGGTGGTGCCCAGCAACACCGCCAGCGCGTTCTTGGCCTGCTGCAGGTCACTTTCGATCTCGGGTACCAATGCTTTGGTGTTGTTCAGCAGTGCAGTGGATTCCTGCACGTCCAGCTCGGTTGTGACCCCATTGTCGAAACGCAGCTGGGTCAGATCAGCGGATTCCTGCTGCAACTGGATGTTCTCGCGCGCAACGGCCAGCGACTCCTGCAAGGCGCGGATGTTGACATAGAGCGCTGCGACATCGCCCGTCAGAGTGACCAGAGCGTCGTCATAGTTCGCCACCTGCAGCGCCAGGTTGGACCGTGCGGCCTGAACCCCACGGCGCTGTTGGCCCCAGACGTCCAGCTCCCACTGTGCGTCGAACCCGACCTGCGAGGTCGAGAATTCTGTATCCAGCGGGATAATCCGACGTACATCGGAAATTGGGCCAAGATTGTCACTGATCTGGCGCCGCTCGATCGAGGCACCAATGGCCTGCGACTGCGGATAAAGCTCGCCGAACGCGATGCCCAACTGCGCGCGCGCCTGCAAGACGCGTGCGCCTGCGACTTGAAGGTCAAGGTTCTGAGCATAGGCTTCGGCGATCAGCTTGTTGAGGGTTGGATCGTTGAAGGTCTCCCACCACTTGACCACCGGCGCGCTGCGGGATGTCAGCCCGCTTTGACCCGCGCTGGGGCTGTTCACCTCGATCCACTGTTTTACGACCGGAGAGTTCGGGCGCACAAAATCCGGGCCAACGGGCGTACAGCCCACCAGCAAGGCGGCGCTTAGGGCCGTGCCCAGCAGTTGGCGATGAAGTCTGGCCCGGATCATGATTTGCGTCCTCAAATATCCAATGGTCGAATGAAGTTGGCGAAAGAATAAAGCCGGATGTTGATGCGCCGCAGGAACTCAAAGCTTTTGCCTTGCCCGGTATAGATCGCCACAGCCGCGTGGCCACCGGCGGGGAACGTGTGCCCGTCGGGAATATCTACCGAGATTTGCACGGCAATACGCCCCGGCAGCTTGGGCAGTTCGAACCCGGGCAGGCGGCCCGAGGGCAGGTATTGGCCCTGACGGGTGGCCCACCAGATCGCCTCGACCTTGCCGGTCAGAATCTCGCCGGGATACAAATCAAGCGCCACTTCGACAGGCTGGCCGACCTCGACAAATTTTAGGTTCTGCTGCCGGTAAGTAGCGAGAATATAGGGGTTGTCTTTTGTCACGAAACTGGCAATCGCGCCCAAGCGGATATCGCCCACAACCAGACCCGGGCGGGCCTGCTGAGAGACAATCATGCCGTCTTCGGGGGCGTAAATGGTGGTGTTGTCTAAGAAATATTGGGCCTTGTCCAACTGCGCCTGCGCTTGAAGTATGCCGGTATTCACACCGTCAATCTGGGAATCCAGCGCCAGTTGCGCCTTTTCCAGATTGGCCCCAGCCTCTTTGACCTGCGCCTGATCTTCGGTGACCTGTTCGTTCCAACGATCCAGTTCGTCCTGACGCGCGCCGCCTGCAGGCACCAGGTTTTCATACCGCGCCTGTTGGGTCAGGGCATAGGCCAGCTGAGCGTTGGCGCGTTCAATCGCCTCGGATGCAGCGATGACGTCCTGTTCCAGAATCTTAGCGTTCTGTTCGGCCGCGACCAGCTGCGCTGTGGCTTCTGCGACCTCAAGCTTGAAGACGGTGTCATCGAACCGGTAAAGCGGGTCGCCTTTTTTGACTTCGGTGTTGGGTTCGACCAGAACCTCGGACAGGATAGTCGGTTCGGTCAGGCGGGGGACGATCTGGATCGTGGACCGAACCACATGACTGTCGATGGAAAAAGGCTGAAAGAACCGCAGGGCGACCAGAAAGATCAGCAGTAGATGCGCGCCAACCCAGAAGGACACAATGCCCCACATGATGTTGAACTTCAGCCATTGCATCTTGAAGAAGATGAACCAGACGAAAATGATGTAGAACAGCGTAATGCCGAGGGCGACGAACATAGTCTGTGGTTCCTTTGGCCTTAGCTTTTCTGCGTCTCGTCCGGGTCAAGCGGGTCGCGGTATTCCTCCGTCAACTCGCCGCCCAACCGTTTGATTTCTTTGCGAACGGCTTCTCGTTCATCATCAGGCATGCGGCGAATATCGACGACCGTGCCGTCATGGAACGCCCAGATGAATGCATGGACCCAGGGCACGATTGCCAGGAATCCCATCCATCCCATGATTTTGATCGCTTCGGCGTGCGGGTGGTTGCGCTTGATCGCGATGCGGCCCGGCAATCCCATGACAAACAAAAACAGCGCCATGACGGCGGCCAGCAGCAAAATCAATGCAACAAAAGTCAGATAGTCGTAATAGCCCAGCGGCTGCCCAAGTAACCCCATCTTCCTGCCTCCGATTGGGAAGGTTACCTTATCCTCAAATGCCGGTGGGCGGTTCGTCAATCTATTTGTGGCCAACTGTTGGTTGTGCCGTGACGAAAGCGGTGATTCCGGGGGTTGATCAGCCGCAGATACGCAAGGCCGTGTTCCAATCGCGGCAGCGGTCGTTCAGGTCTGCGGCAACGGGGGTGTCGGTGTAAAACGTGTCGATCTCAGCCAACGAGGTGATGCGGGCAGGGGCCGCGCGTTGGAATTTCGAATGATCGGCAACCAAAAAGGTGCGCCGGGTTTGCGCAAGTATGGTTTGGCTGACCAGGACCTCTTGAAAATCGAAATCCAAAAGGTCGCCATCCGTGTCGAGCGCAGAGCATCCGATGACTGCATAGTCAAACTTGAACTGCCGTATGGTTGAGACCGTCAGATTGCCCACAAGCCCACCGTCCGAGCGGCGCAGCACACCGCCTGCAACAACGATTTCGCAATCGGTGTTGTCCACCAGAATATTGGCGACGTTCATGTTGTTGGTGACCACCATCAGGTCTTTATGACCTAACAACTGACGTGCGACGGCTTCGGTCGAAGTGCCGATATTCATGAAAACTGAAGCCCCGTCCGGGATGTCGCGGGCGCAGGCCGCGGCGATCCGTGCTTTGGCGTCCTCGTTCAGGGCACGTCGATCCTCGTACCCGATGTTCGAGACGCCCGACCTTATGACGGCTCCGCCATGCACGCGGTCAAGCTTTCCCATATCCGCCAGTTCAGACAGATCGCGGCGAATGGTTTGCACAGTCACTCCGAACTGGGCGGCCAAATCCTCGACCATAACGCGACCGTCCTGCTGGGCGATGTTCAGGATATCTGACTGGCGAAAGGAGAGGGACATTGAGGGCTCCGAGCGTTGGTTGTGTTCGTTTTTGTTCTATTTTGCGATTTTGGCAAGGGCCTGCACGGCTAAAGAGGCGATCTTCGGGCAAACTTGGGGTAAAATGCGAAAAAAAGCGAAAGCAAACATTGACGAAACGCACCAATGCCGGGTTAATGCCCACGATATTTTCAGCACAGAGAATCATCCGGATATGGAACGGCACAGCGATACGGTCACGGACCTGTTCATCATTGGCGGTGGGATCAACGGTTGTGGCATCGCGCGCGATGCTGTCGGGCGCGGGTTGTCGGTGACACTGGCCGAGATGAACGATCTGGCCTCGGCGACGTCATCGGCCTCGACCAAGCTGTTTCATGGCGGACTGAGGTATCTTGAGTATTTCGAGTTCCGCCTTGTGCGCGAGGCGTTGATCGAACGCGAAACGCTGCTGCGCGCGATGCCTCATATCAGTTGGCCGATGCGCTTTGTGCTGCCGTATCACAAGGATATGCGGTTCGATTCCGAAACGCCGACGTCGCGGTTGCTCAGCACTATGATGCCTTGGATGCGCGGTCGGCGTCCAGCGTGGCTGATCCGTTTGGGACTGTTCATGTATGACCATCTGGGCGGGCGAAAGATCCTGCCGGGAACAAGCGCGCTGAACCTGCGCAGCGCACGCGAGGGTGGGCCACTGCAGGACAAGTTTCAAACGGCCTATGAGTATTCCGATTGCTGGATCGAAGACTCGCGGTTGGTCGTGCTGAATGCCCGTGATGCCGAGGCGCGGGGCGCCGAAATCCTGGTACAGACCGAGGTTCTTTCCGCCGAGCGCGTCGATGATCTGTGGCAGATCACGATCCGGGATCGCCAAAGCGGCGAGTCGCGCGTTGTGCAGGCGAGGATGCTGATAAACGCAGGTGGTCCATGGGTTGGAGACATCATCCAAACGAAAATCCGGATCAACTCCCGCGAGGGCGTTCGCCTGGTGCGCGGCAGCCATATCGTGACCCGCAAACTTTATGACCACGACAAATGCTATTTCTTCCAAGGTGAGGACGGGCGCATCATTTTCGCCATTCCCTACGAACGTGATTTCACCCTGATCGGCACGACAGATCAGGACCATCCGAACCCGGAGGAGCCGCCAGTTTGTACCGAGGCCGAGCAAGATTACTTGTGCGCCTTCGCCTCGAAGTATTTCGAAAACCCGATCACGCGCGATGATATCGTCTGGACCTACTCCGGCGTGCGCCCTCTGTACGATGACGGTGCCAGCAGCGCGACAGCTGCGACACGGGACTACACGCTTAAAGTCGATGCACAGGGTGGGGCTCCGGTATTGAACGTCTTTGGCGGCAAGATCACTACCTACCGGCGGCTGGCTGAAAGCGCATTGGACAAGGTGGCGGAGCACTTCCCCAATCTGCCCGGTCCCTGGACTGCGGGCGTCGCGTTGCCCGGTGGGGACTTCCCGGTTGATGGGGTGCAGGGCTTGGTTGAGGACCTTTTGTCAGCCTATCCGTTCCTCGACCGCTCTTGGGCAGAACGGTTGGTCCGTGCTTATGGGACCGAAGCAAAGGCGATGCTTGGGGACGCACAGGCAGCGGCAGATCTGGGTGAAGATTTCGGTGCGACGTTGACCGCGCGGGAGCTTGCATGGTTGATCGACAAGGAATTCGCCCGTACGGCTGAGGATGTGGTCTGGCGCCGGAACAAAATGGGCCTGCGGCTCAGCGACGAGCAGATCGCGCGCATTCAGGCCTGGATGGATACCTACAGCGCGCCCGTCGCGGCGAGGGCATGATACCTTCTGAAGACCTGAGTTAAAGGTTGGATTTAAGTCTTGGCTAAAGGACCGGGGCTACCACTTGAACACGCGGCGCAATACGCGAAGGTTGCCGCTGAACTTGTTACCGCCAAGGTCGCCGGCAAGCCTTTGCAGGACATCCGCAAAGCCATAGCTGGGGATTGCATCCTGAACTGCTTTGACCTGAGCCTTGGTCAACCCCTTGCGTATTTTTCCTTCGGTGGCGTCGATCCAATCCGCTTTGCGGATAGCTTCGACGATGCGCTGGTTCGGCCCGCGATAAGGAAACACCTTGTGGTGCCAATGGATGGCATCCTTGAGCAATTGGGGATCAAGACCCCAATCGTACTTTTCGTTGTCAGCCAGTGCGTGCGCTTCTGATGGCTCAAGATATGCAAGGTCGTGTTCCGTCCACAGCCCGATATCGTGGTAGACAAGCGCGGTTTCGACCATCGGGCGCGCCTCTTCATCGCCGTCCAGAAAATGCATCGCAAAGGTGATCACCCGATAAACGTGGCCGCGATAGGCCAGATAGTCATCGCCCAGTGCCTCGCGATAGGGCTCAAACAGACGTTCGACCCAGTCACTATGATCAGTAATTTTGATTTCGTCGGTCATGTTTCTGGCTCTTTGCGTTTTGGTGACCCATTGTGTAAGCATGTGATTACATCGGGGTGAGACCGTAAGTCAACAGGTGATTACTTGAGTGCCGAAGCAAAACAACAGATCGAGAGCAGTGCCAGAAAGCGCAATTCGGATGCGACAAAGGATGCAATTGTGGCTGCCGCCCGCGTCGAGTTCCAAAGAGCCGGGTACGAAAGCGCCAGTACGCGAAAGATCGCCTCGGATGCGGGGTGCAATGTCGCCCTGATCAACCGCTATTTCGGATCAAAAATCGGTCTGTTCGAAACAGTGATGGAAGCCTGCATTGATCTGAGCCCGCTTGTCGGCCTGTCACAGGATCAGATGGTCGCAGCCTTAGTCGACATCGCATTGGGCAAAGCCGGGTCGCAGGGCGATTTTGATCCGGTGGTTGTTGCCATCAAGTCATCCGGGTCCGCCGCCGCGCAAGATGTGGTTCGCGACAAATTGGGAAATCCAATGGTCGAAGAACTTGCATCGTTGATTGGCGGCGACGATGCGAAGCAAAAGGCCGGAGTAGTTCTAAGCATTATCTCAGGCATGTTCGTCGGTCGCGTTTCCATTGGGGCCGACGCCTTGGCGGGTGACGAAAGTGAAATCATTCGACCGATGCTGACTGACGCTTTGAAAGCGGTCCTTGCGACAGGGCGCGATTAGAACCTGAACCTTTCCAATAAAAAAGCCCCGCCGATTTGGCGGGGCTTTTATCTGATTACGCTGCTTCCTCGGTTGGTCCTGGATCGTCCTTGGTGCCTTTGATCCATTCCCGCAGCCCTTGCAGCAGGGCGTAAAGAACGGGCACCAGGATAACGCCGACCAAGGTGGCCGCCAGCATCCCGCCAAACACGGCAACACCGATGGCCTTTTGGCTGGCAGCACCAGCGCCACTTGCGGCCAACAGTGGAACAACACCCAAAAGGAAGGACAGGGCGGTCATCATCACCGCACGGAAACGCTGATAAGCAGCCTCGGCCGCGGCATCCTTGACAGACAGCCCCTTGGCTCTTTGCTCCATCGCGAATTCCACGATCAGAATACCGTTCTTGGACGCCAGGCCCACAAGCATGATCATCCCGATCTGCGTATAAAGGTTGATATCACTGCCCACGATCGCCACTGCGGCTACCGCTCCGAACAATGCGACGATCACCGAAAGCAGGATCGACACCGGCAAGGTCCAGCTTTCGTATTGGCCCACGAGGAACAGATAACCGAAGAGGATCGCAAGCCCGAGGATCACGATCACCAGCCCGCCGGATGCCAATTGCTGCTGCGCTGTCCCGGTCCACTCGAAGGCGTAGCCGGGTGGCAGGGCGGTCGAAGACTCCTCGGTCATCACCGTGATCGCGTCACCGGTGGACAACCCGGGGGCCGGAACTGCCGTTACAGTTGCCGAACGGAACAGGTTGTGTCGTTTCAGCAAAACCGGCCCAAGCACGTTCTCGACGTCGATCAGAGTACCCAGAGGCACCATCTCACCCTTGGTCGAACGGACATAAAGGTTCGAGATATCCTCGACATTGTCGCGATACGAACCATCCGCCTGGATCATCACGCGATAGACCCGACCGAACAGGTTGAAGTCGTTCACGTAATATGAACCCAGCTGTGCCTGCATGGTCTGGAACACCTCGGCGACCGAGACTTGTAGCGTCTTGGCTTTTTCCCGGTCCAGATCCACGAAAAGCTGCGGAACGTTGGCCCGGAAGGTCGTGTACGCTTGGCCAATTTCTGCCCGCTGATTGGCCGAATACACAAAGGAACCGACCGCCGAGGCGAGGTCCTGGGGCGAGCCACCACCCGTCTGCTGAACCTCCATCTCAACACCGGCCGACATACCCAGACCCTGAATGGGCGGCGGGTTGAAGGCCACGATCGAGGCCGCGGATTCACCGTTGGCGATGGCCAGAACCTTGGCGAGGATGGCGTTTGCACTCAGGTCGTCTTCCTGCCGCAGATCCCAGTTGTCGAGGTTGACGAAGATCGCAGCGCCGTTGGTGATTGTGCCGTTCAGCAACGAGAAGCCGTTGATCAGAACGGTACTGGACACGCCCGGGATCTGTTGAATCTGTTCGTCGACGCGGGCCGACACAGCCTCGGTCCGTTCCAGGGTCGCCGCATCGGGCAGCTGGATGTCCACAAACAGATAGCCGTTGTCCTCAAGCGGAAGGAAACCGCTAGAGGTGTTGGACATGATCGTACCGGTGCCCACGGCGAAGGCTGCGATCATACCCAGCCCGACAATCGGCAGGATCAGAAGTTTGCGTACGATGGCGACGTAACCGCTGCGGATGGTGCCGATAAAGTTCTCGAACACGGCCAGCAGCCCTTTGGGCGGGCCGGAACGTGCCTTCAGAACCAATCCACACAACGCAGGCGACAGGGTCAACGCGTTGATGGACGAGATCACAACCGCGGTCGAGATCGTCACAGCGAACTGTGAGTACAACCGCCCCGAGATGCCGGGCATGAAGGTCACAGGCACGAACACCGCCAGCAGAACCAGCGTGGTTGCAATCACCGGACCGGTGATCTGCCCCATGGCTTTGCGCGTGGCCTCCGCAGGGGGAAGCCCTTCGTCTGCGATAATCCGTTCGACGTTTTCCACCACAACGATGGCGTCGTCCACCACGATCCCGATCGCCAGAACCAAGGCGAACAGCGAGATCGTGTTCAGAGACATGCCGAACAGCAGCAGGAAGGCGAATGTCCCGATCAGTGAGACCGGGATCGCAACCGCTGGAATGATCGTGGCGCGCCAGCTTCCAAGGAAGACGAACACGACCGAGATCACCAGAATGAACGTCAGGATCAAGGTCGAGACCACGTCATTCAGGGACTGTTCCACAAAGTCCGTGGTGTTGAAGGGGACAGAGTACTCTACATCCGTCGGGAAAGTGCGCGACAAACGCTCAAGCTCGGCCTCGACACGCTCGGACACCGCCAGCGCATTCGCGCCGGGGGCCTGATAGATACCGATGACAGTCGCGGGAACACTGTCGAAATATCCCGACGCCGCGTAGTATTGCGCGCCCAGTTCGACCCGCGCAATGTCCTTGACCCGCACGATCGAACCCGCATCGCCGGTACGAATGACGATGTCTCCAAATTCGGCAGCGGATGTCAGGCGGCCTTTGGTTTTGATCGTGTATTGAAAGGTCTGCCCCTCGGGCACCGGAGGCGCACCGATAGAACCGGCCGAAACTTCCACGTTTTGTTCACGGATGGCACTAATCACGTCACCCGGAGTGATGGACAGAGCCGCCATCTGGTCCGGGTCCATCCAGATACGCATTGCGTATTCCAGGTTGGTCAGAACGTCGGCCTTACCCACGCCCTGAACACGGGCCAGCGCGTCTTTCAGGTTGATTGAGGCATAGTTTGACAGAAACACACTGTCATATGTCTCGTTCGGTGAAGTCAAAGTGACCAGCAACAGCATGTTGGTCGACGCTTTTTGCGTGACCACACCGGACGAAGTCACCTCGGACGGCAGCGATGACATCGCCTGCGCCACCCGGTTCTGCACGTTGACCGACGCGATATCTGGGTCAGTGCCGACCTCGAACGTGATGTTCAGCGAATACGAGCCGTTATCCGATGAGGTGGACGTCATATAGATCATGTCGTCCACACCGTTGACCTGCGCCTCGATCGGGGCGGCGACGGTGTTTTCCACGGTTTCGGCATTTGCGCCGGTATAGGTGGTCGTCACACTGACTACGGGTGGGGTGATGTCAGGGAACTGGGCGACCGGCAGAACCAAATAGCCGATGCCGCCCATGATCGTTAGGACAAGCGAAATGACAAGCGCCAGCTTTGGCCGGCTGATGAACAGGGCTGAGAACATCCGTTATTCTCCCGGCTGTTCAGATGCTACGACAGCATCCACCGCGACACCGGGACGAACCCGCTGCAGGCCTTCGACGATCACGCTTTCACCTTCGCGCAGACCGTCTGTCACGATGATTGCCGTGCCGACGACGTCACCTGTCGTGATATAGCGCTGTTCGACCATCTGCTTGTCGTTGACCACCAGAACGAATTCACCGCGCTGATCCCGTTGCAACGCAGCTTGCGGGACCAAGACCTGAAGGGTGGGCTCCAAAGCTTCGATCTGAACGCTCAGGAACTGACCGTCGATGATCAACCGTTCGGCGTTTGGAAACTCCGCCCGTACCGTGATCGCGCCTGTTAGAGGGTCAATACGGTTGTCCACAAAGACGATCTCACCGGTTTCATCCAATGCGGTACCATTGGGCAGGGTCAGATGAACGTTCGGGCTCTTGTTGCTTTCGGCCAGCGAAGCGGCACTTTCGCCGTATTGTTCAAGAACCGACGTGAACTGCTTTTCGTTCAACGAAAAATTCACATAGATCGGGGCTTCGCTGACCAGATTGACCAGCGGAGGATTTGTTGGCCCAACCACATCGCCGACACTTGTTTCAACCCGGCCAATTCGACCGGCGAAGGGCGCGTGAATCTTGGTGTAGCTGAGGTCCAATTCGGCTTGCTGAATCGCTGCGTGCGCGGCTTTTACCTCGGCTTCGGCGACCAGTTCGTTCGCCCGAGCAATGTCGCGTTCGGATTCAGGGGTGGCGTCACGTCTGTACAGTTCTTCCTTACGGGCAAGGTCGACTTTGGCCAGCTCCAGATTGGCTTCGGCCCGATCCAGATCCGCCTTGCGGGCTTCAAGCGTCGCCTCGTAAAGATCAGGCTCAATCGTAAACAGAAGATCGTCTTTGTTGACCAGCGCGCCGTCTTCTACGTCCTGAGTTTCCAGAAATCCGTTTACGCGCGCAACGATGTCGACTTTGTCGATCGCTTCGGCGCGCCCGATGAACACGGCCTCATCGGTGATCTCTTGAGTATAGGCGGCTGCAATCGACACTTTCGGCGGTGGCGCATCGCTTTGGTCCTGCGCAAGCGCTGCATAGCTGACACTTAGGCTGGCAAACGCTGCAATTGCCAGCGCCGGACCTCTGTGTCGGAAAAAGGAGTTAGTGATTGCAAGGGACATGGCACGCGCCTCATTAAACTCAAGGATTTTGCGTCTAGGCCACCGGAATGGCCCGACGAGTCGTTTTAATTCTCAGGCAGGATGGCCGTTTTGACGTTATAGCTCAAGCTTCTTGAATGCGTGTCGCGGTCGCAGCAGGCGGGAATTTTCCATCTTGCAGTGAGGCTTACGTCAAATCTGGGCGGCGTTTGGGAACAAAGCCGGATATTTCCTCGCGGCACAAAAAAACGGAGGCCGTGTGGCCTCCGTCCTTGATCCTGATCGGAACGGTTGCTCAGTCGCGGGTTCCGGCAAAGCGGGTCTGCCAGTCTTCGCGCTGATCGTCGGTGATCTTGGCGAACAGCACATCCGGCACCGAGAACTCGTGACCCGCGGGCAGGGCGTCCAGCGCGGCTGCCACATCCTCGGGCCAGCTTGTGTCCAGCGTGTTCATCGCGCTCAGCATCTTGGCTGTCGTCTCGGGGATGAACGGCGCGCTGAGCACGGCGTAAAGACGGATCAGGTTCAGGCCCAATCGCACTTGCGCAGCGGCTTGCTCGGGGTCTTCCTTGAAGGTCGACCAGGGCGCGGCGGCCTGCAGATATTCGTTGCCGGCGACCCAGATTGCCCGCAATTCCTGTGCGGATTTGCGAACGTCCATCGCCTCCATGTGCCCTTCATAGGCGCGGACGCGTTTGGTCAGTTCTTCGATCAGCGCTTGCTCACGCTCTCCATAGGAACCGCCTTCTGGCACGGCTTCCGAGAATTTCGAGCGGCAGAACTTGGTGATCCGGCTGACAAAGTTGCCCAGAACGTCGGCGAGGTCTTTGTTCACCGATTGCTGGAAGTTCTCCCAGGTAAACTCACTGTCGCTGCTTTCGGGCGCATGGCTCAGAAGCCACCAGCGCCAGTAATCGGCGGGTAGAATCTCCAGCGCCTGATCCATGAACACGCCGCGACCTTGGCTGGTCGAGAACTGGCCGCCGTCATAGTTCAGGTAATTGAAGGATTTCAGGTGGTCGACCATCTTCCACGGCTCGCCCGATCCCAGAATGGTGGCCGGGAAGCTGAGCGTATGGAACGGCACATTGTCCTTGCCCATGAACTGAACATAGCGCACGTCATCGGCACCCTTATCGGTGCGCCACCACCGCTCCCAATCCGCATCGGTCTTGCCATTGGCATCTGCCCATTCCTTGGCGCAGGCGATGTATTCGATCGGCGCGTCGAACCAGACATAGAAGACCTTGCCCTCCATACCCGGCCAGTCCTGTTCGCCTTTCTTGACGGGAACACCCCAGTCCAGATCGCGGGTGATGCCGCGATCCTGCAAACCGTCACCGTCATGCAGCCATTTCTTGGCAATCGAGGTCGTCAGGATGGGCCAGTCGGTCTTGCTGTCGATCCAAGCGTCCAGCTGATCTTTCATGGCCGACTGACGCAGATAGAGGTGCTTGGTCTCACGCACTTCCAGGTCGGTCGATCCCGAAATGGCCGAACGTGGGTTGATCAGGTCGGTTGGGTCCAGCTGCTTGGTGCAGTTTTCACACTGGTCACCGCGCGCGCGTTCGTATCCACAGTTGGGGCAGGTACCCTCGATATAACGGTCGGGCAGAAAACGGCCATCGGCGTTGGAATAGACCTGTTTCTCGCTCACTTCTCGGATCAAGCCAGCTTCATCCAGCTTGCCAGCGAAATGCTGGGTCAGACGCTTGTTCTGTTCGCTGGACGAGCGGCCAAAGTGATCAAAGCTCAGCCCAAAGCGGTTTGCGATGTCGGACTGAACCTCATGCATCTCGGCACAATACTCGGCCACTGGCTTGCCAGCTTTTGCAGCGGCCAACTCGGCAGGTGTGCCGTGTTCATCTGTGGCGCACAGGAACATGACCTCATTCCCCCGGCCACGCTGGTAACGTGCGTACAGATCGGCAGGCAATTGCGAGCCGATCAGGTTGCCGAGGTGTTTGATCCCGTTGATGTAGGGGATCGCCGAGGTGATGAGAATCCGAGCCATGTTCCGTATCCGCGTAACTGTCTGCGCGCCCGTCTACCTTATGTAATCGACCAGCAAAACCCCGCTTTCACTGATAGGTGCCCGAAATCGAAGGTAACCGAGCGCGCGGCGTGGATTTCGCGAAATTTCCACGGCGCGTGTATAATAGTGATTGCGTAATTTACGGGGGGTAAAATGAAGCCGTTTTTAGTTGATCGTTTGATCCAATTGTTCGTTTTGACCTGTTTAGGAGTATTTCTGGCCCCGGCAGGTGTTCAGGCCGATCAGAGCAAGGCCATGGACGCAATAGGAACCTTTGACAAAGCAATGCTGTCAATCTTTCACCGTGGGCAGGATGCTCTGACGGCGGAAAGCCGTCCGGTCATGGTTATCGCCAAGGACGTGACCGTCATGACCGACACAGGCGAGACGTCGTTTCCGAGAGACGCGCCAAACTACCTCATCTTCAAATCCACGTCCCACGTTCTTCTTGGAATTATCGGCGCGGTCACGCCTTGGCCAGACGAAGACGATGAAAACCCGCGCTGGCAGCAGGATTTTGCTTCCATCTCACAAGAAATCGATACGCTGCTGGCCACGATTGGCGGCCTTGACCTGCCAAAGGAAGAGATTGCCCAGCAGCGGCAGATGCTTGAGGCTGCTCGAAGCTTTGTGAAGGGGTCAGTCGAACGCGGGACGCTCACGCGGCAGGACGTTTCCAACGCGATCAATGAAATGCGCCCGGTCTGGGCGGCCAATATGCGCAAAGCGGCAAGGGCCGAGCTGAACTCGTTACATAAGGCTGTGTCCGACGCGCGCGCCTCGGTCAGCGACGACGTCTGGGACGAAATATATGTCGTCCATCACGGCGGTTCGAACGTGACGGGGATCAATGTCGTTGAGCTGTATCTGGAACGCGTGATGCCTCAGAAAGTTGAGGCGGGTCAGGTCATGTTCGCCGAACATGCGCATGGCAACAAGGCAATGGCCGACTTTGTGGGCTATGAGAAAATGCAGCGTCTTGTGGGCGCTTGGGCCTTTGGGGATCCGGGTCGCATGGAGGTCGACTTGCTTGGCTACGAAGCGGGTTCTCTTCTGGATGAGCTGATCCCATCCCCACCGCCTGCAGAGTAGGGGCGGCTAATTTTCGTATTTCCAGCCACGCGTCTTCGCCCGTGCAACGACGTCGTTCTAACGCCCTTCACGCGACCGTTTGAGCAGGCGGCCAATCGTGAACGATGTGCGCGGCGCGTAGACGTAGTTGGTGCGTTCCTCGGGCGTCGGGCGGGAACGCATGCGCGCCAGACCGAAGATGATCAGGAACACATGGCCCAAAGCGACAAAGGCAAACAGGGCACCGGGGCCGAACTGTTGAATCAGTGTGGATGAGATATAGGGCGAGGCGATTGCCCCCAGAGCGAACCAGAACATCAGCGCCGCCGAAAGCTCGACCCGTTCTTCGGTCGTTGCAAAGTCGTTTGCATGAGCCGACGAGACCGAGAAGATCGGGAAGGTTGTCAGGCCAAAGAAAACAGCGGCAGACATAACTCCTAACGTGCCCGTGCCGCTGGCCGCCATGGTGACGCCACAACTGAACACCGCAGCCGCCGAAAGCCAGATCAAAACCCATCGCCGGTCATATTTGTCGGCGAGCCATCCGACCGGATACTGCGCCAAAGCGCCACCCAAAACGAATGAAGCCAGAAAGAACGCGATCTGATCGATGTCCAGACCAACTTCCTGACCGTAAACCGGACCAACCATGCGAAACGACGCAGAGCTCAGCGCGGCGACGATCACGCCGGCAACAGCCAGTGGTGAGCTGCGCCACGCCAGCTTGGGTCTGAGGCGGGGCGCGTCAGGCGTTTTGGGTTGGCTCGCCTTGGTTAGCGTCAGCGGCAGCAGCGAAGCGCAACATAGGATCGCCAACAGATTGTACGAGACATAGGATGCAGGCGGCAGGACCGCGATAATCAACTGCGCGCAAAGCGACGCGCCCATATCCGCGATGCGGTAGGTGCCCATTGCGCGTCCGCGCGTTTCATTCGTGACTTTGGCGTTCAGCCACGCCTCGATCACTGTGTAAGCACCTGCAACGCACGTCCCGGATGCAACGCGAAGTGCGGCCCAGATGTATGGGTTTTCGGTCAGGGTGTGCCCGATCAAGCCCATCGCACCCAGCGCGGTACAGACCGCAAAGGCGCGCGAATGGCCGACGCTGCCCATCAGCCGGGGCGCCCACCAGCATCCTACGAAAAAGCCCACGAAATGCGCCGAACCCAGCAAACCGATCTGTTCGGTGGTAAAATTGAGCGTGATGCCCGAGATTGCATCCAATGGACCTACGCCGCCCGTTGAGAGCTGCAGCAGAATGACGGAAAGAAATAGGGCGGCAAAGGAAATGATCGTGCGCATAGTGGGCCCAGCATTACCGTATCCGCCAGCGCTGCGCGTGTTTATTCGACCTCCGCGCGTCGTTTTTTGCCCTCGGGCGGTCAGGTGTTGCGCATCAGTTCCGCGCGGATGTTCAACGAGACCGTATCTGCGACCAGATCGGGATAGCCGGATGCGCCAAACGCGTGCCTGTCCAGTGCGCCGGACAGAAGAATCGAGAGGGTGCTCAGGTCGTCAGCCTCTGTGCCGGGTTTGCGGTACAGGTTGGCCTGCAGCGTCACCGGGCGTGTGACCCCGCGCAAGGTCAGGTCTCCGGTGATGGTCGCACCTTCCGAGATGCGACCGGTCGGGCCCAGCTGTATTCGGGTGGATTGAAAGGTGATGGCGGGGAACTGCTGCGCGTTCAGGACGCTCTCGCTTAGCATCGGGCCGCGGGCAAAGGGCAATCGAGTACGTGCGGCGGCCACGTTCATCACGACGGTGACCTTGCTGTTTTGTAACTGCTCGGTGTCGATCTGGATGTTTGCGGACTGGATCGGCATCGTCCCGGATTGCGCGATCCCTGACAGTACGAAGGAAAAACCGACGGAGGTTCCTGACCGTGACAGTGTGTACGGCACCAGCGCAGCCCGGGCTTTGCCGGCCAGTGGCAGGGCGGCAAGCCCGGCGATCAATGAGCGTCTTGTCAGATTGCGCATACCGAAACGCTAGGGCGGGCCCTGTGCCTTGGCCAGTCACAACTGGCGTGAAGTGCGTATGTTCACAAGGGTGTGTCTTCCGTGGCGATCTGCTGCAGGTGCAAGCCGGCGCGCGGTTTGGTCTGGGTGGCGTGCCAACTGACCGGGGGCAGGGCACGGGCGCGGCGGCGGGTCAGGGTCCAGCGCCGGGCTTCTTCCCGATGATCGCCAGCCATATGCCAGCGTGTCTCAACCCCTTGCGCGCCGCCGTCGCCGGGTGTCAGCAGCAACCCAAGCGGAGCCCGCCCCAACGCGCCGCCCTGTTCAGCGGCCAGATGCATCCGCCGTATCGGCGTCAGCCCCGGCGCACCCGGCAGGTCACCGATGATAAGCGGGATCGCTCCGCTGCGTAACGCTTCTTCCATGCACCACAGCAGGTCCTCGGATCGGGTTGGGCGGACAAAGATAAAGCGGGCCGGATCGGCAAAGGCCATCATCCCGTCGGGGTTCAACTGGCCAGGTTCCCACGCGGGCGAAATCCACAGCACCGGTCCCTGCGCCTGACCTGCCAGCCACATGGCAAAACTGCGCCGGGCGGGGCCGCAAGCCTCGTGCACACGGGCCAGTTGCAGCCTGATCTGCGGATGAAGGTCAATCCCCGGCACTTCGCGCGCGGGTTTGCGGCCAAGAAGATGTGTAGACATGCTGTCAGGGTAACATGTTCATATTTTGTTCTCAATTGTGAAAAACAGTGATGGCGCCTTAACGCGACAGCAGCAGGCGGCCATTTGCGAACTGGATATTCGAAAAACGGTGCAGGTAATCCATGCCCAGCAGGGACTTGTTCAACTCACCCTCGTTCACCCAGGCCGAGATATTGCGGTCCGTGATTGGCCCAAGGGTCAGCGTATCCAGGCTTACCGGCGCTGTCCGAACCTGACCATTGGCCGTGTTGGCCCGGCCGAAATAGTTCAGCTGATCGGGGTCGATGCCGATGCGCTCGGCATCTTGCGAGCTGAGGACAATCTGGCTTGCGCCGGTGTCGACCAGAAAGGTGATCGGCTGGCCGTTCACCTCAACCGGCAGATAGTAATGCCCGTCGGGCGCGCGCGGCACTTCGATGCTTTGACCGGTAACCGTCATTTGCGGGGCAGGGGAAACGGTTGTGCGAATGTCTTCCCACAGTCCAACTACGGCAATCACGCCGATAAAAATAAAGACCCAAGCCATGGCCTGTTGCATCGTTTTGCCCAGCGACTGCCGGTTTTGCGAGATGAACCAAGCCACCACCGCCGCACCCAGCAGTCCCAGATACGCAATCCGTGCAATGTTGTCGCCGTCCATGACGTACCCCCAAACAGATTTCCTGAACTGTATATGGGGATTTACGACGCGAATCCAAAGGCCTTGAGGCCGTCCAAGATGAATTGCACCGACAGGGCCGCCAGCAACATGCCCAGCAGTCGCGTCAATACGTTCAGCCCGGTTTTGCCCAGAATCCGAGCGATTATCCCGCCAGCCAGAAAGAAGATGAAGACTACGGCCATGACCGCCAGCATGACAGCGCAGGCGGCGGCGATGCCTTGAATGCCGGGGTTTTGGCCCGCCAGTAGGATGATTGTGGCAATTGATCCGGGTCCTGCGATCAGAGGGATCGCCAATGGAAAGACTGACGGGTCAGGGTGTTCCTCTTCCTCGGCCCGGTCCTCGCGGCGTTTGGTGCGACGGTCGAACAGCATGTCCAAAGCTGTCAGAAACAGCAGCGCGCCACCGGCCACGCGGAAGGCCTCCATGGAAATGCCGACAAATCCCAGAACGGCTTCACCAAAAGCGGCAAAAGCGACCAGAATGCAGACAGCGGTCAGGCAACTGCGGATCGCGGTTTTCCGCCGGGTCGCCGGATCCATATCTTGGGTCAGAGCGACGAAGATCGGCGTGGTGCCGAACGGATCGATCACCACGAACATGGTGGTGAAGGCCGTTATGAAGAAAGCCAGTTCGATCATGCCGCACTCTCTGCTTGTTCCAAACGTTCAGCGGCGGCGACCCATAGCGCCTCGGCTTTTTGCATCGCTTCGACCACCTCGGCAAACTTGCGGTTCCAGGTTTCCAGATCGTTGATCTTTTCATCCTCATACAGAGCCGGATCAGCCAGCTTGGCCGACAGCTTGTCATGCATGTCCGTCAGCTTTTCGATCCGATCCTCGCATTTGCGCAAGTCTGCACGCAGGGCCAGCATCGCCTCGCGCGAGGGGCGTTTTGCCTTTGCTGTTTGCGGTTTCTCTTTCACCGGCTTGTCGCGCGCCAACAGCATGGTGCGATAGGATTCAAGGTCGCCGTCATACGGTTTGACGGTGCCATCCGAGACCAGCCATAACCGGTCTGCGACCAGCGACAGCAGGTGCATGTCGTGACTGACCAGCACGACCGCGCCGGAATAGGCGGTCAGCGCTTCAACAAGCGCCTCACGGCTTTCGATATCCAGGTGGTTGGTCGGTTCGTCAAGGATCAGCATATGGGGCGCGTCGATGGTGGCGATGAGCAGCGACAGGCGCGCTTTTTGCCCGCCGGACAAGCGCCCGACCTTGGTTTCAGCCTGATCCGCGTTCAACCCGAACCCGGCCAGCCGCGAGCGCCATTTGCCCGGAGCCTCATCCGGGCGAAGGCGGCGCATATGGCCCAAAGGCGTTTCGTCCACATACAGCTCATCCACCTGATGCTGTGCGAAGTAACCTATGCGCAACTTGTTGCTGCGGGTCATTTTGCCGGCCATCAGGGGTAGGCGGTTGGACAGCAGCTTGGACAGGGTCGATTTACCCTGACCGTTTTTACCCAGCAACGCGATGCGGTCGTCCTGATCGATGCGCAGGTTCAGGCGGCGCAGGACCTCGACGTCACCATAACCCGTGACACCGCCCTCAAGATTGATGATAGGCGGCGATAGTTCCTCAGGCTCGGGGAAGCTGAAAGCCCTCAAAGCGGCTTCTTGCGGGGTCGAGACCAGTTGGATGCGCTCGATCATCTTTAGGCGCGATTGCGCTTGGACGGCTTTGGACGCTTTCGCGCGAAACCGGTCCACAAAACTCTGTAGGTGGGCGATGCGGGCCTTGGCCTTGGCGTTTTCGGATTCCGCCTGTGCAAGACGCTCGGCGCGGCGTTCGGCGAACTTGTCGTAAGGCACCGCGTAGTAGGTCAGCTTGCGGTCTTCCAGATGCAGGATCGAACCAACAGCGCGATTCAGCAACCCGCGGTCGTGGCTGATGATAATGACTGTGTGCGGGTACTTGGCCAGATAGCTTTCCAGCCACAAGGCGCCCTCAAGGTCCAAATAGTTGGTCGGTTCGTCCAGCAACAACAGATCGGGCTGAGAGAACAGCACCGCCGCCAGCGCCACACGCATCCGCCAGCCACCCGAGAAATCCGAGCAAGGGCGCAGCTGGTCTTCGTCGTCAAAGCCCAAACCTTTGAGGATCGAGGCAGCGCGCGCCTCGGCTGACCAGGCGTCGATGTCGGCAAGGCGGGTCTGGATCTCGGCAATGCGGGCGGGGTCTTCGGCGCTTTCAGCCTCGGCCATTAGGGCGCTGCGTTCGGTGTCAGCGGCAAGCACAGTGTTGATCAGCGAAACATCGGACGAGGGCACCTCTTGCGCCACCCCACCAATACGGGCCCGTTTCGGCAGGACGATGTTGCCCGACTCCAGCGCCAGTTCCCCGCGGATCAGCCGGAACAGAGTGGTCTTGCCGGTCCCGTTGCGCCCCACAAGGCCCACCTTGTGTCCATCCGGGATAGTTGCGCTGGCCCCATCGAACAGGGGGCGGCCTTCAACCGCATAGGTTATGTCTTCGATCCGTAGCATGACGCGCTCTTAGCAGAGCCTTTATGCAGCCGCCAGCGGCTTGGCATGTTCAAACCGCGGTCGATGTGTTAGCGCTGTGTCGTTTGCTTTTGTGAAACGGTCTGCATCATGCGCGCGGCTCAGACGCCCCCTTCACTGGTCACATTGATCTTTGCCACGGCGCTGTCGGTGCTGTCGCTGAATATGTTCCTGCCTTCGCTGGCGCGAATGGCCGGTGATTTTCAGGTCGACTATGGTCTGATCAACCTGTCAGTGGCGGGCTATCTGGCCGTTTCTGGCGTGCTGCAACTGATCCTGGGTCCGTTGTCCGACCGATATGGTCGCAGGCCGATCCTATTGATCTCGATGGCGATTTTCGCGGTGGCTTCGGTCGGTTGCGTTTTGGCTGAGTCGATCTGGGTGTTTCTAGGCTTCCGCCTGTTACAAGCCGCAGTCGTGGCCGGACCCGTGCTGTCCAGCGCGTCGATCAGGGACCTGTACGAGCCAAACGAAGCGGCCAGCAAGCTGGGCTATGTTGCGATGGCGATGGCCCTGGCTCCGATGCTTGGCCCGATGTTGGGCGGAGCACTTGATATGATGTTCGGCTGGCGGGCGGGGTTCATCCTGTACTCGGCTTTGGGGGCAGGGATGCTGGTGCTGTTGTGGGCTGATATGGGTGAGACGAATACGAACCGATCCGCAACCTTCTCGGCCCAACTTAAAGAGTACCCGCACCTATTCCGAGCGCGCCGGTTCTGGGGCTATGCGCTATGTGCTGCATTTTCCATAGGGGCGTTTTTTAGCTTCATCACCGGCGCGCCGCTGGTTGCAGCCGCGTGGTTTGATCTGAGCCCGGCGATGCTGGGGCTCGGCATCGGGATCATCACTGGCGGTTTCATGGTGGGCAACTTCATCACTGGCCGTTTCGCCGCGCGCACAAAACTGACCACGATGATCCTGATCGGACGGATTATCGCGTCGGTCGGGCCGCTGGGCGGGCTGGTGTTGTTCAGCGCAGGATTGGGGTCGGTATGGGTGTTTTTTGGATCCGCGATCTGCGTCGGACTCGGCAACGGCCTGACCAACGCCAATGCATCCGCCGGGGTCATGTCGGTGCGTCCGAAACTGGCAGGCAGTGCGGCGGGGCTTTCCGGTGCAATGATCGTTGCCTTGGGCGCAATTCTAACCACGCTTACAGGCGCATTTGTCAGCCCTGAGAACGGGCCGTTTCTGGTTCTTGGCATGATGTTTGTCAGCAGCTTTATCGGCCTGCTCTCTGTTCTCTACGTCCGCTGGGTCGACGCAACGCAGCCCTTGCCGGACACAATCTGACCCGCAAACGTCAAAGGCGCAATCATTCCACTTTTCATGAGGCGGATACCGTGTTACGCGGCGCGCGATGGATTTCGGCGCATAGTCTCGCGCCACATTGTAAGGAGAGGCCGACATGGCACTGGAACGCACATTCTCGATCATCAAACCCGATGCAACCCGCCGCAACCTGACTGGCAAAATCAACGCCAAGTTCGAAGAAGCGGGCCTGCGCATCGTTGCGCAAAAGCGCATCCACATGACCAAAGAACAAGCTGGCAAGTTCTACGAAGTGCATGCCGAGCGTCCGTTCTATGACGAACTGTGCGAATTCATGTCGTCGGCTCCGGTCGTTGTTCAGGTTCTGGAAGGCGAAGGCGCCATTGCAAAGAACCGTGAAGTCATGGGCGCAACCAACCCCGCAGACGCAGCAGCCGGCACCATCCGTGCCGAGTTCGCTGAATCGGTTGGTGAAAACTCGGTCCACGGTTCGGACGCTCCGGAAACCGCAGCAGTTGAGATCGCCTACTTCTTCTCGGGCATCGAGCTGGTCGGCTAATCTGTCGCCAGACACGTCTAAGGGCCGCATTCAATTGGGTGCGGCCTTTTTTTGTTTTCAGACCTGTTTTAGGTCTTTCGGTGCCACGCGGACGCCGATTGCGTCCAGATCAGCGATCATCCGGCTTTCCGGCGCAGTGCTGACGCTGGATTTGATCGCATCAAACTTTTGTCGCAGCGCTTTCTTTTCCTCGCCCTTGCAATCGTTCCATGGACGTCCCTGCAGCCCCATCACCAGCACATAGTAACCAATGAAATGCGGCCTGGTGCCTGCCTGCAGCAACCGGGCATAGGCGGCGTCGGCCCCCAAGGTGCGTAGCTCTTGTGCCGAGTGGATGCCTGCGCGGGCACAGGATTGTTCAAAGGCCGGGCCCAGATTGCGGATCGACGAGACAGGATCAGACATGCTTCGTCTTAGCCGGGTGACCAAAAAGAGTCATCGGGTTGTTTCGCTGGTCGGTTGAAATTCGACCCTGCGCCAGCACAGGCAAAATAGTCATTGATATGCTTTCTGGAATGTGACCTCATGACGTCATGCTGTCATGAGGTCGTCGATGCCGAAGAACAAGGACGCCACGGAAAAGCCCGACAAGGGCAAGACGAACACGTCTTTGCGGTTGGACGGAAAAACCCTGAAAGCGCTCAAGATCAGGGCGATTGAAGAGGGGACCAGCGTTCAGAAAATCGTGGAGACCCTTGTAAACGACTATTTGGATGCGTCTCGAAAGGGACAATCCTGATGGCCGGAGACAGCAGCTTCTTCGTTATTCCAGGGGCATTGGATGAGGCGAGATTCTCCAAATCTCTGAGGGGTTTGGTCGCTAAGTTGGATGACGCCAAACCGGCGCAAAGTTTCGAGCTTTTGGATTGCCATGACCAATCGCTGAGGGCGTCGGGCAAAGTCCTGATCGAAACGGGCGGATCGCTGCACTTGCTGAAAGATGGGCAAACGACTTCGCAAAGGTGCAAGGGAAAAGGAAAGTTCGTACAAAACCTGCCCGCTGGACCCGTCCGGGACGCCCTTGCCGATTTTCCCGAACTGCGCGCACTGATGAGCGTTGGGGCAGGGCGGATCGTAAATCGTGCGTTTGCCATTCTGGATGATCTTCAGAAAACCCAGGTGCGCGGGACGGTGATGACACTGTCTTCGGATCGCGGACAGGTGTCGCTTGTAGCAGTCCAACCGCTGCGCGGGTATGACCGGGCGTTCAACACCGTGTGTGAGTACCTCAAAACAACAGCGCCGGGCGCAACTGGGGTCGAACCTTTGTTCAAAGGCTTGTTCCCGGACCTGACCGTCTACAAGGCCAAGCCCGAGATCCGCATTGGCACCCAAGAGCCTTCGATTGAAGTCGCCACGGACATCGTTCGCACCTACATCTCGGTCGCCCGACAGAACGAGGCGGGTGTGATTGCGGACATCGATACCGAATTCTTGCACGATTACCGCGTGTCGCTGCGTCGTGTGCGGTCAGTCATCAGTCTGTTCAAAGGGGTTTTCTCACCAGAACAAACCGCAGATTTAAAGCGCGAGTTCTCCGACTTGATGGCGCCAACCGGGCGTGTGCGGGACCTGGATGTGTATCTGCTGGAAAAAGATGACTACTTTCGCCTGATCCCGCCACAGCTACATGACGGGGCGCGGGCCATGTTCAAGCAGTTTGAAAAGGAACGCTCTCAGGCCCTTGGCCGTCTGTCTCGCCGCTTTCGCTCGCAGGCCTATGACCAACAGATGACCAGACTGGCCGAGGTGTTCGCTGACCCCGCCAACCTGCAACCCGGACCGAATGCGGACCGCACGGCTTATGAATACGCCTGTGCCCTGATCTGGAAACGCTACCGCAAGACTTGCAAACTGGCGCGCAGCATCACGCCGGACACACCAGATGAGGACGTCCACGAATTGCGGATCGACTGCAAAAAACTGCGTTACCTGATGGAGTTCTTTGCACCTCTGTTTGATGCAAAAGCTTTCAAAACGATCATCAAGCCTTTGAAAAAGCTCCAAGATAATCTTGGTTTGTTCAACGACTTTTCGGTTCAGCAAGAGGCGCTGCTTGGTTTTGTTCAGCAGCACAGTAACACGCAGGGACGTGCAGATGCGCAACTGGCCTTGTCCGTCGGCGGGCTGATTGCTGTGCTGGATCAGCGCCAAAACGCCGAGCGCGATCGCGTGATTGCAAACTTTCAGCTTTTTGACAGCCCGGATATCCGGCACCTGTTCCGCAGCCTGTTTCACCATAAAGGAGACTGAGGATTGAAAATCATTGCCTGCTACAGCAACAAGGGCGGTGTGGGAAAAACCGCGACCTCGGTCAACCTGGCCTATCTCTACGCAAATGCCGGTTTCACGGTGCTGCTGTGTGATTTGGATCCGCAGGGTGCCTCGGGGTTCTACCTTAGGGTCAAGCCGTCCAAAAAGCTGACGGATGCGCGGTTTTTCGAGGATGTGGAACGATTTACAAAGTCCATCCGCGCCAGCGATTTTGAGGGGCTGGACGTTCTGCCCGCGAACATGACCTTTCGGGATTTCGATGTGTTTCTGTCACGGATGCGGAACAAACGGTCTCGTTTGAAAAAGGCGCTGGTCGCAGCCGGCAGTGACTACGACGTGATCATCCTGGATTGCCCGCCCAACTTTTCGACCCTGTCCGAGAATATCTTTAAAGCGGCCGATCAGATCGTGGTCCCGGTGATTCCGACGACCCTGTCGGAACGCACTTTCGACCAGCTGGTCAGCTTTTTCGACGCCAAGAAACTGCCCAAGAAGAAACTGAAGGCATTCTTTTCGATGGTGCAACGCCGCAAGACATTGCATCAGGACACAATGGACGTGATGAAAAAGCTCTACCGCAAACGGTTCCTTAACAGCTCAATCCCGTTTGCGGCGGACATTGAACGAATGGGGCAGAACCGCGCGCCGGTCAGCGTGTATGCGCCCCGCAGCGCGGCCAGTTCAGCCTATCAAGACTTGTATGATGAGATCGAAAGCGGAGTGGTTTCAAACACATGAGCACCGAAATTGAACGCAAGTTTCTGGTGGCAGATCTGCCTGATCTAAGCAGCGCAAAACGGGCAGTAGTGCGTCAGGGATACCTGACCGCGCCGGACGACTCGACCGAGCTGCGACTGCGGCAAAAGAACGAAACCTACTATCTGACGCTCAAGGGGGCTGGTGCCCTGGTTCGTGTCGAGCGGGAGGCCGAAATTACGGCGGAGCAGTTCGAAACCTTCTGGCCGGAAACCGAAGGTCGGCGGGTCGAAAAAGAACGCTTTACCGGCGAACTTCCCGACGGGCGCTTGTTCGAGTTGGATGTTTTTTCGGGGGATTTGGCGCCGCTGCGTTTGGTCGAGGTTGAGTTTACGTCCGAGGCCGAGGCGCAGGCTTACACGCCACCAGCATGGTTCGGTCCGGATGTAACGACTGATAAACGGTACAAAAACAAGATGATGGCGATCAATGGCGTGCCAGATTAAAGCTTGCGCGCCAACTTGATCGTCGCTTCGAGGCCCGGATCGCGATTGTGCGCCTCGAAAGCGCCCTGATGCATATGCGAAATCGCCGCCACCAGCGCGAGGCCCAACCCGGCATTGCGCTCGGTCCGTGCGGGATCAAGCGTGACAAAGGGCACCTGCAGGCGTGGCAGTTCTTCCTCGGGCACGCCGGGGCCGCGGTCGCGCACACTCAGGCTGGTAAAAGGGCCATCTTCCGACAAGGTGATGGTGATGGCAGTTCCCTCTGGTGCATAGCGCATGGCGTTTTCCAACAGGTTCGACAGCGCCTGCGACAGCAACGGACGGTGCCCCTGTACGGCTTGCGCGCTGCCGTGAACCTCAAGTGAGACGCCCTGATCGGCCGCAACAGGCTCATAAAGCTCGACAACATCGCCGACCAGTTGCTGCAGGTCCACCGGCTCGAATTGTTCGCGCCCGACACCGGCCTCGGCGCGCGAGATTTCGGTCAGTTGCCCCAGAACGCGTAGAACGTGGTCGATCTCGGCCGTTGCTCGGGCCACGTCGACCTCACGGTCCAGATCGCTTTTGGTTGGGTCAGACAGCGTCTCGACCCTCTGGCGCAGGCGGGACAAGGGGGAGCGCAAGTCGTGGGCAATGGAATTCGAGGTCGTGCGCAGGTTGCTGATCAATTCCTCGATGCGGTCCAACATGGTGTTCAGCGTGCCCGCGACCTGGTCGAACTCATCCCCGGTGCCGCGCAACTGCATCCGGCGTGACAGGTCGCCCGACACAATGTTCTCCGCCGTGCTGGCGATGTCCGAAAGCCGAGAAAACACCAGCCGCGTGAACATCCAGCCGGTCAAAAAGCTGAGCGCCAGTGCTATCGCAAGGGCCAACCCGACGGCGCGCAGCAACGCACGGTCAAACTGCTGCCGGGCCAGTGCATCGCGCCCGACCAGCAGCCGCTCTCCACCGGGTAGACGGATCGAAGCGGCTGAGATTGGCACCAACTGATCGTTGTCCGCCCGCCGTAGTTCCAGATCGACCCAACCGCTGCCGGCGGTCACGTCTGACGGCCACTGTTTCAGGTTGCCTGCCAGCTTAACCCCAAACCGGTCAGTCAACAGATACAGGGCGTCGCGTTCTGATGCAGATGGAAGACGCCTCTCGATCGCCTGCAGCAGGCCAAACAGGCCGCGTCGTTCGTATTCATCGGCAAGGCCAGTGAGTTCGGCGGACACGACCGAGCGTGTCTCGCCCTCAATACTGCGATTGGCGGTGAAATAGACAAGACCCAGCACAATTGCCGTCAGCAAAGTGCTGAGAACCATGCTGGCCAGAACGAGGCGGGTGCGAGAATTGTTGAACGAAAGTCGCAGGTTATCCATCGGATATCATGTAACCCGCACCCCGAACCGTTTCAATCAATGGTGGTCTGCCACCTTCATCCAACTGGCGCCGCAGTTTCGAGATATGGACGTCCACGACATTGGTATTGGGATCGAAATGGTAATCCCACACGCCTTCCAGCAACATGGTCCGCGACACCACGCGGTTCTTGCGACGCAGGAAGAACTCCAGGATCTGAAACTCGCGCGGGGTCAGGGAAATCTCGTGCCCGTCGCGCGTGACTTTGCGGGTCAGCAGATCCATCTCGAGATCGCGACAGGTCAGTGTCACGCTTTCTTCGGACTCCTGAGGACGCCGCAATAGGGCCTCGATCCGGGCATGCAATTCCTGGAAGGAAAACGGTTTGACCAAATAGTCATCCGCACCCGAGCGCAGACCTTTAACCCGCTCGTCAACCGCGCTCATCGCGGTCAGCATCAGGGTAGGGGTTTTGACCCCCGCGGCCCGCAGGGAACGGATCATCGAAAGACCATCAAGGCCCGGCAGCATCCGGTCCAGAACAATCGCGTCAAACCCGCCATCCGTCGCGTGGTACAGACCTTCGCGCCCGTCTGCAGCCTGCTCGACCACATAGCCTTCCTCGCCAAAGCCCTTGGCGATGAATTCACGGGTGTCTTCGTCATCTTCGACGATCAGCAGGCGACGGCTCATAGTCTGCATTCCTTTCTTTGGGGAGTTAAACATAAAACTCGGGTAAATCACATGATTTGCTGAAACTACGTGCCGGGTGCGTTGCAGCGCACCCGGCAGTCCCGGCGGAGAGCGG
The DNA here is from genome assembly GCF_056539265.1 of Ruegeria sp. BC3. Classification (NCBI taxonomy): domain Bacteria; kingdom Pseudomonadati; phylum Pseudomonadota; class Alphaproteobacteria; order Rhodobacterales; family Roseobacteraceae; genus Ruegeria; species Ruegeria sp. BC3. The sequence continues at coordinate 216,327 of NZ_JBQFUP010000001.1, forward strand.
ACAATTCAATCCGCCGGGGAGGCGCACGCCAGAATTCCCCATCAAATGGCGCGCGCGGACTTCGGATCAGGCGATTTCGACCGCCACGAAGATTTGGTTTCCACCGCGATTGATCAAAACCAGCGCGGGGTCCGTCTTTTCGCTGTCCAGTGCAGCCTTCAGCGCGTCCGGGGTGACGGTTTCCTGGCTGCCCAGTTTGACGATCACGTCGCCGCGTTGCAGACCAGCCCTGGCGGCAGGGCTGTCAGGCTGCAGATCGGTGACGACAACCCCGTCGACATTTTCACCCACACCCATCTGAGCGCGGTTGCTGTCGGTCAGCGGCGCTACGGTCACGCCAAGCGTTGTGCCCGAAATGCCTTCGTCCACGGACTTGTCGATCTCGGCTGAGGCGCTTTGATGCTGACCGATTGTCAGTTCAACGGTTTCTTCCTTGCCGTTGCGCAGAACCGTGAGGGTGCTTTCGGTACCCACTTTGGTCGTGCCCACAAGGATCGGCAGATCGCTGCTAGAGTCGACGGCCTCGTCATTGAACGTCAGGATCACATCACCCTGTTCCAGAACGCCCTCAGCCGGGCTGCCTGCGACGATGTCCGAGACCAGCGCACCTGTGGACGCGTCGATTCCCATGGCCGCCGCGATTTCAGGGCTGACATTCTGGATCGAAACACCCAGCCAGCCACGGCTGACCTGGCCGTCATCACGCAGGTCTGCGGCGATATGCTCGACAATGTTCGAGGTCACAGCAAAGCCCAAGCCAACTGAACCACCGGTCGGCGAATAGATGGCCGAGTTCACGCCGATCACTTCACCTTCCATGTTGAACAGCGGACCGCCCGAGTTGCCCTTGTTGATGGCGGCGTCAGTCTGAATGAACTCAGCGTAGGGTCCGGCCGAAATGTTGCGACCTTTGGCCGATACGATACCGGTGGTCACGGTCGAATGCAGACCAAACGGGTTACCAATGGCCACAACGTCTTCGCCAACGCGGATCACGTCGCTGTCGCCCAGCTCAACGGCTTGCAGTGCTTCGTCCGCGTCGATTTTCAGAACGGCGATATCGGTCAGCGGGTCGGTGCCAACGATTTCGGCTTCATAGCTACGGTCGTCACTCAGGCGAACGGTGATCGTTGTGGCGTTGTCCACCACATGGTGGTTGGTGATGATATAGCCCGCTTCGTCCAGAACGAAGCCGGAGCCCAGCCCTTGGGCTGGCCCACGCTGAGGTGCCTGAAAGCCTTCGGGCGCGCCAAAGCGCTTGAATAACTCACCGAAGGGGTGGTCTTCAAAATCAAAGTTCTGTCCCTGTGCCTGCGCGGGCACGACGTCCTGTTCGGCGATGATGGTCACGACCGAGGGGGACACACTCTCAACCAGATCGGCCAGGGCCTCATCCGCCATCGAGGGCAGGGCGGTGGTGGCCAGCAGTGCTGCGCTGAGCGCGGATGCGCCAACCAGGCCAGTGGCACGTGGCAAAAGCAGAGAGGATTTACGGATGCTCATTTTTGTCTCCTGTTTATATCGCGCAGTTGCGGCCGCGCGTTGAAAGAGGAGATGAGGCATCAGTCTGAGCGTTTCCTGAGCCAAGGATTAAGAAATCTTAATTTCGCCACAAACAGGTCGTTCTATCCCATGCGTTCCGGAACCTCGAATCACGTTGACCGATTCGGCCAATTGTTGACGATTCGAAAGTCAAACCCTGAAATTGCCGAGATTGAATCAGTTTTGGTAACAAAGGGTCTCCGGAATGACCGGCTAAATCGATGCTCGTCCTTTGGTTGTGAGGTGTGATTTTCACCCTGCACATAGTTTAAACATATATCAGTAATAGAAATATTCTATGCTCCATAAAGTTTATGCATAATCCTTGATTGGACCTTGCTGGAGTTTTTCGTAGTCGCCTATAGGTAGAGTTGCCTTAGGCGAGATGTTGCGCAAATACCATCGTGATACGTCAAAAATTAACCGTTATCTCCAATTTTACGTTGTTTGGACTCACTGGATGGGTGACGATGATCTTGCCCAAGCGAGGGGGAGCCAGAGGCACTAGGGGGTGCTGACGGCTTGTCACAGTCACTGGAAACGCTGAGCGGCATGTTAACGAGGGGGTCTTGTTTAGGTTCGGCGGCGGAATAGCCAGAGTGCCTTAAGGTATTTTTGGCCGCGTTTTCAGGATTGGTGAAAAGTGGTAGTCCTGTTTTGGGCAAGCGACCTGGTCGGAAACGATCGGGTCGCTTCTTGTTTGGGGGATGGAAATCAGACGGTCTTGCCTGCGCGCCACCGGGCCCAGTCATCGGGAGTATCCAAATCCAGCAGTGCATTCCGGCCGGGCAGAGGCTGAAGAAACACCTTGTCCTGATGCGACCGCACCACTGATTGCGCCCCGGCATCACCGGTAAGGCGGTTGAGGTCGCCAAACAGCTGTCGCGCGAAAACAACGGGATGGCCGGGCTTGCCGGTTTCAGTCGCACCGCGCCAGATCAGGTTGTCGGGGTGATCATCGACTGCCGCAAGGACGCGGTTCAAATCATCCGCAGTGATCTCGGGCAAATCTGCCAGCAAGACCATAACGGCCCGCGCGTTGGAGGGCAGATGCCTCAAAGCGCCTCGAAGGCTGGCGTTCATCCCTTCCTCTGCATTCGCGATACGCGCGGTCACCACGTCCAATCCCTTCAAGGCCGCATCACGCGGATGCGGCGCAGGCGGCAACGCAACGATGACGGGCCCGGCTTGCAACGCCGTCTGCGCCGAGCGACGCAGCAGAGGCATGCCATCAACACTCTGCATCAGCTTGTCGGACCCGGCCATACGGCGCGATTGCCCTGCAGCCAGAAGGATAATCGGTATATCGCTCATACCGTCACATAGCCACCGCGACCGTCTTTTGTCATCCCCGCATGCGCGCACCGTCCGCATCGAACAGTGGCGTCGAGATCACGCGCGCCGGGCGCATCTGGCCCAGTATCTCGATCTCAACCTCTAGCCCGTCTGTCGCGCGATCTGACGGTAAGAACCCCATGGCGACGGATTTTTCGGCGAAATGAGAATAGCCGCCCGAAGTGCAGAACCCGACGACCTGACCATCCAGCCAGATCGGTTCATAGGCGTTCACGTCGGCGTCCTCTGCGTCCACTTCGAAGGAAACCAGAGTGCGTGTCGTGCCCTCGGATCGCTCCAATTCGGCGGCAGCCCGCCCGATGAAGTCCACGTTCTTGGAGTAGGCGATGAAGCGGTCCAGCCCGGTTTCGGCGGCGGTATAGTCGGGCGAAAACTCCCGCATCCACGAGCCAAAGAACTTGTCCAGACGCAGGCTCATCATGGTGCGCATGCCAAACGGCACCATGCCGTGGGGCTGCCCGGCCTGCCACAGGGTCCACCACAACTGTCGCTGGGCCATCGGGTCACAGTAGATCTCGTACCCCAAATCGCCGGTATAGCTGACCCGCTGAACGATGCAGTCGGTCATCCCGATGGTCATGCGCCGCACGTCCAGGAATTTGAGGTCCGAGATATCGGCACGTGTGCAGGCTGCCAGCACCTGAGCAGCCTTGGGGCCAGCGATCTGAAAGCCGTTCAAGCGGTCACTGATGTTTTCGATCCCAACGCCTTCGTCCTGATTTTGCAGAAACCAACGCATGTGGAACGCTTGACTGCCGTAGGAGGCGGTCAGCTGGAACTCGGTCTCGCTCAGGCAAGATACGGTGAAATCCCCGATCAACTTGCCCTTGGGTGACAACATGGGTGTCAAAGACAGCCGTCCCGGTTTTGGGATGCGCCCGGCCATGATCCGATCCAGCCAGTCGCGCGCGCCGGGGCCGGTGATGCGGTACTTGCCGAAATTGTGGACTTCGTTGATGCCAACGCCGTTGCGGACGGCGCGGACCTCACGACCGGTTGCGTCAAAAGCGTCCGAGCGGCGGAACGAGGGCGTCTCATAACCCGGCTCATCCCCTTGGGCAAAATAGTTCGGCACCTCAAGCCCGTATTGCTGCCCCCAGACCGCGCCGAGATCGCTGAAGATGTCGTACATCGGGGTGGTACGGTTGGGACGCGCGGCGGGCAGTTCTTCGTTGGGGTAGGCGACGCTGAACCGTTTTTGGTAGTTCTCAATCACCTTCGGGCGCGTGTATCCGGGGCTGATCCAGTCGCCGAAACGGGCGACGTCCATGGCGAACACGTCCCGTTCGGGCTCACCTTCGATCATCCACTGCGCCAGCGTTAGGCCAACGCCGCCACCCTGACTGAACCCGGCCATCACACCGCAGGCAGACCAATAGTTGCGCATGCCCGGCACTGGGCCGACCAGAGGGTTTCCGTCGGGCGCAAAAGTGAACGGCCCGTGGATCACCGATTTAACGCCAGCCTCAGCCAGAACGGGGAAGCGTCTGTAGGCGAACTCGATACTGTCGGTGATCTTATCGTAATCGTCGGGCAGCAATTCATGCCCGAACTCCCACGGGGTGCCATCGACCGCCCAAGGTTTGCAGGGCTGTTCGTAGAACCCGATGCACAGTCCGCGTCCTTCCTGTCGTAAATAGCTTTCGCCGGCAGGGTCCATCACATGCGGATGCTCGCCGCCCGCGTCGATGATCGCCTCGATCTGAGGGATCGAGTCCGTCACCAGATACTGGTGCTCCATCGGGTGGAGAGGGAAGTAGACACCGGCCATCGCGCCCACCTCGCGCGCCCACAAGCCGCCCGCGTTGACCACATGTTCGGCATGAACGGTGCCCTTGTCAGTCACCACATCCCAGGTGCCATCGGGGCGCTGGATTGTTTCGCGCACCATACAATGCGTTTCAATGGTGGCGCCGCCCATCCGGGCCGCCTTGGCATAGGCGTGGGTGGTGCCAGACGGGTCAAGATGCCCGTCCAGCGGATCATACAGCGCACCAATGATGCCGTCTGTGTTGGTGATGGGCGCGATCTTCTTGATCTCTTCCGGCCCGACGATCTCGGTCTCAAGCCCCATGAACCTATGTTTGGCGCGTTCGGCCAGCAGCATATCGAAGCGGTCCTGATTGTCGGCCAGAGTCACGCCGCCCACGTGGTGCAGACCACAGGACATGCCGGTGATCTCTTCCAGCTCTTTGTACAGGCGGATCGTATAGCCCTGCAGCGCCGCCATGTTGGTGTCGCCGTTCAGTGTGTGAAACCCGCCCGCCGCATGCCAGGTCGAGCCGCTGGTCAGTTCCGACCGCTCAAGCAGCATCACATCCGACCACCCCAGTTTGGTCAGATGATAGAGAACCGAACATCCAACGACTCCGCCGCCAATGACTGCAACTTGGGTGGTGAGTTTCATGAACGACTCCTGATAGTTTTGACGCCAGTCTCAACAGCGGGTCGGTCATTGCAATACCAGCAGCGACAGAAAGTGTCGCACGGGGCGATCCGAGCGAAGAGCAAATCGAAAGACGCAAGAAACCGGCGCTTTCGCTAAAGCACCGGTTTATCGACTGTTTTAAGCCTAGTTAAAGCGGGCGGATCTTGAGTTCGGTAATCCGGTTGCCTTCGCGTTTCGTCACCTCAAAGCGGAAGCCATGGAACGAAAAGACCTGACCGACAATCGGGATCATCTGCGCCTCGTGAATGACCAGACCGGCAACGGTGTTGGCCTCTTCGTCGGGCAGGGACCAGTCCATCGCGCGGTTCGCGTCGCGGATCGTTGTGGCGCCTTCGACCAGGAACTGCCCGTCTTCGGTGCGGGTCACCGCGACCTCTTCGTCAATGTCGAACTCATCCGCGATCTCACCGACGATTTCCTCGAGGATATCTTCGAGCGTGATCAACCCGCGCAGCGATCCGTATTCATCCACGACCAGCGCAAAGTGGCTGTGCATACGCAGGAATTCCCGCATCTGATCGTCCAGCGTGGTCGTCTCGGGCACGAAGTACGGGTCGTTGGCGACCTTGAGGATGTCGAACTCTTTCAGACGGTTTTCAGTGCCTTCGCTACCGCCAGCATGGGCGTACATCGCGCGGAAAAGGTCCTTGGCATGAACGACGCCAACGATGTTCTCCTGTTCGTCGCGGAAAACTGGCAGTCGGGTATGGCTGCTTTTCAGACACTGCTGAAGGATGGCCTCGGGCGGGGCATCCGCATCGATCATCTCAATGTTCGAGCGGTGCAGCATGATCTCTTCAACAGCGCGATCACCCAGATCCAGCGCGCCCAAAATACGGTCGCGGTCTTCCTTTTCGACCACGCCTTCGGAATGGCCCAGTTGCAGCGCACCGGCAATTTCCTCGCGTACGGCCAGAATATTGCTGTCCGGGTCGATCCGAACGCCAAACAGACGTAGAACGCCTCGTACAAGCACGCGCACCGCCGCCACGATGGGCGAGAACACCGTCACTACAACGCGGATGATCGGCGCAACGGCCGAGGCCGCCTTTTCAGAATTGGTGATTGCGTAGGTCTTGGGCAGAACCTCTGCGAAGATCAGAACCAGCAGGGTCATCACAAGCGTCGCCAATGCAACACCGCTTTCCCCGAACAGCCGCGTGAAAAGGGCGGTTGCCAGCGACGCTGCAAGGATGTTGACGAGGTTGTTGCCCAACAGGACCGAGCCGATCAGCCGTTCGTTGTCATCGGTGATGTCCAGCGCGATCTGCGCCCCGCGCGAGCCTTTGTCGGCCTGCGCCCGCAGTTTTCCGCGTGATGAGGCGGTCAAAGCCGTTTCAGAACCCGAGAAAAAGCCCGACAGGACAAGCAAAAGCAGAATGGCGCCTGAGGTAAACCAGAATGCGCCGTCGATCAAAGAAGCAGAAGAGGGTTCCATCGGTCCTTAGTTGTTCGTGTAACTGCAACCGTTATGGGGTCGCGACCGCAGCGGATCAAGGGGTTAGCCCACGTCATCGCCTTCTTTCGCTAGCGGATGATGCTGCAAGACAAGCTCTGACAGGCGTTCGTCCAGAACATGCGTGTAGATTTCCGTGGTTGCGACATCTGCATGGCCCAATAGAGTTTGGATAGACCGTAAATCAGCGCCATTGGCCAGCAGATGCGTTGCAAAAGCATGTCGCAGGGTGTGCGGGGTCACTTTTTCGGGCGATACGCCGCCCTCAACCGCCAGTTCCTTAACCAGCAGAAAAAACCTGTGGCGGGTCAGGTGCCCAGATTTTCCACGCGACGGGAACAGAAATTTTGAGCGTTGCCCACCATCGGCGACCTGTTTGTCTTCGGCCTCATCCCGGATCATCAGCCACGCTGCCAACGCATCGCGCGCGGGCGGCGATAGGGGCACCATTCGTTCTTTGCCGCCTTTTCCAAGCACCATCAGCATCCGAGGGTCACCACGGGCCGAGGATACCGGCAACGACACCAGTTCGGTCACACGCATCCCGGTGGCGTAGAGAACCTCCATCAGGCAGGTATTGCGCACCCGGTCCGCCTCTTTGCGGCCGGTGCGGCGCGCGGCGTCCAGCAGGCGGTCCACTTCGACAACATCCAGTGTTTTGGGAAGGCGTTTTTGCCGGCCTGGTCCCTTGATCTGAATGGCGGGGTTGGTTTCCCGCCAGCCTTCCTCGAACGCGAACCGGTACAGTTGCTTGATCGCGGACAATCGGCGCGCGCGGGTCGAGCGGGACAATCCCTGTGCGTCGCAGTCGATCAGGTACTCTTCAATCTGGTCCCGTTGCGTGTCGGAAAATCTTGTTTTGCGACGGTCCAGCCAGGCCGAAAACTCTTTCAGATCGCGCCCATAGGCCAGCTGCGTGTTGGTCGCCGCGCCCAACTCGGCAGCCTGCGCCTGCAAAAAGGTGGAGATCCACAGCTCTTGGGTTGCGGGGGCTGCCATGGCTATGTGTCCTGTAGGATCAGAACATTCAGCGCCGCGCGGCGAGCCGTGTCTTCAAGGCCAACGCGGCGCAGTGTCGCGATTGCGGCTGTCAGATCGACAAGGTTTCCTCGTGATCCGTGGGCAAACCGCTCCATCGTTTCCAATATCGCTTCGCCCAGTTGGTCATTGTTCAGCATTGCCTCAATATTCGACGGGACAGGCGCTGCCCAGGCAAACCCTTGCGCCACCGCATCCGCCAGAGGCGAGGGCGAGCGTGCGCGCCCCGGATCGCCCTGCGCAAGGGCGGCAAGGAACTGGCTTTCGTCCGATTCATCCGGAACCGAGAGAGCTGCGGTTTCATAAAGCTCGGACAACAAAAGAACGCGCCAGCGCAGTTTTTCGGCAGCCGGGTCCGGTAGTTCCACCTGAGACAGACGTCCTGCAAACAGTTCGGCAAACGGCACTTCCAAACCGACCGAACGCATTTGCGACCAGACCGACGTCAACGTCTTTGCGATTTTTTGGGGATCGCCTGAGTTCAGCGCGGCCTCGAACCGTTGCACGGCCGAAACCCTGTCCCACACCGCGCCGGACGCGGCCGGAGAGCGCTCGGTATACAGACCCAGCAACTGGTTCGGTGTCAGCGCACCAATCCGGGTCAATCTCTCTGCAGCTTCAATCTGCGCTTTCCAGCCAGCCACGTCCCGCAGGTCGGCATTGGCAAAGGCGCGGGGCAGTGGGGCCGACGGCAGACGCTCACCAATCGCTTCGAAAAGTCGGAAAGTCAACGGGCTGGGATCGTCAGGTTGCGGTAGGTACTCCGCATCTTCGAACAACTCGGGGCTTAGGAAACGGTCCAGCACGTCCAACTCATCTGGCGGCAGAATCTGCAACGCATGCGCAGCCTCGAGCGTCAGTGCGGCCGAGGCCCAGTCGCCGCGCCGCGCCTTGCAGAAAATCTGCGCGGCGTAGTCCTGCGACAGGTGTGGCTTTGCAATCAGAGAGGTGCAACTGCGATCCTCATCCCCGGTCAACAGCGTGGCATCAAACCAGCGCTTGAACCGATCGCGCGAGTTGGTCGGGCCAGCCAGTTGAACCAGGGATTGCGCCGGGTCGGCAGCTCCGAGTTGCATCAAGCGGTCCAGTCGGGCGAGTAACAGTGTCTCTTCAGCATCCGACCCTGCGGGCGCGCGGGCCTCGGACAGGATCAGAGTGAACAGGAGACGCTGCATCGCGGGATTGTAGCGCACGGGTACACGGGCGATCAGTTCCGCCAAACGATCTGCGTCGCTGTTCTGCCAAAGATTTACCGGTAGCCCGGTCACCGACGAGGACACCAGCCCCAGCGGTTGCGACAGGGCTTCAAGCGGCGTGACCTCGATATCCGGCTGAATACCCGTCTGCGTCACCGGGGGTTCCAGCAGCACAGTACCCGGTAGGTTCTCGGGCGGGTCCGCCAACCAGTCGATCACGGACAAGGGGGACTGTTGCGCATGTGCCGAACCGGCCAGCAACAGTGCAGCCAGGGCGGCTTTATTCCACATTCAGGATTACCGGCTCTCGAATTTCGCCTTTCGGGGCGGAAAAATCCACCCCGAATATCGGACCCAGATAGGCATAGCCCACCAGCCCCAGAAAACACAGGCAAACAAGATATACCAGGAACTTGATCAGACGGCCCATTGCTCAACGCTGCCCCAATTTTGTCTTTTGCCATAGTTATAGCTGGCATTTTTCTTAAGATCACGTCATTCACAGTGAAATGAGCGAAATTAAGCATAACACCCACACCGAAGGTACGGATGCGGTCTTTGAACTGCACAAAACGGTTGTTTTGGTGGGGATGATGGGGGCCGGAAAGACCGCTGTGGGCCGAGCTTTGGCCGCGCGGCTAGGGGTTCCTTTTCTGGACAGCGACGCAGAGATCGAATCGGCCGCAAACATGACCATCCCCGAGATTTTCGAGCGGGATGGCGAGCCGTTCTTCCGCAGCAAGGAAAGCCAGGTCATCGGGCGTCTTCTGGACGAGGAAAAAGGCATCTTGTCCACGGGCGGAGGTGCCTTTCTAGCCGAACAGAACCGCCAGATGATCTCGGACCGCGGCGCTTCGGTCTGGTTGCGCGCGGACCTGAATGTTCTGTGGAACAGGGTTAAGCACAAAGATACGCGGCCGCTGCTGCGTACGGCTGATCCCTATGCGACCTTGCGCGCCCTGTACGAGGACCGCGTCCCGGTTTACGCCCAAGCGGACCTGACGGCGCAGTCCGATGGCGAAACCTCGATCGAGAATATGGTGGACCGGGTTGTTGCAGCCTTGCTGACGCGTCCCGACGTATTGGAACAGAAATAGATGCACCAAACCGTACATGTAGAGCTGGGCGAACGCTCGTATGATGTTGAAATCGGGCCGGATCTGCTGGCCCAGTCCGGCACGTTGATTGCGCCCTTGCTGCATCGGCCAAAGGTTGCGGTTCTGACGGATGAAAACGTCGGTGCGTTGCATCTGGAGGCACTGCGTGAGGGTCTTGCCGCCTCTGGGATCGAGATGACCGCGCTGGCCTTGCCCGCGGGCGAAGCCACCAAAAGCTGGCCGCATTTTGAACGCGCGGTCGAATGGCTGCTGGCGGAAAAAGTCGAACGCCGCGATGTGGTGATCGCTTTGGGCGGCGGCGTCATTGGAGACCTCGCCGGGTTCGCAGCTGCTGTCCTGCGGCGCGGTGTGCGGTTTGTCCAGATCCCGACCTCGTTGCTGGCGCAGGTCGACAGCTCGGTCGGTGGCAAAACCGGCATCAACGCGCCACAGGGCAAGAACCTGATCGGAGCGTTCCACCAGCCTTCGCTGGTTCTGGCCGACACAGCGGTTCTGGGTACGATGACCCGACGGGATTTTCTGTCCGGCTACGGTGAGATGGTCAAATACGGCCTGCTGGGGGACGCTGAATTCTTTGAATGGCTGGAATCCAATGGGCCGGACGTATCGGGCGGTGACATGGCGGCGCGGGTGCGCGCGGTGACCCGCTCGGTCCAGACGAAGGCTGATATCGTGGCGCGAGACGAGACCGAGCAGGGCGATCGAGCGCTGTTGAATCTGGGACATACGTTCTGCCACGCTCTCGAGGCCGCCACCGGGTATTCGGACAGGTTGCTGCACGGTGAGGGCGTTGCCATTGGCTGTGCGCTGGCCTTTGAGCTGTCGTCTCGCCTCGGGCTATGTTCGCAAGAGGATCCAAGCCGCGTTCGGGCGCACCTGCGGGCGATGGGGATGAAAACCGATCTGGCCGACATTCCGGGTGAGCTACCGGGGGCCGACGCTCTGGTCGATCTGATGGCTCAGGACAAAAAGGTGATCGACGGACAACTGCGGTTCATCCTGGCACGCGGCATCGGGCAAGCCTTTGTCACCTCGGACGTCCCGCGCGAGGCAGTGCTGTCGGTGCTTGAGGACGCATTGGCGACCGTCTGATCAGCGGCCTCGGATCACCATCAGCTCACCGATGTTTTCGCGGGTGATATAGCCCACCATATGCCCCGCCTGCGTGCAAACGGCGACGGCGGGCGCGCCCTTGTGCAGTTGTTCCAGCACCATCTCAAGGCCGCTGGTCAGCTCAACGCGCGGAATGTCGGTTTCCATGATCGTGGTTGCCAGATCAGATCGTGGGGTCTCTTGCGCCAGCGCGTTGAACAATCTGCCGCGCGCCACAAAACCCAGCAAGGTGCCATCCGCGCCCAAAACCGGGAACTCATGCTGCGTGGTATGAATCACGGCTTGCGCTGCGGTGGCCAGCGTATCGGTTGGGGACAGGGCGTGGAACTCGGTAATCATCGCATCGCGCGCCAACACACGTCGTGCAACCGAGCGCATGGCCACGTCCTGACTTTCGGCGTTTGCTGCGACGAAGACAAAGACAGCGATCAGAACCAGAAGAGGATTTCCAGTGCTGAGCCCTAGGAAACCGAACGCGACCGCCACCATCTGACCAGCCAGAGCGGCCACGCGTGTGGCGTTGACCCGGTCCATGCGCAGGCACAACAACGCACGGAACACCCGGCCACCATCCATCGGGAAGGCCGGGATCATGTTGAATGCTGCAAGCAGGAGGTTCACGTAGGCCAACCGGTTCAACAACCCGGCATTGGTCAGGTCGATCCGGGCCATATCGGCGAGCGGCATCCCTGCGCCCAAAACCATCAGAATGATAAAGATCACCACGTTGACCGCAGGTCCTGCCAACGCCACCCAGACCTCTTGCATGGGTTTTTCGGGCATCCGCTCAAGCCGGGCCAGGCCGCCGATCGGGAGAAGGGTAATGTCGGGGGTTTTGATGCCGTATCGCCGCGCCATCAGTGCGTGGCCGAACTCATGCGCAACCACGCAGGCAAACAGCGCCAGAACAAAGATCAGGTTCTCGATCGCGGCAGGCATTCCGCCGCTGGAGTAGGCGGCAAAGCCAACCCAAGCCAACAGCAGGAAGAAGGTGACATGGACCCTCAGTTCCGACCCGAGCAGGCGGCCGAGTGAGAAGGACCATGTCATGTCGTGTCTCCGTTTTGCTTAGAACGGAATCTCGTCGTCGTCGATTCCGCCGGATGCAGGGGCGGGGGCGCTTGATTGGCCTCCGTAGGGGTCGCCATAGCCGCCGCCGGCCTGACCACCGCCATAGCCGCCGGACTGACCGCCGCCATAACCACCACCACCGCCGCCTTCACCACGGCTGTCCAGCAGGGTCAGCTCGCCGCGATAGGGGCGGAGAACGACCTCGGTGCTATAGCGATCCTGACCGGATTGGTCCTGCCATTTGCGGGTTTCCAGCTGGCCTTCGATGTAAACTTTACTGCCTTTACGCAGGTATTGTTCAGCGATCCGCGCCAATGGCTCCGAGAAGATCGCAACCGAGTGCCATTCGGTTCGTTCCCGACGCTCACCGGTGTTGCGGTCTTTCCAGTTCTCGGAGGTGGCGATGCGCAGATTGCAAACCTTGCCGCCGTTCTGGAACGAACGAACCTCGGGATCGCGGCCGAGATTTCCGACCAGAATGACCTTGTTAACTGAACCTGCCATGTATTTCCCCGTTCTTGTCTGACTGGCGTGCGCCCGAATCTGGCGCCCTTGTATCTTTGCGACCCTATACGGCCTGCGTCATGGTTAAAACACAGTTGATGTGAGCAACACCGGGCAAGAATTCGCGCGGGTTTGATTTACCAAGCTTTCATTTTTAACTGAAATATCTATACTCAGTCGGGTTCGAGAACGAGCGGGATTGTCTTTTATGCGTTTTCTGGTTGGTTGTTTTTCTGTTCTGAGTCTTTCTCTGGTCTCAATTCCGGCAACGGCTGACACCTTGTCTACCAAAAGCCGCAAGGACATCTTTCTAAAGCAATCTAAAATCCTGGATACGCGTGCAGCGACCCAATACCGCGATTCCTCACGCCTGAAGCCCAAAACCGCACAGCCGCAGTTCAGCAAACGCTATACGGGCAAGTACCGAGGCCAATACCTGAATCTGGCGCGCGAGGCAGCCCGGAAACACAAAGTGCCTGAGGAGCTTTTCCTGAGGCTGGTGCAACAGGAAAGTGGCTGGAATCCTCGTGCGGTCTCGCACAAAGGCGCCTTGGGTTTGGCGCAGTTGATGCCCGGCACCGCACGTCTGTTGGGCGTAAACCCGCATGACCCCAAGCAAAACCTGGAAGGCGGGGCCAGATATCTGTCCTGGCAATACCGCAAGTTCAAATCCTGGCGTCTTGCGCTGGCGGCGTACAATGCAGGCCCACAAGCCGTTGAAAAACACGGTGGCGTGCCGCCGTACAAGGAAACCCAAAACTATGTAAAGGTGATTTGGGGCGGTTGACCTGCTGCCCACCACCGATGAAAAAAACCGGCCCAGAGGCCGGTTTCTTTAGGTTTATTCTGCTGCGATCTTAATGACCGGCTCCATGCGGGCCAGGATCTCTTCGGACAGATGGCATTTGACCTGATGCCCATCCGCAAGCGTTTTGACCGGCGGCACATCTTTCTCACACAGCCCGCCCGGAACTTCGGATTTCCAGCGGCAGCGTGTCTGGAACGGACAGCCTGGAGGCGGATTCATAGCCGATGGAATGTCGCCTTCCAGAACGATGTGTTCCTTCTCAATCGACGTGTCAGCAATCGGGACCGCACTCAGCAAAGCCTCGGTATATGGGTGATAGGGCGGCGCAAAGACCTGATCGGTGGTGCCAAGCTCGACCACATGGCCCAGATACATCACCATTACCCGGTCGCTGAGATAGCGCACAATCGACAGGTCGTGGCTGATGAACAGCAGAGTAGTTTTGTGTTCGCGCTGAATCTCCATTAGCAGGTCCGTGACCGCCGCCTGAACGGACACATCCAGCGCCGAAACCGGTTCGTCTGCGACCACAATCCGGGCATCCCCGGCAAAGGCGCGGGCGATGCCGACACGCTGTTTTTGCCCACCAGACAGCTGGCGTGGCATCCGTTCAGCAAAGGCGCGCGGCAGTTTCACCAGGTCCAACAACTCCAGCATTCGCTGTTTGCGTTCGGCCTCAGAGTTTCCTACCCCAAAGATCTCCAACGCCCGGATGATCTGCCGACCAACGGTCATTGAAGGGTTCAGCGTGTCGAACGGGTTCTGGAACACCATCTGAACTTCGCCGACCGTCTTGGCATCGCGTTCCTCGATGGGCACAGCCTCGATATTGCGATTGTCCAACAGGATTTGCCCGTCTGTGGCCGTCTCCAGCCCCATCAGCACTTTGGCAAAGGTGGACTTGCCGCAACCGGATTCGCCAACGATTGCCAGCGTTTCGGACTCATGCGCCTCGAAACTTAGCGTTTCGTTGGCTTTTACGACTTTCTTCTCACCGCCGCCGAACAGGGCATTTGCAGCAACCTCATAGTACTTCTTGAGGTTGTCCATTTTCAGAACGGTGCGGCCGATCTCGGCTTTTTCTTTTTGCTCGCCCACTGAGATCGGTGCGTTCCAGTCGATCTCTTTGAACTTCAGACAGCGCGTATGGTGCCGATCATTGCCGGGCACAGGCTCCATCAAAATGTTCTGCGCGTCACAGCGACCTTCCTCGAAATAGTCGCAGCGCGGGCCAAAGTTACAACCTGGCGGGCGTTCATGGGGCAAAGGGAAGTTGCCGGGAATAGCCACCAAGGGTCGCGCATTCTTGTCCGCACCGGGCAAAGGGATCGAACGGAACAGCGCCTGCGTATAGGGGTGCTGCATTTCGTCGAACACGTCGTGGATCGAGCCGCGCTCGACCGCCTCGCCGGAATACATCACGCAAAGTCGATCGCAGGTTTCCAATACCAGGCCAAGGTTGTGCGAGATGAACAGCATCGAGGTGCCGTACTTCTTGCCTAGGTCCTTAACCAGTTCCACAACGGCAGCCTCAACCGTCACGTCCAACGCGGTTGTCGGTTCGTCCAGGATCAGCAGAGCAGGTTTCGACATCAGCGCCATCGCAATCACGATGCGCTGCTGCTGGCCGCCTGACAGTTGGTGCGGGAACGAGTTCAACATCCGTTCAGGGTCGGGCAGGCGCACATCGGTAACCACCTCCAGAGCGCGGGCATAGGCCTCATCTGAACTGACGCCCTCGTGGATCATCGGCACTTCCATCAACTGCTTGCCGATCTTCATCGCCGGGTTCAGCGAGGCCATCGGCTCCTGATAGATCATCGCAATCTCATTGCCGCGAATGTCGCGCAATTCGTCCGAGCTCATCTCGGACAGATCGCGGCCTTTGAACTTGATCGTTCCACCAACGATGCGCCCGTTCTTGCCGAGGTCCTGCATCACCCCCAGCGCAACGGTCGACTTGCCGCACCCGGATTCGCCAACCAGCCCTACGGCCTCGCCGGGTTGTACGCTGACCGAAAAATCCATAACGGCAGGAATTTCCCGCAGGCGGGTGAAGAATGAAATCGACAGTTTGTCGATCTCAAGAATTGGCCCGTCATAATCCGCCAGTTTGTTCATCTGTGTTTCTCCTCACCAGATCGCGGGGATCCCCTTCATCTGGCTAAAAATACCTCGGGGGTCCGGGGGCAGCGCCCCCGGCCTCGATCACATCAGTCCTTCAGACTTTCTTCGCGCAGACCGTCTGCCAAAAGGTTCAGTCCAAGAACCAGCGACAGCAGGGCAAAGGCGGGAGGAAGGGCAGGGTGCAGATAGATCGACAGAAGCTTGCGCCCCTCGTTGATCGTCGAACCCCAGTCCGGGCTTTCCGGCGGCAGACCCAGGCCAAAGAAGCCCAAGGTTCCCAGAAGGATCGTGGTGTAGCCAATGCGCAGACAGAAATCGACGATCAGCGGACCACGTGCGTTGGGCAGGATTTCCCACAGCATGATGTACCACGGACCTTCGCCGCGTGTCTGGGCGGCAGCCACATAGTCCCGTGTTTTGATGTCCAGCGCGAGGCCGCGCACGATGCGGAACACCGTGGGCGAGTTCACGAAGACCACCGACACGAACACCACCAGGATACCGCCCGGAATATCGAACAGGTCCAGGTAGGTTGGCAAACCCCAGATGCGATAGTCGTCGGTGTTGATGACATAACCACCCGTCGAAATCAGCGACAGGTACAGCCACAACGCCAGCCCCAATACTCCGATCAACAGCGGAGTACGGAACTTAGGTCGTGTGTAGTACCGCGAGTTCAGAAGAACGCCGATGAACAGGATCGGGAAGATGAACAACACGGCCGCCATATAGTTCGGAACGCCGGTCGCGACGATCTCTGGAGTGACCAACAGGTAGAACAGCAGGATCACCGGAAAGGCCAAGATCAGGTTTGCAAGGAAGGACAGGAATGTGTCCAGACGCCCACCGTAGTATCCGGCAGGCAGGCCCAGCGTGATCCCGACCATAAAGGCAAACATCGTCGCCAGAGGTGCAATCTGGACCACGATCCACGCGCCCTTAACCATGCGGCTAAAGACGTCGCGGGCCAGGTTATCGCCGCCCAACAGGTACCACGCGTATTCGCCCTCTTCAGGGCTGGGCAGAGGCGTTCCGGGCACTTTGTTTTTCATACCCGAAACCTGCACCAGCGGGTCATGAGTGACGATCAGGTCCAGCGCTCCGAAGATGCCGGTAAAGACCCAGAACATCACAAGGCCAAAGCCGATCATCCCGATGGGGCTGTCGAACAGTTTACCGTAGAGCCCGAGACGACGCTTGAAGGCAATGGACATCGCGAAAAGGATGATGAGCGACAACCAAACAGGCAGAAACTGCTGCGAGATCGCCCCGATAATCCCGGCGCTGGTGCCCATGAGGATACCAAGCACGATGTAGGCAAGTGACAGGACGACACAGGCTATGAAGCTGTATTTCAACGCCGATTGCGTCAGTCCCCGCATGCCACTTCCCGAGCTGATTGTGCCGTCGACATTCACGCTCACCGGGGTTTCCGGCAGGACGATGCTGCCGACGATCCAGACAACGATCGACACGATCAAAGCGGCCAGCGCAATCATCAGGATGGGGTTCAGAAAGGCGATAGAGCCGGTCCAGCTAAGAGGTTCCATGTTCTATCCTCCCTTACGAAATACGGATGCGCGGGTTGAGGTAGACATAGCCGATATCTGATATCAGCTGCGTCACCAGCACCACAAAGACCGACACGACCGAAATCGCCAGCAACAACTGAATGTCGTTGTTGCCCGCCGCCTGCACCAGCGCCCAGCCAAAGCCCTTGTAGTTGAACAAGGTCTCAACGATCACCACGCCGTTCAGCAGCCACGGGAACTGCAGCATGATGACAGTAAAGGGCGCGATCAGCGCGTTGCGCAGCGCGTGCTTCATAACGATGTTGCCGAAGGAAACACCCTTAAGGCGCGCGGTGCGGATGTATTGCGCAGTCATCACCTCGGTCATCGAGGCGCGGGTCATTCGGGCAATGTAGCCCATGCCGTAAAGCGCAATGGTCAGAACCGGCAGGAAGAAATTCTCGAAGGTCGGGGTCTCCATCGCTTGTGTTGCCGTGCCCTTGAACCATTTCAGGCCCACGGTGGACGACGTGAAGATCGCGATGAAGATAACGCCGGATACGTATTCAGGTGTCGCGGTTGTGATGATCGAGAAGGTGGATAGGGACCGATCCAGGGCCGAGCCTTCTCGCATACCTGCCAGAACGCCGACCAAAAGGGCCGAAGGGACCATCAGCACCAGAACCCAGAACATCAGGTATCCGGTGTTGCCCAAGCGCTTTCCGACAATACTGCCAACCTCGTCCTTGAAGACCGTTGAATAGCCCCAATCGCCCTGCAGAACGCCGCAATACCTTGGGGTCGTTTCCTCGGTCGATCCAGGTCGGGTACAGGTGCCCAGGAACGTGCCGTCATCAAGTGTCTTGGTGTAACCGGGTAGAACACCCAGCCATTGTCCGTACTTGACCAGCGTGGGTTGAAGATACCCTCGGTTCTCAAGCCAGGTTTCGACCTGTTCGTCGGACATCCGCTGGTTGCCCTGCGTTTTCGCAAGCTTTTCCAGGTTTGGGTAAAGGTTGGTCAGAAAAAAGACCACGAAAGTCAGGCACAATGCGGTAAGTAGCATGACGCCGAACCGTCGGAGGATGAATAGTCCCATGATGGCCCCTGTTGTTCGGGTGTTCCGCAGATCATTGGACCATTTTCTGGCCTCGGACATCCGACCCCGTGTCGGCCTGTCTGCGGCTGGAAAGGGGCGCCCCGATCAGGCGCCCCCGTTAACATCAGGCAGAGCTTAGGCCGCCCAGCCCCACTTATAGTGGTGATGCTCGAACGAGACGTGCATGTCGGTGCCGACAAGCCCGTCCTTCATGTGGCGATAGAGCGAACGCCAGTACGGCTGAATGGTCACGCCTTCTTCCTGGATCATCGCTTCGCCCTTGGCGACCACTTCGCGGCGCTTGTCCGCGTCAGCGATAGCCAGCGCTTCGGTCAGCAGGGCGTCGAACTCGGGGTTCGCCCAGCCGAATTCGTTCCAGGCTTCGCCCGAACGATAGGCCAGCGCCCAGATCTGAACGCCCAGCGGACGGTGGTTCCAGTTGGTCGAGCTGTATGGATACTTCGCCCAGTCGTTCCAGAAGGTGTTGCCCGGCAGAACCGTCCGCTTGACCTTGATACCCGCGTCACGCAGCTGTGCGGCAACCGCGTCGGTGGTGTTCCGGCGCCAGTCGTCGTCGATCGAGATCAGCTCGTGCTCGAAATCGGCCATTCCGGCTTCTTCCATCAGTGCACGGGCACCTTCGGGATCAACTTTCTGAGGCGGCAGTTCATAGTAATCCGGGTGGATCGGACCAACGTGGTGGTTTTCCGCAGGCGAGCCACGGCCACCAAAGCCAAGTTCCAGACAGACCGAATTGTCCACGGCCATCTGCAGAGCCTGACGCACACGCTTGTCTTCATAGACACGCTTGCCGTCAACTTCGGCCAGCTGGTTCGGACGGATGACGATGGTGTTCATGGTCACCACTTCCGACTTCACATAGCCAAGGCCGTCCATCACGTCGATGAATTCACCAACCGATTCATACAGCATGTCGACTTCATCAGATTCCAGCGCGGCCAGCCATGCGGACGGGTCGGTGCCGTAGTCGATATAGACGATGCTATCCAGAGCAGGGCGGCCAAAGACCTCTTCACCCCACCAGGTGTGGTTCTCGTTGCGGACCAGAGTGGCCTTCACCCCGACTTCCAGATCCTGAACCAGATACGGGCCGGTGCCCACGTTGTTCAGCAGGTCGTTCTCGCTGAACGAGCTGTGGACGATCGCCGCAGGATAGTCAGCCATACCCGCAATCAGCGAGATGTCAGAGGCGGGCAGGTTCAGTTTGACGGTGGTTGGGTCGACAACCTCGATGCCACCTTCGATCGCCTGACCCGTGTCTGCGTCGACGAGCGTCGCAAAGCGGCCTGCCATCGAGTTGGTTTCCGAGCTCTTGTCGCACCAGCGCGCAATGTTGCGGGCCACGTCGTCTGCAGTGAAGTCGTCGCCGTTGTTCCACTTGACGCCCGGGCGCACCTTCAGAGTGTACTCGGTTGCGTCTTCGTTGACTTCCCAACCTTCCAGCAGCATGCCGCGGAACGTACCGTCCGAGTTGTACTCGACCAGGTTCTCAAGGGTGCCACGGGTGACGTTCGCAATTTGCGACCAGTCATATGTACGCGGGTCTTTCAGCGCACGAACTTCCATCTGAACGCGCAGGGTGCCGCCTTCTTTCTTGGCGTCTTCACCTTCTGCATGAGCCGGTGCCGGCAGACCAATCAGGCCATAGGCTGCTGCCGCGGTAACGCCCAAGCCGGTGGTGCGGGTCAGGAATTCGCGTCGGTTCAGCTTACCGTCCCGGTATTCCTGAGCGTGCATTTCTGCTGCCCAGTGAACCGGTGCTCCGGTCGTTGTTTTGTTTGTCATCAACATTACTCCCTGTGAAACGGTATTTTTTAGGATGCTTTTGTTTAGCCGCTCAGACCGTCGCTATCCGGTCGGCGGTTTCTGTCGTTTTTCTGGCATTGCACTTTGCACATCCCCATACCAGACATTCCGCACCAGAAATGGGGTAAGGTCAATGTTCGAAATCGTCATTAGAGGTACAAAAACGACATTGACAGCCAGAGTTTACCCTGCGGCGCAGTGCCATTGCGCCAATAGTGCCGGTCGCAGGGACGCGAAAAACATGACAGATTCGCATCCCAACCGTCGGGTCGATAACAGAGATAACTTTTGCTTTAATTTATTGAAGTATCACTATGATAAATCGATTGTATTCCACGACTTCATCCGTGCTCGGAACCAGGTGCGCTGCCGTTTGGCGAATTGGCGGGTGGAAATTGTCGCGCGATTTCGTGCCTCATCCAGCGTCATGGTGCCATCAAGATACGCCATCAGCTCTGGGACGCCGATGGCTTTGAATGCAGGAAGCGACGGGTCGTAGAGATCGCGCATCTGCTCGACTTCGGCCAGCGCTCCGGTTTCCAGCATCTGATCGAACCGCCGGGTGATGCGGTCCAGAAGCCATTGCTTATCCACGTTAAACACAATCGGCACGGCGTCGTTCAGGTTCAGCACCGGCGGCGGCGTTTCGTCCTGCCAGGCGGAAAGGCTTTTGCCGGTGGCTTGCTGTACTTCCCACGCGCGCTGAACCCGTGCGCGGTTCTGCGTGTCAATGCGGTCGCGTGTCAGGCCGTCGACTCCGTCAAGCAGAGCCTCAAGGCTCAGGTTATCTGCCTGTTCCCGTGTTTCAGGTGGTGTCGCCGGGATATCCGCCATGCCTTCGGTCAGGGCTGAAAAATACAGCCCCGTGCCCCCCACGATGATTGGTCGAGCCTTGTCGCGCAGCAGCGGCTTGACCTCGCGCAGCCAATGTCCTGTGGAATAGGACTGATCGTAGGCGACATGGCCGTACAGCAAATGCCGCGCTCGAGCTTCATCCTCGGCCGAAGGGCGGGCCGAGATCACGCGCCAGCAGTCGTAGACCTGACTTGCGTCAGCATTCACGATGACGCCTCCGAACTCTTCGGCAATTTGCAAGGCCAGCTCGGATTTGCCCGATGCGGTAGGGCCTGCAATCAGCACCGGTTTGTCGTCAGGGATCGGGGGCAAACGGTCCAAAATCTGCGAAGTAGGGGCTTTGGTCATTTCGGGCCGCCTCATTCCTAACCAACCGCATTGAACCTGCGGAGTTTTTGCTTCATTTTGCGCCGGAAATAAACCCGTGCCAGCCCGGAGCGCAATATGAGCCTTTCCCCGAACACCGATACCGCCGAAACTCCAAAACCAAAGTATGATCGCGTGATGCTGAAAATCTCGGGCGAGGCGCTTATGGGCGATCAGGGGTTTGGCCTGCATCCGCCCACCGTTCAGCGCATCGCGCAAGAGGTCAAATCGGTCCACGATCTGGGCGTCGAGATTTGTATGGTTATCGGTGGGGGCAACATATTCCGCGGCCTCAGCGGCTCGGCACAGGGTATGGAGCGGACGACCGCCGATTACATGGGTATGCTGGCCACCGTGATGAACGCGCTGGGGATGCAATCGGCTCTGGAAGAGATCGGGGTGTTCACACGTGTGATCTCGGCCATTCGGATGGATGAGGTGTGCGAGCCTTACATCCGCCGCCGCGCCGTTCGCCACCTTGAGAAAAAGCGCGTTTGTATCTTTGCCGCCGGGACCGGAAACCCGTATTTCACGACCGATACCGCCGCGACTTTGCGCGCCAACGAAATGGCTTGTCAGGCGATCTTCATGGGTAAGAACGGTGTCGACGGCATCTATGACAAAGACCCCAAGGAACACGCGGATGCCGTGCGCTATGACACGGTCAGCTATGACGATGTTCTGGCCAAGCGCCTGCGGGTCATGGATGCCTCGGCGATTGCACTTGCACGCGATAACAACCTTCCGCTCATTGTGTTCGGTCTGGATGAGCCCGGCGGGTTTCGCGGCATTCTGGCGGGCGAGGGTACGTATACCAAAGTTCAGGGCTAAGCTACGCGACAGCTTGCCGAAAAGCCGGGCTGCTCAGTCCGGCTTTTTTTCATGTGCCAGCCGCGTAGTGTGCTTGACGAAACTCTGCCACCCCGGCAGTTTGGCGCTGTTCCTGCGGATTTACACGCCGGGGCTGTCTGCACATTTTTTGGCGGCGGACTGGGCTGGAAGACCTGCCATGATTTCCGAGGTTTCCGAAATCATGCTCGGGCACCTCTTGGATGAACGTGCATGATCAAGGAGAGACGTGCGATGAGCGCTCTGGATATCAAATTTGTCCGGTCACAGTTTCCGGCCTTTTCCGAACCCGTTCTGCAAGGGCAGGCCTTCTTTGAAAATGCTGGTGGGTCATACACTTGCAAGCCAGTTCTCGACCGCCTTACGCGGTACTACACCCAGCGCAAAGTGCAGCCCTATGCGCCGTACGACGCCAGCCGTCTGGCCGGTGAGGAAATGGACGAGGCGCGCACGCGGATGGCGGCCATTCTGGGTGTCGAAACGGATGAACTGAGCTTTGGTCCCTCGACCACACAGAACACCTATGTGCTGGCGCAGGCTTTCAGGCAGTGGATGCAACCCGGCGAAGCCATCATTGTGACCAATCAGGACCACGAGGCGAACTCGGGCCCATGGCGGCGGCTGGCGGACGAGGGGATCGAGATCCGCGAGTGGCAGATTGATCCGGAAACCGGCTCTCTGAACCCGATGGATTTGGAAAACCTGCTGGACGAAAAGGTCCGGCTTGTGTGTTTTCCCCATTGCTCGAACGTGATTGGCGAGATCAACCCGGTCACTGAAATCACCGCGATTGCGCACGCGGCTGGCGCGTTTGTCTGCGTGGATGGCGTGTCTTATGCCCCGCACGGGTTCCCGAATGTGGGTGATCTGGGGCCAGATATCTATCTTTTCTCGGCCTACAAAACCTATGGCCCGCATCAGGGCTGCATGGTGATCCGTCGCACCATCGGGGAAATGCTGCCCAATCAGGCGCACTTCTTCAACGGTGACGTTTTGTATAAACGCTTTACTCCGGCCGGACCGGATCATGCCCAGATCGCTGCAAGCGCCGGCATGGCGGAATATGTGGATCTGCTCTGCGACCATCATGGCGAACCGGCAAAGGATGCAGCACAGCGTGGTGGTTTTGTTCACGACCTGATGCGTGGTCACGAAATTGAGTTGCTGCAACCTGTTCTGGACGCAGTCAAAGACCGCAATGCCGTGCGTTTGATCGGCACCTCTGACGCGTCGCGTCGCGCGCCGACCGTGGCACTTGCGTTGAACCGTAACGCCGAAGCTGTCGCCGCGGAGCTTGCCAAGCACGGAGTTATGGCCGGAGGCGGAGATTTTTACGCCGTACGCCCACTGCAGGCGATGGGGGTAGATTTGGGTCAGGGTGTGCTGCGGGTCAGCTTCACGCACTACACCACGCAACAGGAAATTGATCAGCTTTTGAATGCACTTGACGACGTTTTGTGATCCAGTGTCCGCTCTGCTTCGTAACCGAAGAAAACACCAGGGTGGACATGGAAAACGAGCGGTCACCGATCATCATGTGGTTCCGGCGGGACTTGCGCCTGTCGGATCACCCAGCACTGAGCGCAGCGGCTGAGACCGGGCGTCCGGTTATTCCCGTATTTATTTGCGACGACAGTGTCGATGCGCTTGGCGCAGCGCCGAAATGGCGACTGGGTTTGGGACTGAAAGCCTTTTCCAACGCGATCCGGGACGCGGGCAGCAAGTTGATCCTGCGGCGCGGCGATGCTTTGGGTGTACTTCAGGACCTGATCACAGAGACTGGGGCGCAAAGCGTTTTTTGGTCTCGCGCCTATGATCCCGAAGGCATCGCACGGGATACCAAGATCAAGGCGGCGCTAACGGATCAGAACGTTTTGGCCAAGTCCTTTGCGGGCCATCTATTGTTCGAGCCTTGGACTGTCGCGACCAAAACCGGGCAGCCGTTCCGCGTATTCACTCCGATGTGGCGCGCGGTGCATAACCGGGATGTTCCGACCCCTTCGACCGCTGTAACGCATCTGCCGCAGCCTCACACGTGGCCCATATCCGACGATCTTGAGTATTGGCATCTGGGCGCGCAAATGCAACGCGGAGCAGCCGTGGTGGCACCGTTTGTTCGCCCGGGCGAAACCGCTGCCTTTCAAGCGCTGCATCAGTTTCTGGACCGCGTCACCGACTATTCCGAGCATCGGGGCCGTCTGGACATGGACGGTACGTCGAACCTTTCGGAATACCTGTCGTTGGGCGAAATCGGCCCGCGGAGCGTATGGCACACAATCCAGCAGGCCAGCATGACTGGTGTGCAGGGGGTGGAACCCTATTTGCGCCAGCTCGTCTGGCGCGAATTCGCCTATCACCTGATGTATCACACGCCATCGTTGCTGACCGGAAACTGGAAACCCGAATGGGATATTTTCCCTTGGAATACCGATGCCGACAGCCCCGAAGTCATTGCATGGAAGCAGGCCAAAACAGGGGTGCCGGGCGTCGATGCTGGGTTGCGGCAGATGTATGTGACCGGGCGGATGCACAATCGCGCCCGAATGATCGTGGCCAGTTACCTGACCAAGCACCTGATGACCCATTGGAAGATCGGTATGGACTGGTTTGCGGACTGCCTTGTTGACTGGGACCCGGCCGCGAACGCGATGGGCTGGCAATGGGTTGCTGGGTCCGGACCGGATGCTTCGCCATTTTTTCGGATCTTCAACCCGCAGACGCAGCAGGAAAAGTTTGATCCGCACTCGCGATATGTCCGGCAGTGGGTCGCTGAGGGTCAGGCCAATCCGCCCGAAACTGCGTTGGCCTATTTCGACGCGGTTCCGAAGTCTTGGGGCCTCAGCCCAACCGACCCGTACCCTCAACCCGTTGTGGCCTTGGCCGCCGGCAGGGCGCGCGCGCTGGCGGCTTATGAAGGTCGGAAGAACCAGTAAGGAATTGAAAACTTGCCAGAAACACAAACTCGGCCTAGCCTGTCGCAGAGGCCGCACAGGGGAGAGCGGATGATTTTGACGACCACAGACGGGCAGAAAGACCTGCCCAGATACTTTGCTCAGGTCTTTAAGATGCTGAACCGGATGGAATCCGGGCGGCTGGATATCGCCTTACCCGACGGACGGGTGTTCCGAACCGAAGGCGCTAAAGCCGGGCCTGTGGCACGCGTCGACATTCACAACCCGGATATCTTTGCTCGCCTGATTCGCGAAGGCGAGCTGGGGTTCTCGGACGGGTATCTGGAAGGCGATTGGAGCACACCTGACCTGCGGTCTTTCATGGATCTGGTGCACTTGGGCAACGAAACGGTCTATGACGACTTTACGGGCAAGGTTCTGGTTCAGATGTATGAACGCCTTCGGTTCTGGCTGCACCGGAACAACCGGGCGCAGGCGAAAAAGAACATCTCCTACCACTATGATCTGGGTAACGAATTCTACGGTCTGTGGCTGGATGACACGATGACCTATTCCAGCGCCTTGTTCGAAACTGGACAGGAAAGTCTGGAAAAAGCGCAGACGGCCAAATACGCAAGCCTTGTCGATGAAATGGGCGCCAAGCCCGGCGATCATATTCTTGAGATAGGCTGTGGCTGGGGCGGGTTCGCCGAATATGCGGCCAAAGAGCGTGGCCTGCGGGTCACAGGTCTGACAATCAGTCGGGAGCAGTTGAAGTTCGCTCAGCAACGCATGGAAAAGGCTGGGCTTTCTGACATGGTTGAGCTCAAGCTGCAGGATTACCGCGATGAGCGCGGCCAATATGATGGCATCGCGTCGATTGAGATGTTCGAGGCCGTTGGTCAGAGATACTGGCCAGTGTATTTCGAAACTGTGCGCGACCGCCTAAAGCCGGGCGCGCAGGCTACGCTGCAGATTATCACGGTTGCTGATCATAGATGGGATGTGTACCGTAACGGTGTTGATTTTATTCAGAAATACATCTTTCCGGGCGGAATGCTTCCGGCCCCAACTGTGTTGAAGGAACAAATAACCAACGCGGGTTTGAACGTGGTCAAGTCGAAGGAGTTCGGCAAAAGCTATGACCTGACTCTGCGCCGTTGGTACGACACGTTCAATGACAAGTGGGACGAAATCTCGGAAATGGGCTTTGATGAGCGTTTCCGCCGCATGTGGAATTATTATTTGACCGCCTGCGGCGCGGCCTTTGACACCGGTAATTGCGATGTGACACAGATCACTATAGCGAAACCGAGTTAAGGAATGGACTGAAAGTAATGCCCACTGCCGCGCGTCTTACTGCTGCACTCTGTCTTATGGTCGTGGCATTTCTGGTTTCTGGCATGATTATCGAGAATGGGGAAGAAGGTAAGAATTATGGGATTTTTACCTACGTAAACATGTTCCTCGGCGTAGCGTGTGGGTGGGTGATCATGGGCAGGCGCGCGGGCCGCGGTTGGGTCGGCGCGATCAACAACGGCCTTACCGGGGTCGTCGCACTTGTGTTTTGGGGTTTGTTCGTTCAGGGCGTTAATGAGATGTTCCGACTTGCCATGAGACATAGGTTCGATGGCCCGTTCGAAGCGTTGATCGCTATCTTCGAAATCGGTGTTGAGTATTCCCAGCAATTGGTTGCACCTGAGATCTTGTGGACCTTGGGCATCGGGGCGCTTGTGGCTGGGCTGGCCACCGAGGAAGCACAGCGCCGCTGGCGTTGAGCCGGGCGCAGATTTACGAAAGATATCAACAGTGTCCGATCTGTTCTTTTATGGCACGCTCCGGCATATGCCTTTGCTGGAGCTTGTGTTGGGGCGACCAGCCTCGCAGCTTGAATTCTCTCAGGCTACGTTGAAAGACCACGTGGTTTATGCGGTGCGGGATCAGCCATTCCCGATGATCTTGCAGGAAGACGGTGGCGTCGCCCATGGCCTGTTGGTGAGGGGTTTGACCGAGGAAGACCGCAAGCGGCTGATTTTTTATGAGGGTGGTTTTGACTATGACCTGATCCCTCAGACTGTCGACCTGAATGACGGGACGAGCGTTGAAGCGAGGGTGTTTTACCCTGAGCCGGGGCTTTGGACTCCGGGGCAGCCGTGGTCCTTGCAGGCTTGGGCCGAGCAATGGGGAGAGTTGACGGTTCTGGCCGCGCAAGAGGTTATGGCTCACTATGGGCGCGTCGATGCAGCACATATCGCGCGCGGTTTCCCTGCGATCCGTACACGCGCCTGGGCCAGACTGGCAGCGCGCCAACGCGTGACTGGTGACACCAGAAACACTGCGACCGATGTCATCGTTCGCGACCGAAAACAACCATATATCAACTACTTCGCGATGGATGAAGTTGCGGTTCAGTACCGTCAATACGACGGTTCGATGGGGCCGGTGCTGAACCGAAGCGGTTTGATGCAGGGCAGCGCTGTGATCGTTCTGCCCTTTGATCCGGTGCGGGATTCTGTGCTGTTGGTCGAGCAATTCAGGACACCGGTCTATCTGATTGATGATCCCGAACCCTGGATGTGGGAGCCGGTCGCCGGTATGATTGACCCCGGTGAAACACCCGAACAAGCGGCCCGGCGTGAAGCAGAAGAAGAGGCTCAGATCACACTGAACAGCCTGCACTATGCGGGCGGCGCGTATTCTTCCAGCGGGTCATCGACTGAGTATCTGCATCTTTATGTCGGGCTGGCCGATTTGACCAAAACCATCGACAATGGCGGACTAGGCACAGAGGGCGAGGATATCAGGACGCAAATCCTGCCCTATGAACGGTTCATGGACCATGTGGACAGCCACAGGTTCAAGGATTTGCCTCTTTTGGCGCTGGCGCATTGGCTTGCACGTCATCGTGACCGTCTGCGCGGATGACTTTCGCCGCTTGTGGTCGTCGCCCACCACAGGTAAATCTGCGTTGATCCGTAATGAAATGAGGGCGCCATGCGCATTGCACGAGACCTTGCCGACGCAGTCGGAAAAACCCCGCTGATCCGCCTGCGTCGCATCAGTGAAGAGACCGGGTGCGAGATTCTCGGCAAGGCCGAATTCATGAACCCCGGCCAATCGGTCAAGGATCGCGCGGCGCTGTACATTATCAAGGATGCTATCGCGCGCGGTGACCTGAAGCCGGGCGGCACCATTGTCGAAGGTACGGCAGGCAATACAGGCATCGGTCTGGCGCTGGTCGGCGCGTCCATGGGCTTCAAGACTGTCATCGTTATCCCGGAAACGCAGTCCGAAGAAAAAAAGGATATGCTGCGGCTGGCTGGAGCTCAGCTGGTACAGGTACCGGCGGCGCCTTACCGCAACCCCAACAACTTTGTGCACTACTCGCGCCGTCTGGCCGAGGAACTGGCGCAGACCGAGCCCAATGGTGCGATCTGGGCAAACCAATTCGACAACGTGGCCAACCGTCAGGCGCATGTGGAAACCACCGGTCCCGAAATCTGGGAGCAGACCAACGGCAAGGTCGATGGTTTTGTCTGTGCCGTGGGTTCTGGTGGCACATTGGCCGGTGTCGCTGAGGCGCTGCAGCCCAAGGGCGTCAAAATCGGTCTGGTCGATCCGATGGGGGCAGGGCTGTATTCGTACTACACCACAGGCGAAATCGCGATGGAGGGCGGCTCGATCGCTGAAGGTATAGGCCAAGTGCGCATCACAAAGAACCTTGAAGGGTTCAAGCCGGACTTTGCCTATCAGATGTCGGACAAAGAGGCGTTGCCCTACATCTTCAACCTGCTGCGCGAAGAAGGTCTGGTCATGGGCGGTTCGACAGCGATCAACATGGCAGGCGCGGTGCGTCTGGCCAAGGACCTTGGCCCGGGCCACACCATTGTCACCATCCTGTGTGACTACGGCACCCGCTATCAGTCCAAACTGTTCAACCCTGAGTTCCTGCGCGAAAAGGAATTGCCGGTGCCAGATTGGATGACCGAAGCACCGCGCAGCATCCCCGGCGTATTCGAGGACGTATGATGCTGCGGCAGGTCCGCCTGTTCCTGACCCTTTTTGCGGTTTGTTTCGCGCTGTTGGGCGGTCCTGCTGCTGCGCAGTTGACCGATCGCCAAAGTGAGTACTACCAGGGATGGGTCAAAACGGCGGACCGGGCCGAAACGGTTATTGAGGCCAATCGGGCCTCAAACGCCTCGCTCGAAAACCTGCGAGCAGAGATCAACGACTAC
Source organism: Ruegeria sp. BC3 (assembly GCF_056539265.1). Classification (NCBI taxonomy): domain Bacteria; kingdom Pseudomonadati; phylum Pseudomonadota; class Alphaproteobacteria; order Rhodobacterales; family Roseobacteraceae; genus Ruegeria; species Ruegeria sp. BC3. The sequence continues at coordinate 245,738 of NZ_JBQFUP010000001.1, forward strand.
CGGGATGATTTCAACCGCGCACGCGGGGCCAACACCGAACGCATTCAAACGTTAGAGAACCAGATCAAGGCGCTTGGGCCCGCGCCCGAAGGCGATGCAACCGAACCAGAGGACATCGCCACACTTCGAAAGCACTTGAACGAGCAACTCAACAGTTTGCGTGTTCCGCAGATCATCTCGGAAGAGGCATTCAGCCGTGCAAACGGTTTGATCTTTGAAATCGATAAGCTGATCCGCGACCGTCAAGCGAAAGAGCTGTTGGAACGTGGCCCGTCGCCCTTGAACCCTGCCCATTGGGGACCAGCCTGGGTCGACGTGAATGAAGCCGCGCAGGCGTTGTTCAATGAAGCCCGGCGCAACCTAAGAACTGACGTTGTTCACGAACGTTTGCGTACCCGAGGTTTGGGTATTTTGGCCTTGGTGGTCGTTGCCGGTATCCTTCTGTTCTATGGCAAACGTTGGTCCGAAGCGGCTGGCGAGCGCATGCGTTCTCTGGGAGGGCAGGGCAGCGGTGTCTGGGCGTTCCTGACGTCGCTTCTACGAATTGTCCTGCCCTGGATCGGTGTGTGGATTCTGGTACAGGCCGTTGTGATGACCGGGGTCCTTGGGTTGCGTGGAACGCTGCTGATGGAGAACGTGCCGTATTGGGCCGCGATCATATTGTACTACGACTGGATCGGTCGTCAGGTTTATGTGCTGCAAGAGGCGCAGGGTTTCCAAAAGCTCTCACGGCAAAAAGTCACCGAGTTGCGCGTCTATCTGGACCTTCTCGCGGCGTTTCTGATCCTGCATGAATTGGTTAACCTGTTCGAGCAGATCGAAAACATCTCGGACGCAACACGCGCTGTTGTTGCCTTTCCGGTTATCGTCGCCACCGCACTGGTGTTGCTGCGTGTCCGCAGGGTTCGCAGTGTCGATGTGCCGGTCGACGCTGATGAGCCTTCGGCCACGGCGCGCGCTGCCGGGTTCAGCCAGTTGGTCGAGTTCATTAGGCGGGCGTTGTTCCTGCTGGGTATCGCCAGTCCGATCCTGGCCATTCTTGGGTACACCAACGCCGCGGAAGCCATTGTTTTCCCCGCCGTACGTTCGCTGGTTCTGATTGCTGCTCTGGTTATCGTTCAGCGATTCCTGACGTCTGTCTACGGATGGATCAGCGGGCAGGGCGACAAAGCAAAAGACTCGCTGTTTGCGGTACTTATTGGGTTTGCGATGGCCATTCTGGCCATGCCGGTCTTGGCCCTTTACTGGGGCGCGCGTGAAACAGACCTGCAAGAGGTCTGGTCGCGCCTGCTGCAAGGGTTCGATATTGGCGGGGTCACAATCTCACCCAGCAATTTCTTCACCTTCCTCGTAATATTCGCCGTCGGCTATGGCCTCACGCGCATGTTGCAAAGCGGGTTGCGCAACTCTCTGCTGCCCAAAACCAGTATTGATCCGGGCGGGCAGAACGCGATTGTCTCGGGCACTGGCTATGTTGGCATTTTCCTGGCTGCCCTGATCGCGATCACTATCGCCGGATTCAACTTGTCTTCCCTCGCGATTGTCGCGGGTGCTCTGTCAGTCGGGATCGGCTTCGGTTTACAGACGATCGTGTCCAACTTTGTGTCGGGTATCATCCTTCTGGTCGAGCGCCCGATCTCGAAAGGTGACTGGATCGACGTGAATGGGATGATGGGCTATGTGCGCGACATTTCCGTCCGGTCCACACGGATTGAGACCTTTGACCGAACCGATGTGATCGTTCCGAACTCGGACCTGATCAGCGGAGTGGTCACGAACTATACCCGCGGCAATACGATTGGTCGCGTGATTGTTCCGGTCGGCGTCGCCTATGGTACAGACACGCGGAAGGTCGAAAAGATCCTGGGCGAAATTGCGAATGCGCATCCGATGGTTCTGGCTGTCCCTGCACCCAGCGTGGTGTTTCAGGGGTTCGGCGCGGACTCGCTCGACTTTGAAATTCGCGCGATTCTGCGGGACGTGAACTGGGTCTTGTCGGTCAAATCTGACATGAACCATGAGATCAACCGTCGCTTTGTCGAAGAAGGGATCGAAATTCCGTTTGCTCAGCGCGATGTCTGGCTGCGTAATCCCGAGACCCTGCAGTCAGGCAAAGGACAACCCGCGATCACCCCGATCGAACCGTCCGAAACTCGGCCGTCCACTGAACCTGTTGAGATGACCGAAGGCGATTTGCCGGATGGTGACGGGGACGAGGTTTAGCGGCCTTAACAGGGCTTTCGATCAGAGGTAAAATTTCACTCTAATCGGGCCTTGCAAATCCCCCGGCGATAGTCCAAACATCCCGCTCACGGAGAGGTGGCCGAGTGGTCGAAGGCGCACGCCTGGAAAGTGTGTAGGCGGGAAACCGTCTCCAGGGTTCGAATCCCTGTCTCTCCGCCACAATCCCTTTTGTTGCATTTAGGCTACCGGTAAGACCAACGTTAAACGGGGCTGAATCCGCATGAACGGATTCAACTATTGAGCATGTCCAAGATTGACTAAATCAAAAATCTGATTGTTTACTTGTTATTGAAATGCTGAGACATGCCCCGGCTTTTTCCGTCGGGTTCTGATTTTTTCTCTTTTGTCGTGTGGCTTACACGACGAACAGGCAAGGGATTTGAATATGGAACTTCTAGCTGATCAATTGCGGACCTATCCGATCATGGCTTTGTTTTTGTGTTTGGGTCTCGGGTACGGGGTCGGCAAACTCAAGGTCGGGAAGTTCGAACTTGGTGGCATCGCGGGGACGTTGCTTGTCGCTGTGTTCGTGGGTCAGATCGGCGGAATCAACCTCAGCACCGATGTGCAGAATGTTTTCTTTTCCCTGTTCATTTTCATGGTCGGCTACAATGGCGGACCACAGTTTTTTGCGGCCCTGAACCGAACGGCGCTGACGAAGCTGCTGGCGGCCTTCATGATGACCCTGTGGGGGCTGTTCTTCGTGATTGTCGTCGCCAGATGGGCAGGGCTAGATAAGGGGCTGGCGGCCGGGCTTGCGGCGGGGGGACTTACGCAGTCCGCTATCATCGGAACCGCCGGGAACGCTATCGATTTGCTTGGGTTGGCGGCTGACGAAGCAGAGAAGCTGAAAACCAATATCGCGGTCGGGTACTCGGTGACGTATATCTTTGGCTCGATTGGCCCAATTCTGGCGGTCAGTGTCATCCCGATCATCATGAAATGGAACCTTCGGGAAGAGGCGTTAAAACTTGCCCAAAAGCTCAGCGGTGGCGGGCGAAATCTGGAAGAGGGTGAGTTCCTGCCGATGAACCGCTTTGACGCACGGGCCTACCGCGTTCAGGACGGAGCCCAGATCGTCGGTCAGTCGGTCAAAGAAATCGAGGCAGGGTTTGACGAGGATATTCTGGTCGAACGTCTTCTGCAGGATGGCGTGGCCGTGGATGCGGCCCCTGATACGAAGGTCAGCGCCGGTGATCTGGTTGTTGTTTCAGGCCTTGTTTCCGGGCTGGCCAAGTTCGAAAGCTCGGCAGGAAGCGAGGTCGGAGAAATACCGCCCGAAATGGTCATCGTTGAAGAGCGGCGCAATGTTGTTATCACCAATCCCAAACTGGCAGGCAAAACCCTGATCCAACTGCGCGAGGCGATTTCGGCTGATCAGCGTCGTGGCGTCTACATCTCAAAAATCACGCGCATGGGTCATGACGTTCCGGTGCTGCACAACACCGAGATTCATGCAGGTGACGAGGTCAGCATTGTGGGCCACAAGGACGATTTGAACCGGGCCGCCAAGTTTGCTGGCTATGTTCCGCCCTCAGCATCGGTCACAAATTTCATCGCCCTGGGGATTGGCGTTGCCGTGGGGTATCTGGTTGGCGAAATCAGTTTTGTCATTGCGGGAACGAATGTTGCGCTGGGGTCGGGACTTGGGTGCCTGGTGACTGGCTTGATCATCGGTTACCTGCGGACGCGCCGCCCCAAGATCGGAGGCATCAACCGCGGTGCAGCCAACTTCTTGCAGAGCTTTGGCTTGGCGGTATTCGTCGGTGTGGTTGGCTTGAATGCCGGACAGCCCGCGCTGCAGGCTATTCAGGAATACGGGATCACCTTGCTGCTTCTTGGTGTTGTCGTGACATTGATGCCGATGATCGTCCAGTTTCCGATCAATTACATCGCGCTGCGCATTCGTAATCCGATTGAGGCTTGTGCCGTCGTGACGGGGTCACGGTCGGGCAATCCGGGCTTTGCAACATTGTTGGAAAAGGCGGGGAACTCGACCCCGACGCCTGCGTTCACGATGACCTACGCTGTCGCAAACATCTTCCTGACGCTTTGGGGGCCGCTGGTCGTGGCTTTTGTCCCGTAAGGGTCAGATCAACAGGATAACGATGACAGAGCCCCATAGAGCCAACAACACGTTACCGACAGCGTAACCCAACCCATAGCCAAGCGTGGGCACCTGGCTTTGCGCAGCTTCCTGAACGGCCGCCAGGGCGGGGGCTGAGGTTCCCGCTCCGCAACAGGTTCCGGCCAGAACGCCTTCGTTGATCTTGAAGACTTTGCGACCGACAAAAATGGCCGTTCCATGGGCCAAAATGACGATGGCCAATGATCCGACAATCAGTGACGGCCCGCTTTCCAGCACACCAGTGACGAAACTTGTCCCTGACGTGATCCCGACGCAGGCCACGAAGACGCACAAGCCGACCGAGTCGAATATCCATAGCGTTGCCTCGGGCACAAATCCGAATGTCCTGCGTACAGAGCGCAGCCAGCCCGCAACCAGACCGCCCAATAGAACACCGACCGATGTTCCGAGACCAAGTTCGATTGCACCGTACTTCAGCGCCGGGATGCCAATCAGCCCGCCGAGCAAGATGAAGAACGCAACAAAGACCATGTCGGTCTTGCTTGTTGCCCGGTCCAGATAGCCCAGCGCCGCTGCGGCGTCTTCGATATGGCTTCGGGTGCCAGAGACGGTCACTACGTCGCCTTTGTGCAAAGTCACACCGCGGAAGATCGGTAACCGCTCGCCGCTGCGCATCATACCGCGCAGAAAGACCGTGCGTGCCTCGGGCCGGGTCGATAATTCGCCCAGCGTTTGATTAACAACCGCGTTTTTGGTGACAACGATATCGTCGGTTTCAACCGGCAGATCCAGCAACTCGGGGTCTTCGACCTCTTCTCCGATCTGGTCCGAGTGGTCGATCAAAAATGAGCGCATTCCAGCAATGGCGGCTATGTCCCCATCTTTCAGAACCATATCCCGAGAGGTCTGCAGGATTTTGTCGTCACGCCGCACCCTGTCGATGTAGGCCCGGACATGCCTGGGCACCCGGGCTTCGACTTCGGCAACAGTATGACCCGCGAACTCATGGGCAATGCGGTACGCCCGCGCCTCAAAGTCCCGATGCTGCGGCACCATGGGGGCCGAGTCATCGTCCAGCTCTGCCTCGTATTCTGCACAGGCCTCTTGCAAAGACCGGCCATAGAACCGCGGCGCAAGCTGCGTGTGAAAGAAGATCGTCGCGATGACGCCGACAAAATAGGCAACTGCAAATCCGGTCGCGATTTCGGCGTCAAAAATCTCCTGTGCCGTTTCATCGGCTCCGGTTTTGGCAAAAGCATCGATTGCAACACCAAGCGTGGCGCTTTCCGTTGCACCGCCTGCCAAAAGCCCGGCAGCTATTCCCACCGAAAGACCCATCAAAGGTGCCAGCAGAACTGCAACCAACAATGCCACGACGCAAAGCAGCGCGGTAACGGCGATCTGGGGAAGGGCGCTTAGATTTAGCGACCGGAAGAACTGTGGCCCGGTTCTGTACCCAATCGAAAAGAGGAACAGTAAGAAGAACGCCTGTTTGAGGTCATCGGACACGACCACCCCTGTCTGGCCGACAAGGACGCCGGCCAGAAGACAGCCCGCCACCGATCCGACGGTGAACGAGCCTATGGTGATTTTTCCAATCGAATAGCCAAGGGCAAGGCTGCAAAACAAAGCCAGTTCCGGGTGATCGATAAAGATCGAGCCGATCAGTTCCATAAAGCTGTGCCCTTTGTCTGCAGTTGTTCTCAGCCGTGCAAGGGCAGCCCTTTTGAGGCGCGATAGGCTTGCACATAGCCCGTGGCGACGGCGCGAACAGCCCGTCCGATCTGTCGATAGGCGCTGTCATCCAAATTGGCGAACGACACCCGTGCGGACCAGTTCGGCGCATCGAACCCCGATCCGTTCAGCAATACGATCCCGTGGTCCTGCGCCAGTTTGAACGAGATATCCAGCGGATGGACGTTTTCCTTGATCCATTCCACCACATCCTCGCCGACGTATTTCCGCAGCCAGAATTCAAAGTCGATGATGCCATAGTACTTGTCGAAAAGCGGATTGTCCGGCACCTCAATCCCCAGACCTTCGACCAGTTCGTCAAAACGATGCTTGAGGATACCCCAGCAGAACGCCTGATAGTGTTTCTCTTCATCCATCAACTCAACCAGCGAGAACAGCGTCATCATCACCTGTTGCGGCACCGAAAGGCCTGCCGTGTGGTTCAAGGCCACATCGCGGCTGTCAGCCACGATCCGGTCGATGAACTTGAACGAGGACGGGTCAGGTGTCAGCGTCTCGTACCGGGCATTCACGACGGCTTTGACGTCCTCGGGGGCCTCGGCAATCATCTTGTCAAAGATGTTGTTCTGAGACACCAGAATCGCACCCAGCCGCCAGCCTGTGCAGCCGAAGTACTTTGAGTATGAGTAAACGCCGATGGTGTTCTCGGGCAGGTGGCCCATTACGGACTCAAAGTTCGGAACGAAAGTTCCGTAAACGTCGTCTGTCAGGATAATCAGATCAGGTCGGCGCGTTTTTACGAATTCGACCAATCGCACCATCACTTCGGGGCTGATTGCAACAGAGGACGGGTTGCCCGGGTTAACCAGAAACAGCGCTTTTACCTTTGGGTCGGCCAGTTGCTCCAGATCGTCATCGGTAAGCTGGAAATGGTCTTCTTCTTCCGAAGAGACATCCACAACATTCAGCCCGTAGTCCTCAAGCACAGGCATTTCGAGGTAAGGCGTGAAGATCGGAGTGCCCAGGGCGATTGTGTCACCAGCATTGAGCAGCCTCTGGTTTTTGAGCGCTTTGAAGATATAGCACATCGCAGCAGTTCCGCCTTCGACCGCGTAGATGTCGAACTTGGCGTCGAGCCTGTGCCCGGAGCACATGGCCCACATCACGTATTCATGGACGATCGCCTCGTTGTGCTGCAGGCAGCGGTCAGGCATTGGATAATGGTCGCCGATGATGCCGTCGGTAAGTTCCAGCACGAAATCGTCAGGGGTGAAACCAAATTTCTCAATCGCGAAATCGACCACGGCGGTCAGCGTGTCCGCGCCCGGAGGGCCGTTCCTGTCTTGCGATGCCTGGCAATAGGCCTTGAGCCGGTCGTAACAGCCGGGTCCCTGCGGCATACCCGCCAGGCCGACCTCTGGTTCATTGCGATGCCGCTGCGCCTCGGTCATGGCGAACTGGCCAAGCAGGAAAAACGCCTCACGAGCTTTGGTGGCGATCCAGTTGGGGTTGCCGCGCCCTGCGTTCAGGTAGGGCAGGGCCATCTGGCGCGACTCTTTTTGCGCCAGTTTGATAAGTTCGTCTTTGATTTGAAATGGGCTGAGATTTTCGAACTTGTGAAGATCAAGTGTGTCAGACATCGCGTCACATCCATGATTTAAAGATCGGAATAAAGTGATTTGATACTAAGGACCTGCGCCTTCGCCTGTAAACAAAAAGGATTGATCGGTTCACCGGGTCTTCAACTGGAAAGAGTGAAAACCAACCAGCCAGAAACACTGGAGGCTTACGGCTACTTCTCCGATTTGGACCAGCGCACAAGAAGGCTGGCCGCAATTGGTGCGCCGATGATCACCACGACAATGCGGGTCAAGTGGTGCGTAACAACATATCCCAGGTCAGCACCGGACACGATGGCCAGAACAGTCATCTCGGCCTGACCGCCAGGTGCAAAGGCCAGGAATGCTTCGACCGGTTGGCCCAACCCAACTGCCGTGACAACGACTGTGAAAGCTGCGGCCAGAACGGCTAGTAGGATTACGTAGGTGAACCCTGCTGCCACAACGCGCCGGAGCTCCGACCAGGTGACGCCTACGAATTTGACGCCAATCCCGCAGCCGATGAAGAACTGCGCGAACAAGATCGCCTCGCGTGGGGGACGTGTATGGATAAAATCCCCAAGTGACAGCGCCGCAGTCAGGATCAATGGCCCAAGGATGGAGGCACCGAACAAACCGATCTTCTCTCCGCCTTTCCAGCCTATAAAGGCCGCGATGACCATAAGGATCAGTTCGTGCGGGGGCAGGGCCGAGGCAGGTTCGCCGAGGGGATTGGTCAACTCGGCTCCGTAAAACACCGTCAGGAAGATGGGCGCCAACGTGACAATGATCAGAACCCGCGTCCCGTGCACCAATGACAGCACGCGCGGATTTGAACCGGCCTCTGTGCCAAAGATGACCATGTCCTGAAAGCCACCGGGCATTGCCGCGTAGAACGCAGTTTTGTCGTCAAACCCCCAGAACTTGCGGAAGAACGGGACGCCGACCACCGCGATCAGCAAGATAAAGACCGGGACCAGCAAGAGCGACGTTGCCATCTTGGGCAGCTCTGCAAACAGGCTGGGCGTTATGGATGCGCCAACGGCGACGCCAAGGATCGTTCTGGCCGCAACCGAGACCTGACCGAAATCCCGTATCGGTGAATGCGCAAGTGCCGCGATAAGACAGGCCGACATAGGGCCGAACAGGAAAGGGAGCGGTAGGTTCAAAAACCAGAACACCGCAGTGCCCAATCCGGCAATCAGAAGAGTGTTCAGTCTTTGAAACATTGCTGAAGAGTGCAGACTTGCGGAGGCCAAAGACGGGTTCCATCTGGGTTGAGTCTATAATGTATGCAGTTGTATACAATATGGGGGTGATTGCAATGACCCGGTCCAAAAATCTCGATATGACACTGCGGATTTCTGCCTATTGAATGTGCCTGATGTCCTCATTGACTATTTTGGCAGGTAAGAGTGCGACCATGAAATGCAGTTTCCTTAGCATATAGGGCTAATGCGGAATTCCTGTTAGGACGGCCTTATGCGCAAGGAAGATAGAATCGAAATAGGGTTTTTGCTGTTTGACGGCTTTCCAATGGCCTGTCTGACCTCAGTGATCGAGCCATTGCGGGCGGCCAATGAAATTGCCGCGCAAGCGGCGTTCAGTTGGTCCTTGCTGTCCGAGCATGGCCAAAAGGTAAAATCTAGCGCCGGTGTCCGGTTTGAAGCTGAGAGGTCGCTGACCGAATGCAGGGGCATCGACATCCTTTTTCTACTCAGCAGTCCAACATCGGGATTCGATGACGCAACTTTGGGCAACGGTGCTCTGCGAAACCTTGGGCGTCACGGTTCTGTTTTGGGTGGTATCAGTGGCGGGGTTTTCCCTCTGGTGCGGTCAGGTGTAATGGGTGGGCAGCCTGTTTCGGTCCACTGGTGTTACGAAGCTGCGTTTTTGGCTGAGTTTCCCGAAGTGGACGCTCGTAGTGAGGTGATCGTTAAAACTTCAACGCGCTACACTGCAGCCGGCGCGGCGGCAGGGTTCGACCTGGCCCTGCATCTGATCGAGGACCGGTTGGGCGGTGATGTCGCTCATGAGGTCGCTTGCTGGTTTCAGCACCCGATGATGCGCGGGGCAGGGGTGCGCCAACAGGTTCCGACTGCGACCATGCCAGATACGGGCGACAGTCTTCCGCCACTGGTGTCACGCTGCGTCGACCTGTTTGCCGGGAATATGAGCGAGCCGATTTCGATTGCGGAAGTGGCCGAGAAGATTGGTGTTACACCACGTCAGGTAGAGCGGGCGTTCAAGCAGGCAACGGGGCAGAGCCCCAGCCATTACTACCGCGCTATGCGAATGAAGGCGGCGCGGCAGATGGTTGTTTATACAAAAGACCCGATCGCAGAGATTGCCGCGGCCATTGGATATGGGTCCGTCGCGCCATTGGTCACGCACTACCGGTCAGCCTTTGGGTTGAGCCCCAGCGAAGATCGGCGCAGAATCAATCGATTCCGCGTCGAAGATAATGCGCCCTTGCCGTCGGTCTGAGGCGTGGCTTAAAGCGCCGACCGCATCGCTGTAATAATTGCATGGTGCAGTGAGCCTGCCGACGATCGGGGGCCGTAGATGCTGAACTCTTCCGGTGACCGGCACAGGACAAAGCAGCCGACATGGTGGATCGAACAGCGCGCGACGCTGCCCGCTCTGATCTTGCGCAGATCGAGCATACACAACAGCTCTAACACGGACGCCAATGAGTCGCCTGTAAGGTCAAACCGGGTCCACGCGTCTGTCTGTTCGGTCACCGAGGCGCTGTCGCCAATGGCCGATTTGACCTGATCGGCGAGGTCTTCGTGGCTGTCGAAAGGTGCCTCGATCATCCATTGATCTGGGCCGGACCAGAAGGCCGCGATTATACCGCCGGCATGTTGTCCGACATCAGGGGCAGAGGCATCGATCAGTTTGGCCAGAGCCTTTTGGGCCTTGGCTTCCTGTCCCAGACGCGCCGCGACGGACGCAAGCGCAACGCCCGGATTTTCCGTGCAGGTGACCCCGGCAACAGTGTCGACACGCGGCGTTGTCCCGCCCAAAGCGGTTATTGCAACTAGATCATGCACGCAGACGCTCTCCTTCAGGGTCAACGAAATGGGCCGATACGATTTCGACCTCGACGGTCAGATCGGTTAGGGGCGACACAAGCCGCATTTTCTCGCCCATCCGATTTGCGCCGTCCTTCAAAAGTGCCAGCCCGATATTGCTGTTCAGAATGGGCGAGTACGCAGCCGAGGTGGCGTAGCCTTGATCGTTGGCCGCATCGACCGGACCGGTGGCGTTCATCAGATGACCGCCGGGGGTGATTTTATCTTCCGGGGATACAGGTTTCAGGCCCACCAACCGCAATACGTCCGGTTCCACCAAAGCCTCGCGTTCAGACAGGATCGATCCGATGCTGTCCTTCTTCTTGGACACCATCTTGCCCATGCCCAGATTCAGCGCCGTGGTGGTCCCGTTCAGTTCGTTGCCTGCCGCGTGGCCCTTTTCGATCCGCATCACGCCCAGCGCTTCGGTACCATAGGGAACAACATCAAACTCTTCTCCTTCGGACATCAAGCGCCGCATCAGGGCGTCGCCATACCGCGCGGGAACGGCGATTTCGAACGCCAGCTCGCCTGAGAAGGAGATGCGGAACAACCGTGCGCGCAGCCCGCCGCAAACGGTGATGTTTCCGCAGGCCATGAATGGGAAAGCCTCGTTCGAGATGTCGAACTCGGGGTCGACGATCTTTTGCAGAAGCTTGCGCGAGTTTGGCCCGGCAACCGCATATTGCGCCCACGACTCGGTGGTCGAGATCAGCTGTACGTCCATATCCGGGAACAGGCATTGGCGCACGAATTCCATGTGTCGATAGACACTTACGGCATTGGCTGTGGTGGTTGTGACGACAAAATGATCCTCGGCCAAACGTGCGGCGGTTCCGTCATCCATCACCATGCCGTCCTCGCGCAGCATCAGGCCATAGCGAGTTTTGCCCACGGCCAGCTTGGCGAAGCCGTTGGCGTAAACGCGGTTCAGAAGCTCGGCAGCATCCGTGCCCTGTACATCGATCTTGCCCAGCGTCGTACAATCGCAGACGCCGACCGAGGCGCGGGTTTGCCGGACCTCACGATCCACAGATTCCCGCCAATGGGTCTCGCCGGGCAGGGGAAACCACTGCGCGCGCAACCAGTTGCCAGCCTCGACAAACACAGCGCCGCGTTCCTTGGCCCAGTGATGGGATGGCGTCAGGCGGGTCGGGTGGAATTCCTGTCCTTTCATTCGGCCTGCGAAGGTGCTGATCGGAACGGGGGTATATGGCGGACGAAAGATCGTCGTTCCCGTTTCAGGGATCGACTTTCCGGCAACCTCGGCCATGATCGCCAATCCGGTGATGTTCGATGTTTTACCCTGATCGGTCGCCATACCCAGTGTCGTGTACCGTTTGAGGTGCTCGACAGAGCGGAACCCTTCCTGATAGCTCAGCTTGACGTCTTTGACGGTCACATCGTTCTGCTGATCTACCCAGGCCCGTTTGCAGCCTTCGACATACCAGAACGGTTTCTGTGCAACCCGGGCGTCTTCGGCCTCGGGCAGTTCGGGTACGGCACCTTTCAAGTCCAATGCCGCCGCAGCGCCCTCGGCCCCGGATTGCAGCGCACCATAGGTCGACATCTGGCCGTTCGCGGCCCCGGCGACGGTCAGGCCAACAGGCAGGTTCGAACCGGGTACGAAAGCAGCCAGAGCTTCATTCCAGACCGGGCGTCCCCGTTGATGACAGGTCAGGTGAACGTTCGGGTTCCAGCCACCGGACACGCCCAGCGCGCCACAGTCCAGCGTGCGGGTCGAGCCGTCGGGCAGGGCGACCTCGACGAAGGTCAATCCCAAGCGCCCCTTGGTATCAATGACCTTCGCGCCGCTAAGGACTTCGTAGTCGTAGTTAACCGGAGCATCCTCGCGCACGTCGATAACTGCGCAGATGTGAACGCCCTTGGCGTGTAGATCTGCAGCCGTACGGTGACCGTCATCGTTGTTGGTAAAGATTGCGACACGCGGTGAGGCCGTGACGGCGAACCGGTTGGCATAGGTTCGCAAGGCGCTGGCCATCATGACGCCGGGGCGATCGTTGTTCTCGAACGCGATAGGCCGTTCGGTTGCACCCGCGCAAAGCAACGCCTTCTTGGTATAGATACGCCATAGGATCTGGCGCGGCTTACCTGCGGGCAGAGAGGGCAGGTGGTCGCCGGTCCGCTCGACCGCACCATAGATACCATGATCGAACGCACCGATAACGGTGGTTCTGGGCATCAGCCGGACGTTGGGCATAGAACTCAACTCGGCTACGGCCTGCGCGGCCCAATCGCTGGCGCTTTGATCGCCGACCGATAATGTCTCGCTGTTTAAACGCCCGCCATACTGGAAATCCTCATCGGCCAGAATGACATCTGCTCCAGCGCGTCCTGCGGTCAGCGCGGCCATCAAACCGGATGGACCCGCGCCAATGATCAGCAGATCGCAGTGGCGGAAGCCTTTGTCATATTCGTCCGGATCATCTTCCATCGACAAAGAGCCAAGGCCCGCAGCACGACGGATGATCGGCTCATAAACCTTTTCCCAAAAGGCCGCTGGCCACATGAAGGTCTTGTAGTAGAACCCGGCAGAAAGGAAGTTTGAGAACAGATCGTTCACGCCCAACGCGTCAAATTTCAGGCTGGGCCAGCGGTTTTGCGAGGTTGCCTCCAGCCCGTCGAACATCTCGATCGTCGTGGCGCGGGTGTTGGGCTCTTTGCGGGCACCTGTGCGCAGTTCAACGATGCCATTGGGTTCCTCGGACCCTGCGGTCAGCAGCCCGCGCGGGCGGTGATATTTGAACGACCGCCCAATCAGCCGCACGTCATTGGCCAGAAGGGCCGAGGCCAGCGTGTCGCCGGGATGGGCGCTATAGCTGCGATTGTCGAACCGGAAGTTCACAGTGGTGTTGCGGTCGATCTGTCCGCCGCTCAGTCGGTTGCTTTGGGTCATTTGGATCGCCCCCGCGCGCGGGCCACGTCGCGGGCCAATTCTACCTTCGAAATCTCGTGTGTGGTGGTGTCGCGTGTGACAACCAGCCATGATCGGTCGCCCGCCTCATGATACCAAAGCTCTCTGTGCTCGCCTGCAGGGTTGTCGCGCAGATAGGCGTAGTCATAGAACGCCTCGGCCGCGTCCTCGGCTTGCCAGTCGGGGCGGTCGATCAAGGATGCGTCGCCTAGATAGGTGAATTCAGCGGCGTCGCGCGGGCCTAAAAGGGGATGGTTGATAATCATGCTCTTGGTCCCCTCAGTGCAGGTTGGGCTGATTGCCCACGCCTTTTTCGTCGATCAGACGACCGGTGCGGAAGCGGTCCAATCGGTAAGCCGTGGCGACCGGATGCGGTTCGTCCTTTGCCAGCAAATGCGCAAAGCAATGGCCCGAAGCCGGGGTCGCCTTGAACCCGCCATAACACCAGCCGCCATTGAAATAGAGCCCTTCGACTGGAGTGCGATCGATGATGGGCGAGCCGTCCATCGACATATCCATCACACCGCCCCACATGCGCAGCAGACGCGCGCGACCAATCATCGGCATCAGGGCGATCCCGCCTTCGCAAACGTCTTCGACCACAGGCAGATTTCCGCGTTGGGCGTAGGTGTTGTAGCCGTCGATATCGCCGCCAAAGACCAGCCCACCTTTGTCGGACTGGCTGACATAGAAATGACCCGCCCCAAAGGTAATGACGCTGGGCAGGACAGGTTTCAGACCTTCAGACACAAACGCCTGCAACACGTGACTTTCGATGGGCAGGCGCATTCCGGCCATCCCCATCACGCGGCCTGAGTTGCCTGCGACCGCACAGCCGACTTTGTTAGCCCCGATAAAGCCTTTTGAGGTCTCAACACCCAGGCACTTGCCGTTTTCAATGCGCAGGCCCGTGACCTCGCAATTCTGGATGATGTCCACGCCGTGGCTGTCGGCGGATCGGGCAAAACCCCAGGCGACCGCGTCATGGCGCGCTGTTCCGGCGCGGCGCTGCACCAACCCGCCTTTGATCGGAAAGCGCGCGTCATCAAAATTCAGGTAGGGGTGTTCCTTGCGTACCTGATCGGCGTCCAGCAGCTCAGCATCTGCGCCGTGCAGGATCATGGCGTTACCACGACGGGTATAGGCATCGCGTTGCGCGTCCGAGTGGAACAGGTTGAGAATACCGCGTTGGCTCATCATCGCGTTGTAGTTCAGGTCTTGCTCCAGACCTTCCCACAGCTTCATCGAGAACTCATAGAACGGCTCGTTCCCGTCCAGCATGTAGTTCGAGCGGACGATAGTCGTGTTCCGCCCGACATTGCCGCCGCCGATCCAGCCCTTTTCGACCACGGCCACATTGCGCTGACCATAGACTTTGGACAGGTAGTGCGCAGTCGCCAGTCCATGACCGCCGCCACCGATGACGATGATTTCGTAATGGGCCTTGGGTTCTGGGTCTCGCCAGACCGGTTTCCACCCTTTGTGGCCGGTAAGCGCCTCTTTGATGACTCGAAAGCCGGAATATCGCATGAATCGGACCTTTTTCGCCAGAATTCACTATTTTTTTGCAGGGTGATATCCTCAGATGCGACATCGACATGTCTGAATCAGACCCTTTCGGGTGCTGTTTCAGGTATCAATTGTAAAAACCAAGATACGAATGCATCAACCTCGGGCGTCGTGTCTTGCTTAGCAAGAAAATACCCCTCGGTTGCGGTCGCGGATGCATCGAAAATGCGCTCAACCTGGCCTGAATTCAGGGCGTGTTCAGCGATCAAAGAATTTACAAGTGCCACCCCGCTACCGGTTGAGGCCAATTGCAGAGCCAAGCCATAGGAATCGACGAAAAACGCCGGTGCGTGGATCGCGTGGCCTGTGGCTTCGGACCAAGAGGTCCAGTTGTCGGATGTTCCTACGGCTTCGATCAACGGCAGGTCCTTGAATTCTCCGCTCAGGCCGGGAGCCTTAACAGCGATAAGGTGGTTAGGCTTCAAAGGAAGCGCGTCACGCCCGACCTGTTTTTCCGACCCGAACCGAATCTCGACGTTCGCCCGAAGTGCAGAATACTCATCCGGCCAGATTGTACTGACGAAACGCACTGACGTGTTTGGGTGTTGTTCCTGGAACCTAGGCAGGGCCGGAGAGATTACCCACTCAATGACACTAATCGAGGCCGCCACAGTGACGTGTCGCGCGCGTTCTTCGGTCAGATAAGGCGAGGCCGCGTTTTGCAACATCTCAAGTGCGGCTTCGACCTGCGGTAGCAGTTTGCGACCCTCATCCGTCAGCGACAGGCCGCGCGGATGCCGATGAAACAAAACAACACCAAGGCGCGATTCCAGCGATCTGATCTGCTGACTTACAGCGGATTGGGTCAACCCGATTTCATCCGCGGCAGCGGTTGAACTGAGCCTCCGCGCCGCAGCTTCGAAGGATCGGAACCATGTAAGGGGGGGCAGGGTTTTGGACATCTGCAAGTTACCTAGTAGTGTTGCTTATACCTAAGACCCAACTTCTTTCGTTTGTCAAAGAGCAGGCCGGCAAATGATATTTCCCAAACTCAAGATTGGGGGAAACCGTGCAGCCGGAAATTCGAAAAATAGTGACATTCGATGAGGAAGTTTTTGTCGAAGGGTACCGCAAAGCTGACCGCCCGTGGCGTATGTTCGCTGTGGCGGCGGTTGTCGCCAACCCTTGGGCCGGTCGGTACGTCGCGGACCTGCGTCCGGAAATTCTGGCTTATGGCCCGATCTTGGGCAAAGAACTGTCCAGTCGGGTGAACGCACTTGCCGGAGATGGCAAGGCAATCGAAGCCTATGGAAAAGCCGCAGTTGTGGGATTGGATGGAGAGGTCGAACATGCCTCGGGACTGATCCACACGTTGCACTTCGGGAACATCTTCCGGCAAGCCGTTGGCGCAAAGTCTTACCTGTCGTTCACAAACACCCGGGGTGCCGCCAACGCACCGATCATGGTGCCGCTGATGGACAAGAACGACGTGGGCCGCCGGTCACATTACCTGACGCTGCAATTTGCCATTCCCGATGCTCCGCGTGCCGATGAGATTGTCGTGGTTCTGGGGGGCGCGACCACGGGCCGCCCGCATCACCGTATCGGAGACCGTTATCAGGACTTGAAGGATTTGGGCCATGACGTGGACAACCCGGCCTCGGTCTGACATCGGCGATCTGGCCGCAATTGAGGCGGGCCAGGGTCCGCTTGTGGTGCTGCTCCACGGAGTTGGGCTGCGGGCCGAAGCCTGGGGCGCGCAGATCGATGCACTCTGCGGGGCCGGGTATCGCGTTTTGTGCCCCGACATGCCCGGGCATGGGGAATCTAAGTTTTGCAATTCCATCGGGTTGGAAGGGTATGCTGGTCTGGTCACGGGCATAATGAACGAACCGGTCGTTCTGGTTGGCCATTCGATGGGCGCATTGATTGCGCTGCATATCGCAGCGTCCGGCCACGAACAGGTGAAAGGTGTGGCGGCGCTGAACGCTGTCTACCGACGTTCGCCGGAAGCCCAAAAGGCTGTGTTGTCACGCGCCGCTGCGTTGGATGAAACGAGAACGAATGACCCGACTGCGACCTTGCAGCGCTGGTTCGGTGGCAATCCGTCGGAGGAATTTGCTGCCTGTTTGCGTTGGCTCCAAGAGGTCAATCCGGCTGCGTACAAGGCGGCTTATACTGTCTTTGCCGAAAGTGATGGGCCTGCCGATACGCAACTGGCGCAAACTAACTGTCCTGCTCTTTTTCTGACGGGCGAGGAAGAGCCCAATTCGACACCCCGCATGTCGCGCGACATGGCCCTCTTGGCACCAAAAGGGCAGGTAGAAGTCATCGCGAATGCGGCGCACATGATGCCCATGACGCATCCGTTCGAGGTCAATTCCAGTTTGCTGAGTTTTGTTCGGAGGTGCCTGCCGTGACAGAAATCGATACCCGAGCCCTGCGCGATGCGTTCGGCAGTTTCATGACAGGCGTAACGGTCGTTACGACCCGCGATAAATCCGGAGCGCCAGTTGGATTTACCGCCAACTCTTTCTCGTCCGTGTCCCTAGATCCACCGTTGTTACTTGTGTGTCCCGGCAAATTTTTGTCGAGCCACGACAAATTTGCGGAATGCGCGCATTTCGCCGTGAATATACTGGCAGACGGACAGCAAGACATCTCGAACACTTTTGCGGGTTTTAAAGGCGATCGTTTCGCGAAGGCTGCAAATAGCGAGGGCCATCACGGGTTGCCCTTGATTGATGGCGCATTGGCTCAGTTTTGCTGTGAAACGCATCAGGCAATACCAGCCGGAGATCACACGGTCCTGATCGGTAAGGTCAATGCATTCACTCACGCCAAGGGGAACGGTCTTGGCTACG
This sequence comes from Ruegeria sp. BC3, assembly GCF_056539265.1. Classification (NCBI taxonomy): domain Bacteria; kingdom Pseudomonadati; phylum Pseudomonadota; class Alphaproteobacteria; order Rhodobacterales; family Roseobacteraceae; genus Ruegeria; species Ruegeria sp. BC3. Next base: position 263,749 of record NZ_JBQFUP010000001.1, read on the forward strand.
CGAATGGATCCTATTTCAGCCTTGGCCTCGAACGCGAGATGGACGCCAAAGTGCCAACAGTCTGCGGGGCGATTGTCGAGGCCAACGGCAAGGTGCTGCTGGAACGAAACGATGGAGCGCTGCGACCGGTCCAAATCGCCGGCGTCGAACCCGGCGGGCAACGCAACCGGCTGGCTGAGGGTTTATCCGGACGCGGCATCAACGCGCAGATCGAACAGGTCTATTCTTCGTTCAACGATATCGAAACGAACCTGCACTACACGTTCTTTCTGGCCTCTTCCGATCGGAACACTCCGACGGATGATGCCGAGTGGATCAGCGTCAGCGACCTGCCTGATCTGACCTATGCCAGCCGGGGTATCCACCACATGATGACCCGCTATGCCGTTGAAGCCCGCGAAGGCGTTTTCGGGCTTTATCTTGGCGACGCCGAACACGGCGAAATTCACAGTTTTCGGTAAAGGAGCCATTTGATGGAGTTTTCACTGTTTGCCCATGTGGAACGTCTGACGCCGGACCAGCCGCACGATGTGCTGTACGATGAGTTCGTCAGCCTGGTGAAAATGGCCGACGATGGGGGAATGCGCGCGGTCTGGACGGGCGAGCATCATGGGATGGAGTTCACAATCGCACCGAACCCGTTTCTTTCGCTGGTCGATCTTTCGCATCACACACGCAACGTGCGGCTGGGGACGGGGACAGTTATCGCTCCGTTTTGGCACCCCATCAAACTTGCAGGCGAGGCAGCCGCAGCGGACCAGATGACTAAGGGGCGCATCGAGCTGGGCGTGGCACGTGGGGCCTATTCTTTTGAGTATGAGCGCCTGATGCCGGGGATGGATGCCTGGGAAGCAGGGCAGAGAATGCGCGAATCCACCCCTTTGTTGCCAAAGATCTGGCAGGGTGATTGTGCCCATGAAGGTGAGTTTTACGCTTTCCCGGCCGCGACTTCAGCGCCGAAACCCTATCAGGATGATGGTCCGCCGATCTGGATTGCGGCGCGTGACCCAAACAGCCATGAGTTCGGGGTCCACAACGGGTTCAATATTCAGGTCACACCGTTGTGGCAGGGTATGGAAGAAATCGAAACCCTTATGGGTCGGTTCAATGATGCGTGCGACAGCTACTCGGGTCCCCGTCCGAAGATCATGCTGCTGCATCATACCTATGTCGGAAAAGACGATGAGGACGTGGCACAGGGCGTGAACGACCTGCGTCGGTACTACAACTATTTCGGAGCGTGGTTCCTGAACAAGCGACCGATCCAACAGGGTCTGATCGAACCGATTTCCGAGGCTGAAATGGACGGGAACCCATTGTATACCGAAGAGAAACTGGCGCAGGACTTGACCGTCGGAACCGCTCAGCAGGTGATAGATCGGATCAAACGGTACGAGGATCTGGGCTATGATGAATTCTCGTTCTGGGTCGACAGCGGTATGACCAACGAACGCAAGCGCGCCTCGCTGGCGCGGTTCATTGACGACGTTATGCCGGCATTTCAGTGAGGACCATCATGGGAAACCTACCGCATTTTCAGCTTTTCATCGATGGTGAGTGGACCGAAGGATCTGACGCGCAGGTCATGATGTCCGAAAACCCGGCGACGGGTCAGGAATGGGCCACGTTCGCCTGTGCCGCGCCTCAGGATGTCGATCGGGCCATTGCGGCCGCAAAACGCGTTCTGAACGATCCGGAATGGCGGGATATGACGCAGACCCAGCGGGGAAAACTGCTGTACCGGCTCGCGGATCTGGTGGCTGAGAATGCCGCTCGTTTGGGTGAGTTGGAGACGACCGACAGCGGCAAATTGTTGGCGGAAACCGCGGCGCAGACTGGCTATGTCGCAGATTACTATCGCTATTTTGCCGGGCTGGCCGACAAGGTCGAAGGGACAGTTATACCCATCGACAAACCCGATATGCATGTCTTTACCACGCGCGAACCGATTGGTGTTGTCGCTGCGATCGTGCCGTGGAACGCCCAGATGTTCCTGACCGCGACCAAGCTGGGTCCGTCATTGGCGGCTGGATGTTCAGTTGTGTTGAAGGCATCCGAAGTCGCGCCAGCTCCGATACTGGAATTCGCAAAGCTGATCGAACAGGCCGGGTTCCCGCCCGGCGTTGTGTCGGTCATCACCGGGGACGCTGAGAACTGCGCCATCCCGCTGACCCGGCATCCGGATGTCGACCGTATCGCCTTTACCGGTGGGCCGGAAACTGCGCGTCACGTGGTGCGCAACTCGGCCGAGAATTTCGCCGTCACGTCACTGGAGCTAGGAGGCAAGTCGCCGATCCTCGTGTTCGAGGATGCCGATTTGGATGGCTCGGCCAATGGCTTGATCGCAGGAAACTTTGGCGCGTCAGGCCAAAGTTGCGTGGCAGGCACACGCGGGTTGGTGCATCGGTCTATCCTGAAGCCGCTTATCGAACGGATCGCAGAAAAAGCCGGTGCCATCCGTTTAGGTGATCCTTTGCACGCCGAAACCCATGTCGGACCGCTTTGCACGGCGGCGCAGGTCCGCAAGATCGAAGACACTTTGAGCAAGGCGCAAGGGCAGGGCGCCGTAATCCATTTTGGCGGAGAAGTTGCCGATCGTCCCGGGAACTACATGATCCCAACTCTGGTCGAATGTACGTCGCCCGAGACCGAAACGCTGAAAATTGAAATGTTCGGGCCGGTGATGTCGCTATTGCCATTCGACACCGAAGAAGAGGCTGTCGCCCTGGCCAACAATACGCCTTATGGGTTGGGGTCCGGAGTTTTCACTCAGAACCTTGCGCGGGCGCATCGAGTGTCGAAACGGATCAGGGCCGGGATCTGCTGGGTGAACACTTATCGTGCGATTTCTCCGATCGCGCCGTTTGGCGGGTTCAATCAGTCCGGATATGGTCGCGAGGCCGGGGTCGAGGCAATACTGGATTACACCAGAACCAAGACGACCTGGATCAGCACGGCGCAAGAGCCGATGGCGAACCCTTTCGTAATGCGCTAGAGATACGCAAAAGCAGGGCTATAGGCCGGGAAGGGAGGCGCTTATGAAACTTGCAAAACCAAACTTCCCGCCACCGCAAGACGCGTCGGAACGCAAAACGATCACGCCGGTTATCTGCTATCCGCCGGATACACTGAAGCAGCCCGATCTGGCCGCTTTGCAAAAGCTTCGCGAGGGTGCGACCAAGACTGCCGAAGCCACTGCGGCACCCCGCGACGCGGCGTGTATCGAGGTTCCGGCAGGTGCCTTTGTCCGAGTGGTTTCGGTGGATGGCCCGCAGGTCGGCGACCTGAACATGTGGAACAAACACGACCTGACTGAGCGGTTTTACTCTGGCAAAACCCGCGCACTGCATGGCACGCACCTGTCGACCGGTGACCGAATGTGGTCGAGCTTTCCCAACATGCGGCCTATGGCGACTATCGTTGCAGATACGTTGGATTGGTATGGGTTTGATGCCTACGGCGGCTCGGTCCATGACGTGATCGGGACGCGGTGTGATCCGTATACGGGGCGTCTGCTCTCTGGGGATAACTATCACCATTGCTGCCATTCGAACCTGACGCGCGCATTGGCAAGTCACTGCGACTTGCCGCTGCACGAGGCCGAAATGCTGGTGCATGATGTGCTGAACGTATTCATGTGCACCGGGTTCACCCGGGACACCGGCCAGTACTTCATGAAGGCCAGCCCGGTTCGGCCTGGCGATTACCTTGAGTTCTACGCCGAGATTGACCTGATTGTCGGGCTGTCGGCGTGTCCCGGCGGGGATTGCTCGTCGGAGCATTCCTCGGACGTAGCGGCCTGCTACCCGCTGTTGATGGAGGTCTATGACCCCGGCAAAGACGCACGCGCCGCTCATGTGCAACCGGATCGATCAAAGTACGACCGCTCGCACGGGACCACTTAGCCCATCAGGCGGCGTCCCAACCGGTTCAGCATTCGGCAGCACAGGTCCAACTGTTCGATTTCCAGAAATTCGTCCGCCTTGTGCGCCTGTGCAATTGAGCCCGGTCCGCACACTATCGCGTGGACGCCCAGTTTTTGGAAAAGCCCGGCTTCGGTCGCAAAGGCGACAACACCGGTTCCATTTGCGCCCGTCAGTTCTGCAACCAGATTACGGGCCGCGTTGTCCTCCATGGGTTCAAGGCCTTCGACCTCGGCGACAGCTTCTTGCGTGATGCTCGCCTCGTTGTGAACTGCCTGCATCGCGGGCAATAGAAAATGCTCGACGTAGTCGTCCAGCGTACTTTTGACGAGGTCCGCATCGCTGGCCTGCACGGGGCGCATCTCCCACGCGACCTCTGCCTTGCTTGCGATGACATTGTGCGCAACGCCGCCTGAGATTCGTCCGATATTGACTGTTGTCCAGGGCGGTTCGAACCTGCTTTCGGCTGGGGCGCGCGACTTGAGGATATGGCGCAGCTCCAACAGCTTTCCGATATAGCGCGCAGCGTACTCCGCAGCATTCACGCCGTCATCGGGGGCCGAGCTGTGCCCCTCCAAACCAGTGAACCGCGTCGTGTATTCAAAGCAGCCCTTGTGACCCTCGATCACCCTCATCTCGGTCGGTTCACCGATGATGGCGATGTCCGGGACTATGCCACGCTCGGACAGATCATTGACGAGGGTTTGTGCGCCAAGGCAGCCGACTTCTTCGTCATAGGTAAAGGCAAAGTGTAGCGGTTGGGTTTGTTTGCTGGTGTCTAACGTTTCGCCAAAGGCCAGAGCAGCAGCGATAAAACCCTTCATGTCGCAAGTACCGCGACCGTAGAGCTTGCCGTCGCGCTCGGTCATCTGAAAGGGGTCGGAGGTCCAGTCCTGATCGGTCACCGGAACCACATCCGTATGGCCGGACAAAAGGATGCCGCCCGGCATGTCGGGCCCTAACGTGGCAAACACATTGGCCTTTGCGCCGGTTTCATCACGGGTCTCGATACAACGCGCACCCAGCGCTTCCAGCCGTTGGGTCAGATAACTGATCATGTCTAGGTTCGAGTCCGCCGACACTGTTTCAAAGGCGATTAGGTCGGCGAGCAATTCTTTGGATCTTTGTACGCTCATGGCTTAACGAACAGCTTTCTGGGGCGATTGCAGAAACACTCGGCCGGCCCGGTTTCAGTGATCAGGATCGACTCGGTGATTTCAAGTCCCCAATCGTCCATCCAAAGGCCGGGCATGAAGTGAAAGGTCATGCCGGGCTCCAGAACTGTTTCATCTTCCGGGCGTAGGGAAATCGTGCGTTCACCCCAGTCCGGTGGATAGCTGAGGCCAACCGGATACCCGCACCGCGCGCCGCGTTCGATACCGGCCCGCTCCAGTGGTGCAGCCAGCGCTATAGCAATATCGCGTGCCTGATTTCCGGCGCGAGCGGCGTCCAGACCGGCCTCCAGCCCCTCGACCAAAGCAGCTTCGGCCCGCAACAGATGATCGGGCGGATCACCCAGAAACACGGAGCGGCAGAACGGTGTGTGATACCGGCGATAGCAGCCGGACAGCTCAAAAAACGTGCATTCACCCGATTTGAACGGCGCTCCATCCCATGTCAGATGTGGGGCGGCAGCGTCAGCACCGGACGGGAGCAGGGGAACGATGGCCGCGTAATCGCCCCAATCGCTACCAACCCCGGTGATCGCATCATGATAGATTTGCGCGACAAGGTCATTCTTGCGTATGCCCGGTTCTATGCGGTCCAGAACACCATCGATCACATGTTCGGAAATCCGAGCGGCCTTTCGCATCAGGGCGATTTCTTCGTCGGATTTTACTGCGCGCTGCCAATTCACCAGCGCGTTTGCATCGATCAACTCCGCCCCTGGGAGTTCCGCCAGCAGCGTCAGATGCGCCTTGGCTGTATAGTAATAATTGTCCAGTTCAACGCCGATACGGCCTTTTGCCAAACCTAATTCTGCAATCAGTGTGGCGAGGTCCTGCATCGGGTGGCGAACCGTCGATTGTACATATTCGTCCGCATAGCCATGGATACGATCTTCCGACATCCAAACCGTTCTGCGCGCCCCGTTGGCATCTTGATTTCTCCCCCACCAGATCGGGTCGGCGTCGTGCAGGATCAGAACCCCTTGGTGCACATAGAACGACCAGCCTTCATATCCGGTCAGCCACGCCATGTTCGACGGATCCTCGACAAACATGGCGTCCAGCCCTGCGGTAGACATGGCAGCGCGCGTCTTGGCCAATCTGCGGTCGTACTCGGCGCGGCTGAAGGCCGGATCAGCGTGGGGCATTTGGGGCTCCTGTCTGGGGCGAGTTCTGTTGACAGAACTTGACGAATACGTTCACGTCAATGGGCATCACAGGGAAGACACCAAATTGAAAATCTCATCCAATCCCTATCGCGGCGGTCCCAAGTTGATCGACAGCGCTCCGTTTCCTTCGACCAATGTCGCAAGAGCATCGGAGTTGATGGCGCGTTGTTTGCCCTCTGACGAAACCCCTTTGGTGCAGGTCGACGGACTGGCTGAGGTAGCTGACCTGTGGGTCAAGGATGAACGTGGTCGGATGGGGCTGGGGTCGTTCAAGGCGTTGGGCGCGGCTTATGTTATCGCACGTCACGCCGCAGATTTGGCCGTGGCACCGAATGACACCACTCTGTCCGGTCGTACATACGTGACCGCCAGTGCGGGGAACCACGGCTTGAGCGTCGCGGCGGGCTCAATGAAGTTCGGCGCAAAAGCCGTCGTCTACATTGCGGAATCTGTTCCGGAGAGTTTTGCTGATCGCCTTCGGGCTCAATGTGCTGAAGTTGTGCGAAGCGGCGCGGATTACGCCGCCAGCATGGATGCGGCTAGCCAGGCTGGACAGGAAAATGGATGGACCTTGCTGTCTGACAGTTCATGGGACGGCTACTATGAACTGCCGCATACGTTGATGGAAGGCTATCTGAAGATGGCCGCCGAAGCTGCCGAGCAATGTCCGGAAACTCCAACACATATCATGCTGCAGGCCGGTGTCGGCGGTATGGCCGGAGCAGTGGCTGCTTATGCTCGCAAAGTCTGGGGGGATGAACCTCAGATCATCGTGGTTGAGCCCGACTCAGCACCCGCGCTGCAGGCGAGTATCGATGCAGGCGCTTGCGTCTTTGCGGATGGTCCCGACAGCATCATGGGGCGTTTGGACTGCAAGGAGCCATCGTTGATCGCGTTGAACGGGTTGGCGCGCGATGCGGACCGCTTCCTGACGCTGAGAGATGACGAGGTTGCGCGTGCGTTGCCGGCTATGGCGAACGCGGGCATTGCCACAACGGCGTCCGGAGGGGCAGGCGTTGCCGCCGTTATGACTGCCGATGTGCGCTCCGCTTTGGGAATTGGCCCGGATGCGCGGGTTTTGTGTATTCTCTCCGAGGTCCCTGAATGAGGGGGTTTGACGCGTCAGAGTTTGCCATGCGCATGGAACGCGCGCAGATTATGATGCGCGACGCCGGCCTGTCAGCGTTGTTGCTGACCACGGAACCCGAAATCCGATATTTCACCGGCTACTTGACCCGTTTCTGGGAAAGCCCGACACGCCCGTGGTTTTTGATCGTACCTGCCAGTGGCAAGCCAATCGCAGTGATCCCGTCGATCGGGGCCGCGCTTATGGCAGAAACCTGGATAGACGACATCCGAACTTGGGCCGCTCCGGACCTGACAGATGATGGCGTCAACCTTTTGGCCGATACCCTTCTCGAGGTCACTCCAACTGGCGCCAGAATTGGTTTGCCCGACGGACATGAAACGCATGTGAGAATGCCGTTGGCGGATTTTCGGCAATTGCAGGAGGCGGTCGGTAAGCGCGATTTGTGCGGTGATGAGGGAATTGTGCGGGCGCTTAGAATGGTCAAGTCTCCCGCAGAAATCGCCAAAATCGAAACGGCCTGTTCCATTGCCGGGCGCGCATTTCATCGCGTTCCCGAAATTGCTGGTGTGGGTGTTGGGCTGGATACAGTTTTCCGCCGGTTCCAGATGTTGTGTCTCGAGGAGGGCGCGGACTGGGTGCCTTATCTGGCCGGCGGCGCGGAACAGGGCGGGTACACGGACGTGATTTCCCCGGCAGCCGATACGCTGTTGCAGCAAGGTGACGTTCTGATGTTGGACACCGGTTTGGTCTGGGATGGATATTACAGCGACTACAACCGCAACTGGTCGATCGGCCCGACCAGTGCACAGGTTCGCAGCGCTTACTCTACACTCATTGAGGCCTCGGACGCCGCATTTGACATCGCCCGTCCGGGTGCGACTGCCGCAGATCTGTTTCAGGCAATGAACTCGGTCCTTTCGCGCCACGATGCCGATACCGGAGCAGGGCGGTTGGGGCATGGTTTGGGTATGTCGCTTACCGAATGGCCATCTTTGATTCCAGGCGATCACACAGTGCTGGAACCCAGTATGGTTCTGACCCTCGAACCAGGGATTGCTGTTGGTGGAAAGATACTTGTTCACGAAGAAAACATTGTCATCACCGATGGGGCACCGCGCTTTATCAGCCCTCGGGCATGTCAGGAGTTGCCCGAGATATGACGCGCCTAGCTTATTCAATTGATGCCGACGACCTGACCGCATCCCCGATGGGGCTGATCGTTTTGCAGACCGACGAAACGCTAGAACCCGAGTTCGCCGCGTATTTTTCGGACCGGACCTGCCCGATTTACGTGTCCAGAATTCCCAGCGGCAAAGAGGTGACGACCGACACTTTGGCGGAAATGGAAACTGCGCTTCCGGTTGCTGCAGACCTACTGCCCAAAACCCGGCCTTACCGGGTCGTTGGGTATGGTTGTACTTCTGCCAGTTCGGTTATTGGGTCAGAGCAGGTCGAGAGAATGGTCCAAAAAAACTGTGATGTTGCGATTGTCACGAACCCATTGCGGGCGGCGGCAGCCTGTGCGCACGACCTCGGTGTCGGAAAGTTCGCCCTATTGTCTCCATACATTGAAGAAGTGAACGATCCCATCCGCGAGGCCTTTGCGCGAAACGGTATTTTGATGGATGTTTTTGGCACATTCGGCGAAGCTGAAGAGGCCAGGGTTGCCAGGATATCCCGGCAGTCCCTGATCGATGCAGCGACGAAGCTTGGACGGGAAAAATCGGTTGAAGCTGTTTTCATAAGCTGCACCAATTTAAGAACTTTTGATATTATTTATGAAATTGAAGAACGGTTGCAAAAACCTGTCTTGACCAGCAATCAAAGCCTTGCGTGGCACATGCGCAAGTTGAACTGTGACTGAGATTTACGCATTGGCACACTCAATCGTTACACGAATGACATATTTTGGTTGCGTGCTGCGCCCCGCATGTCCTTAAATGGGGCGGACAGGTCCTTGAGATCCGGATGAACCGGGCAGTCAAGGACCGCACAGGGGAGACAATTCGGTAAATGTCAAATGACGCAGCGTTCGTCGAGTTTCAGCATGTCCAAAAATCCTATGATGGTGAAATCCTAGTCGTAAAAGACCTCAACCTTTCCCTGCCTAAGGGTGAGTTTCTTACAATGCTTGGTCCCTCGGGCTCGGGTAAAACGACTTGCCTGATGATGCTGGCAGGGTTTGAAACAGCCACTCATGGCGAGATCATGTTGGACGGGCGTCCAATCAACAACATTCCTCCACACAAGCGCGGCATCGGCATGGTTTTTCAGAACTATGCCTTGTTCCCTCACATGACGGTTGCCGAGAACCTGTCCTTCCCTTTGGAAGTGCGAAAAATCGGCAAGGACGAACGGGAAGAAAAAGTCAGGCGCGCGCTGGACATGGTTCAGATGGGGGCCTTTGGTAGTCGCCGACCGGCGCAGTTGTCGGGCGGTCAGCAGCAGCGGATCGCGCTGGCACGTGCGCTTGTTTTCGAACCCGAGTTGGTTCTCATGGACGAACCTCTGGGCGCGCTCGACAAGCAACTGCGGGAACATATGCAGTTTGAAATTACGCGCCTGGCGCACGATTTGGGGATCACGACTGTATACGTGACTCATGACCAGACCGAAGCACTGACGATGTCGGATCGGGTGGCGGTATTCGATGACGGACGCATTCAGCAGCTTGCGCCACCGGATTTGCTGTACGAAGAGCCAGAAAACAGCTTTGTCGCGCAGTTTATCGGTGAAAACAACACGTTGGAGGGTGTGGTTAAGTCTATTGACGGTGACACCTGTGTTGTGGCGCTGGACGATGGATCCGAAATTGACGCCAAGCCGGTCAATGTGCATTCGGCTGGTGAGCGGACCAAAGTGTCGATCCGGCCTGAGCGGGTCGAGTTCAATAAGGACCGCCTGCATGCAGATGCGCACACACTGAAGGCGACCGTGAAAGAGTTCATTTACATGGGCGACGTATTCCGCTTCCGTCTGTCGGTCGCGGGCAATGATGATTTCATCATCAAGACACGAAATGCTCCGGACGCGGTCAGGCTTTCACCGGGGCAGGAAGTCGAGATCGGTTGGCTGGCGCAGGATTGCCGCGCGCTGGACGCCTGAGACTAAGAAACTACCCGCGCAGTCCGCCCGGGCGCGTGGGACAATCAGATGATCGGGTTGCCCGTGACCCGGTCTTCAAAGTTAAAATTAACGGGTATAACAGGGAGTTAACAATGAAAGTTACTAAAACCACTCTATTGGCAAGTGCGGTTGCCGCTATTGCCGGTGGCGCAATGGCCGAAGAGATGACGATCGTCTCGTGGGGCGGAGCTTATTCCAAGTCGCAGCTCAAAGCGTATCACGAGCCCTATTCTGAAAAGACAGGCGTTACCATCCTGAACGATGACAGCTCGGCCGAAGCGGTTGCCAAGCTGCGAGCGATGAATGAAGCGGGCAACATCACCTGGGATGTTGTGGATGTGGTTGCTGCGGACGCCATCCGTCTGTGCGACGAAGGTCTAGCGATGGAGATCGACCCAGACACCATGCTGGCCCCGGCACCCGATGGGACATCCGCAGCTGATGATTTCGGCGACCTGCTGGTTAGCGACTGCTTTATCCCGCAAATCGTCTATTCAACCACGTTCGGCTATCGTACCGATCTGGTTGGTGACACGCCGCCGACCGATGTTTGCGCCGTGTTCGATCTAGAAGCTTACCCGGGCAAACGCTCGCTGGAAAAGCGTCCGATCAACAACATGGAATGGGCTCTTCTGTGCGACGGCGTTGCAAAAGATGACGTCTATGATGTTCTGGCCACACCGGAAGGTCAGGATCAGGCCTTGGCCAAGCTCGACACCATCAAGGACAGCGTCGTCTGGTGGTCTGCCGGTGCCGACACGCCTCAGCTTTTGGCAGACGGCGAGGTCATCATGGGCTCGACCTACAATGGTCGTCTGTTCAGTGTGATCGAAGAGCAGAAGCAGCCCGTTGCTATGCTGTGGGATGCACAGGTGTTCGATCTTGATGGCTGGATCATTCCCGCAGGTCTGAGCGAAGAACGTCAGAAACGCGCGCTGGACTACATCATGTTCGCGACCGACACACAGCGCCTGGCCGATCAGGCAAAGTGGATTTCGTATGGTCCTGCACGTGCGTCCTCGGCCCCGTTGGTCGGTCAGCACGCTGAACTGGGTATCGACATGGCACCGCATATGCCGACCGACCCGGAAAACGCCAAGAACACGTTCCTGTATAACTATGAGTTCTGGGCAGACTACCGCGACGATATCGACGCCAAGTTCCAGGCCTGGCTCGCGCAATAAGCGTTTGCTCTCATGAGACTGTCGGGGGCGGCTCATCGCCCCCGACCCAAAGAGTACCCAAGGGGCACTGATGACTGACGCCACCCACCAAAACACCGGTCCAATGTTGGCCGCTGATGGAACGCCGCTCAAGCAATCTCTGGCGCGGTCGCTGCGACGACAAAAGCTACGAGCCCTTATGCTGATAGCACCGTTGCTCCTGTTCGTTATGTTTTCCTTCATCATTCCGATTGCCTCAATGCTATTTCGGTCGGTGGAAAACGGCATCGTGCAAGAGACTCTGCCCCTGACAGTCGAGGCGTTGCAAAGCTGGGATGAAAACAGCGGTGAACTGCCGGATGAGGCTGTGTTTGATGCCTTTGTTCGCGACATGGTGGTTGCAGTTGACAGCAAGACCCACACCCGCTTGGGCTCGCGTCTGAACTACGAAGAAACCGGAATGTCTTCGATGTTCCGCCGCTCGGGTCGTAAGGTCGGCAAACTTGACCCTGAAACCGACGGGCCGTTCAAAGACCAGTTGATCGAGATTCATGATGGCTGGGGCGACCCGAAGACATGGGCCGTCATCAAGACCCATTCGCCCGCCATCACCAACGGTTATTTCCTGAACGCTGTCGACATGCGCCGTACCCCTGAAGGGGCGGAGGCTCAACCCGAAGATAAGCAGATTTTGATCAAGCTGTTCGGTCGGACGTTGTTCATGTCTCTGGTCATTACCGGGTCATGCATATTGCTGGCCTATCCGATCTCTTATCTGCTGGCGAACCTACCGATGCGTGTTTCGAACATGCTTATGATATTGGTTTTGTTGCCATTCTGGACATCCTTGCTGGTGCGGACATCGGCGTGGAAGGTGATGCTGCAACAACAGGGGGTGATCAATGACACGCTGGTTTGGCTGGGGCTTGTGGCAGATGACGCGCGGCTTGTGATCATCAACAACCAAATCGGTACGATCATTGCGATGACGCATATCCTGCTGCCGTTCATGATCCTGCCGATGTATTCGGTGATGCAGACGATCCCGCCGTCTTACACGCGCGCTGCCAAATCTATGGGGGCCACGAACTGGACGACATTCTGGCGGATCTACTTCCCGCAATCGATACCGGGTATCGGGGCAGGGTCGATCCTCGTGTTCATTCTGGCCATCGGTTACTACATCACGCCCGAGATCGTCGGCGGCACCAAGGGCGTCTTCATCTCGAACCGGATTGCGTACCACATCTCGTCCTCGCTTAACTGGGGACTGGCTGCGGCGCTGGGGACGATCCTGCTTGCGGTCGTTCTGCTTCTCTACTGGTGCTACGACAAGATCGTGGGCATTGATAACGTCAAGCTGGGATAAAAACATGGCTGCACTTACTCCCATATCCCGCAAACCGTTGTCAGTGGTCCTACCAGCTGTCGCCATCGCAGGAGGCTTTGTCGGCATGTTCGTCGGTGCCGGGCAGGGCAACGTCCTGCTTGGCATTCTGATCGGCGCTGCTTTGATGGCAGGGCTTGCCTGGCTCTACATCACAATTCTCGACAACGAGCGGATCGCGCGCTGGATCACAATACTGGGCATTGGCGCAATCGGCTTTTTCTTTGCCGGAATGACGGGGTTGATCGTCGGGCTTATGGTGGGGTGGTTCTTTGCCTTCTTCATCTTTTGGCTTTACGAGGGGCGGTACCGTCAAAAGCTGCTGCCCTACATGACTGGTGGTCAGGTCTTCTGGCACTACTCCTTCCGGGTGATCTGCGGGGCGATCTTCGTGTTTCTGATCACGCCGATCCTTGTGGTGCTGCCGCTATCCTTTAACGCGCAAGACTTCTTCACCTTTACGCCCGAGATGTTGCGGCTGGACCCCGAGGGGTACTCGCTGAAACACTATCGCGATTTCTTCACCAACAACGAATGGCAGCGCAGCTTCAAAAACTCGCTGATCATCGCGCCGATTGCGACCGTGATCTCGGTGACGCTGGGTACACTGGCGGCGATTGGGCTCAGCCAGTCACACGTTCCCGGTCGGCGGGCTATCATGGGCATTCTGATCTCACCAATGATCGTACCGCTGATTATCTCGGCCACCGGAATGTTCTTTTTCTACAGCGACATCGGGCGTTTTCTTGAAGGCACGCTGGGGATGGATAAGAACTTTGTCGGCTATATCAAGGTCATCCTTGCGCACGCAGTCTTGGGTATCCCGTTCGTGATCATTACCGTAACGGCCACTCTGGTCGGCTTCGATCAATCGTTGACGCGGGCTGCCGCAAACATGGGGGCCGGTCCGCTCCGGACATTCTTCAAGATTCAGATGCCGCTGATCCTGCCCGGAGTGATATCAGGCGGGCTGTTCGCCTTCATCACGTCTTTCGACGAGGTTGTCGTGGTGTTGTTCGTTGGCTCAGCCAGTCAGAAAACACTGCCGTGGCAGATGTTCACCGGCTTGCGAGAGCAGATCAGCCCGACAATTCTTGCGGTTGCGACCATCCTTGTCGTGATCTCGATCGCGTTGCTGACGACGGTAGAACTGTTACGCCGTCGATCTGAGCGTCTGCGGGGTCTCAGCCCGGCTTGACGCGACTCGAAAGCTGATTTAGCGATTTTACCATGCACCTCGGTCACGATGGCGTCGTGACGCAAAGCGGGGGGCATGGCTCTCGGTTCCCGAGGCCGCTTGTCCTGAACGCCGGGACTTGTGGCCGGGCGATGCCTGTCCGGCATTGAGGAGAGACCAAATGACTGATTTGCAAAATCGCCCCGAGTTTTTCATCAGCCACAATGGCGACAAAGCCCCGCTGCCATTCAGTAAGGCGGAATATGCCCGCCGTCTGGCCAGTTTGCGTGCGACGATGGCAGCGCGTGACATCCCCGTTGTGCTTCTTACGTCGATGCACAACATCGCGTATTATTCGGGTTTTCTGTATTGCTCGTTTGGCCGCCCGTATGGGTGTGTCGTAACACAGGATGCCTGTACGACCGTGTCCGCCAATATCGACGCGGGGCAGCCGTGGCGGCGTTCTGTTGAAGAGAACGTGATCTATACCGACTGGAAGCGGAACAATTTCTGGCGCGCAGTGGCGAGCCTGATTGGTTCGGCTAAGCGAATTGGTATCGAGGGCGATCACATTACACTGGCCATGCGTGACACCGCGCTGGACATGCTGGATGGGCCAGAACTGATAGATATCGCACCAGATACGATGGCCGCGCGTATGGTGAAATCCGCGGAAGAGATCGAGCTGATCAAAGGCGGCGCGCGTACTGCGGATGTGGGGGGCGCGGCCATTCACGCAGCCATCCGCGAAGGTGCGACCGAGATTGAGATCGCCATGGCCGGGCGCGACGCGATGGAGGCCGAAATCGCGCGTGCCTATCCAGACGCAGAATATCGCGACACATGGGTTTGGTTCCAATCCGGCCTGAACACCGATGGCGCGCACAACCCCGTCACCAAACGTGCGCTGGAGAAGGGCGATATCCTTTCTCTGAACACTTTCCCGATGATCTCGGGCTATTACACCGCTCTGGAACGCACCCTGTTCCTGGGCGAGCCTGATGCGGACAGCCTGCGCATCTGGAAGGCCAACGTTGCAGCACATGAGCTGGGTTTGAGCCTGATCAAACCCGGCGCGACCTGCTCGGGCATATGTGAAGAGATCAACCGGTTCTTTGCCGATGAGGGCCTGCTGCAATACCGGTCGTTCGGGTACGGGCACTCCTTTGGTATCCTCAGTCATTACTATGGCCGTGAGGCAGGTTTGGAACTGCGCGAAGACATCGACACAGTTCTGGAACCCGGTATGGTCGTTTCTATCGAACCAATGCTTTGGATTCCGGAAGGTCAAAAGGGCGCCGGCGGATATCGCGAGCATGACATTCTGGTGGTCGAGGAAACCGGCGCTGAGAATATCACCGGCTTCCCGTACGGGCCAGAACACAACACGATTAGCGCGTAATAGATCCGGCAGGAAGGGCGTTCAGCTCTTCTTGCCACGCTCGTGAAAGATGAACCCGATAAAATTCAGTAGCACTTGAGCGGCCAGAATCTGGGTACTTTCTGTCGGGTCGTAATTCGGCGCCACTTCAACGAGGTCAATGCCGACCACGTCTCCGCGTTTTGCCAACCCCTGCAAAATTTCCAGCACGTCATAGTAAAGAAACCCGCCGTGGCTAGGGGTTCCGGTGCCGGACGCAATGGACGGACAAAATGCATCTATATCAATAGTCACATAGTATCGCGCGCTTTCTGGGATGCGATCCAATACCCCTTCGGTGCCAAGCTTGCGCACTTGCCGCACAGACAGGATGTCTGATCCACGGGCCCGGGCGTCTTCGTAGCCTTCTTTGGCGGTAGAGGATACGTTTCGAATGCCCAATTGGGTCATGCCGGAAACATAAGATTTCTCGATCGCGCGCCGCATTGGGTTCCCATGCCCGGCAGTTACACCGTGCCGTTCGTCCACGAAATCCAGGTGTGCGTCAATTTGGACGATGTGGATTGGCCCGCTCTTTTTACAGTCCTCCTGGAAGGCGTTTATGCAGGGGATGTTGACCGAGTGGTCTCCGCCGATTGTGACGGGCAGAGCGCCCGCGCTCAGCATCTTTTCGACACCGAACTGGATGTTTGCGTGGCTTTCATCGGTCTTGGTGTGGATGATATCTGCGTCGCCTATGTCGACCATCCGAACGGAGGCATCCAGGTAAGTGGTGTCATCTTCGTGGTCGTAGGCCCCTGCATGTCCAAAACTGAATAGGGTCGACGCTTCGCGCACGGCACGAGGTCCAAACCGGGCACCGGAACGCCATTGAGTGCCGAAATCAAATGGCGCACCCATGATGGCCACGTCGGCGTCGATTTGGTCCCAATCCTCGACATACGGCGATTTTCCGAACGTCGAAATCCCCACGAATGGTAGGTTTAGGCGACCACTGGCATAGCCATGAGATGTCATTACATGATTCCTGTTTTTGAATTGCCTTCTCAACTTAGACGGCAGACCTACAGTTGGATAGGAAATCGCAAATACCCGTCGATCATGCGCGGGGTTGATTGCAAGCATCAGCGGTGTGTATCTGGCGAGGCCGCTTGAAAGGAAACGCTTTGGGACGTTACGAACTGCCAGCAGATACCGGTGCTTGTTACATCAACCTGGATCGGGTCCCGGCACGCCGAGCCTTCATGGAGGCGCAGTTTGCCCACTGCGGATTGACGAGCGCCACTCGGTTCAGCGCGATCGACGCGCAGAATCCCGACGCGCTGATCGGTAATGGCTATGTCCCCGGAACCGGCAGCCGTTGGGGGCTTAAAACAAGTGAGATCGCCTGTTTCGAAAGCCACCGTTCCGTTTGGAAGGCGGCTGTGGATCAAAATTTGCAGGCCGTGGCGGTCTTTGAAGATGACGTCGAAATGTCCGCGCAGGCGGGGGCGGCTATTTCGGGTTTGCTGGCTGATGCCGGGGCCTATGACATGGTTAAGCTGGACTATTCTCCACGACCACTCCGTTTTGGAGCCGAGACAAACATTGCAGGCGTGCCCGCCCGTCCTATGCTGGAAATGGCCCCTAGCGCCGCTGCATATGTGCTGTCCCTCGATGGGTGCCGCAAACTTTTGACCTGGTCCGAACGCTATTCGGACCATCTAGATGACTTCATTTCGATCCCACGGCCTGACTGGCAGATGTATCAGTGTTTCCCTGCCTTCGGCGTTCAGATGATCTGGTCCAAAAAGCAGGATCACACGGTCGAAGAGGTGAAGGTCAGCGAGCGGTCGCAGGACCGCAAGATCAACAGCGGTTTGGACAAGGGGCCGGCGTGGTTTCGCATCCGGCGCGAATTGTTGGCCGCGCAGCGCAAACTGTATTGGCGTATGGGCGGACAGACACGTCTGCTGCAGAGCGGCGGATTTGTCGGCTTTATCCCCTGCGCTGAGGATCTGCAGGTCTGAAACCGCGCGCGATTCCGTCATAAGCGTTAACAAAACTGTCAATATGATATAACCTTGTGACGTTAGTGCTGGGTAACGCTTGGGTTTTGGTGTGGGGCAAACGATTTACGAACGGTATGGCGGGTTCAAAACGATCAGTCGGGTCGTGATGACATTCTATGAAATGGCCTTGGACTCAGAACAGATCGGCGGCCATTTCGAAGACATAGACATGCCGCGCCTGATCGACCATCAAACCAAATTTGTCTCATCTCTGGTAGGGGGGCCAGCCTCTTTTAGCGACGACAGGATTGAGGCGGTGCATCGGCATCTGAACATATCGCACGAGGATTTTGATGAAATGGCGGCGCTGTTCAGCGAAGCGCTTTCAATGCACGGAATGGAAGACGCGCATATCAAAGTTGCCTTGGATGCCATTGAATCTAAAAGATCAATCATTGTCACACGGGATGCCGCATGAGCATTCTGGCCATAAACGAACAACTGCTGCGCGCGATTGGCGTGGGTGTCGCGGTTGTGCGTGCCTCGGACTTGACCTTTGTGTTTCACAACGGGCCGTTTGCAGAGTGGTTCGGCGCGCCCAGCGATGAGCAGACCCTGATGGACTATTTTCCCGGCCTCGACGCAAAAGAGCTTGAGGACGTTAAACAGTCAGGACTGCGCTATTCGGTCGAGTTACAGGTCAAACCCAAGCGCCGAACGCTGATCTTTGCGGTTGCGGTGTCTTTGGCAAAAGGGATTACCGAACAGCTGCTGGTTGTCGAGTTCCAGAACATCACCCGTATTCGCGAACTGGAGAGTATGATCGACAGCTACTCGACCATGGTCGAGCGCAACACGCGCGAGTTGGAACGTGAAAAAGAACGGGTCGAGCGGCTGTTGCTGAACCTGATGCCGCGGGCCGTGTACGAAGAGTTCAAGACCTTCGGCGTCGTGACGCCACAGCTATTTGATCAGGTCTCGGTTGTGATGCTGGATTTTGTTGGTTTCACGGATTTCGCGGCCAAAACCGATCCGACGGTTACGCTCAGCGAACTCAATGACATCTTCACTGCCTTTGACCGGATCGTGGAACAATTCGGGTGCGAGCGGATCAAGACCATAGGCGACGCCTATCTGGCGGTCTCAGGGATGCCTGATCCCACTCCGGATCATGCCACGGCGGTGGCTCATTGTGCGGTCCGGTTCTTGAGGTACCTGGAACGGCGCAACGAAAGCCATCCGCACAAATGGCAGGCGCGCGTGGGTCTGGGTATGGGGGCGGCCGTGGGGTCGGTCGTTGGTATTCAGAAATACGTTTATGACGTGTTTGGACCGGCAGTTAACATTGCCTCTCGGCTGCAAGTCTTTGCAAACCCAATGAATATCGTGGCCCCTGAAGAAATGAAGTATTCTCTGATTGACGAGTTTCAGGTGTCGGACCTGGGGCCTGTCGATATCAAGGGCATGGGCGAAATGGATTTGATTAACGTCACATCCGGGCTCAGCATGCCGTCGCCCAGACCGATAATTTAGCCAACGCTCATTCGTCCTGCGGGACCAGGCCAAGCCCGCGCAGATAGATGCCGATTCCACTCTCTAGCAAGTCCTCTGGCGAGAAGGGCGAGCTTGCACCAGTGTTTCGTGCATAAAGCTCGACCACGCCGTGGCTCATGGCCCAGATATGCGCGCTAAACATCGAGGCAGGCGGGCGTTTTTCCGGCGGAATATGTTGCGACAGATCCGCAGCGGCTTTTTCCAACACATTGCGCGCCCGGTTCGCAGCCAGCGACAGTTCCGGCGTGCGGTTGACCGAGATACCGCTTTCGAACATCGCGATGTAGTGCCCCGGATGTTTTCGGGCAAAGGCCAGATAGGCGCGGCCCGTTGCCTCGAACGCTGCCAGTGCCGAGGGCTGGCCCTTGTCATAGGCGTATTGCATCAGATCCGCGAACATCTCGAACCCCTGACGTGCCGCTTCGGCAATCAGATCCTTGCGGCCGTGGAAATGGCGGTACACCGCGGCTGGGGTAACACCCGCGGTTTTTGCAGCCTCGGACAGAGTAAAGCCGGTCGGCCCCTTTGCTTCGATCAGCGACAGCGCGGCCTCGATCAGGGCTTGTTTGAGATTGCCGTGGTGATACCCGCGTTTGGTCATGCCTGTGTCACGAGCCTTTTTTGTTTAAGTCTTGGAGAGCCAAGAGATAATTCACGCTGCACCATTCGTCCAATGCTCAGCAGGGATGGGGCACGGAAATGTCATCACGCCTCCCAAATCTCGGGGCCACCACAGATCAGAGGGTCGTTCTTGCCAATCGCCTTTTTGTCTTTTTCGTCATAGTCCAGCGCATGCAGGACGGTTCGAATGGCGGCAAGCCGGGCGCGCTTTTTGTCGTCCGAGCGAACAATGGTCCACGGGCAGTGATCCGAATGGCTGCGCGTCAGAGTCTCTGAGATGGACTGCGTGTACTCATCCCACTTACTAAGACCTGCAACATCGATTGGGCTGAGTTTCCATTGCTTTAGCGGGTCTGTCTCACGTGCCAGAAAGCGGTTCAACTGTTCCGCGCGTCCGACGTTGAGCCAGAACTTGAACAGCTTGATCCCGTCATTCACAAGCCCGGTTTCAAGCGGCAGGACCTGACGGAAAAACCGTTCACGCTCATCTGTTTCGCAAAAGCCGAAAACGTTTTCCACGACACCGCGATTGTACCAACTGCGGTCGAAAAACACGATTTCACCGGCAGCCGGCAGGTGTGGAATGTACCGTTGGAAATACCACTGACTGCGTTCAGTATCGGACGGTTTGCTTAGTGCCACATTGCGGGCGCCTCGCGGGTTAAGGTTTTCACGAAAGCGTTTGATCGTACCACCTTTTCCGGCTGCGTCACGCCCTTCAAAGATGATTGCCACGCGGTGGTCGGTCTCTTTGACCCAGGATTGCATTTTGACCAGCTCGATCTGCAGCAATTCCATCTCTTGGTCATAGTCCTTACGCTTCATGCGTTCGTCGTAAGGATAGGACGGGTTCAGGATGTCGTCCTTACCCGCCTTTTCGATGGCGGATCGCACCTCTTTTGGCGCTTCTTTTCGAAAATACTTTTCAATGGAACCTTTTTCGGAACGGGTCATGATCTACCTCGCGATAAAATCCAGTTCCTACTATGGATTAGCCGCAGGTTTAACGCAAACCCGCTCGTTCTGCCGCGCGTTCGATTGCTGCGGCAACTTCGGGGGCGGCAACAACCTGCGGCATATGGCCGACGCCCGGAAGCTCGATCAGTTCGGCGTTGGGGATTTGTTCGACCAATTGTTCCGCGTGCCAACCGAAGCTAACTGTCGTGTCTGCGGTTCCATGGACAACCTCGGTTGGTACAGAAATCTCACCATAGCGGGGTTGCAAGGCACGGACCTCGTCCAACAGGTTTGCCCGCTGCTTGGCATTGGCGTGCATTGACGCGCGCCGCATGGTCAGGCCAGGCCCGAAGTGGTCCGAATAGCCATCGGGTGCAGTCTGAGGGGCAAAGACCCGATCCAGCGCCTGCTCGACATACCATTCAGGTACAAAAGCCGTGATCAGCGGCAGGGCCAGCGCGTTCCCGGTTGGCGTGGACGCAAGCTTGTTGAACCCATCCAAAGGCGTTTCCCAAGGGATCGCCGCAGGCGCGATGAGCACCAAGGCCGAAATATTCTCGGGCCGCGTCACAGCCCAAGCCAAAGACACAGACCCACCATAGCTTTGACCCGCCACAATAGGCTTGTCCGCGCCCAGTTGCGCAGCAGCTTTTT
Source organism: Ruegeria sp. BC3 (assembly GCF_056539265.1). NCBI lineage: Bacteria > Pseudomonadati > Pseudomonadota > Alphaproteobacteria > Rhodobacterales > Roseobacteraceae > Ruegeria > Ruegeria sp. BC3. The sequence continues at coordinate 285,111 of NZ_JBQFUP010000001.1, forward strand.
GTAGGATCAGTGCTTGCTCTTCAATGGTTTCCCCGGTGGGATTGAAGCTGTCGCTATACCCTAGACCCGGGCGATCAAAGACGATCACCCGGAAGTTTTCTGCCAGGATCGGGGCCAGAGCAAATGTCATGTCGCGGGTGTTTCCGCTGGACCCGTGAATCAGAACCACATCCGGCCCTTCGCCCATGATCTCGGCGTGTACTGCGACGCCGTCGACCACAACGATCTCGCCCTCAGGCGGAAAACTGGCCTCGGCCGCAGCTTCGTTTTGTGCGGCCCGCCAGGCGGTCAGCACGATCAGACCCGTCACAACCAGGCCGAGGGCTATGAGAACTTTAACGGCCAATGTTATCCATGTTGAACGGTGTGGACTGATAGATCTCGTTGATCCAGTTGCCATAAAGCAGGTGCGCATGGCTGCGCCACCGGTTTTGCGGCGGCTGCGAAGGATCGTCGTCGGGGTAGTAGTTCATCGGAACATTGATCGGCGTCCCATTGGCGACGTCGCGGTCATATTCCTGCTTCAACGTATCGCTGTCATATTCGAAGTGATTGAAGATGTAGATCGCGCGATGCTTGGAATCCTCGACCAGACAGGGGCCGACCTCATCACTGCCCAGCAATGTGGTCAGGCCATGCGCTGCGTCGATCTCATCCTGTTTCATCTCTGTCCAGCGGCTGACCGGAATCACACAATCGTCAGAAAACCCACGCAAAAACGGAGACGCCGGGACCTGATTCTGATGGCGGAAGCACCCGAACGCCTTGGCATCCAGCATGTGTTTTTGGACGCCGTGGAAATGGTTGATCATCGCCATCCCACCCCAGCAGACGCCGAATGTGGAATGAACGTTAGTCTGGGTCCACTCGAACACTTCGGTCATCTCGTCCCAATAGGTGACGTCATCGAATTCCAAGTGCTCAATTGGCGCACCGGTGATGATCAGGCCGTCGAATTTCTGATCCTTCACATACTGGAAGGGCTGATAGAACTCGGCCATGTGATCGGCAGCTGTGTTCTTGGTGCGATGCTCGGTCATGCGGATCAAAGACAGGTCAATCTGCAGCGGAGTCGCTCCGATTAGACGTGCAAACTGGTTTTCGGTCTGAATCTTCTTGGGCATCAGATTCAGCAGGCCGATCCGCAAAGGCCGGATGTCCTGACGCATCGCCTGATCCTCAGCCATGACCATGACGCCCTCTTTAGTGAGAACGTCATATGCAGGAAGGTCGGAAGGAATCTTGATCGGCATCAGGTGCAAGCCTTTGGAGTTTCAGTGTAGAGGCGGTAATTAAGCGCGGTTTGTCCGCGTCTCAAGGGTGCGTTCGATCAACTCATCGAAATCAGAGGCGTCCCGGACCTTGTGCATGTCTTCGGCGGTGACGGTCACGCCCCAGTTTTCAGCCATTGCTTCATAGCGAGGTTGGCGATGCGCCAGCGCCCGCGCATAGGTCCATCGGATGAAGGCATCCGGGTCGACCGCGTCTGCGGCGCAGTCGTGTTCGGCCAGGTATTCCTCCCAGACGCGGGTCAGAAATTCGGGTTGGTAGGACATCGGCTTTGGCGCCTTGTCAAAGCGCCGGATCAGCTCTGCGGTGTGTTCGTCATCCCCCTTGATCCAGATCATCAGGGTTTGGCGAGACAATTCGGAAAGAACGTGATCAGCGGGGTCATTGGGGTCGACCCATTCACAGATCGATCCACCGGTATCACAGATAAAGTTCGGGTACTGATACAGACGTTCCGCCCGGTCGATGAAATACTGGGTATCTAGTAGGGCATGGATTTCAGCCTGGCGGAACTGTTCCTGTCTGCGACGATACTCGGCCAGGTCTAGGCCACCCAGTTCCGGGTTGCCGGGTTTGCCCAGATAAGCGGCGACCGGTGTCAGGTTCTCGAACGAGATGTTTGACCCGATATAGATCGAATCCGTCAGCAGCAGTTCGCGCAGGAACGGGACTTTCATCGCCTCTGCCTTGGCGTTGTCGATGATGTACTCGCCCATGTAACGGGTGCCGATGCGATAATCGATCGAATAGTGGAACCAATCACCGGAATCGCGCAGCACATTGGATACGTAGGTTTTGCCCAGCCCCGACATGCCGAAAAACAGCACCTTTTTTCGCGCTGCATCGCGCCAGTCTTTTGCCGAGCTGTAGATCATCGTCCGCTGTCCCTTTTTGTGACCTAGCTAAAACGGGCAGGGGGCGGCGTCAATCACGTGGGCGGGCGCGGTTTAGAATCACCAGCCCTATGGCAAGCACTGCAAATCCCAGGAAGGCTTGCGGCGGCAGGGCCTCATTACGCAAGACGGCACCGAGGATGATTGCAACTGGCGGGATGATGAGCGTGACCAGCATCAGGTTGCCAGCCCCTGCCATCGCCAGAACGCGGTAGTACAAAAGATATGCGCCCGCGGTCGCGAACAGCGCGTAGTAGGCGATCGCTGCCCAGGTGATCGCTGGCAGGTTCAGGGACGGGATGCCGTCGATCATCAACGTGATCGGCAACATCAGAAGGGTCGAGGCGGTCAGCATACCGGCTGCGGCCACAATCGGGGACAGGCCCGACAAATTGGCCCGCGCCCAAGCGCTGGCCAAGGCGTAGGATACGGTGCCCGCCAAAACCGCGAGTTGTGCAGCACTTTGCAGGTTGAATGTGGTGAAGTTCTGCAGGCCGATTGCTATGGCCACGCCTATAAAACCCAAACCCACACCGATTCCGCGCGCGGGTGTCAGGCGCTCGTCCTTGAAAAAGATGGCTGCGATCAACACGCCGAACACCGCTGTGGCGGCATTTAGGATCGAGGTCAGGCCTGTCTCGATGTAAAGCTGCCCCCAGGCCATAAGGGAAAACGGGACGGCATTGTTCAAAAGTCCCATCACCAGGAACGCGCCCCAGATGCGGGGGCTGCGTGGAACTTTAAGGCGTTTGAGCCAGACCACCAGCCAAAGCGCCAGCATTGCCCAGAAAACCCGGTGCAGGACCGAGGTCATTACCGGAATCGTGTCCAGCGCGACGCGGATCGAGATAAATGATGCGCCCCAGATCAGGCCCAGCAGCAGAAGTTCAGCCCAAGCCCTTGGAGAAAGGTGTTTTTGCGTTTCCATAGCGTGTTGTTGCATTCTCTGGCGTGGTGTTCGACCCGAAACCTGCGCAAAGAAAAACCCCGCCGTGATGGCGGGGTTTCAAAAGTCTTGAGCTGTGCTGCTTACTGCAGGAAGTAAGTCAGCTGCAGACCGACGCTCCAGGCCGAGTTGCCCGAGAACTGGCCACCGGTTGTGGTGGTCGCGTCGCCGATATCGGTGTAGCGGATACCGCCCGAAAGCTGTGCCTGCTCGAACGAGTAGGTGCCGCCGACGCCCAGGCTCCAGAAGCCATCAGTCGGACCCAGGTTCGAAACTGTGGTGTCGCCGGAGGTTTCGTAGCCTGCAGTGATTGCGCCCGAAAACTCTTCCGAGAACTTATAGCCCACACCCAGCGAGTAGGTGAAAGTGTCGTCGTCGTAGTCAACCAGGTTCTGGTTCGCAGCGCCGACATATACCGGCGGGGCCAGTACGGTCTGCGGCCAGTCAACCCAGCGGATCGAACCGAACAGCAGTGTGTTGGGCGCAACGCCTGTCTGGAAGTCGAGGTTAACCGACTGGGGTGTTACAACTTCGGTCTGAGTCTGAGCAGTTACCAGCGCGGCCGGGATCGGCGGAACGCGGTTGATGGATTCGGTCGAGTCGAACTTGTGCGTGATTTTCGAGTTGTAGGTCAGTGCAACGCGTGCCGCGATTTCCGGGCGTTCCCATGCGACACCGACAACGTAGCCAAAATCAATCTCGGCACCGGATTCAAATTCATATCCGGCGACGACAGGTACAGCGACGTTCGCATCGGCGCGCTGAGCGCGGATACCACCGATAGCGCTGAATCCACCATCAAACTTGTAGCGCAGCAGAGCAGTGATCGCATCAACGTCAGCCTTCGCGCGCAGTACGTCCGTGCGTCCACCAGCCGCTGCAGCCGGGTTCCGCGACAGCGGATAGTTCGACGGATAGCGAACATCGGCACCAAACGGCTCGTCATAGATCAGCGCAAAATCCAGCTGGTCTGTGAACGCATGTTTATATGCCAGGTGCGGGGTGAAGAAGCTGTTGGCGACGTTCCCTGACGGAACACCGTTTTGCTCACCGCTGACGCTGGGGTTTGTGTAGCTGAAACGGAACTGTACAACAGAACCTTCCTCGAACAGGATGTTGACGCCCTGGCCACTACGGTCCAGACCGCCAGCGTATGCCCCAGTTGCGCCAATGCACACCGCGCACGCCTGTAGAAGCGCTTTTTTCATTATTTCCTCCCTCTAGGTCTCCTGAAGGTCAGTGCCTGAAATGTTGTGGTGCGGACCGACCTGTAATGTGGTGCTCGATACTTTTCTAAGCTTTACTTTATCGTCAACTGGTGACCGTGCGTTACTTGCGTCGAGTGTCGCCCGAGAGTGTTGCCAAACTGTTACGATTCTCGGCGTGGACGTTCAAAAAGATACCCGAGAAGATCACGGCAGCACCCAGCAGCGTCCATTGATCCAAGGGTTCGTGATACAAAACCATGCCTACCACCGCGATGGTCGGAAGGCGGGCAAAGTCGAAGGGGACCACAACCGTTGCCGGCGCAATGGCGAGCGCATTGGTAATGCAGTAATGCGCCAAAAGCCCGGCCAGCCCCACCAGCAGCAAGAACGGAGCGGTGCTGGCCGAAGGTAGCGTGATCTGACCGTCTATCCCTGACGCAATCAGCCCCAAAGCGGCTTGCATGACCGTGAGCCAGAACATGATGCATCCGATGGTGGCAAAGCGGGTAAGGGATTTGGTCGATATGGTTGTCAAAGCAAAGAAAACGGCGGACAGGGCGGCCGTTAACACACCAGCGCTGAGGGGTACGGCACCGGGGCGCGCGACCATCAGGATGCCCGCAAAACCAATCAACGCCGACACCATGCGTACGGTTGTCAGACGCTCTTTCAACAGCAAGGGCGACAGTAGGATGACCCAGATGGGCTGTGTGAACTCCAACGCAAAAACTTGCGCCAGCGGGATGACACTTACGGCATAAAACCAGAGGTTCTGGCCAGTGAAGTGCAGCACGTTGCGAACGCCGTGCAGGCCAATCCGTTTGGTCGAGACCTGATGCCATTTCCCTGTTGCCGTCAGGACCAGAGCGACGACGCAGATACCCACGAGGCTGCGATAGAACATGATCTCGAACGTGTCATGGGTAACGCTCAACTCGCGTCCAGCGACCGCCATGGAGGAAAACGAGGCAATCGCCCCGGTCATCCAGAGCGCGGCCTTGCCAATCTGTGGTTTCGCGCTGTCCACTGCGGTGCCCATCAATCCCGTTTCGTATCAACCTGATAAGTATCGAAATTCACAGGTTTGAAAACAAAAAAGCCGGGACGATGCCCGGCTTTTTTTCATTCCCACTCGATCGTTCCGGGTGGTTTGGACGTGATGTCATAGGTGCATCGGTTAATACCCTTGACCTCATTGATGATCCGGGTCGCGGTTTCACCCAGGAATTCGTGGCTGAACGGATAGTAGTCCGCGGTCATGCCATCCACGGATGTGACCGCACGCAGGGCGCAGGCGTAGTCGTAGGTGCGCCCGTCACCCATCACGCCGACAGTACGTACGGGCAGGATAGCCACAAACGCCTGCCAAATCTCATCATAGAGACCGTGCTTTCGGATCTGGTCGATATAAACTGCATCCGCTTCACGCAGGATGTCGAGTTTCTCCCGGGTGATTTCACCTGGGCAGCGGATCGCGAGGCCGGGGCCGGGGAAGGGGTGACGGCCAATAAAGCTCTGCGGAAGACCCAGTTCGCGACCCAAGGCGCGGACTTCGTCCTTGAACAATTCACGCAGGGGTTCGACCAGTTTCAGGCCCATCTTTTCGGGCAGACCGCCGACATTGTGGTGCGACTTGATCGTGACCGATGGGCCGCCCGAGAACGAAACGGATTCGATGACATCCGGATACAGAGTGCCCTGTGCCAAGAATTCAGCGCCATCGATAGTGTCGGCGTGTTTCTGGAACACGTCAATGAACAGTTTACCAATTATCTTGCGCTTGGTCTCGGGGTCGCTCTGTCCCTCTAGCTCGCCCAAGAACAGATTGCTTTCATCCGCGTGGATCAGTTGAATGTTGTAGTTGTCGCGGAACATTCCGACGACTTCTTCGGCTTCGTTCTTACGCAGCAATCCGTGGTCGACAAAGACGCATGTCAGCTGATCGCCGATCGCCTCGTGGATTAGAATAGCCGCGACCGAGCTGTCTACACCGCCGGAAAGCCCGCAGATGACTTTCTTGTCGCCGACTTGCTCGCGGATCTTGCGTATCATCTCGTCGCGATAGGCGCCCATGGTCCAGTCGCCCTTGAACCCTGCCAGCTTGACGAAATTCTCATACAGCTTTGCGCCCTTGGGGGTGTGGTGCACCTCGGGGTGGAACTGAACCGCATAGAATTGACGGTTGGTATCCGCCGTAATCGCGAAAGGCGCGTTGGGCGAGGTGCCGTAAACGTTGAATCCGGGGGCGATTTCACTGACGTGATCGCCGTGGCTCATCCAGACCTGCTCGTCCCCATCCGCGAACCAGCCGTCCAGAATGTCCAGCTGTTCCTTCGGTGTTACAAACGCGCGCCCGAATTCCGCCGTGCCATGCCCGCTTTCAACCTTGCCGCCCAACTGGTGCATCATCACCTGTTGGCCGTAGCAGATGCCCAAGATCGGCACGCCGTAGTCAAAGATCTCTCGCGGCGCACGAGGCGACCCTTCGCGCGTCACACTGTCTGGCCCGCCCGAGAAAATCACGGCTTTTGGAGCCATTTCCCGAACGAAATCCATCGTGACGTTCTGATAGGGGTGGATTTCGCAATAGACATTCAACTCGCGCAGGCGGCGGGCAATAAGCTGCGTAACCTGGCTGCCGAAGTCGATGATCAGAAGGCGGTCATGGGTGTCTTGGGTCATGGTTGCGCCATATGGCAAGACTGGTGCTTTCGCAAGAGGAAGCTCTTGAATCACTGTCGAAGCGAGGCAAACAAAAAAAACCAATTGTAAAAGTTTTGTAACAAAAATATGACGGTCCAGGTGCCGCGGCGCGAAGACACTAAGAAGACGGGAAAAACGCGATGCCAATTGCTATTGAAATTGCGGCTTTGAATTTGGCACTCGCAATGTTCTGCGGCGCATTGATTGGGTCGGAAAGGCAGGTTCGCCAGCGTATGGCGGGTCTAAGGACGAACGCATTGGTTGCACTAAGTGCGGGGGCGTTTGTTGTATTTTCGGCGCTTTTTCCAGAAGAAGTAAGTCCCACGCGGGTCGCTGCGCAAGTGGTATCAGGAATTGGCTTCCTTGGGGCAGGGATCATTTTTCGCAACGGATTTACGATCCATGGGCTGAATACCGCCGCGACGCTTTGGTGTTCGGCTGCAGTGGGAATGATGGCAGGCGCTGGAGCTTGGTACTTTGCCGTTATGATGACCGGGTTCGTTATCTTTGTGAATCTCGGTTTAAGACCACTCGTAAAATGGCTCAAACGCACGACTCGAGCCGGTGTTCCGTTGACGCAGGAGTTTCGAATTTTGTTGCGCTGTCACGAAAATACGCAGGCAGACGCGCGCATGTCGGTACTTAAAGCGCTTGCACAGAATGACGTGCGGATCGTCGGGTTCGATAAGAGCGATACCTCTAACGGGATCCAAACGATTGAAATCATTGTTTCCATGGAGGATCAGCCTGAAGCCGTGCAGCACAAAATCGTTGCTCCGCTTATGCTCGAACCGAGCATCGAAAGTGTCGAGTGGGATGTTGTATCCGAGGCTTGAAGCAGTACTGGCTGATCTGGTGTTTGCGACGACCGTCAATGTCGCTTTTTCCCCCAGAGCGCCGCAATCCTGATGCTGAGGCAGTTAAGGCTGCTATACAAAGTTGATCAATCAAATCAACCAGACGGGATCTTCTCATGGCAGAGGCAAATACCCGGCGCAGGGCACGAGGTGGCGGTGGCGCCGCTCGCCGGGCCGAACGCACCGCAGTTCGTATCGAAACCGCGAAGTATATCGAACGGAATATTCCGAACTTCGAGATTCTTAACGAAGAGGCGTTGGAGATCATCGAAACCAACGCGGAAACCATTCTGGCCGAAGTCGGTGTTAACTTCGTCGACAATCCCGGCGCGTTGCAGCGCTGGAAAGACGCCGGTGCCGACGTGGACGGCGAGCGTGTCCGCATCCCGCGTGGTCTGGCTCGCGAGCTGATCAAGACAGCACCCAGCCAGTTCACCCAGCACGCCCGCAACCCCGAGAAATCGGTGGTCATCGGCGGCCGCAACATGGTTCTGGCCCCGGTCTATGGCCCTCCGTTCGTTCGGGATGCACAGGCTGGTCGTCGCTATGCGACCATGGACGATTTCAACAAGTTCGTGAAACTGGCCTATATGTCCAAGTGGCTGCACCACTCGGGCGGTACCGTGTGCGAGCCGACGGATATTCCGGTGAACAAGCGTCACCTTGATATGCTGATGGCGCACATGACCCTATCGGACAAGCCATTCATGGGCTCGGTGACTGACCCGGCCCGTGCGCAGGATTCGGTCGAAATGTGCGAGATTCTGTTCGGCAAAGAGTTCGTGCAGGACAACACCGTCATGACCTCGCTGACCAACATCAACTCGCCGATGACCTTCGACGATGTGATGATGGGCTCGCTCGAGGTCTATGCGCGCAATAACCAGGCCTGCATCATTTCGCCGTTCATCGTGGGCGGAGCGATGGCACCGGTTTCGGTTGCCGGTACGCTGACACAGGTTCTGGCCGAAGTTCTGGCCGGGGTCGCATACAGCCAGATCATCCGTCCGGGCGCACCCGCGATTTTTGGTGCGTTTGTCACATCGATCGACATGAACTCGGGCGCGCCGACTTTTGGAACGCCAGAAGCCGCGCACATCACGTATGGCGCAGGGCAACTGGCACGGCGTCTGAACCTGCCATACCGGTCTGCGGGGTCGTTCTGTGGCTCGAAACTGCCGGATGCGCAGGCAGCGTACGAGACTGCGAACTCGCTGAACATGGGTCTGATGGCTGGTGTGAACTTCATGCTGCATTCCTGCGGCTGGTTGGAAGGCGGTCTGGTCGCCGACTTCGAAAAATTCGTCATGGACGCGGATCAACTGGGCGTTCTGCACGGTCTGGCAAAAGGCGTGGCTTATGACGAGAACGCGCAGGCCATGGACGCGATCCGCGAGGTAGGACCCGGTGGTCACTATCTTGGATGCGCCCATACGCAGGCGAACTTCAAAGAGGCCTTCTGGAAATCCGATCTGCTGGACTACAAACCCTACGAGACCTGGGAAGACGAAGGCGCGCGCGATACGCGGCAACTCGCCTCGGCGCGGGTCGAACATTTGCTGGCCAACTATCAGCAACCGCAACTCGACCCGGCAATCAACGCTGCGTTGAATGAGTATATTGCGGAGAAGAAAGCATCCATGCCGGATGCCTTCACCTGATCACTGATACTGCGAGGCGCGGCTGGCTTTGAACAGTTGCGCCTCGCCCAAAAGCGCGATCAACAGATCCAGATGGCGAACCAGAGAATAGGCGGCATCTTCGGCCTGTCTTTGGGCGTTAACCTCTCGTTCCATTTCCATTAGCCGTACCAAGGCTGCACCCGTTCCCGGCAAGGACCCGTACCCCAGGATACGCTGTAGGTGCCGTTCCCGATCATAATCCTGCGCTCCGTGTTTCGCGGCCCGGGCCAACAGACGAGGGCGGCGGAGCGTTGTAATCATGGTCATCAGGTCCTGCATTTCAGTGTTCCCTTGGTTGAACAGAAGATACGTATTTCTCACACAACCTAAGCGGGTGTTGCCTTGTTTGGGCTCTCTCCGAACTCTGACTTCATGAGTGTTTATGATTTTGAATCAAATCTGGTTCTTGTCTCCTCCGGTTAACGAACGAGTAACGAAAGCAACTCTAGTTAGGATTGGTTAACAAATTCTCCGGGGGCGATTGAGAACAGATTGGATTGTCGACGAGGGCAAGTAACTATGGAAGATAACGTGGCTTTCACCATTCCGGCTTGGGTACCTGAGGGGGCGCAAAGATACCTGGCGCACACCGAAACCGGCCAGTCGATCCGCGACATCGCGCGGTCTGTTGGGTGCCACGCGTCAACCATACTCAGACAAATTCGGCGCATCGAAATGCGTCGCGACGACCCGCTTGTGGATGCCGCGCTGCAATCGCTTGCGGAAACTCATTTCTCGGATCTCGAAGGGCAATCTAGGGCCGCTTCTGAAGCGTTGGGCCTGCAGCCAGAGGACGCAGCGGCCAAGGATGAAGAGTTCAACCGCGAGGCTCTGCGGATCCTGCGCAGATTGTGCGAAACCGGCGCGGTACTGGCGGTAGCGGAAGAGATGGACAAGGCCGTGGTCGTCCGTGACAGCGGTGACAATGCAGCTACCAGAACGGCCGTTGTGGATTGCCGGATCGCGCAGGCGTTGGCGCTAAAGGACTGGATCTCCTGTGGCAATCCCGGACGCATCTCGCGCTATCGTATCTCGTCTTCGGGGCGCACTGCACTGAGCCAACTGATTGCCGAGGCCGAGAACAAGGCGCGTGCGAGAAACGAATTCGGCATGGCCGAAGCGCAAACGCCTTTTCAGGCGCAGGGCAGCAAAACCACGTCCTCACCCCGTGCTCGGCGCATTCGCTACAGCGCAGCCGAAAGCCCTTTGATCGCCCTGGCACGCCGACGGGATCGGGATGGCAAGCCATTCCTGGACGAAACCCTTGTCAGCGCGGGAGAGCGCCTGCGTGAGGATTTTGAGCTGGCGCAGATTGGCCCTCAGGTCACGCAGAACTGGGATCACTTTCTGACCGCTGGGGGGCGTGGCAGTTTTGGTGCCGGAATTCATGCGTGGCAGGGGTCGTCTGATGCGCGGGCACGGGTGGAACGAGCACTGTCTGACCTTGGACCAGGGCTCAGCGATGTGGCGCTGCGCTGCTGCTGTTATCTGGAAGGGTTGGAACTGGCCGAGAAACGCATGGGCTGGTCGGCGCGATCTGGAAAAATCGTTCTGCGCATCGCTCTGCAGCGTCTTAAGCGGCACTATGAAGATCAGGCCGAAAAAACGCGTTTGATCGGGTGAGGTTTGTCATAGTTTCTGGTTGAGCTTTGTGGCGGTGGTGATAGGTAATGCCTATGAACTTCACCCTCAGACAGCTTCAGTATTTCAGCGCGGTCGCTGACCAACGCAATTTTGGCCGGGCCGCGCAGGTGTGCCATGTGTCTCAGCCTGCGCTGTCCGTTCAAATCAAGTCGCTCGAGGAAACTTTGGGTGGGCCGCTGTTCGAACGGCAGGCGCGTGACATTCTGCTAACCCCGTTGGGTCGGGATGTTCTGGACTATGCGCAGCAGGTTCTGGGCGCGGCGGATCGGCTGGATCAATTCGCAAAGGACAGCTCCAGCGGACACCGGTCTTTGTCGATCGGGATCATTCCGACAATTGCCCCTTATCTGCTGTCCGGTGTTTTGGCCGGTTTGCGCACGACTGACGTCTCACTCAGGGTCCAGATCCGCGAGGCCCGGACTGAACGGTTGCTGACCATGCTGCGCGCCGGAGAGATCGATGCCGGCGTCATGGCCCTGCCGTCAGGCGGAAGCGAGATGTTCGAACTGCCGCTCTTTGAAGATCGCTTTTTTCTGGCGGGCAGTGCAGGGCGGCTGCAAACTGTTCCAACCAATCCGGAAGCATTGCGCCCTATTGATCTGCAAAAAGCGCAATTGATGTTGCTGGATGACGGTCACTGCCTGACGGATCAGGCGTTGGAGGTTTGCGGGCAGGACCGCAGCAGCGGGTTGATTAATATGGGCGCATCGTCGTTGGCGACTCTGTCGCGGTTGGTTGCTGACGGGTTCGGCCTGACGCTTATGCCTGAACTTGCCGCGCGGTCAGAAACCGAGGCCGTCCCGGGGCTTAAGCTCATGCGATTTGGTGCGCCGCAACCGGCCCGAACGGTGGGTCTGGTGCGGCGGTTATCGACTGGCAGAGAGGGCTGGTTTGATAGTCTGGCGGAAGTTATCCGACGCGTCGGCGAAGAAATCGTGACCGCGACACGCCAATAAAAAAGGCTCGCCAGTGGCGAGCCTAAACTGTTTTGACAAAGTATGGGCTTAAGCCAGTTCAGGCTGCTTGGCTTCGTCCAGGTGCTTCATCAGTGTTTCTGGCGACGAAACGCCATATGGGTCTTCGGGGCAGTTGTCCATCAGGCCGGGCTCTTCGAACCATGCCTCTACAACGCCGTCGTTTACGATAGCAGCATAGCGCCACGAGCGCATGCCGAAGCCCAGATTGTCCTTGTCCACCAGCATGCCCATCTTGCGAGTGAACTCGCCCGAGCCATCCGGAATGACCTTGACGTTTTTCAGGCCTTGATCCTGTGCCCATTTGTTCATGACAAAGCTGTCGTTCACCGACATGCAGTAGATTTCGTCGATGCCCTTAGCGGTGAAATCGGCATAGCCGTTTTCAAACCCGGGCAGCTGGTAGGTCGAGCATGTGGGCGTGAATGCGCCCGGCAGCGAAAACAGGATGACGCGCTTGCCTGCAAAATAATCCGCAGTGGTTTTGTCTTCCCAGCGGAAAGGATTCGACCCCTCGATAGCTTCATCGCGAACGCGGGTGTGGAAGGTAACAGAGGGCAGTTTTGCGCCGGTTTTCATCTACAGGCTCCTGTGATTCAAATTAGAATTGAGAGGGATCTAAAACAGTTCTAAATGGCCTTCAATGTCAGAAATGCCGCAATTGCAATATGTGGGCAAGTGTTTAACAAAAAGACATTTATCCGGGTGAAATGAGAGATCTTCCGGCCACACTTGCTGCGCGTGCATTGCGGCCATGCATGGCGGGTATGACCGGCTGGCATAGTCGCCGCAGGCGTACTATGTTACAGCAAAGCAAATTGACCCAAAGTCAGGAAAGCCAGCCGTGCGTGATCTGAAGATCCCAGAACAACGTCACCCCGAAAAAGCGCATCGTCCCGATAACGCGCAGCCCAAAAAGCCAAAGTGGATTCGCGTCAAAGCGCCCGGTGGGAAAGGCTATGCCGATACCCACAAGATCATGCGTGAAAACAATCTGGTCACTGTCTGCGAAGAGGCCGGGTGCCCCAACGTGGGCGAATGTTGGAGCCAGGGCCACGCCACCATGATGATCATGGGCGAGATCTGTACCCGCGGCTGCACCTTCTGCAACATCGCCACCGGTCGCCCGGATGAACTGGACGCGTTCGAGCCCGGGCGCGTGGCGCATGCCGTCCAGAAGCTGGGTCTGAACCACGTGGTGATTACCTCGGTGGACCGCGATGACCTCAAGGACGGCGGCGCGGAACATTTCGCGCAGACGATCCGAGCGGTTCGGCACCGGTCGCCGAAGACGACCATCGAAATCCTGACGCCGGACTTCCTGAAATGTGATCCCTCCGTATTGGAGACCGTGGTTGAGGCCAAACCGGACGTGTTCAACCACAATCTTGAGACCGTACCGGGCCTTTACCCTGAGGTTCGTCCAGGCGCGCGCTATTTCCACTCGCTGCGGCTGTTGCAGCGGGTCAAGGAACTCGATCCGTCGATTTTCACGAAATCCGGCATCATGGTCGGGCTGGGTGAGAAAGAACAACAGGTGCGTCAGGTAATGGATGACATGCGCGCTGCCGATATCGATTTTCTCACTATCGGTCAGTACCTGCAGCCCACGCCAAAGCATCACGGCGTCGACCGGTTTGTGACCCCGGAAGAGTTCGCATCGTATGAAAAGGCCGCCTATGGCAAAGGGTTCCTCATGGTGTCAGCGACACCTCTGACCCGTTCATCTTATCACGCGGGGGATGATTTTGCCCGTTTGCGCGACGCGCGCCAGAAAAAGCTGGAGCAGGGGTGACACCTGAAACCTGCGCACAACTGACCCGCCTGCGCCACGAACTGCACGAATACCCCGAAATCTCAGGGCAGGAGCGAGAAACCGCTGCCCGCGTGGCCACGCTGTTGCAAGGGTACGGCGCTGATCTGGTTCTGACCGGTTTAGGCGGGCACGGCGTTGCCGCAGTCTTTGACAGTGGTCACGCAGGGCCAACTGTGGGAATTCGGTGTGAACTGGACGGATTGCCGATCCAGGAGCTCAGTTCGAAGCCCTACGTGTCGAAGGTGCCCGGCAAAGGGCATCTTTGCGGCCACGACGGCCACATGACAATGGTGCTGGGCGTGGCCGAAGAGCTGGCGCGGCAACGGCCCGCAAAGGGTCGGGTCGTTCTGATCTTTCAACCGGCCGAGGAAACCGGGCAGGGCGCGATTGCCTTTCGTGCAGACCCGCAGTTCGATCAGATCGCGCCGGACTACGTGTTTTCGCTTCACAACCTGCCGGGGTTGGACCTTGGTGCGGTTGAGCTGTGCAAGGGGCCAGCCAACTGTGCCTCGCGCGGTATGAAGATAAAGCTAACGGGCAAGACTTCGCATGCAGCGGCACCGCAGGACGGGGTGTCCCCGGCGCGGGCCATCTCACAGCTGATGGTACAGCTGACTGATCTGGGATCAGGCGGAGCGTTGGATGCCGAATTTGCGCTGACCACCGTGACCCATGCCCGTTTGGGCGAGCCTACATTTGGCGTCGCGCCGGGCCAAGCTGAGATTTGGGTAACGCTGAGAACCGTGTCCGATGCGCGGATGGAAAGCCTGATCGCCGAGGCCGAAACGTTGGCAAAACAGGCCGCAGCCATGGATGGCTTGGATATTTCCGTCAGCTATGACGATGTCTTCGAAGCCTGCACGAACGATGAACAGGCCGTCCAAGCCATCGTTACAGCATGCGCTGAACGCGCGGTGCCATGCGAATTGACCGAGGTTCCGCAAAAATTCTCAGAAGACTTTGGTCAGTTCGGCAAGGGTGCAAAAGCGGCTATGTTCTGGCTGGGTTCCGGGCGCGACCATCCGCAACTGCATAACCCCGATTACGATTTCCCGGACGCGTTGATCCCGGTAGGAGTGGATGTCTTTGTTGCCGCAATTCGATCTCTTACTGGCTGAAACTTCAGTTTGCGAGATCGCTTACTATTCCGACGGCATCAATGACTGTCCTAGTGTCATCGGATATCGACAAGATTTCGTCATTCACGCGAATATATCGCTGACCTGCGGGCAGGGGCTTCAATTTCCAGCCATCCAAGTTGTCAATATAGTCGAACGCCAGATCGTTTGGGAGTTTCTGCCCTCGCGTGTAACGCTTTATCTGTCCAGGCGGTACACCAACGCCTTTGTTGGTTTTTATCGACTTTTCGATTTTCGACTTGTCTGGACCTTTACCCTTGCCCTTGTTGTCTTTTGCGTCTGCAAGACCAACCGTTGCGGCGACTGCGCAAGCCGCCAGAAGCCCAATAGACAATACTTTCATTAGTATAGACCTCCCGAGTTAATCGGAGGGTAATCCGGTATTGGGTACATTGTCCAATAATATTCCATTTGGTGAATTCAAAGTCGTGTAGCCACTTTGACCATAGGAATCTGGGATCGTTTTGGATCTGCTCAGCCTTCAACAAAGCGAACCTTGCCGATGAAGGGCAGGTTTCGGTTGCGCTGCGCGTAGTCGATCCCGTAGCCCACGACAAATTCATCCGGAATCTCAAAACCGATCCAGTCCGAGCGGAAGTCAACTTCGCGCCGACTGGGCTTGTCTAGCAAGGCGATTGATTTCAGGCGGCTGGGTTTGCGGCTGCGAAGTAACTTGGTGACGTGATTCAGGGTGTGCCCGGTGTCGACGATATCCTCGACGACCAGAACATCGCGCCCTTCAATAGCGCCACGCAAGTCCTTGAGAATACGCACCTCGCGGCTACTTTCCATCGAATCGCCGTACGAGGACGCCTCAAGGAAATCGACTTCGATCGGCAGGTCCAATTCCCTTACCAAATCAGCGATAAAGACAAAGCTGCCGCGCAATAGGCCTACGACAACCAGCTTGTCCGTATCCCCAAATTCAGCGGTAATTTCCCGGCATAATTCCTCGATCCTTGCAGCGATGGCCTTGGCCGAGATCATCTCATCTATCACATAAGCGCGGTCAGTCATCGCAGCCCCCTTGATCTTTGGCGCGCAACATACGACATGACGCGCCATTGTCACCTGTAAAACCGGACGCCATGCCTACACATTCGGAAACACGTCACCTCCCTTACACTGCCCAGCAGATGTACGAGCTGGTCGCCGATGTGGCCAAGTACCCCGAGTTCCTTCCATGGTGTGCGGCCGCCCGTATTCGGCGGACCTATGCAGCGGGCGAGGCGCAGGTGATGGAGGCCGATCTGGTGATCTCGTTCAAGGTTTTCCGCGAACGGTTCGGCAGCCGGGTGACCTTGTTTGCTGATCAAAAACGCATCGACACCGAATACCTGGACGGCCCCTTCAAATACATGAAGTCCGATTGGCAGTTCGAAGACGCAGACGATGGCGGCTGCAACATCTCATTCCATGTGGATTTCGAGTTTAAGAATGCCATCCTGCAGGGGATTATTGGTGTGGTGTTCAACGAAGCCATGCACCGGATTGTGCAGGCTTTTGAAACCCGTGCAAAGGACTTGTACAGCTAGTCCTTTACCACCCGTCGGTGGTCGCTAGACTGCGGCCATGACAGACTTTACCGCATCTCTGGCAGCCTTTGCGGCGGGCCCCATCACGACGACCTTGCAGACGCGGGTTGTCACATCTCTCTCCGTTTTGGACTGGATCGCCGTCGGGCGCGCGGGTGTGGATGAGCCCGTGTCGCGCGCCGTGCGTGATCTGGTTCTGGGCGAAGGTGGTGCAGAACAGGCGCGGTTGTTCGGCGGAGGCGCTGCGCCACTTCGCGGAGCGGCCTTGGTGAACGGCACGGCCTCACACGCGTTGGACTACGACGACACGCATTTCGCCCATATCGGCCATCCATCGGTTGCCGTGCTGCCTGCTGCATTGGCGGCAAGTGAATGGGATGATCGCATTCTGGTCGATTTCCTTGAGGCGGCTCTGGTCGGGATGGAAACCTCAATCCGCATCGGGCTCTGGCTCGGGCGCGACCACTATCAGGTGGGCTTTCACCAGACTGCGACATCCGGGGCATTTGGTGCAGCTGTGGCTGCAGGGCGCATATTGGGCTTTGATGCGGTGCAGATGCAAAAAGTTCTGGGCCTGACGGCGACTCGCGCCGCCGGTTTGAAATCGCAGTTTGGCACAATGGGCAAACCGTACAACGCTGGTCTCGCGGCCTCTGCAGGGGTCGAGGCTGCGTTGCTTGTGGCGGGAGGATTTGATCCCAATGCAGAGGCACTGGAAGGCGTTTATGGCTTTGGTGCAACCCATAACGGGCAGGCGGATACGGCGACGGCTCTGGATGGTTTAGGAGAGGATTGGCTGTTCGAAAGCGTCAGTCACAAGTTTCATGCCTGTTGTCACGGTCTGCATGCCGCGCTTGAAGCAGCACGGGATCTGGACATTGCCGAGCCTGAAGTGGCTGAGATCAAGGTCAAGACCCACCCGCGCTGGATGAGCGTTTGCAATCAAACCTCGCCGACAACTGGTCTGGGTGCCAAATTCTCATTCCGTACCGTGATCGCGATGCAGGCGCTTGGGTACGATACGGCCTTGCCCGCTAGTTATTCGGAAAAGGTCTGCGCTGATCCGCGGCTGACGTCCTTGCGGGACCGCGTCGCCGTTGAGGCAGACGAAACCCTGTCAGAAACGCAGGCGCATCTGACGCTGCTGCGCCGTGACGGCGCCCGGATGGAGGCCACGCATGATCTGCTGACCCCGATGCCGTTGTCAGATCGAGAGGATCGCGTACGCGGCAAGGCGGCCAAGCTGATCGGGAGTGATGCGGCGGACGCGATCTGGTCGATGCTGCGAACCGGAGGCCGCGCCCGCGATTTGTCAAAGATGCTGGCGGGTTAAACCACGCGCCAGTGAAGCGGGAAGCCCGGATCAAAAACCGTCACCGGGCCATCGCCGGATTCGATCTTGGCGGGATACTCAACCGGTTCGCCCTTTGTCATTGTGATGGTCTCGTCGTTGACCGGCAGGCGATAGAAACCCGGTCCGTTCAGCGACACGAACCCTTCCAGCTTGTCCAATGCGCCTTCGCGGTCGAACATCTCGGCCACCAGTGACATCGTGTTGGTCGCAGTGAAACACCCGGCACAGCCGCAAGCCATTTCCTTGTTGTCATCCGTATGCGGCGCACTGTCGGTGCCCAGGAAGTACCGCGCGTCGCCCGAGGT
The DNA here is from genome assembly GCF_056539265.1 of Ruegeria sp. BC3. NCBI lineage: Bacteria > Pseudomonadati > Pseudomonadota > Alphaproteobacteria > Rhodobacterales > Roseobacteraceae > Ruegeria > Ruegeria sp. BC3. Next base: position 303,457 of record NZ_JBQFUP010000001.1, read on the forward strand.
CGCAGCGGCCAGAAGCGCCAGCCGGTGTTCCTCGCGTTTGGCGACGGGCAGGCAATAGTAATGGGGTTTGATCCCGCCGACCAGAATGTGGTTGCGGTTGATGATCAGGTGATGCGCGGTGATCGTCGCGCCAAGGTCGGCGTCATTGGCTTTGACGTAATCGACGCCGTTCGAGGTGGTGATATGCTCCATCACGACGCGCAGGCCGGGCGTTGCCCTGCGGATCGGATCCAGCACGCGGTCGATGAACACGGCTTCGCGGTCGAAGATGTCGATCTCGGCATCCGTGACCTCACCATGCACGCACATCGGTAAGCCAATCTCGGCCATTTTTTCCAGCACCGGGCGCACCTTGTCGAAATCGCGAACGCCCGAGGCCGAGTTCGTCGTGGCACCCGCCGGGTATAGCTTGACCGCCTTGACAAGACCGCTGGCGTGGGCCGCTGCCATGTCCTCGGGGTCTGTATCCTCGGTCAGGTACAGAGTCATCAGCGGCTCAAACGTCATGCCTTCGGGCAGCGCGGCCAGGATACGGTCGCGATAGGCGGCGGCCTGATCTCCGCGTACAACGGGCGGAACAAGGTTGGGCATGATGATCGCACGTCCAAAATGGCGCGCGGTTTCGGGAAGGACGGCCTGCAGCATAGCGCCATCGCGCAGGTGCAGATGCCAGTCGTCGGGGCGGCGGATCGTGAGGGTATCGGTCATGGCCTTCCGCTAGCACAGCGGACCCGATGGCGAAAGACCCTCAATGGGTCCCAGACATTGTCAACTCATCCGATCGTCGTAAGTCCCGGAAAGGACACGGCCTTGACGCGCGGGCATGGTCGTGACCTGTTGTGCCAAGGGAGAGACCAGAACATGACACAGCCAGAATCCATCGACGCCGTTCAATCCATGCTTGGCGAACAAGGTTATGTCTGTGGGCGGGCGTTGGCGACAGTGGTGTTCCTGTCACTGAAACTGGGCCGACCATTGTTCCTGGAAGGTGAGGCCGGCGTGGGCAAAACCGAGATTGCCAAAGCGCTGGCTGCCGGTCTGAACCGTCGCCTGATCCGGCTGCAGTGCTATGAAGGGTTGGATGCCTCTTCCGCCGTCTATGAATGGAACTTTCCGGCGCAAATGGTTGCAATCCGCACGGCCGAGGCCTCGGGTGGCGCAGATCGCGGCGCGCTGCAGTCCGAGCTGTTTTCGGACGAGTACCTGATCGAACGCCCGCTGCTGCAGGCGATGCGGCCGGACGAAAATGGCGCTCCGGTTCTGTTGATTGACGAACTGGACCGCACGGACGAACCGTTCGAGGCCTTCTTGCTTGAGGCGCTCAGCGATTTTCAGGTGACGATCCCCGAGTTGGGCACCGTGAAGGCCCCGCAACCGCCCATCGTCATCGTCACCTCAAACCGCACGCGCGAGGTGCATGATGCGCTGAAACGGCGCTGCCTCTATCATTGGGTCGACTATCCTGATTTCGACCGTGAGATCGAAATCCTGCACGCTCGAGCCCCGGAAGCCGCCGAGGCGCTTAGCCGCGAGATCGTGGCCTTTGTTCAGCACCTGCGCACCGAGGACCTGTTCAAGAAACCCGGCGTGGCGGAAACCATCGACTGGGCCAAGTGCCTGCTGGCGTTGGACGTCATCAACCTGAGCCCCGAGGTGATCGGGGATACTTTGGGTGCGATCCTGAAGTACCAGGACGACATCCAAAAGCTTCAGGGCTCCGAAGCCAAGCGCATTCTGGATGAGGCTAAAAGCTCTCTGAAGCAAGCATGAGGTTTGGCGGCGTAGAGTTAGTCAGTCGAGCCACTCGAGCTTCGATGAGGGTCGTTGTATCACTCAGCGTGGCTGTTTTGTTAGTTCACTATTGGGAAATTGATGTCTCAGAACTATCGGTCTTGGGTATCCGCCTACGAATTGAAAAAACCCAGGGCGTGATCACTACTGTATTGTTGATCTCACTAGTTTCTCATTTCGTGCAATGGTCGGGAGACTTCCTGAGCCTAAGAAACTGGAACGTAGCGCTAAAGTCCACGGAGGTTCCCATTCTTTTTGGCGGGAAAAGCAAGCTGGTGTCGAAACTGGAACTATATTTAAAGGATATTGAGAAATTTAGAGAAAGTATTGAAGGAACTGAATTTAAGGGGGCTGATGAGCAAATCGCCTCTTTGGCGAACGAGACTAGGCAGTTGAAGCGCTTTGTTTGCGGCGATTCAGCGTTCGCTTGGTTTTATGTTGTCGGTTGGTGTTTGGTTCTTCCGTTGACAATTTGTTTCTGGGCGTGGGCTGTAATTTGATGGCTGAACAATTTGTCTTGGACATCCCCGACAATCCCAAGTTGGCGCAGAACATTACCCATTTCGCGCGTGCCTTGCGTAAGGCCGGGTTGCCCATCGGGACGGGCAGGGTTGTTGACGCCATTCGCGCCGTGCAGGTGGCTGGATTTACCGAGAAACAGGACTTTTATTGGACGCTGCACGCCTGTTTCGTGAACCGACCGGAACATCGAACCGTATTCGCGCAGGTCTTTCGGCTGTATTGGCGCGACCCCCGGTATCTGGAACACATGATGTCCATGATGCTGCCGGCTATTCGCGGCGTTCAGGAAGAACGCAAGGCGGACGCCGCGGAAAAGCGTGCGGCCGAGGCGTTGCTGGACGGTGTCGAACAAGACTTGCCAGATGTCGCAGAGCAAGAAGAAGAGAATGAGCTTGAGATTGACGCCTCGCAGACGGCATCGTCCGAGGAACGTCTGCGGAGCCTCGATTTTGAGCAGATGAGCACGTCCGAAATCGCACAAGCGAAGCGCATGCTGGCGCGGTTGACGCTTCCGGTGAAGCCCATTGAATCTCGGCGCGGCCAGGCAAGCCATTTGGGGCATCGCATCGACCGGGCCAGAACCCTGCGCGCGGCCATGCGCCAGGGCGGAGAGCTGCACGAAATTCTGCGTCAAAAGCCCAAGCCGCGTTGGCCCAATCTGGTCGTTCTTTGCGATATCTCGGGGTCGATGAGCCAATACAGCCGGATCGTTCTGCACTTTTTGCATGCCGTCTCGAACGCCAAGGGGGCAGGCTGGGCCAAGGTGCACGCCTTCACCTTTGGCACGCGCCTTACCAACATCACCCGCCACCTACAGCACCGCGAAGTGGATGCCGCGCTGGCTGCTGCCGGGGCCGAGGCGCAGGATTGGGAAGGCGGCACGCGGATCGGAGAGTGCCTGCATGCCTTCAACCGGGACTGGTCACGGCGCGTCATGGGGCAGGGCGCCGTTGTCCTGCTGATCTCGGACGGGCTGGACCGCGGCGACCCCGAAGCGTTGGGAAAAGAGATGGAACGACTGCACCTGTCTGCACGTCGATTGATCTGGCTGAACCCATTGCTGCGGTGGGATGGGTTCGCACCCAAGGCGCAAGGTGTGGCGGCCATGCTGCCCCATGTGGACAGTTTCAGGGCAGGCCACTCGATTGCGTCGCTCGAAGATCTGGCTGCCGTAATTTCAAAACCCGACGATGTGGGTGAGAAAGCGCGGCTGATGACCGCGCTTTCGACCTGAGGGTCAGCTCAGCTGTTCTTCGTTGCACTTACGCGCCATTTCCATGGCCTTGTAGGTGCCGGTCAAATCAACGGTAAATCCGAAGTCCTTTTCCGGGAAAACGACCATGACCTTTTGTTTGGCAATGTCATCGGCGAACTGCGGATCATCCGACAGAACATACCCGCCCGAGTACCCTTTGGTGATATTGCCGCGCATGCCGGTGGCTTCGCCCACATAAAGATTTTCGCCCAGCAAAATCGCCACGGCTTCTTTCTCACCGCGCTTGATGTCGGTTTCTGCCTTGGTGAACACACCCACGTAGCCGACGCCACGGTCTTCGGTCAGGCCCATCTGGACCACGTTTTCCGAGTCATCAACGGCTTCGATCAGGCAGGATTTCTTGTCCTGGTCGATGAATACTTTCCAGCCCTCAACCTCGCCGTAGCGCAGATATGTGTCCGCAGCTGCGACGGTCGAAGTAAACAGGCCAAGCGCCAGTCCGAGTGTAAGAATTCGTTTCAACTCTCTGTCTCCGTTGTGAAAAATTTATATGCGCATACTGGAATGCAGCAATTGCCCGTGTAGGCTAGAATCTGGGTTCGGCGCAATCAATGATTTGTGGGCGACAGTGGCATCTGGGCTTGTATACGCCGATGCCGGCCCAGGGCTAAGTGACGGCGAAATACAGGATGTTCGCCTTTAGGCTTACTTTTCATTGCGCCAAACCTGCCTATGTTGGACCTGAACACGCCGGGAGGGTGCAATGGACAGATTCGACAACAGCCCTGAGACGGCCCTGAAATGGCATGCCGAGGGTTATCCGACGGCACTGGCTACGGTTGTTGAAACCTGGGGCAGTGCGCCGCGCCGCGTGGGTGCTCAGTTGGTGATCGCTGGTGATGGCCGGATCGAGGGATCGGTCTCTGGCGGCTGCGTCGAAGGTGCCGTCATCGTCGAAGCGCTGGAGGCGATGGACGAGGGCGAGGCACGGTTACTGGAATTCGGTGTCAGTGACGAGGATGCCTTTGCCGTCGGTCTGGCCTGCGGTGGTACGATCCGCGTTTTGGTCGAGCCTATAGGATCGGTCCTTGCAGAACCCATGTTGCGTGACTTGGTTGCGGCCCGCGCCCGGCGCGAGCCTGTGGCATACGAGGTCAACGTTGAAACCGGCCACAGGGCGTTGCGTCGTAGTGCCTATGCCAACCGAATGCGTATGGACCGGTCCGGTTTTGAAGAGGACGGGCAGACATTCGTTGCCGTCCACAACCCTCCGCTACGGCTGATCATTGTGGGGGCCGTTCATATCGCTCAGGCGCTGGTACCTATGGCGCGGATTGCCGGGTATGACCCCGCTATCATCGATCCGCGCGACGCTTTCGCCTCAAGCGCGCGCTTTCCCGGCGAAAAGATCCTGACCGACTGGCCGGACGAGGCCGTTGCCAAGCTGGGCATGGACACACGGACCGCCGTGGTTCTTTTGACCCATGACCCAAAGCTGGATGATCCGGCATTGGAGTCTGCCTTGCGCGCGGGAGTGTTCTATATCGGGGCGCTCGGTTCCACGCGGACCCACGCGAAACGTGTAGCGCGGTTGACCGAAGCCGGGTTTTCTGAGGCTGAGATCGCTCAGATCCACGGTCCCATCGGCTTGGACATTGGCGCGGCGGACCCATCCGAGATTGCGGTGGCCATTCTTGCCCAGATGACAGCTGTTCTAAGGGGCAAAGCGTGAAGTTCGGTCCCGTTCCTATCGCAGAGGCCGCGGGCGCAATTCTGGCGCATTCGGTGCAAGTCCAGGATGCCAAGCTGCGCAAAGGGCTTGTTTTGACAGCCGACCATTGTGACCAGCTTGCTGGTGCCGGGTATGACGAAGTCACAGTGGCGCGGCTGGAAACCGGAGATTGTCACGAGGACGAAGCCGCCGAGCTTTTGGCTGCAGCCCTTGCACCGGAGCCGCAAGCTGTGGGTTTGCGCGTGACGCAGCCTTTTACGGGGCGTGTGAACCTGTTGGCGGACGGGCCCGGTGTCGTGGACCTGGATGCCGAGGCGTTGCAGGCGTTCAATTGCGTAAACCCGATGATCACCGTCGCGACGGTGCCGCAATATCAGCAGATGGGCCCGGGTGGTATGGTCGCCACGATCAAGGTGATATCTTACGCTGTTCCGCGCGAGGATGTGTTGAAAGCCACCAATCTGGCCCGCGCGTCCATTCGCCTGGCGGCCCCGGTCCACAAAACCGCTGGGCTGATCGTAACGGATATTCCGGGCGGCCCCTCCAACGAAAAGGGCATCGCGGCCATTCGCGGCCGGGTCGAGGCGCTGGGGCTTGAATTGGATGAGGTGCAGATCGTACCTCACAAACCCGAACCATTGGCGCAGGCAATTTCGGAGGCATCGGGTGATATTGTGATGATCCTGACCGGCTCGGCCACGTCGGATGTGTTCGATGTCGCGCCTCAGGCCGTGCGCGCCGCAGGCGGTCATGTGGATCGCTTTGGTATGCCGGTCGATCCCGGTAACCTGCTGTTTATTGGCGCGCTTGAACAGCGTCCGGTGATCGGTCTGCCGGGCTGCGCGCGCTCTCCGGCGCTGAACGGCGCGGACTGGGTTCTGTCCCGCGTGGCCTGTGGGGTGGAAACGACCGGGGCTGATATCGCGGGTATGGGGGTCGGAGGGCTGCTCAAGGAAATTCCCACACGACCGCAGCCAAGATCAGGGCGCAAAGCGTAACCCGACCGCCGATTTTCGAATGGCCTAGGTGGATTTAACGCCAAAGGCGACCCCTACGAACGTCGGATACAGGCGCTAAATATTTTTGTTCTCAAACAATTTTTCCCGTGTTTAACTCGGAACGGGAGATTTCATATTGGGAGGAAAATATGACACAGGTCTCAATGACCGTGAACGGGAAATCCGTGAGCGGTGATGTCGAGGGCCGGACACTGCTGTCCAGTTTCCTGCGTGACCACCTGTCGCTGACCGGAACCCATGTGGGCTGCGATACCGCTCAATGCGGTGCCTGCGTTGTCCATGTGAACGGTGAAGCGGTGAAATCCTGCAACATGCTGGCGCTTGAGGCGGATGGGGCTGACGTAGGCACCATCGAAGGACAAGCCAATCAGGACGGCTCGTTGAACGTGATCCAGCAGGCATTTCAGGACCATCACGGCCTGCAGTGCGGGTTCTGCACACCCGGAATGGTCATGAGCGCGGCGGCCCTGCTCAAAGAGAACCCGCGCCCGACCGAAGGTGAGATACGCAAGTATCTGGAAGGCAACCTGTGCCGCTGCACCGGGTACCACAACATCGTCAAGGCGATCATGGCCGCATCGGGCCAGGACGTAGGTCACATCGCTGCCGAGTAAGGCAAAGATTGAGAATTTTCGACGAAAATTCCTTTCCAGGGAGGAGAACAAGCAATGCCCAAAGACAGTGGCATCGGAGCCAGTTCCAAGCGGCGTGAGGACGTACGCTTTCTGACCGGAGCAGGCAATTACACCGACGACATCAACGTGCATGGCCAGGCCTATGTGCATTTCCTGCGGTCCGATATTGCGCATGGTCGGATCAAAAACATCGACACTTCGGCAGCTGAGGCCATGCCCGGCGTGGTCAAGGTATTCACCGGAAAAGACTTTGAAGGCGTGGGGGGTATCCCATGCGGTTGGGAAGTCACGGATAAGCATGGCGCGCCCATGCAGGAACCGCCGCACCCAATTCTGGCGCAGGGCAAGGTACGGCATGTGGGTGACCCGATTGCAGCCGTTGTGGCCGACAGTCTGGAGCAGGCGCGTGACGCGGCCGAGGCGATCGACCTTGATATCGAGGAGCTGCCCGCCGTTCTAGACATGAAAGCCGCCGCCCAAGACGGGGCGACGCTGGTCCATGACGATCTGAAGAACAACATCTGCTACGACTGGCAGTTGGGCGAAACCGACGACGCAAAGGTTAACGAGGTTTTTGCCAATGCGGCCCATGTGACGACGCTGGATCTGGTCAACAACCGGCTCGTCGCCAACCCGATGGAACCGCGTGTGGCTGTGGCCGAGTATAGCCGCGGAACCGAAGAGTATACGCTTTATACCACCTCGCAGAACCCGCATGTGATCCGGCTGCTGATGTGCGCCTTTGTTCTGGGACTGCCCGAGCACAAAGTACGCGTAGTGGCCCCGGATGTGGGTGGCGGTTTTGGCACCAAAATCTTCCACTACGCCGAAGAGGCGTTTTGTACCTTTGCCGCAAAAGCCTGCAACCGTCCGGTCAAATGGACCGCCAGCCGGTCCGAGGCCTTCATGTCGGACGCGCAAGGCCGCGATCACGTCAGCAGGATTGAACTGGCGCTGGATGCTGACAACAACTTCATCGGTCTGCGCACCGATACCTACGCAAACCTGGGCGCTTATCTGTCGACCTTCTCCAGCTCGGTTCCGACCTGGCTGCACGGCACTTTGATGGCGGGCAACTATAAGACGCCAGTCATTCAGGTGAATGTTAAGGCGATGTTCACCAACACGGTGCCGGTCGACGCATATCGTGGTGCTGGACGGCCCGAGGCGACCTATCAACTTGAACGCGTCGTGGACAAGGCCGCCCGCGAGCTGGGCGTGGATCCGATTGCATTGCGTCGTCAGAACTTTGTCACTCAGTTCCCCTATGACACGCCAGTCGCGTTGACCTACGACACCGGGGACTACAACGGCACGATGGATAAGCTGGAATCTGCTGCTGATCTGGCAGGTTTTGCCGCGCGCCGGGCTGAAAGCGAGGCCAATGGCAAGCTGCGTGGTCTGGGCATCAATTGCTACATTGAGGCCTGCGGCATCGCGCCGTCGAACATCGTCGGTATGCTGGGGGCCCGCGCTGGTCTCTATGATGCGGCGACCGTTCGGGTGAATGCCACCGGGTCGATCAGCGTTATGGTCGGTGCACACAGCCACGGGCAGGGGCATGAGACCGCGTTCCCGCAGGTTGTCGCTGATATGATCGGCATCGACGAGTCGATGGTCGAGATCGTGCACGGCGACACCTCGAAGATCCCGTTTGGGATGGGCACTTACGGGTCCCGTTCGCTGGCAGTCTGTGGTTCGGCCATGGTCAAGGCGACCGAGAAGGTGATCGAGAAGGCCAAGAAGATCGCAGCCCATTTGCTGGAAGCGTCCGAGGCCGATATCGAACTGAAGGATGGACAGTTCAGCGTTGCAGGCACCGACAAATCGGTGGCCTGGGGTGATGTGACCCTGACGGCCTATGTCCCGCACAACTATCCTTTGGAAGTTGAACCAGGGCTGGAAGAGACCGCGTTTTATGACCCGGCCAACTTTACCTTCCCGGCAGGTGCTTATGCTTGTGAGGTCGAGGTTGATCCCGAAACCGGTCAGGTCAGCATCGAGAAGTTCACGGCGGCGGATGACTTTGGCAACATCGTCAATCCGATGATCGTGGATGGACAGGTCCATGGCGGCATCGGTCAGGGTATCGGCCAAGCATTGCTTGAGAACTGCGCCTATGACGAGAACGGCCAACTGCTGAGTGCGTCCTTCATGGACTATGCCATGCCGCGTGCTGACGATGTTCCGTTCTATGGTGTCGATCATTCCAGCCAGACGCCCTGTACGCATAACCCGTTGGGTGTGAAGGGCTGTGGTGAGGCTGGAGCGATTGGCTCACCGCCTGCGGTCGTCAATGCGGTTCTGGATGCGTTGAACTCGGGTGGCAAGGCCGTCGATCATATCGACATGCCAGTGAGCCCGTCGCGCGTCTGGGCGGCGATGAACAGCTAAGTGACACGGGTGGACCGGGGGCCAGCCCCCGGACCCCCGAGGTATTTTTTGGCCAGATGAAGGGCGGATCCGCGCCTTTCGGAAAGGAAGACGAAATGTACAATTTCGAGTTTGAGAAGCCCTCGACCATAGCTGATGCGGTCGCCGCGTTGGGGTCCGAGGACGCGCAGGCGCTAGGGGGTGGGCAGACGCTAATCCCGACGTTGAAGCAACGGTTGGCAGCGCCTTCGTCCTTGGTTTCGCTGAGCGGGATTCCCGAGATGCAGGGTGTTTGCATCGAGGATGATGGATCTGTCGCCATTGGTGGAGCAACCCGGCATGCTGTTGTCGCGAGCGAGGCGGCCAGCAGCTATCCCGCTTTGGCGGCGCTGGCAGGACAGATCGGTGATCCTGCGGTACGCAACCGCGGTACGATCGGCGGGTCGCTGGCGAACAACGATCCGGCAGCCTGTTACCCGGCGGGTGCCATGGGATCAGGTGCGACGATCATTACCAACATTCGTCAGATTGCAGCAGATGAGTTCTTTGAGGGGATGTTCTCAACGGCTTTGGATGAGGGCGAGATTATCACTTCGGTGCGTTTCCCGGTGCCGCAGGCTGCGAGCTATCAAAAGTTCCTTCAGCCTGCGTCACGTTTTGCGCTCGTCGGTGTCTATCTGGCGCGATTTGCGGATGGGGTGCGTGTCGCCGTAACCGGAGCCAGTGAAGATGGTGTGTTCCGCTGGTCCGAAGCGGAAGAAGCCTTGAATAAGGAGTTCCGCGCGGATGCCCTGACAGGGCTGAGCATCAACCCGGCTAACATGATGGCAGACCTGCATGGCAGCAAAGCGTATCGTGCGCATCTGGTGAGCGTCATGACAAAGCGGGCGATCGAAGCCTGTATGTAAATGCCAACAAATCCGAAAAGCCCCGGTGTCACCGCCGGGGCTTTTCTATGTGCGCCTGATTCTGGGGGGCAGGGACGGCCGCCAATAGGCGCCCGTGTCCTCTCGAGACTTTTGGTAAGCGTCGACCCGTTCGCGCGCGGCGTCTCCACCGGCTTGGAACAGGTGGCCCAGAAGGCATTCCAGAACCACCATTGCGCCGGCGTAGCTAGAGAAGTGGTGAAGCGACCGGGTGCTGACCGGAAAGACAACGTCCGGTTCTATGCCGGGGGCGACCACCTCGCTATCGGCGATCAGGATAATTGGCATGGATTTGCGCCGGGCCAGGCGCATGGACTGGATAGTATCAGAGGAATAGGGGCTGACTGTGATCGCGATCAGGCAGTCCGTGGGGGTGGCATCCAAAAGGTCATCGGTAGCGGCCCCCATGTGGCGCGGGACAAGGCGCAGGCCGGGGTGCGCCATGCGACCTGTATAGGAAAAATAGTACGACAACGCATAGCTTGCGCGCGTTGCCGTAACAAAACACCTGTCAGATTGTGTCATGATCTCAACTGCTTTCCTGACTTTGTCCGGGTGCATGAGCCGCAGCGAACGCATGACCACGTTCTGCGCGTTCTGAGCGAATTGGGCCTGAGCTGCACTGAAAGAATCGCCGTCTTGCATGTTACTGAGCCAGGATTGGCTCATATGGTCCTCGCTGTCGGTCACAAGGGCGGCGCGGAACGGGGCGCGCAAGGCCTCGAATCCGTCGAAGCCAATGCGATGGGCCAAGCGAACCAGCACGTTTGAGCTGACGCCGATCTTGGCAGCGGTTTCGCGGATTGGGTCCAAACCGAAATCCGCTGGGTGATCCAGGATGTACTTCGCAGCTGCCTGCAGACCGGGGGGCAATTGGTCGATCTGTTGTCGCAACGCTTCGGTGATTTGGTTCAAAGGCTGGGTCATGATCCTAGAAAAACAAATGTTATGAAGATTGCAAATTGAAAACGTGTGCTAGACGGATAACTGAGAGGCAACTTGCTAAGGATGGCCCGATGTCTGAACCCGCGTCTCATACTCAAACAGCGCCCAAACCGTATGTTCTTGTCGCGCCGAACGGTGCACGCCGGGGATCAGTGGATCATGCAGAGTTGCCGGTTGGTTTAGAGCAAATCGTTGCCACGGCGCAGAATTGCTTTTGGGCGGGTGCGGACGGCCTTCACCTGCATGTGCGCGATGATCGGGGGCAGCATACGCTGGACGCGGGGCGCTATCTGGAAACTTTGGCCGAGTTGCGCGGGGTAGTGCCTGACATGGATGTCCAAATCACGACCGAAGCTGCGGGCGTTTTTGATGTGGCCGCGCAATTGGAGTGTCTGCGGAAGGTGCAGCCGGAATGGGCGTCGATCTCGGTGCGAGAAGTTGCTCGTGCGCCCGAGCTTGCCAGCACTTTGTATGGGTTGTGCGAGGATCAAGGAACTCGTGTTCAGCACATCCTTTACGACCGTGAAGATGCGGCCTTGCTGGCGGACTGGCAGGGGCGCGGGATTGTGCGCACAGAGCAAACGGATCGGTTGCTGGTTCTGGGGCGATACAGCTCGGGTCAGCAATCCGTTCCGGAAGATCTGGATAAGTTTCCGCAAGACGCTTCGCGATGGATGGTCTGTGCCTTTGGCCAGCAGGAACATGCATGTTTGTTGACGGCCGCAAAACGCGGAGGAGACGTTCGGGTCGGGTTCGAAAACAGTTTGACTGACAAGGACGGCAATACCTGGTCAGACAATGCAGCGTCCGTAGCGTCGCTGGTTGCGGCTTTGAAAGGAGCGCAGGAATGAGTAGTCATGTTTTTCCACGTCACACGAAATCGGAACTTCCGGTCGCTGTTGGTGGCGACGGGTGTTACCTGATCGACGCGCAGGGGCATCGGTACCTGGATTGCGGCGATGCTGCGGTGTCCTGTCTGGGACATTCGAACCCTACGGTAATCAAGGCTGTGCAGGAGCAGGTCGAAAAGATTGCTTTTGCGCATACCGGTTTCATGACATCCGAACCGGCCGAAGCCTTGGCAGACCTGCTGATCGAACATGCGCCGGGTGATCTGGACCGTGTCTATTTTGTTTCCGGCGGGTCCGAGGCGACCGAGGCGGCGATGAAGCTGGCCCGGCAGTACTTCCTTGAGATCGGACAGCCCGAGCGTCGCCGGGTGATTGCGCGGCGGCAGAGTTACCATGGCAATACCCTTGGTGCCTTGTCCGCAGGAGGCAATGAATGGCGTCGGGCTCAGTTCGCCCCGATGCTGATTGAGATGACGCATATCGCGCCGTGTTACGAATATGCCGAAAAGCCGGATGGTGAGAGCAGCTATGACTATGGCCAGCGCGTCGCCAACGAATTGGAGACCGAAATTTTGCGCTTGGGCCCCGAGACCGTTATGGCCTTCATGGCAGAGCCGGTTGTCGGGGCAACCTTGGGCGCGGTGCCTGCGGTTGAGGGGTACTACAAACGCATCCGCGAGATTTGCGATCAGTATGGCGTCTTGCTGATTTTGGATGAGGTCATGTGCGGCATGGGGCGGACAGGGCATCTGTTTGCCTGCGATCATGACGGTGTTGCGCCGGATATCCTGTGTATCGCCAAAGGGTTGGGAGCCGGGTATCAGCCGATCGGGGCGATGATGTGCACCGATAAAATCTATGATGCGATCCGCGACGGGTCGGGTTTTTTTCAGCATGGACACACCTATATCGGCCATCCGGTTGCAACCGCGGCCGCTTTGGCGGTCGTAACCGAATTGACCTCGCGCGAATTGCCCGCGCGGGCCGGTGTCATGGGGGATAGGCTTCAAACAGCGCTGCAGGCCGAATTCGGCCAACACCCAAATGTCGGCGATATCCGTGGCAGGGGTCTATTCCGTGCGGTCGAGTTGGTCTCGGACCGCGAAACGAAAACGCCATTTGATCCGACACATGGCGTTGCAGGCCAAATCAAAAAGGCCGCGCTGGCCGAGGGACTGATTTGCTATCCGATGTCCGGCACGCGGGACGGGCGGCTTGGGGATCACGTACTGCTGGCCCCGCCATTCATCATTGAAGACACTCAGATCGATGAACTGGTCGGCAAGTTGAGCCGGGCAATCGCTGCGTCGATCCCGGCGTAAGACGTTTCTTCTCTCGATTAAGCCTAAAAAAACCCTGTCAGAGCGCTCTCTGACAGGGTTCCAAATTCGATAAGCGTAACGCTTATTTTTGCGGCAGCGGGCCGATCATCATGATCATCTGACGGCCTTCCATCTTCGGCATGTTCTCGACCTTGCCGATTTCTTTGATGTCCTCGGCCACACGTTCCAGCAGCTCACGGCCTAGGTTCTGGTGCGCCATTTCGCGGCCACGGAAGCGCAGGGTCACTTTGACCTTGTCGCCTTTTTCCAAGAACTTCACGACGTTCTTCATTTTGACGTCATAGTCATGCGTGTCGGTGTTGGGCCGGAACTTGACCTCTTTCACCTCGATGACTTTTTGCTTCTTGCGGGCTTCGCTTTCGCGCTTTTGCTGTTCGTACTTGAACTTACCAAAGTCCATGATCTTGCAGACCGGAGGGTTCGCGTTGGGCGAAATCTCAACAAGGTCCAGGCCGGCATCGGCGGCAAGTTGCATGGCTTTGGCGGGATGAACCACCCCGACGTTGTCACCGTCTGCGCCAATCAGGCGAATTTCGGGGGCACGGATTCTTTCATTGACGCGCGGTCCGGTATCTCGTTGCGGCGGCGCGTTGTGAGGTCTGCGGGCTATGGGTTCATTCCTTTGATGATTGCAGAAATTCGAGCCCGAAATTTAGACCGGCCTGCACGCCGATTCAAGCGGCATAAACAACAGCCAACGTGAAAATTCCGGGTTTTGTCAGAGGTTTTTGTGGGTTCCGGGGCAATTTACCCCGGAACCGGTGTGTTGGATTAACCAACAAACGCTTTTTCGATGACGAATTCCTTAGGTTCGGAGTTTGCACCTTCGCGCAGGCCGAACTCTTCCAGAATCTCTTTGATGTCCAGGTTGAAGGCCAGCGAACCACAAACCATGGCGCGGTCGGTGTCTGGGTTAATCCCGCCTTCGATACCCAGATCAGCAAACACAGTGCCGTCTTTCAGCAGGTTTGTGATGCGACCCATCTTGGGGCTCTCTTCCCGTGTTGTGGTCGGGTAATAGCGGATCTTGTCCGCGAAACCTTCGCCCATCAACTCGGCCAGCATTTCGTCCTGACGGATGCTTTCGATCAGCTGACGGCCATACTCCAGTTCGGCCACTTCGCGGCAGGTATGGGTGATGATGACTTCGTCATAATCTTCGTACGTCTGCGGCTCGCGCAGCAGCGACGCGAAGGGGGCGAAACCAGTGCCGGTAGCAAAGAACCACAGGCGTTTGCCGGGCAGCAGAGCGTCATGCACCAGCGTGCCAACCGGCTTGGGCCGCAGGATGATCTGGTCGCCCGGCTTGATGTGCTGCAACTTTGAGGTCAGCGGACCGTCCTGCACCTTGATCGAGTAAAACTCCAGTTCTTCGTCCCACGAAGGCGAAGCGATCGAATAGGCGCGCAGCAGCGGCTTGCCGTTGTCGCCCAGCAGACCAATCATCACGAACTCACCCGAGCGGAACCGCAAGGACGCGGGGCGCGACACCTTGAACGAGAACAGGCTGTCGGTCCAGTGTTTGACATCTGTTACTGTCTGGGCGTCCGGAAGGACAGGGGCCTTAACGGCGGTTGCTTCGGTCACGGGCTTCATCTCTGTCATCGTTGTCACTGTCGGCTGAGTAAACCGACATCTCCGTTTAATCTTTGATCCAAGTCAGGAAAAGGGGCTTAATGCCCCTTTCAAGTCACAAGCTGGCGATTGTCGGTCTTAGCCGCGCAGGCGGGCCTGATAGTTGTGGTTCTGCCAATCGGAACGGGCAAGCCATTGATCTTCGGGCTGGCGTGTCGCCAACGCATTGTCGATCTCGACCTCGTCAAACCCACTGCGGCGCGCCATGGCATATTGGTCGGCCAGAACGTGGCCCTTAGCGCGCAAGCGGCCTGTATAGCCTTTCAGTCGCAACACGCGTGCGATGGTGAAACCGCGCCCATCGGCCGAGGACGGAAAGTCCACACGGACCATCTGGGCGCTGCCCAAACGGTCAATCAGCTCATCGGGGTCCGTGTCCGAGGCCACGTCCAGAGCTACGACATCATTGGCCGCGTCTTCCAGAGTGACAAAGCCATCGGTCCAGTCATCGGGGGCAAAGCCCTGATCGGTTACAATAACGTTCATGTTTTCTCTCCAGCGCGCACCATCTTGCCGTCGACAAAATGGATGCCGCATTCTTCTTTGTTCTGATCGCGCCAGCGTCCTGCGCGGGGGTCTTCGCCTTCTTTGACCGGCGAGGTGCAGGGCGCACAGCCGATCGAGGGGTAACCTTTGGCCACCAGCGGATGCCGGGGCAGGTTGTTTTCGTCCATGTAGGCGCGCACATCTTCGGGTGCCCAGTGGGCCAGCGGGTTGACCTTGATCCGGCCGGTGCCGTCTTCGACCTCGAAAAAGTCGAGCGCGGCGCGGGTTCCGGACTGAAACCGTTTGCGCCCGGTGATCCAGCCGTCATATCCCGCCAAAGCCTTTTGCAGCGGAAAGGTCTTGCGCAGGTTGCAGCAGGCATCCGTATCGCGCAGGCGCAGTGCGCCATAAGGGTCTTCGCGTTGCACGTCCTCATCCTCGGCGCGGATGATCTGGACGTTCTTCAGCCCCAGACGCTCGCTGACCTCCTGCTGGTATTCCAGCGTCTCAGTAAACAGCATCTGCGTGTCCACGAACAGAACCGGGGTCATCTTGTCGACCACAGCGGCCATGTGCAGCAACACCACCGACTCCGCACCGAAGCTAGAGACCAGAGCAAGCTCTTCGATCTCGTCCAGCGCGCCATGCATGACATCATGGGCGCTGTGGTGGCGGAACCGGGCGTTCAGCGCGTCGACCTGTTCGGTCAATTCCGCGCGGTCTTTGCCCAGTTCCGTCTGGATCAGGTCAAGCGGCATTGGCCTGCGCCTCGGGGTAAAGCGCCGCCTTGAACGGAGCCATGCCTACGCGGCGATAGGTTTCCAGGAACGTTTCCTCGGCGCTGTCACGCTGTTCCAGATAGGTGTCCACGATGCGCTCAACGGCTGGCACGATCTCATCATAGGCAAAGCCCGGACCGGTGCGGTCGCCAACGGCCGCAGTTTCGGTCGCGTCCCCACCCAGAGTGATCTGGTAGTTCTCGACACCTGCGCGATCCAGACCCAGGATGCCGATGTGGCCCACGTGGTGGTGACCACATGCGTTGATGCAGCCCGAGATCTTGATCTTCAGGTGACCGATGTCATGCTCCAGCTTCAGCTCATCGAAACGGGTCGCGATTTCCTGTGCAACCGGGATCGAGCGGGCTGTCGCCAGCGCACAGTAGTCCATGCCGGGGCAGGCGATGATGTCGCTGATCAGGCCGATATTGGCGGTGGCCAATTCGTACTCTTTCAGCTTCGCGTGGATCGCGGGCAGGTCCGACTTGTGGACATGCGGCAGGATCACGTTCTGCTCATGGCTGATGCGCAGTTCGTCATAGGCGAACTCTTCGGCCAGATCGGCCATCACACGCATCTGCTCGGCAGTAGCATCGCCCGGCGTCTGGCCGTGCTTCTTGATCGAGATCGTGACGATCGCGTGGTCCGCATCCTTGTGCGGCGCGATGTTGGTGTCGACCCACGAACGGAAAACGGGATCGTTGGTGTAGGCACTTTCGAACGACGCGACCGAACCCTTGCGGAAATCAGGCGCAGCAAAGTGACCCTTGATCTCTTCCAACAAGTTCATGTCAGCGCCCTTGAACTGCGGGCGAACCTGCAGGAAGCGCTCGTTGACCTTGGCGCGGATCGCGTCGATGCCATGCTCGTGCACGGTGATCTTGATGCGCGCTTTGTACTTGTTGTCGCGGCGGCCGATCTGGTTCCACACGGAAACGGTGGCTTCCAAGTAAGCCAGCAGATCGTCAAAGGCGACGAATTCGGACAGTTCCTTGCCGATCATCGGCGTACGGCCCAGACCACCACCCACGATAACGCGGGCACCCAGAACGCCGTCGCGCTCGACCAGTTGCAGACCGATGTCATGCGCCTTGATCACGGCGCGGTCGTTTTCCGAACCAGTGATAGCGATCTTGAACTTACGCGGCATGAACTGGAATTCCGGGTGGTCGGTCGACCACTGACGCAGCAGTTCGGCGTAGGGGCGCGGGTCGGCGACCTCATCCGCGGCGGCACCGGCGAAGTGGTCGGCGGTCACGTTGCGGATGGTGTTGCCCGATGTCTGAATGGCATGCATGCCAACCTCGGCCAGCGCGTCCAGCATGTCCGGAACGTCGTTCAGTTTCGGCCAGTTGTACTGGATGTTCTGACGGGTGGTGAAATGACCATAGCCCTTGTCCCACTTCTCGGCCAGCAGGGCCAGTTGGCGCATCTGTGCGCTGGACAGCGTCCCATAAGGGATCGCGACCCGAAGCATATAGGCGTGCAGCTGCAGATACAGGCCGTTCATCAGGCGCAGGGGTTTGAATTCGTCTTCGGTCAGCGAGCCGTCGATACGACGCTCGACCTGCGCGCGGAACTGCGCGTTACGTTCTGCCAAAAATGCTGTGTCGAACTCGGAGTAGCGATACATGATTAGCTGTCCTTAGTTGCAGCCCCGAACCTTGGGGCCTTGAAAAGGGGAGAGAGACGGGCCAGAGGTCAGGCCCGGGGCTGCGTGGATGTTTCTTGTTTGCCGTGGGCATAGTTGGACGGGCCGGTGCGGCGAAAGTCTTCCCGGAAGTGGGTCGGCTCGGGGCCGTTGTCACCGGCGACTGCATCGGCCAGATAAGCGCCGACGATCTTGTTGGCCTGACGCGCCGCATCCAACAGACGCACCTGTGCGTGCGCCTCGTCCGTGATCAACTCGGCCTCGGACAGTTCGCGCGACCAGCGGTCGTCTTCGGTTTGATAGATCACGTCACCTTCCAACAAATCGTTGGCAGTGACCACTTTGGGGGTAAAAGCGCGGGCCATCAGGCGTGCTCCTTCTTGAATTCGGTCAGGGCCTGAGCCGCTTGGCGCGGGGCGAGGCCATAAAATGTCAGTGTTGGGCCGTCCATCTCGGCGGCGTTCAGATCGGTTGGAAGCTGATCCAGAGTCGTTTCCAGAACGCGCTGATCGGGGCGCGAGGCGTTCTCGATCAGGGTCACAGGCGTCTGCCGGTCGGCACCGTGCATGATCAGGCGGCCTTGGATAAACCGGGCGGATTTCTTGCCCATATAAATCGCCGCAACCGAACCCGCGCGTGCCAGCGCAGTCCAGTCGTGATCGGCAAATCCCTTCATGTCGTGGCCGGTCAGAAACCGGACCGAAGAATTGCGTCCACGCCGTGTCAGGCTTTGACCAATTCCGGCCACTGCCGCGGATGCAGCGGTGATACCCGGTATGATCCGCCACGAGATGCCAGCAGCCTCAACCGCCTCGATCTCTTCATCCAAGCGACCAAACACGGTCGGGTCGCCGGACTTCAGGCGCACGACGCGCTGACCATTCAGGGCGTATTCGACCAACAGGGCGTCAATGTCTTCCTGTTTCCACGACGGGCCGAAACCGGCCTTGCCCACATCGACCAGTTGCGCGGTCTTACCGGCCAGCGCCAGAACCTCGTCACTGATCAGGCGGTCATGCAGAACGACGTCCGCGCGCTCGAACGCATTCAGCGCTTTGAGCGTCAGCAATTCCGCATCGCCCGGACCCGCGCCGACAAAGTCGACATGGCCTTTGGCATTATGTGATTGCGTAAGCTGCATTTCCGGTCCCGAGTGTGGTTTGACTTGGGTTGCAATATAGGAAATATTCCCGCTAATGCGCCATATGGGCGAACAAATAAGAACAAACGTTCTAGTAAAGCTGAACTTCAGGACGTTTGTTTCGAAACGAAAGGAATATTGGAATGTCGGTGCGGATTGACGATACGGATCGGAAAATTCTGATCGAGCTGCAGCGGGATGCAAGCCAATCGCTGGACGAAATAGCCGCCCGTGTCGGTAGTTCCAAGACCCCGGTCTGGAATCGGATACGCAAGCTGAAAGGGGCCGGCGTGATCGGCCAGCAGACCGTTTTGCTCGACGCCGAAGCGCTGGGGTTCGAAGCCACATTCTTTGTGCTGATCCGTACTTCAGAGCACGAGGCCGACTGGCAGCACAAGTTCCTCAAAGCCCTGCGCGACAGGCCCGAGGTGCAAGAGGCACACCGGCTGGCCGGTGACATCGACTATATCCTCAAGGTGCGGGTCAAGAATGCGCGCGCTTATGATGAGTTCTATCAGGCGCTGATCTCAGAGGTTCGTGTGCACAACGTGACCGCGCTGCTGTCCATGGAAGAGATCAAGTCGACCACTATGCTGCCGCTGAACGCGTTGATCGAAAACTAGGCCTCGACCATCAAACGGGTCAGTCCGTGGAAATGGTAGGTGTTCGAGTATTCCGGTTCAGCGCTCAGGCGTAGGTTAGGGCACCGTTCGAACAACACGGACAGGCCAATACGCATCTCCATCCGCGCGAGCGGCGCGCCGACGCAGAAATGCAGGCCGCCGCCGAAACTGGTGTTCGTGGCGATGGGGCGCGTGGGGTCGAACCGGTCGGGGTCGGGCCAGACCGCAGGTTCGCGGTTCGCAGCCCCCAGCAGCAAAGCAACTTCATCCCCGCGCTTGAAGGTATGGCCGAACGCCTCGACGTCCTCGTAGGCATAGCGGGTGAACATGTGCAACGATGGATCGTAGCGGAGGATTTCCTCAACCGTCCCGTCAATAGCCTTGGGGGCGAACGCTTGCGGACCGATACCCAACTGCAATGCGGTCTTCACTCCGTTTGCCAAAGAATGGACCGTTGCCTCATGCCCGGCATTCAAAAGCAGGATGCAAGTGGCCACCAGCTCATCGCGTGAGAGTTTCTCTCCGTCCTCTTCGGCAGCAATCAGGCGCGTGATCAGGTCGTCTTTGGGATCGGTACGCCGTTGGTCGATGTATCCGATCAGAAAGTCGGTGAATTCTTGCGATGATCTTGCCGCGGCGGTTTCGGTCTCGGGCGTGCGGCTGGCTTGATACATCGCAACCATGTCATGCGACCAGCGCAGCAGGCTGGGGGCCATATCCTCGGGCACGCCCAGAAGGCGGCAGATCGTGATGACCGGGATCTGGGTGCAAAACGCGGGCAACAGATCGAAGGGCGCGTCAGGAAAAGAATCGATCAGCGTGTGGCTGAGTCCGTGGATCGACGGCTCCAGCGCCGCAATCGCGCGCGACGTAAACGCGCGCATCACCAACGCACGCAGGCGCGTGTGCCGGGGCGGCTCGGCTTCAAGTAACGAGTGCGCCTCAACCGCCAGCCACGGGGCCAGATGTGAGGGGCCGGGTGTTTGCAGCTCCTCAGGCACCTCGCGGCCAAAACGGCGATCCTTTAGCAGGGCGGAGACCGCGCGGTGCGATACCGCAGCGACCTTGCCGTAGTCCTTCCAATAGACAAGGTCGCCGTATGCGCGGGCCTCATCGTAGAAAGGGTAGGGATTTTGAACGAAACCCGGATCGACCGGAGATTGAATGACCGTCTTCATGCGGCGCAGACTTGCCATGCGGCGCGCTGAATGCAAGACCCTATGTCATGCACCGAGTTTGGGTCATCCTGGGATTTCTGTGTGCCGTCGGGCTGTTGTCCGCTGGTGTCTGGTCCTATGGCTATCGTCAGGCGCTGTCGCAGCTGAGCGAAAAGGCCGAGGCTGATCTGGAACTGGCCGCGGACCGGCTGAGCACTCAGATGCAGGTTTATCAGGAATTGGCGGTGCTGATGGCCACGCATCCGGTCCTGCAAAGACTTGAAACACCTGCACAGAAACGGGCGGCGCGGGCGATACTGTTGGACGTGGCCGACAAGACCTCGGCCGTTAACATGATGTATCTGGACCGCAGCGGTAGGGTGCTGGCCTCGGCCCAGCCAATCGCTCAGGAAAGCATGTCCGACCATCCGGCGTTTCAGCGCGCCATGCAGGGCGCTATGGGGAGCGCGCACGGGGTCGTGGATGTCAGCGGGGATCGCACCTATTCATACGCGGCCCCAACCTTTGGCCTTGATGGTCGGGTCGAAGGTGCGCTGATCGTTGTGGCCGATGTGCAGGATGTGGAACAGACCTGGCGCGGCAGTACCGAGGCGGTGTTTTTCATTGATGGCGACGGCATTGTCTTTATCTCAAACCGCTCGGACCTACTATTCTGGCAGCGGGACGAAGGACAGTTGGGTCTCACGCCGCCGAGCGGAGAGGACGTCGATTTCGCCTCGGTTCTTGTGGGCCCGCATGAGGTTTGGAACCTGAACTGGGGCCGTTACCTGCCAAGCCGGGCCCTGCACCTGATGTTGGAGCTGCCGGTCATTGACATGACAGCCGAAGTGCTAGTGGACGTGGCCCCTGCACAGCGTCTGGCGGGGTTGCAGGCGGCCACCGTAGCCGCGATCTGCCTGGCCTTTGGTGCGCTTCTGTATTTGGCGACGGAACGTCGGCGCACCTTGGCTGAGGCGAACGCTGTTCTTGAAACGCGTGTTGCGCAACGCACGCAGGCTTTGACCGCCGCCAACATGGCCTTGCGACGTGAAGTGCGTGAACGCGAAGATGCCGAGGCCGCCCTCAAACACGCGCAGGAGGAGCTGATTCAGGCCGGAAAGCTAAGCGCTTTGGGGCAAATGTCGGCGGGTATCAGTCATGAGTTGAACCAACCGCTGATGGCGATCCAGCAATTCGCAGATAACGGGTCCGCGTTCTTGTCGCGCGGGCGCGAGGAGAAAGCCTCGGAAAACCTGACGCGTATCTCTGCCATGGCCGCTCGAATGGCGCGGATCATCAAGAACCTGCGCGCCTTTGCCCGCAACGAAAGCGAACCGATGGGCAAGGTCAATCTGGTGCAGGTGATCGACACGGCGGTCGAACTGACCGAGGCGCGGCTGCGGACTGAGGATGTGCGCTTGGACTGGGCGCCGCCTAAGAACCCTGTCTACGCCTGGGGCGGCGAGGTGCGTTTGGTTCAGGTTTTTGTCAACCTGATCAACAACGCCGCAGACGCCATGAGCGGACAGGACGACCGGCTAATCCGCATCAGGATCGAAGCCAGAGACAAACTGGCCGTGACCGTGCGCGACATCGGGCCGGGCATTGAGAACTCGGAAAAACTGTTCGAGCCGTTCTACACCACCAAAGCCGTTGGATCGTCCGAGGGGATGGGGCTGGGGCTATCGATCTCCTATGGTCTGGTTCAAAGCTTTGGCGGTAATATCCGGGGCACCAATCTGGAAACCGGCGCAGAGTTCACAGTCGAGCTTGAGCCTTTCACAGAGCACGAGGTCGCATGACGCGGAAAATTCTACTGGTCGATGACGATGCCGCTGTGCGCGAAGCCTTGGCGCAGACGTTGGAGCTTGCGGATTACGATCCGGTAACGGCAGGATCGTTCGTTGCGGCCAAGGATCATATTCGGGCGGACTTTCCCGGAGTCATCGTTTCGGACATTCGAATGCCCGGTCGTGACGGATTTCATCTGTTGACCTACGCCCGCGACGTCGATCCAGAACTGCCCGTTATCCTGCTGACCGGAGAGGGCGACATACCGATGGCCGTGCAGGCCATGGGTCAGGGTGCGTTCGACTTTTTGGAGAAACCCTGCGCCGCAGCCGACCTGCTGTCAGTGTTGGAGCGCGCGTTCGAGGCTCGTACGCAGGTGATCGAACAGCGCGCCCTGAAATCCGAGCTTGAGCGCGGCGACCCAGCGGCACGGTTACTGTTCGGCTTGTCTGCGCAAGCCGAGGCGTTAAGGGAACGGGTCCGGTCCGTCGCGCCTACGAAAGCCGAGGTGTTGGTCACCGGACCGCCGGGCAGTGGGATTTCCAAGGTGGCCGAGGTGGTGCATCTGATGTCCCCCTTTGGGCAGGGGCCGTTTGTGAAACGCCCGGCGTCAGGGCTGACGCCCGATGGTCTGGCGCGGGTCTGTGAAGATGCGGCCGGCGGGTCATTGTTTCTGGACGAGGTCTCGGCCATGCCGGAGGCGACGCAATACGCTGCTTTGGAACTGGTCGAGCAGGGACCCGGCGCCCGCATTGTGGCTGGAACAACGGCCGATCTGGCGGTTTTGTCAGAGCAAGGCGGGTTCAGTGCAGACCTGTTTTACCGGTTGGATGTCATGCGCGTGCGTATACCGTCGTTGGCCGAACGCCCTGAGGACATTCCGATCATCTTTCGTCACTACGTTGCGCAAGCCGCGGAACAGGCCGGTATTGCCGAGCCCGAGATTACGTCGGAACATTTGGCATCCCTAATGGCCAGCGATTGGCCGGGGAATGCACGGTCTTTAATGTCAGCCGCAATGCGGTTCGTTCTTGGTATGCCCGAAGAAGTCGCGCGTGGAACTGATCTGGGATTGAGTGAGCAGATGGCGCGGGTCGAACGGTCGCTGCTGATCGCCGCACTGGGGCGGCACAACGGCAAAGCAGCGGATGCTGCCAAAGCGTTGAAGCTTCCGCGCAAGACGTTTTATGACAAACTGGCGCGCTATCAGATTCGCCCTGAGGACTATCGCCGCTAGGAACGCTCCCGCCGGCTTTGGCCGCATTTACATGCGTTTAAAGCCGTTGGGCCGGGCAGCCCGCTGATGCGGGCTGCGGTCGTTCTTGTGAGAATCAGTCCTGCGCGTTGTCTCATTTGATTCGCGACCCGTGCGGAAATCCGCACAGCATGGCCTTGGCATGTGCGGATTTCCGCACAGTAGTTAGAAGCGCCGCCACAAGGCAGCTTGGGGTTTCGTTGTAAGGTTTAGAAATTAAACAAAAAAGTCTGATGTGGTGAAAGTTTAAACAAAAAGTTGAGCGGTGATCCGCGATTCGGTTCACTTCGCGGCATGCGGCGTTTTTTTGGGCGTCGACGAAAGGTTTCACGGAAGTCTGGGAGGAAAAGACAGATGAAATTCCTTACTACTGCTGCTACAGCTCTGGCACTGAGCGTTACGGCATCGGCCGCCATGGCCGCCTGTGACGATGGCGAGATCGTGGTCAAGTTCGCGCATGTTACGAACACGGACAAACACCCCAAGGGCATCGCAGCATCATTGCTGGAGCAGCGCGTCAATGACGAGATGAACGGCGTGATGTGCATGGAGGTCTATCCGAACTCCACGCTTTACAACGACGACAAGGTGCTTGAGGCGATGCTGCAGGGCGATGTGCAACTGGCCGCACCGTCGCTGTCGAAGTTCGAGAAGTTCACCAAGCAGTTCCGTCTGTTCGACCTGCCGTTCATGTTCAAGAACATCGACGCTGTCGACGCGTTCCAGGCCTCGGCTGATGGACAGGCGATGAAAGACAGCATGCAGCGCCGCGGCCTGCAAGGTCTGGCCTTCTGGCACAATGGCATGAAGCAGATGTCGGCGAACAAACCGCTGGTCGATCCGGCTGACGCTGATGGCCTGAAATTCCGCGTTCAGTCTTCGGACGTTCTGGTGGCTCAGATGGAAGCGATCGGTGGCAGCCCGCAGAAAATGGCGTTCTCGGAAGTGTACGGCGCGCTGCAGCAGGGCGTTGTGGACGGGCAGGAAAACACCTGGTCGAACATCTACGGCAAGAAGTTCTTTGAGGTGCAGGATGGTATCACCGAAACCAACCACGGGATCATCGACTATCTGGTCGTGACCTCGGTGGATTGGCTGGACAGCCTGGATCCTGCGGTACGCGATCAGTTCATGACCATTCTGGCCGAAGTAACCGAGACGCGGAACAAAGAAGCCTTTGCCGTGAACGAAGCGGCCAAAGCCTCGATCACAGACGCGGGCGGCATCATTCGGGAACTGAATCCTGAACAGCGTCAGGCTTGGGTCGATGCGATGAAGCCCGTTTGGGATCAATTCGCGGGTGACGTTGGTCAGGACAAGATCGACGCCGCTCAGGCGATCAACGCCGGGTTCTAATCCCGATACACAGGCTGCGCGTCCGGGCACTGGGGAGTAATCGACGCGTGGGCCGGGCGGGCCGTATAGAGGCCCGCCAACCTTACTCTCATCACCAATAATGTGGGGACAGATAAATGTCTGGTTCGAAACCCGGCCAAGGCGGGCTGGTCGACCATATCGAAGAGACCATGATTGCGGCGTTGCTGGGCCTGATGACGGTCGTGACCTTCGCCAATGTGATCGCGCGCTTTGTTTTTAATTCCAACATCTTGTGGGCGCTTGAGCTAACGGTGTTCACCTTTGGCTGGCTTGTTCTTCTGGGTGCATCCTACGCCGTCAAGAAACATGCGCATCTGGGTGTGGACGCCATCCTGAACATGTTGGCCCCGGCACCACGCCGCATTCTGGCGCTGATCGCGGTTGGGTGCTGTCTGGTATTTTCACTGCTGCTGCTGAAAGGCTCATATGACTATTGGGCCGTGTTTGCGGACTTGCCGCCTACCTCGGGCCGCTGGTTCCCGACCGGGTTCAATTTCGACGCCCGCAGCCAGAGCTTTTACGAGGTGGACGATATCCCCATGGTCGCGCCGCTGCGCTTTCTGGAAGACCTGATCAACTATGGCGAGGGCTATGAAAAGCTGCCCAAGGTGGTGCCGTATCTGGTGCTGCCGGTCTCAATGCTGCTGCTGGTGATCCGCTTTGCCCAAGTTGCAGTACAAATCTGGCGTGGCGAGACAGACCGTCTTGTCGCCAGCCACGAAGTCGAGGACGAGATCGAAGAAGTCCGCGCTCAGCAAGGAGAGCATGACTAATGGACGTCGTACTTCTATTCTCGATGGTCATCGGCCTGTTGCTGATCGGGGTTCCGATTGCCGTGGCGCTTGGCCTCAGCTCGACTCTGTTCCTGCTGATCTATTCCGACAGTTCGCTGGCCTCCGTCGCGGGTACACTGTTCGAGGCGTTCGAGGGGCACTTTACGCTGCTGGCGATCCCGTTCTTCATCCTCGCGTCGTCCTTCATGACGACAGGCGGCGTGGCGCGGCGTATCATCCGGTTCTCGATTGCTTGTGTGGGTCATTTGCCGGGCGGCCTGGCGATTGCGGGCGTGTTCGCCTGTATGCTGTTTGCCGCGCTTTCCGGGTCCTCTCCGGCCACTGTGGTCGCTATCGGTTCGATCGTGATCGCAGGGATGCGTCAGGTCGGGTACTCGAAAGAATTCGCAGCTGGTGTGATCTGTAACGCGGGTACGCTGGGCATCCTGATCCCGCCATCCATCGTGATGGTGGTCTACGCTGCAGCTGTTGAGGTCTCAGTCGGACGCATGTTCCTGGCGGGCGTTATTCCCGGCTTGATGGCGGGCCTGATGCTGATGGTCACAATCTACGTCATGGCCAAGGTCAAAAACCTGCCCAAAGGCGACTGGAAAGGCTGGGGTGAGATCTTTGTCTCAGCGCGCGAAGCCGGGTGGGGCTTGTTCCTGATCGTGATCATTCTGGGCGGTATTTATGGCGGTATCTTCACCCCGACCGAGGCCGCTGCGGTTGCTGCCGTTTATGCCTTCTTTATCGCTAGCTTTGTGTACAAGGACATGGGGCCGCTTAGCACGGAAGAGGGCAAACCGAACCTGCCGTTGCTGAAGAAGCCATATGCACTGCTCACGGCGTTCTTCCATCCCGATACCAAGCATACGCTGTTTGAGGCTGGCAAATTGACCGTGACGTTGCTGTTCGTCATCGCCAACGCGCTGATCCTGAAACACGTACTGACAGACGAGCAAGTGCCGCAGCACATCGCCAGTGCCATGCTGTCGGCAGGTTTGGGGCCGGTGACCTTCCTGATCGTGGTCAACGTCATCCTGCTGATCGGCGGTCAGTTCATGGAGCCGTCGGGCCTGTTGGTTATCGTGGCACCGCTGGTTTTCCCGATTGCGATCGAGCTGGGCATCGACCCGATCCATCTGGGTATCATCATGGTTGTGAACATGGAAATCGGGATGATCACGCCTCCGGTTGGTCTGAACCTCTTCGTGACGTCGGGCGTCGCCGGTATGCCAATGATGAGCGTTGTGAAGGCGGCGCTGCCATTCCTGGCGGTTCTGTTCGTCTTCCTGATCATGGTGACGTACATACCTTGGATATCGACCTTCCTGCCGAACACCTTCATGGGGCCGGAGATAATAACGAACTAGCGATACACGCTACCAAATAAAGGCCGGGGCTTCGCCAGACCCGGCCTTTTTTCATGCACTGTACTTGTTCAGGTAGTCCGCGACCCATTCTATCCCGCCATAAGCGCGGCGGCGGCGTGATCCCCAATAACCGATGCTGTCATCCAACAGCTCATTTGGGTTGGGGCGGCCATTGAAGATCACGATCTTCGGCCTTTTGGGTCGCTTTTTGTACTTTTTGAAGATCAGGCCAAATGGCCAGTAGTAGACCAGATGGATAATGCCGATGCACCAATTCTTGGGATAGCATTTCCGGTTCGTCGCAAGCGCCGAGATGTAATTCTGGTCATTTTCATATTTCGGCAGGTCCTTGGCCCCGTCGAAGTCATCGAACAGGTGAAACTGCTCGGCCGGGACGTACCCAACGATCGAGGAATTACCACGTGTCACTTTGTTCATGAACCACGGAATCCGGTCCCAGATCACGGCGGGGATCATGCGCCAGACAAGCCCGCGGAACTTGGGCATCAGATACAGGCCGCCTTTTTCCAGCATGATCGTCAACAGCGGGTCCAACTGCCCGGTGACGACCAGATCCAGGTCGAGAAACAGCGCGGCGACGTACTCTCCGACAATCTCGCGGTCGAACATCAACAGCTTGGGCCATTTGCCGTGAACCCATAGGTCTCTTTCAAGCTGGGGGAAGGAAAGCGGGACAACCTTGATGCCTGGCTTTAACCCTTCGGCATTGTCGGTGATACAGATAAAGTCGTGGTCCATCGACATATGGTCTTGAACCGCAGCATACAGCAGATTGACATAGTCAGGACCGAAAGCGTCGCCCCATTTCATGCAGATGATGCATGTCTTTGGTGATTTCCGGGCGGCACTTTCCATTCTTCTTCCTTACCTGAGCAGGTTCTAACCAGACGCAGTTGAGGGTCAAAACGCATCGTTTGCCGATGCTAGTATCGCCCAGCACCTCGCATCCCCTTGAATCACGGTCAAGAGATTTTATCTAGCGGTCAGAGGACGACCTCGCCGTTTTGGCTGATCATTCGGGACGACCCGAACTGAAATGAGGTGTTCTTATGCCCTGGATATTGTTGTTGTTCGCCGGTCTTCTGGAAATCGTTTGGGCGGTTGCCATGAAACAGTCGGCCGGGTTTTCGCGCGTGTGGCCCACGGCTGTGATGGGCGTGTCCATGATTGGCTCATTTGGGCTGCTGGCCCTCGCGATGCGGGATTTATCGCTGGGCACAGCCTATACGATCTGGACAGGCATCGGCGCGGTCGGAGCGTTCATGGTCGGCGTGATGTTTCTGGGCGAGGCG
The DNA here is from genome assembly GCF_056539265.1 of Ruegeria sp. BC3. Lineage (NCBI taxonomy): Bacteria > Pseudomonadati > Pseudomonadota > Alphaproteobacteria > Rhodobacterales > Roseobacteraceae > Ruegeria > Ruegeria sp. BC3. The sequence goes on from NZ_JBQFUP010000001.1 coordinate 332,167, forward strand.
CTGACTGCACCCCGCCTGATCGCCGCGGCCCTGATCATTGCAGGGTTGGTCACCATGAAACTGGCCTGACCTCAGGCTTTTTGCAGTGCGTCGATGATGCCTGAGAAGTCCTGCGCTTTCAGGCTCGCGCCGCCTACCAGGGCCCCATCTACGTTTGAGACTGCAAAGATGTCACCGGCGTTGCTCGGTTTGACCGAGCCGCCATACAGCAACCGGACCGAGCGGCCGACGCCTTCGCCGAAGCGCCGCTCGAGCCGGGCGCGGATAAAGTCGTGGACCTCTCCGATCTCGTCCAGGGTCGGGACCTTGCCGGTGCCAATGGCCCAGATCGGCTCATAGGCGACAATCAGATTTTCACCTGTCGACTGGTCGGGGATCGAGCCGGACATCTGACCCCCAATAATGTCCAGAGTGTTAGCAGCTTCGCGCTGTTCCAGGCTTTCGCCGACGCAGATGATGGCTTTTAGGCCAGCGTCCATGGCGACACGCGCCTTGGCACGCACGTCCTCGTTCTGTTCGCCGTGATCTTCACGCCGCTCAGAATGCCCCAGAATGACGGCGGTCGCGCCTGCATCCAGCAACATCTGAGCACTGATGTCTCCGGTATGAGCGCCGGACTCTGCCGCGTGGCAATTCTGACCGCCCACAGTGATCGCGGTATCCTTCACAACGTCTGCAGCCCGATGCAGCAAGGTGGCAGGAGGGCAGATCAGAACATCAACCGAAGCGCTCGGATAAGAAGTAGCCAGCGACTGAAGCTCGGGCAAAGAAGCCGAGGTGCCGTTCATTTTCCAGTTTCCTGCTGCCAACTTACGCCGCATAACGCGTACCCCCAGATTAGTCATTGTTTGCCCTCGGATAGCACCGCTGGCCGCACCTGACAATTCCGGTTGCAAAGGCGCGGGCACAACGGCAGGCTTTTCGGTAAACAGGAGGGCCCGATGATCGATGATCTGGATCTGGAGAAACTGGACCGGCGCGAGACGCCAGAGCTGGCCAAGTTACTGCGCGCAGTGGGCGAGGTGGGGTTCCTGACCGTGTCGAATACCGGTTTGCGCACCGACCAAGTTCGCAACGTGATCGAAACCTATCGGGAGTTCTTTCACTTGCCCGATGTCCAGAAAAAGACGGTAGACATGGCGGTGACTGGGTCGAACCGAGGGTGGGGCGCACCGCAATCCGAACAGGTCGACCCCAACGCCAACCCGGATTTCAAGGAAGTGTTCGACTGCGGCTATGAACTGCCGCCAGATAACCCTTATGCCGACAAAGGGCTGAGTGTTTACGCGCCGAACCTTTGGCCTGAATATCCTGTTGAATTTAAAAACACTATTCGGAGCTATTACAGCGACGCATGCAGCGTGGCGATGCGGATTTTAAGGGCGATCGCTGTCGCCTTGGGGCGCGATGAAACCAGCTTTGACAAAGCGTTTGACACGCCCATGGCCCTGTTGCGCGGAAATTTCTATCCGGAACGCCCCACTTGGGCCGGAGAGCACGATTTTGGTATCGCAGCACATACTGATTACGGATGCCTGACCTTGTTGGCAACAGACGGATCCTCGGGGCTTGAGGTCCGTATGCCGGACGACACATGGCAACCAGTCTCGGCCAAACCCGGTACGTTTATCATTAACTTTGGTGAGATGCTTGAATTCTGGACCGCCGGTCAGGTCAAAGCGACCGAGCATCGCGTGGTCGGCGGCACGCAAGAACGAATTTCCGTGCCGCTATTTTTCAACCCGTCCTACGATACAAACGTGGCCCCGCCGGCGTCAGGCCAAACAATCAGCGCGGGTGAGCATTTGACGAACCGGTACAATGAAACTTACGTCCACCTGCAGAAGGCTTAGGATTGTGAGGACAGCGCGTCGTCGAACTTGATGGATTCGCCGCAGCCGCATGCGTCGACAACGTTCGGGTTGCGGAATTTGAAGCCCGATTCCAAAAGCGAGACCTCATAGTCAATCTCGGTCCCGAACAGAAACATCTGAGCCATCGGCGCGATCATGATCCGAGCACCATCCTGTTCAACAACTTCGTCGTTGGTGTCGGCCTCATCAACGTAGTCCATGGTGTATTCCATGCCTGCGCAGCCGCCCTTTTTGACACCAATGCGCAAACCGGCATGACCGCCGGACGCCATCAGGCGTGCGATTTGCTCGGCTGCTTTTGTCGTCATTGTCACGGCTTGTTTGCCGGGAATGCCAAACATGGTGATCTCCGTTGCGCTACGTTACCATCAATTTAGGGCTCGGAGGCGTCAGGCTCAAGACATAGCAGACCTGCTGACCTAACATTTAATGGTGATGTGACTGACGGAAGGAGGTGACGAAAGGGAACTTGCACCAAATACCTTCTTCACCTTAGCCTGAACTCAGGATCACCAAGGGTTAGAAAAAGGGCAATTTAACATGACTAAGCACGGGCAGTTTCCATTGAAAAACCTAGTATTGAAAACCGTTTGCGGTTTTTTTTTAACCGCAGGTGCTGCTGCGGCCGCTGATGAAAAGCGTCATCCGGTGAACTGCGCGACCGCAGAGGGTGATCTGAGAGCCATTGCGTCCGAAAAGAAACACGCTCAGGACCAGCAAGCAGAAAGTATCATTGCAGTCACGCCAGCGGGTGCGTTGCTTGGGTTAGTGACTGGGACGGAAAAGAAGCGGCTCAGCATGCTGAACGGCGATTACGTCAAAGCGCTGGACGAACGCGCGGCCGAAATCAAAGAGACCTGCAACGTGGAATAGATTGCGCGTCTTTTCCAAAAGAACAAGCCGCCCGAAAGCCGGGCGGCTTTTTTTGTTCAATGGCTTAGAGGGTGACCCTAAACTGATATCACATGAATCCCAGCTCTAGGCGGGCTTCGTCCGACATCATCTCCATACCCCAGGGGGGCTCCCACGTCAGTTCGACATCAACTTCTTTGACGCCCGCGACGGGTTCGATGGCTTCGACGATCCAGCCGGGCATGTCGCCTGCAACGGGGCAGCCCGGCGCTGTCAGTGTCATGATCACCTTGACCGCGTTTTCCTTGGTGATGTCGATCGTATAGATCAGACCCAAGTCATAGATATTTACGGGAATCTCGGGGTCAAAGACGGTCCGGCAAGCCTCGACCACGGGCTCGTATAGTGGATGATCGATGGTTGAAGGTGCAATCAAAGGCGTTCCTTCAAACTGTTCACTTGGGTGCGTCATTCATGCCTCGGGGCTGTTACCTGAGCAAATATATAGGGAAAGCATAGGGCAGCGTCCAGTGGTGCCGTGGCACCATCGGACGCTGCGTTCTTAGATCATTCGTTGATATCGTGGTTGAAGGTTTTTACCTGGCCATGGGGCAGGGCGAACATGCGCCGCAGGATCAACCAGGCCACAAGCGACAGAACGGCAAAGACCAACAGCAGCACGGGCAGGCTCGGCGCAAAGCCCGGAATTACAAGCAAAAGCCCTGTAACGGCCGCGCCAATCGCAAAGCCAAGAAAGATGAACCCCGGCAGCACGATCTCGAGAATGCCCAGAGCCAGAGCTCCGGCCAGCCAAATCCACCATGTCAGCCAGAAGGGATCAGTCATTACTTTGTTCCTTTCAGCATCTTAAACGCATCTCCGAAGGCTTCCATTGCATTCGCGGGTACCACGATGGTCTGCGATCCGTTGCCACCCCCAAGCGCGTTCAGCGCCTCGACCTGTTTCAGGGCAACCTGATACTGTGCGGCCTCGATCCCATTGTCCTGAATGGCCTTGGCTACGACACCGGTTGCGTATGCTTCGGCCTCAGCCTGGATACGGCGTGCTTTAGCTGTTTGTTCAGCGGCATAGAGTTCCGCATCAGCGTTCAGTTCGACCGCGCGCTTCTGACCCTCGGCTTCTGTCACCTGTGCACGGCGGGCACGTTCGGCGTTCAACTGCTGCAGCATCGCATCGCGAGTGGCCTGATCCAGATTTACATCCAGAATTTCGGCGCGTGTCACCTCGATGCCCCAATCGTCGACAGCCGTTTCCACGCTTTCCTGGATGCGTGTAATCAGTTGGGCGCGGTTCGACTGGACCTCGTCCAGATCCATCTTACCTATTTCGGCCCGCACGATGCCCGCCACTGTCGTTGCGATCGCACCATCGACGTCGCGGATACGGTACACAGTCTTCTCTGGTTCAAGAATGCGATAGAAGACCGAGGTGTCGATCTGGACCAGAACGTTGTCCTTGGTGATCGCGTCTTGTGTCGCGTTAGGCAGCTGGCGTTCCAGAATGGATATCTTGTGACGTGCAACGTCCAGAAACGGAACGATAAAGTTGATGCCCGGGCCAAGGACCGAGTGCAGGCGGCCAAAGCGCTCTACCACGTATTTTTCAGATTGCGGCACGATCTTGATGCCTTTGAAGATCACGACGATAACTAGAACCGCTGCGAGCACGTAAATGATGTTTGATGTCAGCAATCCAATGATCTGGTCTTCTGTCATAACTGTCCTCTACTTTTGTGTACTATGGTATACACTTGGGGATTGTTCCGCCTAATTTCAACTCAGGTATGGCGGGAATGGCAGCGGATGCAAATCGATGAAACCGTGTTACCAGAGTGGAAATTTGCATATGTGGCCGCTTTGCATCCAGCTTCCGATTGCGCTATCGGGCGGGGATGAAACTGATAATTGACACTGATCCCGGCATCGACGACGCGATGGCCATCGCCTATGCCGCAGCAGCACCTGATATTGACTTGATCGGGCTGACCACCATCTTCGGCAATACGCACGTTCACCAATCCAGCCGCAACGCACGGTTTTTGTTGGATAAGTTGGGTTTGGATGCGCCGGTTGCCGAAGGGGCGCCCTGGGCCTGGGAAACCGACGGTCATGCCCCGTCCGAGCATGTGCACGGCCCGGAAGGGTTCGGCGACATTACCGAAATTCCGCAGATCGGATCGAACCACCCTTTGGCGGCTGCCGAGTATCTGGTGGATCAGGCACGGGCGCATAAGGGCGAATTGGTTGTGTGTGCGGTTGGTCCGCTGACAAACATCGCTGATGCGATGCGGTTGGATTCTGAGTTCGCCAGCAACCTCAAGCGGTTGGTGATCATGGGTGGGGCGGTCTTTTGCCCGGGCAACATCACCGAACACGCAGAAGCCAATATCTATCATGATGCAAAGGCGGCGGATGCGGTGTTTGCGTCTCCACCGGATACGGTTCTTGTGGGGCTGGATGTGACTTTGAAGACGCTTTACGAAACAGCGGATTTCGAGGCTCTGGCCGAACGCTCGGTCGAAATGGGCAGGTTCCTGCGCGACATCTCGAAGTTTTACCTGAAGTTCTACAAAGACATTGGCGGCCTGGAAGGCTGCGGTTTGCATGATTCAACCGCTGTGATTGCATGCACGCACGCGCCCATGTTCGAGATGGTGGAAACCGGTATTCGCGTTATTGCGGACGGACCGCAAGCCGGGGCCACTTTGCCGGATGCCGACAGACCAGCGATACGCGTTTGCCGTGATGTGGACGGGGCAGGGGTTGTCGAGTTGTTCACCGAGCGTGTCGCAACACTGCCCTGACGGCTTGCAATAGAAGCTAAGATCGGGCAATTGCTGCCCGGTTCAGCGACCCTGAGGCATTCATATGACAGACCGTTTCTCTTTCGACCTGAAGGCTACCGATGGCAAGGCCCGCACCGGAGTCATCCATACTCCGCGCGGCGAAGTTCGTACGCCCGCATTCATGCCGGTTGGAACAGCGGCTACGGTCAAAGCGATGATGCCGGAAAGCGTGCGGGCGACGGGCGCGGATATTCTGCTGGGCAATACCTATCACCTGATGCTGCGTCCAACAGCCGAGCGGATCGACCGTTTGGGCGGATTGCACAAGTTTATGAATTGGGAGCGCCCGATCCTCACGGACTCGGGCGGGTTTCAGGTCATGTCGCTGGCAGGCCTGCGGAAGCTGACCGAGAAGGGTGTGACCTTCAAATCCCATATCGACGGATCTCGGCACGAATTGACACCGAAAAGGTCGATGGAAATTCAGCGTCTGTTGGGGTCGGACATCGTGATGTGCTTCGATGAGTGTCCTGCGTTGCCAGCTGATCGGGATCGCATCGCTGAATCGATGCGCCTGTCGATGCGGTGGGCGCAGCGGTCGCGTGACGCTTTTGGGGATCGTCCCGGCCATGCTTTGTTTGGCATTCAACAAGGCGGGCTTGAGCAGGATTTCCGCGAGGAATCGGCCGAGGCGCTGAAAGAGATTGGCTTCGAAGGCTATGCCGTGGGCGGTCTCGCCGTGGGCGAGGGGCAGGAAGCGATGTTCGACGTACTGGACTTTGCCCCCGATATGCTGCCCGTAGATAAACCGCGTTATCTGATGGGCGTCGGTAAGCCCGACGACATCGTTGGCGCAGTTGCGCGCGGAATCGACATGATGGATTGCGTTCTGCCGTCCCGTTCGGGGCGCACCGGGCAGGTGTTCACCCGCCACGGCGTTGTGAACATCAAAAACGCCCGTCACGCCGATGACCCGCGCCCACTGGATGAACACTGCACCTGTCCGGCGTGTTCGAACTATTCCCGCGCGTATTTGCACCATGTGTTCCGCTCGAACGAGATGATTTCGGGCATGCTGTTGACCTGGCACAACCTGCATTACTTCCAAGAGATTATGCAGGGCATGCGCGACGCGATTGCCGCCGGTACTTTTGAGGCCTGGCAAGCTGATTTCCACGCACAACGTGCGCAAGGGGATATCGAGCCGCTTTGATAGGCGTTTAGCGATTTGATGACCAAAATCGCCGAATAGTCCATCAGGTGCCTTGCAGTCCCGAACACCTCGGGTCATTCTCATCACGAGAGATGGCGGTGAGGTTGAAATAGGGCACATACTGCCCCACCTTAATCGTCCAAGACAGGAGACGGCCGGGCGTTGCCTCGATGAGGGACCAGAGCCGTCTTGCCAATGATAAGGATAGAGCATGCAAGAGCCCCTGAACTCCTCATACCCAGTGCTGCCGCTGCGCGATATCGTGGTCTTCCCGCATATGATCGTGCCGCTGTTCGTCGGTCGGGAAAAATCCGTCCGTGCGCTGGAAGAAGTGATGCAGGACGACAAGCAGATTCTGTTGTCCAGTCAGATCGACCCAAGCGACGATGACCCCACCATTGATGGCATCTATCGGTCGGGTGTGCTGGCTAATGTGCTGCAACTGCTGAAACTGCCGGACGGCACCGTAAAGGTGCTGGTCGAAGGCCAAGCACGTGTGCAAATCACGGAATTCCTTGAAAACGAAGATTTTTTCGAGGCTCGCGCCGAGTATTTGACCGAAATTCCGGGTGATGTCACCACGACCGAAGCGCTGCAGCGCACGGTGGCGGATGAGTTTGAGCGTTATGCCAAAGTGCGCAAGAACATCCCCGAGGAAGCTCTGACCGCTGTGGGTGAAACCACCGAACCCGCGAAACTGGCTGACCTTGTGTCGGGTCACCTGGGCATCGAGGTTGAGCAAAAGCAGGAACTGCTTGAAACCCTCAGCGTCAGCGAGCGGCTTGAAAAGGTCTATGGCCTGATGCAGGGCGAAATGTCGGTTCTGCAAGTCGAGAAAAAGATCAAGACTCGCGTCAAATCCCAGATGGAGAAGACGCAGCGCGAATACTATCTGAATGAGCAGATGAAGGCCATTCAGAAGGAACTTGGCGATGGTGAGGACGGCAGCAACGAAGTCGCCGAGCTGGAAGCCAAGATCGCTGAGACCAAGCTATCGAAAGAGGCGCGCGAAAAGGCCGAGGGCGAGCTGAAAAAGCTGCGCAACATGAGCCCGATGTCCGCCGAAGCGACGGTGGTGCGCAACTATCTGGACTGGATCCTGGCCTTGCCGTGGGGCACCAAATCCCGCGTCAAAAAGGATCTGGGACGTGCGCAGGACATTCTGGATGCCGATCACTATGGCCTTGAGAAGGTCAAGGAACGGATCGTTGAGTATCTGGCGGTTCAGCAGCGTTCGAAAAAGCTGAAAGGCCCGATCCTGTGCCTCGTTGGCCCTCCGGGCGTTGGTAAGACCTCGCTTGGTAAGTCGGTTGCCAAAGCGACGGGGCGCGAGTTCATTCGCATCTCGCTGGGTGGCGTGCGCGACGAATCCGAGATTCGTGGCCACCGTCGGACCTATATCGGCTCGATGCCCGGCAAGATCATTCAGGCGCTGAAAAAGGCGAAGACCACGAACCCGCTCATCCTGCTCGACGAGATCGACAAGATGGGTCAGGATTTCCGTGGCGACCCTGCTTCGGCAATGCTGGAAGTGTTGGACCCGGAACAGAACAGCACGTTCATGGACCACTACCTGGAGGTCGAATATGACCTGTCCAACGTGATGTTCCTGACCACGTCGAACAGCTACAACATGCCTGGACCTCTGCTGGACCGGATGGAGATCATCCCGCTGGCCGGTTACACCGAAGAGGAAAAGAGCGAGATCGCCAAGCAACACCTGATCAGCAAGCAAGTCAAAAACCATGGTCTGAAAGCCAAGGAGTTTGAACTGACTGATGAGGCGCTGCAGAAGATCATCCGTACCTACACCCGCGAAGCGGGCGTACGGAACCTCGAACGTGAAATCGCCAAGGTTGCCCGGAAATCGCTGACCAAGATCGTCAAGAAAGAAGCCGACGAGATCACCGTGACGCCGGAAAACCTGGATGAGTTCCTGGGTGTGCCGAAGTACCGCTATGGTCTGGCCGAGCAGGACGATCAGGTCGGCGTGGTCACAGGTCTGGCCTACACTTCGGTTGGCGGCGATCTGCTGCATATCGAGGCGCTGAAGCTGCCGGGTAAGGGGCGGATGAAGACCACCGGTAAGCTGGGCGATGTGATGAAGGAATCCATCGACGCGGCCTCGTCCTATGTACGGTCGATTTCGCCTCAGATCGGGGTCAAGCCGCCCAAGTTCGACAAGTTGGACATCCACGTCCACGTGCCGGATGGGGCGACGCCCAAGGATGGTCCTTCTGCCGGCCTGGCCATGGTGACGTCCATCGTGTCCGTGCTGACCGGTATCCCGGTCCGTAAGGACATCGCCATGACGGGTGAGGTTTCGTTGCGCGGCAATGCGATGCCGATCGGTGGCTTGAAAGAGAAACTGCTGGCGGCGCTGCGCGGTGGAATCAAGACCGTCCTGATCCCGGAAGAGAACGAGAAGGACTTGGCCGATATCCCGGACAACGTGAAGGAAGGTTTGAAGATCATTCCGGTCAAGCACGTGTCCGAGGTGCTGAAGGCGGCACTGGTAAGCGAGCCTGAGCCCATCGAATGGGATGAGGCCGCCGAAGAGGCCGCTGCTGCCGCTGCTAAGACTGCGGACAGCGCTGGTCCAGCCGCGACGACGCACTAGGGACAAATAAGAAACGGAAAAGGCGGGGGAGACCCCGCCCTTTTTTACAGCCCGATGACGGGTTGCTTGGGGTCCAGAATTTCCTCTTCTGCGATGTATTTCTGGAACTTTTCGACCGACAGGGCCGAGCGCACAGCAAGACCGAAAATCACAGCTGAAAACAGGATGCACAATGCGATGTCCCATCCGAATGGGATCTGTTTCTGTGCGCCTTCCCCGAACTGACCCAGATATGAGATCAGACCGATTCCAGCGAAGTAGGGTACCAGCCAAAGGGCCTCGGTCACGTCCATCTCATCCAGCCGTTTACGGAACCGGGCCAGCAAGAGAGCGCCTCCGACGATGAGGGCGATACCAAGCCGCCAGACGGTGTCCCAACCGCTCCAATAAACGATCAGGGTTGCGATGGCGAAGGCGGAAATGGCTACCATCTTCACCATCGGGATGCGGATCGACCTCGGGTGATCCGGCATCAGGTGACGGAGGCACACAACGGCGATGGGACCGACCGCAAAGGACATCACGATGGCCGCGCCATTCAGGGCGATGACTGTGGTGAACGGCACCGTAAGCAGAAACAGCACGCCGATCAGATAGTTCAGTGCCAGGGCCCAGAGCGGGACCCCGAATGAAGACAGCATTTGCAACCGTTTCGGGAGAAAACCATTTTTAGATAAGGCCAGTGCGATCCGCGCGTTTGACCCCGTGGACACAAGGCCATTGCCAAACGGACCAATGATCGAGCCTACGTTCAGCACGCTCAGAAACCAGACGATCCCGACGGACAGGATCACCCCGTCCAATGGTCCTTGTCCACCAAAGGACAGGTTCGCCCAACCGTTCTGGATCATCGACGGATCAAGTGCGCCGATAAAGGCGATTTGTAGCCCGATGTAAATGGCGGCACACAGTATGATGGACAACACCAGCGCGGCCGGGATTGCGACCTTGGGGTTCTTGACCTCGCCGGCCATGTCGACCACATGGCGAAAGCCGATGAACGAGAAAATCACTCCGCCCGTCGAAACGGCTGCCATGATTCCCTGCAGGCCGTATGGTGCAAAACCGCCCGGTGAGGTGAAGTTGGCGGTGTCGAACCGGCTGACGATCAAAAGCACCGACAGCACAATCGGGATAGCGATCTTGGCCCATGTGAGGGTCGCGTTGACCTGCGCGAAGAACTTCACACCCAGCGCATTGATCACCACAAAAAGCAGCATGAAGAACAAGGCCACGGTGATCCCCGCACCGGTCAGATCACCCGTTTCGGCGGTATGTAGCCACGGCGCATAAGGCGCGAGGTATTTCAGCATCGCCTCCACCTCGATCGGGGCTGTGGTGTTGTACCCAATCCAGGCGGTCCACCCCATTGCCATGGAAACGATGTTGCCGTGCGAAAACTGCGGAACGCGCGCAATACCTCCTGGAATGGGCAGCATGGCCGAGATCTCGGCAAAGGTTATCGCCAAGACGAACATGGCAGCTGCACCAATGACCCAGGACAGGATCGCCGCGGGTCCCGCGTGCTGAACCGCAAGCAACGGGCCGAACAACCAGCCAGACCCGATGATTCCGCCAACCGAAATGAAGGTGAGGCCGATAAGGCCAATGTCCCGTTTCAGTTTGGCCACTTCGTTAACCCCGCCGATCCGCGCCGCTGAAGGATACGGCGGACAAAAGGACGATACGCAGCAGACGCGCGATCTGGCAAGCTTTGCTAATTCAAGTGCTTAGCTGGAACAAAGGCTAAAAAGGGGAATGGTGGGTGATAAGAGATTTGAACTCCTGACATCTTCGATGTGAACGAAGCGCTCTACCACTGAGCTAATCACCCGTAGACGGTGCAATTACAGCGAGTCGGAACGGTTGGCAAGATGAGCCATCGTGAATTCAGCTCGCAGACACAAAAAGCGGATTTTTCAGGGGCGCGGGCAGGGGACCAATTCGGAAAAAATCAGCTTCTTCAAAAAAACTTCAAAACGCCGCTTGACGATGTCGGGGCGTAGCCATAATACACCCAAACGTTCAGCGATGAACGGACAGCGGGCGGTTGTAGCTCAGTTGGTTAGAGTACCGGCCTGTCACGCCGGGGGTCGCGGGTTCGAGCCCCGTCAACCGCGCCACTGCTGTCAGCCTGGATCCGGGTTAAGGGATCACGAAAATAGATGCGCGGTTGTAGCTCAGTTGGTTAGAGTACCGGCCTGTCACGCCGGGGGTCGCGGGTTCGAGCCCCGTCAACCGCGCCATTTTCTTCTTCATCCCATCCAAGATAGCCGAGTGTCGAACCTGGTTCGATGGGTTGCGGCGCGTGATGTCAGGATGTGTCGGCAATAAACCGATTGTTCACACTTTGTTCTAACTTTTCTGTTGGAGACTCAGCCCGGCTCGCCTATTTCTAAGACACTTGTGTGTTGGGGGCCAAAATGGCTGAGCTTAAGAATATCGAGGTGCGCGGCGCGCGCGAGCATAACCTTAAGGGAATCGACGTCGATATTCCTCGGGATCAGCTTGTGGTGATCACGGGTTTGTCCGGGTCGGGCAAGTCGTCTTTGGCCTTTGACACGATCTATGCCGAAGGCCAACGTCGCTATGTCGAAAGCCTGTCGGCCTATGCGCGCCAGTTCCTCGACATGATGGAAAAGCCGGATGTGGACCACATAAGTGGCCTGTCGCCCGCGATTTCTATCGAGCAGAAGACGACCTCGAAGAACCCCCGCTCGACCGTCGGCACCGTGACCGAGATTTATGACTACCTTCGCTTGCTTTTTGCCCGCGCAGGGACACCCTACAGCCCTGCCACCGGCCTTCCAATTGAGGCCCAGCAGGTTCAGGACATGGTCGACCGCATCATGACGATGGAGGAGGGGACGCGCGGCTATCTTCTGGCCCCGATCGTACGTGACCGTAAGGGTGAGTACAAAAAAGAGTTCCTGGAACTGCGCAAGCAGGGTTTCCAGCGTGTAAAGGTCGACGGTGAGTTCTACGAACTGGACGAGCCTCCCACGCTGGACAAGAAGTTCCGTCATGACATTGATGTCATCGTAGATCGCCTTGTCGTGCGCGAAGGGATGGAAACGCGGCTGGCTGACAGTCTGCGCACTGCATTGGACCTGGCCGATGGAATCGCGATTCTGGAAACCGCCCCTCGTGAGGGTGAGCCGGAACGTATTACGTTCAGTGAGAACTTCGCCTGTCCGGTCAGCGGCTTCACGATTCCCGAAATCGAACCGCGTCTGTTCTCGTTCAACGCACCGTTTGGCGCTTGCCCAGATTGCGACGGTTTGGGCGTCGAGTTGTTCTTTGACGAACGCCTTGTGGTGCCTGACCAGACGCTCAAACTGTTCGATGGGGCGCTGGCACCCTGGCGCAAAGGTAAGTCGCCTTACTTCCTGCAAACCATCGAAGCGATTGCGCGGCATTACGAATTCGACAAGAACACGCCGTGGAAAGACCTGCCAGCCAAGGTCCAGCAGGTGTTCCTGCGTGGCTCAGGCGACGAAGAGATTCAGTTCCGCTATGACGAGGGCGGGCGTGTCTATCAGGTGACCCGCAGTTTTGAGGGCGTGATTCCGAATATGGAACGCCGCTATCGCGAAACCGATAGTGCGTGGATTCGTGAAGAATTCGAGAGGTATCAGAACAATCGACCCTGCGGCACGTGCGAGGGGTATCGCCTGCGACCAGAGGCGCTTGCGGTCAAGATCGCGGGCCTGCATGTCGGTCAGGTGGTCGAGATGTCCATCCGTGAAGCTCTGGCTTGGGTCGAGGACGCACCGAACCATCTGAGCGTTCAGAAAAACGAAATCGCCCGTGCAATCCTCAAGGAAATCCGCGAGCGGCTTGGATTCCTGAATAACGTTGGTTTGGAATACCTTACACTGTCGCGTTCAAGTGGCACTTTGTCCGGCGGTGAAAGCCAACGGATCCGTTTGGCCAGCCAGATTGGTTCGGGCCTGACCGGCGTCCTCTACGTTTTGGATGAACCCTCCATTGGCCTGCATCAGCGCGATAATGACCGATTGCTCGGTACCCTGAAAAACCTACGGGATCAGGGAAACACCGTGATCGTGGTGGAGCATGACGAGGAAGCCATTCGCGAGGCAGACTACGTGTTTGACATCGGCCCCGGAGCCGGTGTGCATGGCGGCCAAGTCGTCAGCAAGGGCACGCCTGCCGAAATCGCCGCGGACGCGGCCTCGATGACCGGTCAGTATCTGTCCGGCACGCGCGAGATTTCGGTTCCCGCAGAGCGCCGGAAGGGCAACAAGAAGAAAGTGACCGTTGTCAAAGCGACCGGGAACAACCTCAGGAACGTGACCGCAGAATTTCCCTTGGGCAAGTTCGTTTGCGTCACGGGTGTCTCTGGTGGTGGCAAGTCGACCCTCACGATCGAAACGCTGTTCAAAACGGCTTCGATGCGCCTGAACGGCGCTCGACAGACGCCTGCGCCCTGTGAGACGATCAAAGGGTTGGAGCATCTGGACAAGGTCATCGACATTGACCAACGACCGATCGGGCGGACTCCGCGTTCGAATCCAGCGACTTACACAGGGGCCTTCACCCCGATCCGTGACTGGTTCGCCGGGCTGCCAGAGGCCAAAGCGCGCGGGTACAAGCCGGGGCGGTTCAGCTTTAACGTCAAGGGTGGCCGGTGTGAGGCCTGTCAGGGCGACGGTGTGATCAAGATTGAGATGCACTTTCTGCCCGATGTCTATGTGACTTGCGAAACCTGCAAAGGCGCCCGGTACAACCGCGAAACACTCGAGATCAAGTTTAAGGGTAAGTCCATCGCAGATGTGCTTGATATGACAGTGGAAGATGCGCAGGAGTTCTTTAAGGCGGTGCCCTCGATCCGCGACAAGATGGACGCGCTGGCGCGTGTTGGGCTGGGGTACATCAAGGTCGGCCAGCAGGCCACGACCTTGTCCGGGGGCGAGGCGCAGCGGGTCAAGCTGTCCAAGGAACTGTCCAAACGTTCAACCGGACGAACGCTCTATATTTTGGACGAACCGACCACAGGGCTGCACTTTGAAGACGTCCGTAAACTGTTGGAAGTGCTGCACGAACTGGTGGATCAGGGGAATACGGTTGTGGTGATCGAACACAATCTGGACGTGGTCAAAACAGCGGATCACATCATCGACATCGGCCCCGAAGGCGGCGATGGCGGGGGTGAGATCGTGGCAACCGGTACTCCGGAAAAAGTGGCTGAGGTCGAACGCAGCCATACCGGCCGGTATCTTAAACCTATGCTCAAGAATGCCCGTGTAGCGGCCGAATAGGGGCTGCTATCCTTAGTTCAGGATGTCAGCAACTGCACCAATCAGGTTCAGAACTTTGTGTGTGTCCGGGTCGACCCGATACACGTAGTCACCCGCGCGAACGTAGTACCCACCTCGGTTCAGACCATAGCGGTACGGATCATTGATCCAGCGGTAATCGCGGGTGATGTAGTCACCAGTATTGTAGAATTTTTTCGCCTGACCGGGTGGTACGCAAGGTATGCTTTTCTTGGCCAAACCCGGGGGACAATGACCACCTTTGGACTTGTCGTTTCCAGCCATTGCGACGCCAGAACTGAACACAATTGTCAGGGTTGCAGCCAATGTAACCAACGTGCGGGACATCTTTGATCCTTTTGCGTGAAGCCGGAGTTACCTGATACATGGCCAAAGTGTCGGGGTTGGTCAACCTGGTGGGCGGGAAGCCGCCCACCAGTCATTGTCAGCTTCTTCCACGCTTTTCGAACCGGGGAAGCATGGCCGAGAAGTCTTTGCCAAGCCCGTCTTCCGACTCGACGAATTGTTCATACAGTGCGGTCGCAACCTGACCCATTGGCGTATCAGCATCCGAGCTTTCGGCGGCCTGCTGGCTAAGGCGCAGGTCTTTTAGCATCAGCTCTGCCGCAAACCCGGGCTGATAGTCATTGTCTGCAGGGCTGGACGGACCGACGCCGGGCGCCGGGCAATAGGCATTCATCGTCCAGCTATAGCCCGAGGATGTGCTGACCACGTCGAACATCTTTTGCCGGTCCAGTCCCAGCTTATCGGCCAGCGCGAAGGCTTCGCAGGTGGCAATCATGGTCACGCCCAGGATCATGTTGTTGCAGATTTTTGCGGCTTGACCGGCTCCGGCTTCGCCACAATGTACGGCCTTTTGGCCCATGATCTCGAACAGCGGAGCAGCCTTTTCGAAGGCCGCGTCGCTGCCACCGGCCATGAATGTCAAAGTTCCTGCGGCCGCGCCACCGATGCCGCCCGATACCGGAGCATCAACTGCCATTACACCCGCATCCTTAGCCTGATCCGCTACTGCACGTGCGCTGTCGACATCGACGGTCGAGCAATCAATCCAGACCGAGCCCGCGCTCATCGCGGGGATGATTTCACCTGCCACAGCCCGCAGGATTTGCCCGTTGGGCAACATGGTGACAACGATGTCGGCCCCTGTGGCAGCTTCGGCGCCAGAGTTGGCCATGGTCACGCCCGGCACGCTGACATCCGCCATGTCGAAACCGACCACATCATGCCCCGCTTTGGCTAGGTTGGCCGCCATCGGATTGCCCATGTTGCCGAGGCCGATAAACCCGATTTTCATTCTTATTCCTCCTCGAATTTCAGAGTGTCCGCACCCAATGGCTGCAGCATGTTCGAAACGGCCACCGCGGGAACGTCTTGGCCCTGATGTTGCCAGCTTGGGTTGCGATCCTTGTCTATGATTTGCGCCCGTATGCCTTCCAGAAAATCTCCGTGCTCCATCGCGCGATAGGTAAAGCGATACTCCATCTCCAACGCCTTGCGCATGGTCAGGGTCGGGGAGCGAAGTCGGTGCAGGATCTCAACAGTACAAGCCATGGACAGCGGCGAATTTCGCCCGATCAGCTTTAGCGCTGCGGCGGCATCGTCATTGTCCGAGTTCTGCAGGCTGATCTGGATATCCCCAAGGGTTTCGCCGCCAAAATCCGCGTCGATCTGGGATTGAAGGACGGCCAAATTGCCTTCGAGCGGGGTCTCGGAATGGGCTTCAAGGCTGTCGGTACTCCCGGATGCCTCGAGCATTTCGATCAGGTCTTGCCAGTGTTGGATCGGGATGTAGTGATCCGCGAAACCGGCCAAAATCGCGTCAGCCGGACCCATCCGATGCCCGGTCGTGCCCAGGTATTCCCCCAATCGTCCGGGCGCTAGCGCCAGCATTAGCGTGCTTCCCACATCCGGCACCAATCCGATCGAGCATTCGGGCAGGGCGATTTGCGAGGTTTCACCCACGATGCGATGGCTGCCATGGCAGCCGATGCCCACGCCACCACCCATGGTGAAGCCCTGCAGAAAACTAACCACCGGCTTAGGGTATTCGAAGATCAGAGCATTCAGACGATACTCGTCTCGCCAGAACGTGCGTCCGTATCCGAAATCCCCTTTCATGCCGGTGTCATAAAGCTGGGCGATGTCACCACCTGCGCAGAACGCCTTTTCGCCTTCGGCGTCCAATATGATCAGGTCGACCGCATCATCTTCGCGCCAATTGCGCAAGGCTGTATCAATGGCCATGCACATATCATAGCTGAGCGCATTCAGGGCCTTAGGGCGCGTAAGGGTGATGCGCCCGGCGCGGCCTGTGGTGCGGATATAGATGTCTGACATGACGTCCTCAGCGTTGAGAAAGCATCTGGCGCGCGACGATGACGCGCATGATCTCGTTTGTGCCTTCCAGAATCTGATGCACGCGAAGGTCGCGCACAAGCTTTTCGATGCCGTAATCGGCCAGATAGCCATAACCGCCATGCAATTGCAGGCACTGGTCGACAACTTTCGAACCCGTTTCGGTCACAAACTTCTTGGCCATGGCACAGAACTTGGTGGCATCAGGTGCGCCTTGATCCAGTTTCCACGCAGCCTGCCGCAGGAAAGTCCGGGCGGCCTGCAATTCGATCTCCATATCGGCAAGTCGGAACTGAAGCGCCTGGAACTGGTCGATGGACTGCCCAAAGGCTTTGCGTTCCGACATATATTGCAACGTCATGTTCAGCCCGGTCTGTGCCGCTCCTAACGAGCACGAAGCAATGTTCAGGCGACCACCGTCCAGACCCATCATCGCGTATTTGAAGCCGTCACCTTCAACCCCGACAAGATTGTCCGAGGGGATTTTGCAGTCGTCGAACTGCACCTGGGCGGTGGGTTGGCTTTTCCAGCCCATCTTCTGCTCCAGCGCGCCAAAGCTGAGGCCGGGGGCACCATCCTCGACATATACGGTCGAAATGCCCTTTGGCCCGTCCTGACCGGTGCGCACCATGCAAACATAGGCGTCCGAATATCCGCCACCCGAGATAAACGCCTTGGTGCCGTTCAGAGTGTACCCTTCGTTCGTACGCTCGGCTCGGGTTTTCAGCGCGGCTGCGTCGGACCCCGATCCAGGCTCGGTCAGGCAGTAGCTGAGCACGGTATTCAGGGTCAGAACATCGGGCATGATCCGAGATTTCAGTGAGTCACTGGCGAAACTGTCCAGCATCTTGGCGCACATATTGTGGATCGACAGAAACGCCGCAACCGAGGGGCAGGCCATCGACAGCGCTTCGAATACAAGTGTGGCGTCAAGGCGGGACAGACCCGAACCGCCGCTTTCTTCGGACACGTACAGACCGCCGAATCCCAGCTCACCAATTCGGGGCCACAAGTCCTTGGGGATGGTGCCTTCGGCCTCCCACAGACGGGCGAAGGGAGCGATATGTTCCTGCCCAAAATCATAGGCCATATCGAAGATCGCGTTCTGCTCTTCGGTCGTTGCGAAATCCATGGTGTGCCTCCCACGCTGCCCAATGAATTGAACGAGTGTTTATTTCTGAATCCTTACAGAAATTTTGCACGGTCAGCAATCACCTGCATGACAGGAACGCCAGACGAAAACGCGTGTTCAGAGGTCTTGATGAAACTCTTCGATCAGGTGTCGGACGACCGCCTGTCCGGGATCGTCTCCCTTAGCGGAGGCCTCGGCATGAACGCGGCGCTGGCGCGTGGCTGATGTACCGTTCTGAGCGATCTGCACCAGTTTCGCCAGTTCAGGCATTGTCCCCAGTGCCTCGGCATCTTCGGCCAGCATTCCCATCAGTTCACCCATCAGTTCAGGCATCGGTTTCACGGAACGCTCACCAAAGTCGATCATCCCTTCGCCCACACCATAGCGCTGCGCGCGCCAGCGGTTTTCACCGATCAGAAAGCGGTCATACTGCCGCCAGCGCAGGTTTCGGTCCTTCAACCGGCACAGCATTCGCGTCAGCGCCTGCACCATAGCAGCGAGGGACAGCGCGTGCTCGAGCCGCGGTTGAACATCCATGATGCGGGTTTCCAGCGTCGGGAACCGGTGTGACGGGCGCAGGTCCCACCAGATTTTCGTCGTGTCCTCGATCACACCCAGCTCAACCAGAACGCCCGTGGTGCGTTCATATTCAGACCAGCTAGAGAAAACGGGCGGCAGGCCGGTGCGGGGCAGGTTGTCAAACACGGTCAAGCGATAGGACGACAGACCTGTGTCCTCGCCGTTCCAGTAGGGGGATGAGGTCGAAAGGGCCAGCAGATGCGGAAGGAAGTACGAAAGCTGCGGCATCAGATCGGCGCGCAGGGCCTGATCCGCCACGCCCACATGCACGTGCATGCCGCAAATCAACATCCGGCGTGCCACGCCACCCAGCGCGTGTTGCAACGCGTCATAGCGGTCTTTGCGCGTGTGATGCTGTTTCTTCCAATCGGCAAACGGATGGCACGAGACCGCGATCGGGGCCAGGTTATGCTCGGCCGCACGCTTTGCAACGCAAGACCGCAGGCGTTTCAGATCCTCACGCGCAGAGCTGATGGTGACATGGGGCCGTGTTCCAACCTCAATCTGGCATTGCAGGAACTCAGGGCTGACCTGTCCTTCAAAATCGGCCTGGCAGGCGTCCATCAATCCCGCTGGAGCTTCGGCAAGTTCAAGGCTGTCGCGATCGACCAGCAAATACTCTTCTTCGATGCCCAGCGTGAAGTCTTGCTGCATTCCGCCCCTCGCAATTGTGTTCGGACCAGTGAATACGGAAATCGCCTTTTTGCCAAGTGTTTGCCTGTGGGGTTCTTGCAGAGGCCCCATTGGCACAGGTAAGGAGGCGGTTAACGTGTGACCAAACCCGGAGCCCCCCGTGAAACCCAGGAAATTTCCCCGGCTGAATGCTGTCCTCGACCGGTTTGGTGTGAAACTGATCGACAAGGTGACCGAACGCGACGAGCGCGCGCGCCTTGAGGCGTTCGAGCAGGCAGGTGGGCTTACGCGCCCGGCCTACGCCTTGTCACCGGGGATGGAAGGGTTCGACGTCAGCCAATTGGTGGCGGAGTATCACGAGCACTCAGCAGCGCTTGAAGCTTTGAAAGACCCGGCGCAGAACAAAACCGGGTATCGCATCAACAACGGCTATTACGATAGCCCGGATGCGGACGCCCTGTACCTGATGATCCGCCGGTTTACGCCCAAACGCGTGATCGAGGTCGGTTGCGGCAACTCGACCCGTGTAACACGTCAGGCGATCATTGATGGGGGTTTGGACACAGAAGTCACCGCGATTGACCCATACCCACGGGCGGATATCGCCCATGTGGTGGACCGGTTCGAACAGAAAAGACTGGAAGACGTCGATCCGGCGCTCTTTGACCAGCTTGAAGCGGGCGATGTTCTATTCATCGATTCCAGCCATGTTGTGCGTATGAGCAATGATGTCGCGCATCTGTTCTGCCGCATCATTCCGGCGTTGAAGCCCGGTGTCGTGATCCACGTGCACGATGTTTTTCTGCCCTATGAATATCCCAATCGATTCTTCTATGACTGCCCTGGTTGGGGCGAGCAGTACATGCTGCACGCCTTGCTGCAATCTGGTTCATATTCAATGCTTTGGCCGGGTTTCCTGTTGCAACAGGACCGCCCGGACGCCGTCGAAGCCTTACCGTTTCTAAAGGACGGCCGCGCCCAGAGCATCTGGGTTCAGGTCAAATAAATCTGATCCTTTTGTGATCCGATGCGTCAAAACGCCCGTACCCCTTTCCATAACAAGCTGGAGAGGAGTTAACAGCCATGTTTCGCCGTACGTTTATGGGCGCCGCCGCCGCACTCGCACTTGCACTGCCCGTCAAAGCGCAGGCCGCAGATATCGTTGACACCGCCGTATCGGCCGGATCGTTCAACACCCTGGTCGCTGCCGTTCAGGCCGCCGGTCTGGTCGACACGCTGAAAGGCGATGGTCCGTTTACTGTATTCGCGCCCACAGACGAAGCGTTTGCCGCGTTGCCCGAAGGCACGGTGGAAACACTTCTGCTGCCGGAAAACAAAGACCAACTGGTCGAAATCCTTACCTATCACGTGGTTCCCGCCAAGGTCATGTCGGGCGACATCGCAGGTAAGCGTGCACAGGTTCTGACCGTGCAGGGCGACCGCCTGTCCGTGAATGCCAAGCGCGGCGTGAAAGTAAATGACGCCGAGGTTATTCAGGCCGACATCGAAACCAGCAATGGCGTGATCCACGTCGTCGATGCTGTGATCCTGCCGGAATAAGACCTCATACCTATGAAAAAGCCCCGGTCCTTAAGTCCGGGGCTTTGTCGTCAGACCAGTCTGACTTGAGTTCCAATTTGAACCAGCGGGTAAAGCTCTTCGACGTGCTGGTTATAAAGACCGATGCAACCCGACGAGCTTTGGCGTCCGATCTTGCGGGTATCGTGGGTTCCATGCACCAGGTAAGCTGGCCACCCCAGATACATTGCACGAGTGCCCAGCGGATTGCCGGGGTCGCCGCCTTCCATCCGAACCGGAAGCGCCGGATCGCGTTCACGCATCGAGGCGGTCGGGGTCCAGCTTGGATACTCGGCCTTTCGGACAACTTTGGTATATCCACGCTTGGTCAGTTCCTCGCTCATGGGAACCGAGCTTGGGTACAATTTGTATGTACCATCCGGCCCCCAATAGTGAACCGCGCGGCTGGTGATATCGGCCAGCAACGCGCCCACACCCAACGTATCAAAGTGGTCCTGCCAGTTTTGCTGCGAGAAGGACGAGATGTTACGGCGTACTGGCAATTGCGTGCTGATCGCCTCTTCATTCGTCGGGAAGGCATCAGAGCTTTGGGCGCGTAGCAGCGTCGGCGTCGCAAGGACGGACGCAACGCCAAGCAGCGCAGTACGACGGTTGATACGGGAACTGGACACAGATGCCTCCTAAAGGACTACTCGGGATTTTTCGCAATTTAGTGTCAGGTTAACCCAACGACCAGATGTATCCCTTGAATTTTCCGTGAGAACTGCGCCCTCCACGCGAAATTCTGCCTGTCCGGACGCGGGTTTCCTTGATGTCCGGACAGGATTTTCCTGTTTACCGGACACGGGTTAGGGTATTTTTCTGGCTATACCTCCTCCAACTCCATGGGACAGGCCCACAGCATTCCGGAGACCGCACGATATGACCAAGAAATCGGAAACCTTGGAAATACGCGTATCTTACGAGTTGAAAAGCAAATTGGCAGATCTGAGCGAGCAGCGCGGATCGTCGATGAGCGAGCTCGTACGCGGCGTGATCGACCGCGAACTGGCAGGGCCTTCAACAAACCCAGTTGGAGAAGAAGACATGCCTATCCGTTCACTCAGCCGTTTCGCCCCAAAGACACTCTATGCGTTGCCTGTCCTTTTGTTGGCGGGGCTGTATTGGGGGTCGGCCCAGACACCTGCACAAGCAACAACAACAGCCCGGATTTTCTTTGCCGAGCTGGACCGAAATGGCGACGGCCAAATCACACAGGCGGAATTTCATCAGTTTTTGTCCGAGGAAGACGTCTTGTTCGTACCGGATGATTGCGATTCAGCGACGGAACCCTGCACCGTCGAAGCGATCGCAGCGGATGAAATCAGCCGGGCAGACACGAATGCCGACGGTCGGGTCGAATACTCGGAATTCGAGATATTCTATCTGGCAGAACGGGCGGTCGAGTTTCTCGACTATGACGTTGATGAGAACGGCGTTGTTTCGCCGGATGAGTTCGTCGCGCTGGAGGTGCGGGACCTCATCGAGTTTCCAGACCCGGAAATGGACGAACCGCTGTCCGCTGAGTGCGTGACCCTGGTCGAAAGCGATCTGATTGATGGCATCGCCAAAGCCTGCATGCCCGCGCACGACCTGCGGATGGTGATGGCGGAGTTCGACGCTGATTTTGATGGCAAGATTACACTCCGCGAGTTCCTCCAGAACTGACACCTCGTCAGGGAACGAAAAAGGCCGCCCAGCCGGGCGGCCTTTGGGTGTTTCAAGCGGTGGACATCAGTCCATCGCTTTGAAGTTGAACTCGCCACCTTCCTTGATGCCCGACGGCCAACGTGCGGTCACCGTTTTGGTGCGGGTGTAGAACTTGAAGCTGTCGGGGCCGTGCTGATTCAGGTCACCGAACATCGATTTCTTCCAGCCGCCAAAGGTGTGGTAGGCCAGCGGAACCGGGATCGGGACGTTGATGCCGACCATGCCGATATTTACACGGCTGGCGAAATCACGCGCGGTGTCGCCGTCACGGGTGAAGATCGCGGTGCCGTTGCCATACTCGTGGTCCATCGCAAGCTTCAGAGCTTCTTCATAGGAACCGGCGCGCACGGTCGACAGAACCGGTCCGAAGATTTCCTGTTTGTAGATGTCCATCTCGGGCGTCACGTGGTCGAACAGGTGCGGTCCGACAAAGAAGCCGTCCTCATAACCCTGCAGGCTGAAGTCGCGGTTGTCGACGACCAGTTTGGCGCCCTGTTCCACGCCTGAGTCGATCAGGCCGAGAATACGCTCTTTCGCGGCACCGGTGACGACCGGGCCCATGTCGACATCATCGCCAGCGGTGTAGGGGCCGACCTTCAGCTTTTCGATCCGGGGCACCAGTTTTTCAATCAGCGCATCCGCGGTCTCTTCACCAACCGGAACCGCGACGGAAACAGCCATGCAGCGTTCGCCCGCTGCACCGAAGCCTGCGCCGACCAAAGCATCGGCAGCCTGATCCAAATCGGCGTCGGGCATGACGATCATGTGGTTTTTCGCGCCGCCAAAACATTGCGCACGTTTGCCGTTCGCGGTGGCGCGGGAATAGATGTATTGCGCGATCGGGGTCGAGCCAACAAAGCTGACGCCCTGAATGATCTCGCTGTCGAGGATGGTATCAACGGCCTCCTTGTCACCGTTCACCACCTGGAACACGCCCTTGGGCAGACCTGCCTCTACGAACAGTTCGGCCAGCATCAGCGGAACCGAGGGGTCACGCTCGGACGGTTTCAGAACCACGGCGTTGCCGCAAGCCAGAGCCGGACCAACGTGCCACAGCGGCATCATTGCGGGGAAGTTGAACGGCATGATCGAGCCGACAACGCCCAAAGGCTGACGCATCGAGTACATGTCGATACCCGGACCAGCGCTGTCGGTGAATTCGCCTTTCAGCATCTGCGGCGCGGCGATGCAGTATTCGATCACTTCCAGACCACGCTGCAGGTCGCCTTTGGCGTCGGGAATGGTCTTACCGTGCTCGCGGCTCAGCGCTTCGGCCAGTTTGTCCATGTCGCGGTTCATCAGGTGAACCATCGCCATCATGACCCGTGCGCGTTTTTGCGGGTTGGTCGCGCCCCATGCGGGTTGTGCAGCGGCGGCGCTTTCGATGGCAGCGGTCGTTTCTGCTGCGCTTGCCATGGGGCACTTGTACTGCACCTCGCCTGTGGCAGGGTTAAAGACGTCGTCAAAGCGTCCTGAGGTTCCGGCGACGTTTTCGCCGTTAATGAAATGGGACAGCTCGGTCATGGCAGATCTCCTCCGAATAGATTTGCGCGCAGGATAGGCTTGCATAATTTGCGTGAACAGAGGCAATGTCTCAAAGAAGTTTTGCAAAAATGCAAAGGACGGGTTTTGACGCCAAATTGGGATGATATGCGGGTCTTTTTGGCCGTTGCGCGCGAGGAAAGCCTGTCAGCCGCTGGACGCCAGTTGAAAATCGACCCCGCAACCGTCGGGCGGAGGATCGCTCGACTGGAGGCTTCTCTGGACGCGCCGCTGTTCACCAAGTCGCAGCAGGGGTATTTGCTGACACAAGCAGGTACGCGCTTGATGGAACACGGCCTGAAAGCCGAAGAGGCGATGCGCGCCGCAGCAGGGTCAATGGCGGGCACGTCAAAGAAGCTCAGTGGTCAGATACGGATCGGTGCGCCAGATGGATCGGCCAACTACCTATTGCCTCAGGTCTGCGCGAAAATCAGTGATGCCAACCCGGACCTGGATATTCAGATTCTTGCCTTGCCCCGTGTGATCAACCTGTCCCGGCGCGAGGCCGATATGGCCGTGACCGTCAGCGCACCGACTGCGGGCAGCTTGTTGGTGCAGAAGATCACCGACTATAAATTGCATCTTGTCGCGACGCGCGACTATCTGGCTGCGCATTCTGAAGTACGGTCGCTCGAGGACCTCAAAGGTCATCGTATGATTGGCTACATTCCGGACATGATCTTTGACCGCGAGCTGGACTATCTGGTCGATATCGGTGTTGACCGTGTTCCGCTTGCATCGAATTCGGTGTCGGTGCAGCTGCGTCAGGTGACGGTGGGCACGGGCATCTGCGTGGCGCATGATTTCACGCTGCCATTTCATCCGAACCTGCAGAAAATCCTAACGGATCAGGTGAGTCTGACCCGCAGTTTTCACCTGGTGCGCCATCAGGGCGATCAGCGGAACGAACGGCTGAACCGTTTCGCACAGGCCCTGACGCAGGGCATCCGTGAAGAGGTTGAGCGGCTTGAAGCCGAAGTGTCACCTTGACAGGTTTATTCATTCCGGCAACGCTTTGGAAAACAGGACATTATTTCGGAGGTTACGCATATGCTCGTTCAGGCCATTCTGAAATCCAAGGCCACCGGAGGGGTCGTCACAGTTGCGCCAACGGTCACGGTGTCAGACGCTTCGAAGATTTTGTCGGAAAAGCGCATCGGTACAGT
The DNA here is from genome assembly GCF_056539265.1 of Ruegeria sp. BC3. Taxonomy (NCBI): domain Bacteria; kingdom Pseudomonadati; phylum Pseudomonadota; class Alphaproteobacteria; order Rhodobacterales; family Roseobacteraceae; genus Ruegeria; species Ruegeria sp. BC3. The sequence continues at coordinate 357,530 of NZ_JBQFUP010000001.1, forward strand.
GGTTGTGTCAGAGGATGGTGGCGAGACGGCAATGGGTATTTTGTCCGAACGTGACATCGTGCGCGAACTGGCCGCCAGTGGTAGCGGCTGTCTGACCCAACCGGTCAGCGCCTACATGACGCATGACCTTGTGACGGCCACGCAGCAAGACACTGTTCAGGACATCATGAGCCGCATGACCGAAGGGCGATTTCGCCACATGCCGGTTGTCGAAGAGGGCAAGCTGGTAGGGATTGTCACGCTGGGCGATGTGGTCAAGGCTCAGTTGGCGGAACTGGCCATGGAGAAGGACGCCTTGCAAGGCATGATCATGGGCCACTGAAGTCTTGTGACCAAACGCTGCCCCTTGCGTCTGCGGCAGAGTTATGTTTGCTGGCGCAGAATTATTGTTGCGCAGGAGGCCCTGATGAGGGTTGGATTATATCCAGGAACTTTCGATCCAATTACTCTGGGTCATATCGACATCATCCGGCGTGCTGCGGCGTTGGTTGACAAGCTGGTCATCGGCGTCGCCATTAACCGCGACAAAGGGCCTTTGTTCTCACTGGAAGAACGCGTGGCCATGATCGAGGCCGAATGCGCTTACCTGACCGAGCAAACCGGGACCGAGATTGTTGCTCATCCTTTTGAAAATCTGCTGATTGATTGCGCCCGCGATGTTGGGGCACAGATCATCGTGCGCGGTCTGCGCGCTGTTGCGGATTTCGAGTATGAGTTCCAGATGGTCGGGATGAACCGGGCACTAGATGACTCGATCGAGACGGTCTTTCTGATGGCCGAAGCACGGCATCAGGCCATCGCGTCTAAACTGGTTAAAGAAATCGCCCGTTTGAACGGGGACGTGTCGAAATTCGTCACGCCCGCCGTCAAAGATGCTCTGACCGAGCGTTTAGGCTAGGGCGCCCATCGCGGCTGCGGTGTCCAGCATCCGGTTCGAGAAGCCCCATTCGTTGTCATACCACGCAAGAACGCGAACCAGGGTGCCGTCGGTCACCTTGGTTTCTGGTAGCGACACGGTCGAGCTGTGCGCGTCGTGGTTGAAATCTACCGAGATCAACGGGCGGTTCTCGGACGCCAGAACTCCGGGGATTTTGGCTGCGGCTTCTACGAACAGCGCGTTCACTTCTTCTTCGGTCGTTGGGCGCGATACTTCGGCGACCAGATCGACCACGGATACGTTCGGGGTAGGGACCCGAATGGCCTGGCCGGTCAGTTTGCCTGCCAATTGCGGCAGGACCAGCCCAACGGCCGAGGCTGCACCCGTGGTGGTCGGGATCATCGACAGGGCAGCTGCGCGCGACAGGTAAGGATCCTTTCCTGCCGTGTCGTGGACCGGTTGGCTGGCGGTATAGGCGTGAACAGTGGTCATGTTGCCGTGCACAATCCCGAGGCCCGCATCCAGTGCGGCGGCGACAGGAGACAGGCAGTTCGTCGTGCACGATGCGTTCGAGACAACGGTGTCCTCAGCGGTCAATTCGTGATCGTTGACGCCAAACACAATGGTCTTCACCGCGCCATCGCCACGGGCAGGCGCCGAGATCAGAACCTTTTTCGATCCGTTTTCAAAGTGACGAGACGCGGCTTCGCGTGTGCGGAACACGCCGGTGCACTCCAAAACGACGTCGATGTCCGACCAATCCAGCTTTTCGGGCTCACGTTCACTGGTCAGACGGATTGGGCCCGCACCAATATCCAGACCAGCTTCGGTCAGGGTCACCGGCTTTGAGTAACGGCCATGCACGCTGTCAAACTCGAAGAGATGCGCGTTCATTTCGGGTTTTGCCAGATCGTTGATGGCGACGATTTCAACATCCGTGCGACCGGACTCCATCACTGCGCGCAATACGCCGCGTCCGATCCGTCCAAATCCGTTGATTGCCAGCTTGAGTGTCATGTCCTGCTCCGTCCGAAATTCGGCAAAAATGAAGTTAGCGCTAACAACGCTAGTTCAGCGGAAAAGTCAAGCGAAACATCACTCAGCGCCAGAAGGCGAGCCAATCCAGAAAGGCGTAAAGTTTTTTACCAAGGAACAGCAGGTGTTCGGTTCCGAAGATGGCGTAGTCGATCAGAAACAGGCCCAGGATCAGCAAAGCAAGCCAAATGGCGATTTGATTGGTCATGATGGCCCCGGACGAAAACGCCCGCCCAGATAACCTGAGCGGGCGAAAAGGTTCAAGATTTCAGAGGTATCTTAGTTAAGCCGACCCATCGCAACAGCGACGTCTGCCATGCGAACCGAGAACGCCCACTCGTTATCGTACCAGGCCAGAACGCGAACCATGCGGTCGCCAACAACGCGGGTCTGGTCCGGCGCGAAGATCGAACTTTCTTCGGTGTGGTTGAAATCGGTCGAAACCAAAGGTGCGGGTTCATAACCCAGAACGCGCTGCATCGAACCCTGCGAGGCTTCGCGTACGATGGCGTTCACTTCTTCTGCTGTGACATCACGCGAAGCGCGGAAGGTCAGGTCAACAGCCGAGACGTTCGGTGTCGGCACGCGGATGGCAGACCCGTCCAGACGACCCTTGAGGTTCGGCAGAACTTCTCCCAGGGCTTTCGCCGCGCCGGTCGAGGTCGGGATCATCGACATAGCGGCTGCGCGAGCGCGGTACAGGTCACTATGGCGGCGGTCCAATGTCGGCTGGTCACCGGTATAGGCGTGGATCGTGGTCATGATGCCGTGTTCGATGCCGATGCCTTCGTCCAGGACCTTGGCAAGCGGAGCAAGGCAGTTCGTGGTGCAAGAGCCATTGGAGACCATTTTGTCGTCGGCCACCAGGCTGTTGTGGTTCACACCGTAGACGATGGTCTTGTCGACGTTCTTGCCGGGGGCAGACAGCAGAACCTTTTGCGCTCCGCGCTCAAGGTGGGTGTTGGCCTTCAGCCCGTCGTTGAACTTACCGGTGCATTCCAGAACGACGTCACAACCGTCCCAATCCAGCTCGTTCATGTCATAGGTCGAGAACATCTCCATCGGGCCGCGGCCCAGATCCATAGTCTTACCGTCGATGGCAACGTCGCGCGGGAAGCGGCCGTGGATGCTGTCGTATTTCAGCAGATGCGCCGTTGTTTCCAGCGGACCAGTCGCGTTGACCTTGATCACTTCGATGTCGTTCCGGGCGGATGCCGCGATATGCGACAGTGTACAACGGCCGATGCGGCCAAAACCATTGATGCCGACCTTGATGGTCATATGACGTCTCCAACTGCGCTTGCTTTGCAGGCCATATAGCCGTCAATGCCCTTTCTCAAAAGAGCAAAAGTGACATATTTTTAACGTGTTAGCGCAAACCTGCGCCGGTTGCGCTAACGCTTGCGCTAGCCGTCGGATCAGGTAGGGTTTGAGTGCGGCAGGTGAGATGAAAGGAAGCGCCATGAGCGGTCTGTTGGCCCTATTGGATGACGTTGCAGGCATTGCAAAAGTTGCGGCGGCGTCCGTTGATGATGTGGTCGCAGCAGCGGGCAAGGCGGGGGCAAAGACGGCGGGGGTCATCATTGACGACGCGGCAGTCACCCCGAAATACGTTCAGGGATTCGCTCCGGCGCGCGAGTTACCGATCATCTGGCGCATTGCGCGCGGTTCTATTTTCAACAAAATCATCCTGCTGCTGCCCGTCGCCTTGTTGCTGGCCAATTTTGCCCCGTGGATGATCACGCCCTTGCTGATGCTCGGGGGGTCCTATTTATGTTTTGAAGGGGCCGAGAAGATTTTCCACGTCCTCTTTCCGCATGGCAGCCACGTCATCAAAGAGGACATGGCAATTCGTGATCCCGGCCACCTTGAGGAACAAAAGGTCAAAGGGGCGATCAAGACCGACTTTATCCTTTCTGCCGAAATCATGACTATAGCGCTGGCCGCAGTTGAGGCCCCGAACCTTTGGATGCAGGCGGCCACTCTGGCGGTCGTCGGTATCGGTGTCACGGTGGCGGTCTATGGCTCGGTGGCGCTGATCGTAAAGATGGACGATATCGGGCTGTATCTGGCCCAGAACGCGTTCACCCCGATCGGGCGCGGGTTCGGTCGTGGGTTGGTCAAGGCGATGCCGGTGGTGATGAAGATGCTGTCCGTCGTCGGTACGGCTGCGATGCTGTGGGTTGGCGGATCCATCATCATTCACGGGATGGAGGTTCTGGGATTTGGCTGGCTGGGTCACCACATCCACGACTGGGCCTATGCAATCGGTCATTCCGTTTCAGAACAGTGGGTTGGAGCGGTCGAGTGGATTTCCAAAGCTGCGATGGATGGTGTGTTTGGGCTGGCCTGGGGGATGGTTTTGATCCCGCTGGCGACAAAGGTAATCTCACCCGCGCTCAAGGCGATTAAGGGAAATTCTGAGGCGCACTAACGCGAGGTTACAGGTGCTCGGGTTGCTGTCACTTCTTATGGTCAGTGCGAACTGAGGGAATCCCAAACCATGTCCGAGCTTACCCTGTCCCAGACTCTTGAATCAGCTGAACGTGTCGACGACACGCAGAACTACCCGTTGCCGCCGAACTGGATGCAGGGTCGGACCGGTTTTGGCGGGTTCACCGCCGCTTTGTTGCTGCATGCAGCGCGTGCGCAACATCCGGATTTGCCGCCTCTGCGCTCTGCTATGATCAACTTTACGGCTCCGGTTACCGAAGGCCCTGACGTCAGTGCCGAGGTTCTGCGGCAGGGCCGCAACGTGACGACGCTATTGTCTCGCGCGCAGGTCGCGGGAAGAACGGCTGCTGTTGGCACCTTTTCCTTTGGTGCACCTCAGCAAAGCCAGATTGCTGTTGAACACCCCGCCAAGACCGCACCCAATCCTGAAGATACGCCCAGTTACCTGCCGCAGGGACTGACAAAGGCACCGATTCCATTTCTTGATAACTTTGATCTTCAGTTGATCGACGGACAGCTGCCCTTTGCCGGGTCCGACAATGGATACAACCGCGTCTGGGCCCGCCATAGGGATCCGAAGATGCGGGGCAAGTTGGAGGGTTTGATTGCTCTGGCCGATGTACTGCCGCCGATGGTGTTCCCATTGTTGAAGGCGCCTACAGTCAATTCATCGATGAACTGGATGATCAATCTGTTGTCGGAATCCGTTCAAACCCGGGATGGGTGGTGGTTGATGGAGAACCAGTTGACCGCTGGCCGCGATGGCTACAGCTCGCAAGTGATGCGGATGTGGAATACGGACGGCGAACTTGTGGTCGACGGAATGCAATCGGTGATTATCTTCGGGTAAGCCCGCGCAAGGTTACAAAAAGGTTACAAAAAAGCCCCGGTCGAAACCGGGGCTTTTCTTGTTTCTGCGGATGGAAATGCGGGATTAACCCAGCAGTTCCTTAACCTTGGCAACGGTTGCCTCGGCTGTGATGCCGAAATGCTTATACAGCTCACCAGCCGGGGCAGATGCACCAAAGCTGTCCATGCCGATAAAGCCTGCTTTGGCCTCACGACCACGCTCACCCAGCAGCCAGCGGTCCCAACCACCGGCGCGAACAGCGGCTTCAATGCCGACGCGAACAGCACCGGCAGGAAGAACGCGTTTGCGGTAGGCTTCGTCCTGCTCGGCGAATAGCTCCATGCACGGCATTGATACGACGCGAGTTCCGATGCCTTCGGCTTCGAGCATCGCCTTGGCTTCCATCGCCAGCGAGACTTCGGAACCAGTGGCGATCAGGATGGCCTGACGCTTGCCTTCGGCTTCGGCCAGAACATAAGCACCCTGTGCAACAAGGTTCTTGGTTTTGTGCTGCGTCCGAACGGTCGGCACGCCCTGACGGGTCAGCGACAGGACAGAAGGGCTGTCCTTGAAGGTCAGTGCCAGTTCCCAAGCCTCAGCGGTCTCAACCGTGTCGGCGGGACGGAACACATAGGTGTTTGGTGTCGCGCGCGAGATCGCCAGATGCTCGACCGGCTGGTGGGTCGGACCGTCTTCGCCCAGACCGATCGAGTCATGGGTCATCACGAAGACCGACGGGATTTTCATCAGAGCCGCCAGACGCATGGACGGGCGGGCATAGTCGGTGAAGGCCATGAACGTGCCGCCATAGGGGCGGATGCCACCATGCAGCGCCATGCCGTTCATCGCAGCGGCCATGCCGTGCTCGCGGATGCCGTAGTGGATGTAGCGGCCTTTGCGGTTTTCCGGCAGGAACACGCCCATATCGGCCGATTTGGTGTTGTTCGAGCCGGTCAGGTCAGCCGAGCCGCCAACAGTCTCGGTCATGATCGGGTTCACGACGTTCAGAACCTTCTCGGACGAGGCGCGGGTGGCCAGTTTTGGCTGATCTTCCGACATCTGCTTTTTGAATGCGCGGATGGCACCTGCCAGCTTCTTGGGTGCTTCAAACGCGTAAGCGCGATTGAACTCGGCCTGTTTGCGCTCTGACAACTGAGCGAAACGCTCTTCCCATTCCGCGCGCTCTGCGGCACCACGGGCACCAATGGCTTCCCAAGCAGATTTCACATCTGCAGGGATCTCAAACGCGTCGTGTGGCCAGCCATAGCCGTCCTTGGCAGCTTTCAGCTGCTCCTGATCCGTCAGCGCGCCGTGACCCTTCGAGGTATCCTGTGCTGCGTGACCCAGAGCGATATGGCTTTCGCACGCGATCATGGTCGGTTTGTTCGACTTTTTCGCCTGGACGATGGCTGCATCGATCGCTTGCGGATCGTGGCCGTCGATTTCAATCACGTGCCAGCCCGAAGCCGCGAAACGGCGCACCTGATCGGTGCGGTCTGCAATATCGACAGTGCCATCGATGGTGATGTTGTTGTTGTCCCAGAAGACGATCAGCTTGCTCAGCTCATGACGACCGGCCAGTGTGATCGCCTCTTGGCTGACGCCTTCCATCAGGCAGCCGTCACCTGCGATGACATAGGTGTAGTGGTCAACGACCTTCTTGCCGTAATGCGCGCGCTGGATTTCCTCGGCCATGGCAAAGCCAACAGCGTTCGAGATACCCTGACCCAGCGGCCCGGTGGTGGTTTCGATCCCGTCGACCAGGAAGTTTTCCGGGTGACCGGCGGTCTTTGCGCCCAACTGGCGGAAGTTCTTGATCTCTTCCAGCGTCACATCCGCATGGCCTGTAAGATACAGCAGGGAGTAGATCAGCATCGAACCGTGACCAGCCGACAGGATGAACCGGTCGCGGTCCGGCCAGTTCGGGGCCGAGGCGTCGAATTTCAGGTGCTTTTCAAACAGCACGGTCGCAACATCGGCCATGCCCATGGGCATGCCGGAATGGCCGGAATTGGCGGCGGCGACGGCATCAAGGGTCAGGGTGCGGATGGCCGCAGCCTTGTTCCAGTGTTCAGGATTGGCATTGCGCAGCGCAGTCAGGTCCACGGGCGTTGTTCCTTTGGATTACAGGCAGATGGGGCGCTCAATACCATCCACCCCCCAAAGTGCAAGCAGAACCGGGGGTTGCAGTCGGTTGGTGCTTCAAGAATGCTGTCCAAGTGGTTGAAAGCAAACAGTGGGTATTTTCCGTTCCGTTCGGTTAGACTAGGCCAATACTCGGCTCGTATTGATTCGGATGGGCCGTCGAAAAAGTGAACCTTGGTAAAGAGGTGGCAGGGGCATGAGCCAGATCGAAGACTTACAGCGCCGTATCATTGCCGCAATGGACAGGATCGGAGCCGGTATGGACGCACTGAGCGCCGCGCCGGTTGCAAGTGGCGACCAGGATTCTGAGTTGCGCACGGCTCTTGAAGACGAACGCGTAGCCAATGCGCAATTGGAAGAGCGGCTGAAATCCCTAAAGGAACGGCATGAGAGCGAAGTCGACGCCATGCGCGCCGACATGGAGGCGCTGAAATCTGCGCCAACCGAAGATCCCGAGAATGGTGCGTTGCGCCAGCAGTTGACCGAGGCGACGGCCAAGCTGGCTGCTGTCGAGGCCGCCAGGGCGGAACTGGCCGAGGCCAAGGCCGCCTTGGAAAATCAGGATGAACTGGCCGTTTTGAAATCTGAGAACGAAGAACTCAAGGCGGTCGTGACTAAGGCACAAGCCCTCGAAGAGGAAAACAAACGCCTGCGCTCGGAACTGGCCGACAGCGAGCGTGTAGCCGAACTGAACGCCGAGCTTGAAATGCTTCGTGCGGAGCGCACCAGCCACGGCGCGGCGATGTCGCGTCTGGATGATGACCTGCAGCGTATGCGCAAGGCGAATGAACAATTGCGCGAGTCCGTGGATGAATTGCGCGCCGCCAGCGAAGGCGGCCTGCCGGATGCCGAGCTTCTGAACCGCGCCACAGTGGCCGAGCTTGAGGCGACCAAGGCCGCTCAGGCCACAGACGCCGCCGAGGCCCAAGCCGTTCTGGCCCGGCTGGAACCCTTGCTGTCGCAGGCAAAACTGGCTGAGGGAGAGGTGGAGTAATGCCCGAATTGACCATTCATATCGGTGGGCGCGGCTTTGATGTCTCGTGCCAGGATGGCGAGGAACAGTTCCTGCAAACCGCCGCCAAAATGTTGGATGACGAGGCGCAGGTTTTGTCGGATCAGATTGGCCGGATGCCCGAGGCGCGCATGCTGCTGATGGCGGGGCTGATGCTGGCAGACAAAACCGCAGCAACGGATGACAAGCTCAAAGCGGCAGAGGCCAAATTGTCTGTGCTGGAAAACGAGCTACAGGGGCTGCGCAACCAACCTGCGCCCGAACCCGAGCGGGTCGAAGTGGCCGTTGTGCCACCCTCTGTCACGGACACACTGGCCGAACTGGCCGCTCGGGCCGAAGCACTGGCCACCGTGATCGAGGAGAAATCGACAAAATGAACGCGTTGAAAACGGTTGCGATTGCAGGCCTTTTCGGTCTGCAGGGTGGTTTTGCGTGGGCGGATATGGATATCCTGCCGGTTACGTTCACCTGCGAAAATGGTGTGCCGCTGGAGGTTGCGTATTTCAACGCACCTGATGGGTCCGGCGCCGCTGCAATGCTGGTGGATAACCAATTGGTCGCTCTGCAGCAGGTGCCCAGCGGATCAGGTATTCGCTATGAATCGCAGGGTTCAAACGGATCTTACATCCTGCGCTCGAAAGGCTGGGATGCCACCGTCAGCTTTCTGGCGACCGGTGGGGCCGCCAGTGAGCAGGTCGTTCTGGAGAATTGCTCCAGCCGTTGATCAGGCGTTTGCTTCGCGGATCTTGTCGGCTGCTTCTTTGTTGTAGCCGACACCGTTTTCATCAAACAAAGTGTCCAACTCACCCGACAGGGTCATCTCGGTGATGATATCGCAGCCGCCCACGAACTCACCTTTGACGTACAGCTGCGGGACGGTCGGCCAGTCGGAATAGTCCTTAATGCCCTGGCGCACGGCCTCGTCGGCCAGAACGTTCACATCGGCATATTCTACGCCCATGTAGTTCAGCACGCCTGCCACGCGGGACGAGAACCCGCATTGCGGCATCTCTTTCGTGCCTTTCATATAAAGCACCACATCGTTGGCTTTGACGGTTTCGTCGATCTGGGTCTTCACGTCAGTCATTTCGCGTTTCCTTTGCTCTTCGGCATCATCGCTTTGGCGTATTCTTTTGGGTTCTTCGGAATATGGGTCTGCGCCGAGCTAATTGCACCATCATGTGAATTGTAGGAGGAATGCAGGAGGTGCTTTCCATGCCCGGGTTGCGATCCTCGTCTTGTTTTGCGTTCAGTCTTTGAATTGTTCCACGCAATGAGCGCGATCAGCAGAACAAAGACGGATACTGCAATTGAGATTACGATCGCATGCTCCATGTCACTCCGGCACTTTGGTGGTCAGGGCCAACGCGTGCAGGTCACCGTCCGGGCCGTCCATCTTGCCTTTCAAGGCAGCATAGACGGCGCGTTGTTGCTGGACCCGGTTCTTGCCGCGAAAGCTTTCGTCCACGACCATGGCGGACATGTGTACGCCATCGCTGCCGCCGACCTGAATTTCCGCGTCTGGAAAGGATTCACGCAGCAGGGCTTCAATTTCGTGGGCGCTCATCGGCATGTAGATTTCTCCTGAAGGTCTTTCCCAAGATGTAGAGCGCGCGGACGGGGCGTGCAAGGGTGTGATGGGGGGCAAAAAACGAGAAAACCTGCGCCGGGCGGGGCGCAGGTTTCGGGTTCTCAGTTTGGTACGAATTTATGCGACAGCTTCGGCAAAGCTGGAGCGGAACGTAGCGGCCAGATCCTCAAGCGAGGCTTCCGAGCTTCCGATCCGAACACTGTCGCCGGTGAATTTTCCGACCGAGACCAAGGGAACGCCCGCCTGACCAGCGGCGATCATCAGAGCTTCGGCCTGGTCAAAGTTGCAGGCGACCAGATAGCGGGCCTGATCCTCGCCGAACAGGAATTCGGTCGAGGCTTCATCCAAGTGCACGCCTACGCCCGCGGCTTCGGCCAGTTCGAACGCTGCGAGGGCCAGGCCGCCGTCACCGAGATCGGTGCAGGCCTTGATCATCTCACGGTTAGCGCGGATGAAATCGCCGTTGCGCTTTTCTGCATCCAGATCGACATGGGGCGCGTCGCCGTCTTCGCGGTTGAACACCTCGGCCAGCAGGGCGGATTGCCCCAGATGACCATTGGTTTCGCCGATGACCAGCGCAACATGGCCCTCGCGGACCTCGTTGCCGATGATCTCGTCGGTGTGGGCCAGCAGGCCCACTGCGCCGATCGTCGGGGTCGGCAGGATCGCCTGACCGTCGGTTTCATTGTAAAGCGAGACGTTGCCCGACACGATGGGCATGTCCAGTGCGGCGACGGCCTCGCCAATGCCTTTGATCGCGCCAACGAATTGACCCATGATTTCAGGTTTTTCGGGGTTGCCGAAGTTCAGATTGTCGGTGGTGGCCAGCGGCTTGGCCCCAACAGAGGTCAGGTTGCGATAGGCCTCGGCCACGGCCTGCTTGCCGCCCTCAATCGGGTTGGCACGGACGTAGCGCGGGGTCACGTCGCTGGTAAAGGCCAGCGCTTTGTCAGTGCCATGCACGCGCACCATTCCAGCGCCCAGACCCGGTGTGCGGCCGGTATCCGCCATGACCATGGTGTCATACTGTTCATAGACCCACTGCTTGCCCGCGTAGTTGGGAGAAGCGAGCAGGGCGCGCAGACCGTCGATTGGGTCGATCTGCGGGACCTCGGCCAGCTCTTCGGCCTCGGGCGTTGCAACCCATGGGCGGTCATATTCAGGCGCAGTCGAGGACAGTTTCGACAGGACCAGATCGGCTTTAACTTCACCATTGTGGACGATAAGGAAACGGTCCTCAGCAATCGTTTCACCGACGATAGCGAAATCTAGGTCCCATTTCTCGAACACCGCGCGGGCTTCGGCCTCAAGCTCGGGCTTGAGGACCATGAGCATGCGTTCCTGAGATTCCGACAGCATCATTTCGTAGGCGGTCATGTTCTCTTCACGCTGTGGAACGTTCTCGAGGTCCAGACGCACGCCCAAGCCGCCTTTGTCGCCCATCTCAACGGCGGAACAGGTCAGGCCAGCAGCCCCCATGTCCTGGATCGAGATCACGGCACCGGTCTGCATCAGCTCCAGCGTCGCCTCCATCAGGCGCTTTTCGGTGAAGGGGTCGCCGACCTGAACTGTGGGGCGTTTTTCTTCGATCGTATCGTCGAATTCCGCCGAGGCCATAGTTGCGCCGCCTACACCGTCGCGGCCGGTTTTGGCACCCAGATAGACGACGGGCATCCCGACGCCCGAAGCGGCCGAGTAGAAGATCTTGTCACTGTCGGCCAGACCCGCGGCGAACGCGTTTACCAGGCAGTTGCCGTTGTAAGCCGGGTGAAAGCGGACCTCGCCACCGACACAAGGTACGCCGAAACAGTTGCCGTAGCCGCCGATGCCTTCGACCACGCCGTTGACCAGTTGGCGGGTTTTGTGGTGACCGGGCTCACCAAATGACAGAGCGTTCATCGAGGCTATCGGCCGCGCGCCCATGGTGAAGACGTCGCGAAGTATGCCGCCCACGCCGGTCGCTGCACCCTGATAGGGCTCGATATACGAAGGGTGGTTGTGGCTTTCCATCTTGAAGACAACGGCCTGACCATCACCAATATCGACAACGCCTGCGTTTTCACCGGGACCGCAGATCACCTGAGGGCCCGAGGTGGGCAGGGTGCGCAGCCATTTCTTGGAGGACTTATAGGAACAGTGCTCATTCCACATGGCCGAGAAGATGCCGAGTTCGGTAAATGTCGGCTCGCGCCCGATGATCTCGAGGATCATGTCGTATTCTTCGGGCTTAAGCCCGTGTGCAGCAATCAGATCCGGGGTGATGGCGGGCTCTTGCATCGTCTGTCCTTGTCCAAGGGTGGCCGAGATTGCGGGCCTTTTACGGCAAGGGCGCGCCAGTGGGAAGGGTCAAGAGGGCGCAGGCACGTCAGAACCGCCAAGCGGGGCAAATAAGTCAGTCGATTGGGTGAAGAACTTCGGGGAAGGTGGCCCGATGCTGACCGGAATGGCCAAGCAGTGCCCGCCGGGGCAAATACTAATAAGCAAAGGAAAACGAGCGACCCGTAAGGACCGCTCGTTCCGTAAAGTTACTTCTGTTCTTCCTGCTGTTGGGCTTGCTGCGCGACGGCATCGCCTGCCGCGGCACCAATTGCTGCTTTTTGATCTTCGGTCAGGTTATCGGCGTCTTCCAGTCCGGGGATCGCAACGCGCACCTCACGGCGGGCAAAGTCGATGCCGTTTTCCTTGAACGCTGCCTTGACCCGGTTGAAGATCTCCTTTCGCAGGGTGAACTGTTTACCCGGTTTGGCCATGAACTTGCCGCGGATGATCATGCCGACATCGTCAAAGTCGAACACGCCCTGAGACTTGAAGGGCTGCAGGAAGCCATCTTTGTGGGTCTCATCCTCCATCATCTCGGCACCGATCTTCTTGAAAATCTTTTTGACCTTGTTTGGATCAGTGTCGAACGGAACGGTGAACTTCAGCTTCATGATGACCCAGTCACGGCTGTAGTTGGTCAGCTTCTGAATCTCGCCGTATGGGATGGTGTGTACCGGTCCGCGATGGTGACGCAGTTGCATCGAGCGGATCGAGATTTTCTCGACCGTACCAGTGGTGCCGCCCACATCCACGTATTCACCGACACGGAAGGCGTCGTCGATCAGGAAGAAAATGCCACCCACGATATCCGATACCAGTTTCTGCGCACCAAAACCGATGGCCAGACCCAGGATACCAGCACCGGCCAGAAGCGGCGTGATGTCCAGACCCAAAGCACCAAGGGCGAGCAGGGCGAAGATGACCGCAATCGCAACCTGAGCGGTCACTCGCAGCAACGGCAGGACCGTTGCCAGACGCGAGCCACCGGAACCACCGCCTTCGCCAGCTTCTTCGTCTGGGCTCTGTTCTGCCGCTGTCTGTTCTTTTGCCAGACGGCGGTTGATCCAGAGCGAAACAATTTCGTTCAGGATGTAGCCAATCGCGATGATGATGAAGAACTGGATCACTTCACTGCCGGAATCCGAACGTCCGCCGGCAATTTCCTGAAGATCCAGATCCCAGGCATCGGCAATCATGAGAATGACAAAGATGCCAGCAAGAACGCGGCCGATACGAATGTAGCTGCGTTTGGTCGACTTATAGGCACGCTCCGCCACGGGACCATCGCCCAGCATCGGAGGCTGCAGGTGCCGCACCAGACCCCGGATCAGGGTATCCAGGGCAGGCGCGATCAGCAGCCAGAACATGGTGATGAAATGTGCCCCATGCGCGAGCAGAGCAAAAATTGCCGGGTTGCGCTGTGCGGCCAGATACTCGACCAGCAGCCAGGTGCCGGCTGACACACCGATCGCAAAGTAGGGATAGAGACGCGCAACCTCTTCGTCGAACTTTGTGCGGTCGGGGTCCGACCCGCGCATCATATCGGACAGGCCTTCACGGGCCCGCCACGCAATCAGGCCGACATAGATGTGGATCGCCGTATTCAGCCAGAAACCAAGGCGAGATTCACCGGGCGGTACGCCGTTCAACGCGTTGAAGTCCAGAATGAACATGGTGAAGCCGATCAGCAAGAAAAGCCCGATCAGGTTCCGATGCAGGTATTTTGCCCAATGATCGTCAATGTTCACCAGTCTCAGACGATGCTGTTTGGGTGCCAAGATAAAGCGAGAAATCGCAGCGCCCAACCGGGGAAACCAGATCAGGAAAAAGACGAACGGCGCTGCCTGAGCGATCTGTTGTTCGTCCAGCAACCGCCGACCGACGAAAACCAGTGTGTAATAAAAGACCAGCAGACCTAGGAATTCGAACACGAACCGCTTGAACAGAAAGGTCACGGCACCGCGCAAATCCGAAGAAGCGTCACCGTCTATCACATGGACCCAGCGGCGGGTCCAAAGGCCGACGAGATTCTCGGCCGCGTACCCGATCGCCAGGGCAAGAAAGGTAAAGCCGAACAGCGTCATCAGGCCATTAGCGCCGAAGGTATTCCCAAAATTAGAGAACGCTTCGATCTGAGCGGTAATCAAAACGGGAACTTTACGGATCACATCCAGCCAGGACGCGACCATGCTGTTGACAGTTTCAGTGGTTGCCTGAATGACGCCACGCCGTGCAGGTGTCGCCTCGGCTTGTTTGGCTGCAACAGCGTCCAGTCTTTCCAGCAGGATCGCGCGAACTTGGTCGTCGGACATGCGCGCGACCAGATCATCCACCTGCTCGGGCGTCAGATCTTCGGGGATCGTTACAGGGGCTGGTGTGCTGGTGGTGCTGCTTTGTTGCGCAAGCACTGGCCCTGATAATAAAGCAACGGAAAACAACGCCATTAACAGGCGAGTGAGGTGAAACATCGAATCTGTCCTCGACCTTAAGTCTTGATGATTTTTGCGTGATCATAGGACTAAGTGCCGGATTTTCCCAGATGTTTCACCCATCGGGGCGCGAAATCAGAGCAAAGACCAAAAAAAAGGCCGAGCACTAAGCTCGGCCGAAGTCCAACAGGGAGGTATGAAGATGATGAGCGTTTCAGCATCACCGCCTTCGAGTGCTGATTTAGGGAGCAGTCTGTGAACGATCAAGGGTTTTAAGACTGATCGCTGAACATGTCCGCTATGCTATTTACGCATAGCTATAGTTTTCCCATTTGTTTCAGTTGCTTGCGTTGCGCAACAATCTCATCCTGAACAAAGTCGCGGAAGGCCGCGACGCGCTTGGAATGGCGCAATTCTTCCGGGTAGGCCAGATAGACAGGAACATCGGCGGTTTCGATGTCCGATAGGACCGGCACGAGATGCGGGAAGTCCTGCGTCACGTAGTCCGGCAACACACCGATCCCGAGGTTGTGCAGTACCCCTTGCAAGACGCCGAAGTAGTTATTCACCGTCAGCAACGAGGTCGGGTTATATGTCATCAGATGCCGAACCATCATCGCGCTGGCACCAACCTGAGGTGCCGAGGGCGTCTGGCAAATCAGCCGGTGTTTCGAAATCTCTTCGGGCGTGGCCGGGCTGCCGTGTTCTTCCAGATACTCTTGCGTTGCATACAACTGCATCTGCACAGTCATCAGGCGCTTGCGGACAAGATCGGCCTGGCTGGGTTCTTTCATGCGGATCGCGACGTCGGCCTCGCGCATGGGAAGATCCAGAACACGCTCTTCCAGCATCAGGTCGATGTTGAGATCGGGGTATTGCTCGTATAGTTTCGGCAGGCGCGGGGCCAGCCAGAGCGTTCCGAAACCAAAGGTCGTCGTGACCCGCAACACACCGAATACTTCTTCTTCACTGTCGCGAATGCGGGCGGCCGCGGCGTCCAGACGTTTGGACATGGCGGACGTTGCGTCAAACAACAGCTCACCTTGTTCGGTCAGGATCAGTCCTCGGGCGTGGCGGTGAAACAGGGTCGAATCAAGCGACTCTTCAAGCGCTCTGATTTGGCGGCTGACTGCCGATTGAGACAGATTCAGCTTGTCTCCTGCGTGAGTCAGGCTGCCAGCATCAGCAACCGCGTGAAATATCCTTAGCTTGTCCCAATCCATCGCCGCAACTTTCGTTATCCTTCCGAAGCCCTATATGAAATAGGTAACAAGTTCTACATTCAAACAGTTGAAAGGTTACAATAACTGTGCAGCAGACGCTATACAGGTCAGCATTTTTGACCTAAACTGCAAAGGAATGAAGCACACTGATCTGACGAGGGGAGGCGTCTGATGAGTCAGCCACAAATATCACTGAATGACCGTTTCGACCTTGAGAAGAACCCGGTCCTGTTGAACGGCACACAAGCGCTGGTGCGGTTGATGCTGATGCAAAAGGCGCGCGACCGGGATGCTGGCCTGAACACGGCAGGTTTGGTTACCGGATACCGAGGGTCGCCGCTGGGTGCTGTTGATCAGCAGATGATGCGAGCGCAGAAGCAACTCGCCGAAAGTGATGTCACCTTTCAGTTCGGATTGAACGAAGACCTTGCAGCCACGGCGCTTTGGGGTAGCCAGCAGGCTGGTTTGCGGGGCGATGGTAAGTTCGACGGTGTATTTGGCCTGTGGTACGGCAAAGGGCCGGGTGTGGACCGCTCTGGCGATGTTATGCGCCACGCAAACATGGCTGGCACTGCCAAACATGGCGGCGTCCTGATGGCTATGGGCGACGACCATACCGGCGAAAGCTCGACCGTTCTGCATCAGTCCGAGTGGTCGCTGGTCGATATGTATATGCCCGTCGTCAGCCCGGCTGGTGTGCAGGAAATCCTGGACTACGGCATCTACGGGTTCGCGCTCAGCCGGTTTGCGGGCGTCTGGGTCGGTCTGAAAACGATGAAGGACACGATCGAGGTCACCTCGGTCGTCGATGGCAGCCCGGATCGCATGAGCGTTGTGGTGCCCGAGTTCGACATGCCCGAGGGCGGTTTGAACATTCGTCTGGGCGACACGCCCCATCTGCAGGAAGCCCGGGTCATTGACTATAAACGCTTCGCGGCCGAGACGTTCTCGCGCGCCAACAAGATGGACAAACGCGTCTGGGGCAAGCCGGGCGCGAAGATCGGGTTTGTCGCGGCGGGTAAGAACTGGCTGGATCTGACCCACGCCATGTCGTTGCTGAATATCGACGAGGCCGAGGCCGAGCGGTTAGGGATCACCACCTACAAAATTGGCCAGACCTTCCCTCTGGACATGGCAGGGTTCCATGATTGGGCCGAAGGCTTAGACCTGATTGTTATCGTTGAAGAAAAGCGAAAACTGATCGAAGTACAGGTCAAGGAAGCCATCTTTGACGACCGCCGAGGCCGTCGTGTTTACGGTTGGTACAAGGGCGGAGCAGGGACGCTGCACCGCGAGGAGTTGTTCCCGACGCGCGGTGCCCTTGACCCGATCATGATTGCCGAAAAACTCGGTGATATTCTGATCGAAGAAGGCCGTGACACCGATGGTGTTCGCGCCGGGATGGCCAAACTGTCCGAAGCCCGCCGAGCCGACAATGCCGAGGAAATTGCAACGCGTCTGCCGTATTTCTGTTCGGGTTGTCCGCATAACAGTTCGACCAAATTACCCGAAGGCAGCCGAGCTTATGCAGGGATCGGCTGCCACTATATGGTCCAGTGGATGGACCGGGAAACCACTGGTTTCACCCAGATGGGCGGAGAGGGTGCGAATTGGATCGGTGAGGCACCGTTCTCGACCACCGATCACGTATTCCAGAATCTGGGTGACGGCACCTATAACCACTCGGGTGTTCAAGCGATCCGTGCGGCACTGTCAGCCGGGACCAACATCACCTTTAAAATCCTGTTCAACGACGCGGTTGCCATGACCGGTGGTCAGGATAACGAAGGTGATCTGACAGCCGAGCGGATTGTGGCTGAGGTCAAAGCCATGGGAGTACGCCATGTCGCTTTGGTCTACGACGAAAAAGAAGATATCAACTTCAAGGCGCTGCCGTCCAGTGTTGAGACCTTTGAACGCGCAGAATTGATGAACGTTCAGAAAAAGTTCCGCGAGATCGAAGGCGTCTCGGTCATCGTTTACGTGCAAACCTGCGCAGCCGAGAAACGCCGCCGCAGAAAGCGGGGTACATTCCCGGACCCGGATAAGCGGGTCTTCATCAACTCGGACATCTGTGAAGGCTGCGGCGATTGTGGCGTTCAGTCGAACTGTGTCTCGATCGTTCCCAAAGAGACCGAACTGGGGCGTAAACGCGCCATCGACCAGTCCAGCTGCAACAAGGATTTCTCTTGTCTGAAAGGGTTTTGCCCGTCGTTTGTGACGTTGGAAGGGGCAAAAATCCGCAAAGAAGCCACGACCGAGATTGACCTTCCTGACCTGCCGATGCCGGAACTGCCGGTGATCAACGGCACGCATAACGTGGTCATTACCGGCATCGGTGGGACCGGAGTGGTCACTCTGGGTGCGGTGCTGGCGCAGGCTGCGCAAATCGACGGCAAGGGTGCCGGGATGATGGAGATGGCGGGACTGGCTCAAAAGGGCGGCGCCGTCCACATTCACTGTCGTTTGGCCAACAAACCGGAAGACATCAGTGCCATTCGAGTTGCAACGGGCGAGGCCCATGCGCTGATCGGGGGCGATCTTGTCGTCTCGGCCGGGGCAAAGACCCTCGGGCTGACGCGCACGGGGCAAACCGGTGCCGTCGTGAACAGCCACGAAACGGTCACGGGGGACTTTACCCGTGACACCAACTTCCAAATCCCCGGTGATCGGCTTGAGCTGGCGTTGCAGGCGCGGCTGAAAGACGATCTGTCGCTGTTCGACGCCACCGATCTGGCCCGCGCGGTGATGGGAGACTCGATCTATTCCAACATGATGGTCTTTGGCGCGGCCTGGCAACGCGGGCTGCTGCCGATCAGCCACGGAGCAGTGCTTCAAGCGATTGAGCTGAACGGAACCGCTGTCGAACGCAACAAACGCGCGTTTGACATTGGTCGATGGGCAGTGCTGCACCCAAAGGAGGTGAGCGCGATCCTCAGCCCGAAACTGACCGAACTGCCCAAAACACTGGAACAGGTTATCGAGTTCCGGGCGAACCACCTGACTGAGTATCAGAGCGCGCGCCTGGCCAAGCGGTATCGCAAGCTGGTTGACGGGTTCGAGGATGAGGCCGTCAAAGAAGCAGTCGCAAGAGGGTATCATAGGCTGCTGTCCTATAAAGATGAGTACGAAGTCGCGCGCCTGTTGCAGCGCAGCCGCGAACAGGCCAAGGCCGAGTTCGACGGGGACTTCAAAATGACCCTGCACCTTGCGCCACCGATTTTGGGCGGCAAGGACGGTGACGGACGTCCCCGCAAGCGCGCGTTCGGCGAGTGGATGTTAGGCCCGCTCAAACTGCTTTCGCGGATGAAAGTCCTGCGTGGTACGCCGTTCGACATTTTTGGGTACAGCGCCGAGCGACGGATGGAACGTGCTTTGATCAGGCAATATGAGCGCGACATCAAAGAGATAGCGCCCTTGGTTACAGCGCAAACGCGTGATGCCGTCGTCGCTTTGGCCCGATTGCCGCTGGACATACGCGGCTTTGGGCCGGTGCTTCGCGGGAATGAGGCTAAGGCCGCAAAAAGACGCGAAGAACTGCTGGCAACCATTCGGAACGGAGGACCGGAATTGCGCGCTGCGGCGGAATAACCCGTCACAAGGCTGTCACGAAAGCTAGGCAAAATTGTCACTTGCTATTATCTAGCAAATGCCAACAACCGGAGTACTCAATGCCTTCGCCCCGCCACGTCGCTCGTGACATCTCTTATGCCTATTCCGCCGAAACCAAGGGTGGACGCATGGTCATTCGGCTGATGGAGAACACCACCGGCCGACTGCGCCTGATCAAGCGCGCGGACGGGTATGAGCAAGAGATCGCGAATGGTCGCGATTTCTGGTCGGTCATGGTGGAACGTTATGGCCTTTCGCTGAACGTTGTGGATGGGGCGCTGTCGAACATTCCAAAGACAGGCCCCGTGATCCTGATCGCCAACCACCCGTATGGCATTCTGGACGGGTTGATGATGGGCCATATGCTATCCGAAGCCCGAGGCGACTTTCGCATTCTTGCGCATCGCGTGTTTCGCAAGGCCGAAGATATCAACCGCATCATCCTGCCCATTTCGTTTGATGAGACGAAAGAGGCGATGAAACTGAACCTAGAAACTCGAAAAACCGCGTTGAACTATCTGGGAGAAGGCGGAGCCATCGGGATTTTCCCGGGCGGTACGGTCAGCACAGGTGTAAAGCCGTTTTCGCACCCGATGGATCCGGGGTGGCGCGGGTTTACGGCGCGTATGGTGGCCAAGTCGAATGCGACTGTGGTGCCCGTTTTCTTTGACGGCCACACCTCGCGTCTGTTTCAGATCGCCAGCCATTTGCACAACACGCTGCGTATGGGCCTGCTGATCAAGGAATTCAAAAAACGCGTTGATACACCGGTCGATGTGGTGATTGGCAAGCCCATTGGCCGCGATGTTCTGGACCCGTTGTCCAAGGATACGCGCAAGATGATGGATTTCTTGCGCAAAGCCACGTATGAGCTGTCTCCGAAGCCGTTGAAGTCTTATGACTACGGCTATGAATTTGAGGAACGGCATCGCGCCTGAAGGGGCAAATGGCAGTAGGTATCTTTGATTCTGGTCTGGGCGGTCTGACTGTCCTGAACGCCGCGCAGAAACGTCTGCCGGACGTTGATTTTTTGTATTTTGCGGACAGTGCACACGCGCCTTACGGCGTGCGGGATGCCGAGAACATTTATGATCTGACACGAAGTGCTGTCCGCGACCTTTGGAACCGGGGTTGCGACCTGGTGATTCTGGCTTGTAACACGGCCAGTGCTGCTGCGCTCCGTAGGATGCAGGAAGAAGGCGTGCCCGAGGGCAAACGGGTGCTGGGCGTCTTTGTTCCCCTGATCGAAGCTCTGACCGAGCGGGAATGGGGCGACAACAGCCCGCCGCGTGAGGTTGCGGTCAAACACGTCGCTTTGTTTGCTACTCCGGCGACCGTTTCCAGCCGCGCTTTTCAGCGTGAACTGGCCTTTCGCGCCATTGGGGTGGATGTCGAGGCGCAGGCCTGCGGCGGTGTTGTCGACGCGATCGAAGACGGTGATATGATTCTGGCCGAAGCGCTCGTGCGATCTCATGTGGACGCACTGAAGCGTAAGATGCCGGAACCGCAGGCGGCAATTTTGGGCTGCACGCATTACCCGCTGATGGCCGAGACGTTTCAGCAGGCGCTAGGCCCCGATGTTCAGGTGTTCAGCCAAGGTGATCTGGTGGCAGAAAGTCTTGCGGATTACCTGCAACGACACCCCAACATGCAAGGTGATGGGAGCGGTGGTTTTCTGACCACCGGCAAACCCGATTTTGTGAGCGACCGGGCAACGCAGTTCCTCCGACGACAAATCACCTTCGAGGCCGCCTGACTTAGGTCAAGGACGACGCCGAACCGATCCCGTAATTTATCGACCGTCACATCGGCGGTCGTACTCTGTGACACACTGAAACAAGAGGTCTGACATGACCCACAAAATCGCAATTCTGGGCGCATCTGGGTACACCGGCGCCGAACTGGTGCGGCTGATCGCCGAGCACCCCAATATGGACATTGTCGCGCTGGCGGCCGAACGCAAAGCGGGCCAGTCGATGGCGCAGGTTTTTCCGCATCTTCGGCATATGGACCTGCCGGATCTGTGCAAAATCTCCGAGATTGATTTTTCGCAGATCGACCTGTGTTTCTGCGCCCTGCCGCACAAGACCAGCCAAGAAGTCATCCGCGATCTGCCAAAGTCTCTGAAGATCATCGATCTGTCAGCCGATTTCCGGCTGCGCGATCCGGACGAATACGAAAAGTGGTACGGAAACCCGCATGCCGCGTTGGAGCAGCAGGAAGAGGCCGTGTACGGCCTGACCGAGTTCTATCGGGAAGACATTCGGAATGCCCGCCTTGTCGCGGGCACGGGCTGCAATGCGGCGACGGGGCAGTACGTACTGCGGCCACTGATCTCGGCTGGCGTCATCGATTTGGACGACATCGTGCTCGACCTGAAATGCGCGGTCTCAGGGGCAGGGCGGTCACTGAAAGAAAACCTTCTGCACGCTGAGCTGAGCGAGGGCTACAATGCCTATGCCATCGGCGGAACCCATCGGCATCTGGGTGAGTTCGATCAGGAGTTCTCGGCTTTGGCCGGGCGGACCGTCCACGTGCAATTCACGCCCCATCTGATCCCGGCCAACCGCGGCATTCTGGCGACCACCTATGTCAAAGGTGACCCGAGCAGCGTGTACGAGGCGCTGGCCAAAGCCTATGAAAACGAACCCTTTATCCAGATGCTGCCCTTTGGCGAGGCACCTTCCACCCACCACGTACGGGGGTCGAACTTCTGCCACATCGGTGTCGTGGGCGACCGGATTGAACGCCGTGCCATCGTGATCGGGGCGCTGGATAACCTGACAAAAGGTAGCAGTGGGCAAGCCTTGCAGAACGCCAACCTGATGTTAGGTGAGGATGAAACCCGGGGCCTCATGATGGCCCCACTATTCCCGTGAGGACGGTATGAAAACGCTCAAGAAACGTCGTCGAGTTCAGATTATCATGCTGGCAGCTGTCGCTTTGGCACTGTCGACGGCGCTGATTGGGTATGCGATGCGGGACGGCATCAACTTCTTCCGCTCTCCTAGCCAGGTCATCGCAGAACCGCCCGCGCCGTCCGAGGTGTTCCGTATTGGCGGATTGGTCGAAGAGGGATCGATCGTTCGTGGCCAGGGTGAGACTGTGCGGTTCGTGGTCACCGACGGTGGCGAAAGCGTCCCTGTGGCATTTACCGGGGTGCTGCCGGATCTGTTCTCGGAAAACCAGGGTATGGTTGGCACAGGTTCATATGTTAACGGTGTATTTGAAGCCACTGAAATCTTAGCCAAACACGACGAAACATATATGCCGAAAGAGGTCATGGATGCTCTGAAAGAGCAGGGCGTCTACAAAGGGGATGAGCAGAGCTAAACGCAGCTTTGTGTTTGTAAGTCTGTAGCCGGGGCGTTGCGCGGGTTGGCCGGGCAACGCCCTTACACGTTTGCGGATATTAACCGGATCAAAGGACGGTTTCCCCACACATCAGGCTGAGGGGGCGTCATGCAAACGGTACGGCAAATCGCGGATGAGATTGTGGGTCGCGAAGGCGGCTATGTGGATGATCCAGATGACCCGGGCGGTGCTACGAAATACGGTGTTACCGAACACACGATGCGACGCTTGGGGTTGGACCTGTCCGGCGATGGGGTGATTGATCGGCTGGACGTACGGCGACTGAGCAAAGCTCAGGCCGTCGATATTTTCGTGCGGCATTATTTCGAGAAACCCCGGTTGGGGCTGTTGCCCGAGGTCGTGCAGCCTTCGGTTTTCGATATGTACGTCAATGCCGGCACTCAGGCGGTGCGCATCCTTCAGCGCCTGCTGCGTGACATGGGGTTCCAGATTGCGGTTGACGGAGTTGTAGGCCCGCAGACTGCCCGGGCCTGCCGACGTGCAGCGGACCGCGATCCTGTAACCTTTGCCGATGCATACGGGATTGCGCGGCGGAACTACTACTTTCGCCTTGCCGATCGCCGGCCATCCTCGCGGAAATACGCCCGCAGCCGGGTCGGGGGAAAAGGTGGCTGGATCAAGCGTGCGGAAGAGTTCCTGTCGCCCACTTACCATTTATCGGACGCAGAGTTTCAACGGAGGGTTTCGGGGTGGGATTGATCTCAGGGGTATTGGCATTTTTATTCGGAAACGACCGGAACATCGTCCGGGAAACGGCTGAAGTTTTTCGGGAAAATGCCGAGTACCAAGCCCAACGGGCTCTTGCGATTCGGCGGCAGGCGGTCGAACAGTTTGGTGCAGAGTTCCAGCTGGGCCAGAAAAGCAGATTCAATCGCTTTGTGGACGGTTTGAACAGGTTGCCGCGGCCTGCAATGGCACTGGGAACACTTGGTTTGTTTGTCGCAGCGATGGTTGATCCCGTGTGGTTTTCCGCCCGTATGCAAGGGATCGCATTGGTGCCCGAGCCATTGTGGTGGCTGTTGGGTGTGATTGTCTCCTTCTACTTCGGCGCGCGTCATCAGGCCAAAGTGCAGGATCTACAGCGCGAGATCTCGGCGACGATGATGCGTACGCCTCAGGTCGTTGAGAATTTGAAAACCCTGGAAGGGTTGCGGCGCGATGTGATCGGGTCGGCAAATCCCGGTTCCGACACCGAGTTAGCCCAGCAAGCAGAGCGGCCGGACACGAACGCCGCGCTTGAACATTGGAGGCGCAATCGCGGGGCCTGACCCGCGACACTATGTTCGGGGCGCGAGGTCGAAAGTGATTGGTGCTTGCCCCGCAACCGGATTATATCCGGGGGCATGATTACAGAACTCGGCCATTTCGCTCTGATCCTCGCGTTTCTTGTCGCCATCGTGCAATCGATCGTGCCCCTCATCGGTGCGTCAAAACGATGGGCCGGTTGGATGAGTTTTGCTGAACCGGCGGCAATTCTGCAGTTCCTGCTGGTCGCATTTTCCTTCGGTGCGCTGGTCTGGGCTTTCGTGACTTCGGACTTCTCATTGCGCATCGTGGTGGAAAACAGCCATTCGGCCAAGCCGATGCTGTACAAGGTCAGCGGGACATGGGGAAACCACGAGGGTTCGATGCTGCTGTGGGTTCTCATTGTCAGCCTGTTCGGCGCGATGGCCGCGTTCTTTGGGGGCGGGTTGCCTCCGACGCTGAAAGCACGCGTTCTTTCGGTTCAGTCGATGATCGCGGTGGCGTTCTTTGCGTTCATCCTATTCACCTCGAACCCGTTTGATCGCCTGATTGTTGCCCCGTTTGATGGGCGTGACTTGAACCCATTGCTGCAAGACCCCGGCTTGGCCTTCCACCCGCCGTTCTTGTATCTGGGATACGTGGGGCTCAGCATGGCATTCAGCTTTGCAGTCGCAGCCCTGATCGAAGGGCGTGTGGATGCGGCGTGGGGACGCTGGGTGCGCCCATGGACTCTGGCTGCTTGGGTGTTTCTGACCATCGGCATCGCGCTGGGGTCCTGGTGGGCCTATTACGAACTGGGCTGGGGTGGCTTCTGGTTCTGGGATCCGGTCGAGAATGCCTCGTTCATGCCCTGGTTACTGGCCGCCGCGTTGCTACATTCGGCCATCGTGGTCGAAAAGCGCGAAGCGCTGAAAAGCTGGACCATCCTGCTGGCGATCATTGCCTTTGGATTCTCGTTGATTGGCACGTTTATCGTGCGCTCGGGCCTGCTGACATCCGTGCACGCTTTTGCAACGGACCCTGAACGGGGCGTCTTTATCCTGATGATCCTGGTGGTCTTCATCGGCGGCGCGCTGACCCTGTTTGCTGCCCGCGCGCAAGCGATGGAAGCGAAAGGCGTGTTCAGCATGGTCAGCCGTGAAAGCGCGCTTGTGCTGAACAATATCCTGTTGGCGGTTAGCTGCTTTGTCGTGTTCTTCGGCACCATGTGGCCGATGGTGGCCGAGATGGCGTTTGATCGAAAGCTCTCGGTTGGGGCACCGTTTTTCAACGCCGCGTTCACGCCGTTCATGGTGGCGTTGGGGCTTGCTCTGCCGATCGGGTCCATGTTGCCATGGAAGCGAGGCAAATTGGGCA
The DNA here is from genome assembly GCF_056539265.1 of Ruegeria sp. BC3. NCBI lineage: Bacteria > Pseudomonadati > Pseudomonadota > Alphaproteobacteria > Rhodobacterales > Roseobacteraceae > Ruegeria > Ruegeria sp. BC3. Next base: position 383,053 of record NZ_JBQFUP010000001.1, read on the forward strand.
AGACCGCGTATTCTCTGCGCTACGTCTTCATCCTCTCTGTCGCATTGGCCGTGCTGGTCTGGGCCATGCAGACCGGGCGCAGTGCGCTTGGACCCGTTGGTCTGTTCCTCGGGGCATGGATTACCTTCGGTGCTGCTGTTGATTTGTGGAGCCGTACTGGCCGCAATGGCAGCCTCAAACGCCTGTTCCGACTGCCCGGGGCAGACTGGGGCAAAGCCGTCGCGCATACCGGTCTTGGTGTCACCATTTTCGCTATCGCCGGTCTGACAGCGTGGGAAGTCGAAGACATCCGCGTCGCGCAACCCGGCGAGCCATTCAAGGTCGGCCAATTCACCCTGACACTGGAAGATGTGCGCGAGGTGGAGGGACCCAACTATTTCTCGACCACGGCGGATGTGCGGGTTGAGAAGAATGGTCGCTCCATGGGTACGCTGCACCCGGAAAAACGAAACTACCCCGTCGCGCGGATGCCCACTACTGAGGCCGCGATTGACTATCGTTTCCTGGGTGATCTGTACGTCGTGATCGGTGACCAGCAGGCCGATGGGGGCTGGGTCATGCGTACCTATATCAAACCATTGGCGAACTGGATTTGGGGCGGGTGCATCCTGATGGCGTTGGGTGGCTTCATCAGTCTTTCGGATCGCAGGTTCCGCGTCGCAGCTGGCGCGCGCAAGGCCCCGTCCGGTGGAGTGCCTGCCGAATGAAACGCCTGATCCTGATATTCGCCCTGATCGCATCGCCACTATTCGCGGTGCAACCAGATGAGGTGTTGGACGACCCGGTTCTGGAACAGCGCGCCCGTGACCTGAGCACCGGTTTGCGCTGTTTGGTCTGCCGCAACGAGAGCATTGACGAAAGCAACGCCGAACTGGCCCGTGATTTGCGCCTGCTGCTGCGGGAACGGTTGGTCGCGGGTGATACCGACGAGCAAGCGATTGCATTCATCGTGGATCGGTACGGTGAATACGTTCTGCTGAAGCCGACCGTCACTGGGTCAAATCTGATGTTGTGGCTGGCCGGACCAATCATGTTGCTGATTGCAGCTACGATGGGGTGGAGCTTTTTGCGAAAGCGGTCGCAGGCTGCAGGGGCCGAGGCCAAAGATAGCCTCAGCGACGCTGAGAAAGAGCGCCTGCGTCAGATTCTCGAGGACTGACCTACTGTATTTCTTTCCCTTGCTCTCTAATTGAGTCAGTCTTCTGCCGTAGCATGGGAGAGGACTACATGGATTATGAGGCGATACGGTTTGAAATCACTGACAATTTGGCAGTGGTGACCCTGAACCGACCTGACAAGATGAATGCGTTGACGGCTCAGATGCGGGCCGAGGTCACCCATGCGATGACCCACGCTGCCCGCCATGCGCGGGCCATCGTGCTGACGGGTGCCGGACAGGCGTTTTGTTCGGGTCAGGATCTGGGCGACTCATCGACGACCGGCAAGCTCGATATCGAGCGGACCTTGCGCGACGAATATGATCCGATGCTGGAATCCATTTATAACTGTCCGGTTCCGACCATCGCTGCCGTCAATGGTCCAGCGGCCGGGGCAGGGGCGAACATAGCGCTAAGCGCAGACGTCGTGATTGCTGCCGAAAGCGCGTATTTCCTGCAGGCATTTTCACGCATCGGTCTGATGCCTGATGCGGGCGGTACCTGGTTCCTGCCGCGTCAGATGGGCTTTGCCAAGGCGATGGGCGCCGCCCTTTTTGCCGACAAGATAAGCGCCCGGCAGGCGGATGAGTGGGGGATGATCTGGGAAGCGATTCCTGATGCCGAGTTTGACGCCCATTGGCGCAAACGCGCAGCGTATCTGGCCAATGGTCCGACGGCTGCATTTGGTGCGATCAAGAAGGCGATCCGCGGCACCTACGACAACACGCTGCCACAGCAACTCGAGGTCGAGGCCCATCTGCAGGGCGAATGTGGACGTTCGCGCGATTTTGCCGAAGGGGTGGTGGCCTTCATGGAAAAACGCCCCCCGAATTTCGAGGGGCGCTGACCAGATTAAGCCCGACGGCGGCGGCGCGTGCGCCGCTCAGGCGCTGCCGCGCCCTCTTCGGTGCCGTCCGAAGCCGACGAGAATGGGCCCAACGCGTCCGTAATCTGATCCAGAGTTGGGCGAGTTCTGCGGCTGGTTGTGTCCAACGCCTCACGCATCTTGCGAAGGTGATCGGGCATGGTGCCACAGCAACCGCCGATGATCGTAGCGCCCGCATCCCGGGCCATGGCGGCATACTGCCCCATCAACTCGGGTGTGCCGTCGTAGTGGATGTGACCGTCAACGTATTTTGGAATGCCTGCGTTGCCTTTGGAGATCACGGGACGTTCCGTTCCTTGTGCCGCGAAGCCCAGTACCGTGCGCAGAATGTCCGACGCACCAGTGCCGCAGTTGGCCCCAAAGGCAATCGGTGGGTTTGGAAGGGTTTCCACCAGTTGCGCCAGATCAGCCGAGGTTACACCCATCATGGTGCGCCCTGCAGTGTCAAAGCTCATGGTGCCGCACCACGGCATATCGGCTAGGGCAAAGGCTTCGGCAGCGGCTTTGAACTCTTCGGGTGCGCTGATGGTTTCGACCCACAGAACATCGACACCGCCGGCCTTGAGGGCTTCGGCCTGTTCGTGGAACATCTCGACCGCGCCTTCGTGGGACAGGCTGCCGACGGGTTCCATGATCTCACCTGTCGGGCCAACTGATCCGGCGACAACAACAGTGCGACCGGCCTTATCGGCCACCTCGCGGCCAAGTTCAGCGCCGATCCGGTTCAACTCGCCAACGCGGTTTTGCGCATCATGCAGCTTCAGGCGCGCCGAGGTGCCCCCGAACGTATTGGTCAGGAACAGGTCACTGCCTGCGTCAACCGACCCTTGATACAGGGCCCGGATCTTGTCCGGAGCCTCGACATTCCACAGCTCGGGCGCGTCACCCGATTGCAGACCCATGTTGAACAAGTTCGTGCCCGTGGCCCCATCGGCCAGCAAAGCGTCTTTTGTTTCCAGGAGTTTATTGAGCGCGTTAGTCATGGGGCATTCCCAAAGGGCCGTTTTTGGCCGTTAAAAATAGAGACGCCCCGTGTCTCATGACCGGGGCATCAAATCAAATTCATAAAACTCATGAAGATCATGAGTTGGATAATTGGTTACTCGGTTTCGCTCATGACCTGTGCTTTGGCCTCGGGCAGAAGCTCGGCCATTTTGGCGCGGATCTCGTCATCCGAAGACAGCGAGCCCAGATCGCCCGATACCTTGCGAACCACATCTTCGTGGCCAGCCTCTTCGAAATCGGCGATCACCACGGTTTTGGCATACGCTTCCGCTTCGTCGCCGGTCTTGCCCAGCTTTTCTGCCGCCCACAGGCCCAGCATCTTGTTGCAGCGCGCCTGAGCCTTGAACTGCATTTCTTCATCATGGGCGAATTTGGCCTCAAAAGCGTTTTCGCGTTCGTCAAAAGTGGTCATTGGTTGGGGACCTCATGGATTACATTCTGTTTCCTGATGATATGACCATAGCTGAGCGCCTGTGCAAGGGATTTGCGCTGCGTCAAAGCCTCTCGGCGTGCTGAACTTGCGGGAAAGGGGGGCTTGGACTATGAGGGCGCCAACGCGAAGGGACTCATTCCCTCGCACCGGACCGGAAAGGTGGCACATGGCGCGTCGCAAAAAGATCTACGAAGGCAAAGCGAAGATTCTGTATGAAGGCCCCGAACCGGGCACGATCGTGCAGTATTTCAAGGATGATGCCACCGCATTCAACGCGGAAAAGAAGGATGTCATCGACGGTAAGGGCGTGCTGAACAACCGCCTGAGCGAGTTCTTCATGACCGGCCTCAACCAGATTGGCGTGCCTACGCACTTTATTCGTCGTCTGAACATGCGCGAACAGCTGGTGCGTAACTGCGAGATCATCCCGCTTGAGGTCATCGTCCGCAACTATGCGGCTGGTTCGATCTCAAAACGTCTGGGCATTGCCGAAGGCACACAGCTGCCGCGTCCGATCGTCGAATATTGCTACAAGGACGACGCCTTGGGTGACCCGCTGGTCACCGAGGAACACATCGCCGCGTTTGGCTGGGCCGGTCAGCAGGATATGGACGACATCCTGAGCCTGGCGCTGCGCGTCAACGATTTCATGAGCGGTGTGATGCTGGCGGTCGGTATTCGTCTCGTCGATTTCAAGATTGAGATCGGCCGCGTGTTTGACGGAGATTTCCAGCGCCTGATCGTGGCGGATGAAATCAGCCCCGACAGCTGCCGCCTGTGGGACATCGAAACCGGCCAGAAGTTGGACAAGGACGTGTTCCGCCGAGACCTTGGCAACCTGACGGACGCATATTCCGAGGTCGCGCGCCGTCTTGGTGTTCTGCCGCAGAGCAACGTGAATAAACCGACGCTGATCAACTGATCGCTGTTTCGGTCACCAAACAAGCAAAAGCGTCGCGGAAAAATCCCGCGGCGCTTTTTCTTTGTGCGGCAAAATTGACAGTGAGTTCAATTGTCTCTCATTGTCGGGTGGAACTATTGGACGGTGACCACATCAATGGCTGAATTGTTCGACCAGGCGGTATTTCTGAAATTCCTCGCGGCTCTGCTGGCGATTTTCAACCCGCTATACGGAATCCCGATCTTTCTGAGCATGACCGAAGGCTATTCACCGGCCGAGCGTAAACGCGTGGCGCTGGTCGTGACCGGAACCGTTGTGACGGTCGCTTTAATCTCAGTTGTCGTTGGTGAAGAAATCCTGGCGATCTTTGGCATCGACATACCGTCCTTTCGGATCGCCGGTGGCCTGATCATTCTGGGGGTAGGGATGTCCATGCTGAACGCCTCTGACCCGCCGCAAGGGGATCAGAAGGCAGCCGAAGAGGGTCACAAGAAGAAAAGCAACATTGCCGTCGTGCCTCTGGCCATTCCACTGACGATCGGGCCGGGTACGATTGCGACTACGATTGTCTTTGCCCATACCCTGTCAGATGGGGCCGAGATCGTGACACTGGGCTCGGCTGTCTTGATCGCCTGCGCCATTGTTGGGGTCGGATTGTTGTTTGCGGACCCGATTTCCAAGTTCTTTGGCCCAACCATGATCAACGTAATCACGCGGGTTATGGCCATCATTCTGGTCGCCGTTGCCGTGGAAATGGTTCTGACCGGCACGTTCGACGCAATCGACAAGCATTATCCGGGGCTCACAGGGGGCGGTTGATCTGGCAGGACTGCGGCAAACTGCGTGCTGACAAGGGTTGTCGAACGCCCATCGGCAGGTTATCCCCCGCGCAACGGAACGGGTCCGAACTTGGGCCCTCAGCTGGAGTTGCGAGAATGAAAGCACGTGTGCATGTGATGCTCAAGAACGGGGTTCTGGACCCGCAGGGTGAGGCGGTGCGTCACGCATTGGGTGCCATGGGCTTTGATCAGGTCGAAGGCGTGCGTCAGGGCAAGGTCATCGACCTTGAGCTGGCAGACGGCGCGACCGAGGCGGACATCACCGAGATGTGCGAAAAGCTGTTGGCCAACACCGTCATCGAGCGTTACGAGATCGAACTGGTCTGAGCTGATGCGGGCTGCGCGTCTGATCACCTACCGTCAGCCCCTGGAGCTGACGACCGTTGCTGACCCGGAACCAGCAGAAGACGGCGTCGTCGTCCGTGTGCTGGCCTGCGGCGTTTGCCGCTCGGATTGGCACGCCTGGTCAGGCTCGGACCCCGATGTCGAGCTTCCCATGACGCCTGGGCATGAATACTGCGGCGAGGTCGTTGCAGTCGGCCCGCGTGTCAGCCGTTGGAAGGTCGGGGACAGGGTGATCGCACCCTTTATCCTGGCCTGCGGTCACTGCCCGGACTGCGCGCAAGGCCATCAGACGATTTGCGCTGATCAGGTTGTTCCCGGATTTACATGTGACGGGGCCTTTGCCGAATACATCGCTGTAGCACATGCAGATGCCAATCTGACGGCGCTTCCCGATACGCTAGCTCCTGAAATTGCTGCGGCGCTCGGGTGCCGTGTTACAACTGCATGGCAAGCGCTGGTCGGGCGCGCGCAGTTGCAGGGCGGAGAATGGCTGGCCGTATACGGCGGCGGCGGCGTTGGGATTTCGACATTGTTGCTGGGCAAGGCACTGGGCGCGCGCGTCGTCGTGGTCGATATTGCCGACGACAAACTGGCCTATGCCAAAAGCCTTGGCGCCGACGCGGTGGTGAATGCTGCGACCGTTGACGCGCCTCAGGCCGTCAAGGACATTACCGGCGGCGGTGCGCATGTCGCGATTGAGGCGTTGGGGATTGAAACCACCACCGTAGGTGCTCTTAAGTCCTTGCGGAAACTGGGCCGTATGGTGCAGATCGGAATGCCAACCGGCGATCACGCCGAGATGTCCCTGCCGATGGACGTTCTGTACTCGGGTCAGTTGGCTGTCTATGGAACGCGGGGTATGCCAAGCTGGCGATATCCTTCACTTGTTTCGCTGATTTCTGGCGGGTCTGTTGATCTGAGCCCACTCGTGACGCGAAAAATATCTCTGAATCAGGTGAGTGATGAACTTGCCGCTTTCGACCATCCAGCACCGCCGGGTGTTGCCGTGGTCACCGATTTTGTCTCGTAGGAGGGCCTGCCATGCGCGCAGCTGTCATCGTATTCCCCGGGTCCAACTGTGACCGTGATCTGGCCGTCGCTTTTGAACAGGCGGGTTTTCAGGTCGATATGGTCTGGCACAAGGATGCCGCACTGCCTGCGGGCGTGGACATCGTTGGTGTGCCGGGCGGTTTTTCCTACGGTGACTACCTGCGCTGTGGCGCTATCGCCGCGCAATCGCCGATCTGCAAGGCCGTCGTCGAGCATACGGAACGCGGCGGTTACGCCTTTGGCGTCTGCAACGGGTTTCAGATCCTGACTGAAACCGGCATCCTGCCGGGTGCGCTGCTGCGCAATGCCGGTCTGAAATACATCTGCCGCACGGTCGGCCTGAAAGTGGAAACCAGCGACAGCGCCTTTACCGAAGGCTATAACGCTGGCGATGTGATCGGTATCCCAATCGCGCACCACGACGGCAACTATTTCGCAGATGATGCGACGCTGGCAAAACTGAAAGACCAGGATCGCATTGCGTTCACCTATACCGAGAATCCGAACGGCTCGGTCGGCGACATTGCCGGTATCCTGTCCGAGAACCGCAGGGTGCTGGGGATGATGCCACACCCCGAACGCGCGGCAGACGAAGGTCACGGTGGCACCGATGGGGCGGCATTGTTCCGCGCATTGTCTGGCGTTCTTGCTCCGGCGTGACTTGAGCTTGAGCCTCAGCCCGCGTAACTTTCCGGGATGAGTTCTGAAGTTCGCTCTAGCTGGTCCTTTCTGACAAAACCACTCCGCGGCGCGCCATTGGGTTGGCGGCTGCGGGCGGCGGTCTTTCTTTTGCTGTTCGCAACGGTCACAACGGTTTATGTGACCAACCGGCTGCTGACCGACCGTTTTACCGAGTCCACGCGCAACCGCGCCGAGGTGCGTCTGGCCCTGTATTCCGGGAACCTGCTGAGCGAGCTGCGCAGAAACGCCATCGTTCCCCAGCTTCTGGCCCGCGATCCCACGCTTATTTCTGCGCTGCAATCCAGTGACTTCTCGCTGTCCACTCAGCGTTTGATCTCGTTCGTCGAAGAGATCGGCGCGGCGTCGCTGATGCTGTTGGATGGAGATGGACGCTCGGTCGCGGCAACGGACCGGGCGCGGTTGGGCGAGGCGCATCGCAGCTCGCCCTATTTCATCGACGCGATCCGTTCGAACTCGACGATCTTTACCGTGATCCAGACCGAGTCTGGCGGATACAGCTTTGTCTATTCACGCAGAATCGAAGCCAACTCTGAGATTTTGGGCGTCATCGTGGTCGAGGTCGACCTTCAGAAATTCGAACGCGCCTGGGCCGGTATCTCTGATGCGGTGATGGTGACCGACAGCACAGGGGCCATCATTCTGACCACCGAACCGCAATGGCGCGGTCTTGAAGAAAACGCCGCGATGCTGCGCCAGCCTCCGCAAGGCGCAATCCAGCGTGCAATTCGCGCCACGACCGATTGGACCGCGCTTCCGCCTGATGCGTACCTGCAGGGCGAAGCGGTGATGCGGATGGAGACGCGCATCCCGTTCCGGGGATGGAAAATGACGTCGTTCACCACCTACCAGTCGATTCGAGAGAAGGTGAACAGCGTCATCGCGCTCGAGATCATGGGCTTTGCGATTCTTCTGGCGCTGACCTTCTACGCGCTTAGCCGCCGCGCCACGTTCCGCATGGCCTTGTTCCAACGCGAGTCGGCAGAGCTTCGCGCATTGAACACAAGGCTAAAGCGGGAAATTGCTGAGCGGGAACGGGTTGAAAAGACGCTGGAAGTTGCCGAGCAGACGCTGGCTCAGAGCTCGAAATTGGCGGCTCTGGGCGAGATGTCGGCTGCCGTCAGTCACGAGCTCAATCAACCTCTGGCTGCAATGAAAACCTATCTCGCCGGAGCGCGCCTGTTGTTGCGGCGCAACCGCTCGGAAGAGGCGCTGGCGAGTTTTGGGCGGATCGATGGGCTGATTGAGAGGATGGGGGCAATTACCCGGCAGCTCAAGTCCTATGCACGCAAGGGAGCGGACGCGTTTTCCCCTGTAAATCTTAGCGAAGCGCTGGCTGCATCCTTGTCCATGATGGAACCGCAGCTGCGGCAGCGGCATGTGAAGATCACCCAGATCTTGCCGGACGAACCGGTGCTGGTCATGGGAGACCGGATGCGGATCGAGCAGGTCATGGTGAACCTCTTGCGCAATGCGCTGGACGCCACCAAATCGGTAAGCGAGCCGGATGTCGAAATCATACTGGCGGCAGGTGATATGGCGGTGCTGACCGTGCGCGATAATGGCTATGGAATCGAGAACATCGAAAACCTGTTCGAACCGTTCTATACTACCAAACAGCCCGGTGACGGGGTTGGTCTGGGGCTTGCCATCTCATCCGGGATCGTGAACGACCATGGCGGACGGCTGACTGCCCGCAACAGCCCCCAAGGCGGGGCGGTGTTTGAAATGCAGCTGCCGATACTTGGAAGCGACGGCCTTGAAGCCGCGGAATAACGAGGAATGATTATGGCACAGGCCATGAAGATCGCCATTGTGGATGACGAACAGGACATGCGCCAGTCGATCAGCCAGTGGCTGGCACTGTCAGGATATGACACGGAGACCTTTGCCAGCGCCGAGGATGCGCTCAAGGTGTTGGGGCCGGAGTATCCTGGCATCGTGATCTCGGACATCAAGATGCCCGGGATGGACGGCATTCAGCTGCTAAAAAAACTGATGGGGGCGGATAGCACTCTGCCGGTCATCATGATCACCGGCCATGGCGACGTGCCCATGGCGGTCGAAGCCATGCGCGTAGGTGCGTTTGATTTTCTGGAAAAACCGTTCAACCCGGACCGCATGTCAGAACTGGCCAAACGTGCCAGCAACGCGCGCCGGTTGACACTGGACAACCGTGCGCTGCGGCGCGAACTGTCTGGCGGCACGCAGATCATGAACAAACTGATCGGCGCCAGCCCGGTGATGGAGCGTCTGCGCGAAGACATTCTGGATCTGGGGCAGGCGGACGGTCATGTACTGATCGACGGCGAAACGGGCACGGGCAAGACTCTGGTAGCGCACGCGCTGCACGCCGTAGGCAGCCGGGCGGGTAAGAAATTCGTTCTGGTATCCTGCGCCGCACTGGAAGAAGAGGCTCTGTCCAAGCGGTTGTTTGGCCCGATGATGCCCGAAGACGCGCAACTGCCCGCCATCGAAGAAGCGCGTGGTGGCACCCTAGTGCTGGAGGATGTAGAGGCCCTGAGTGATACGCTTCAGGCACGCCTGTTGAGCGTGATGAACGATCAGGGAACCCCGGCCGAAACGCGTATCATCGCAATTTCAAACCTACAGGAAGCGGGTAAGACAAGCGAAGACGTTCTGCGACCTGACCTGTTCTATCGCCTCGCAGCGCTGCGGATCACCATGCCGCCGTTGCGTCAGCGTGGAGAGGATATCCTGACGCTGTTTACCCGGCTGAGCGAACAGTTCTCGGAAGAATACGGCTGCGAAGCGCCGCAGGTGAGCGCTCAGGAGGCCGCTCAGTTGTTGCAGGCACCTTGGCCGGGGAACGTGCGTCAGTTGATCAACATTGCAGAACGCGCGGTTCTGCAATCCAGACGAGGCTCGGGCACGATTGCGTCGCTACTGATGTCCGATCACGAGGAAATGCAGCCGGTCATGACAACTGAAGGCAAACCGCTCAAGGAATACGTGGAAGCATTCGAGCGGATGCTGATCGACAATACGATGCGTCGCCACAAGGGCTCGATCGCATCTGTTATGGATGAACTGTGCCTGCCGCGTCGGACGTTGAACGAGAAGATGGCGAAATACGGGCTGCAACGCTCGGATTATCTGTAAGGGAGGGGGGCCAGCCCCCCTCTTGGCCTTGCAGGCCAATTCACCCCCCGAGGTATTTTAAGCCAGATGAAGCGATCCCGCGCCCAGTTCGGAGGGGCGGGATGTAGTTTGCCCATTGTCTTTTCCACAGGACTGCTTTTATTGTAGCCGAACGGGCCGAGCCATTTTTGCGCTCTTAAGTCCCGAATCATTGAGTTTCGCTGCTTTGCCGCAGGTGATCGTATTTCATCGCAAAGCAGACCGATTGTGCCCCATGGGGCAGTAGAACGCCTGAGCCCGCAGATGCGGGCGAAAGGAATAAATGGGCGGGCAGCGGCCAGAGTCGCGCCTGTCGGAGAAGAACCGCGATGACGCGCGCGCAACGATTGAGTGTACGGGCAGGGGGCCAAAGCGCCAGACCCTGCCGCGCGCCGTCCTATATCGCCCTGACAAGACACCACCCCAAAAGCGCCTGTCCTCCCGGACGGGTAAGGACAACGCGTTTGGCGCGGTGCACCAAGGACACATGGCTAAGAAAATGCTTATCGATGCCACCCACGCGGAGGAAACCCGTGTCGTGGTGGTTGACGGAAACAAGGTCGAGGAGTTCGATTTTGAGTCCGAAAACAAACGCCAGCTTGCTGGCAACATCTATCTTGCAAAAGTAACTCGGGTTGAGCCGTCCCTGCAGGCGGCCTTTGTGGACTATGGCGGAAACCGGCATGGTTTCCTCGCGTTTTCCGAGATTCATCCTGACTACTATCAAATCCCTGTTGCTGACCGTGAGGCGCTGATGGAGGAAGAACGCGCCTACGCTGAGGCGATGAAGGCGCGTGATGAGGCGGAAGAATCCAAGCCGAAAAAGCGCCGCTCGCGGTCGCGGACCAAAGCCGCGGATGTGAAATCCGATGATGCGGTCGAGTCGATTGAGGTTTCGAACGAGCCCACCGGCATGGAAACAATTGACCTGGATGAAGGTGAAGAGGCGGCAGATGTGTCTGTGCCTGAAGGCACCTCTCCGGTCGAGCTTGTCGCTGAAACACCGGTTGAAGAGCCGGAGGATTCGGTCGAAGAACCTGCGGCTGATGAGGTTGCAGACCCTGTAGTCGATGCGGTCGAAGAAGACGCGCAAGAGCCAGTCGCTGAAGATGCATCTGAACAGGAAGCAACATCAGAAGCTGTAGCGGAAGAATCCGCACCCGAGGCTGTTGAGGCGGAAGCGGAAGACGGTGAAGAGACCGAAGCCCGTTCAGATGCGACTGAGAAAGACGACTCGATCGAATCCGTGGCCGACGAAGATGACAGCGAAGACATCCGCCCGCCGCGCAAACCGCGCCCACGCCGGTACAAGATTCAAGAGGTCATCAAGGTCCGCCAGGTTCTGCTGGTGCAGGTCGTCAAGGAAGAGCGCGGCAACAAGGGCGCTGCGCTGACCACATACCTGTCGCTGGCAGGTCGTTACTGCGTTCTGATGCCCAACACAGCGCGCGGTGGCGGGATTAGCCGCAAGATTACCAACGCGCCGGATCGCAAGAAGCTGAAAGAAATCGCAGCGGATATCGACGTGCCCACGGGCGCCGGTCTGATTATTCGGACTGCAGGTGCAAAGCGCACCAAATCCGAGATCAAACGCGACTATGAATACCTGCAGCGCATGTGGGAGCAGATCCGCGAACTGACTCTGCAATCCATTGCGCCCGCGAAAATCTATGAGGAAGGCGATCTGATCAAACGGTCGATCCGCGACCTCTATAACCGCGAGATTGATGAAGTTCTTGTCGAAGGCGAGGGCGGTTACCGCATTGCCAAGGACTTCATGAAGATGATCATGCCGTCCCACGCAAAGAACGTGAAACGTTATGAAGATGCGCTGCCGCTGTTCGCGCGCTATCAGGTGGAAAGCTATCTGGCCGGGATGTTCAACCCGACCGTACAGCTGAAATCCGGTGGCTACATCGTGATCGGCGTGACCGAAGCGCTGGTGGCGATCGACGTGAACTCGGGTCGGGCGACCAAAGAGGGCTCGATCGAGGAAACCGCGCTGAAAACTAACCTCGAGGCCGCCGAAGAAGTGGCGCGCCAACTGCGTCTGCGTGACCTTGCCGGTCTGATCGTCATCGACTTTATCGATATGGACGAGCGTAAGAACAACACGGCGGTCGAAAAACGCCTTAAGGACAAGCTGAAAACCGACCGCGCGCGCATTCAGGTGGGCCGTATCTCGGGCTTTGGCCTGTTGGAGATGAGCCGTCAGCGTCTGCGCCCCGGTATGCTTGAGGCGACCACGCAGCCATGCCCGGCCTGTCATGGCACTGGCCTGATCCGCTCGGACGACAACATGGCGCTGTCCATCCTGCGTCAGATCGAAGAGGAAGGAACGCGCCGTCGCTCGCGCGAGGTGCTGGTCCGCTGCCCGGTCAGCATCGCCAACTTCCTGATGAACCAGAAACGTGAGCATATTGCGCAGATCGAGGCGCGCTATGGCCTGTCCGTACGCGTTGAAGGCGACGTGCATCTGGTCAGCCCTGATTTCTCGATGGAGAAGTTCAAGACCGCCAGCCGGATTGTTCCCGAAGCCAGCGCACCTGTTGTCTCGGTCGATGCGTCCCTGATGGATCTTGTTGACGCGGACGAAGAAGAACAGGTCGAAGAAGAAGCTGTTCAGGCGGAAGAAGAGGCTAAGCCCAAGCGCAAACGCCGCCGCCGTCGTCGGAAAAAGAGCAATGGGTCCGGTGAAACTCCTGAGGTGAATACCGAAGAGGGTGAAGCAACGGCTGCCGAGACGTCGGATGAGGCCAAAACTGAAGCTGAGGACGAGGCGAAGCCTGACGGTGAAAAAGCCGAGCCTGCGGAAGAGGAAAAGGCTGCCAAGCCCAAGCGCCGCCGTGCGCCCCGTCGCAAGAAGAAAGACGTGGAACCGGTTGAAGCGGCGGAAGAAACCGCTCCGGAAGAAGCTGCGGAACAAGTTGCGACAGAAGACGCCGATGCGCCTGCTGAGGCGACGACCGAGGCCGCGCCGGAAGAAGCCGCTGTAGAATCCGCCGAAGAAGCGGAGCCGACCGTTGCCACCGCCGAGGAGCCTGTGACCGAAACCGTGGCCGAGGTTGAGCCTGTTCAGGAAGAACAGCCAGAACTAGTGGCGGAAGTTGTTGCCAATGAGCCGCAAGAACCTGCGGAGGTCGCGGTCGAAGAGACGCCCGAACCCGTTCTGGAGGTTGTAGCCGAAGAACCGGAACAACCCGCCAAGCCGAAACGGCGTGGCTGGTGGTCGCTGGGTCAATAACAAGAAAAGGTGGGCCAGGTGCCCGCCTTTTTCTTTGGAAACCTCAGTCAGATTTTTGGATCAGATAGATCTGATGCCCGTCAGCCTCTTCTTGAGCCAACAGTTGGTGCCCACTTTCCGCACAGAAATGCGGGACATCGACTATAGCGGCCGGATCGTCGGCCAGCACGCGCAGCACGGCCCCGGCAGGCATGGATTTCAGGCGTTTACGCGCTTTGAGCACGGGCAGCGGGCACAGAAGCCCCAGTGCATCGAGTGTTTCTGACGGATTTGACATACGGTTCAGATATTTCCACTTTGACACGGTGTCCAGCGTGCAACCACGAGGATGTGACCGAATGGCCCCGTGACGATGGCGCTCAGGTAACATATGTGCTGATGCATGTTCGGAATTGACATCATAGACGCGGGCCTGCTGCCTGCCATGTTCATCGCGCTGCTGGGTGGTCTGATCAGCTTTCTGTCCCCTTGCGTGCTGCCCATCGTCCCGCCTTATCTGGCGTATATGAGCGGTGTGACCATCCATGAGATGCAGGATCAGGCCCAGGCGCGACGTAAGGCCACTCTGGCTGCTTTATTCTTTGTTCTGGGCCTGTCCACGGTGTTTTTGCTGTTAGGGTTCACTGCATCCGCTTTCGGGGCCTTTGTGTTGCAGAACCAGGTGTTGTTCGCAAAGCTGTCGGGTGCGGTGGTGATCGTTTTCGGTCTGCACTTTCTGAACGTGTTCCGCATCCCATTTCTGGACCGCGAAGCGCGGATTGAGACCGGCGACTCGGGCGGGTCCGTGTTTGGCGCGTACATCCTGGGACTGGCTTTTGCGTTTGGCTGGACGCCTTGTATTGGGCCCCAACTTGGGGCGATCCTGTCGCTTGCAGCGTCCGAAGCCTCGGTCGCACGTGGTACTTTGCTGCTGGGTGTTTACGCGGCGGGTCTGGGTATTCCGTTCCTTCTGGCAGCAATGTTCCTGAATCGCTCGATGTCAGTGATGAACCGGATCAAACCCTACATGGGCACGATCGAGAAGGTGATGGGTGGCCTACTTCTGTTTGTGGGCATCATGCTGATCACCGGTCTGTTCACCGAGTTCAGCTGGTGGCTGCTGGAAACGTTCCCGGCATTGGCAAATTTCGGGTGATCTGCTGATCCGACTTACCTTGACGCTCAGCCTGCGTTAACCTGCGCTGCAGAAGGTAAGGCCATGAGCAGTCGGAATAATCATCCAGTGGTGAGCGAACGCCGGGTATTCTACATACCCGGCTATGATCCGATTCCGCCACGCCGCTATCGCGAGCTTTACCGCACCGAAAGCGCCCTACAGGCCGAGATCTCTGGCTACCAGATTTCGGTATCAGCTAAATCGGGGGGTGGCCCCTATGGCTGGCACGTGTCATCCCGGCAGGACGGCGTCGAAGTATTGGCCGACGTGGATGTTCTGGTCTGGTCCGATATTGTGCGCGACAGCATGTCCAATTCGATCCCGGCGACTTATCTGCAGCTGTTTCGAACCGCGTGGACCTATGTCTCGACCGGTGCGCTCCGTCGCCTGATGCGGTTGCGCAAGGGGCCGGTCATCGCGGCCCTGTACCCGGTGGGCATGCTTCTGGCGCAGTTGTTGCTGGCGGTTGTCCTTACACTGGTCCTGTCGTGGCTATTGCGGCCGTTTCTGGGTTGGTTTGGAATGATCCCGGCTGTGGCTGCCGCATATGGGCTGCTGAGCTGGTTTCGCAAGCTCGACGGCAAGCTTTACGCCTATTACCTGATGCATGATTACGCTTACTCGGCAAAGCTCAAGGGCAAGACACCGGACGAACTGCGCCAGCGTTTGCGCAGCTTTACCGCCTTGATCCACGAAGCGTTACAGTCGGATGTGGATGAGGTACTGGTCGTCGGCCACAGCTCCGGCGCGCATCTGGGGGTGAGTGTTCTGGCCGATCTGATCCGTGAGGGTGTGTTGCCCGACGATGGGCCAGAGCTTTCATTCCTGACTTTGGGGCAGGTGGTGCCCATGGTTTCGTTCCTGCCGAATGCAGAGGAATTGCGGGCGGATCTACAGTTTCTGTCCGCGCAAGAAGACCTGACATGGGTTGATGTCTCGGCCCCCGGGGACGGGTGTTCGTTCGCTTTATGTGACCCCGTTGCTGTAAGTGGTGTCGCCGGGGCGGACAAAAAATGGCCGCTGGTCCTGTCAGCAGCCTTTACCCAAACCCTGTCGCCCGAACGGTGGGAAGCCCTGCGCTGGAAGTTCTTTCGCCTGCATTTTCAGTATCTTTGCGCTTTCGATAACCCGGAACGGTACGACTACTTCCGCATTACGGCCGGGCCTCAGACTTTAGGGCAACGGTTTCAGGGTCGCGCGCCGTCCATTTCCAGGGTGGAAGAGGCGGTCTCGAAATACACAACGGTGAAGGCATGACGCCGCCCAAGCCCACACCGCGTCCGGACAAGGTCTCGCTCTGGCGGTACATGAAACTGTTCCGCAAGGACATCTTATCGGCGCAGCCACAGCGACTTTACCGCGCGTGGATGGCTGAATTTCGGACGCCATTCTTTCGATCATACCTGATCAACCAGCCGGAACTCATTGAGACTGTGCTGAAAAAACGTCCTGATGATTTCCCAAAATCGGACCGGATCAGCGAAGGGTTGCGTCCGTTGCTGGGGGACTCGGTGTTCCTTACAAATGGAGAAACCTGGAAGCGTCAGCGTCGGATCATCGACCCGGCATTTGAAGGCGGTCGGCTTAAGGACACTTTCGCGGCAATGCACGCCGCAGGTCAGGCCGCAGTAGATCGATTGCAGCCGCAGGCCGGTTCAGTTGTAGAATGCGAAGAGATCACCAGCCATATCGCGGCGGATGTCATTTTCCGTACGTTGTTTTCGGTTCCTATTGAACACGAGGTGGCGGCGCAGGTCTTTGACAAGTTCCATAGCTATCAACGCGAGCAGCCTATTCTGAACCTTGCTGCGTTTGTTCCGCTGCCAAAATGGTTACCGCGTCTTCACTCAAGGCGCACTCGGAAGAATGCCAATGAAATCAGAAAGCTAATCCAGCATCTTACGGCAGAGCGCGCTGAACTGATCGCGCAAGGGCAAGCTCCTGATGATCTGGCGACCAAGATCATGACGACGCGTGACCCTGAAACCGGGCATGGTTTTGACATGCACGAAATGGTCGACCAGGTCGCGATCTTCTTTCTGGCGGGCCATGAAACCAGCGCCTCGGCACTGGCTTGGACGTTGTATCTGATGGCAATGTACCCGGAATGGCAGGACAGGTTGGCAGAGGAGGCTGCGGCGCTCGACACGCCCGACTTTGCGGTCATGTCCCGCCTAAAGCTTAGCCGAGATGTGTTCCGTGAAGCGCTGCGGCTTTATCCCCCGGTGCCCATGATGGTGCGCGAGGCCACCTGTCCCGAGCGGTTCCGCGATCGCGAGGTGCTGAAAGGTGCGCAAATTGTCATCAGCCCGTGGCACCTGCACCGGCAGGAAAGGCTTTGGGACTGCCCGGATGCCTTTGATCCAACCCGGTGGGAGACCGAAAACGGCAAGACCTGCCAACGCAACGTCTATATTCCGTTTTCAGCCGGCGCACGGGTGTGCACCGGGGCAGGGTTCGCCATGATCGAAGGACCGCTGCTGTTGTCCATGCTGCTAAGGCACTATCGGTTCGAACTGGTCGAAGGCCAAACGCCTGTTCCCGTGGCTCATTTGACCGTCCGGTCGAAGGACGGCATTTGGTTGCGCGTGGTTGAGCGCTAACAAACTACCATCGCTGATCGCCTTGCTGTATGCGGTTTGAAAATGCGGAATCACATTGAACGGGAAAGTCTTATGTCCTTAGCAGAACAGCGCGCACAAATGTCCAACGGCGCAGGTTTTATCGCAGCATTGGATCAAAGCGGTGGTTCGACCCCGAAGGCGCTGGCGCTTTATGGCGTGGACGCTTCGGAATACAGCTCGGACGAAGAGATGTTCGGTGAGATCCAGAAGATGCGCGCGCGGATCATCCTGGCGGATGACTTCACCAAGGACAAAGTGATCGGCGCCATCCTGTTCGAGCGGACTCTGGGCGAAGAGATCGACGGTCGTAAGGTGGCCGACTATCTCTGGTCGGTGAAGGGCATCGTCCCTTTCCTCAAGATCGACAAGGGCTTGGAGGACCAAGCGAATGGCGTTCAGATGATGAAACCCATTCCCGGCCTCGCAGATACGCTGGCCAAAGCAGAAGGTGTGTTCGGCACCAAAGAGCGTTCGGTCATTCACGAAGCCAACGCCGAAGGCATCGCCGCGGTTGTTGCACAGCAGTTTGATGTCGCGCGTGAAGTCGTAGCCGCAGGCATGGTTCCGATTGTCGAGCCAGAGGTGAACATCAACTCGACCTCGAAGGCCGAGGCCGAAGACATTCTAAAATCTGAAATCCTGAAGAACCTCGACCAACTGGACGACGGGCAGGACATCATGCTCAAGCTGACCATCCCCAGCCAGGCGGACCTGTATGACGCCCTGGCTGATCACCCGCGCGTTCTGCGTGTGGTGGCCCTGTCCGGCGGCTACTCGACCGAGCAGGCCTGTGATTTGCTAGCGCAGAACGGCAAGATGATCGCGTCGTTCTCGCGTGCTTTGACCGAGGGCCTGTCGAAACAGCAATCCGATGCCGAATTCAACTCGGCTTTGGGCGGGAACATCGACAAGATCTTCCGCGCGTCTGTCTAAGCGCTAGACGGGTTTGGTGAAATCGCGGCGCAATCGCGCCGCTTTTTCTCGCATGACGCAGTCAGTGGCGTGGTCATTCACCAAACCCATCGCCTGCATAAAGGCGAACACAGTCGTGGGGCCGACGAACTTCCATCCTCGTTTCTTCAGGTCTTTCGACATCGCCACGGATTCCGGCGAAGTCGAGGCGGTCTGCGGGGCAGGTGGCATCTCTGCCTCATATCGCCAGACATAAGCGGCCAGAGAACCTTCGGCGGCGATCAGCTCTTGTGCGCGGCGGGCGTTGTTGATGACAGCCTCGATCTTGCCGCGGTGGCGGATGATGCCTGCATCTTGCAACAACCGCGTTACATCCGCATCATCAAACGCCGCCACTTCATTGATTTCAAAGCCTTTGAACGCTTTGCGAAAATTCTCGCGCTTGGCCAAAATCGTGCGCCAACTCAGCCCTGACTGAAAGCTTTCAAGGCAGAGCTTTTCGAACAGGCGCTGGTCTTCTCTGACCGGGTAGCCCCATTCCTGGTCGTGATACTCAAAAAACTCAGGCGCTGCCTGACACCAGGCGCAACGCGGTTTCCCATCTGGTCCATTCACGGTGCCGGCCATGCGTGTTCCCTCTTTGTTCTATAATACGGTACACCATGAGAACCTCAGGTCGCAAGGGTCAACCGCGATCGCGATACCAGTTCAGGACAAACACACGAATGGCCGATGCCAGTCCGGTTTCAGGGTCTCGTGCGACATCAATATCCGCCGCTAACGCATTGATTGGTTGATTTTTCTCTTCCGCAATGTCTCGGAAAGCACGCCAGAATTCATCCTCAAGCGAAACCGAGGTGCGATGCCCTTTGAGTGTCAAAGAGCGCTTTACGGGGCGGCCACTCATTCATCCAGTTCGTGACCGTCGAGGTCGCGCTTCTGCTTTTCCTGCCGCAGCTTGTCGGCGTTCTTTTCAGCCTTGGTTCGCCCAAACGCCACAGCGTTTTGGTTGGCGCGGGCCTTGTTCTCGGCCCGCGCTTTTTCTTTTCTGAACCGGTTCAGGTTGACCGGTTTGCCCATCAGTCTTTCGGGCCAATCATGTGTTCGGGCCGGACGACCGCGTCAAAGGTCTCTTCATCGACAAAGCCCAGCGCGATAGCCTCTTCCTTGAGGGTCGTGCCGTTCTTATGCGCCGTCTTGGCAACGGTGGTCGCGTTGTCATACCCGATGGTCGGTGCCAACGCGGTCACCAGCATCAACGATTCCTTCATCAGCTTATCGATGCGAGGCTCATTGGCCTTGATGCCCAGCAGCATCCGTTCGGTGAAGCTGTCTGTAGCGTCGCCCAGCAGTTGGATGGACTGCAAAAGGTTGTACGACATCATCGGGTTATAAACGTTCAGCTGGAAGTGGCCTTGTGAGCCTGCAAACTTCATCGCTGCGTCGTTGCCCATGACGTGCGCGGCGACCTGCGTCAGCGCCTCGGCCTGAGTCGGGTTCACCTTACCGGGCATGATGGATGAGCCGGGCTCGTTTTCTGGCAGGACCAACTCACCCAAACCAGAACGCGGGCCGGAGCCCAGGAAGCGGATGTCATTGGCAATCTTGTAGCAAGAGGCCGCAATTGTCGCCAAAGCGCCCGACAAAAAGACCATCGCGTCATGGGCGGCGAGGGCTTCGAACTTGTTGGGGGCGGTGACAAAGGGCAGGCCGGTGATGTCGGCCATGTTCTTGGCGACAGCCGCATCCCAGCCGTTATGGGTATTCAGACCGGTGCCAACGGCGGTACCGCCTTGGGCCAGTTCAAAAATACCGGGCATTGCGGCTTCGACCCGGGCGATGCCCTGACGGATCTGGTGCGCATAGCCGCCGAATTCCTGTTCCAGTGTCAGTGGCGTCGCGTCTTGCGTATGCGTACGACCGATCTTGATAATGCCAGCAAACTCTTTTGCCTTGGCTTCCAGAGCCGATGCAAATTTCTCAAGACCCGGCATCAGCACGTCACGCACGCTCATCGCAGTGGCGATATGCATCGCGGTTGGGAAGGTGTCATTTGACGACTGCCCCATATTGCAGTGGTCGTTCGGGTGCACCGGATCCTTGGAGCCGATCACGCCGCCCAAAATCTCGATCGCGCGGTTGGCGATGACCTCGTTCGAGTTCATGTTCGACTGCGTGCCCGAACCAGTCTGCCACACGACCAGAGGGAAATTGTCGTCAAACTTGCCCTCAATCACTTCACCCGCGGCCTGAATAATCGCGTCGGCGATCGTTGCATCCAGCTTGCCAATGGACTTGTTCTCCATCGCACAGGCCTTTTTGATCACGCCCAACGCGCGAACGATGGCCACGGGCTGTTTTTCCCAGCCGATCGGGAAGTTCATGATCGAACGTTGCGTTTGAGCACCCCAATACTTGTCGGCGGGAACCTCCAACGGGCCAAAGCTGTCGGATTCGGTGCGGGTCTGAGACATCGGTTACTCCGTCTTGTATGCAGTCGCATGCCATTTACCCGTGACAACGTCATCGCGCAATCGGCCAGTTGGGCGCACCATAAGCTCAACACCGCCAAAGGTATAGGCGCATGAGTGCGTCATTTTTCTTTTGCAGACGGGCATTAGGGCCATTGTGTGCGCGCAGCGCTCGGCTAGAATGACAAAACCACAGAACCGGAGGGTCAAGTGCTCCTGATTTCCCGAATTCACCCGCACAGGCTGGTTGCAATTGCTTTGGGCGTACTGTTTTGGGCCGCTTGCCTTACCCTTCAGGCGCAGGCGGGGGACATCAAACCATTTGTCGGAGATTACGTCGGTTCGGCCAATGTCGTAGATGATGATGGCACCGAAACGCCTCGGGACATGAGTGTGTCCATCCACGAGACGAAAGACGGCTTCAACGTCAGCTGGAAGACCACGACCTATAAGCCTGATGGCCGTGTCAAAGAGCAGTCTTTTTCAATCGATTTCAAGGAATCTGATCGCCCTGATGTCTACTCGGCCGCGATGAAACGCAATGTGTTCGGGCATGAGGTGCCTCTGGATCCGATGCAGGGCGAACCCTTTGTCTGGGGTCGGATCGAAGGCCAAACCCTGACCGTGTTTTCGTTGTTTATAGATGAGAATGGCGGATATGAGCTGCAGCAGTTCGACCGAACACTGGCCGAAGGCGGGATGAACCTTTCGTTCTCGCGGTTCCGCAATGGCGTGAAGTCGCGGTCTGTGGAAACCTTCCTCGAAAAACAGTAAACCCCGCGCGTGGCGGGGTCTTAATGCTGAGGCTTACTTTCTGAAACTATCCAGCGACACGACATCTGCGTCATGCTGGACCGGAGTTTCCTCGACCTCGATCGTTTCTTCAACGATATGGGTGGCGATCTCGTCCTCATCCTCAGAGCTTTCGAACCGTAGCCCAAATTCAACGGACGGGTCCACGAAGGTTTTGATCGCAGTGTAGGGGATATACAGCGGCTCGGGCGCATCTCCAAAGTTCAGCGTGATGGCGAAGCCTTCGTTGCCCACTTCAAGATTTTCGAACCAGTGCTGCATGACTATCGTCATTTCTTCGGGATACCGATCGTGCAACCAATCCGCCAGTTCCACACCTTCCTGCCGGGTATCGAACGTGATGAAGAAATGATGTGCCCCGGGCAGGCCGTTTTCAGCCACGTTAGTCAGAACCTTCTGGATCAGCCCGCGCATCGCGGTGTGCATCAGGGTTCCGTAATCAATGTCCTGCGGCATGTGTCATCCTCAAAAATGGTTACCCCAAGCATAGGCGATTCCTTGGGAAACGAAAGACCGCGTGTGGTTGGATTGTTTAAAGAAAATGCAACCCGAGTCCCGCCGCGGCCATAATGGCCAGCGTCAACCCCATGCCGAATTTTAGCTTGAATATCAACACCCCGGCCACGATCGTTAGCCCCACAGCCTGCAGGTTTAATGTGGCGACCTCGGGCCACGGAAGGCTAAGGATGCCCCATGTTTTTTGCGGGATCGTTCCAAAAAGAACGTTCAGCGCGAACCACACCGAAAGGTTGAGAATCACACCGACCACCGCAGCCGTTATCCCATGCAGCGCAGCAGACAGCTTTGGGCGCGCGGCCAAGTGGTCGAGGTAAGGCGCCGCCAGGAAAATCCACAGAAAACAGGGCACAAAAGTCGCCCACAAAGCAACCGCGCCAGCCGCCAGAGCCAGCGGCATGCCTCCTGTGATCTGTCCAGTCAGCATGGCGACGAACTGAGTCACCAGGATCAACGGGCCGGGCGTTGTTTCTGCAAGGCCGAGAGCGTCAATCATCTGATCGGTCGTGATCCACTGATACTGATCCACAACGGTCTGGGTCATGTAGGCCAGCACAGCATATGCTCCGCCAAAGGTGACCACGGCGAGGCGGGCAAAGAACCAGCCCAGATCGCTCAACAGGTCCTGTCCCGTTACAGTTAGCCAGACCAGAGGACCCAACCACAGCGTCAACCAAACAGCGCAGGTGCGCAGCGGTCGGGCGGCGCTTGGGGCAGGCGGGGCCGCGTTTGTGGGCGCATCACCCCGGAAACTGAGGTAACCCCATATCGCAGCCCCCAAAATGATCAGCGGGAAGGGCAGATCAAAGGCGAAGATGGCGATGAAGCCCAGACCGGCGATGACCTTATGCTCAGTATCCGTCAGAGCCTTGCGCGACAGGTTCCTGAGCGCCTGCAGCACGATGACGATCACCGTGGCCTTTACGCCCAGAAAACCAGCCTGCACCAAAGGCAGATTTCCGAATGCGGCGTATAGGGCGACCAGGACCGCGATGATTAGCGCGCCGGGCAGCACAAACAGGCCGCCTGCGATCAAGCCTCCGGTCACGCCGCGCAACCGCCAACCCGCATAGGTGGCGAGTTGCATCGCCTCGGGGCCGGGCAACAGCATGCATAGCGAAAGCGCGCGCAGGTAAGTCTGTTCGCCCAGCCAGGGGCGTTTTTCCACCAGCTCCTGGTGCATCAGTGAAATCTGCGCGGCAGGCCCTCCAAAGGACAGCAGGCCGATGCGTCCAAAAACGCGAACCAGATCCGTCAGTGTTGGTGTCATGATTTGCGATCCGTTGGCCAATCGTGACGTTCCTCGAACCCATCCCGCGCCCAACGGTACAGCGCATCATACAGATGCATACCCGCAGCCAATGCTTCGTGGTCATCGCGATATTGGCGTGACAGGCCGACCGATACGGCCAGCAGACCTGCAGCTTCGGGGGCGAGGTCGTGACGATTTGTGTCGGCTGCCCGCACCACGGTCGCCAGCCGATCCAACGCAGGTGAGTGCAGCGCGAACTCATCCAGCATGGTGTCAAAAGTGCAGCGGTCCTGTCGGTGGCTCCAAAAGGTATTCTCGACATCGAACGGCGTCGCGTCAAAGATGGCGGCCGCGGCCTCGACTTCAGTTGGCGCGACGAACAAGAAACGGGCGCGGGGATCGACAAAACGACGGATCAACCAAGGGCAGGCAATGCGGTCGATCTTTGGGCGATGCCGGGTGATCCAAAGCGAGCCCTCTGGCCGCAGCATTTTCAGAGCTGCGGCGGGCACGCGTGGCGCATCTGTTGTCTCGCGCCAGGCGACCATTCCGCCCTCAAGATACTCAGCTTGAATGCCCCTGCTGCGCAGGAACGAAACAACAGCCTGGCTGAGTTTCTTACCCTTTCGGCAAATCACGACAGCAGGGCGGTCGGCAATCAAAGCCGCAAGCCCCTCGACGTCCTGCGCTGAATGGCGAATGGAGCCGGGGATCAGATATGGATCGGCCTGAAAATCCGCGTCGATACAGATGTCGATCAGTATCGGTGCTTTGGGTGTTCCGATCAGCCTAAGCAATTGCTTTGGGGTTATGGCATTGGGCGCGGGCACAGCATGTCTCCTGGTTTTGTCGGATCCATGCGAAACTTGGGCTGACGCCTCACGGGGTGTTCGCAATCTTACCCCATGGCTCTAGCTACAGCGTAAGCGCCGGAGGGGTCAAGATTGCGAAGGCGTTCAGGCCCAATCCAACCGTTGACCCGTCATGCATACCGGAAGGGTATCCTGCGGAAACTGCCCAAGTTGCTCAAACAATGAGATGAAGTCGAACTGGTTATACGCCTCCACCATACGGCCGTCTTTGATCCGGCCAAAGACGCTGCCAGTGGCCTGTAGCGGAGCCCCATTATCGGCCCGTGTTGTACGCAGGTGAATAATGGCCGAAACCCAATCGCCATATTCAACAACCTTCGGCATCTCGACCTTGATGTCGCCCAGGATGTGACGGAAAGCCATGACCAGGTCGCGGAAATCGTCCGCACCAACCTGCATTTCAGGAATAAGGCCCTCGGCCGTGGTGTCCGGCGCGAAATACTGATCGATGGCGTCGGTATTCCCGTTTTCCCAAACCTCGGAATACCATTCTCTGAGTAGATCTGCGTGCGACATCCCAGCTCTCCTTATTCTGTTGAGGTCAGCATGAGACGAAAGAGTGAAAAAACTCTGAACATGTGCACGTTCAGGCAAAAAACTCAGACTTTAAGTGGGAAATGCAGGTTTCTGTTGCCAGGTACCTGCGAACCCCGCCTTACGCGGCTAGGCGCAAGGGCTTAAGTTTCGGTCTTGCTACTGCTTACGCAGCAACTGCAACCGGAGCACGATTGTCGTTTGCAATTGTACTAGTTTCGCCGATAACGGTGGCAGACAGCCGAGACAAAGCTAACCCCTTTAGACGTTCGTCGATCCTATTTCGGCCCCCCGATCCTGAAAGAGTTCCTCAAACGAAGGATACCTCCAGAAGGTATATGGTGGAGCCGCCGGGTACCGCCCCCGGGTCCGATCCGCTTATTACGAGCGCGTTTATGTCCATAGTCCCGAAGGACATACTCTATATAGGTGAGCTGCCGACCGGATGCAAACCGGGAATTCGCACCGTGATGCCGATTTATAACAAAGACTTAAGCCGCCCTGTTGATGTTCGCCAAAATTAACCAAAGTGCCAGGACCAGTTCGATTCCACCAAAAGTCGCTGCTTTGACCAGGGGTGGGTTGTCCAGAGCAACGGACACGAACCGACCCAAGGCCGCGCCTGCATAGACGACGCCCAGCATCGCGTAAGCCATTGGGTTGTTCAGCCACAGAACGGCAACTCCGGTAACCACGAACAGCCCCCCAACCGAGGCTCGCATTTCACTTAACCCCATGTTGCTGTCAGTCGTCGTCAGATCCAATGCCCCCAAGGTGAAGCTGGGCGCCAGAAAGCCGAACAGGCCAAACCCGATGGTCATCAGAGCGGCAATCACATTTAGTGCGGTGGTCATCCTGATCTCCTTACGCGGGTTTGCGGCGCTGTTGTGCGACATCCCGCGCCAATTGTCGCGTGTAATTCTCGAGCTCGACCAATGTCGCATCAACTTTGGCCCCATCCCGAATTTCCAGCGCATCGGCAATTTGGCTGTGAAGGGCAATGATCGCCTCGCGTGAACGCGCGGTGAAGGTGATCATGTTCATCAGGGGCTGCATGGCCTCGACCGCACCGGCCAGTTGATAGGACAGCACAGGGTTGTCGGCGCCATCCACAAGCGCCCGGTGAAAGGCCACATCTGATGCGCAGAACGCTTCGTCCGTCAGACCTGGCTGGCTTTGCCGATGAATCTCGGCCCGCATGGTGGCCAGCTGATCGGCGGTTCGACGTTGGGCAGACAGTGCAGCGCAAGCGCGTTCCAGCGCAAAGCGCGCCTCGCACGCAGTGTCGAAACTGACGGCGTTCATCGACAGCAACAAGGTCGAGGTCGTGATCTGCTGCGAATACGCGTTCTCAAAACTCAGACGGTTCACAAAAGCCCCGCCGCTTGCGCCGCGTTGAGTGCGGATCAGAGACTGCGCTGCCAACCGTTTCAGAGCTTCGCGCACAGTGGGGCGCGACACTTGGAACTGTTCGGACAGTTCCGCTTCTGACGGAAGGCGCTCGTCCACGATCAATTGCCCCGAAATAATGGCGTCGCGGATGGCCTGCGCAATCTGCGCCGACAGATCGGCAGGTTTTTTGGGGTCGATTTTCATATTCCGGGGACCATTGGTGAGATTTTATTTGTCTGACATTTAAAAGTCTGACATTTCAAAAGCAAGAACTGAGTCGGGAGGAGAGCGTGAGTCGCGCAGTTCTGAGGAATAGCCTTTGGCTGGGATTTTACGCCGTGATCCTGTGGGCGTGGTGGGTCATGTTCACCATGAGCCGCGATATGGATCTGGATTTGATCGGTCGGCCGGGCCCCATGGGGCAGGCGATGGCGGCGATGGATCCGCGCATGGACATGTATATGCCCATGGCCGAGTTTGGACCCCTGTTCTGGATGTGGGCGATTATGATGGCGGCAATGATGCTGCCAACGCTTGTCCCAACGCTCCGCAGCTATGAGGACCTGATCCGCAGCGCAAACGGCTCGCGCGCCGGATGGTTGGGCGTGTTGAGCGGGTATCTGGTGGTCTGGGTCGGTTTCGCCGCCCTGATAACCGGAGTGCAATTGGCGCTGTTGTTCGGAGGCGTGGTGGACATGCTGGGCATCTCCAAATCCTCGTGGTTTGCCGGAGGGCTGATGATCGCCGTCGGCGCGTTTCAGTTCACCCGCGCGAAAGAGGTCTGCCACGGCGTCTGTCACGCGCCTATGACGTATTTCCTGGGCCATTGGCAGACAGGTTTCGTCGGGGGGCTGCGAATGGGCCTTGGGCTGGGCGCGTTCTGCGTCGGCTGCTGCTGGGGCTTCATGGCGCTTGGCTTTGTCGGCGGTGTCATGAGCCTGTTGTGGATGGGCCTCGCGACATTCTTCATGGTGCTCGAGAAGTTGCCGCAAGTTGGTTATGTGATCACGCGGCCTTTGGGCTTCGCACTTATCGCAGGGGGACTTCTCCTGCTCATCTATCCCTTTGCTTACGGAGGATAAGCCTATGGCTAAGAACAGAAAACCCGAAGCCGACAGGCTGCCGATCAGCCAGCGCATTGACAGCCGGATGCCCAACCCCAAGCGCCGCGAGATGAGTCCGACAGAATGGTCCATCAAGGGTGAGTTGATCCTGAACTGTTCCTGCGACGTGTTCTGTCCCTGCGTTGTGTCGCTGGGCGCGCATCCTCCGACCGAGGGACATTGCCACGCCTGGATGGGTGTCATCATCGATGAAGGCCACTACGAAGGCGAAGACTTGTCTGGTCTGAACGTGGGACTGCTGGTCGATATTCCGGGCCGCATGGGCGAGGGCCAGTGGAAAGTCGCCGCATATGTGGACGAGCGTGCCAGCGGCAAGGCGTATAACGGTCTTTTGCAGATTTTCAGCGGTCAGGCAGGCGGAACCACAGGCCTGTTCACCATGCTGGTGAGCGAGATCATCGGGGCCGAACGGGCTCCGGTTCAGATCGAACGCGACGGCACCAAGCGTCGCATCATGATCGGTCGCAAAATCCAAGGCGAGATTGAGATGCTGGCCGGTAAAGATGCGGATCACCCAGTCATGGTCTCGAACTCCAAGTATTGGATGGGCCCGGACATCATCGTGGCGCGAGGGACCAAGTCCAAGGTGCGCGACTACGGCCGTGTCTGGGATTTCGGCGGTAAGTCTGCCGAGATTTGCCCCATCGACTGGCACGGTCCCAAGTAACGATCACCGGCGCCCTTGGGCGCGGTCTGAACTTTCTGCCTGAGGAGGCTTAAGTGGCTCAAATCGCACTATCTCGCCGCCTGCGCCGAACACCGTTCTCGGACGGGGTCGAGGCGGCTGGCGTCAAGGGATATACAGTCTACAACCGTATGTTATTGCCCACGGTTTTTGAATCTGCCGAGGCGGACTACCGGCACCTGAAAGAGCATGTTCAGGTGTGGGATGTGTCCTGTGAACGGCAGGTCGAATTACGCGGGCCGGATGCGGCACGGCTGATGCAGATGCTGACCCCGCGGGACCTGCGCGGCATGCTTCCGGGTCAGTGTTACTACGTGCCCATCGTAGATGAAACGGGCGGGATGCTGAACGACCCGGTCGCCGTGAAGCTTTCAGAAGATCGCTGGTGGATTTCCATCGCTGACAGCGACCTGTTGCTGTGGGTCAAAGGCATTGCCAACGGGTACCGGCTGGACGTGTTGGTGGACGAACCCGATGTTTCTCCGCTGGGGGTGCAGGGGCCGAAGTCGGATGAGTTGATGGCCCGTGTCTTTGGCGACAGGGTGCGCGATATCCGTTTCTTCAAGTTCGATAAGTTCGAATTCGAAGGCCGAGAGCTCGCGATCGCGCGCTCAGGCTACTCCAAACAGGGCGGGTTCGAGATTTATGTCGAAGGGTCGGACATCGGAATGCCCTTGTGGAACGCCTTGTTTGCGGCGGGCGAAGACCTGCAAGTCCGGGCGGGTTGCCCCAACCTGATTGAGCGGATTGAGGGGGGGTTGCTGTCCTACGGCAACGATATGACTGACGACAACACGCCTCATGAATGCGGTTTGGGCAAGTTCTGCAATACGCACACGGCGATTGGGTGCATCGGCAGGGACGCTTTGCTGCGGGTCGCGAAAGAAGGGCCGGTGCAGCAAATCCGACCGATCTCGATCGACGGCGAACCCGTTCTGCCCTGTGATCGGCCGTGGCCGATCGTGGCGGGTGGCAAACGGGTCGGGCAGGTGACGTCGACCACGTGGTCGCCGGATTTCTCGACCAACGTAGCTATCGGAATGGTCAAGTTGAGCCATTGGGAACCCGGCACCCGGATCGAAGTTGAAACACCGGACGGTTTGCGCGGCGCGACCGTGCGGGACAAGTTCTGGATTTGAACGGCAATACGCGCATCAGCATCAGCTGGTGAGGGTTTGAAAAAGAAGGGAAAGTTTAAATGTTCAATGCATTGGTGATGGATAAGGACGAAGACAGCGGTCTGGCAAGCGCCTCGGTCAAACAGCTTTCCGAAAGCGATCTGCCCCATGGCGAGGTGACGATTGCCGTTGAGTATTCGACCGTAAACTACAAAGACGGGTTGTGTATGTCACCCAAAGGCGGCGGTCTGGTGCGCAGCTATCCGCATGTGCCCGGCGTCGACTACAGCGGTACGGTCGAGGCCTCCTCGGACGATCGTTACGAGCCCGGCGACAAGGTTGTTCTGACCGGCTGGCGTGTGGGTGAAGCCCATTGGGGCGGCTATTCACAAAAAGCCAACGCACTGGCCGACTGGCTGGTGCCGCTGCCCGAAGGTCTGGACACGCGGCAGGCGATGGCCGTGGGGACCGCCGGTTTCACCGCAATGCTGGCCGTAATGGCGCTGGAGGATCATGGCCTTGAACCGGGACACGGGCCTGTTCTGGTGACCGGTGCCGCCGGTGGCGTTGGATCAGTCGCAACCGCCATTCTGGCCAATCTGGGCTATGAAGTGGCCGCTGTGACCGGCCGACCAGAGGCAGGCGATTATTTGAAGTCCCTCGGCGCAACCACAATTGTACCGCGCGAAGACATCAATGAAACCGTGAAACGTCCACTGGAAAGCGAGACCTGGGCAGGGTGCATTGATGCCGTCGGCGGCGAAATCCTGGCGCGTGTTCTGGGCCAGATGAAATACGGGGCCTCGGTCGCGGCTGTTGGTCTGGCTGGCGGGGCAGGGTTGCCTGCCAGCGTCATTCCGTTCCTACTGCGGGGCGTGAACCTGCTTGGCATCGACAGCGTCATGCAGCCCTACGCCAACCGCGTACGCGCCTGGCAGCGCGTTGCAACGGACCTACCGATGGACAAGCTTGAGGCGATGGTCCATCCCGCAACTCTGGGCGATCTGCCACAATTGGGTGCAGATATCCTTAAGGGTCAGGTCAAAGGTCGCGTGGTTGTCGACGTAAACGCTTGATTCCCGCACAAATGATTGGACCGGACGAGGTGCGCCCCGATCGGTCCTCTTGCCTTTGAAAGAACCCGAAATTGTCAGAAACACCTCTGGCCATTGGCGCAATTCCCGAGCATCATTGCTATACATCCCAATTGCTATGGACTATGAGCCATGCAAACAGCACCTGAAGACGGGGAGTGAGCAGCATGTCTGACGATTTCGAACTGGATACCGATGATCTCAAGCGCCGCATGGAAGGCGCCATGTCCAACCTCAAAACCGAATTTGCATCTCTGCGTACCGGGCGTGCTTCGGCTTCGATGCTAGAACCGGTGATGGTGGATGCGTACGGATCGATGACGCCCATCAACCAGGTTGGCACCGTAAACGTTCCTGAGCCCCGCATGGTCACTGTCAATGTTTGGGACAAGGGTCTGGTTGGCAAGGTCGAAAAAGCCATCCGTGAAAGCGGACTGGGCATCAACCCTCAGCTGAACGGCACCATCATTATGCTGCCGATCCCCGAACTGAACGAAGAACGCCGCCGCGAGCTTGGCAAAGTCGCCGGACAATATGCCGAGCATGCCCGCGTTTCGATCCGTAACGTCCGCCGCGATGGCATGGACCAGATCAAGAAAGCCAAGGCCGATGGCATGTCGGAAGATGATCAGAAGTTCTGGGAAAGCGAAGTTCAGGACCTGACCGACGCCATGATCAAAACCGTTGATGCCGCGCTTGAGACCAAGCAGGCAGAAATCATGCAGGTCTGAGCCCCGGATATGCCCGATACCGCTCAAACGCCTACCGGTCCGCGCCACGTTGCCATCATCATGGATGGTAATGGACGCTGGGCACAGGCACGCAAACGGCCTCGGCTGTTTGGGCATCAGGCAGGTGCAAGGCGCGTGCGCGAAGTCGTCGAGGCTTGCCCCGGTCTGGGCATCAAGTATCTGACGGTTTTCGCGTTCTCAACTGAGAATTGGAAACGGACACAGGTCGAAGTGGCCGGGCTTATGAGCCTGTTTCGCCGCTATATCGTCAAGGAGACGCGCAACCTGACCCAAGCCGGTGTGCGCGTCCGCTTTATCGGCGACCGCGTGCGACTGGATTCCAAGCTGACCGATCTGATGGACACGTTGGAAGCCGCCACGCAGCACAATGACCTGGTGCACCTGACCATCGCGCTGAACTACGGCGGACGGGATGAGGTGGCGCGGGCAACCAAACGTCTGGCGTGCGACGTGGCCGAGGGTCGATTGCACCCCGAAGATGTTGATGAAGAAACGTTACCCAAGTACCTGGATACGCGCGTTCTTCCCGATCCTGACCTCGTCATTCGTACCAGTGGTGAAGCGAGGATTTCGAACTTCCTGCTGTGGCAGTCGGCCTATTCGGAATATGAATTCATCGACACACTCTGGCCCGACTTCACCTCGGCCGAGTTGGAGCGACTGTGCCGCAGCTTTGGTCGCCGTGACAGACGATTTGGAGCTGTTCCAGCATGAGCGAAGGCCGATGGTCTGACTTGACCGCACGCGTCCTGTCTGCGGTGGTGCTTGTCTGCATCGGCGCGGTCGAGGTCTGGCTGGGCGGCCTGTGGTTCGAATCCTTCATCGCAATTGCCTGCGGACTGATGACGTGGGAGCTGGTTCGGATGATCGACCCGAGCCGAAACGGCGTCGCAATCCAGCTTGGGATACTGACAGGTGTGGCCGTTGTCCTGAGTTACCACCTTCCGCCGCTTTATACGTTGCCAATCCTGTTAGCCCCGGCGCTGGTTGGGGCTGGGCAGGTGGGCCGGTCAAAAGGGACCTATGTTTTGTTTGCCATCTGGATCGCAGCGTCCGGTCTGGGTTTCATCTCGATCCGTGAAAACATGGGGTTCGGCTGGATGGTCTGGCTGATTTCGGTGGTCGTGGCGACGGATGTCGCGGGCTATTTTGTGGGCAAAACCTTTGGTGGCCCTAAGTTCTGGCCCAAGGTCAGCCCTAAGAAAACATGGTCTGGCACCGCGGGCGGTTGGGCCGCTGCAGCTGTGGTCGGAACGATCTTTGCCATAAACGCGGGATTTGGCGTCATGTTTGTCGTGATCTCGGTGCTTGCATCTATGGCCAGCCAGGCCGGAGACATCGTCGAAAGCGCGACCAAGCGTAAGTTCGGTGTCAAAGACAGCTCGAACCTAATTCCGGGCCACGGCGGATTTCTGGATCGGTTCGACGGTATGATGGGGGCGGCCCTGTTCGTTTTGATCGCGGGAATCCTCTATTCCCCCGGAGCCATGTGATGCGCAAAATCTCAATTCTGGGCGCGACCGGATCCATCGGGCAAAACACCATTGACCTGATTGATCGGGATCCGTCGGCCTATGACGTGGTCGCGCTGACCGGCGGGGCCAATGTCACAAAACTGGCCGAGGATGCCCGTCGTCTGAATGCAGATGTCGCGGTTACGGCTTATGAAGAGCGGTTACCCGACCTCCGCGCTGCCTTGGCGGGATCCAACGTGGAAGCGACGGCAGGTCAAAAAGCACTGACTGAGGCGGCAGCCCGGCCCGCCGATTGGGTCATGTCCGCCATTGTAGGCGCTGCGGGGCTGGAACCCGGCCTTGAGGTCCTCAAACAAGGCGCGACGTTGGCCCTGGCCAACAAGGAAACGCTCGTCTGTGCCGGGGCGCTGGTTCTGGAAACGGCCAAAGCTAATAATGCCCGGCTTTTGCCGGTGGACAGCGAACATTCAGCCGTGTTTCAGGCCCTTGTGGGCGAAAACATGGATGCGGTTGAGCGTATCATCATCACGGCAAGCGGCGGCGCGTTTCGCGACTGGCCGCTGAGCGATTTGGCCAAGGCAACGGTTGAACAGGCCTCGAGCCATCCCAATTGGAACATGGGGCAACGGATAACGATCGACAGCGCCTCGATGTTCAACAAAGCGCTTGAGTTGATTGAAACCAAAGAGTTCTTCGGCGTTTCCCCCAAGCAAATCGAGGTGCTGGTGCATCCTGAATCCATCGTTCACGCGCTGGTTGGTTTCAATGACGGCGCCGTAATGGCCCATATGGGCGCGCCGGATATGCGACACGCTATCGGATACGCTTTGAATTGGCCGGATCGCCGCGAGTTGCCTGTCGCACGGCTGGATCTGGCGAAACTGGGCCAGTTACGGTTCAACGAACCGGACGAAGCACGCTATCCCGCGCTTCGCCTGGCGCGAAATGTGATGGAACGTGGCGGACTGTCTGGTGCGGTGTTCAATGCAGCCAAGGAACGGGCGCTGGATCGGTTCATCGCGCGTGAGATCGGTTTCTTGCAGATGGCCGAGATTGTCGAGGCCGTTCTGGACCGGTTTGAGGCATCGAACGGCCTTATTGATGCCCCTTTGACTCTTGATAACGTGGTGCGAACGGACCATTTGGCACGTACGTGGGTTGATGACTTTGTCATCCAACGAGCAGGATAGAATTTTGGACGTACTCTCTCTGATCCCTCAGTTTGGCAATTTGTTGTTTACGATTATTGCCTTCGTCATCGCGCTCTCTGTGATTGTGGCGGTGCATGAATACGGCCATTACATCGTTGGACGTTGGTCTGGCATCCATGCCGAGGTGTTCTCGATCGGGTTCGGTCCCGTACTTTGGAGCCGCATCGACAAACGCGGCACTCGCTGGCAGATCGCGGCGTTACCCTTTGGCGGATATGTAAAATTCCTTGGTGATGCCAATGCAGCTTCGGGTAAGGACGAAGCTGCGATGACTGAGATTGTCGAACAAAGCCCCGAAGACCTGCGTCGCACTATGCATGGCGCACCCCTTTGGGCCCGCTCAGCCACTGTCGCAGCCGGCCCGGTCTTCAACTTTGCGATGTCGATCCTTGTGTTCGGGATGATTTTCCTAACGCAGGGCGAAATCAAAGAACCTTTGACCGTTGGCACGTTGCATCCTTTGCCTGGAACTGTTCAGGAATTGCAGGATGGGGATGAGATCATCGCCATTGCAGGCTTCCCGACGCCTGAGTCCGAGGTAGATGGGGCGTGGGACGACTTTATCGACGCGCTACCGGTTGAGCCGGTTCTGGACTATACGGTTATCCGCGATGGACAGACGCTGGACGTCTCCGCTCCTTGGCTGTTTCCGCCGTTAATCCAGAGCGTCGCGCCGCGTAGCGCGGCGATGGATATCGATCTGAAAAAGGGCGATGTCATCACCTCGGTCAACGGCGACCCGATCTTTGCCTTCGATCAATTGAAAGAGCACGTCGAAGGATCCGACGGTAAGGTGTTGTTGCTAAACGTCTGGCGGGACGGGGCGGATCTGGAGTTCGCGCTTGCCCCAAGACGCACGGATGAACCGCAACCCGAGGGTGGGTTTGTCACCCATTGGCGCATCGGTATCGTCGGCGGCATGATGATTGAACCTGCAAAGGAAGCTGCCGGTGTATGGGATTCGCTGGCTGGTGGTGCGCGCCAGACCGTGCGGATCGCCGAAGGGTCGTTGTCCGGTATTTGGCACATGATCACCGGTGCAATCAGCACGTGTAACATGTCAGGCCCAATTGGAATCGCCGAGACCTCGGGCGCTATGGCCAGCCAGGGCGCGCAGAGCTTCATTTTCTTTATCGCGGTCTTGTCGACGGCTGTTGGTTTGCTGAACCTGTTCCCAATTCCTGCGTTGGATGGGGGGCACCTTGTTTTCTACGCCTACGAAGCGGTCACGGGAAAACCACCCAGCGATGGTGCCTTGAAGGTGCTGATGGGGGTCGGCATTTCACTGATCCTCGGTCTGATGATTTTTTCGGTGTCAAACGATCTGCTTTGCTGATTGTGGCCGACACCTCATACAAAAGCCGCATTTTCGCCCTAATCCGCACCTATGCTCTGACACGGAAATTTTCTGTGTCAGAGGCTCACAATGGCGAATGCACTGCGGAAATCGTACAAAAGCATTAGCGTCCTGTTCATGTTGAACTGGGACAACTTTCTGTTTTTCGGCGCCACCGCATTGGCGATGGCTGGATGCGCCTACGTGATCAGTTTGTGATTCTCACTTTGATCTGAACTCAGACAAACAGCGGCCCACCGGGCCGCTTTGTTTTTTCGTCTTTTGACAAGGAAACTTAATCTCGCTACTCAACAATAAAGTCCTAAAATTCTGGGTAGAGAAAAAAATGACTAATAGGCGAGGCGCAGGCACATCCTGCGGGGGGCAGAAGCCAACAAACAAGATTTTGTGGCAGACGCTACTAGTTTTTTCCTTTGTTTTTATAGCAGGCTTTACCTTCCGACCCGAGGTCGCACAGGCGCAAAGCTACACCATCAATTCGTTCGATGTTGAGGGTAACAGACGGATCGAAACGTCCACGATTATCGCCCGAACAGGTATCCAACCGGGGCAGACCGTCACTGCCGGACAATTGAATGACGCCTTTCAGCGTTTGCTTGACAGTGGTGTTTTTGAAACAGTCGAACTGACGCCACGCGGCAATACTCTGGTGATCGAAGTAGCCGAGTACCCGACGATCAATGCGATCAGCATCGAGGGGAACCGCCGGGTCAAGGACGACGTTCTGCTGGAAGCTATCAACTCGCAGCCCCGCCGGGTCTTTACGCCCCAGTCCGCCGAGGCAGATGCCGATCAGATCGCTGCGATCTATTCCGCGCAGGGCCGCGTCTCGGCCACGGTTATTCCCCGTATCATCCGCCGCAGCGACAACCGGGTCGATCTTGTCTTTGAGATTTCCGAGGGCACAACGATCGAGGTTGAACGCGTCAGCTTTGTTGGCAACCGAGCGTTCTCGGATCGCCGCCTGCGTCGCGTTCTGGAAACCAAGCAAGCGAACTTCCTGCGGACCTTCCTGCGGGGCGATACGTTCATCGCTGACCGGATCGAGTTCGACAAGCAGGTGATCCGCGACTTCTATCTGTCGCGTGGTTACGTGGACTTCCGGGTCAACAGCGCAAACGTTGAGTTCACGCGCGAGCGTGACGCGTTCTTCCTTGTGATGAATATCACCGAAGGTCAGAAATTCTCGTTCGGCCAAATCAGCACCGTCAGCGAAATCCCGGGCGTGGACCCGGCAGCTTACCAAGCGGCGTTGAA
Source organism: Ruegeria sp. BC3 (assembly GCF_056539265.1). Lineage (NCBI taxonomy): Bacteria > Pseudomonadati > Pseudomonadota > Alphaproteobacteria > Rhodobacterales > Roseobacteraceae > Ruegeria > Ruegeria sp. BC3. Next base: position 419,368 of record NZ_JBQFUP010000001.1, read on the forward strand.
AATCAGACCGGGCGTCACCTATTCGCCGTCGCTGATCGAAAACTCGATTGCGCGCCAGGAACGGTTGGGTCTGAAGCAGGGTGTGGACTTCCTGCGAGTTGAACCGCGCGTGACACGCAACCCGCGTGATCTGACACTGGATGTTCAGTTTGTTCTGACCCGTGGCCCGCGTATCTTTGTTGAGCGTATCGACATCGAGGGCAACACAACAACGCTGGACCGTGTGATCCGCCGTCAGTTCGATACTGTCGAAGGGGACCCGTTCAATCCGCGTGAAATTCGTCAAAGCGCCGAACGTATCCGCGCGCTGGGGTTCTTCGCCGTGGCGGATGTCGAACCGCGTGAGGGTTCTTCGCCGAGCCAGGTGATCGTGGATGTGGATGTCGAGGAACAACCCACCGGCTCGTTGAGCCTTGGTGGTAGCTACTCGGTCTCGGACGGCTTCGGGATCGCCATCGGCCTGAACGAGTCGAACTTCCTGGGCCGCGGCCAAAACCTGGGCGTGACCCTGTCGACCGCGCAGGATTCCGAACAATACATCCTGAACTTCACCGAACCTTATCTGTTGGGTCGCAGGTTGCAGTTTGACCTGGGTCTGGGTTTGGCTTCGACCAACTCGAGCTTTGCCAGCTACGATACAAAGCGGGTCTTCTTTAATCCGCAGCTGAGCTATGCGATTGGCGAACTGTCGTCGTTGCGTCTGCGATATGGCTGGGACCGCAGCGAGATGACGCAGCAGGACAACGAAACAAACGGTGCTGTCATCTCGTCGGAAATCGACCAGGGCAAGCGCACGTCCAGCACTTTGGGTGTCTCTTACGTCTATGACAGCCGTCTCGGCGGTCTGAACCCAAATGCGGGTGTCCTGTTCGAGGTCGGCGTTGATGCAGCCGGTCTTGGTGGCGACAACGAGTTCTACAAGTCGACCGCCCGCGGTATCGCCCAGACACGCGTTCTGAGCGAAGAGGTCGTGTTGCGGGCCACTCTGGAACTGGGTGCACTGCATTGGCGCGGCGATGACTTCAGCCGGACGATCGACCGCTTCTTGCTTGGCCCACAGACGTTCCGTGGCTTTGAACCTGCCGGTCTGGGTCCGCGCGACCTGTCCAACGGTCAGGACGATGCGATCGGCGGCAACTACTACTGGGTTGCGCGTTTCGAATCCGACTTCCCGCTGGGTCTGCCCGAGGAACTGGGCCTGCGCGGCGGCGTGTTCTACGATGTTGGTAACCTTTACAACATCGATAACGTGAATACCGCTGGTGCCAACATCGTTGGGGCAGGGGGATCAATTCGCCACGTCATCGGATTGTCGGTTCTGTGGGAAACACCCTTCGGTCCGCTGCGCTTCAACTTCTCGAAAGCTTTGAAGAAAGAGGACTTCGACAAGGAACAAAGCTTTGACCTGACTGTTCAGGCAAGGTTCTGATCCCCGGATGTCAAATTCAATCTACTCGATTGTGCAGGGCCCTTTGCGGGCCCTGTGCATTTTGTTGGCTTTGATCGGCGCATCGGTTGTGCATGCCCAGCAATTGGGCGTACCGCAGGCCGAAGTTCTGACCTTATCCAGCGACCGCCTGTTCACCGAGTCGCAGTTTGGCCAACGCGTTTTGCGTCAGGTTGAATCCGAAGGCGCCTTGCTGGCGGAAGAAAACGAACGCATCGTTGCCGAACTCAGCAGGGAAGAAAAAGACCTGACCGAAAAGCGCGCCGAACTGGAGCCGGAAGAGTTCCGCCCATTGGCCGAGGCGTTTGACAATAAGGTTCAGTCTCATCGCGAGGGCCAGCGCGCCAAACTGGATGCCTTGGCCCGCCAGAGCGAAGAGGCGCGACAGACCTTTTTCGAACTCGCACAACCTATTCTGATAGAGCTTTTGCGCGAGTCCGGGGCATCGATCGTGATCGAACGATCCAACGTGTTCCTCAGCTCGGATCGAACTGACGTGACTGACGCAGCGATTGCGCGGATCAATGAACTGATTGGCGACGGTAGCCAACTTGAGAGCCAGGACCGCGAATAGGTTCGCTTGCCCTTGGGGCGCTGTGTTGCTAACCACGCGACAAAGAGAAATCCATAACGGGACGACTGCACAATGACCACGGAAACCAAAAGCGCAGACATTCAGCTGATCCAGCGGATCTTGCCGCACCGCTATCCGTTTCTGCTGGTGGACAAGGTGGTCGACATCTCGGGCTACCAGTCGGCGGTTGGTATCAAGAACGTCACCATGAACGAACCGCATTTTCAGGGCCACTTCCCGGGCACGCCGATCATGCCCGGTGTCACCATTGTCGAGGCGATGGCACAGACCGCGGGCGTGATGCTGGGTGTCGGGATGGATGTGATCGACAGCGAGTTGCTGATCTATTTCATGAACATCGACAAATGCAAATTCCGCCGCAAAGTGATCCCCGGTGACGTGCTTGAAATGCATGTTGAAACCGTGCGCGGTAAGAAGGGCGGAAAAATCTTCAAATTCGCAGGCCGCGCGACGGTCGAGGGAGAAGTCGCAGCCGAAGCCGAATTCTCGGCCTATGTTGATTGGGACATGGAAAAGACGACATGAGCGGCATCCACCCAAGCGCAATCATTGAAGACGGTGCGCAGATCGGCGAGGGCTGTGTGATCGGCCCGTTCTGCTTTGTTGGCAGCCAGGTCAAACTGGGCGACCGGGTCGAGCTGAAATCGCATGTTGTTGTGACTGGCGATACTTCGGTCGGCGAAGACACGGTCATCTTCAACTTCTCGGTCATTGGCGAGATACCGCAGGACTTGAAGTTCGGCGGTGAGAACACGAGCCTCGAGATCGGCAAGCGAAACCGGATCCGTGAACATGTCACGATCAACACCGGAACCGATGGTGGTGGCGGTGTGACCCGGATTGGCGACGATTGCCTGTTTATGGCAGGCGTGCATGTGGCTCATGACGTTCAGATCGGCAATCGTGTGATCATGGTGAACCATGCGGGTGCCGCAGGTCATTGTATTATCGAAGATGATGTGATCGTCGGTGGAATTTCTGGCCTACACCAATGGGTGCGCGTCGGCCGTGGCGCGATCATCGGCGCACTTACTATGGTTCCGAATGATGTCATTCCATACGGTCTGGTCCAGGCCCCAAGGGGTGAGTTGGACGGCCTGAACCTTGTTGGTCTAAAGCGCCGTGGCGTGTCGCGCGAAGACATTGCTGCCTTGCGCGCAGCTTTCCGCGAACTGTCCAAGGGCGACGGGACGTTCATGGAACGGGCGCATCGTGTTGGGATCGACAACGAAAGCGAATACGTTCAACGGATCGTTGATTTCGTGACTGGCCACTCGGACCGGTCTTTCCTGACGCCGGGGAAATAACTCATGCTGGCGCTGATTGCGGGAACGGGCGTTTTGCCGGGCGAGGTCGTCGCACAATTGGGCGAACGCCCGGTCATCTGCGCGATGGAAGGGTTTCGGCCCGATACTCTGACCCCGGACATCGAGTTTCCTTTGGAACAGGTCGGTAGCTTTATCGCCGAGATCAAAGCGCGCGGCGTGACACAGATTTGCATGGCCGGTGCCGTTGGACGCCCACCGATTGACCCGGCGCGGATCGATGCGGCGACGATGCCTCTGGTACCAATTCTGCAGCAGGCCATCATGTCGGGGGACGATGCCGCATTGCGTGCGGTGATTGGCATTTTTGAAGAGGCCGGGCTTGAGGTGAAGGCCGCGCATGAAATCGCGCCGAACCTGTTGCCTCAACTTGGATGCCTGACACAGGCGCAGCCGTCCGAGGCGGATCTGGCTGACGCCGACCGTGCCTCTGGCATTGTGCGCGCGATGGGTGCGGCGGATGTCGGGCAGGCCTGCGTGGTCCTGAAACGGCAGGCGCTGGCCATCGAGAACATTTTTGGCACCGCTTGGATGCTGCAGTCGCTGACGCAACGCCCCGATGCAGGCGGCGGCGTGCTGTTTAAAGCTCCCAAACCGGACCAGGACCGTCGTGCCGATCTGCCAGCCATTGGACCGGATACCGTCTCGGGCGCGGTTGCGGCCGGTCTTTCGGGGATCGTGATCGAAAAGGGCGGTGTTCTCGTTCTTGAGAAAGACCGAGTGATTGCCGAATGCGATCGGCTGGGTTTGTTCCTCTACGTGCGCGAGCGGACGAACTGATGCGGGTTTTCGTCGTTGCCGGTGAACCTTCGGGGGACCGGCTTGGCGGAGCACTGATGGAAGGGTTACGTACGCTGGTTCCCGAGGTGGAATTCCACGGCGTCGGCGGCCCCTTAATGGAAGCACAAGGCTTGGACAGCCTGTTTCCGATGTCCGAGCTTTCGGTGATGGGGCTGGTCGAGGTCCTACCCAAGTTTTTCCACCTCAAACGGCGGATTGCCGAGACCGCACAGGCGGTTCTGGAGACCAAACCGGATGTGTTGATCACCATCGACAGTCCGGATTTCTCGCTGCGCGTTGCAAAGCTGGTCAAAGCACAGAGCCGCATTCGGACCGTACATTATGTCGCCCCCAGCGTGTGGGCCTGGAGGCCAGGGCGCGCGGACAAGATGGCCAAGGTCATCGATCATGTTCTGGCCCTGCTACCGTTCGAGCCGCCCTATATGGAACGCGCGGGAATGGAATGCGACTTTGTCGGCCACCCCGTCGTGGGGGAACCGGTTGCCATCGATCATGACATTCAAGCCTTTCGCGAGGCGCACGGTTTGGGGCAAGCGCCGCTCGTGCTGGCTCTGCCTGGCTCGCGCCGGGGCGAGGTCGATCGGCTTGCCCCGGTGTTCGGTGAGGCACTGCGCTTGTTTCTGGAGAATCGCCCGGATACCCGCGTTGTGGTTCCGGCAGTTGCCCATATGGTCGATGCAGTGACCGAACATGTCCGCGACTGGCCCGGATCACCTGTTGTCGTTGATCCACGCAATTTACCCTCGGATCAGGCTCAGGCGCAAAAGCGCGCGGCGTTTGCTGCAGCCGACTTAGCGTTGGCCGCGTCAGGGACGGTCTCGCTTGAACTGGCCGCGCAGGCGACACCGATGGTGATTGCTTACAATCTGAACTGGCTGACCACGTTGATTGCCAAGAAAATGGTTAATCTGGACACCGTGACACTGGTCAATCTGGTCTCCGACACCCACGCGGTTCCGGAATGTCTGCTGGACGATTGCCAACCGGAGATGATCGCAGATGCCCTCCGACAGGTCGCCGCCGCGCCGGATGCGCAGCGGCAGGCGATGGATTTGACCATGGACCGTTTGGGCCGCGGCCAGGAAGCGCCGGGCCTGCGCGCGGCCAAGGCCGTTCTGGCCCGGATGACCAAAGCAGATGGCTGAGTACCTGCTGTTTGCGGCCTCGTCCTGGGTTGTGATGGTGTCGACCAATCTGGACAATCTGGCCGTACTGCTTGGCTTGATTCTGGTGATGGATCGGCGGCGTTCCCTGCTGGGGTTCGCCATGGCGCAGACGCTTGTTCTGGCCTTGGCACTGGCCGTCGCAACCGGTCTGAGCCAGAGCGGTCTGCCAGATTGGATCGGATATCTTGGGGTGATTCCGTTGGGTCTGGGGCTGCTGGGTATCTGGCGACAGGTTTCCGGCACCGGGCACGAGAGCCACATACCAAGAGGCGAGGTGGCGTCGGTTGTCACTCTGTTCCTGAGCCTTTCGGTCGATACATTTGCGGTGATGACGCCTTTGCTGGCGGATTCTGACGCCCAGTTCCGGCTGGCGGCCCTGATCGGTGCGGGGATTGCCTCGGCAAGTTTGGCAGGAATTGCCGCATGGGGGGCACCGCATGCGCAGAAACTTGGCCCCCGCGCCGCGCGGTTAGAGCGGGTTGCGCCCTACATCATGGTCTGCGTGGGGCTGTATATTCTATCCAACAGCCCGACCGATGTTCTTTGATCTTATTTCAAGTTGTCTGTGGACAAGCGACTGCTGATCCAAGCAGCCATAGATGGCGGCATTCTCAGCCGCCGTTCGCTTGAACAACCGATGCGCTGACCCATCCGTTTAGCATGCCAGACTGGATCTTTACGCTTCTGGCTTCGGTGTCTTTTTGCACAACTGTCACGCCGGTCTCGAATGCCGTGCTCAGCAAAACGCAACCGGCGGAATTCGCAAGTTTTGCAACGGGTTCAAGGTCATCGATTGAATTCGAAACCGAGGCAACACCTCGGGCCAGGTCTTGCAGGTTATCGGTCAGTTCTGACGTTTTACAGATCACAAAGCTGTCCGCGCGCAGTACATGCGAACACTCCGGACCGCAGCTTTGCGATGCAGATGCTTGTGGGGGCGGTGGCGTATCATCCAAAAATGGCGCTTCAAACCCGGCCGTCGTCAGCATCTTGACCAGAGCAGCCGTGGTCGCTTCGCGGCGCAGCGGGAACTGGAAACTTGTCCGATCATAGCTGCCGTCTTCCTGATTCTTGGCTTGGATGTAATAGATTTTACCGTATTGCGCGGCCGCGATGGTCTGCACCTGCTCGAGCGTCAGAGGAACCATGATCAAGGTGGAGTCTTGATCATGAAGTACGCAGCTATACTCGGCTCTGATATCGCAAATACTTCTATCCGCTAAAAAGATAGATTCGTCATTCTCGTCAAACACCTCCAGATAGTTAAAATTCAGAACCGCTTCACGATTTATCGCGTCATAGGATGTTGGGTCGTTTTGATCGAAATAGGTCCATACATCCAGATTAAGCGGTTCCGGATGATTGAAAAGAAGCCGCCAGCTATCATCCTTGCGATCATAGTTAATGGTTACGTAGAAGTCGTTCCATTTGAAATATGCCTGCAACCTGTCTTTGTCGCGAACAACGAATTCCCAGTCATCTTTATCCTGCGCGGTGGCCGGAGTCGTTGTGACTAGTGGCAGGGCAAGCAAACAAGCAATCAATAGGCGCATTTTATTCATCCAATCATCGAATTGATGAATGGATAAGGCCTTGAAACCGTTGGGTAAAGATTTATTGCTGCGAACCCTGCGTCAATACCCGCGCCAGATCCAGCCGCCGCCAAAGATGCGGCTGCCTTCGTTGGCGTAGAACACGCAAGCCTGACCGGGTGAGATGCCTTCTTCCGGTGTCAGCAGCTCGACCTCAGCGGTGGTGTCCGACAGGGGCCGGACGATCGCTTCACGCGGAGGACGCGTGGACCGTACTTTGACCGAAAGATGCCATTCATCACGCGATGTAAAGGGTTCGTCCCCCAACCAGTTGATCTCACGCACGGGAACAGTGCGTGTGGCAAGCATCTCTTTCGGGCCGACGACAACCTGCTTTTTGTCCACGTCCAGTTTCACGACGTATAGCGGCTCGGTCAGTCCGCCGATCCCCAACCCGCGGCGCTGACCGATGGTGTAATGGATCACGCCGTTGTGCTGGGCCAGTACGCGACCGTCGGCATGCACGATCTCGCCCGGCTCGGCAGCGCCGGGGCGCAGTTTCTCTATCACGCTGGCATAGTTGCCATTGGGCACGAAACAGATGTCCTGGCTGTCGGGCTTATCAGCAACCGATAAGCCGTACTGCGCGGCCATCTCGCGGGTAGCGTCTTTGGATGGCAGGTGGCCCAGCGGGAAGCGCAGAAAGTCCAACTGCTCGGGCGTGGTCGAGAACAGGAAGTAGGATTGATCACGGTTCGCGTCTTCAGCGCTGTGCAGTTCCGGACCGTTGGCACCCATCTTGCGTTGGATATAGTGCCCGGTTGCCATGCAGTCGGCTTCAAGGTCCTTGGCAGTTTCCAGCAGATCCTTAAACTTCACCCGCTCGTTGCAGCGGATGCAGGGCACAGGCGTTGCGCCGGACAGATAGCTGTCGGCGAATTCATCGATCACGGCGTCCTTGAAAATGTTCTCGTAATCCAGAACGTAATGCGGAAAGCCGCGCTCTTCGGCCACGCGGCGGGCATCATGGATATCGATACCAGCACAACACGCGCCTTTTTTAGCCAGCGCCGCGCCGTGATCATACAACTGCAGTGTCACGCCAACCACGTCATAGCCCTGATCAGCGAGGTAGGCAGCAACAACAGAACTGTCCACGCCGCCGGACATGGCCACAACCACCCGTGTTTCCGACGGGGGTTTGGCAAAGCCAAGCGAGTTCAGCGGTGTCTCGGTATCGAGGGCCATGACGATTCCAGTGCGCGTTAAGAAAGACCGGCAGAATATAGGAAAATTCTACACACTCTCAAGGGGCGGTTTCACACGGCATTAAGTAGACTGTTGGCAGCTTTGTCGCAGTTGAAAGAGGGTCGAGAGATGTATTTGCACAAAGTCGAAGGGCCAAGGTCTGTAACCCTGCCTGATGGAACGGTTTTATCGCGTGCTGATCTGCCACCAGCCGAGACGACCAGATGGGTCGCCTCTCGTAAGATCATCGTGGTACGCGGCGTTCTTTATGGGCTGATTTCGCTATCAGATGCCAAAAAGCGGTACGGCCTCAGCGATGAAGAGTTCAATTCGTGGGTATCCGCGGTGGCTGACCACGGGACAGACGCATTGAAGGTCACTGCGTTAAAAAAATATCGACAACCTAAAGATGAGCGTGAATAAATGATTCAACGGTAACGTCAGGTTAACCATTTTTGTACAGGCTGAATTTAAATTGGTAATTTGACCCGAACTGGAGCAGTAAATGCGTATACTTCTTGTCGAGGATGATCCCACCACGTCCAAAAGCATCGAATTGATGCTGACGCACGCCAATCTGAACGTCTACGCGACTGACTTGGGTGAAGAAGGCATCGATCTTGCCAAGCTATACGATTACGACCTGATCCTTCTGGATCTGAATCTGCCGGATATGAACGGGCACGAAGTCCTGCGTCAACTGCGCATTGCCCGGGTTGAAACTCCGATCCTGATCCTGTCGGGCGCGGATGATACGGAAAGCAAGATCAAGGGCTTTGGCTTTGGCGCTGACGATTATATGACCAAGCCCTTCCACCGCGAAGAGCTCGTGGCGCGTATTCACGCGATCATCAGGCGGTCCAAGGGGCATTCGCAGTCCGTCATCCATACCGGACGTGTGGCTGTTAATCTGGACGCGAAAACCGTCGAGGTTGAAGGCAAAGCCGTGCATTTGACCGGCAAGGAATACCAGATGCTGGAACTGTTGAGCCTGCGCAAAGGGACCACGTTGACGAAAGAGATGTTCCTGAACCATCTCTACGGCGGTATGGATGAACCTGAGCTTAAGATCATCGATGTGTTCATCTGCAAGCTGCGAAAGAAACTCAGCAACGCAACGGGTGGCGAAAACTACATCGAAACGGTCTGGGGCAGGGGGTATGTCCTTCGAGACCCCCAAAGCAACAGCGTAGATGACCGCCGGATCGCGGTTGGAGCCTGACCTTTCGTGAAATTCGGTCGCCGCTGGTCCAGGGCGGCCCCCTCACTCACTGAACAGCACGGCTGGACCTAGCCATGCCCTCGCCCTATCACTGGGATCAAAGACGACGTGACAGGGCGAGGGCATGAGCGATTCACTTTCAATAACCGAGCTGACAGAAGACCAGGCACGCGCAGAGCTTAAGAGGCTGGCCGGTCTGATCGCTCGGGCAAACACGCTGTATCACGCAGAAGATGCCCCTGACATTTCTGATGCAGAGTATGACGCGCTAAAGCGGCGCAACGCGGAAATCGAGGCACGGTTCCCTCATTTGAAGCGTTCCGATAGCCCCTCGGATCAGGTGGGTGCCCGTCCTGCGGAAGGCTTTTCCAAGGTCGAGCACGCTGTGCGCATGATGTCACTGGGCAATGCGTTCGATGACGAGGACGTAGCGGATTTCGACCGCTCGATCCGAAAGTATCTAGGGCTGGATGACACGAGCGTTTTGGCCTTCACAGCCGAACCGAAAATCGACGGGTTGTCTCTGTCATTGCGGTACGAACAGGGCAAACTTGTCCAGGCTGCAACACGCGGTGACGGAGAAGTCGGGGAAAACGTGACCGCAAACGCCCGCACTATTGCGGACATACCGCACAGCATCGACGGCGCGCCAGATGTTTTGGAGGTGCGCGGCGAAGTCTATATGTCCCACGATGATTTCGATAAGCTCAACGTCCGACAGGCCGAGCTTGGCGAAAAGCCTTTCGCCAACCCGCGCAATGCAGCTGCGGGATCGTTGCGTCAGCTTGATGCGAAAATCACGCGATCCCGACCCTTGCGCTTTTTTGCCTATGCTTGGGGCGAGCTATCAGAGCCTTTGTCCGGAACACAGATGGGCGCCATCGAACGGCTGGAAGCTTTAGGTTTCTCGACCAACTCTTTGACCGCATTGTGTGAAACGACAAAGCAAATGCTCGATCACTACGCTGGTATCGAAGCGCAACGCGCTACGTTGGGCTATGATATCGATGGCGTGGTCTACAAAGTGAACGATCTGGCGCTTCAGGCTCGGTTGGGGTTTCGCTCCACAACGCCTCGCTGGGCGATTGCTCATAAGTTTCCGGCCGAACTGGCCTGGACCCGGCTAGAGGCGATCGACATTCAGGTTGGTCGAACTGGCGCGCTTAGCCCTGTTGCGCGGTTGCACCCGGTCACCGTCGGTGGCGTCGTGGTGTCCAACGCCACGCTGCATAACGAGGACTATATTGCCGGTCGCGACGCCAAGGGGGGTACCATCCGCGATGGCAAGGACATCCGGGTCGGCGACTGGGTGCAGGTCTATCGCGCGGGCGACGTGATCCCCAAAGTGGCAGATGTGGACATTTCAAAGCGGCCGGAGGGGGCCGCACCTTACGTCTTTCCCACCTCTTGCCCGGAATGCCACAGCGATGCTGTCCGTGAAGAGGGCGATGCAGTTCGGCGTTGCACCGGCGGCATCGTTTGTCCCGCGCAGGCCGTTGAAAAGCTGAAACATTTCGTATCCCGCAAAGCCTTCGACATCGAAGGTTTGGGCGCGAAGCAGATCGAGATGTTCTATGATGATCCCGATCTGCCGATCCGAACGCCCGTCGACATATTCACGCTGCAGAAAAGGGATGCGGCCAATCTGAACAAGCTGGCAAACCGTAAGGGCTGGGGCGCGCAAAGCGCCGGAAACCTCTGGGCTGCAATCGATGAAAAACGTCATATACCCTTTGGACGACTTCTATTTGCCCTCGGCATCCGCCATGTGGGTGAAGCCGCGTCCAATCTGATCGCGAACCATTATGGTGTTTGGACAGATTTCGAACGTGCGGTGACTGCCGCCGCTGAATTCCAAGGCCCCGAATGGGACGAACTGCTGGCGATCGACGGGGTGGGCGAGGTGATGGCCCGCGCGCTGGTGTCCGCCTTTGCGCAGGAAGCCGAACGCACCAGCATTGACGATCTGGTCAACGAACTCACGGTTCAGGACGCCAAACGCCCTGATACTTCGGGCAGCCCGGTGGCGGGCAAGACGGTTGTATTCACCGGAACGCTGGAAAAAATGACCCGCGCAGAGGCCAAGGCCCGCGCCGAAGCGCTTGGGGCCAAGGTCTCGGGCTCGGTCAGCAAAAAGACCGATCTTCTGGTCGCGGGTCCGGGCGCAGGATCGAAAGCCAAGAAAGCAGCCGAGCTTGGCATCGAAACACTGGATGAAGACGAATGGCTGAGCCTGATCGGCACCGCATGAGCGGCCGTCCCGAAACGCTGTTTCCGCTATTCGCAGGGTTGGAAACGCTTGAGGGCGTGGGCCCCAAGACCGCGCAAACCATGGTGCAGGCGGGGATCGAGTCGCCGCGCGATGTGCTGTTTGGCTTGCCTTATGCGGTCGTCGACCGCCGACGGCGGGATACGATCAAAGGGGCCGATCTGCCCACGACTTTGACGGTTGAGGTCACGGTCGGCAGCCATCGCCCCTCGCGCAATCGGGGCGGAGCTTACCGCGTTCACGTCGAGGACTCGCAGACAGATTTTCAGTTGGTCTTCTTTCATGCGCGGGGTGATTACCTGAAAAAGGTTCTTCCACAGGGCAGCCGCCGGGTGATCTCGGGCAAGCTGGAGCTTTTTGACGGCATGGCGCAGATGGTTCATCCCGATCATATGCTGCCGGTGGAAAATGCACGCGACATACCCGAATTCGAGCCGGTATACCACCTGACGCAAGGAATTACTCAAAAAACAGCTTACAAAGCGGCTCGAAGTGCGCTGGCTCGGGCACCCAAACTAGCGGAATGGATTGATCCGGCACAGGTCGCACAGCACGGCTGGGCGGATTGGGCAACGGCCATAACCGCGGCACATAATCCGCAAGGCGCAGATGATGTGGCGACCCATGCGCCCGCCCGGGAACGTCTGGCGTATGATGAGTTGTTTGCGCATCAGGTGACGCTGGCCCTTGCGCGTCAACGCGAGCGCAAGGCACGAGGGATCGTGAGTATCGGGTCCGGCGCGTTGCAGTCCAAAGTCCTAGCCAGTCTTCCCTACAAGCCGACCGGCGCTCAGATGCGGGCGGTCAAAGAAATAACCGCGGATATGGGGTCAGACGCGCGGATGAACCGACTGCTGCAAGGTGATGTTGGCGCAGGTAAAACTCTGGTGGCCTTCATGGCGCTGCTTGTTGCGGTCGAGGCGGGCGGTCAGGGTGTGATGATGGCTCCGACTGAAATCCTGGCTCGGCAGCACCTCGAGGGTCTGCGCCCGCTGGCGGAAGAGGCTGGCGTGGTGCTGGAAATCCTGACGGGCCGCGACAAAGGTGCCGAACGACGCGCCAAACTGGCAGCATTGAAAGAGGGCGACATTCAGATTCTTGTGGGTACACATGCGGTGTTCCAAAGCGATGTGGAGTTCCAGGCCCTGCGGCTGGCCATTGTTGACGAACAACACCGCTTCGGGGTGCGGCAGCGGATGGAATTGTCGGAAAAAGGGCAGGGTGCCGATGTTCTGGTCATGACGGCCACGCCGATCCCGCGCAGCCTAGCCTTGGCGCAATATGGGGACATGGATGTCTCGGTTTTGGATGAAAAGCCTCCAGGGCGGAAGCCGATCAAGACGGCCATCGTCAGCACAGACCGGATGGACGAAGTCGTCGCGCATTTGCGAAAAGCGATTGATGAAGGTCGGCAGTGCTATTGGGTTTGCCCGTTGGTCGACGAATCCGAGGTCTCGGATCTGACAGCCGCAGAAGAACGCTTCAAACGCCTGCGCGCTGTATTGGGCGAAGGAATGGTCGGGCTGGTTCATGGCCAGATGCCCGCCGCCGACAAAGATGCAGCCATGGCCGCGTTTCAGGATGGTCGCACAAAAGTTCTGGTCGCTACGACCGTAATTGAGGTGGGGGTGAACGTACCCAATGCCTCAATCATGGTGATCGAACGGGCCGAGATATTCGGTCTGGCCCAGCTGCACCAGTTGCGTGGGCGGGTTGGGCGCGGCGAGGCGGACTCGACTTGCCTGCTGATGTATCAACCACCACTTAGCGAGGGTGGACGCAAACGTCTTGAGGTTCTGCGTGAGACCGAGGACGGGTTCAGGATTTCCGAGACGGACCTGCAGATGCGCGGCGCGGGCGACCTGATTGGAACCGCCCAGTCCGGGTTGCCAAAGTTCCGCATTGCGGATTTGGAGCGGCAGGCCGGATTGATGGCTGTCGCTCAGTCCGACGCGCGCAACCTGTTGAGCAAGGACCCAAAACTGACCTCGGACCGGGGACAGGCGGTGCGTGTTCTGTTGTGGTTGATGAAACAGGATCAAGCAATCCGTTTGATTTCAGTGGGTTAGCGAAAGTGTTCCCATAAGTTCACAAATGTTCTCAAAAAGTTCTTTACCGACTCGGCAAAATATGAGAACAAAAGGTCAACAAAGGATTAAAACCCGACCGGAGGTGAGACCATGCTGACCCAGATCAAAACCGCCATTAGCCGTTCGCAGTCGACGCTTTTGCAGGATGCGGCGGGCGCGGTGTCCCTGGTGGTTATTTTGGTCGTTGCTCTTCACCTACCCGGAACGTTCTGACCCTTTCTGCCTGCGATCTCGTGCCGAAAATACCGTGCTGTCGTCCCCATTTCAGTCAAGGGTGACCTGCCTGTCCCAATTCCCTTGAAAGGGCCATGCCTCGGCCCTGCGCGGAAAACCGGATCCCACACGAGACACGCATTGCCTGCCGCCGCCCTTTCCGCCCGGAAGGTGCGGCGGTTTTTTTTATAGCTGCCCGGTCTTGAAGATTTCCAACATCGCAGACAGAACCGAATTTACTGCGACCGAAGCAAGGATCATGCCCATGATCCGGCTGATAATGGCAGCACCTGAGTGGCCGATCAGACGAATGATAGGCTCGGCAAGCAACATCAAAACAAAGGCGATGGCCACGACCGACAGCATGACCAATGCGGTAATGCTCTGATCTGTCGCGCTGTAACGGCTGTTGTCGGTCAGGATCACCACCGCCAACATCGCACCCGGTGATGCCAGAGACGGTACCGCCAGCGGGAATATTGCAGGGTTGTGCTGGTGAAACTTGTCTTCCTGATCGTCCTCGGCGGCGCGCTGTTCGATGTCTTGCTTGCTTTCACCGAAAATCATGGTCAGAGCGAACAGGAACAGAATGATCCCGCCTGCCACCTGGAATGAGTTCAAGCCAATATCCAGTGCCTCGATCAACAACTGCCCGAAAACAAGGAAGAATAGCAAAACACCGGCACTGATGATTGCGGCCAACAGGGCCGTTTTACGCCGCGCAGCGGCGCTTAGGCCCGCCGTAACCGCTATAAAAACAGGTATGGTGCCGATCGGGTCAATAACCACCCAAAGGGTGACGAAATGTTCCAGCAAATTGTTCAAACCAAAAACTCCCCCAACTTTGCGCGGAGGTTAGATTGGTTTGTGGTGAATTACCATGCTCAGGCGCAATTTGCCTGCTCGGCTTGCGAAACCGCTTCAGCGGTCGCATCCAGCGCTAGTAGGATCGAGGCGTGGCGGTTCTTGTACTCGCGCGCGGGCATGAGGACTTCCAGCCCGTCAAACGGCGCATCCGGGGCCGGGCCGTCTTTTTTCAGCATATCCGCTAGCTGATCCCGCGCAGTTTCGATCTGCGCCCGCGTCGCGCCGATCACAGCCGATCCGACAACCGAAGCCGAGGCCTGACCCAGCGCACAGGCTTTAACGTCCTGACCGAATCCCGACACCCGACCATCCTGAACCTTGACGTCCACCGTGACGGTTGACCCACACAGGGGCGAGCGCTTTTTGACGGTCGCATCAGGGTTCTCAAGCCGCTCCAGATGCGGAATATCTGCGGCAAGGGCCAAAATGCGCCCGGAATACAGCTTGATCAGGTCGTTCTCGCCGGACATGGCTTTCCCTCGTTGCGTGTTCCCCATACATAGTGGCCATGCACCGGGATGCAAAAGGTTTTTATAATGTCCGAGACCATCACGTTTGATCCATCCAGCCTGAAATTCAACGAGGCCGGTCTGATCCCCGCTATTGCGCAGGATGAAGCCTCAGGCGAAGTTCTGATGATGGCCTGGATGAACGCCGAAGCAGTTGAAAAAACGCTGGAAACACGCCGGGTAACTTATTGGTCGCGTTCGCGTCAATCGTTCTGGATTAAGGGTGAGACCTCGGGCCATGTCCAGGAGTTGGTAGATTTCCGGGTGGATTGCGACCGTGATTGCCTGTTGGTTCTGGTGCGGCAGACCGGGGCGGCCTGTCACACGAACCGGCGCACCTGTTTCTACACCGCTGTGCGGGACGGTAGCGAAGTTGAGTTGATGAAGCCCATGGAATAGGGCGGTTAGAGGCCGACCATGGCCCTGATCTGATCGACCGTTGCACCTTCGGCGCGGTATTTGGCGATGGCTCGGGCGTCGTCCCGTTTGGCAAGGCGTTTTCCCGTGTCATCGCGTATCAACTTGTGGTGGTGATATACGGGTGTCGGCAGGCCGAGCAGTGCTTGCAACAAGACATGTATACGTGTGGCCTCGAACAAATCCTGCCCACGCACCACATGCGTAACGCCCTGAGCCGCGTCATCCAGCACTACGGACAAATGATAGGACGTGCCCATGTCGCGGCGTGACAGGACCACGTCCCCAATAGTGTCCGTCAGTTCTTGCGCAGTGAACGCGATTTGCCCGGATTCGCCGTTTGGGCCCACACCGTATTCCATAAAAAAGTTCGATTTGTGAACAGCTTCTGAGGCAGTTCTAAACAAGCCCGTAGCAGCGGCCGCCTCTGCAATATCCAGACGCAGGGGCGTTTCGGTTGGCATGGGACCGGACCTCTCGGATACATGCCGACAGGTTCCGGGATAGATGATCCCATCAGGACCGTGCAGGGGTACGCCTTCTTGCGGTGCTCCGGCTGCAGCGGCAATGTCCCGGCGGTTGCAGGTGCAGGGGTATAGCAGGCCGCGCGACCAGAGTTCTCTCAGCGCGTCTTCGTAAGCTGGCAAACGTTCGGACTGACGCATCACTGGGGCTGGCCAGGTCAATCCAAGCCAGCTCAGATCGTCATAGATCTGATCTTCCCAATGCGTGCGACAGCGCGAGCGGTCAATGTCCTCGATCCGTAACAGGAACTGACCACCGGCCGCGGCCGCCATATCACTGGCGAGTAACGCAGAATAGGCATGACCAAGGTGAAGCGGCCCCGTAGGAGACGGGGCGAACCGAGTAACAAATGTCACGATTTCTCAACAACATATACGTCAGTCTTCAGGTCCATTCCCGGCAAATGCGGTCCGTACTCCCGAAACAGTAACCGCGCCGCGCCCATGTCCAGCCAATCGGACAGGCGGCTGGTAAAACTGGGGTCAGCCAGCGTGTGGTCATTGAACGAGAATGCCAAAAAGCCACCTTTAGGCAGCGCTTTCATCAACAGATCGAATGTCTCGGGCGGCGCCGCACCGGTGCCAATGACGCCGATGGCCGTGATTGCCCGGTACGCGTCTTGCTGCAATGGATTGGGGTCGGTGATCTCAAATGTGGTCAGGGACCGATAAACGCCCTTGGCCTCGGCCCCTTCAAGCATCTTCGGGGTCGGATCAATGCCGTCGATCACCCGAAACCCTGCATCATGCAGCGCTTTACCGGACAACCCGGTGCCACAGCCATAGTCCAGAACGGGTGTCTGCGGCTCGGGCATCTTGGACCATAGCGCCTCAGCGACACGGGCAGGGGTCGCGTAGCCCTGCGACCCGACCTCGGCATCGTAGGACGAGGCCCATTTCTGATAATGTGCGCGGGTGGCTTCGGGCGTTTCCAACCCGTATGCGTCCTTGAGGTATTTTTCACTCATGTCCGCAGTTTAGGCCGGTAACATACGACGCGTCCAGCCAGCAATGCGCCAGCCAGTCGGTCCATTCCGCCTTGGCACGGTCGGTATAGGCCTTGTAGCGATCCTTGCGACCCCGCCGGCCACCTTTTAGGCCATCCACAGGGCGGAACAGGCCAAAGTTCACGTTCATAGGTTGGAACGTCTTGGCCTCGGCCCCTCCGGTGATGTGGTGGATCAACGCGCCCATAGCACTGTCCTG
The DNA here is from genome assembly GCF_056539265.1 of Ruegeria sp. BC3. NCBI lineage: Bacteria > Pseudomonadati > Pseudomonadota > Alphaproteobacteria > Rhodobacterales > Roseobacteraceae > Ruegeria > Ruegeria sp. BC3. The sequence continues at coordinate 436,799 of NZ_JBQFUP010000001.1, forward strand.
AGGGATTTCAGGCAGGGTGCGATCTAGGATTTCAGCTGCCGCCAAGCGACCGGCCAGCAACCCCATGGCAGCGCTTTCGACATAGCCCTCGACACCGGTGATCTGACCGGCAAAGCGGACGTTCGGTTTTGATTTCAAACGCATCTGCGCATCAAGCAATGTCGGCGAGTTGATGAAGGTATTCCGATGAATCCCGCCCAGACGCGCAAAGCTGGCGTTTTCCAGGCCCGGAATCATCCGAAACACTTCGGTCTGCGCGCCATACTTCATCTTGGTCTGAAAGCCGACAATATTGAACAGTGTGCCCAGGGCATTGTCGCGCCGCAACTGCACCACGGCATGAGGTTTCACGTCCGGCTGATGCGGATTGGTCAGACCCACCGGCTTCATCGGCCCATGGCGCAGTGTTTCGCGGCCCCGTTCCGCCATAACCTCAATGGGCAGGCACCCATCAAAATACCCGGCAGTCTCGCCTTCGTGGAACTCGGTTTTATCAGCAGCCAGCAGGGCGTCGATGAACGCCTCGTACTGATCCCGATCCATCGGACAGTTCAAATAGGCGGTCCGCTCTTCCTCGGTCTCGCCCTTGTCGTAACGCGATTGCATCCACGCTTTGCTCATGTCGATGCTATCGGCATAGACGATGGGGGCGATCGCATCGAAAAAGGCTAGGGCCTCGGCGCCGGTTTCCGCACGGATCGATTCACCCAAAGAGGATGAGGTCAAAGGACCGGTCGCGATGATCCAGTGGCCGTCCTCGGGCAGGGCGGTAACCTCTTCGCCTGTGACCTCGACACGAGGATGCGCCAACAATTTCGCGGTGACCGCCTCTGCAAAAGGATCGCGATCCACGGCCAGTGCGCCACCTGCGGGCAGGCGATGCGCATCTGCGGTGGTCATGATCAGACCATTGGCCGCGCGCATTTCCCAATGCAGCAGACCAACCGCATTCTGTTCATCATCATCCGAGCGGAACGAATTCGAACACACCATCTCGGCCAGATTTCCGGTTTGGTGCGCAAACGTGCCTACTTTGGGCCGCATTTCGTGGATCACCACATCTACGCCCATTTCCGCCGCCTGCCAGGCCGCTTCGGACCCGGCCATGCCGCCGCCCACGATATGCAATTTCTGTGTCATGAGGTGCCACATAGGGCAGAGCATCGCACAACGCAACATGGCCTGCGTGCAGTCTTTGAAGCCTTACATTTTGTGGGGGTACTTGGGGTCGCCGCAGCGGGAATGTCAACGCCGGTGAGAGAAACCAGCTTGGAGGGACCTTCCGCTTACAGCGACCCAAAAGCGTATCTGAGGCCGAAGCCTTGTCTCAGCATTGCCACAGTGTTGCCCTTTTGAAAAGAATAAAAATGCGAACGGTGGCGAAATTTTCCCCTGACAATCGCGTTATTGGTCCCAATTTGGCGGTCTTTTTTCGATAAATGCGGAAATCCCTTCTTCGGTATCCCGATGCATCATATTCTGCGCCATTACCTCGCCGGTATAGGCATAGGCCTGTTCGATTGGCATTTCGAGCTGCTTGTAGAAGGCCTCTTTCCCGACTTTGACGGCTGACCCAAGCTTGTCCGCAAGCTGCTCAGCCAACGCGTTGGTTTCATGCTCCAACAGCATCTCGGGCACGACGCGATTGATCAGCCCCAGTTCAGCCGCGTGGTCAGCAGCGATAAACTCGCCGGTCGTCAACATCTCGAACGCCTGTTTGCGGGGGATATTGCGGCTAAGGGCAACCATAGGGGTCGAGCAAAACAGCCCGATATTGACGCCGTTCACGCCGAACCGCGTCCCCTCGGCCGCGATTGCAAGGTCGCAGGTCGCGACCATCTGGCAGCCGGCAGCTGTGGCGATGCCGTGGACCTGCGCAATCACAGGTTGGGGCAGGGACTGGATCGACAACATCATTTTGGCGCATCTGGAAAAGAGATCCTGAAAGTAGGCCTTGCCGCCATCTTCGCTCTGGCGACCGGCAGTCATCTGTTTCAGGTCGTGACCGGCGCAAAATGCCTTGCCTTCGCCGGACAAGATCACCGCGCGGATACTGCTGTCGTCGCTTAAGGCATCGAACTCGGCCTGAAGGGCAGCCAGCATCTCGTCACTCAGGGCGTTCAGACGCTCAGGCGCGTTCATTTTCAGCCGTGCGACGCCGCCTGTGTCGTTACGTTCCAGAATTCCCATCTTGCCCTCCGATCTGATGTGAGGCCAACTCTAGGGCGGCAAGTCGAGGAGGGGAAGTATGTCGTTGGTTTTGAACCGTGAACAGCTGTCAGAGTATTTGGCCCAAGTGTTTCCGCAGGTCGAGCGTGACTTTGCCATCGAAGATGTGGAAGAAAACTCGATCACCGTGCGGCTCAAAGTCGAAGACAGGCATCTGCGACCGGGGGGTACGGTGTCAGGACCGTCCATGTTCAGCTTGGCCGACGTCAGCGTCTATGCATTGATCCTGGCGCTGAAAGGACGGCAGTCGCTGGCCGTCACCACCGGGTGTTCGATGGACTTTATGCGCAAACCTGATGGTGAGGCGGATATGATCGCGCGGTGCACGTTGCTGAAATTGGGCAAGACACTTGCCGTGGGCGATGTGCTGATGTTCTCGGAAGGCGCCGAAAAACCAGTGGCGCGGGCCACAATGACCTATTCCTTGCCGCCTGCTGGGTCTGCCGCAGCGGCGTTCGGATAAAAAAGGGCCGGGAAAACCCGGCCCAGGAAGAGGTCCCGTTTGGGACTGGGGATTGGTTAATACTGCCAGAAATAGCGTTTGACCTCGCGGTTGGCCTGCGAGCGCGTCAGACCAACGTCTTTCAGCAACCGGTCATCCAACTGCGACAGGTTAATCCTGCTGCGGCGCTGTCGTTCCCACATAGTGACAGTCGCCGCAAACCGCACGGCCAGCGCGGCGATCATCGGCAGCCGGGGGCTATCGTTCAGCAGCAAGAGGGCGGGGTTGTGCATGTGGCGTGTCATCTTGGGTATCCTTTCAAATTGTATTGACACAAAGCATAAATGTTCGGTACATGTGTTTGATACATTCATGATTGTGTCAAAAGCAAAGGAAGAATTGTAATGGATACAATTTGGCCCGAAGAACTGCCAAAATCCAAAGGCCCTAAGTACACCTTAGTGGCTGACACAATACGAAAAGCGATTGAGAACAAGGCGCTGGAGGTTGGAACAAAACTGCCTCCGGTCCGCGAACTTGCGTATCGGTTACAAATCACTCCTGGTACCGTGGCGCGTGCCTATACGATTCTGACGGACGAGGGCTTGCTACAAGCCGAGGTTGGGCGTGGTACATTTGTCGCCCCGCCAAAATCCCCGCTTTTGGACGACGTCTGGGCGCGCCAGCTTCACCTGCGCGAAGACAAATACAGCGCCGATGTCAGCCTGTTCAGCCCGCGATTGCCGGATATGGGGCAGGTGGCTTTGATCCGGGAATGCCTAAAGAAGGTTTCGCAAGCCGACCCCCAGTTGCTGATGAACTATCCAACCCGCGACGCTTATCAGCCGATGCGCCAGGCTGTGGTCGACTGGCTGTCGGACTTGCCACTCGGCCCAGTGACCCATGATGATGTTGTGCTGACGCATGGCGGTCAGAACGGGCTGTGCCTTGTGTTTCAAACAATTTTGCGCGGCCCCAAACCCGTCGTTCTGGTCGAAGACCTGTCTTATGCGGGGTTTCGCCGCGCTGGGGAGTTGATGCGAGCTGAGGTCGTCGGGGTCAAAATGGACAAGTGGGGCATAGACCCAGCAGCTATGGAGCATGTTCTGCGTCAAACCTCGGTACAAGCGGTCTGTGTCTCGCCCGAGGTGCAAAACCCTACCGGAACGCACACACCGCTGGAGCGCCGCAAAGAGGTCGTCGAGGTCGCGCGGCGTTATGATCTGCAAATCATCGAGGACGATTGCTATCGAATGGGCGATGCGCGAGAGCCTAGCTATCGTGCTCTGGCACCGGAGAGGGGGTGGCACGTTTCGTCGATCTCAAAAATCCTGACGCCAGCTTTGCGTGTTGGTTTCGCGATTGCCCCGCGCGAACGCAGTGTGGACCTCCGGCGGTCGGCCGAATACGGCTATTTCGGCCTTGCACAGCCGCTTGCTGAGCTGACCCGGCTGCTGCTTTCAGATCCTCGCACAGCGCAAGTGGCCAAAGACGTCCGCGCCAGAATGGGCGAATATGTTCGGGTCGCCGTAAATGCTTTGGGCGGGTTCGATCTGAACTGGGCGCCGGATGTGCCCTTTGTCTGGCTTAACCTGCCTTCGGGCTGGCGCGCCGCAGCCTTTAGCCGCGCGGCCGAACGCGAGGGGATTCAACTGCGTTCAGCCGATGAATTCGCCCTGCGAGACGGCCGCGCACCCAACGCGGTGCGCATCGCTATGAATGGCCATGTGTCACTGGATCGGTTCGAGGATGCCATGCAGCGCTTGCGTCGGTTGCTGGACAATCCGCCGGAACAGATCAGTGTCTGACGCCTAACTCAAGGGTTCAGGGTCGCCGAAGAACCCGGCTAAAAGCGCAATCTTTCCATCGGAATCCAAATGCGCGAAGTCGTGACCTGCGACGACGACATTGCCATCGGGACCAACCAGGCGCCAGGTGAAATGGGCAACGTCATTATGGCCACTGGCCTTGCTTGTCAGTTCAAGCCTGCCACCCGTGTTTTGCTTGACCTCTCCGATATGGTCGCACAGTTTTGACCGGCCCTGTACCTGTGCCATGGGGTCGACATATGTTCCGTCTTCGGCAAAGCATCTGACCAGGATTTCCAGCCTTTTGCTGCGGTCGGCTTCTTGCCATGCTGCCCCATAGTCGGACACAGTTTGTTGCCAGTTCATTGCGTGGATTCTCCCAAATCGAAGCCCGTCGAGTTACTTAACGCTCACTCTGTATGCCAATCAGGCCCAAAATATATGGGGTAAAGTAATACCTATTTTATAACCTACTGTTTTATATCATTTTAATTACGTTTAGCGATGTTGACCTGCACGCCCGTGCCCTCTAAATACGCTCCATCGAATTCGGGCCGCTCCGCCTTGGGGCGGTCTTTCACATCAAACAGGACTATCCTGCCATGAAAACCTTTTCTGCAACACCTGCAGACATCGACAAGAAATGGATCCTGATCGACGCCGAGGGCGTTGTTCTGGGCCGTCTTGCTTCGATCGTCGCCATGCGCCTGCGTGGCAAGCACAAAGCGTCGTTCACCCCGAACATGGACATGGGCGACAACGTCATCGTGATCAACGCTGACAAAATCCAGATGACCGGCAAGAAGCGCGAAGAGAACTTCTACTGGCACACTGGCCACCCGGGCGGCATCAAGTCGCGCACCAAGCAGCAGATCCTCGAGGGTGCACACCCCGAGCGCGTCGTGACCCAAGCGGTCAAGCGCATGCTGCCGGGCAACCGTCTGGCGCGTCAGCAAATGACCAACCTGCGCGTTTACGCCGGTGCCGAGCACCCGCACGAAGCCCAGGCCCCCGAAGTTCTGGACGTTAAGTCCATGAACAAGAAAAACACCCGGAGCTAATGACCGATGGCTGATCAGATCAATACTCTCGAAGAGCTGAGCGCCGTCGCAGGCGTTGAAACCGTGGCCGAAGAAGTCATCGTGCGTGAACCCGTACGTGACGAGCTGGGCCGCTCCTACGCCACCGGTAAGCGTAAAGACGCTGTTGCCCGCGTTTGGATCAAGCCGGGCTCCGGCAAGGTCACCGTGAACGGCAAAGATCAGGACAAGTATTTTGCGCGTCCCGTTCTGCAGCTGATCCTGCGCCAGCCGTTCCAGGTTGCCGGCGTTGAAGGTGAATTCGACGTTGTTGCAACCGTCAAAGGCGGTGGCCTGACCGGTCAGGCCGGCGCGGTCAAGCACGGCATCTCGAAAGCGCTGCAGCTGTACGATCCGTCCCTGCGTGGTGCTCTGAAAGCTGCTGGCTTCCTGACCCGCGACAGCCGTGTTGTTGAACGTAAGAAATACGGTAAGCGCAAAGCGCGTCGTTCGTTCCAGTTCTCGAAGCGTTAATTCGCTGCCGAGTGCACAAAATCAAAGGGCTCGCATCTGCGAGCCCTTTTTCGTTGGAACAGGGGTCGGGTTTATTCCTCGTACACCATCTTCCAGGCACCATTTTCGACAACGCTGACATAAACCGAGTCCGCGCCTTGGTGGTCATCCGGACCAAAGGTCATATGATTGCCGACCAGGTCATCCTGATAATCCAGCGTCTCCATCGCGGCGATAAAGCTTTCCTGGGTCAGATCCGGGCCAGCGGCTTCAAGAGCCCGAACCATCATGTCCGCAGCGGCGTATCCCAGCATGGCGAAACCAACAGGGTCTTCGCCGGTCGCTGCTTTGTACTCTTCGATAAAGGCAGCAGGGGCGGGTTCATCGGCGCGCGCCCACAGGTCCTGCCATGAGGCAGCGGCATAAAAGCCATCGGTCACACCACCGGGAACTTGCGCGACCACGGTCAGGAAACTGGCCGAGGTGCCGAGGAACTTCATGTCTTCCAGGCCCATCTTCTTGGCCGTTCCAACCACGGTGATCGCCTGACGCACGCCCAATGCGATTGTGACGATATCGCAGCCTTCTTCTTTGAGCTTGCTGAGCGACCCCACGAAATCCGCCTCATCAGGTTTATGCGTGGTCTCTGCGGCAAAGTTAATACCGGCTTCTTCCGCTCCGGCCTTGCTGCCTTCAAGAATCTCTTCGCCGAAGTCGGTCGGCAGATACATGGTGCAGACATTCTGCGCCCCAAACTGCTCGGCCAGGTACTTCACCCCGACGCGACTCTGGTCGAAATAGGTCGAGAACGACGTGAACTTGTTGTCCATCGGATCTTGCAGCATTTGCCGCGCGGCGGTCAGGGGGGCGACGTTCGGAATGCCCTTTGGATCCAACAGCTTGAACCCGGCCAGGTTCATCGGCGTGCCCAGGGATTGCAGCATGGCAAACACTTTGTCGCGATTCAGCAGCTTGTTATAGCCCTGCATCGCGCGCGGCATCTGGTATCCGTTATCTTCGACGACGTAGCGGATTTGACGCCCGTGCACGCCGCCTTCGGCGTTGACGCGGTCAAAATAGACATTGGCCCCTTTGATCGCCGGAACGCCAACAGCCGCGAAGATGCCGCTCAGGTCATTGACTGACCCGATGACGATCTCATCATCGGTGACGCCTTGGGTCTGTGCGCTTGCGATACTTGCCGCAACTGTCAAAGCGGTGGCAGCTGCCAGCCGCGTGATCACATTCCTCATCTTAGTCCTCCCTTTGGGTTATCCCTTTTACTATTTGTACATATCTTCGATCAGATGACCGTGTTTCTTTTCCACAAAGCTGCGTTTTAGCTTCATGGTCGCTGTCAGCTCATCGTCATCTGCTGTCAGAAGCACGTCTATCAGGCGGAAATCCTTGATCTGTTCGACGCGGGCAAAGTCCTTGTTGACCGCGTTGATCTCGGCCTGGATCTGATCCTTGACCTCAGCCGCAGCGCATAGCGAGGCAAAATTCGAAAACGGTATTTTCCGGTCCTGAGCGAATTTCTCGACGTTTTCCTGATCGATCATGATGAGCGCGGTCAGGTATTTGCGCTTGTCGCCAATGATCACCGCGTCCGAGATATAGTGGCTGAACTTCAAACGGCTTTCGATCTCGGCCGGGGTGATGTTCTTGCCGCCGGCGGTGATAATGATGTCCTTCATCCGGCCCGAGATGGTGACATAGCCGTCATCGTCGATAAACCCGATATCGCCGGTGCGCAGCCATCCGTCTGCGGTGAACGTTTCCGCCGTCTTGGCGTTGTTGCGCCAATAGCCTTGAAAGATGTTGAGACCCTTCAGCTGAATTTCACCTTCATCCGATATGCGGATGTCATTACCGGGCACTCTGCGCCCGACCGTTCCGATCTTGTTGTGTTCGATCGTGTTCAGCGTAGCGAGGCCCGAGGTTTCGCTCATCCCGAAGCCCTCGATCAGTGGAACGCCGATGGCCCAGTACCATTTCAACAGATCGGTCGAGATCGGGGCCGCACCTGATCCGCCACGGCGCATCTTGTCCATGCCCAACATCCGGCGCAGGTTCCGCAGGACCAACCGGTCCCATAGCCAGTATTGCGCCGCCACTCCGGTGGGCACAGGTTTGCCCTCCAAAATGTACTCGGCCCGCGCCAATCCGGCTTTGATTGCCATTCCATAGGCGGCACGACCAGCAGGCGTTGCATCCTGCGCCATGATCTGGACTTGGGAATAGATTTTCTCCCACACGCGCGGAACGGCGGTAAATGTCGAGGGCGAGACCTCTTGCAGGTTGGCAAACACCGTCTCTGGGCTCTCGGCGAAATTGACAGTGCATCTCGCAGCCAGTGGGAAGTAGACTGAAACGTCGCGTTCCAGGATGTGACACAGCGGTAGAAAGCAGAGCTGTTCGTCGTCACTGTGCGTTGGCAGGGAATGAGCGCCGCATTCGATAGCCGCAAGTATATTTTCATGGCTCAGCATCGCGCCTTTGGGCATGCCGGTCGTGCCTGAGGTGTAAACCAAAAGGGCAGTATCCTGCGGCGTAGCCAGCGCGATTTCGGCTTCAAACCGACCGGGTTCCTCGGTCTCGGCTTGCTGACCCAGCTTGTAGAATTCGTCAATCATCATGCAGCGGGGATGGTTCAGGTCATGCAGCCCTTCATCATCCAGAATGATGACTTTCAGCAGTTCGGGCACCTCGTCCTCGATCTGCAGGAACTTGTCCAACTGCTCTTCGTTCTCGACGATCAGAAAACGGCTGCCGCTGTCATTGATCAGGTATTGCAATTGGCTGGCCGAGTCCGTGGTGTAGATGCCTGAGGCGATGCCCCCGACAGCCTGAATGCCCATATCGAACCAGACCCATTCCTTGCTGTCTTCCGACAGGATCGAGACGACTTCTCCGCGCTCAAGACCCAGCTTGCGAAGCGCCAGACCGATCCATTTGGCATGATTCCAGTAATCCGCCCAGGAGTATGACCTCCAGATCCCAAAGTCCTTTTCGCGATGGGCCGTGCGATCACCCAATTCGGCGCAGCGTTTCTGAAACAGCTCGCAGATCGTAATGCACTCATCGACGCGCACGGGGCGTTGGCCGGGTGTCGCGTTCAGGCGAACGCCGTTGACTGTGATCTGAGGGGGCAGGGTGCTGATGTTCATCTGTCTCACCTCCACGTCTTCTTGCGTTTCCAGCGACGGTTTTCCCGCGCGCCTTCTTCCTGCACGCCCAGATAGAAGTTCTGGATGTCCTCGGACTGCATCAGAACCTTTGCAGCGCCGTCCATCACGATGCGTCCGACCTCCATCACATAGCCATGATGGGCCAGTTCCAGCGCGGCATTGGCGTTCTGTTCGACCAACATCATCGTCATGTTCTGTTCGTCGTTCAGCCGTTTGAGGATGCCAAAGATCTCTTGCACCAACAGCGGGGACAGGCCCAGAGACGGCTCATCCAACAGCATGATCTTCGGGTTCCCCATCAGCCCACGTCCGATGGCCAGCATTTGCTGTTGCCCGCCGGAAAGCGTGCCAGCCTCTTGATTGCGGCGTTCCTTGAGGATCGGAAAATACGAAAATACCAAGTCGCGATCATGGTCGATCTGGCCTTTGTCCCGAAGCGTATACGCCCCAAGGCTCAGGTTTTCGTCCACTGTCAGCAGGGGGAAGACCTCGCGGCCTTCGGGGACATGAACGATGCCTTTCTGGACGACCTTGTGTGGTTCTGACCCCTGAATGTCTTCGCCGTGGAACGTGATCTTTCCCTTCTCCGGGTCCATCACACCCGAGACGGTTTTCATCAGCGTAGTCTTACCCGCACCATTTGCCCCGAGGATTGAAACGATCTGACCGGGATGCACGTCCAACGACACGCCGCGGATTGCCATGATCGGGCCGTAAAAGCTTTCGATATTGCGGATTTTCAGGATCGGTTCGCTCATGAGGCTTTCCCCAGATAGGCTTCGATCACAGCTGGGTGTGACTGAACCTCGGCTGGCGTGCCAAGCGCCAGTTTCGCGCCGTCAGCCATGGCCAGAACTCGATCGGACACGCCGGAAACCAGCCCCATGTCATGCTCCACCATCAGCACAGTCGTGCCCATCTGCCGTCGGATATCGTCAATCCACCAGCGCATATCCGTCGTCTCTTCGACCGACAGCCCCGAAGCAGGTTCGTCCAGCAACAGCAACTTGGGGTCGGTCGCCAGTGCGCGCGCAACCTCGACCACTTTGCGGACGCCGTAGGGCAAACCCGAGATCATCTTGTCACGGAATGCCTGCAGATCGAGGAAATCGATGATCTCTTCGACCTTTTCGCGGTTTTCCAGCTCTTGCCGCCGGGCTGAGGGCAGGAACAGCACCTCGGAGAACAGGTTGGTTTTGCGATGCCGATGCCGCCCAACCAGAAGGTTCTGCAATACGGTGGCATGTTCGAACAGTTCAATATTCTGAAACGTCCGCGCCACGCCATAGGCCGCCACGCCCGAGGGTTTGACTGCCAACAGGTCGTGCCCGTCAAACCGGATCGAACCTGCGTAGGGATCGTAAAACCGTGAGATCAGGTTAAAAACCGTGGATTTACCCGCGCCATTTGGACCGACTATGGCGAAAACCTCGCCTTCTTCGACCTCGAAGGACAGATCGTTCACCGCCGTCAGGCCACCGAATTTCAGGGTGACATTTTCAAACTCAAGCAAGCTCATCTCAGGCGCTCCGTCTTGAGGTAGGATTTCTGACGTTTGAACATATCCTTGCGGTAGAAGGGGAACAGTTCGAACCAGGTACGGATTTTCAGCCAGCGCCCATACATACCCATTGGTTCGAACAGGATGAACGCGATCAGGATCATACCGAAGATGCCGAACTCCAGACCCGGAATGGCAACGGTGCTGCCGCCAAAAAGCGCGCCAACATATTCCTTCGAGATCGACAGGAATTGCGGCAGGAACCCAATGACGATCGCGCCAAGAAACGCTCCGTGGATCGAACCCAACCCGCCAATCACGATCATCATCAACAGCTGGATCGAGATCACAACGCTGAACGTCTCGTTATTGAATGCACCGGCATACATGCCCATCAGTGCTCCGGCCCAACCGGTCACGGCGCAAGACAGTGCGAACGAGATCATCTTGGTGCGGGCAATATCGACGCCCATCGCCTGAGCCGAAACCTCAGAGTCGCGCACCGCGATAAAGCTGCGCCCAAGCGGCGCGCGCAGAAGGTTGATGTACCCGAGGGTCACAAGAACAGCCACGCCCAAAACCAGCCAGAAGAACTGAACCGGCGTCCCCCAGCGATCAACCAGAAAGCCGAAGATTTCAACGCCGCCCAGATACTTGCCCGACACACCGCCTGTGATCGGCTCGGCCAGAACGATGACGTCATCCATCAGAATGGACAGTGCCATGGTAAAGATCGCCAGATAGATCCCGTGTAAGCGCAGGGCAGGGATCGCGACCGTCACCCCAGCCAAACCCGTCAGGATACCCGCCAGCGGGAAGGCGACCAAAAACGGAACGCCTGCTTCCAGAAGGATCACGTTGGCATAGCAGCCAAAGGCCAGAAACGCAGCGTGACCAAGGCTGACCTGCCCGGTATGGCCGGTCAGGACCATCAGACCCAGACCCGCGATGGCCCAGATCAGAACGTTGGTCAGTTCACCCAGGTAAAACTCATCCAACCACCACGGTGCGGCGATGATGATCGCGAGCAGGATCAGGTAGAGGCTGAGCTGGTAGGTGTCCTTCCAGGGCCGGATATCCTGCATGTAGTTGGTTTTGAAGATAACTCGCATCGCTTACACCTTCTTGACCCGAACCTGGCTGAACAGCCCGTTTGGACGGAAGATCAGCACGGCCAACAACAAGGCGTAAGGCGCGACCTGACTGTACCCGGCGGCGATGTATCGGCTGGCGAAGGGTTCGATCACGCCGACAACCAGCCCTCCGGCTAAAGCGCCGGGCAGACTGCCGAAGCCACCGATGACCGCCGCAGCGAAGGCTTTGATCCCGAGCAATCCGCTGCTGGGATCGACCGAGCCTTTGGCGGCGAACAGTATGCCGGCAATCCCGGCGACCACTCCGGCGAGGGCCCAAATGAACCCCTGCACGCGCTTAACCGGGATACCCATGTAATAGGCCGCCAACTGGTTCTGAGAAGCACCCTGCATCGCAAGACCCAGCTTGGTGCGGCTGAAGAAAACGTACAGGCCCCAGGTCAGCAGGATGGTGACGACGATAACCGCCACGTCCTCCATCCCCAGAACCAGCCCGCCGAAACGCACCTCTTTCCCGGCCAGAGGGTTTTGCAATGTCTGCGGCTCGTGCCCCCAGATCAGCCCGGCGACGAACCGGATCACAAAACCCAATGCGATGGTCAGGATCACCACGGCTGTTTGGCTTTCTCCGAACAATCGTCGAATGATCAGGCGATCCAAGAGGTACCCCAAAGCCGCCATGATCCCTAACGAGATCGGCAATGCCAGCCAGAACGGCAGCCCCATGTATTCGGTATTCGTCAGTCCGATGGTGACAAAGGCACCCAGCATCATGAAGTCGCCTTGCGCGAAATTCACGGCTTCGGTTGCCTTGTAAATCAGTACAAATCCAAGCGCGATCAGGCCGTAGACACAGCCATTCGCCAGCCCGCTGATCAGCAGCTGCGCGTTATCCAATTTTCTCCTCCCATGCCGGTATGCCCGGCGTTTTCTTAGGCCCCGAACGTCCTCCTACGTTCGGGGCTTTGTTCTACTATGGCGTGATCAGAACCTTTCCGTCACTCTTTTTCAGCGCATCTGCCAATTTTCCCACGACATCACGCAGTTTAAGCCGTTCCGAAACATCTGTTTTCCAGCGCCCATCAGCAAAACGGGCTTGGACTTCTGCAACCACGCGCATCTGGTCCGCAGGCGGGGTCGAGGTCATCCATTGCGTCAGCCAGAAGCCTTCGATCCGCTTGTTCATAAAAATCAACTGGCCCGTCTGTGTCAGCTTTGGCAGCTCGGGGCTGAGTTTTCCGTAAACAACCCATCGCGCGCCGTTGGGCATGGCGCAGAACACCTGTTCAGACAACTGATCCGCGACCGCATCCAGAAAGACGCGGGGTTTCAGCTCATGGCTGAGTGCAGAGAATTTCTGGACCACATCCGGATCTGTGGTGACCAGCACCTCATGTGCACCATACGCTATCATGGCTTCGACCGCTTCGGCCCGGCGCACAAGGGCAATGGGCTTCAAGCCCAGGTCACGACCCAGAGCACACATCAGTTTGCCCAACTGGCTGGTGGCGGCAGACACCACAAAGGCCTCACCGGCGCCGCGCGCGATATCGACCATGGCCATCGCGGTCATGGGGTTCACGATCTGGGCCGATCCGTCCTCATCCGAAATGTCGGGACGCAGCGGGATGCACATCAGCGCCTGCGTCACCACGTATTCAGCCCAAGCCCCTGAACCTGCCGCGACAAAGGCGACCCGCTGACCCTGCAATGCCTCGGCCCCTTTGCCGGTTGCAACAACGTCGCCGCAGCCCTCAAATCCGGCAGGCATGCCCTTGACGCGCGGCTGCCCATATTCGCCCTTGATAAAGTGAATGTCGGACGGGTTCACCGATGCCGTGCGCAGCTTGATCAGAACTTGTCCGGGGCCGGGCTCGGGAACGTCGATCTCGGCCTCGGCCAGCCAATCGGCGGCGTCCTCGATGAATGGCCCAGACGGAGAGCCGGTGTACCCGTCATGGGTTTGAATTACGGCGAACATTTTGGGGGGCAGGGTGGTCATGCTGTCTCCTATCTGCTGTGCAGGCACAGGACCGACCGGGTCTGGTGCGTGTGGTATTGGGGTTTAGGAAACAGCCAACCAAACGCCCGTCCATACGTCAATCAAAGTGGGAACTGACGTAGCGGGAGCTTGCCTGCTACAAAAAATGGGCCGCTCTGAAGCGAACGGCCCAGAGAGCTTATTGCTGAGATGTCAGAAGGGTACGCAACTCTTCGATCTTCTCTGCAATCAACTGAGGTGACGCCTTGATTTCATCAAGGATGTTAAGCGCCTGCGTTTTCAGGTCCTGCGACAACTGACTGTCCTGAACCGAGGCGACAATGGCGTCATAGTCAAAGTTCTGAACGGAAAGCGTGCCTTCTTCGATCCAAGTGTTCACCAGATCCTGGCCTTGCGTGGCCAGTGAGGCAACCTGATCGCTGGCCTGGTTTGCCAGATCGGTGGCTGCCTGTCCGGCTTGCTCGGCGGCTTCGGTGGCCTGCTCTGTGATCGAAGATGCAGCCTCATTCGCCTGCTCGGTGGCCGCGTCAACGGCGTCGTTCACGGCTTCGCCCGCTTCTTGCGCCGCCGATTGCAGCCGCTCAGCAGGCGTGGGTTCCGGTTGATTTAGGTAATAGTAGATGCCAGCGCCAAGGCCAGCGACGATAACTGCGAGAATAAGAGTACGCGACATAGGGGGTTCTCCTTGAAATACGTGTCGCCCAGATGGGTGGAAAATACCGGAAATCAAAGGGGAATTCCCCGGAGTTCATTTCAAATCCGGGAATTGAGCCAGCCTGCGCCGATCTGACCATACCAGATGGCAATATCACGCCGCCTCGCGGTCGTTGCGCACGCTTTGCTTGAAAAAGGCCGTCATCCGAAAGGGATTGTGGCGGAGAGACAGGGATTCGAACCCTGGGTGGGCTTGCACCCACAACGGTTTTCGAGACCGCCCCGTTCGACCACTCCGGCACCTCTCCGCGGGGGTCTGTGAGGGGGGGATTTAGTGAGGAACGCGCGGGGGTGCAAGCAGAAAATTCCGAAAATTAACAAAGCTGGGATTTTCCGTTGCCTGACGCCGTAATTCGCCTAGGCTCTTGCTTATGACCTATGCTCTACACCGGGCCGTTGTGCCGCTTTTTGCCGTTGTTTTCACCCTTGCTCTACTGTCGCAGCAGGCTTTTGCAGCCAGCCGGGACCGTATCGAGGCGTTTTTGACCACAACCGGGTTTGATGTTGCCCTTGAAAGCATAGCGCTGGCTTCAGCCTCGGCGCCTCAGATGCTGGGCATTGACCCCGACGGGTTTGGATCGGATTGGACCCGTCTGACCGAAGAAGTCTTTGATGTCGAAGACATGCACAACATCGCCGTTTCGATTCTGGAACAAACGCTGAGCGATGATGCGCTGAACCACGCGGTCGAGTTCTATGCTTCGGACCTGGGGCAGCGCTTGGTTCAGGCCGAAAACGCGTCTCACATGATCGAAGACGATGAAGCCAAGCAGACGGAAGGGCAGGAAATCGTATCGGGCCTGATCCAAGATGGCTCGAAACGCGTCGAAGAGCTCAAACGCATGAATCGCGCGATTGACTCCAGCGGCACTGCTTTGCGGGCTGTGCAAGAGATTCAGTTGCGCTTTCTTCTCGCGGCCAGCGCCTCGGGTGTGATCGACCTGCAACTGAGCGCCGATGAGCTTAGGGAAATGCTTCGGCGCAGCGAAACCGGAATGCGGCAGGCCTTGCAACTGTCCGCTCTGGCTGGGGCTGCCTATACCTATAAGGACTTCTCGGACGCCGAGGTCATTGCTTATGCCGACGCGCTGGAGCAACCGCTGATGCAAGAGGTCTATGAGCTGTTGAACGCCATCCAATACGAAATCATGGCCATGAAGTTCGAAGACCTCGCAGCACGAATGGCCGAACTGCACCCGGCACAGGATATCTGATGCGTCTTACCGCTGCGTGTGTGTCTTTTCTATTATTCGCCGTTCCTGCGGCCGCCTCGGACCGGGTCGAGCGCCTGATGCAGGCGCTCAAGATCGAACAGGTCGTCGAGATCCTGCGGGATGAGGGCAGGGTGCAAGGGCAAGAACTGGATGAGACGTTTCTGGGAAACACCGGAGGTCCGGTATTCGAGGCTCAGATTGAGGAGATTTATGCCCCCGAACGGATGCAGCAGCAGATTGCTGAGACCTTTGAGAGCCGCCTGACAGACAGTCAGATGGACCGCGCGATCGTGTTTTTTGAAAGCGAAGTCGGGCAAACCATTGTCACGCTGGAAAACTCAGCGCGGCTGGCATTCGCGGACGAAACCATCAAGGACATGGCGCGCGAGGCGTACCTGGACAGTGCGCAAGACACCTCGTTGTACCTGCTGGTCGACGAGTACATCGAGGTCAACGATCTGATCGACAGGAATGTCCAAAGTTCCCTGAGTTCGGATTACAACTTTTTTCGCGGCCTGAGCGGCGAAACGGGCGCTAACCCCGAAGACATCCTGGCGCAGCTATTGTCGGAAAAGGACAGCGTTACCGAAAAGACCCGAACTTGGCTGTATTCCTTTTTGCTGCTGGCTTATCAGCCTTTGACCGAAGCCCAAATGCGCGAGAACATCGCCTTTTCCCGCACCGATACGGGACGCGCCATGAATGAGGCCTTTTTTGTCGGCTTCGATCTGATTTACGATCAGGTCTACTATGAACTGGGGCAGGCGGTCTCGCGCGCGCTCAGCGCGTCGGACCTTTGACCCTCTATTTGCTGTTGACTTTCCCAGCCATTCTATGGATAAGCGCGCATCCCGGCCGGTTTCTCCGCGCCGGGTCTCGTTATTATTGACCCAAGGGGTTGTCCCGAAAGGTCGTCACACAGCCCGAAAAGGGCGCGCTGTTCGAGGTGGCGAAAGCCAGTAACGCCCGAAAGGGGACCACAGAACGCGGGTTTGAAAAGGAAAGACGCATGTTTGCGGTCCTCAAGACTGGCGGCAAGCAGTACAAGGTTCAGGCGGGCGATGTGCTCCGCGTTGAAAAACTGGCTGCCGACGCAGGTGAAAAAGTTCAATTCAACGATGTTCTGATGCTGGGCGGCGACGCTCCGGTTGTTGGTGCACCTTTCGTTGAAGGCGCAGGCGTACAAGCCGAAGTGATCGAACAGATCAAAGGTGACAAGGTCATCAAGTTCGTCAAGCGCCGTCGTAAGCACAGCTCGAAGCGTACCGTTGGCCACCGTCAGAAGCTGACTCTGGTCAAAATCACCGACATCTTGGCGTCGGGCGCTGACAAATCGGGCATCAAAGCTGCAACTGGTTCGGCCCCGGCTGGCGAAGCTGCTCCGGCGGCAAAAAAGCCTGCTGCGAAGAAAGCTGAAGCCAAAGCAGAGGCACCCGCCGCTGCTGCTGCCGCTGACGATCTGACCAAGCTGAACGGTGTCGGCCCTGCCGCTGCCAAGAAGCTGGCAGAAGCCGGTATCGAGAGCTTTGCTGCTCTGGCCGCCTTGTCGGACGAGCAGATTGCTGCTATCGAAACGGTCAAAGTGAAACCCGAGTGGGTTGAGCAGGCCAAAGAGCTGGCCAAAGGCTAAGGAGAGAGAGAATGGCACATAAAAAAGCTGGCGGTTCCTCCCGTAACGGTCGCGACTCAGCTGGTCGCCGCCTTGGCGTGAAACTGTACGGTGGCCAAGCAGCCATCGCAGGCAACATCATCGTGCGTCAGCGCGGCACTAAGTTCTGGCCGGGCGAAGGCGTAGGTATGGGCAAAGATCACACCATCTTTGCAACCACCGATGGCGCCGTGAAGTTCCACAAGGGACTCAAAAACCGCACCTTCATTTCGGTCCTGCCAGTGGCGGAGGCCGCAGAGTAAGCCGAAACCCGTAAGGTTTGAAAAATTCCAGGGGGACCGGCAGAAAATGCCGGTCCCCTTTCTCGTTTTAACGCAGTTTTGATCAATGGCCCCGATGACCAATGCAGCAAGCTTTATACCAACCTTGACACAAGGTCGGATTGCCCATGCGGTTGAACATCGTCTGGGCCGCAAATATCTGATGTGGACGTTATTTAGTTTTGCTTTTGCGTCCATAATTTACGTGTTGTTCGGAGGAGGAACGCACTCATGAAACTGGAGACGATCATAAACCAGCCGGTCATAGAAACCGAGCGGTTCGATCTGCGCCCGCTGCGCAGGTCGGATTTGGGTCTCATTGAACATTACGCAGGCGATGAGCGCGTGGCACGTATGACCACGTCGATCCCGCATCCGCTGCCGCCCGGCTCGATCGAGGCATTCGTGTCCCGTTCGATGGCCGAGGACCGGGATGAGGATGTCTGGGCGATGGACGCCACCAAGGATGGTGGTCCCGAGCTGATTGGCCTGATCTCACTGACGCGACTGGACCGCAACCAGTCCGAGGTCGGTTATTGGGTCGCGCCTGTCTATTGGAACACGGGCGTTGCGTCGCTGGCCGTTGAAACGCTGGTCAATGCCAACCCGTTGGAAAACGCCACCATGTTTGCCAGCGTGTTTCAGGACAATCCGGCCTCGGCCCGGGTGCTGACCCATTGCGGGTTTGAATACCTTGGGGATGCCGAAAGCTACTCGGTGGCGCGCGATGCGAATGTGCCCACCTGGACATACAGTAAAAAACTCTGACTTGTGGCCGATGGGGCCTTTGCAGTAGGGGACACACATGAAATTTCTCGATCTTGCAAAGGTCTACATCCGGTCCGGTGCCGGAGGTGGCGGCTGCGTCAGCTTTCGGCGCGAAAAGTACATCGAATACGGCGGTCCCGATGGCGGTGACGGCGGTAAAGGCGGGTCTGTCTGGGCCGAAGTCGTGGATGGGCTGAATACCCTGATCGATTTCCGGTATCAGCAGCACTTCTTTGCCAAAAACGGCCAACCGGGTCGCGGTCAGCAACGCACCGGTAAGGACGGTGACGACATCGTGCTGCGCGTGCCTGTCGGCACCGAGATTCTGGACGAGGATGAAGAAACCGTCATCTGCGACCTGACCGAAGTTGGACAGCGTGTTTTGCTGGCCAAGGGCGGCAATGGTGGCTTTGGCAACCTGCACTTCAAATCGGCCACCAACCAGGCCCCGCGCCGCGCTAATCCGGGGCAGGCGGGGATCGACCGCACAATCTGGCTGCGGTTGAAACTGATTGCAGATGTGGGTCTGTTGGGCATGCCGAATGCCGGCAAATCAACCTTTCTGGCGGCCACATCGAACGCCCGCCCCAAAATTGCTGATTATCCGTTTACGACTCTGCACCCGAATCTGGGCGTTGTCGGTGTCGACAACGTAGAGTTCGTGGTCGCCGACATTCCGGGTCTGATCGAAGGCGCACACGAAGGGCGCGGGATCGGGGATCGGTTCCTTGGGCACGTCGAACGCTGCGCCGTTCTGTTGCACCTTGTCGATGGCACCTCGGAAACGGTGGCCGAAGACTACCGCACCATCATTCATGAGCTTGAGGCATATGGCGGCGAACTGGCCGAAAAACCTCGGATCACGGTCCTGAACAAGGTCGATGCACTGGATGAAGAGGAACTGGAGATCCAGAAAGCCGAACTGGAAGAGGCTGTGGGCGGCCCCGTAATGACCATGTCCGGCGTGGCGCATCTGGGTGTGACCGAG
Organism: Ruegeria sp. BC3; assembly: GCF_056539265.1. Taxonomy (NCBI): domain Bacteria; kingdom Pseudomonadati; phylum Pseudomonadota; class Alphaproteobacteria; order Rhodobacterales; family Roseobacteraceae; genus Ruegeria; species Ruegeria sp. BC3. The sequence goes on from NZ_JBQFUP010000001.1 coordinate 456,211, forward strand.
GTGCTTCGTGCGCTTCGCACCCAAATCGACGAAAACCGCCTGCGCCAAAAACCCGTAGAGGAGACGAAGACGTGGCAACCCTGACCGCCGCACGTCGCCTTGTCGTCAAAATCGGGTCCGCCTTGCTGGTGGACCGCGACACGGGTTTGTTGAGGTCGGATTGGTTGCACTCGCTGGCGCAGGACGTCGCGTGGCTAAAGGGGCAGGGGACGGACGTAGTCTTGGTCTCGTCCGGCTCAATCGCTCTGGGGCGCGGTGTTTTGGCTCTGCCGATGGCGGCTTTGCCGCTGGAGCAGTCACAGGCGGCCGCTGCAGTGGGCCAGATCAGACTGGCCCGCGCTTATGAAGAGGCTCTGACCCCGTACAGCATCACCACCGCGCAGGTTCTGGTAACCCTAGAAGACAGCGAAGACCGCAGGCGTTATCTGAATTCACGGGCAACGCTTGAGACCTTGTTGAGCCTGGGCGTGGTGCCGATTGTTAACGAAAACGATACAGTTGCAACGGATGAGATCCGTTATGGCGACAATGACCGACTTGCAGCACAAATCGCTGTAACCGTTGGGGCTGACCAATTGATCCTGTTGTCGGATGTGGACGGGTTCTACACGGGCAACCCCAATGAGGACAGCACAGCCAAGCGGTTCGATGTCATCGAAGCCATCACGCCCGAGATCGAAGAAATGGCGGGCGACGCCGGTTCCGGTCTATCCAAGGGCGGGATGAAGACCAAGCTGCTGGCGGCCAAGATGGCAACGGCAGCAGGTTGCGACATGGCGATTACTGAAGGGTCGACCCTGAACCCTCTGAAAACGCTGGAAGAAGGTGCAAACTGCACGTGGTTTACCGCTACACTTGATCCGCATGCGGCGCGCAAGCGCTGGATTTCGGCCATGAAGCCGCGCGGCGAGATCGTGGTTGATGCCGGGGCGGCCAAAGCGTTGGGCAATGGCAAAAGTCTGCTGCCCGCAGGCATTGTCGAAGTCACCGGTGATTTTGGCCGCGGCGACCCGGTTGCCATCGTCGATCCACAGGAGCGTCGACTGGCGCAGGGCCTAAGCCGCTATACCGCGCAAGAAGCTGACGCGATAAAGGGGCGAAAGTCCTCCGAGATCGAGGCCACGCTGGGCTATCCCGGTCGGGCCGTTTTGATCCACCGCGATGATTTGGCGCTGTAACGGCGCAATGATAGACAAATAAGACCGACCGAAAGGCATATGAGATGAAGGATTTCGACAATATTCCCGCCCTGATGGCCGATCTTGGAAAACGCGCCAAGGCAGCTTCGGCCGATCTGGCCTTCGCGAGTGCCGAGCGTAAACACGCGGCCCTGATCGCCGCTGCCGATGCGGTATGGGCTAACCGCGCCCAGATCATCGAGGCAAACAAAAAAGACCTGGAATTCGGTCGCGAAAAGGGCCTGAGCCCGGCGATGATGGACCGCCTGATGCTGGATGAAGCGCGTGTTCAGGGCATGGTCGACGGCCTGCGCACAGTCGCCGATCAGGCCGACCCGGTAGGCGAAGTTCTGTCTGAATGGGACATGGCCTCGGGCCTCAACATCCAGCGCGTGCGCACTCCGCTGGGCGTGATCGGCGTGATCTATGAAAGCCGTCCGAACGTGACTGCCGATGCAGGCGCGTTGTGCCTGAAGTCGGGCAATGCGGTGATCCTGCGGGGTGGGTCGGAAAGCTTCCACTCCTCAACCGCCATTCACGCCTGTCTAGTCGAAGGGTTGAAGGCCGCGAACCTGCCCGAAGACGCGATCCAACTGGTCCCCACCCGCGACCGCGCCGCGGTGCAGGAATTGCTGACCATGACGGACTATGTGGACGTGATCGTCCCTCGCGGTGGCAAAGGTCTTGTCGGGCTGGTGCAGCGCGAGGCACGTGTGCCGGTTTTCGCCCACCTTGAAGGTATCGTGCATATCTATGTCGACAAGGCCGCCGATCCGCAGAAAACGCTGGAGGTCGTGCTGAACGCCAAGACCCGGCGCACTGGAATCTGCGGCGCCGCTGAATGTCTGTTGATCCATCAGAACGTGGCCGAAACACTGGGCCGTGACATCATTTCGGCGCTGCTTGCAGCCGGTGTTGAAGTTCATGCCGAAGGCGATCTGGCCGTCGACGGTACAATTGCCGCCACCGCCGAGGATTGGGGAAAAGAATTCCTCGACAGCATCATCGCCGCCAAGCCGGTCGCGGATATCGACGCAGCGATTGCGCATATCCGCCAATATGGTTCGAACCACACCGATTGCATCATGACCGAAGATGCCAGTGCCGCCGCCCGCTTCTTTGAGCGGCTGGACAGTGCAATCCTGATGCACAACGCATCGACGCAATTCGCCGACGGGGGCGAATTTGGCATGGGCGCCGAGATCGGGATTGCCACAGGCAAGATGCACGCGCGCGGCCCGGTCGGGGCCGCTCAGTTGACCAGTTTCAAATACTTGGTGCGTGGCAACGGGACCGTTCGGTCCTAAAACCGGATCACGACGCGGGTTGAGGTGGTTTCCGCCGCAACCCGCCGCCCCATTGACGCAGCCGTTTGCGGCAAAAGCGCGAATTGAACATGCGCCGGCGTGACCTTGTTGGCAAACTGTCCTTTGGGCAGGTTTTTCCAAAGGTCCATGTCGACATTCAGCTTGTCGGCAACCCCGGTCACGGTCCATGCGCCACCGTTGTTTTCGACGGTTACGTCTCCACCCATCGGCATCGCGCTTTCACAGCACATCAGGGCCAAAAAGGCGAGCTTTACCTGATTGCGCGGCACGGCTTCGGTCACGTGCCAGTTGACGCGCACTCGACCGACGCTTTCAACATCCTTCAACAGTTCGGTAACCTCGGCGCGGCCCAGCGGCTGGTCACTGGCCGAGCCGAACGCGACGCGAAAGAACCGGATTCTGGCCCCGGCACTGCCGACACTGCCCGAGATTAACTCCATCTCGGGGCCTTGCACGGATCCGACCATTTCAAGCAGTTCCAGCCCGTTGGTGATCGCTCCAATCGGGCTGATCAGATCGTGGCAAATTCGCGATCCGATAAGCTCGGCCAGATTGACGTTGGTGTCGCCCATGCGTACCTCTCCTGTTGTATCTGCCGCCGGACCGGAGCTCGAACATGACAGACCTTAATGCTATTCTTGCACCGGGCATGTACGTCCGCCACCCCGATTTCCCCGACTGGGGCATTGGACAGGTACAGTCCAACATCGCTGGCAAGATCACCGTGAATTTCCAGGAACAGGGAAAAGTGGTGATTGACGGAAATCGCATCGCCCTGACGCCCGTCTTTGATCCGTGAAACTGGTTTAAGATTGGTTAACGCCTGCAACAGCGCCGCCGGTTGCCATTCTCCCGAAATCTGCGGTATCAGCGCGCAAACAAGAACGGAAACGCCGATGCCGGATGCAGGCCCCACTTTCACCGTCAAACTCGCAGAGTCCGAGGCCGAATTGCGCGCCGCCCAAAGGCTGCGCTACGACGTGTTTGTCCGCGAGCTGGGCGGCGGCGGTGAGATGGTGGATCATGAGGCCGGGTTGGAGCAGGACCGGTTCGATCCCTATTTTGACCACATGCTGGCCTATGACGATGCGACAGGCGAAGTTATTGGCGTTTACAGGCTGTTACCAGGTGAACGTGCCGCAGAATTGGGACAGTTCTATTCCGAAGACGAATACGACCTGACCGTCCTGAAACAGAGCGGCCGTAAGCTGTTGGAGCTTGGCCGCTCTTGCCTGCATCCTGACTATCGCGGTGGCACAGCGATGTACCACCTGTGGAACGGGTTGGCCGCCTATGTCAACGAGCGCCAGATCGAGGTTCTGTTCGGGGTCGCCAGTTTTCATGGCATCGACGTACAGAAACTGGCGCAACCGCTGTCTATGCTGCACCACAACCACCTCGCCCCTGAGGACCTGAGGGTTCGGGCGCAACCGGATGTGTTTCAATCCATGGATCTGGTCGCAGTCGACGCGCTGGATCGACGCGCGGCGATGGTGCAGGTCCCTGCATTGATCAAAGCCTATCTGCGCCTGGGCGGCTTTGTGGGCGAGGGGGCGTTTATCGACCATGCCTTCAACACCACCGATGTCTGTCTGATCCTGGACACTGCGCGCATGAACGAACGCCAGCGCCGCATCTATGGTGGAGCTTGATCCGGTGTCCGAACCACTTTGGGATAGTGAGGACGCACCCGACCCAATCGAACTGGGTGTGCTGGGTTGGCTTCTGGTGATCCTTCGCGGCGTACCGCTTGCATTGCTGGTTTTTGGCGGGCTGATTGTCCTGCTGGCCGTCCGCCTTGTCGAATACCCGCTGTTTGGTCTTCGCCGTCCAGTTACGCCGTTCATCGTGCAGTTTGTCTGCCGCAATGCACTTCGGCTTTTGGGTATTGGTATTCGTTACTCTGGTGAGTTGATGACCGAGAGGGGCGCCGTGGTTGCCAACCACACATCCTGGCTGGACATCTTCGCGCTCAATGCGCGCAAACGGGTCTATTTCGTATCAAAGGCCGAAGTTGCCAAATGGCCCGGCATCGGCTGGCTGGCCCGTGCGACCGGCACCGTGTTCATTGAGCGCGACCGGAAGAAGGCCCGAGAACAGACACAGGTGTTCGAGGAACGCTTGAAAGCGGGGCACAAACTGCTGTTTTTCCCGGAGGGTACATCGACCGACGGCTTGCGGGTTTTGCCATTTAAAACAACGCTCTTCGCCGCGTTCTTCGCGGATGAGCTGCGGGATTTCATGTATGTGCAGCCGGTCTCGGTGATCTTTCATGCGCCCAAAGGCCAGCCCGACAGGTTCTATGGCTGGTGGGGAGATATGGAGTTCGGGCCACATCTGCTCAAGACCTTGGGCGCGCGTCGGCAAGGATCAGTTGAGCTGATCTATCACGCCCCGGCCAAAGTAAGAGACTTCGAAAACCGCAAAGCACTGGCCGCGCATTGCGAAGAGGCCGTGCGCCACGCACATTCTCTGGCGCGCCTTGAAAAATAAGGGCGATTGGCCCTTGCACTGCATTCAAACCTGCCGTATACGCGCGCCATTCAAACCCGCAGGCGGGGTTTGGGCTGCGTAGGGGAGACATCCTTATCCGGCCCGCCGGTTGGAGCATCCGCTTCTTTCACCCCCGCCAAGGCGTAAACCGGAAAAGGAAAATAGCATGGCTCTTCCCGAGTTCACCATGCGTCAGCTGCTGGAAGCTGGCGTTCACTTTGGTCACCAGACACAGCGTTGGAATCCCCGCATGGGCCCGTTCATCTACGGCTCGCGCAATGGCATCCACATCATGGACCTGACCCAGACCGTTCCGATGCTGGACCAGGCTCTGCAGGCCGTTCGTGACACCGTCGCAAAAGGTGGCCGCGTTCTGTTCGTTGGTACCAAGCGTCAGGCCGCTGGCCCGATCGCTGAAGCGGCTGAAAAGTCGGCTCAGTACTACATGAACCACCGCTGGCTGGGCGGCACGCTGACCAACTGGAAAACCGTTTCCCAGTCGATCAACCGTCTGAACCAGATCGACGAAGCCATGGAATCGGGCGCCGAAGGCCTGACCAAGAAAGAGCGTCTGGGCATGGAACGTGACCAGGCCAAGCTGCAAGCTTCGCTGGGCGGTATCCGTGAGATGGGCGGCGTTCCTGACCTGCTGTTCGTCATCGACGTCAAAAAAGAAGCACTGGCCATCGCGGAAGCCAACAAGCTGGGTATCCCGGTTGTGGCTGTTGTCGACACCAACTGCTCGCCCGACGGTGTTGATTACATCATCCCTGGCAACGATGACGCAGCCCGCGCAATCTCGCTGTACTGCGACCTGGCCGCTCGTGCCGCTCTGGACGGTATGACCGCTCAGATGGGTGCAGCAGGTGTTGACCTGGGTGCCTTCGAAGAAGCTCCGGTTGAAGAAGCCGTTGCAGAAGAAGCCCCGGCAGAAGCAGAAGCATCTGCCGAAGCGTAAGCTGCCCGTCACGTAAATGACATATGGGGCAGGGTATGACCTGCCCCAATTCCGTTTGAATTGAGGAGAGCCTAAAGATGGCAATCACAGCAGCAATGGTTAAAGAACTGCGCGACTCGACCGGCGCAGGCATGATGGACGCGAAAAAAGCGCTGACCGAAACCGGCGGCAACATGGACGAAGCCGTTGACTGGCTGCGTACCAAAGGTCTGGCGAAAGCGGCCAAAAAATCCGGCCGTACCGCAGCCGAAGGTCTGGTTGCAGTACACGTCGACGGCGGCAACGGTGTTGCTGTTGAGGTGAACTCGGAAACCGACTTCGTCGCCAAGAACGCCGAGTTCCAGGAAATGGTTGGCAAGATCGCTTACGCAGCTGAAGGCGTCGACAATGTCGAAGCTCTGCTGGCGGCTGACCTTGGCGGCAAGAACGTTGCGGACACCCTGACTGACAAGATCGCCACCATCGGCGAGAACATGTCGGTGCGCCGTATGGCCAAACTGTCGGGCGACACCGTTGTGTCCTACGTCCACAACGCGGCCACCAACGGCATGGGCAAAATCGGTGTTCTGGTGGCTCTGACCGGCGGTGACGAAGCAATCGGCAAACAGGTTGCAATGCACATTGCAGCTGTGAACCCGGCAGCTCTGTCCGAAGCGGACATGGACCCGGCTGTTGTCGAGAAGGAAAAGCAGGTTCAGATGGACATCGCCCGCGAATCCGGCAAGCCGGAGCAGGTGATCGAAAAGATGATCGAAGGCCGCATGAAGAAATTCGTCGCGGAATCGACTCTGCTGAACCAGTCGTTCGTTGTGAACCCTGACCTGACCGTTGAAGCAGCCGCCAAAGAAGCAGGCGCAACCATCACCGGCTTTGTCCGTCTGGAAGTTGGCGAAGGCATCGTGGTCGAAAAAGAAGACTTCGCAGCCGAAGTTGCTAAAGCTGCCCAAGGCTAAGCCTGACAGAGGCCCTGCAAGGGGCCTCAACCAGCGCAAATTGGAAAACCGACTACGGAAACGTAGTCGGTTTTTTCGTGCTTATTTGAGCACATATCCATCACTCACTTGAAGAGATTGAGGGGCCCCGCAGATGGGGATGGTCGAGGCCCCTCAAAGATTCCAACACAGAAACGCGGAAAAATAAACGCCCTTATGCCAGAGTGATCGGAGAGCCCTGAAATTGCAAAGATCCGACCAAAATGTTCCCAGGCTAAAGCCACCACTCACGGAACAATATCACTTTGCAACTGGGCCCCAGATTCGGGAAGTCATGTTTTCCTTACCCTACGTAAATTGACGCAAATTAGCGTCAAAAAGAACACATCACGCTTCCATGATGAACATCTGATTCTGCAGCGAAGCCTTTAGGACCGCCTGTGCCGTCGTTTCAACACAAAGCGCCTCGCGCGCGAGCCTGAGGTGCTTTTCAACGGTTGCCGCAGTCAGCCCCATGAGCAGCGCGATGTCCTGCGTGGTCTTTCCATCGCCGACCCATTCCAGCGCCTCGCGCTGGCGTTTGGTCAGCGCCCGGTTGGGAGCGTTATAGGGCAGGGTGAGGATCTTCAGATGCGCCACATTATTCATCAGCAGGATGTCTTCACCATGTTCGGCCCACACGGCGTCAACCTCTTGCTGGCTGCGCCCACCACCTGCTGAAAGGGAAATGGCCCCCTTTGATCGCATAGAGACCGAAGTGAAGCTGACCGTATAGCCCGCAACCACGCCTTTTGAGCGGTTGAATTCGTAGACCCGACGCTCCTCGGCGCTCATTGAGCCGTCGGCGCTCATATCCTGGATCATTTTCCAACTGGCCGCGCCCTCGTTGTTCAGCGCCCATTTCAGCATAGGGGCGTTGAAGTACAAGCCGTCACGCAGAAAACCGTCCAGATAAGCCTTTCCGTGGTTCGTCAGAATCGTAAAGTCTTCGGGGTCGCCCAAAGAGGTTTCCGTTCTGTAGCGCGTATAGCCATAGAGCAAGCGATCAAATCCGAACTTCGCCATCTGACGGCAATGGGCATCCCAAAGCTCTTCCAGCGTCTTAACGTAGCTGAGGAAATTCAGATACTCGCTTAGCTTCATACAGCCCCCTTGTCCTGCAAATGCGCAGACAGCGCATCCAGCGCCACAACATAGCTCTGCAACCCAAACCCGCAAATCTGGCCGAGCGCGACCGGAGCGATGTAGGACTTATGGCGGAACGGTTCGCGCGCGTGGATGTTGGACAAGTGAACCTCGACCACAGGCAGCTCAACCGAGCTGATCGCATCCATCAACGCGATAGACGTGTGGGTATAAGCCCCTGCGTTCAGCACGATACCGTCCTGTTTGCCCTTGGCAGCATGGATGGCGTCAATCAGAACGCCCTCATGGTTCGATTGGAGATGCGACACCTCCAACCCAATAGAGACGCCGTGGCTGACACAGGTTTCTTCAACCATTTTCAACGTTGTATGTCCGTAAACCTCAGGTTGCCGTGTGCCCAGCAAGTTCAGGTTCGGACCGTTCAAAATCAGAACTTTATTCATCAATTCACTGTCCTCGTTACCGGTTCATAAACGTGAATAGGTATGAATGTCCACCGGCCCCGGATCATACGACCGGCACCTGTGTGGAAGCGACCCACCTCAGTTCAGTTTTCCGGCATAGTGACCACAACCTTCCCGAGTACGGTTCTGTCGTTCAAAAGGGTCAGGGCTTCGCTGGCCCGATCCAAGGAAAAACGCGCACTGATCTGCGGTTTGACCTGAGCTTTTGCGTAGAGGTCAAACAATTCGCTGATGTTTTCGCTGTGACCCTTGGGATCGCGAAAAACCGAAGCGCCCCAGAAAACGCCCACGACCTGACACCCTTTCAGCAACGGCAGATTGAGCGGAATTTTCGGAATGCCAGCGGGAAAGCCAACAACCAGAAACCGTCCATTCCACGCCATGCTGCGCAACGCTGGTTCGGCATAGTCACCCCCGACAGCGTCATACACGACATCAACACCATTCGCGCCCGCCAATGTCTTGATTTCGGACGAGAATGCCTTTTGCGCGTCTCGGTCCATGTCTCGGGAATAAACGATGGTTTCGTTCGCACCGATCTGACGGCAAAACTCGGCCTTTTCCTCGGACGACACAGCGGCGATCACGCGCGCTCCCATCGCCTTGCCAAGCTCGATCGCGGCGCTTCCGACACCACCCGCAGCGCCCAGAACCAACAGCGTTTCGCCGGGTTGCAACGCGGCGCGGTCTTTCAGCGCGTGATACGAGGTGCCATAGGTGAAGATAAAGCAGGCCGCGTCTTCAAACGGCATCGTTTCAGGAAATTTGATGGCAGAGGCCGCCTTGACCGTCAGTCGAGTGGCAAAGCCACCATGTCCGGTCAGCGCAAGAACCCGGTCGCCAAGCTCAAACCCCGTTACGCCCTCGCCAACTGCCAGAACCTCGCCCGCGATCTCTCCGCCCGGGGCGAAGGGACGGGGCGGTTTGATCTGATACATGTCGCGGATCATCAGCGTGTCGGGGAAATTGACCCCGGCTGCTTTGACGCCGACCAGCAACTCGCCTTTTTTAGGTTCGGGATCGGGCAGTGTCGTCAGTTCTAATGTGTCCGGCCCGCCCGGAGCGACGCTGAGTAAAGCTTGCATAATGATCCTGTTGTCCTTGTTATTCAGTTTAGGAGGAACTTTGGCGCAGCAGCGGATGTTGTCAAGAATTCAGCGGGATGGAAGTCTCGCTCATGACCACCGCGCACGCCGACACGCAAAAAACCGAGGAGCAGACCATGACCCCTGAAACCTTATTCTCGCTGCAGGGCAAAACCGCGCTTGTGACCGGCGGCGCCACAGGGATTGGCCGGATGGCGGCCGAAGCGCTTGTCAGGGCAGGGGCCCGCGTCCTGATCGCATCGCGCAAGGGAGACGCGTGTGAGGCAGTTGCCGCCGAGCTAAACGCGCTGGATGCGCCGGACCGTGCCGAGGGGTTCAGCGGCGATGTTGGCACGGAAGAGGGTGTTCAAGCCATGGTCGACGAGGTGAAGAGCCGGACCGACACCATTGATATCCTGATGAATAATGCAGGTATCACTTGGGGATCACCAATGGGTCAGTTCCCCTATCACGCCTGGGAAAAGGTCATGTCGATCAACGTTGCGGGCCTGTTTGAACTCACGCAGCGCTTGTTGCCGATGCTGATGAAATCGGGAACGCCAGATGACCCGGCGCGTGTCGTCAATATCGGCTCGGTTATGGGCGAGGTACCTATGGGCGACGGAGCCTATAGCTATTCCGCCTCCAAAGCCGCAGTACTGCATCTGACAAAGATTCTGGCAAAGGAGCTTGCGCCGTACCATGTCACCGTCAACGCCCTTGCGCCCGGACCGTTCGTCTCGCGCATGACTGCCTTTGCGACAGGCGATGAAGGAACCCGCGACAAGGTTGGCAAATCGGTGCCTCTGGGCCGTGTCGGACGGGACGAAGACATCGCCGGTTGCATGCTGTTTCTGTGCGGACGCGGCGGAAGTTATGTGACCGGGGCCGTGATCCCTGTTTCCGGTGGCATCAATGTCGTGACAGCTGGTAACATCTTTGCCGAAGCACTTTAGGGTCTGGTGATTAGATGTCTGAAACAGATACGAAATCACAACTCGACCTCAACGCGCTGGATGCCTATCTCAGCACGCATCTGGACGGTTATCAGGGTCCGCTCGAAGCCACGAAGTTCGCAATCGGCCAATCCAACCCAACGTTCGAACTGCGCACTCCGGCCAAAACCTTCGTGCTGCGCCGCAAGCCGCCGGGCGTGCTGTTGAAATCCGCGCATGCCGTTGATCGAGAATTTCGCGTGCAAACCGCGTTGGCCGACAGTGCCGTTCCAGTACCGCGCATGATGTTGCTTTGCGAGAATGACGACGTCATCGGCTCGGCTTTCTACGTGATGGAGCGACTGGAAGGGCGCGTGTTTCTGGAGCCCACGATGGACGATGTCGACAAGGCCACTCGCACCGGTGTGCTGGACGAGATGAACCGCGTGCTGGCCGACCTGCATGATGTCGACATCGATGCTGTTGGCCTGTCGGACTACGGTCCGCCGGGAAACTACTTCGAACGTCAAATCGCGCGCTGGACCAAACAATACCGCGCGTCCGAGACCGCAACCGTCCCCGAAATGGACGAACTGATCGGGTTGCTTGAGGCGTCCATCCCCGAGGACGATGGCCAACGCACTCTGGTGCACGGCGACTATCGCATCGACAATCTGATGTTTGAACGGGACGGGACACGCTGCATCGGTGTTCTGGACTGGGAACTGTCAACGATCGGCCACCCCTATGCGGATCTGGCCGCGGTGATCATGCAGTGGCAACTGCCCCCCGGAAAAGAGGGGCGCGGTCTGGCCGGCGTCGACCGCCAAGCGCTAGGATTGCCATCAGATCAAGAGTTTATCGAACGCTATTGCCACAGGCGCGGATTGCCGAGGATTGACAACTTTGGGTTCTATCTGGCCTTCAACTTCTTCCGAATGGCCGGAATCTTGCAAGGAGTCTACAAACGCGCGCTGGATGGCAATGCCTCTGACCCTAAACGCGCACAGGTGTTCGGAGCATACGTTCCGATATTCGCACAACACGGGCTTGCCGCGTTGAAATCCTAGGTCCTTCAGGCTGACGCCTGCGACAACTCCAGTTCGAGGTTCGTCAGGCTGTTTTTGCCAAAGAACATCTCGGTGCCCGCAAACATTGTGGGCACCCCAAAAACACCACGTTTTACGGCCGCTTTGGATTGGTCCTTGAGCCGCTGCTTGATCGCGGCATCGGTCATTGCCTCTCGTATCTTGCGGGCGGGCAATTCGTTCTCTTGTAGGATGTCCATCAGCACATTCAGTTCATCCACCTTTTGACCATGCACCCAGATCGCATCAAATATTGCGTCTATATACTTGGATTCCCAAGCTTTACCGGACGCAAAGAGTGCACCGCGCATGGCAAACTTTGTATTCACCGGGAAGTGCGGACTCATGTGAAAGCTCAGCCCACGTCGTCTGGCATAGCGATGCAAGTCATGGGTCAGATAGGCAGTCTTTTGGCGGTTTTCCGAGAACGCCTCAAACGGGTTTTGGTTATTGGTGGCCTTGAAAATCGTTGGCAGTAACACCGGCACGTAATTCAGGGCCTGATCATGCTTGTTCGTCACTTCGGGCAAAACCTTATGCGCCAAATAGGCATTGGGGCTGCAGAAATCGAAAAGGAACTCTATGGGCTGCGTCATGGTCTGCCTCCGATAAGACGATCAACGAATTGTACTCAGAACCACCAGGCGAATCTGTAACGCGTTCAGTGTAACAGTTGCGCGAAGCGGGACGCAGCAACTGATAACCCAAATGCGAATTACCCTGTTAATTCAGTGCTTCACCGGCCATGATTGGACAATTGTGCCCAGGAGGTTCCGTCAACTATGAGCAGCCAGTCGAGTTTTGATCCTGACCGTTTGAATCGTATACGGGACTGGATGCAGCGCTATGTGGACGAACGGAAGTATCCCGGCAGCTCATTGCTGGTGACGCATCGCGGGAACGAGGCGTTTTTCCATGCCTGCGGTTTCCGAAGCGTGGAACAGAGGCTGCCGTTTGATCGCGATACGCTGGTGCGCATCTATTCGATGACCAAGCCGGTCACCTCGGTCGCCGTTATGATTCTTGCCGAGCGTGGGTTGTTTCACCTTGACGCACAACTCTCTGACTTTCTGCCAGAATTCGGGTCCATGAAGGCCCTCCTTCCAGGAGCAGAGCGCTTGGATCACACCGAGGATGCGCCGCCTCCGACGCTGCATCAATTGCTGACGCATACCAGCGGTTTCAGCTATCCGTTCAACCCCGGTGTTCTGCCAAGGGCGATGGACGCGCAGGATCTGATCTTTGGCCCCAATCAGGGTCCGCTAAAGGATCGTGTCAACGCGCTTGCGAGCCTGCCGCTGGCATTTCAGCCCGGCAGTCGGTGGGAGTATTCGGTTTCTACCGATGTTCTGGGCCGTGTCGTCGAGGTGGTCTCGGGTCGGTCTCTGGACCAGTTCTTTGCGGAGGAAATATTTGAGCCGCTCGGCATGACGCAGACCGGCTTTGCCGTGCCCAAAGGGGCAGGGGATCGGTTTGCGTCGCTCTACACTCCGCTAGCCGGGGATGCGATGGCTTTGAACTCTGCTGAGACCGGAGACGATACGCTGCGCCTGACCGATCAGGCCGGTACGTCGCCGTTCGAACATACGACCACATTCTCGGGCGGTGGCGGCTTGATCAGCACAATCGATGACTACGCCAAGTTTGCCGAGATGATACGAAATCGGGGACAGGGCAACGGCAGCAAAATGCTGAGCCCTAAGACGGTAGACTTCATGTTGCACAACCACTTACCGGGCGACATTGCCTCGATGGGACCGCTTAGTTTTGCCGAGCAACCGATGGAAGGTATGGGTTTTGGTCTGGCCGGTGCGGTCGTTGTGAACCCCGGCAGAACGCGAACAGCCGGGTCCTTGGGGGACTTTAGCTGGGGCGGTATGGCGTCGACCTTTTTCTGGATCGACCGCTCTAACGATTTTTCCGTCGTGTTTTTCACGCAACTGTCTCCGTCCAGTTCTTATCCATCGCGGGCCGAACTAAAGGCACTTGTGTTGGGCGCGTTGATTGAATGACAAACGCCGCCCTGATACGCCTTGCCCATAGCCAACCGGAGACTCGCACATGACCGAAGCCGAACGTGTCCTTCTTGACCTTTTGGACCTTGAAAGACTCGAAGTGGATTTGTTCCGGGGCACAGGGTCGGGGGGTGAAACGCCAACCCGGATCTTTGGCGGGCAAGTGGTTTCCCAAGCTTTGGCAGCGGCGTATCGAACGGTCGACGATCGCATGTGCCATTCTTTGCACGCGTATTTCATCCGTCCAGGAGATCCATCTATTCCCGTTATTTATCAAGTTGATAGAGCGCGAGATGGAGGTTCTTTCACGACCAGACGCGTCGTAGCCATTCAGCATGGAAAACAAATCCTGAACCTGTCCGCGTCCTTTCATATTCAGGATGAAGGCTGGGATCATCATCACCAGATGCCGCAGATGGAGGCACCGGAAAGCTATCCGTCTCGTACTGAATTACGTGAAAAATACGCTCCGTTGCTGCCAGAGAAACTGCGCATGGAACTGACCCGAGAGCGCCCGATCGAGGTGCGTGAGGCCAGTCATCTTGATCCGTTCAATCCGGAAAAGTCAGATGACCGAAATCAGGTCTGGTTCCGCATGCCCGGAGCCGCCGGAGCGGATGCTGCCACACAACAACTTCTGCTGACTTACGCGTCGGATATGTATCTGATGGGCTCGGGCATGCGACCGCACGGGCTCAGTTGGTTCACGGGAGAAGTCAACGCGGCCAGTCTGGACCATGCGATGTGGTTCCACGCGCCAATTCACTTTGAAAACTGGCACCTGTATTCAATGGATTCTCCGTGGAGCGGGCGAGGGCGCAACTTCAACCGAGGATCGATCTACGCGCAGGATGGCACTTTGGTCGCTTCGGTCACGCAGGAAGGTTTGATGCGCAAAACACAGCCCAAGCCTTAGGAATCCTCGATAAACGCTTGATTTAGCTTCCGCATTCCGCCCAGCCAGCGATCATAGTCGCCAGCCTTGTGCCGGATGTAATCCAGCACCTGACCGTGCGGCAGAATTAGGAACTGCTCGGCCTCGATACCATCGACACAGGCCTGAGCCACATCTTCCGGCTCCAGCATTCCGTCTATGGATGCAACCGAATCCTCATGGCCGCGGATCATTTCTGACCGGACAGCCTGCGGACACAACACTGAAACGCGCAAACCTTTGTGGCCGTAAGTCAACGACAGCCACTCGGCAAACCCAACTGCCGCGTGTTTCGTGACGCCATAAGGCGCAGCACCAGGTTGGTTGAGCAATCCGGCAGCTGAGGCCGTGGTCATGATGTAACCGCCGCCGCGTGAGATCATGCGCGGCACCAGATGCCGCGCAGTCCAGACATGCGACATAACGTTGATCTTCCAGATCCGGTCCCAGTCTTCGTCCGGCACATCCAAACCGCCAAGCGTCAGAATACCGGCATTCGCACAGAACAGATCAATCGGAGCGATCTGAACTTCGACGTGATCGATCAGCGCCTTGATACTGTTTTCATCCGCGACGTCGCAGGTGAACGCATGGCCACCAATTTCCTTTGCGACGGACTGGGCGGCAGCCGTGTCGATGTCGGCGCAGACAACCGTTGCACCTTCGCGCGCAAAGCGGATGGCCAGACCTTTACCAATGCCGTTCGCGGCACCGGTTACGACGACAGTTTTACCGTTCAGGTGCATCCAAACCTCCGTAAGACACGTTCAGGAAAGGATCCTAAGGCATTGGCGATATGAGGAAAGCCCCAATCGCGCAATGCCATTTATTTACCATAATACCGATTACACGATATTTGAAGTATCCTAGTAGAAGGCCTGCAAACCGGTTTGCGCCCGCCCCAGGATCAACGCGTGCACATCGTGCGTCCCTTCATAGGTGTTCACGGTTTCCAGGTTGACCATATGGCGGATCACCTGAAACTCCAGCGAGATGCCGTTGCCGCCGTGCATGTCCCGCGCCATGCGTGCAATGTCCAAGGCTTTGCCGCAGTTGTTGCGTTTCACGATCGAGATCATCTCGGGCGCAGCTTCGGCTTCATCCATCAGACGTCCAACGCGCAAACTGGCTTGCAGGCCCAACGCGATTTCGGTTTGCATGTCTGCCAGCTTACGCTGGAACAGCTGCGTCTGCGCCAGAGGCTTGTTGAACTGCTTGCGATCCAGCCCGTATTGCCGTGCACCATGCCAACAGCATTCCGCGGCCCCCATAACGCCCCAGCTGATCCCATAGCGCGCGCGGTTCAGACAGCCGAACGGACCTTTGAGACCTTGGACATGCGGCAGCAAAGCGCCCTCGTCCACTTCGACGCCATCCAGAACGATTTCACCGGTGATCGAGGCGCGCAGGCTCATCTTGTTTTGAATCTTCGGCGCGCTCAGACCTTTGAGGCCTTTGTCCAGAACAAAGCCGCGGATCTTGCCGTCATGCGCGTCGGATTTGGCCCACACGATAAACACATCAGCAATCGGAGAGTTCGATATCCACATCTTACTGCCGGTCAGACGATAGCCGCCGTCGATCTTTTCAGCGCGGGTTTTCATGCCTGCCGGGTCCGAACCCGCATCAGGTTCGGTCAGGCCAAAACACCCGATCCATTCTCCGCTTGCCAATTTCGGAAGGTATTTCCGGCGCTGTTCTTCGCTGCCATAGGCATAGATCGGATACATCACCAGCGAGCTTTGCACCGACATCATCGAACGATAGCCCGAGTCCACGCGTTCGACTTCGCGCGCGACCAGACCGTACGACACATAACCCGCGCCCAGGCCGCCATATTCTTCGGGAATTGTGGTCCCCAGCAGGCCCATTTCGCCCATTTCGCGGAAGATTTCAGGGTCGGTTTCTTCGTTCTGAAAGGCTTCCAGAACACGTGGCTGCAGCTTTTCCTGCGCATAGGCCTGCGCACTGGCGGCAATCATGCGCTCGTCTTCGCTGAGCTGATCCGCCAGACGGAATGGATCGTCCCACGAAAAAGAGCCCATGTCTGGTGCATCTTTGGCGCGCAAAGTCGGTTTTGTGTTCGGGGCGTTCATCTTGCTTCTCCGCTCAATCAGCTTTGCCGCAAGGTAACCTGCCGACACCGCAAAAAACAGTCAGAGTTTCGCATCGAACTATGAGTAAACCGCATAGAACAGGGCGAAACCGCCCTGCCCTGATTTTATCACCCCAAGGCGTAGCCCGCGCCGCGTACCGTGCGCACGGGGTCTTCGCCGCCATGCTGCGTCAGTGCCTTGCGCAAGCGGCCGATGTGCACGTCAACCGTTCTGGTATCGACGTAGATATCTCGGCCCCAGACCCGGTCCAGCAGCTGCTCGCGGCTCCAGACACGGCCCGGTTTTTCCATAAACGTGCTCAACAGACGAAACTCGGTCGGACCCAGTTTCAAAGGCTTGCTGTCGCGGCTGACCTTGTGGGTCTCGGAATCCAGAATGATGTCATCGAATTCTAACCGGATACCGACCGTTGCCGGACGCACACGGCGCAGCTGTGTACGAACGCGGGCCATCAGTTCCACAACCGAGTATGGCTTGACGACATAGTCATCCGCCCCGGTCTCTAGCCCGCGCACCTTGTCGACCTCTTCGGAACGGGCCGAGAGCATGATGATCGGGATCGAGCGTGTGTCTGGCCGTGTTTTCAAACGACGGCACACCTCGATTCCGCTAAGGTTAGGCATCATCCAGTCCAAAACGATGATGTCGGGACTGTCCTCATCTACCAGCAACAAGGCTTCATCACCACTGGCCGCCTTTGAGACACGAAACCCTTCGGCTTCGAGGTTGTAGGCCAGCACTTCGCGCTGAGCCAGTTCATCTTCGACCACCAGGACTGTAGGTTGATCAGCCGACATACCCAGGTACTCCTATACGGATTGCGAGGTGATATCGGCCTTGGGCCGCGCCTCGGTCGGGCGTTCACCGGTCACCAGGTAGACCACCTGTTCTGCGATCGCAGTCACGTGGTCGCCCATACGCTCGATATTCTTGGCGATGAAATGCAGGTGCATACACGATGAAATGTTGCGCGGATCCTCGGCCATAAAGGTCAGGAATTCGCGGAACAGACCGTTGTACATCTGGTCGACTTCTTCGTCGCGGTTGATCACATCGGTCGCCAGTTCGGCATCGCGCTGGATATAGGCGTCCAGCGCGTCGCGCAGCATACGCTCCACCTCGCGCGCCATACGGCGCAGAGCGGCGGCGCTGCCATTGATCTCACCGGCGTTAACCAGAACCGTGGTGCGTTTTGCGATGTTTTTCGAATAATCGCCGATCCGCTCAAGGTTGCCAGAGACCTTCAAGACCGAAAGCACAAGACGCAGATCGCTCGCCGTCGGCGCCCGCAAAGCAATCAGGCGGGCGGTCTCTTCATCGATCAGCTCTTCCAGGGCATCAATGGCCTTGTCACCCTGACGCACTTCTTGGGCCAATTCCTCGTCGCGTGTTTCCAACGACCGGGCCGCGCCCATGATTGCGGCCTCGACCAGACCGCCCATTTTCATGATATGGGCCTGAATCGCCTCGAGATCGCGATCGAATGCAGATGCAATATGTTGTTCGCTCATATTCAAATACCTGTCCTCAACCGATACGGCCGGTAATGTAGCTTTCGGTGCGGGGATCTTCGGGATTGGTAAAGATCTGTCCGGTCTCACCGAATTCGACCAGATTGCCCAAATGGAAGAACGCCGTCTTCTGGCTGACCCGTGCGGCCTGCTGCATCGAGTGCGTCACGATCACAACCGAGTAGCGCGAACGCAGCTCGTCGATCAGTTCCTCGACCTGAGCGGTCGCGATCGGGTCAAGCGCCGAGCACGGCTCGTCCATCAGCAGAACCTCAGGCTCGGTCGCGACGGCGCGTGCAATGCACAGACGCTGTTGCTGACCACCTGACAGGCCGGTGCCCGGAGCGTCCAGTCGGTCTTTGACCTCATCCCAGATTGCACCGCGGCGCAGGGATTTTTCAACGATCTCATCCAGTTCAGCCTTGTTCTTGGCCAAGCCGTGGATACGCGGGCCATATGCGACATTGTCATAGATCGACTTAGGGAACGGGTTCGGCTTTTGGAACACCATGCCCACCTTCGCGCGCAACTGCACCGGGTCGACGCGCTTGTCATAGATGTCCTCGCCGTCCAGCTTGAACGAGCCCATGACACGCGCGATGTCGATCGTATCGTTCATCCGGTTCAGACAGCGCAGAAAGGTCGATTTACCGCAGCCGGACGGACCAATAAATGCCGTGACAGTTTTGTCTTCGATATCGACATTCACATCTTTGATGGCGTGGGTGTCACCGTAGTACACTTGGCAGTCACGGCACTCCAGCTTGATAGAATTGGTGTCCACTTGTCTCTCCACTCGCGACATATCGTTCATAGTAGTGCCCTTCCTTACCAGCGGCGTTCAAAGCGGCGGCGCAGGATGATTGCGATGATATTCATGGTCAGCAGGAACATCAGAAGAATGATAATTCCGCCCCAGGCTTTTTCATAGAAGCCAACATCCGCCCGTGCGGCCCAGGTATAGATCTGGGCAGGCATGGCCGAGTTCGGCTCGGTAAAGCCGGCCAGGAAGCCGTCGGGGTAGCCGCGGGCAACAAAGCCCACCATCCCGATCAGCAGCAGCGGCGCGGTTTCACCCAATGCCTGAGCCAGGCCGATGATGGTTCCAGTCAGGATACCCGGTGCGGCCAGAGGCAGCACATGGTGGAACACGGCCTGCATTTTCGAGGCCCCTACCCCAAGTGCCGCATCGCGGATCGACGGCGGAACCGCCTTCAACGACGCGCGGGTCGAGATGATGATCGTGGGCAGCGTCATCAGCGTCAGAACAAGCCCGCCCACCAGCGGTGCCGATTGCGGCAGGTGCATGAACTGGATGAAGACCGCCAAGCCTAGGATACCGAACACAATGGACGGAACCGCCGCAAGGTTCGAGATATTCACCTCGATCAGGTCGGTAAACTTGTTCTGCGGTGCGAACTCTTCCAGGTAGATCGAGGCAGCAACACCAATCGGCAGCGACAGGACCAGAACCACCAGCATCATGAAGAACGAACCAACGACCGAGGCACCGATACCGGCCCCGCCGGGGTTGTCCACACCGGAATCCGCTCCGGTGATGAAGGGCCAGTTGAAAGCTTGCTTGATGATCCCCGCCTCTTTCAGCGCGTCGACCAGATCAAGGTCGCTCAGCTGAAGGAAACGGCTGTCTTGGAGCGTATCGCGCGACACGCGGCCCTTGAAATAGCCGTCAACACGGCTTGAGGCGGCCAGATCGAACATGATCGGTTCACCTAGCTTGTCAGGGTTATCAGCATAGAAAGTCCGGATCGTGCCGCCAACCTTGCCCAACAGACGCTCGATCGCGGCTTCGTCAAAGTCGACACTGATACCGCTTTCGGCCAGTTCCTTGCTCAATTCAGCGATGAACAGGTCAGAATAGGCCTTGGTTTTAAACAGTGTGCCTTCTGCCTCTTCGCGTTGTTCCGGTGTCAACGTGAACTCAACGCTCACAACTGTGCGGGTGAAGGCTGGAATGCCCTCTTTCAGGATCGATGCGAAGAGCACGACCAGAAAGAACAGACCGGTTGCGATGGCAATGATGCCGTAAAAGCGAAAGCGCTTTTCAGCCCGCGCCCGCTTGCGTGTCCGCTCATCCGTCGCCGTGAGCGATGTGCCGCGACGACCCGTCTCGGGGGTTTGCATGCTGGCGTCGGTCATTCGTACTGCTCCCGGTACTTACGCACGATGTAAAGGGCGAACACGTTCAGCCCCAGCGTTAGGATGAAAAGGGTCATGCCGAGCGCGAACGCAACCAGCGCCTCGGGGGACGCAAAATCCGCGTCACCGGTCAGCTGGCTAACGATCTTGGCGGTCACCGTTGTCATGGCTTCAAACGGATTGAGGCTGAGCCGTGCGGCCGCACCTGCCCCCAGAACCACGATCATAGTTTCCCCAATGGCGCGCGAAGCCGCCAGCAGGATCGCACCGACGATACCCGGCAGCGCGGCAGGCAGAACCACCTGACGGATGGTCTCGGACTGAGTGGCGCCAAGGCCATAAGACCCGTCGCGCATCGCCTGCGGCACCGCGTTGATGATGTCATCTGACAGGGACGACACAAACGGGATCAGCATGATGCCCATGACCAGGCCCGCCGTCATCACGGCCGTACCGGCCTTCATCCAGCCCAAACCGTTGTCGCCAAACACGTCCAGCAGCAGCGGACCAACTGTCAGCAGCGCGAACAGACCGTAGACGATGGTGGGGATACCGGCCAGAACCTCAAGCAGCGGTTTGGCAAAGGCCCGGACACGCGGCGACGCATATTCGCTAAGATAGATCGCGGCGAACAGGCCAATCGGAACGGCGACCAGAAGAGCAACGATCGAGATGTAGAACGTACCCCAAAGCAGCGGGATGATCCCAAGCTCGGACGAGCCGCCACGGCCAGAGAAGCTGGGCGACCAAGTGGTGCCGAAAAAGAAGTCGGACGCGGGGTAGAGTTTGAAGAACTCCCACGTGTTGAATACCAACGAAAGGACGATGCCGATCGTGGTCAGAATGGCAATCGAGGCAGCGGCCAGCAAAAGGACGCGGACGCCCTGCTCTACCACATTGCGCGCACGGTAATCCGCGTGGGTTTGCCACCACCCAATCGCTGCTCCGGCCAATGCCAGCAGGATCACCACGACAGACATGACGCTGTAACCGACGGCGTTCATGCTCGTATAGCTTTGGGCCGCATTCAGAATGGGCTGCGTGATCTCGGAGGTGACGACCTGACCCGCGTCTTTCAGACCTTGCGTTACGATAGCGACGTCCGCGTTCGGATCACGGGCGACCGAAGCTGGCAACTGACCCTGAGAAACCGCAGCGTCCAGACCGGAAGCTGCCCGACGAACCTCGGCCATGACCAGGCTGCGCGAGGAGCCTTCCTTGATCGCTGTATCCGGGATCATACCGGACACCTGGGAATTGACGTACAGAGGCTGCACCAGCAGCCAGATGATCAAAAGACCAAAGGCAGGCACCATGGTTTTCAGCATAACATTCGCACCGTAGAAGTTCGGCAGCGAATGCAAGCCACGTATGTCTCCGCCCGCGCTCTGCAGCGCACGGGACCGCCCCATTACATAACCGATCACCGAAATTCCGGCGACGATCAGAAAGAGCCAAAGAATTGGCATGACACCCTCACTGGTCTCGATTGAAAGTTCAAAGCAGCACAGGGGCGACCGAAATGGCCGCCCCCCGCAATTCGTAGATAGCCAAGATTAGCTGCCCGAGCCCATGGTCACTTCGTTGGCAATCGCTTCCTGAGTTTTTGCCAGCTCAGGGTCAGCAACGAGGCCGTAGTTGGCCAGCGGGCTCGAAGGACCAGCGATTTCGTCAGCAGTGAAGAACTGAGCGTATTCTTTCAGGCCAGGGATCACGCCGATGTGGGCTTTCTTCACGTAGAAGAACAGCGGACGCGAAACAGGGTACTCACCGGTCGAGATGGTCTCGGTCGACGGTGCGATACCCGACATGGTCGCGACTTTCAGCTTGTCGGTGTTGTTCTCGTAGAACGCCAGACCGAAGACGCCGATGCCGTTCGGGTTGGTGTCGATACGCGCCAGAGTTTCGGTGTAGTCACCGTCGATGTCGACCGACTTACCGTCTGTACGCACGTTCAGGCATGCATCTTCTGCGTCATCTTCGCTCATGCCGCCAGCGATCATGGCTTCCATGGCGCCGGTTGCTTCGCAGCCGATCAGCAGAACTTTTTCTTCGAACACTTCACGGGTGCCGTGCTTGGTGCCGGGGATAAAGCCAGCGATCTCAACGTCGGGCAGATCCGCGTTGAATTCGGCCCAGGTGTTGTAGGGGTTGTCGACGACTTCGCCGTCTTTCAGAACTTTTGCGCCCAGAGCGTTGAAGATGTCCGACGGCTCGAACGCGTTGAAGGCGGGGCCGGACTGCTGGCTTGCGAAGACGATGCCGTCATAACCGATGCGGACTTCCATGATGTCGGTCACGCCGTTTTCGGCACAGGCTTTGATTTCTTTTTCGCGGATTGCGCGCGATGCGTTTGCAACGTCGATGGTGTTCTCGCCAACGCCTTCGCAGAAGCGCTTGAGGCCAGCGGACGAACCACCCGATTCAACAACCGGTGTCGGGAAGTCAGTGTTTTCACCGAACAGTTCTGCGACGATCGAAGCATAAGGCAGAACGGTCGACGAACCTGCGACTTGAACGTTGTCACGAGCAGCGGCGGTGGTGGCCGAAACAGCAGCGATAGCCAGCGCAGAAGCCGACAGTTTTACAAAGGACATTTCAGTCTCCCTGAAAAGTTTGATTGTGATCACCCCCATGATGATCCTGCGCGCACCCCTAAGTGCCGTGCGTAAGCCTTTTGTGACAGGTATGTAACAGCTTTATGACAAGTCACGATTTACTTAGAAATTCTTAACTTGACGAAGCGTAAGGTCCGCGGCCTTGGACAATCGGTTTCAGGCAGACGTGAAAATCAGCGAGGCAAAATGACTGTGAAAACAGAGCCCTTGCCCAAATCGCTTTCCACGCGCAACCGACCGCGGTGGCGGTTAACGATATGCTTCACGATTGCCAGGCCAAGCCCGGTTCCCCCCAGCTCGCGCGACCGGTGACTGTCCGCGCGATAGAATCGCTCGGTCAAACGCGGCAGATGTACAGCATCAATTCCCGGCCCTTTGTCACAAATCTGTACACGTACGGCCGGTCCCCGCATCGCAGTGTCCCGCTCGGATGCGGTCAACCGTACATCTACAACGCCGCCGCTGCCGCCGTACTTGATCGCGTTCTCGATCAGGTTGGTGAAAACCTGACGCAGCTGGTCGCTGTCACCCGTCAACGTAATCGGTTCGGACGGCGCATCCAGCGTGAGGGTGACGCTGGCGTTCTCGGCCAGTGGTCGCAGAGAGTTCAACGTGGACTGCAACAACCCTATCAGCTCGACCTGTTCCTTGGGCCGGACCCGCTCTTCGCTTTCGACTCGGTTCAGCGATAGCAAGTCCCCCACCAGCCGGTTCATACGGTTGGCTTCGTCGTTCATGATCTGCAGAAACCGCTCGCGCGCAGCGAAATCGTCCCGCGCCGGACCGCGTAGTGTTTCGATGAACCCCATCAATGCGGTTAACGGAGTGCGCAACTCATGGCTGACATTGGCGACAAAATCCCGACGCATCTGGCTGGCCTGCTCCAAATGGGTCACATCCTGAAACACGGCCATGACCGCGCCGCCATCAACGGCACCAACACCCTTCATGTATCGGCACTGAACCTCGAACGTCGTATCCTGGGCACCATCATTGGCCAGATGCCGGGTTTTGGCCGGACCCTTGGTGCGCAGGCTCTGTTCCATCGCGTCAATGACCTGTGGCTGACGCAGGATGGTCGCGTAATGACGACCTTCGATGTTTTGGCCCAATAGAGTCTTGGCATCCGTATTGGCGGCTATAATCCGTTCGGTCTGATCCACCATGAGCGCGGGCATTGGAACGGCCGAGACCATTTCGGCAAGCAGATCGTGGGGCATTTCAGACACTTTCAACAGATTTGCGGACGACCTAAGGCACAGATGTCAAAGTTTCGCGAAACTTGCGCATGTTCTGCTGATAATGCAGCGCGCTGAACGTGATCTTTTGCGCCGCCGCTTCATCCAATTCTCGCACCACCTTGCCCGGTGAGCCCATGACCAAAGAGTTGTCTGGAATCTCTTTACCCTCGGTGATCAAGGCCCCTGCCCCGATCAGGCAGTTCTTACCGATCTTCGCACCATTCAGGACAATAGCGCCCATCCCGATCAACGTGTTTTCCCCGATTGTACAGCCGTGCAGCATGACCTTGTGACCAATGGTGCAGTTTTTCCCAATGGTCAGAGGGAACCCGGCATCGATATGCATGACGCAGTTTTCCTGCACGTTGCTGCCTTCGCCCACGCGAATCTCTTCGTGATCCGCGCGAATGGTGCAGCCGAACCAGACCGAGGCCCCCTGTTCCAGCACGACCTTGCCGATCAGATTGGCGTCCGGCGCAACCCAGGTGTCTTCGTGGATTTGCGGGCGATGGTCGCCCAAGGCGTAAATCGTCATGACGCACCTTCGAATTCGTTCTGCAGGGTTCTGACATGGTGCTGCAACGTGGGTTGCTGAATACGCCGCATGCGCTCGGCGCTGACGATGGTTTTCAGCTTTTCCTCGGTGGCGTCCAGATCGTCATTGATCAGTACATAGTCGTAGTAGCCCCAGTGGCTGATCTCATCCCAGCTTTTCAGCATGCGCTTGGCGATGACCTCTTCACTGTCCTGCCCGCGACTTTCTAGCCTGCGGCGCAGCTCGGGGATCGAGGGCGGCAGGATGAAAATCGACAGTGCGTGCTTACCAAGGTCCGAGTTGCGGATCTGCACTTCGCCCTGCCAATCCACGTCAAACAGGACGTCGCGCCCCGCGTTGATCGAGTCGCGCACCGGACCGGCGGGCGAGCCGTAGAAATTACCGAAAACATGCGCGTGTTCCAGCATCTGACCCTCGGAGACTTGCTGGCGGAACGCATCCTCGCTCAGGAAGTAGTACTCGCGACCATCTTCCTCGCCCGGACGCGGCGCACGTGTTGTGGCCGAGACCGAGAACTCCAACTCCGTGTCCCACTGCATCAGGCGCTTGGCCAAGGTCGATTTACCGGCCCCCGAAGGCGAGGACAGAATGATTAAAAGGCCGCGTCGATCCGCCATTTGGGCGCTCCTTTGGTTATTCTACGTTCTGCACTTGCTCGCGCATCTGATCTATAACGGCCTTCAACTCAAGGCCAACTGCCGTCAGGTCCGCGCTTTGCGCCTTGGAACACAGCGTATTTGCCTCGCGATTGAACTCCTGCATTAGGAAATCCAGCTTGCGCCCGACCGGCGCGTCCTGAGCCAGCAAATCACCAGCAGCCGCAACATGCGCTTTAAGGCGATCGATCTCTTCGGTGATATCCGCCTTGACGGCAATCAGCGCCAACTCCTGCGCGACGCGATCGGGGTCAGCCCCTTGGGCATTATCCATCACGCGGGCCAAGTTTTCGCGCAGCGCCTCGGCCATCTTGTCTTTGCGCTGTTCGGCCAGCGTGGCTGCCCGCGCAGTCAAAGCCGCAACCTGACCTAGTTGTTCGTCAAGAATTGTGGCCAACGCCCGGCCCTCGGTTTGGCGCATTTCGATAAAATCGCTCAGCAAGCCTGCGAATTCCTTCGTCAGTTGAGCCACCAAGGGACCGGGATCATCCACATCGCTGCCTGCATCCAACATGCCCTTAAGCGAGACCAGATCAGCCGCCGACGATGGTGCCAGCGTCACATCGCGCGCAATAGCCATCTCTTGCGTCCGGGCCACGGCCTCAAGAACCGCGCCCATTGCGGCTTCGTTCAAGACCAGGTCAGGCTGGGACTCATCGCGGCTGAGGCGCAAGGACAGTGTCACATTGCCCCGGCTCAGTTGCTTTGACATCTCAGCGCGCAGCGCCGCCTCAAGCCCGGTCAGCCACTCGGGTACGCGCAGACGCATATCCAGGCCTTTGCCGTTGACACTGCGCAGCTCCCACGTCCAGCTATGAGGCCCAAACGCCCCTTTGCCCGAGGCGAAACCGGTCATGGATTTTATCATGCCTGCCCTTTCCATAGCTGCCCGTTTCAGTTTGCTGCGCGCACCTAATGCCAACTGTGCGTTCAGGGCAAGTGTTTGCTGACTTTGGCTTTGTTCGCCAGTCGTTAACCATTCGTTAAAGATTTGCTCCAAAATTGAATCAACCCGCGTCAATCTTACACCTGCGAAGACTGGTCACTGCCCAAAGTCCCCAGTAGTTCGCATTTTAGGAAAATGACGGTCGATAGACGCCAGGGTGATAATGATGAAAACCATTTTCGGGAACGGTTTCGGGTCAAGTTTTGGAAAGATCGTCGCAATGGATCGTTTTGACAGCGGGCGTAGCCTTTCGCCCATCCGACAGGCCGAGGCCTATTGGACCGCACTTCTGACCGGAGACGGCGTTCCCATGCGGTCGCAAATCGACCCGCGCGGGCTTGAGAACATTCTGGAATACACATTCGTTCTGGAACGCATTGCCCCCGGACTGACACGGTTCCGCCTTGCGGGTAGCCATTTGAACAAACTGGCCGGGATGGAAGTACGTGGCATGCCCCTGACCGCTTTTTTCGAGGCCAGCGCGCGGGATCGGGTCAAAGAGGTCTCGGAGCAGGTCTTTAGCCAACCGGCGATTGCCAATTTGGACCTGATCTCGGCGGGCCGTATGGGGCGCGCTCAACTGCAGGCCCGGATGATCCTGTTGCCGTTACGAAGCGATCTGGGCGATGTCAGCCGTATTCTCGGGGTCATGGTAAGCGATGGCGCAATAGGTGCGACGCCGCGGCGCTTTACACTTTCCGAGGACACCCTGCACCCAGTGACCGAAGTTCAGATGCCTCAATCACAGCCACAAAGCCTTGAGACCGGATTCGCCGAAGACCAAGGGCGGTTTGAACGTCCCCGCCCTCATCTGAGATTGGTTGTTTCGAGAGACGAATAAGCCACGAAAAAGGCGGGCCATTTCAGCCCGCCTTTTCATTTCTCTCGCGAAAAGCCTTAGCTGGCTGCGCGCTTGCTGCCATTGCGGCGCAGGTTTGTCAGCTCTTCCGCAACAAGGAACGCCAGCTCCAGCGATTGCGATGCGTTCAGGCGCGGGTCGCAAGCGGTGTGGTAGCGATCGGACAGATCCTCTTCGGTCACCGCACGAACACCGCCGGTGCATTCGGTGACGTCCAGTCCTGTCATCTCGAAATGCACACCACCGGGAATGGTGCCTTCGGCCTGGTGTACGCCAAAGAAGTCGCGCACTTCACGCAGGACCGAGTCGAACGGACGGGTTTTGTACCCGGTTGCCGACTTGATCGTGTTGCCGTGCATCGGGTCGCAGACCCAAGTGACTTTGGCGCCTTCTTCTTTCACAGCCTTAACCAGACGCGGCAGATGCTCACCGGCTTTGCCTGCTCCGAAACGGGCGATCAGGGTCAGGCGACCCTCTTCGTTTTCCGGGTTCAGCTTGGCCATAAGTACCTTAAGGTCCTCGGCGGTCGTGGTTGGACCGCATTTCAGACCAATCGGGTTCAGCACGCCACGGCAGAATTCCACATGCGCTCCGTCCGGCTGACGTGTCCGGTCGCCGATCCAGATCATGTGACCGGACCCGGCCAGCCAGTTGCCCGAGGTCGAATCCAGACGGGTCAGCGCCTCTTCGTACTCAAGCAGCAGCCCTTCGTGGCTGGTGTAGAATTCCACGGTCGAGAACTCATGTGTGGTGTCTGCCGTGATGCCAGCAGCCCCCATGAAGTCGATCGTGTCCTGAATGCGGTCCGCGATTTCCGAGTACTTCTGAACGTCCTGCTCATCCGTGAACCCCAGGGTCCACGAATGCACCATGCTCATATCGGCGAAACCACCGGTCGAGAAGGCGCGCAGCAGATTCAGCGTCGCGGCAGCCTGCGTGTAGGCCTGCAGCATCTTGCCGGGATTCGGAATGCGTGCTTCGGGTGTGAAGGCCAGTTCATTGATGATGTCACCGCGATAGCTGGGCAGCTCAACGCCATCCACCACCTCGGTCGGGGCGCTGCGTGGTTTGGCGAATTGGCCAGCCATGCGGCCCACTTTGACCACAGGCACCTTTGCGCCATAGGTCAGAACCATCGCCATCTGCAGCATTACCTTGAACGTATCTCGGATCGCATCCGCGCTGAATTGTTCAAAGCTTTCAGCACAATCCCCGCCCTGCAACAGGAAGGCCTCGCCGCGACCAGCGGCACCCAAATGTTGCTTGAGACGCCGTGCTTCGCCCGCAAAGACCAGCGGGGGATACTGCGAAAGCTGAGCCTCGACTTTGGCCAGCGCGGCCGCGTCGGTATAATCTGGCATCTGAACCCGGGGCTTTTTGCGCCAGTTCGTTTTTTGCCATTCGGTCATAGCTTTGATCTCCGCTGAAGTATTCAGGTGGTCTCTATACAAAATGCATTGAAGACTGACCATATCCCTTTTGCGCCTCTTGACGGCGCAAACAAGCTTTGGTCATGGTGGCTGGCAATAACGACGCCGGACGCCACGGAACACGGCGCCGAATCAAGGACACCAAGCCATGCAAGAGCAACGCCAAGTTGTCACAGTGGAAGGCACTGAGGCCAATCCTCGCCATTTCGTCTTTGTCCTTTTGGACAAGTTTTCTCTGCTGTCTTTTGCCTCGGCACTCGATAGCCTTCGGATTGCCAACCGCATGGCGGACAAGCAACTTTATTCGTGGACGCTGATTGGCGAGGGCGGCGAGACTGTCTCGTGTTCGGCCGGAACGACCTTTGCCTTGGACGGGGATCTGAATGAGCTTCAGCGCGACGATGTCGTTCTGATCTGTGGTGGCGTCGACGTGCAGTTGGCGACGACCAAAAAAGTTTTGAACTGGGTCCGGCGTGAGGCGCGGCGCGGTTTGCGGATCGGTGGCTTGTGCACTGCGGCCTATACGCTGGCCAAAGCTGGCCTACTGGACGGCAAGCGCGCAACGATTCATTGGGAAAACTCGGACAGTTTCATCGAAGAGTTCGATGAAGTCGAGCTGACCAAATCCGTATTCCAGATCGACGGAAACCGCATGACCACCGCGGGCGGCACCTCGTCCATTGACCTGATGCTAAAGATTATTGCCGATGATTATGGTGAGGATCTCGCGAATGCCGTGGCAGATCAGATGATCTATTCGTCGATCCGCACCGATCAGGATACGCAGCGCCTGTCGACCCCGACCCGCATCGGTGTACGCCATCCCAAGTTGAGCCAGGTCATCCTCATGATGGAGAAAAACATCGAGGAACCGATCTCGCCCTCGATACTGGCCAAGGATGTCGGCATGTCCACGCGTCAGCTGGAGCGTCTGTTCCGCCGGTATCTCAGCCGCTCACCCAAGCGCTATTACATGGAGCTGCGCCTGCACAAAGCCCGGAACCTGCTGATGCAAACGGATATGAGTGTGATCAACGTGGCACTGGCCTGCGGCTTTGCTTCGCCCAGCCACTTCTCGAAATGCTACCGGGCGCACTACAACACTACGCCCTACCGCGAGCGTGGTGCTCAGAGCGGGCGTTTATCTGTCTAAAGCTAGGGGGTCATTTGGTAGACGGCGCCCTGACCCACCGAAATAAACCAAATCGAACCGTCGGGCGCTTCGACAATGTCCCGGACACGCTCGGTTTCCGGGCCTTTGATCTGTTCGACCTCGCGCAGGGGCGACCCAACCAGACGTGAGATGTAATCGAATTTGAGAGAACCGACAAAAATGTCACCCCGCCATTCCGGCCAGAGCTCGCCGGAATAGACCAACAGGCCCGAGGGCGCGATAGACGGATCCCAATAGTATTCGGGCTGTTCCATTCCCGGTTTCGACCTGCCCTCTCCGATCTTTTGGCCCGAGTAATGCACTCCATACGAAATCACCGGCCAGCCATAGTTTCGGCCCGCTTGCACCAAATTGACCTCATCGCCTCCACGAGCGCCGTGTTCCGAGATCCACAAACGCCCCTGCCGATCCAGATCTGCGCCTTGAGGGTTGCGGTGCCCGTAAGACCAGATTTCGGGCCGGATACCCGCGTGACCAACAAAAGGGTTATCCGCAGGCACCGTACCATCGCGGTTGATGCGGATCACGGTGCCCATATGGTTCGTCCGGTCCTGCGCGGTTGGGCGATCGCCCCGATCGCCTATCGTCGCAAACAGCGTGCCATCCCTTGCCTCGACCACCCGCGATCCAAAGTGTCGGCCTGTTGATCCACCCGGAACGGCCTCGAATATGACGCGCACATTTTCCAGCCGCTCACCGCTGTCGGAAAGACGCGCAACGGCCACCGCTGTTCCAGCTCCGCCGCTTTGAGGTTTGGAAAAGGTCAGAAACACCTCGCGCGATTGCGCAAAGTCCTTCGCCACTGTGACGTCCAACAAACCGCCCTGCCCGTTCACTGCCACCTTGGGCACACCGCCTACGCGCGTCGCTTTGCCTTGCGACACGAAAAGAAGGTCCCCATCGCGTTCGGTCACCAAAAGACCACCGCCCGGCAGAATGCCAATGGCCCATGGTGTGTCCAGCCCCTGTACGACAGCCGTCACACGTACCGGACCCGCCGAGGTTTGCAGGGTATCGGCATAAATTGGGGCACCCAAAATCGACAGGACCAGAATCGCAACTGCCCGCAGCATTTCAATCTCCACTTCCGAAAATCAGCGACAAGTACATAAGAACAAATAGGATTGTTTCTGACAAAAACACATTTGCGTTAGGACTTTTCTTTTCCAGATAGCTTGCCTAGGGTCTAGCCCAGAACGAATACGTTCCAATGAGGGAGTAACCATATGAAAAAGCTGCTTACAGCAACTGCAGCATCCGCTCTGCTGGCTGGTCCGGCACTGGCCGAAGATGTCACTCTTGGCGTTCTGTTCGGGTTCACCGGCCCGATTGAATCGCTTGCCCCTGCCATGGGCTCGGGTGCCGAACTGGCAATGGCCGAAGTCACCGAATCCGGTAAACTGCTGGATGGCGCAACCGTGACCGCGTCGCGCGCCGACACCGGCTGCATCGACAACGGTTTGTCCACGTCGAACGGCGAACGCATGATCGCGGACGGCGTTGCGGGTATCATCGGCGGCGACTGCTCGGGCGTCACCGGCGCAATCCTGCAGAACGTCGCGATTCCGAATGGCATGGTCATGATCTCGCCGTCGGCAACCTCGCCCGGCCTGTCGACCATGGAAGACAACGGCCTGTTCTTCCGCACCGCACCGTCGGACGCGCGCGAAGGTCAGGTGATGGCTGACATCCTGAAGGACCGCGGCATCAACTCGATCGCTCTGACATATACCAACAACGACTACGGCAAAGGTCTGGCAGACGCGATCCAGTCCTCGTTCGAAGCAGCCGGTGGTGAAGTCACCATCGTTGCCGCGCACGAAGACGGCAAGGCCGACTACTCGGCTGAAGTTGGCGCGCTGGCCTCGGCCGGTGGCGACATCCTGGTCGTTGCAGGCTATCTGGACCAGGGCGGTCTGGGCATCATCCAGTCGTCGCTGGACAGCGGTGCATTCGACACATTCGGTCTGCCCGGCGGCATGATCGGTGACTCGCTGCCCGCGAACGTCGGCCCCGACCTGAACGGCTCGTTCGGTCAGATCGCCGGTTCGGGTGGTGAAGGTGCCGAAAAGTACTTTGCCATGGCCGAAGCTGCCGGTTTCGACGGCTCGTCGCCCTACTCGCCTGAGTCCTATGACGCGGCAGCCCTGTTCATGCTGGCCATGCAGGCCGCGGGTTCGACCAACCCGGCAGATTACGGTGCCAAGATCATGGACGTTGCCAACGAGCCGGGTGAAAAGATCTATCCGGGTGAACTGGCCAAGGGTCTGGAACTGTTGGCCGCTGGCCAGGAAATCGACTATGTCGGTGCGTCCGGTGTCGAGCTGATCGGCCCCGGTGAAAGCGCAGGTTCTTACCGCGAGATCGAAGTGACCGACGGCGAGAACAAGACCGTCAACTTCCGTTGATCCGGCGCTAAACGCCATAAATTCAAGCAGCCCGGGCCTTGTGTCCGGGCTGTTTCAATGAAAAAAGGCCGCACCTCACCTTTTTGGTTCGGGGAAGCACAAACGCCGGTAACGGTGGCTAGGGGAAAAGATGATCGTCGTCGAAGACGTGCACAAGCATTTCGGCGGGTTTCACGCGGTGGATGGGGCATCGCTGGAAATCCAAAAAGGGTCTATCACCGGCCTGATCGGGCCGAACGGAGCGGGCAAGACCACTCTGTTCAACGTGATCGCGGGCGTTCTGCCGCCGACCAGTGGTCGAGTTTTCATGGATGGCGAGGAAATCACCGGCCTGCCCCCGCATGATCTGTTCCACAAGGGCCTGCTGCGGACGTTTCAGATTGCTCATGAGTTTTCGTCGATGTCCTGCCGCGAGAACCTGATGATGGTTCCCGGCGCGCAGTCCGGTGAGTCGCTGTGGAACACGTGGTTCGGCCGCAAGCGCATCGCCGATGAAGAACGCGCGCTTAGGGCCAAGGCCGATGAAGTGCTGGAGTTCCTGACCATCGAACATCTGGCTGATCATAAGGCTGGTCAGGTCTCGGGCGGTCAGAAGAAACTGTTGGAGCTTGGCCGCACCATGATGGTCGACGCCAAGATCGTGTTTCTGGACGAGGTCGGCGCGGGTGTGAACCGCACTTTGCTGATGACCATCGCCGACACAATCCTGCGCCTGAACAAAGAACGCGGCTATACGTTCGTTGTCATCGAGCACGACATGGATTTCATCGGCAAAATCTGCGACCCGGTCATCTGTATGGCCGAGGGCAAAGTGCTGGCAGAGGGAACTCTGGACGAGATCAAAGCCAATGAGCACGTAATCGAAGCTTATCTGGGCACCGGCCTGAAGAACAAGGACAAGCTGGAGGCCGGAGCATGAGCGACAATCCTTATCAGGATGACAAGGGCAACAAGGATGCCTCGATCACCAATACGCATGGGGTTGGCACCATGACGCCTGCTCATACGAAAAGTGGCGAAACGCGCAAAGTCGAAGGCGGCCCGTTTCTGATCGGCGACACCATGACGGGTGGGTACGGCAAAGGGCCGGACATCCTGCATGATTGCACGATTGCCGTCGATAAGGGTGAGATCGCAGTGATCGTCGGCCCCAACGGTGCCGGAAAATCAACCGCGATGAAGGCAGTGTTCGGCATGCTTGATGTCCGCTCGGGCGCGGTGCGGCTGGATGGTGAGGACATCACCAATCTCACCCCGCAGGATCGCGTGATCCGCGGCATGGGTTTTGTGCCGCAGACCTCGAACATCTTCACTTCGATGACGGTGGAAGAAAACCTTGAGATGGGTGCCTTCATTCGACGCGATGACATCAGCGAAACGATGGAACAGGTCTATGACCTCTTCCCCATCCTGCGCGACAAACGCAACCAACCCGCCGGAGAGCTGTCAGGCGGACAGCGTCAACAGGTCGCCGTAGGCCGCGCGCTGATGACCCAGCCCAAGGTTCTGATGCTGGACGAACCAACTGCCGGTGTTTCACCAATCGTGATGGATGAGCTGTTCGACCGGATCATCGAGGTCTCGCGCACCGGACTGCCGATCCTGATGGTCGAACAAAACGCCCGTCAGGCGCTGGAGATCGCGGACAAGGGATATGTATTGGTTCAGGGACGCAACGCCTACACCGGTACCGGCAAAGAACTGTTGGCTGATCCCGAAGTGCGGAAAAGTTTCTTGGGGGGATGATCCCCCCATTCAACGAATTACCCGATTGGCTCACCACAAGACCCGAAATCCTGCGCGGCATGTGGGCCTTTGATTGACATGTCGTAGTTCCGGTCCTCGAAATCGATGACAAAAGTTACGACGTCCTTGTCCATGATGTGCAGGAAGGTCAGCGAATTCAGCCCCGAGATGATCGTGGCCTCGCCCTTGATCTCGTCAGTGACAATAAAACCTTTGTCCGTGGCCCCCGACCGCGCCAATGTTACCGATCCGCCGGTGCTGTCAGACACGCAGTTCACTACAAAATCCGCTCCGTTCAGCGGATCGCTCTGCGCAGCTGCCAGTCCGGGCGCTGCGAGTCCCAAAAGCATCGTCACCACGTATTTCATGTCTTGCCTTCCTATTCCGCGGACCTTTTTTGTGTGATCCGTATTCCTTTTTCCCGGCACCGCGGAACGCCGCGGGTCGTTCAGAAAAGCTAGGCAATTCCATTCAGGATCAAAGCCGCTATTGGCACGCTTCACTTCATCTTGAGGTTGCGTGAGCGCGTGGGTCGCAAGAAACCTCTTGAGCGCGAACAAAACCCGACGTCACCGATTCTGGATATTACAATTCCCGCGCGCCCACTACGGCCTGACGTTACAGGTTCGAACTGTAGAATGTGGCTAAATCACGGCAACCGTCTCCGTCCTACTGCTCGAACAGTCAAGCGAGCGCGGATTTTTACCTGAATTTTCGATACATCTTAACGATTCTCGTCGAGCAAAAGAAATTTTCCACTTCAGAATTCTGACCCCGGAAAGATCAATTCTCGCCATTTTCCCAACCTAGTCAGGCGCCCAAACCTGGGCCGTTCAAGGCCGGTTTTTTCAACAATCGGACCGATCCATCGGCCAACATCCTTTAGGAGAGCTTTTATGAAATATCTGGCCGCTCTTGCTGCTTTGATCCTGCCCGCTGCCGCGCAGGCCACAACGCAGAAAACACCGGGGGCTGAGTTTGTTTACGAGTGTCAGATTGAAGAGATTTGCAAGTCCGGAAAATGCAGCCCTCTTGCCACGCCCACCAAGATCACGCTGAAGCGGATCGAGGGCCAGTCCAAGGGCACTGTAACCATCAACGGTGAAGAAGCCGAGTTGCACGTCTTCAAAGGCCTTGGTGCCAATGAGTTCCTTCAACTCGCAAATGGCGGAAGCATTGGTTACACGGTCAACAACACCAGTGGTTCCCTGGCCATCCGGGCAACAGGCGCCAACAGCCGCAACGAACGCGGCACATGTGTCATTAACTAAAAGATTTGGTTCCATTTGGCCGTGCAAGCCAGCCAGGAAAGACTATTCAGGCGGGGATAAGCCCGCCTGAAAACGTCTGAAATCGCACAAAGGTTGATCGATGAACCGGCCCTGTCCGACTTTGTGGTTTTCAGATCAGAATTTTCCCAAAATTACCCTAGAAAACGCGCGGGAATGATTGTGCAGATGGCAAAACGCATGCCATAAAGCCGCACCCGAAAGAACGAGACGATCAAATGGATTTACTGAACGCGTTAGTCGCGCTGGCAAACTTTGTCATCGTGCCTGCGGTTGCTTATGGCAGCCAGTTGGCTCTGGGGGCGCTGGGGGTCACACTCATCTACGGCATCCTGCGGTTTTCGAATTTTGCCCACGGCGACACCATGGCCTTTGGCGCGATGGTCGCGGTGCTGGTCACGTGGGGCCTGCAAGCCGCAGGCGTCAGTTTTGGGCCTTTGCCGACCGCTCTGTTGGCTCTGCCCTTTGCGATCCTGGGCTGCATCATTCTGGTGTTGATAACCGACCGGTTGGTCTATCGGTTCTATCGGGAGCAAAAGGCCAAACCGGTGATCCTTGTCATCGTGTCGATGGGCGTCATGTTCATCATGAATGGCCTTGTGCGTTTCATCATCGGACCGGATGATCAGCGGTTCTCGGACGGGGCGCGGTTTATTGTTTCTGCCCGTGACTTTAAAGCGATGACCGGCCTGCGCGAAGGTCTGGCGATCAAGACATCGCAGGGCATCACTGTGATCGTGGCCGTTGTCGCCGTTGCGCTGCTGTTCTGGTTCCTGAACAAGACGCGTACCGGCAAATCGATGCGCGCCTATTCCGATAACGAGGATTTGGCGCTGCTGTCAGGCATCAACCCGGAACGCGTTGTGATGATCACTTGGATCATCGTGGCTGCTCTGGCCACCACGGCGGGCGTGCTCTACGGGCTGGACAAAAGCTTTAAGCCCTTCGTCTATTTCCAACTGCTGCTGCCGATCTTTGCATCCGCCATCGTGGGCGGACTTGGCAATCCTCTGGGTGCCATCGCGGGCGGGTTCATTATCGCGTTTTCCGAGGTGACCATCACCTACGCCTGGAAAAAGGTGCTGACCTATATCGCGCCAGAAAGCCTGGCCCCGTCAGGTTTGGTACAGTTCCTGTCCACCGATTACAAATTCGCCGTCAGCTTTGTCATCCTGCTGATCGTGCTGCTGTTCAAGCCTACGGGCCTGTTTAAGGGGAAAGCGGTATGACCGAGTCCGTCAAAAACACGCTGCTTTTCGTCGTCGTCGGCGGCCTTATCCTACTGACCGGGTTCACGCAAAGCTGGAACACTGCGATCCTGATCCTGAACATGGGGCTGATCTCGGCCATCATGGCGATCGGGGTGAACCTGCAATGGGGCTTTGCGGGCCTGTTCAACGTTGGTGTCATGGGCTTTGTCGCGCTGGGCGGTCTTGCGGTCGTGCTGATCTCGACCCCTCCGACACCGGGGGCCTGGTCCTCGGGCGGGTTTGGCATCGTTCTGGCATTACTGCTGGGGGCAGCTACTGTTGTGGCCGCCGTCATGGTCGCAACACGCATGCCCAAAGGCCGGATGCGCACGCTGACGATCATTGCCATCCTTATCGTGGGGTTCTTTATCTACCGTGCCGTCTTTGATCCTAACGTGGCTGGCGTCGAAGCGATTGACCCAGCCATCGCAGGTAACCTGGGCGGTTTAAACATGCCTGTTCTGCTGGCGTGGCCTGCAGGCGGTCTACTAGCCGCAGGTGCCGCTTGGCTGATTGGCAAAACGGCGCTGGGCCTACGGTCGGATTATCTGGCGATTGCAACGCTGGGTATTGCCGAGATCATCATTGCGATCATGAAGAACGAGGATTGGCTGGCTCGCGGCGTTAAGAACGTTTACGGCATCCCGCGCCCCTCGCCCGTGGTTGGATATGAGGTCGAATTGCAGAGCGACCCGGGCTTCATCGCCCGCGCCGAATGGTTCGGGCTGGACCCGGTTACCGCCTCGACCCTGTCGGTCAAGCTGGGCTATTCGCTGTTGTTCGTGATCGTTTTGCTGGTTCTGCTCTGGATGGCACAAAAAGCACTCCACAGCCCCTGGGGCCGCATGATGCGCGCCATCCGGGACAATGAGGTCGCTGCCGAGGCAATGGGCAAGGACGTCACCCGCCGCCACCTGCAAATCTTCATTCTGGGCTCGGCCATTTGCGGGATCGCAGGCGCGATGATGACCACACTAGACGGACAGCTGACGCCCAGCACCTACAACCCGCTGCGGTTCACCTTCCTAGTCTGGGTCATGGTGATCGTCGGAGGGTCCGGCAACAACTTTGGCGCGGTTCTCGGCGCTTTCCTGATCTGGTTCCTGTGGGTTCAGGTCGAACCGATCGGGCTGTGGCTGATGAACCTGATCACCGCCGGAATGCCCGATGGCAGCGCGCTCAAGGCGCATCTGATCGAAAGCGCCGCGCATATGCGTCTGTTCACCATGGGCCTGATCCTTCTGATCGTTCTCAGGTTCAGCCCAAGAGGTTTGATCCCGGAAAAATAGGATCACAAATATACAATTCCTGAAACCGCGCTAAACCTTTGGCGCGGTTTCTTGATTTTATGAAGTATACCGATTAGACGAACCCGAGTACCGCCTTGATCCAGCCCTCTTTTTGGCCAGAATTTACGCTAACTTGACACTTGGCCCGCGATCATCCGGGAAACCTACGAGTATAAGAAGAGTGCACATGAATACTTCTCTCACCAAAGCAATCCTCATCGTTCCGCTGTTCGCTGCCCTGGCCGGCTGTATTCCGACACCGGAAGACCTTGAGACCACTCCTGTCAAAGTGCAGACGCCCAAAGGCGAAGTGACCTGTCAGCTGTATCGTCAGGACCGTGTGACCTGGGATCGCGCAATCAACTTCCCGGCGACCAAAATGTCAGTGCCCGAAGCTGACGCTTATTGCCGTCAGGAAGGCCAGCGCCGTCTGAAGTAACCTGTCAGGCATCGGGCAGGCCCAACCTGCCCGACCGTTTGTCCGTCAGCGAGCCTTGAACAAACCGCCCAGAATGCCGCGCACGATGCGGCGTCCGGTTGTGCCTTTCAGTTCTTTGATCACGGCCTCGCTCATCGCGGTAGCGAACGTGTCTTTCTTGCGCATGACGCGAGCTGAAGATCGTCCGACGCGGCTACCGGAATACCGCCGCGCTGTCGCGAATTCCCGTTCTGCCGTTGATTGCGTCTCAAGCTGTTCTTCTGCGTCGGCCGCGGCCTGAGCCGCTGAATTTGCGCGGGCTTGCAGGATTTCAAAGGCCGATTTCCGGTCAGTCAGTTTCCCATACTTCGCCTTCATCGCCGAGGCATCCATCAGCGCCTTGCGCTCGGCCTTTGTGATCGGGCCAAGCTGCGATCCCGGCGGGCGGATCAGTGTCCGTTCGACGATCCCCGGGACACCCTTTTTCTGCAGCATCGAGGTTACGGCTTCGCCCACACCAACCTCGCGGATGGCCTGCTCGGTGTCGAAGGCGGGATTTTCCCGATAGGTCTCGGCTGCGAGGCGCAGGTTCTTTCGATCCCGTGCTGTGAACGCGCGAAGAGCGTGCTGAACCCGGTTGCCCAACTGACCCAGAATGTCTTCGGGAATGTCCGCAGGATTTTGCGAGATGAAATAGACGCCCACGCCTTTGGAGCGAATAAGACGCGCGACCTGTTCGACCTTGTCCACCAACACCTTGGGCGCGTCATCGAACAGCAAATGCGCTTCGTCGAAAAAGAAAACCAGCTTGGGTTTGTCCGGGTCGCCAACCTCGGGCAGTTCCTCGAACAACTCGCTCAGCAACCACAGCAGAAAGGTTGCGTAAAGGCGCGGTGAGCCCATCAACTTGTCGGCGGCCAGGATGTTCACCACCCCCTGCCCGTTTTCGTCCGCACGCATCAGGTCGGCCAGTTCCAACGCTGGTTCGCCAAACAACCTTGTTCCGCCTTGGTTTTCAAGCACCAACAGACGGCGCTGGATCGCTCCGATCGAAGCGGTTGAAACGTTGCCGTAGCGCAGGGACAGCTGCGCCCGGTTTTCCCCGATCCAGACCAGCAGAGACTGCAGGTCCTTGAGGTCTAGCAATGGCAAACCTTCTTCGTCAGCCACGCGGAACGCGATGTTCAAGATACCCTCTTGCGCCTCGCTCAGGTCCATCAGACGGGACAGCAAAAGCGGGCCCATTTCCGTGACGGTGGTTCGAACGGGATGCCCCTGTTCCCCGAACAGATCCCAAAAAGTAACCGGACAAGCGGCATAGGCGTAGTCAGCAAAACCGATACGCTGCGCCCGATCTTGAAACGCCTGGTGGAGTTTGTGGTCTTCGCTGCCTGCCTTGGCCAGACCGGACAAGTCACCTTTGACATCTGACAGGAAAACCGGGACGCCCGCTTGCGAAAACCCCTCGGCCAGAATTTGCAATGTCACGGTCTTGCCGGTACCGGTCGCCCCCGCAATCATGCCGTGACGATTGGCATATTTCAGCGTCAGCGATTGCGGTTGGCTATAGTCGTTGCCAGAGCCGCCCAAAAAGATGTTTTTGTCCATAAATGTAAGGCCTTGTTTCCACCGATCTGCGGCCAGCATACAAATTTAACCTTTGGCTGCGAAAGTCTAATTGCTGTCCCCCGGCTTTGGTTGCGGGTCAGCATATTTCCTCCCTGTCGACTGACCGCGCCTCCGGGCGCGGTTTTTTTCACAAATCATGGTCATAACATTAAAATTTCAGGTTAGCAGTTGACCGCTGCGTCTGCCTTTCGTAACGTCTGCGCATAACTAAGTCGGCCAGTCCGACGGGGAGAAAATTATATCGAAGGGAGCCGCTCCACCGGCTCCCTTTGTCGTTTGTGAGTTTGCCCTTTCTGCGCCCCCAAAAGGTGGCGAAAATCCGATCACATCTTGAATTGCGCCACCTTAGCCGCTGACACTGTTGGCGAGGGGTGATAGACGAAAGAAAAAGTCCAACACACACATTGCCGAGGCACTCATGATCAAGAACATCCTATCCGTCAGCCTAGTGACCGCCGCCTTGTGCTGCGGCACTGCATTTGCCCAGGAGGCAACCCAGGACGCTGAAACTCAGCCTCAGACCGGGGTCGGCACCGACCTGGATCTGGGCGAAACCGGTCCCCGTCTGGGAGAGCAATACGTCAAAGAGGAACAAGGCGACTGGGCCATCCTTTGCATCAACACCAATAACGAAGAAGATCCCTGCGCGATGCGTCAGGTCCTGACCGGTGAGCAAGGCCAACCAATCGCAGAGATCACCATTGAACGGCTGCCGGAAGGTGTTGCCGCCGTTGCGGGTGCAACTGTCGTGGTTCCTCTGGAAACCCTGCTGCAGGCCCAGATCGCCTTTTCGATCGATGGCGGACCAGGCAAACGCTATGACTATCATCATTGCAACCCTGTCGGCTGCCTCGCTCAGTTGGGCTTTACCCAAGGAGATGTAGACGCGATGAAAGCGGGCTCGACCGCCAAGCTGTCGCTGGTGTCGGTTTTGGCCCCCAATCAGTTGCTGGAACTGGAAGTTTCGCTGGCCGGCTTCACCGCCGGATTTGATGGTTTGAACGTTCTGCAGAACTAATCTGCGTACAAGAAAAAGGCGCCGCCGAAGTGCTTCGGTGGCGCTTTTTTTGTGTCCAGTTCGTGGCTTAAACGCGTTTCAGCGCCAATACAGCGTTGAGGCCGCCAAAGGCAAAAGCGTTGCTCAGGACAACATCAACATTCGCCTCGCGTGCTTCGTTCGGCACGATGTCCAACGCGCATTCCGGATCGGGCTCTTCGTACCCAATCGTGGGCGCGATCACCCCGTCACGCAGCGCCATTATACAGGCCAACAGCTCTACCGCACCGGTGCCTCCGATCAGGTGACCGTGCATCGACTTGGTCGATGAGATCATCAGCTCATCCGCGTGCGGGCCAAACACATCAGCAACCGCCGCGCATTCGGTTTTGTCATTGGCCGCAGTCCCCGTGCCGTGGGCGTTGATATAGCCCACCTTGTCTGCACTGATCCGCGCGTCGGCCAACGCACCAGACATTGCCCGCGAAGCACCCTGTTTGCTGGGCATCACGATATCCGCAGCGTCAGAGGACATGGCGAACCCGACCACTTCGCACAGAATATCCGCACCGCGGGCGCGTGCATGTTCATATTCCTCGAACACGAAGACTCCCGCGCCCTCGCCCTGAACCATACCATTGCGGTTTGCGCTGAAGGGTCGGCACGCGTCTTTGGACATAACGCGCAGCCCTTCCCAAGCTTTGACCCCACCGAAACACAGCATCGATTCCGACCCACCGGTTACCATGGCCGGAGCAGCGCCGCTACGCACCATCTGAAACGCCAACGCCATCGCGTGGTTGGACGATGCGCACGCTGTCGAGACCGTAAAGCTTGGCCCCTTCAGATTATGCTCCATCGACACATGGCTGGCGGCTGCGTTGTTCATCAGTTTCGGCACGACAAACGGGTGAACCCGGTTTTTGCCATCCTCATAAACGGAACGGTAGTTATCGTCCCAGGTCGACACGCCGCCGCCGGCGGTCCCAAGCACCACACCAGACCGCGCAGCCAGATCACCGTGAAATTCGATTCCGGATTGATCAATCGCCTCTTTCGCTGCGGTCAGCGTGAATTGGGTGAAACGATCATACAGGCTCATCTGCTGCCGGTTGAACCGGCCCTCAGCTTCAAAGCCGCGAACCTGACCGCCAATCTTGATGGCCAAACGCTCGACATCCCGAAATTCGAGCTCAGAGATCCCACAACGCCCTTCGCGCATGGCCTCAAGCGTATCGGCCACCGAATGGCCCAGCGAATTGATAGTACCGGCCCCAGTAATGACGACGCGTTTCATGAGACTACGTCAGACCTTTTCCGACACCAGCTTTTCGATCCCGGCGATGATCGCCGCAACGTTCGTGATATCAAAGTCGCTGGCGCTGGGTTCGTTAGCGTTGAACGGAACCGAAATGTCGAACTCTTCCTCGATCGCGAAAATGCTTTCGACCAAACCAAGACTGTCGATACCAAGATCTTCAAGCGTGCTTTCGGGGGTCACATCAGACGGCTCCAGCACGGCCTGCTCTGCAATGATTGCGATGACGCGGTCGCTGATGCTCATGACGATCCTCTGATTATCCTGTTGAGGGTGATTTAATCACTCGAAGGCAATTTGGAAACAGCCTTTTTCAACGCCTCTACGTCACGCGCCAATCGCGGCAGACGCCGCTGCGCTTTGTAAATGTCTGTATGGCTTTCCATTTTTATGCCCGGATAGCCCATAATCACGCGTCCTTTGGGTACATTGGACAGGATTTTCGTTCCCCCGCCCGAGATCACGCCGTCACCAATAAAGATGTTGTCGACCACTCCGGTCTGACCGCCCAACACGACGTTGTTTCCGATCTCGACAGAACCCGACACACCGGTTTGCCCGCACAGCAGGCAATCGCGACCAACGCGCGTGTTGTGGCCCACATGGACCAGGTTATCGAGTTTTGAGCCGTCGCCGATGCGCGTATTCCGAATAGTGCCGTTATCGACGGTGCAATTCGAGCCAACCTCGACATCGTCGCCAATTTCAACGGCACCAAGGGAATGGATGCGCAGCCAACTTTGCGCACGGGCTTCACCTTGATCACCCATTGTCTTGCGTGCGTTTTCGGCACCCGAAACCTCGGGCGTCACAAAGCTGAACCCATCGCCCCCGATCCGAGCGCCGGGTTGGGCTATGAACCGGTCCCCAATCTGCGCCCGGGCGCCAATGCTCACCATCTCGCGCAGAACGGCGTTGTCACCGAGAACCGCATCCATGCCGATCACACAATGGGGGCCGATCACCGCGCCCTTTCCAATGCGAACCCGTGCGCCGATAACCGCCAGCGGGCCGATCGAGGCCCCTTCGCCAATTTCCGCAGTTGGGTCGATCACTGCCGAGGGGTGAACACCGGGTTCAACGCCCTGCCCGCGATCCAGCATCGCAGTGATCCCGGCCATCGCCATGCGTGGGCGCGGAACGAAAATCGCGGACTCTAAACCCAGAGCTTCCCAATCGGCACCTTCCCACAACACGGCAGCACGAGCAGACCCGGCGCTGAGCGCGTCGGCGTATTTCGGCGACATCGCCATGGCCAGATCGGAAGGTCCCGCATCCGCCGGCTCTGCGGCGCGTTCGATGACAACGCTCAGATCACCCTGACTTTCGGCGCCCAGGGCTTCGGCGATTTGCTGAATGGTATACTGCATGACGGGCTTCCCGAATTAAGGACCTGCCCCCGGTGCTTACCCCTGAACGTCCGGCAGGGCTACCCCTGCTTTCTGCAGAGCCTCCCAGATTTTCCGATCCCGGTCATAGACATCGCGCCGATACTGAACCTCACCCTTCGGCCCGATATAGGCCGTGCGATAGATCAGGTGGACCGGAACATGCTGGTCAAGCTGAACCGTCGTTTCCTTGCCGGTCGCCAGAATGCGATGGAAAAACGCCTTGGGGTCTTCCTCTTGCTTGGCCAGCAACGCATAGGCAAACTCAAACGGTTGCGCCAGTCGGATACACCCGTGCGAGAACGCCCGCACCTCACGC
Organism: Ruegeria sp. BC3; assembly: GCF_056539265.1. Lineage (NCBI taxonomy): Bacteria > Pseudomonadati > Pseudomonadota > Alphaproteobacteria > Rhodobacterales > Roseobacteraceae > Ruegeria > Ruegeria sp. BC3. The sequence continues at coordinate 500,086 of NZ_JBQFUP010000001.1, forward strand.
GCGAACAGAGACTTCTGAGGCGTATCATGCAGATAGATGTTGTACTTGTTAGGGAACATGAACTTCACCAGTCCCAGTGCATTGCTTTTGCTGGGCGGCTGCCGCATCGCAAATGGGAAGTTCCGGGTGTTGAACTGAGTGAAGTCCACAGCACCCCGGTTTACCACTCGGCCACTGCGATCCGTGATCTGAATGTGCCCCACAGCATTGGGGTTCGACTGCAGTTTGGGCAAGTATTCCTTGGTGATGATCGAGCGCGGAACATACCAACTCGGGTTGATGACCATATGCTCCATCTCGTCCGAGAACTCAGGGCTACGGCGATCATGAACGTTTTTGCCGATCACGGCGCGGGTTTCAAACGTGACCCGGCCTTCATCAACGATCTTGGCCGAGAAATCCGCTTGATTCACCAGAATATGCCGCTCACCCCTCTCACGCGGCAACCAACGCTCGCGTTCCAGGGCGACAAAGACGGCCTTCAGGCGCTCGGACGCGGTCCGGTTCAGCTCGGTAATCGTCCCCTGTCCGGCGACACCGTCCGCAGCCAAACCATGCGCCTGTTGAAAATCTTTTACAGCGGCCAGCAACGCGTCATCAAACTCCGGGCTAGCGGTGGGCTTGAGATAACCCATTGTTATCAGTCGGTTCCGCAGCTTAATGACATTGGGGCCTGTGTCCCCGAGCTCCAGCTTATCCACCGGAACGGACGCACCCCATCCGCCCTGATGGACGAGCGCCTCAAGAGCCAGCTTTTGTTTCATCAATGCTCGGTACTGAACAGATTGTGGCGCGAGTTCGTCGAAATATGTATCGCCATTCGCGGCCGTCAGCGCCTGCAGGTGTTCTGCGGCGGACCGTCGAGAGACTTTGCGGACCAGACCGTCGTCAATCTGCGCAGGGCGCAACGCACCGGAATAGAGGTCATCTGCATAGCGCACAAACGCGCGGCTCAATGCGATCTCAACCGCACCCAGATCCCGCAACGAACGTGCGTCCTGCATCTGAACCATGAGGGACGAAACGTCGTAGTCCCCTTGGGGCAATCCATGCAAATCCGTTGACGACAACGCCCGGATCAAACGGGCCCGGCGCGCTTGATGCTCTGGGCTTTCCCCAACCCAGATCGGGGCAAAATCGTTGCCGCGGTAGAAATCCGCCAGTCCTGATCCGGAAGGTGCAAACTCGGCCACAGCCATTTGAAACGCTGTATCCGGCACGGATTGGGCGTTTGCCACGGATGCTGCCGCCGAAACACAAGCGGCGAAAATAAGTCGTGTTGGCAATCGTAAAAAAGCTCGCATGGGATGGCCCTGATTATTCAATACTTTGCGCGTTCTGAGGCGCATACCGGTAAAATATGGTTTTCAGCCGAAGGATTTGTCCATTCACAAATGCATCAAATTGATGCATCCCCTCCCGCCTGATGCGCGTTTGCATCGGCTGCTGTATGCCAATGCCTAATTGCCTCAATATTATACCAATTTGCATCACCTGCGCAAAAAACTGCCGAAATTTCCCCCTTGAAAAGGTGAATTTCAAAGACTTCTTGGCGGCTCCTCACGACTGTGTCATAAATCCCGCATCTGGGATGGGAAAAAATTAATACCGCGCGCGTAACATCGTGTGCAGGCAGGAACAGTACGGGACGAAACTAAAATGACTACGAGCAGTACTTCGGGCTTGACCCGTCGTGCCCTATTGGGCGCATTTGCAGCAACCGCAGTTGTGGCAGCACCGACTTATTCCAACGCAGCAGGTTTTTTGCGCGGCGGCGGCGATATCCGTCGTATTCGCATGTATTCGGGCCGCACCGGCGAACGGATCGACATGATCTATTGGGTGGATGGCAAATACATCAAGGACGCCGTCAAAGAAGTGAACCACTTCATGCGCGACTGGCGCACGGATCAGGTCAAATCCATGGACCTGCGCACCATCGACATCATGGCCGCTTCGCACAACCTGCTGGACGTGAACGAGCCCTACACGCTTCTGTCCGGCTACCGCTCACCACAAACAAACGCAATGCTGCGCTCGCGCTCGCGCCGTGTGGCCAAGAACTCGCTACACATGAAGGGTCAGGCCGCTGACCTGCGCCTGTCTTCGCGATCGGTTTCGCAAATGGCCAAAGCGGCCATATCCTGCCGCGCCGGCGGTGTTGGCAAATACTACCGTTCCAACTTTGTCCACATGGACTGCGGCGATGTCCGTAGCTGGGGCGGTTAACGCCCCAAAAACTCCAGTCCCGCTGTTGATTATGATTGAGCGCCGTCTGGCGCTCTTTTTCAACCTAACACAGCTGACATCGGATTCTACCACCCAGGTCCTTTACCCGATCACCAGCTAATGGTGATTGATGCCACGGCACCCGGCTCTGTCCCGTATGAAACACCGACATTGCCATAAATGAGATCGTTCAACTTCATACCGACCAATCCGGAATACCCGGTCTTCCCATCATAATATCCAAGACCGAAAGACGTCTGGATTCCATCATAATGTGGGTTCTGCTGCAACGCTGCCAAAGACAACGCCGCTGCGATTCCTGCTGTATTGTTAGCAATGTTTTCCGCATTTCGCGCAGGGGCCGTCGAGTTTGGGCAAAGCGAGATCACTTTCTCATAAACATCAATGGTGCAAACTGCGTTGCGCAGTAAGGAAATCAACGCGAACGGCGAAGTCGACATAATCGGGTCCCTACTTCTCAGTTGCGGCGGCACTGGTCGGTGGGGGCAGACACGCCTGGCCTTATGGCAACCATACGATCGGGGGCACAGCGTCAACGGGTACGTTCTCGCGCGGGGTCGGATTGTTGTGGAATCCCAATAACGGTGGTGCCCCAGATCCGGGGTGGGCACTGGGCGTGTTCGCGCTGCCATACACCGGCGACGCCCGCGATACGTTCATGTCGCAGATCCGTGCTTCGGATCCGGCGGGCCGCTGGTATGACCGGATCGCTTTCAACTAGCCTTTTGACAGCGTTTCTCGCTCGGATGTTGGTAGAGCGCCCGCGCCAACCCGTCTAGGTGCGAGCCTGCCAATCAGCCTTTTGCCAACACTCAGCGCAAAGAGGGAGAGGCGCAACTCCGAAACCAGAACGTACTGCACTGAGAAGAAGCGAAGCATCGGTTCCTGGCCGACCTCCTCATCACAACAAGTAAGAACGATCGTAGTTCCTACGCATATAGTCGGTTTTCTTTTTGCTAAAAAAGTTCGCGCACCCAAGATAACACCTTGATATTATAACAATAAAAACAATGATTAGGCAAATCCTAATGTTTAGTGAGGAAGTCAGTTCTTAGGGCGGTAGCGCGGCCCGTATATAACCGAATGGAATTTCGCGGTGCTCAGGAGGCGCAATTGTCTGACAACGAAAATATCGCGATTGACGTGCGGGATGCGGTGAAGCGCTACGGCGATTTCACTGCGCTCAAGAAGATTTCGCTGTCGATCATGGACAATGAGTTCTTTACTCTTTTGGGCCCGTCCGGTTGCGGTAAGACCACTCTACTCAGAATGATCGCCGGGTTTGAGGCCGTCACCGAGGGGGCGATCTACCTTTTTGGCGATGAGATCGAAAATCTGCCGCCTAACAAGCGTCCTGTGAACACGGTTTTCCAGAACTATGCCCTGTTTCCGCATAGGACCATTCTGGACAACGTGGCGTTCGGGCTGGAAATGCGTGGGGCCTCTAAATCTGATGCGCGCAAAAAGGCGGGTGAGATGCTGGAATTGGTACAGCTTTCTCAGTTCTCTGCGCGCAAGCCCAGTCAATTGTCAGGTGGTCAGCAACAACGTGTGGCGCTGGCTCGCGCGCTGGCACCGCAGCCCAAGGTTCTGCTGCTTGACGAACCCTTGTCTGCGCTTGACTTGAAACTCCGAAAAGCGATGCAGCTTGAGTTGAAGCACCTGCAGCGCGAAACGGGGATTACCTTTATCTTCGTCACTCACGATCAGGAAGAAGCGCTTACCATGTCCGACCGAATAGCGGTCATGTCGGCTGGCGAGATGCAGCAGTTGGGCGCGCCGACGGATATCTACGAACGTCCACACAACATGTTTGTGGCGGATTTCATCGGTGAGACCAACCTGCTGGAAGTGTCCGTAGACGGCATCGAGAACGGACGCGCAACCTGCCATCTGGGCGGCGGGCACGAACTCACCTGTAACGCGGTCGACGGTATTGGCATAGGTTCCAAGGTGCATATGTCGATTCGGCCAGAGCGCCTGTATATGTCTGACACGCCAGCAGAATCCGAAAGCCTGAAGGGCCGGATCAAGGAAAACATTTTTGTCGGTACAGATATAACGACCATCGTGGATCTGCAGGATGGCCCGGATTTTGTCGTGCGCACCTCAAACTCGGACCGCGGCAACAAACGGATTTTTGAGCCGGGCACCGAGATGTACGTCAACATGGAGCTGGGGGCTGGCCGCCTCTTGGTCGACTGATGGCAGCGGGTGCAGCAAGCGGCGGCAGCGCAACGACAGACACGTATAAAGAGGCCCGTACTTGGCTTTTGCTGCCCGCATGGGTGACACTGGCCATTCTGGTTCTGGCGCCGGTAATCATGATGCTGATCTACTCTTTCCTGACGAAAGAGTTCCGGGGCGGCGTAATCTGGGAATTCTCGCTGGCGGCTTACGATCAGTTCTTCTTTGACCGAGGACTTTTTGGCGACGATCCCCCCAAGATCGAATGGACCTATATCGCGATTTTCTGGCGTTCAATCTGGCAGGCTGGTGCTGCTACATTGCTCAGCCTCGTGATCGGCTTTCCAACGGCCTATTTCATCGCCACCCGGTCCGAGAATATGCGTCCGGTTTGGGTGTTCCTGATCACCATCCCCTATTGGGTGAATCTGCTGATCCGGACCGTGTCGATGAAGTTCCTTCTGCGCGATCAGGGGCCGTTGAATGATTTTCTGATGAATATCGGCCTGATCGACAGTCCACTACATATCATCAACACCAACTTTGCGGTTCAGTTGGGCCTGTTCTATTCCTATCTGCCCTTTATGGTGCTGCCGATCTATGCGGCGGTTGAGCGCTACAACTTCGCGCTGTCCGAAGCTGCTGCCGACCTCTACGCGTCAAAGTGGACCACCTTGCGCCGCGTGCTGCTTCCTGCGGTCAAACCGGGCGTCTTTGCGGGCTGTATACTGGTCTTTGTTCCGTCGATGGGGTCGTTCCTTGCGCCCGACCTTCTGGGTGGCGCCAAGAACTTCATGATCGGCTCTCTGATTGAGGAACAGTTCAAGGGCAATGCAGGCAACTGGCCGTTTGGCGCAGCCGCCTCGATGATCTTGCTGACAATGGTTTTGATCATTCTGATGTTCTCTGCCCGTCAGCAGGCCAAAGCTGATAAGGCGGGAGGCTGACCGATGGCAAGCAAGCAATTCGACATCAAGTCTTACGCAGGCTTCAAGGGGATCACCCTGCTGTGTCTGGTCATCCTCTATGCTCCGCTGGTTGTGGTCACGATCTACAGCTTCAACGCCTCACAATCGCTTACCAACTGGGAAGGCGTCTCACTGCGCTGGTACGCGGATGTGTTCACCGGCCCGGAAAGCGCCAAGTTCAAAACGGCGGCCAAGAACAGTTTTATCATTGCGATCATCGCCGCCACCACAGCGACCACTATCGCGACGCTCGCCGCAACGGGCATGGTGCGCGGTGGCAAGTTCCGCTTTCGCACAGTGTCCTTCGGTCTGATCAGCCTGCCGCTGATGGTGCCTGAGATTGTCTTGGCGGTCGCGACCCTGATCTTCTTCAACTCGATCGGGTTCGAGCGCGGGCTCCTGACGATCCTGCTGGCCCATATCGCCTTCTGTATTCCCTTCGCCTACCTGCCTATCTCGGCACGGATGCAAGGGATCGAAGACAGCTATGAGCAAGCCGCACTTGACCTCTACGCTACCAAACAGCAGGCCTTTACCAAGATCCTGCTGCCACTGATGATGCCGGGCATCATCTCGGGTTTTCTGCTGGCCTTCATCGTTAGCCTGGATGACTTCATCATCACCAACTTCGTGAAGGGTGCGGGGGTTGAGACCTTGCCCACGGCGATCTTTGGGTCGGTCAAGCAGGGAATCAAACCGAATATCATGGCGATTTCGACCATGTTGCTGAGTGTGTCCATAGTCATGGTCACGATCAGTTATTTCGTCAGCAAATCTGACAACACAAAATAACCAACAGATGGAGAGACACATGAAACATACGATGAAAAGCGGCGTCGCTGCTCTTGCTTTGACATTGGGCGCAAACGCCGCCGCGGCCGACGGTGAGCTGGTTCTTTACCACTGGTTTGAATACATCCCGCAAGAATTGCTGGACAAGTTCACAGAAGAAACCGGCATAACAGTCACAATGGACACATACGACTCGAACGAGGCGATGCTGGCCTCGCTCAAGGCTGGCGGCATTGGCACCTATGATGTGTCCGTGCCTGGCGACTACATGGTTTCGATCATGGCCGGCGAAGGTATGCTGGACACCATCGCCGACGGTGAGTTGAAGAACAAAGGCAACATCGCCGAAGAATGGGCTGATCCCGTTTTTGATCCCGGTCGCCAATCCTCGATCCCATATCAGTGGGGCTCGACCAGCTTTGCAGTCAGCCGCGACGCCTATGACGGTGACATTCAAACCACCGACATCCTGTTCAACCCTCCGGCCGAGCTGCAGGGCCGCATCAACATGCTGGACAGCCAGGGCGAAGTCATGGCCATGGCCGCGCTGCACATGGGTATCCCGCAGTGTTCCACAGACCGCGAGCAACTAAAGGCACTGAACGCCATGCTGCAAGAAGCAAAGCAGCACTGGGCATCGTTCAATTCGGATACCGCGAAAGAAGTTCTGGTTTCCGGTGACGCAGCTGTAGGCCAGATCTATGACGGGTTCTCGGCCAAGGCGCGCGAGGAAGGCGCAAATGTGGAATACGCCTTTCCGACGCAAGGCTACATCGCGTGGATGGACAATGTCGTTCTGCTGAAAGACGCTCCCAACCGCGAGAACGCGCTGATCTTCATGGATTTCCTGTTGGAACCTGAAAACATCGCGGCCGTGTCCAACTTTGCGCAGTACAACGCTGGTGTGAACGGAGTTGGCGAATTCCTTGATCCTGCATTGGCCGAGCAGCCCGAAAAGAACCCCCATGCCAATGCTGGCCAAGGCGTGTTCATCGAGGTCTGTGATGAGGAAACCCAGGCGGTCTATGACCAGATCTGGACCAACCTGAAGAAATAAGTCGGGCCATATCTCAAACGCGAAAGCCCTCGGTTCAACCGGGGGCTTTTGACGATTCCATAAAGGTTTTTTAGCGGCTGATGTCTTCGAGGATGCGATCCATCATCGCGTCGCACGCGTTTAGTTGATCAATTTCAAGATATTCATCCGGTTTATGCCCTTGGCGTTCCATGGACCCGGGCCCGCAGACAACGGTTGGAATACCCAACTCGCTGAAGAACCCGGCCTCGGTGCCAAACGCTACCTTGGTGGTATCATTGCTTTGGGCAAGTTTCTGGGCGTACGAGATGACACCCTCGGTCTCCGCAACATCCAGCCCGGGATAGGCGTTGTACTGTTCAACCTCGATCCGAGCCTCTGGGCAAAGGGACTGGTACCGGGCACCAACCCTGAAGGCGGCATCTTGTATCTGGGCCAGAATATCCTTGCCGCGGTCTGCAGCCAAATGGCGGTATTCAAAGGTCAGTTCCGCACGATCCGGCACGATATTCAACGCCCTGCCACCAGACATCATACCCACGTGAAAGGTGGTATAGGGCACCGAATAGGCCGGGTCGCTGTGACCGCTTTTGGCGTATGTTTCCTGCAGGGCCCGCAGTTTCCCAACGAAATCCGTCGCCAGATACAGCGCGTTGACAAACTTCGGAGCAAGCGCCGAATGGCCGCTTTGGCCGTGGCACACTGCACGCAGCGCGGCCTTGCCTTTGTGCCCGACCGCCACCTGCATCTCGGTCGGTTCGCCGACAAAACAGGCACGGGGCTGGCCAAGCATAGGGGCCAGACGGTCCAGCATGTGCTGAATACCAACGCAGCCGACCTCTTCGTCATAAGACAGCGCGATCTTAAGGGGCTCGCGCAGGTCAGCCCCGGCGCAGCGATCCGCCAGCGCCATAACCGAGGCCACGTACCCTTTCATATCCGTGGTGCCGCGCCCATAGACGCGGTTGCCCTCGCGGGTCAAACGAAACGGGTCTTTGGTCCAGCTTTGACCTTCGACCGGGACGACATCGGTATGGGCCGACAGCAACACGCCATCGCCTTGGGGACCTTTTTGGGCATACAACCCGGTCTTGTCGCCACCGGGATCTGTGATGCGATGCACGGTAAATCCACGCACCTCAAGAAACTCTTCAACATAGGCTGCCAGATCGAGGTTCGAGTTTTTGCTGACCGTATCAAAGCCTACAAGCCGGTCGAGAATATCCAGTGTCGAGGTCATCGGGTTGAACCTGCTTTCGCTTGGACAGCCAGCGCGGCACTGGCTGCAAAGGGGCGTTCATTTCAAACCTATACCACCGGCCAAAAACATAAATCCGGGAATCGCGAAGCAACGGTTAGGCGCTCTCTAACCCACGCCGATCACTCTTGTTACCGCGCGCAAAGGCCCGGCAATGTCCCGGACCGAACGGCCCTGGCACAGTGTTCAATAAAAGCTTTGGACGTGTTCGTCTCGTTCTCGGAACGCGCGCGTAGCAGACCCAGCCGCATCGGGCGCAATTCTCCGGCAAGGGGGACATTGATCAGTTTCTTGCCGTCGGGTGACATCGCATTTAACGGACGAATATTGGCAATCGAGAATCCGAACCCATTGGCAACAAGGGATCGCATGACCGACATATCTGCAGTGCGTTCCGCGATATTGGGTTTGATATTAGCGTCGCGGAAGAAGGACAGGAAATATTCGCCGCTGAATGGCAAATCCAATAGAACCATGGGGCTGTCCTGTAAGTCCGCTATCGCCAGTTCGGCACGGTTGGCCAGCGGGTGCCCTTCGCCCAAAACCACATAGGGCGGCAATTCGTGCAGGGGCTGGAATTCCAGATCGGCGGGAATATCCAGATCATAGGTCAGGGCGATGTCGAGCTCGGCGCGGCGCAACTGGCTGAAGATATCGGCCTGGTTCAATTCACGTTGCTCGATCCGGACGTCTGGATAGGTGGCCTCAAAGTCCCGCCGCAATCCCGGCAGGATGATCTGCGCGAACGTGACCAGACAACCAACGGACAAAATACCCTGTACCTTGCCAGTGATCTCTCCGGCCAATGTGGCCAGAAATTCGGCCTCGCGCAGTACAAATTCGGTGCGCTCCATGAATTTGTGCCCGGCCTTGGTCAGAGACAAGCCACGCGCATGTTCGCGTACGAAGAGAGTAACACCGAATTCGACCTCAAGCTGCGTAATCGCCGCCGAGATCGACGGCGACGACACGTTCAGTTTGTCGCTGGCCGCAGCGATACTGCCTGCCTTTCCGACCGCAACAAAATACTCAAGCTGTCGCAGCGTGTATCTGAAAGGCAATGGCACATCTCCGCTTAGCCGTGGATTAAGCCTTGTACTTGATCCAAGTGGTCTTCAAAGCAGTATACTTTTCAAGCGAGTGCAATGACAAATCGCGGCCGAAGCCCGACTGTTTCATGCCCCCGAACGGAGTCATGGCCGACAACGCGTCCACCGTGTTGACCGAAACGGTTCCGGCCATCAGCTTGTCAGACACCCGGCAAGCGCGGGACAGGTTGTCGGTCCATACCGACGCGGCCAACCCATAGATCGAGTCATTTGCCATCGCTACCGCCTGCTCTTCCGTGTTAAACGGGATCACGGACAAGACGGGGCCAAAAATCTCATCCCGAGCCAATGGATTGTCGTGGGCCACGTCGTCAAAAATTGTTGGCTGAACAAAGCAGCCTTTGCCCTCGACGCTGACGCGTTCGCCGCCGGTCACCAGATTGGCTGTCTTCTTGCCCTCTTCCACAAAGCGCATGATGCCTTGTGTTTGCTTTTCATCGACGATTGCGCCCATTCTCGAGGCCGGATCCAGCGGGTCGCCCGGTTGCATCGCCTGCGCGCGGGCAATCAATTTCTCGACAAACGCGTCCTTGATTGATCGTTCCACGTAGAGCCGAGAGTTCGCGGAGCACACTTCACCCTGATTAAAGAAGATACCGAAGGCGGCCATGTCGGCGGCGGCATCCAAGTCCTCGCAATCGGCGAAGACCAGATTGGGGCTTTTGCCCCCGGTTTCCGGCCAGACCTGTTTCAGGTTCGACTGGCCAGAATACTGCATGAACATTTTGCCGATAGCGGTCGATCCGGTGAAGGCCAAGCAGTCGACATCCATATGCAGGCCAAGCGCCTTGCCCGCAGTCACTCCAAAACCTGGAACAACGTTGAACACACCGTCCGGAATTCCGGCCTCAGCCGCCAATTCTGCCAGTCGCAGCGCCGACAGAGGCGATTGTTCTGCGGGTTTCAACACCACCGAGTTGCCAGCTGCCAGCGCGGCAGCCGCTTTCCAGGTGGCCATATCCAGCGGGAAGTTCCACGGTGTCACCGCGCCGACAACGCCTAACGGAACGCGACTGACCAGAGCCAGATCGCCCGGGCCGGTTGGGGCAACCTCGTCATAGACCTTATCGATAGCTTCGGCGTACCACTGAAAGAAATGCGCAGACCCCGGTGCGTCAATGGTGGCGGCATCCGTCACCAGCTTGCCCATATCCAGACTGTCCAACAGAGCCATCTCTTCGAGGTTGTCGCGGATCAGATCAGCCAGTTTAAGCATTACCGCTTTGCGATCACCCGGAGCCATTCGCGACCAGCGACCATCCTCAAAGGCAGCACGGCCTGCGGCAACGGCACGATTGATATCTTCTTCGTCACATTCGGCGACCGGGGTCAGAACCGCGCCCGTGGCCGGATTAATACTGTCAAAGGTCTTGCCTGATGCCGCATCGGTGAATTTTCCGTCGATAAAGGCTTGCCCTCGGAACGTCAGGCCTGCCGCGCGACTTTTCCAATCCTCGTGGGTATTGTCCAACATTATGTGTCTCCCTGATTATTCGTCGCCCGGAACGCCGTAAGACGGTGCTTCGCGCGGGTCGAGCGCACGTTGGATGTAGGCGTCAAGTTGCGGTTTGTAGATATCCCAGGCGGTTGCGATAGCCTCGATGGGGCAATCTTCGGTCCAGTCGCAGCGAAGATCGGCGACGGGCCAACTGACCTTGTCAACAATCTTCATACCAGCCGAATGCACCGGGCCTGCCTCGCCACCGGCGGCTAAACCAGCCCGCATTGCTGCGATCAAGCGGTCTCCGAGATGCCCGGAGGACGACAGGAATCCGTCGACGATTGCGTGAGGGATGCCTTCATTGTCCAAAAGGTTCCCGCCAGAGGCAACATTCTCAGCCTGCGCCTGCGTCCAGATACCAAGGCTGTTCGGGCCAGAATGGATCGCCGTGCGACCGTGATCATCCACCGCCAGAACCTGTCGATATTCGATGAACTTTGCCAGCGCTTTCATGGCGTCGATCGCCTGAGGCGCGGTCTTGCCCTGCTCCATCAAATTCAGAGTCAGCGGACCGAGACTGGGGTCTGTAACATTCTGCGACGCAACCGCACCAACACCTGCCCGGGCAAAGGAACAGCGCGCGGCGACGGCAGGTGACGATGACGAAATCGCCAAACCAAACATGCCGGTATCAGCGCAGCGGGCGACCAATGAAAAAGTCATTCGGCTCTCCTGAAAAAGAAAGTCCGGACCGCGCCTATTTGGGGAGTACAAGTGGCACGGTCCGGGCAATTTGATTGATCAGGTGGATCAATCGGGAATAACGGCAGTTCCGTCGATTTCAACCAGCCATTCAGGGCGCGCCAGCGCCTGAACCACCAGACCTGTCGAAACAGGGTGAACACCTTTGATGTACTCACCCATCGTGCGGTAGACGGCCTCGCGATGGCGGACATCGGTGATGTAAACGACCACCTTGACCAGGTGCTCCATCGATCCACCCGCCTCTTCGATCAGCTGCCGGATGTTCTGCATCACCTTGTGGGTTTGCTCGACCGGATCGTGACTGTCGATATTCACCGCATCATCCAGATTTTGCGGACACTGACCGCGCAGGTAAACCGTTTTACCGCCCTGCGTGACAACCGCCTGACACAGGTCGTTGTCCAGATTTTGCTCGGGGTAGGTTTCTTTGGTGTTGAATTTGCGAATGCGTGTATGCGCCATTTCGAATTCCTGACTGCTTATTCTGCTGCTGCGGATGCGACGATGGCCGCTTCTCCGTCATATTTGGCATATGCTCGTTGAATTGCGATCTGATCCGCGATGTATTTCGCATCGTGCCAAACGCCCCAAATAAAGGTCGAACCGCGTCGCGATTGCCACGGCAGGCCCAGAAAATAAATGTCGGGTTCAACCGAGACGCCACGTTGATGGATCGGCGCTCCCTTGGCATCAAAGGCGTCTACTTTGATCCAACTGAAATCCTGACGGAATCCTGTCGCCCAGATGATTGTCGTGATGCCTTCCTTGGCCAAGTCGACCGATGTCAGGGGATTGGTTAGGCTGTCAGGGTCAGCAAACTGGCCACGCGCCTCAGGCTCTTCAGGCAAATCAATACCAGTGCGTTCGACATAGGCATCTGCCATATCCAGCATCTCAAGGTAGTTGGCATCACCTGCTGCGACATTGCTTTGGAGATCATCGGCAAAGCTGAGAACGCCGTTCTCGAAACTCTTGGTCATGCCGGTAAGGGTCACACCTTCATTCCCCAAACGGCGGAAATCCATCGTGTGCCCGCCGTGTGCACCGCTGACCGAGATCGTGACATGTTCAGTTCCCGGCTTTTGCGCGGCCATGTCCCAGAGACCCAGAACACCCAACCACCAAACGTTGTCGCGGGTGCGGTAACGACGCGGTGGCCGGTCATGCGGACCAACAGACAGGAAGACCTTGCGACCGGCGCGGTTCAATTCATCAGCAATCTGTGCACCAGACGAACCAGCGCCCACAACCATGACTGCGCCTTCGGCCAATTGCTCGGGGTTCTTGTAGTAAAAGGAATGGAGCTGCGCGACGCCGGCCGTTTCCGGCACGATGGGCGGAATAACCGGGTGCTGGAAAGCGCCTGTTGCAGCGACGATGCGCTTGGCATGAATTTCACCGGCGCTCGTCTCAACACGGAACCCACCTTTGCCGGGCAAGCGCTCGGCTCTCAGCGCCTCAACACCCTCACGGATTGGTGCGTTCACCATTTCTGCATATTCGACCAGGTATTCGGCAACACGATCCTTGGGCACAAACGCATCCGGATTATCCCCTTTGAACTGCAGGCTGGGAAAACGATCATGCCAGCACGGGCCGTTTGCGACCAAAGCATCCCAACGCCCCGAGCGCCACGCCTCGGCGGTGCGGTTCTTTTCCAAAATGATATGGGGCACATCGTTGTTTCCAAGGTGCTCGCTCAGCGCGATACCCGCCTGCCCGCCGCCAACAACCAGCGTATCCGTTTTCTCAATGGACATGTGTCGGTTCCCTATAATTGCGTCACGATTTGACCTGAAAAGGTCGTTGTCTTCGTGCATCTTGGGCTGCCCGGACGGACGAAAGACCACAACGGACCGAAGGCCTTGCACTTTCAAAACGAAAGACACCAGAGCGGAACCTTGGCGTGTCGTTTCTTGTGCCACTCCAGCACGTTTTGCACGTTTCTGGGTTAAGGTTTCACAAGTTGGGAACAGGCGAAATTACTGTCTAACTTACTCTTAGTTAGGCTTTGACTAACCCGCCGGAAATTGCCTTTGTTTCCCAGCCGGTTGACCACCGTTCGAAAGATATGGTGCGATCAGATGGTATAATTCACCCTGCGAGGAGATATTGCATTTGCGATAAAGTTGCTTGCGCAGAACCTTGACGGTCTGGGGGCTGATACCCAGCGTCAGTCCAATGGAAATCGACGAATGACCCTGCAGGATCAAAAGCGCCACCTGCGCCTGTCGTGGACTTAATCTGATGTCGCTTTCATCCAACAAACGCTGACGAAGTTGCTCAACAGTATCTTCTGATTTGTTTTTGTTCGGGGGCTTCAGGTCTGACCAGTTCCTCCTCACCAGCGCGTTGACAACCGGCGCCACACTATTGGCCGCGTTGAAATCCTTGCTGGAAAAACGCGAAGCGGTGGTTGCGTCCCTACCAAGACACACAGTGACAGAACTTGCGGGACTGAGACCTGCGAAAAAGGCCAGTTCATCCGTCAGCGTCGTATTTGTGTAGTAGGATTTGAAGTATTCGTTCCGTTGAAACTGATCTGGGGCAACATCAGTCAATCTGTAAAGACCGTCCGTCGCACGGCTTTGATGCAGACCATAAAACGGATCCAACATATAAGCGCCTTTGACATAGTGACTATCAATTCGCTCGAAAACGCGGCTGTTGCGAGCATGAGTCATTAGAACCTGCGGGCTACTATGCGAAAAAAAGGCGATTATTGCGAAATTGTCGAAAGAACAAGTTGCGTCCAGCCACGTGAAAAGCGTTTCGCCGAACCCTTCTTTTCCCACCGCCAGTATTGCCGCTGACAGAGCCTGTGGTGCTGGAATCGACGACATAATTTAGTACCCCCATGGGGGTATATACCCCCCAATTCGATCAAAGTAATATTCTGCAGCAAAATAGGTGGTATGCAATCGGCAAGTCGATCATGGGCCCCTCAGGCCTTTCCAGATCCGCAATATTGCATCGGAAAAACAAAGAGGTTGATCATGGCCAAAGATACACTCGACATTCTTACGCAGGACGAACACCTGATTCAGTCCTTCGCTGATCTGAACGCACTTAAGCAGCAAGGCGCGCGTACCGTGATCTCGCGCGCAAAAGGCGCATATGTTTACGACAGCGATGGTAATGAACTGATCGACGGCATCGGTGGCCTTTGGTGCGTAAACATCGGCCACGGCTACGATGAAATGGTCGACGCAATCTCCAATCAGCTGAAAACACTGGATTACTATTCAACTTTCTACAACTTTAGCCACCCGGCAGCGGCAGCACTGGCTGAGAAGATTGCCCAGCTTGCGCCAGGTCATTTGAACGCCGTGCATTTTGGCAATTCCGGTTCCGTCGCCAATGACAGCGCCATTCGGATGCTACACCACTACAATATCCGCAAAGGGAAGCCGGAAAAGAAAATGGTTCTGTCTCGGCACGGGGCCTATCACGGTTCGACCCATCTTGCGATGGCGATGACGACGCCCGGTTATTCCGACGGTTGGCACGCGGCCAGCGAACTGGTGCATCACCTGCGCTCACCCCATTACTGGCGCGAGGGCGGTGAAATGACCGAGGCCGAGTTCCTCGACGCCCTGATCGACGATCAGAAACAGAGTATCGAGCGCATTGGCGCAGAGAATATCTGCGCCTTCATCGCAGAACCGATCCAGGGCGCGGGTGGTGTTGTGACCGCTCCAGCTGGCTATCACAAGCGCGCATGGGAGGTTTGCCAGGCCAACGAAATAAAATATGTCGCCGATGAGGTCGTCACCGCTTTTGGTCGCCTAGGGCATTTCTTTGCCTCAGAAGACGTGTTTGGCATGGTGCCAGACATCATCACGACCGCCAAGGGTTTGACCTCGGGCTATCAGCCGCTGTCTGCCACGATCGTATCCGACGATATTCACGAGGTCATCTCAGGCCCTGACGGTATGTTCCTGCATGGCATGACCTATTCAGGCCACCCAGCAGCCGCGGCGGCAGGTCTGACCAATATCGCAATCATGGAACGCGAGGGCATTCCCCAGCGTGTGCAGACAACCGGGAAACAGTTTGAAAACAACCTGCGTGGCCTGACCGATATCGAAATGGTCGGCGAAGTTCGCGGAAGCCACTTCATGATGGGGATCGAATTCGTAAAGGATCGCGCCACAAAGGAAAGCCATCCGGCCGAGGCGCAGGTTGGCTTGAAAGTCGCGCGCGCTTGTCAGAAGCGCGGCCTCATCGCTCGCCCCCTCGGTAACGTTCTGATCCTGTCTCCGACGCTGATCATGGACGAACCGATGATTGATCGTATCGAAGTCATCCTGCGCGACGCCATCACCGAAGTCGCTGCGGGTCTGTAATTCCGTATTCGGGGCCGCATACCCCCATCAAAAATATCAGCCAGCCACAAGGAGCCAGCTATGCGCGATCCACGCTATAACATTCTGTTCGAACCCATGAAGATCGGCCCCTTAACGGCCAAGAACCGGTTCTATCAGGTGCCTCACTGCAACGGAGGTGGATATCGCGACCCGTCAGCGGCAGCCGAAATGCGAGGCATCAAGGCGGAAGGCGGCTGGGGCGTCATCTTCACCGAACAGTGCGAGATGCATCATACGTCTGAGATTACGCCCTTTATCGAACTCCGCCTGTGGGAAGACAAAGACATTCCCCAATTGCGCAAGATGTCCGAGCGGATGAAAACGCATGGAGCGCTGGCCGGCATTCAGCTTGCCTATTCCGGCATTAATGGACCTAACCTTTACACAAAAGAGGTGCCTCTGGCGCCTTCGGCTATGCCAATCCGCACCTTTTCCAACGATCCTGTGCAGGCGCGTGCATTGGACAAGCAGGACATCAAGGACCTGCGTCGTTGGTTCGTGAATGCCGCAAAACGCTCGAAGGAAGCGGGATTCGACCTGATCTGCCTGTATGGCGCGCATGGATTTGGTATCTTCCAACACTTCCTCAGCCGCGCGACTAACCAGCGTGGCGACGAATACGGCGGGTCGCTGGAAAACCGTGCCCGGTTCAGTCAGGAAGTTATTGCTGATATGCGTGATGCCGTAGGGGACACGATGGCAATTACATTGCGGGTTTCGCTGGACGAAACCATTGGGGAGCTGGGCTTCTCAAACGCCGAGGTTCGTGACTACATCGAGATGAACAAAGACCTGCCCGACCTTTGGGACCTAGCGCAGGGCACGTGGGAGGACTGTTCAGGCCCTTCGCGGTTCAAGGAAGAGGCCGCACAGGAGCAACTGGTGCGTGGTATTCATGAATTGACCGACAAGCCCATCGTTGGCGTCGGACGTTTCACCTCACCCGATGTAATGGCCAAGATGATCAAGTCCGGTACGTTGGATTTCATCGGCTGCGCGCGCCCGTCGATTGCCGATCCATTTCTGCCCAAGAAGATCGAAGAAGGTCGGATCGAAGACATCCGCGAATGCATCGGCTGCAACATCTGCATCACCGGCGACATGACCATGTCGATCAGCCGCTGCACTCAGAACCCGACATTCATGGAAGAATGGCGCAAGGGCTGGCATCCAGAAAAGATGAACGACAAGGGCGAAAGTTCAAACGTGCTGGTCGTAGGCTCTGGTCCCGCAGGGCTTGAGGCGGCCTGGGCACTTTGCCGCCGGGGATATGATGTCGCCGTGGCCGAGGCGCGCGATGTAATCGGCGGTCGTGTGACCCGCGAGCGCCTTCTGCCGGGGCTGTCGGCTTGGGGTCGTGTCGTGGACTATCGTGACTATCAGCTCAGCCAACGTCCGAACGTAGAAATTTATCGCGAAAGTAAGCTGGATGCCGAGAGCATTCTGGAGTTCGGATTTGAAAACGTCTGCATCGCCACCGGATCCACCTGGCGGAATGACGGGGTTTCGCGTCAGCACGTTGTTCCAATGCCGATAGCCGAAGGTGCCAAGGTTTACACACCGGACGATCTAATGGACGGCACTATCCCGTCCGGCCGCGTTGTTGTCTATGACGATGACCACTATTACATGGGAGGCGTTCTGGCCGAGCTTCTGGCCAAGAACGGAGCACAGGTGACGCTGGTCACTCCGTCGGCCTATGTCAGTGACTGGACCAACAACACTTTGGAGCAGATCGCTATTCACCCACGTCTGGTGGAGGCTGGCGTCGAGATCGTCCTGAACCAAGGCATCACCGAGATTCACTCGGATCACGTGGTCTCGAACTGCGTCTACACCGATCGAACCTGGAATATTGAGGCGGATGCCGTTGTAATGGTGGCGTCACGCCTGGAAAATAACGCCGTCTTCAACGACCTTAAATTGCGCGAGGCTGAATGGCTGGATGCTGGCATCAAGTCTGTCAAGCTGATCGGCGATGCCAACGCCCCGGGACCGATTGCCTGGGCAACCTATGCCGGTCACCGCTATGCCCGTGAGATGGATGGCAAAGATATAGGGGACGCCCTGCCCTTCCGCCGTGAAATCACAGAGCTGGCGGTAGACTGACGTCACAAGCGTGTTAGGGGCGGTATAGTATCAACTATGCCGCCTCTGTACTCTTAGACACCCGTTACGTCTGCGGAGTATCGATCTCCGCCAAAATGATGCGGATTAAGTCACAGGCTAACTCGACAAGGAATTTCCGCGTTTGTTTTCCTGTTACTACAGGTGCTTTCGTAGACAGCGGCGCTGCTTTTGGCACTATGTCGAAGAAATAGGTGGCCGTTTGCAATAATGGCTTAGGTAGCTAGCCTCAATTTAGTCATCATCGATCGCGGCGATACGCAAAACGCACGCAGAAACACCCGAGAGTGGTTTTGAAACGGCCAGCGACCTCAGGCGCATTAGCGAATTCGTCAGTTATAGACGAGTATTCTTTAGACTAGCCTTCAATCTGGACCCTCAAATTCAACACGGAAAGCTGGGATTTTGCCTAAACGGATACGATGAGTAACAAATCTCTATGATTATTGTTTGCCATGTTTGACAAGTCCCAAATCGAGAATTAATGACTTGAATATCGAATGCAGTTAACAACTTATGAACTCAGGACAGTAACGATGATTTTGGTTACCCTTAACGCCATTGCTTTTTTCTTGCTGGCCGTGGCGCTGTACTTGGCCTACCACGCCGGCGCATTTCAGCGCGAATTTAAGGACGATGAGAAACGACCACCTGTGATCGTGTTTGCTATTATCGTCGCATTGTCCGGCTACTTGTTGATGGTGTTCGCATAGCAGTTTTTGTCGACGCGCGTGTGAAAATTCCGGCGTCACCAAAGTGAGTACATCCAATCGATCAGACATTGGACGGTTCGTGAACCAAAAAACCTAAAGCAGCCTTCAATAGCGAACAGAAACCATAAAATTTTT
Organism: Ruegeria sp. BC3; assembly: GCF_056539265.1. Taxonomy (NCBI): domain Bacteria; kingdom Pseudomonadati; phylum Pseudomonadota; class Alphaproteobacteria; order Rhodobacterales; family Roseobacteraceae; genus Ruegeria; species Ruegeria sp. BC3. Next base: position 519,237 of record NZ_JBQFUP010000001.1, read on the forward strand.
AGATTAACGGGCCGAAAAGTGGCGCACCTGAGAGGATTCGAACCTCTGGCCTCTGCCTTCGGAGGGCAGCGCTCTATCCAGCTGAGCTACAGGTGCCTTGGCCGTTAGCTAACCTTGTTCCGATCCGGGTGCAACTGCAAATCTTCCCGGATCGGTCAGGTTTCATGCAAACAGATCATGCGCCAGTTCAAGCGCGTCGATCAGCGTGTCGACCTCGTCCGTCGTGTTGTAGAGGCCAAAGCTGGCGCGGCAAGTGGCCGTGACACCGTAGAAATCCATCAGCGGCCCGGCACAGTGGTGACCGGCGCGCACGGCCACGCCCTTCTTGTCCAGAATGGTTGAAACGTCATGCGCGTGCCCTGCCCCGTCCAGCGTAAAGCTGAAGATCGCGGCCTTGTCGGGACGTGTGCCCTGTACCTGCAACCAGTTCAGACCCGTCAGTTTCTGCATTGCGTAATCGCGCAGACCGGCCTCGTGCTTGGCGATGTTCTCCATCCCCAAATCCATCATGTAATCCAGAGCAACACCCAGACCGATGGTCTGCACGATACCGGGCGTGCCGGCCTCGAACTTCATCGGCGGATCGTTGTAGATCACCTGATCCTTGCTGACCTCTTTGATCATGTCGCCGCCGCCAATGAAGGGGCGCATTTCAGCCATACGTTCGGACTTGATATAAATCGCGCCAGAGCCGGACGGGCCGTAAAGCTTGTGCCCGGTGATCGCGTAGAAATCGCACCCGATATCCTGCACGTTCACCGGCATATGAACCGCGCCCTGGCTGCCATCGACCAGCACCGGAACGCCCTTTGCGTGAGCCCCTTCGGTGATTGCTTTGACATCCACCACCGTGCCCAGAACGTTTGAACACTGGGTGACGGCGACCAGCTTTGTTTTCGGACCGATCGCATCGATCACGGCTTGCGGGTCCAGTCCGCCGTCCGCATCCACATCGACCCATTTCAAAACAACACCCTGACGTTCGCGCAGGAAATGCCAGGGCACGATGTTGGCGTGATGCTCCATCACGCTCAGCACGATCTCATCCCCGGCCTGCAGGTGCGGCATCGCCCAGCCGTAGGCAACAAGGTTGATCCCCTCGGTCGTGCCCGAGTTCAGAACGATCTCATCCTCATCCGCGGCCCCCAGGAAACGGGCAATGGTTCCGCGAACGCCTTCATACTTCTCGGTCGCTAGGTTGGACAAGTAGTGCAGCCCGCGATGGACGTTCGAATACTCTTCGGCGTAGGCGCGCGTGACTGCGTCGATAACCACCTGCGGTTTCTGCGCCGAGGCGCCGTTGTCCAGATAGGTCAGCGGCTTGCCGTTCACTTCCCGTGACAGGATCGGAAAGTCAGAGCGAATTTTCTGCACGTCATACATGGTCTTTTTCCCTATACCGGGCCGCCGGGCGTAAGAGCGAGGACAAGTGGAACTGCCAGCAAGGCAGATAACACGATGACCCCAAAAGATTTTGCAAGCGAACCAAACTGATGCGCTTCATTCAGGAAATGTAGCGTGACGTAAAGGCTGATCACGGCTGTGGCCAACAAAAACATCACCATCAGGAACGGCAGAACGATTGTAACCGCCAATGTGATCACCATCGCAGCGATCTGCAGGTATTGAAGCCAGATTGTGAGCGTCAGAATGTCTTCGAACGAGGCGCGGCCACCCAGAAAACGGCCGACAAATAGAAACGCGGCGACGCTCAGCATCATGGTACCCGCCGAGCGCAGCAGGCCCAAAAAGACAGGCTCTGGCGGAAGAACCGGTTCCCCTTCGGGCACCGGGACCATTTGTTCAATCCCCAGCTGGATTATGCCGTTCAGAACGACGGCCAAAGCAAAGGCAAGCCACAGAACCTCACGCCCCGGTCGCAGCGCTAAAAGCTGGCGGGCAGCTTGCGCAGGGTTAGTCAGGGTCAGTACGGCAAGTTGAGCAATGCCTGTGGAATTCATTCTTGTTGCCTTTGCGCTTGGCTGAGACCTGCCACCCAGAACCACAGGAACACGGCGAACCAGATAGCGCCCACGATCGTCAGCGCGGGACCAGAGCCGATAAATCCTGCAACAAGGCCATTTAACAGAACCAGCGGCGTCGAGGAAAGTAGCGCCCAAAACAACGCCAGCCGTGCACCGTAAGATGTGCCCTTACCTCCAGCCAGCCGCGCCGCGCCATATGACACAAAAGCCAGCAGGTAGAAAAACAGCGGCAGAATAAAGACGGTGCCCATCAAGGCACCGCCCATCAACATATCAAGCTCAAGGCCTTCGATATGCGCACGGCGGGCGAGGCTGGGCAATTGGGCGATGAATGCCACAACGCAGAACGCCATAACAAACACCAGTGCCCTATCCTCGCGCGGGCCAAGATCAAGAAGCCGACGCACAACCCGCCCCGGCCCCCGATAGGTGGCCACGATATCTGATGTCACCGGCATCAGCTATGCCGCGACAACCAGCCTTCGAGGCGTTCGACAATGGCTTCGGCCAGAGCCTCATCCTCGATCTCATCGACGGCCTCGGCCAAAAAGGCCAGCGTCAGCATATTGGTGGCGTCTTTCACCGGAACCCCGCGCGAGCGCAGGTAGAACAGCGCCGTCTCGTCAATCGCGCCCGAGGTCGAGCCATGCGAACACGCGACATCGTCGGCATAGATCTCAAGTTCCGGCTTGGCGAGGAACTGGCTGTCGTCATCCAACAGCAAGGACTGGCTGATCTGGTAACCGTCGGTCTTCTGAGCACCCTCTTTCACCAGGATCTTGCCTTGGAACACGCCGGTCGCACCGTTGCGCAGAACCTTCTTGAACACCTGTCGGCTTTCGCAGTTCACCGCGTCGTGGGTGATGAAAACCGTGTCATCGTGGTGGAAATCACCATCGCCGACACAGGCGCCTGCCACATGCGCAACCGCATCATCGCCGGTCAGTTCAACGACTTGCTCGTTCCGGGTCAGAATACCATTCACCGTCAAGGTGAACGACTTATAGGTAGCTTCCTGACCCAGACGGGTAAACATATGTGTTGCCGCACGACGTTCATGATCCCTGCCCTGCGCGCGCACGTGATGCAAAGTCCCGCCATCAGCGATGTCGATCTCCATGCATTTGTTAAAACGCGACGCCGCAGGCCCGTTTTCAAGGATCGTCACCTCGGCCTCGCTTTCGACACGGACGATGTGGTGCAGCATGGCGTCAGAGGTTTCGGAGGCGTGACGATAAATCAGGCTAATCGGCTTGGACGGCTTGCCGGTGACATGAATAGCAACACCATCCGCTGCAAAGGCGGTGTTAAGCGCCGCCAATGGTCGCTGAACCGGAGACTGCCCGCGCGCTTCAAGAACGCCGTACAACTCTTTGGCCCAGTGAATATCTTTGCAGCAGATATCCTCGATACGCTCGATACTGACGCCTTCCAGTTGCAAATCGTCCGATTCCTCGGCGCTGAACACGCCGTCAACAAAGACGATTTTCAGACGGTCAAGGTCCCCGAACAGCAACGGCTCGTCCGAATGGAAAAGCGCAGCGCGCGGCGCTTCAGGCGAAATCAGCGTGTCCGGGCGCGTGTACTTCCAGTATTCATCGCGCCGTCCGGGCAAACCCATTTCAAGAACTCGGGCCAGTGCATCCTCGCGCGCGGCGCGCGTGCACCCTGCATCGGGCATGGTCAGCGTAGCCAGCCGCGCCTCGGTCGCAGTTTGTTTAACTTCGGGCAGCGCCATCAGTTCACCTCGGCCAGAATGTCTGAGTAACCGTTGTTTTCAACTTCCAGAGCCAGATCAGGACCACCGGTTTTGACGATCCGACCGTCTGCCATGATGTGCACGACATCGGGTTTGATGTGATCAAGCAGACGCTGATAGTGGGTGATTACCAGGAAACCACGACCTTCGTCGCGCAGCGCGTTCACACCCTCGGCCACCAACTTCATCGCATCGACGTCCAGACCCGAGTCCGTTTCGTCCAGGATGCACATCTTTGGCTCAAGCATCGCCATCTGCAGGATTTCGTTCCGCTTCTTCTCACCGCCAGAGAATCCAACGTTCACCGGACGCTTAAGCATGTCCGCGTCAATCTTCAGCGATTTGGCCTTGGCACGAACCAGCTTCAGGAAGTCAGCTGCCGACAGCTCTTCTTCACCACGCGCCTTGCGTTGCGCGTTTACTGCGGTGCGCAGGAACGTCATGTTGCCGACGCCTGGGATTTCGACCGGGTATTGGAATGCCAGGAAAACACCCGCCGCAGCACGCTCTTCCGGTTCCATATCCAGCAGATCTTCGCCGTCCAGAGTGGCCGTGCCTTCGGTCACTTCGTAGCCGTCGCGGCCCGACAGCACATAGCTGAGTGTCGACTTACCCGAGCCGTTCGGCCCCATGATCGCGTGAACCTTTCCGGCCTCGACCGTCAGATCAACACCTTTGAGGATTTGCTTTTCTTCTTCCTCAAGTTTCACGTGCAGGTTTTTGATTTCCAGCATTTCTTGTCCTTTAGCGTATCGCAAGGGGGCACTCGGCCCCCTGTATGTTCTGAATTCAGGGAAAGTCGGGGTTAACCCACGGATCCTTCGAGGCTGATTGCCACCAGTTGCTGCGCTTCCATGGCGAATTCCATCGGCAGTGCCTGCAGGACGTCCTTGCAGAACCCGTTGACGACCAGTGCCACGGCCTCTTCCTCGTCCATGCCACGCTGACGGCAGTAGAACAGCTGATCATCGTCCACCTTGGACGTCGTCGCCTCGTGCTCCACTCGGGAAGAGTTATTCCTGACCTCGATGTACGGAACCGTATGTGCCCCGCATTTGTCGCCAATCAGCAAGCTGTCGCACTGCGTATAATTCCGGCTGTCCTTGGCCTTCGGGTGCATCGAGACCAGACCACGATAGGTGTTCTGAGCTTTACCCGCACTGATACCCTTGGACACGATCCGCGACTTGGTGTTTTTGCCCAGGTGAACCATCTTCGTGCCGGTGTCGGCCTGCTGATAGTTGTTGGCAATCGCGATCGAGTAGAACTCACCCTGGCTTTCGTCGCCGCGCAGGATGCAGGACGGATACTTCCAGGTCACGGCCGAGCCGGTTTCAACCTGCGTCCACATCACCTTGGACCGGTCACCCCGGCAATCGGCGCGTTTGGTCACAAAGTTATAGATACCGCCCTTGCCGTTCTCGTCACCGGGGAACCAGTTCTGAACGGTCGAATACTTAACCTCGGCATCTTCTTCGACGATGATCTCAACCACAGCCGCGTGAAGCTGCGCTGTATCACGCTGAGGTGCAGTACAGCCCTCCAAGTAGCTGACATAGCTGCCTTTATCGGCGATGATCAGGGTCCGTTCGAACTGACCGGTGTTTTCCGCGTTGATACGGAAATAGGTGCTCAACTCCATCGGGCAGCGGACGCCCGGTGGGATGTAAACAAACGACCCGTCCGAGAACACGGCGGAGTTCAGAGTTGCGTAGAAGTTGTCCGAGACCGGAACGACAGTACCCAGATACTTCTTCACCAGCGCAGGATGCTCTTTGATTGCCTCGGAGATCGAGCAGAAGATCACGCCGTGCTTGGCGAGTTCGTCCTGGAACGTCGTTCCGACCGAGACCGAGTCAAACACCGCGTCCACCGCAACTTTTCGACCCTCGGCAGGCATGTCTTCGGCGCCCTCTACGCCGGCCAGAATCATCTGTTCTTTCAGAGGGATGCCCAGCTTTTCGTATGTAGCCAACAGTTTGGGGTCGACCTCATCCAACGACTTGGGCTTTTCCTCCATCGATTTCGGACGGGCATAATAATACTGGTCCTGAAAATCGATCGGCGGATAGTGCACCATGGCCCATTTGGGCTCTTCCATCTGGGTCCAACGCTCGAACGCAGCCAAACGCCATTCGGTCATCCACTCGGGCTCTTCGTTCTTCTCCGAGATGAGCTTTACGATATCCGGGTTTACGCCTTTGGGGGCGTATTCCATCTCGATATCTGTATCCCAGCCGTATTTGTAGGTTCCGACCTCGCGTACCGCATCTACGGTTTCCTGATCGACACCCTCTTTTACCTTGGTCTGGTCCAAAGCGGCCATATGACACCCTCCGTCAGATCACGCGGCGCGCGCGCGATGCTTCTTTTCTTTTTCAAGCCACGTTTCGGCGAAACGCAGCACTTCTTCTTCTGTGGTCAAAGGCCCCAGCGACACGCGGATCGCGCTGGCTGCTGTCACCTCATCAAATCCCATTGCGGTCAACACCGCGCTGGCCCGAACCTTGCCGCTGGAACAGGCCGAGCCCGCACTAACAGCGAACCCTGCCAAATCCATCTGCATAACCTGCGTTTCACCCTTCCAGCCCGGAGTAGCGAAACACGCGGTATTTGGCAGGCGGTCCTGACCTTTCCCGACAAAAATAGTAGATTTAGAACCAGCCTCAAGGGCATTTTCTAGAATATTTCTAAATTCACGAACCTGTTCCCAAACACCGTTCGACAAATCCCGCGCGGTTGCTTCAGCTGCGGCCCCGAACCCCGCGATTCCAATGACATTTTCGGTGCCCGAGCGGCGACCCATCTCTTGCCCGCCACCTTTGATCATCGCAGGCAGATCGGTGCCACGTTTCATGACAACCGCACCGATCCCTTTCGGGCCGCCCAGTTTATGCGCTGAAATCAGTGCCATCTGCGCGCCCATCCAGTTGAAGGCCACCGGCAATTTGCCAAACGCCTGCGTGGCGTCGGTGACCGCAAGCCCCTGGGGCAGCGGCTGAACGATCCCAGTTTCCGAATTGGCCAACTGCAGAGTCGAATGCTCAGGACTGGCCACCTCGACCAAACCATTGGGCGCAGTCGGAAGGTCTTCGACGATCCACGACCGGATCGCGTCATGCTCCACCGCCGATCCGTGCAAACTCCGCCCAGCCAACGTCAAGGCTGCCCCTTCGGTCGAACCGGAGGTAAAAACGATATCCGCCCCATCCGCCCCAAAAGCCGCTGCGATCTGGGCGCGGGCGCGTTCAACCAGCGACTTGGCCGCCCGACCCTCGGCATGAACAGATGAGGGATTCCCGCACATCTCCATCGCGGCCACCATGGCCTCGCGCGCCTCGGGGCGCAGCGGAGTGGTTGCGTTATGATCAAGATAAACGCGATTCATGGATACATCTTTTCCCGAACGCAAATTGGGCACATCACTGGCAGCATCGGATCACTCATCCACGACGGAAAACAGGCTGGGCACGGCCGGACACGGCGCCAGATCGTTCTTGATCACGTCGGACAAACGCGTCTGATGCAGAAACACATAGACATGCGCGCTGAGGCTTTCCCACAAACGGTTGGTCAGCGATTGCGCCCGGCTTCCCGAAGACGCCCCGGACGCACCCGCACCTTTTTGCAGCGCATCCACGGTCTCATCCACCGCAGCCAAAATCTCGACCACCCGAATCTCGGACGCAGGGCGCGCCAGACGATACCCACCGCCCGGACCGCGCACGGATGACACAAGCTCGGCCCGGCGCAGCTTGACGAAAAGCTGTTCGAGATACGGGAGTGAAATGTCCTGACGTTCAGAGATCTCGCTTAGCGTTACCAACCCTTCAGAGGGCTGCAAGGCAATGTCAGCCAATGCGACCATCGCGTAACGACCCTTCGTCGAAAGCTTCATTGTCTTTCCCTTATGGCAGGTTATACGCGAAAACATTGACGCCGCCGCCGCCAGTGCGTATCTCCGACAGGCAGCGCCTTGCGCAAAGCATCACAATTAGAACCGTTCTAAGGTGCCTTACGATAATCGTCAAGTATATCGTAGCACCCGGAAGAAAAAGACAGGACCAAAGCACACATGCCCGAGGTGATTTTTCCCGGACCCGAAGGCCGCCTGGAAGGCCGCTACCACCCGCAAAAGGAAAAAGACGCACCGATCGCCATCGTGTTGCACCCGCACCCACAATTCGGCGGGACCATGAACAACAAGGTCGTCTATAACCTGCATTATGCGTTCTACAACATGGGCTTCACCGTGTTGCGCTTTAACTTCCGCGGTGTTGGCCGCAGCCAGGGCGAATACGACCAGGGCGTGGGCGAGCTGAGCGATGCCGCCTCGGCGCTGGACTACCTGCAGTCGATGAACAACAACTCGAAGCACTGCTGGGTCGCCGGCTTCTCGTTCGGGGCCTGGATCGGCATGCAGCTTTTGATGCGCCGCCCCGAGATCACGGGCTTCATCAGCGTGTCGCCGCCTGCCAATATGTACGACTTCTCGTTTCTGGCGCCCTGCCCGTCTTCGGGCCTGATCATCAACGGCTCGGCCGACCGCGTCGCCCCGCCCGCAGACACCACCGCGTTGGTGAACAAACTGCATGAGCAAAAGGGCATCACCATCACTCATAACGAGGTCGAAGGTGCCGATCACTTCTTCCAGGATCGCCACATGGACACGCTGATCACCGATGTCAGCGACTATGTTAAGCGTCGACTGACCGAGAACACGCGCTAATGTCAGACACCATCAGCACCCTCGCCGCCAAGCTGGCCGAGGACACGATGAAAGTTATGGATGAAACGGGCAACGACCGTTTCTTTGTCGAGGTGGGCGAGCTGTTGGGCGCGTCCTCTCAGACCTTGGAAGAGGCATTCCTGACCGAAATTCGTGTACGCCTCGCAGAACGCAAGGCCCGCAAATTCGTCATAGACACGCTGACCAAGCACCGATCCCAAGTGAAAGCGATTGAAAAGAAATGACCGAAAGACTGTCCGCGCAACTTGAATTCCTGAAACGCGCGGACAGGCTGAAGTCAGTCGATCGCGCCAACGCCCTACTTGACCAGTCGCGGCCCGAGAACTCTGCCGAACACAGCTGGCACCTTGCTCTGTGGGCTTTAGTGATGCAGCCGCTGGCAGCTGATGATGTCGACATCAACCGGGTCATTCAAATGCTGCTTCTGCATGATCTGGTCGAAATCGTTGTCGGCGATCACCCCATCCATCTGCAGACCGACTGGGCGGCTGTCGAACGTGCGGAACGCGCAGCCGCGGACGAACTGTTCGGCCTGCTTCCCAATGATCAGGCCACTGCCTTTCAGGCCCTGTGGGAGGAGTTCGAGGCTGACAAAACTCCGGACGCTAAATTCGCCAAGTATCTGGACCGTTGCCAGCCGCTGTTTCAGGTTTTGTGCGCTCCGGCTCCGAATCCAGAGCACGTAGAGGTCGCCCGGGACAATCTACGAGACGGGCGCGCCGCTTATCTGGCGCAGGAGCTCCCCGAAGCCCACGCTCTGGCAACCGCTCTGCTACACAGTCAACCCGTGCCCGAGACGACGTTCTCGGAACGACTGGCGTTTTTGACCGAAGCGGATCAACTGAAATCCGTCTACCGCGCCTCGCGCCTGTTGTCCGGTGAGCGGTTTGAGAACTCAGCCGAACACTCGTGGCACATTATGCTGTTTGCCTGGGTGTTGGCGGAATATGCCCAACCCGGCGTTTCCATGGATCGCGTGCTGCACATGCTTTTGCTACACGACATCGTCGAGATCGATGCCGGTGATCACCCCATCCACGGTCAAGTCGACCACGCCGCACAAGAGGCCGAAGAACAAGCCGCTGCCGAGAGGTTGTTCGGACTGCTGCCCGACGCTCCGCAGCAGGCATTCATGTCGCTCTGGCAAGAGTTCGAGGCCGCCGACTCTGCAGATGCGCGTTTTGCAAAGGCCATAGACCGGTTTCAAACGCCAATTGGCAATCTGGAAACGGGCGGCGGATCATGGGTGGATTTCGACGTGACCTTTGCCCAGATCGAACAACGTGTGGGCACACCGGTTCAGCGCGGCGCACCGGACCTTTGGGCATGGTTGCGCCCGCAATTGAGCGCCTTTTTTACGGAAAAAGCACCGGGCTGATCGCTTCTAAGCGCTCAACCCGGTTGGGTGACCGGATGTTGCCCCCTCTTGGTTGCATTATTGTCAGCAGGCGCTTCGCCTGCCAGCCAACCAAACGTTACGATCAAAGCCGAAGCCGCAATAACGGATAATGCAAATCTGGTCACAAAAAATACTCGCAAAGAAATCACTCGAAACACGATATGGATACCAAGCTTTTTTCTTTTGAAACAGTACGGTTATCCTGACCAGCGAAGGCTCGTTTCCATCTGGGTACTTGCGTTTGAAATTCGTTGGCGGGCCACAAAAATTCACTTGCCGCCCAGTAAGATTTCGTGCTCAACCGGGCGCAGGAAACCCAGACTGAGACATCCTGTGCCCAAAGCTTATTTGATCCTCTTGCTGGCGGTGATCGCCGAAACGATTGGCACGACGGCGTTGCAGGCCAGTCAGCAGTTTAGCCGGTTCTGGCCATCGGTGCTGGTCGTTTTGGGCTATGGCGTCGCCTTCTACCTGTTGGGGCTGACCCTGAAATACATGCCTGTCGGCATTGTCTATGCCATCTGGTCGGGTCTCGGGATTGTGCTGATCGCCATCATCGGGTTCATAGTGTTCGGTCAGCGACTGGACTGGCCTGCGGTGATCGGTTTGGCAATGATTTTGACCGGAATCCTGATCATTCACCTGTTTTCCAAGACTGCGGGCCACTGACCGCCGGTTAGGGCTGGCCTATTTGGTCAAACCGCGCTATGCGCGCGGCAACTTCCCGTTCAAAGGCTGACCTCTCATGGACCTGCGCAATATCGCAATCATCGCTCACGTGGACCACGGTAAAACGACCCTGGTGGATGAGCTGCTCAAACAATCCGGCGCGTTCCGGGAAAATCAAGCCGTGGCCGAGCGCGCCATGGACAGCAACGATCTGGAGCGCGAGCGCGGGATCACCATCCTGGCCAAAGCCACCAGTGTTGAGTGGAAAGGTACGCGGATCAACATCGTCGACACCCCCGGCCACGCCGACTTCGGTGGTGAGGTCGAGCGTATCCTCTCGATGGTTGACGGCGTTGTCCTGCTGGTTGACGCAGCCGAAGGCCCGATGCCGCAGACCAAGTTCGTGACTTCGAAAGCGCTTGCGCTGGGCCTGCGCCCGATCGTGGTTCTGAACAAGGTCGACAAACCCGATGCCGAGCCTGACCGCGCGCTGGACGAATGCTTTGACCTGTTCGCCAACCTTGGCGCTGATGATGAGCAACTGGATTTCCCAGCCATGTACGCCTCGGGACGTTCCGGTTGGGCAGACATGGAACTGGACGGCCCCCGCAAGGACCTGACCGCCCTATTCGACCTGATCGTCGACCACGTCCCCGCGCCGAAACAGGCGGACAAGAAAGATGAACCCTTCCGTATGCTGGCAACTACGCTGGGCAGCGATCCGTTCATCGGCCGCATCCTGACCGGTCGTGTGGAAAGCGGCACGCTGAAGGCAGGTGACAGCCTCAAGGCCCTGTCCCGCGACGGCACGCTGATCGAAAACTTCCGCGCGTCGAAAATCCTGGCGTTCCGTGGCCTCGCCCAACAGCCTATCGATGTTGCCGAAGCTGGCGACATCGTCACCATCGCGGGCATGAGCAAAGCGACTGTGGCAGATTCGCTTGTTTCCCCTCAGGTTGAGGAGGCCCTGCCCGCTCAGCCCATCGATCCGCCGACCATCACCGTGACCTTCGGTATCAACGACTCGCCGCTGGCCGGTCGTGACGGGAAGAAGGTCCAGTCGCGCGTCATCCGCGATCGCCTGATGAAAGAGGCCGAATCGAACGTTGCAATCCGCATTACCGACACCCCAGGCGGCGAAGCCTTTGAGGTTGCCGGTCGCGGTGAACTCCAGATGGGCGTTCTGATCGAGAACATGCGCCGCGAAGGGTTCGAGCTCAGCATCTCGCGCCCGCAGGTTCTGTTCCGCGAAGAAAACGGCCAGCGGATGGAACCCATCGAAGAAGTCACAATCGACGTCGACGATGAATACTCGGGCGCTGTAATCGAAAAGATCACCGGCGCGCGCAAAGGCGAACTGGCTGAAATGCGCCCCGCAGGTGCAGGCAAGACCCGCATCATCGCTCACGTCCCGTCTCGGGGTTTGATCGGCTATCACGGTGAGTTTCTGACCGACACCCGTGGCACCGGCGTTCTGAACCGCGTGTTCCACGGCTGGGCGGCCCATAAAGGTCCCATCCCGGGTCGTCGTGCCGGGGTTCTGATCTCGATGGAGAACGGCCAGGCCGTGGCCTATGCCCTTTGGAACCTGGAAGAGCGTGGTCGGATGTTCGTCGCCCCGCAAACCGACGTGTATCAGGGCATGGTGATCGGTGAGCATTCGCGCGACAACGATCTGGAAGTGAACCCGCTTAAAGGCAAAAAGCTGACAAACGTACGCGCCAGCGGTTCGGATGACGCCGTGCGCCTCACTCCGCATATTCAGTTCTCGTTGGAAGAAGCGATTGCATACATCGACGATGACGAATTGGTTGAGGTTACACCAAACGCCATTCGCCTGCGCAAACGCTACCTTGATCCGCACGAGCGGAAACGGATGGCAAAGTCGGCTTAAGCATCTCAGGCTCACTGTTTCCGCAAGCGGAACAATGGGCCTGATGTGGCATTTTTGCTTCCATTTTGACTATTTTGACTTCAAAACAGCCCGCTGCTCGAACGGGCTTTTTTGTTGTTTTTCATACAGTTTCGCCAATAGGTTGCGCGTTTCTTTGTCTCGGGTAGTGACAGCCCAAAGAAAAATGAGGCAGGATACGGATGTATTTTTGTCTATTTTGTGGCACAATTACTTAGTTCTTAGGTGTAAGTAATGAGTTTAAAGGAGTAGCGCTATGCGCGTAAGGTCCCGTTTATATTCGTTTGTATTTGTATCCGCGACATTCCCATTCATGGCAACTGGCGCGGCATATGCAGCAGAAACCTGTAACGTCAAAACAGCCCGTCAATCCGTATCCACCGAAACGCTTTGTGGTTGCAAAGTGGTCGATAAACGGATGCTGCGGTACATCCAGCGTCGCGCTGATTTTGAGGATATTCTGGCCCGCACCTCTCAGGCCTGCCCACTGTTCGCGGCGGTTTTGACTGACATCCCAACCGCAACTGTTCGGAACGATACGCGCAACGACGATAATGAAAATCGTGGCGCAGCAAGCACTGCAAGTGCGTCGGACAGCGGCAACGGTAGCTCGGGCGGAGCGGGCGCAACCACCACCCGCGGCGGCGAAACTCGTGACGGCGGCGACGGCGGTAACGGCGGGTCCGGAGGCGACGACGGCGGATCTGGCGGCGGCGGTGGCGGTGGTAACACCGGCGGCGGCAGCGGTGGATCCGGTGGCGGCACAGGCGGCAGCAACGGCGGTGGCAGCAATGGCAGCGGCGGCAGCAACGGTGGCGCAGACAACAATAGCGGCAGCGGCAGCGGCGGCAGCAACGACGGCGGCAACTCTGACAGCGGCGACGGGAATGGCGGCAGCAATGGCGGCGGCAACTCCAACAGCGGTGACGGAAACGGCGGTAGCAACGACGGCGGCAACTCCAACAGCGGCGACGGCAACGGCGGCAGCAATGGCGGAGGCAACTCTGACAGCGGCAGCGGCAACGGCGGCGACAATGACGGCGGCGGCGGTGGCGGAAGCGATGGCAGCGGCGGCGGTGACGGCGGCGGCGGCAGCGATGGCAGCGGCGGCGGTGACGGCGGCGGCGGAAGCGATGGCAGCGGCGGCGGCGGATCAGCCGGTGGCGGCAGCGACGGAAGCGGCGGCACGCTGTAACGAACTGACATGCAGCGCAGCCTGCGCAGCCAATCCCTTTAGGCTGCGGTGCGAGAAAAGTTCAGGGCAGCACTATTGCTATGGCCAAAAATACAAAGGGGCGACCAAGTGGTCGCCCCTGATGGCTATTTTAGAAGAAAGACGGAGCCTTAACTGCGGCCGTAAACACCGACCCAACTGCTGGGCTTCCGCGGGTCCTGCATCCGAAGGAATAGGTAGCGCGTCGCTGACCAGGGCTTGATCCGATCGGTCAGATTATCCAGCACCAGATCCCCGGAAGCAGAGCGATAGACCAAAACAGCATGTGCGTTGCGTTTCGTATCCAGCACTGTGGCGATCAGCAATTTGCTTGGATCAACGCCAGCCCGGATAAGATCGCGTTTCTTCAACAACGCAAAGTCTTCGCAATCGCCACCACGCGAGGTCGGCAGAGCCCACCGCTCGCTGGTACGGTATTGCGCCTGATCGGTCACCGCGCGGGTCGTCGCGTTGACCTGACGGTTGATGCGTTGAATGATTTTCATTTCTTGCTGCGACGTCATGCGCGCCGAAGCTTTGCTTGAACAGGCCCAAGCGTATTGGCGACACAGTTGGCGGGCGCCCGACGGCGGAGGCGACGACGCAACGGTGCGAATGAATTTGCCTTCGCTCGCCTCAACTGCGGACCCGGCAAACACCGCCCCGCACACCAAAGCAGCAATCCCCACTGCCCGACCTGAATATGTAACCATCCGCCCGAGAGCGGCCCCGAGTCCGATATCCAACGATTTCATGCCTGTACCTCGATCCCTGTCTACTCAGTCGTTTGGCGACAAGCGGGACCGTATTCGATTAGAACCAACTAACGGTAAACGGTAGCGCTTGTACAATCTGAGGCGACGCTGAAGGGGAAAAAGGGCGGAAATTCGTCACTCAATATGACCATTTCGCGCAAGAATTGCGGGCATGCCGCCACAATCTGGGCGGGAAACCACTTCAAGGCCCACACGGAATTCAGTTAAGGCTCTGGAATCAAAAAGATTCAGACAACGTTCAAAGTTGCCACAATACCACATTTTCAAATCGTGATATGTTCGGCTGAAATCCGCCCATCAAGCGATACGATGGGCGGATTCTGTGCTTGTCAGCCCCATCGTGGCGTTATTCGGTGATCTCGACAACTACAAGTTCGCGCTCACTCGCGCCACGGGCATGGTCCAGGGCCTGCTGGTATTCGGGAGAATTGTAGCATTCGACCGCCGCCTCGACCGACGGGAATCGAGCAACCACGTTTCGCGGCCGCTCTTTCCCTTCAAGCTGTACATACCGCGCAGCGCGGGCGATGAACGTTCCGCCATGCTTTGCGATCGCGGGCCCGGCGAGTTCCGCGTACTTCGCATAGGCATCTGCGTCAGTCACGGATACATGTGCAATCCAAAGTGCAGGCATCTTATCCTCCAGAAACCGCATTGATAACAAATCGTTCAATCTCTGCGCCATTGGAATCAGAGAGATCAATGGCTGCTCCACCTTGTGCTAAATCAGGTCGACCTCCGCCACCTTTACCACCCCATGCAAGCACAATCGGTTTTACAAGATCTACCGCGGAAACCTTGTTGGTAAACTCGTCCTTCACCCCCGCTGCAATCCCTGTTTTCTTCCCTTCACTTCCGACGACAATAAAAGCATCAGCTGCATGCTCTCGCTTCAATCGGTCAACGACTTCCCGAAGCTGTTTAGACGGAAGATTTTTGAAGAATTTGATCTCTACTTTTAACCCTTCGTGTTCGAAGTCGAAAGCACTGCCAACTGAGTCTGCCGAGCGTTGTTGGCTTGCCATCGCCAAATCACGGCGCAATTGATCTACTTCATTCTGAAGCGCTTTTCGCTCACTCATCAACGCCTTAACCCGGGTCACAACATCATCCGGTTGTGCCTTGAGCTCTGACGCAATCTGCCCCAGCCGTTGATCCTGCTGCGACAAGTGGCGCAGGGCGTCATCACCGGTCAACGCTTCGATCCGGCGCACACCAGCGCTGCTGGCGCTGTCGCCCAGGACAACAAAGGTGCCGATGTCGCCAGTTTGGCGCACATGTGTGCCACCGCAAAGTTCAATCGACCAGGTTTCACCGTCCTGACCCTTGCCCGTCGGAGCCTTGCCCATCGAAACAACGCGGACTTCGTCGCCATACTTCTCGCCAAATAACGCCTGCGCACCCAGTTCGCGTGCATCGTCCGGCGTCATGATCCGTGTTTCAACGGTCGAGTTCTGGCGGATGAAGTCATTGACGTCCCGCTCGACCTTCTGGATTTCCTCACGGCTCAATGCCTTGGAATGGCTGAAATCGAACCGCAACCGATCCGCCGCGTTCAGCGACCCGCGCTGTGCAACATGATCCCCCAGCGTCTCGCGCAGAGCTTCGTGCAGCAAGTGAGTTGCCGAGTGATTGGCACGAATGGCGGTACGGCGAGTGTGATCAA
Organism: Ruegeria sp. BC3; assembly: GCF_056539265.1. NCBI lineage: Bacteria > Pseudomonadati > Pseudomonadota > Alphaproteobacteria > Rhodobacterales > Roseobacteraceae > Ruegeria > Ruegeria sp. BC3. Next base: position 535,366 of record NZ_JBQFUP010000001.1, read on the forward strand.
CCTCAAGCTCAACCGCATCTCCCTTTGACAACGTGCCATGATCCACGGTCACCTTATGGGCGTAAACCTTGCCGTCCGCGAATTTCTTCGTGTCTTCCACGCGCGCCATGTCATCGCGTTCTTCAAGACGACGGATTTCACCGGTGTCACCGACCTGACCACCGGCCTCACCATAAAACGGCGTCTGGTTGACGATGACCCAGCCGGTACCGCCCTTTTCGATCGTGTCGACCAAAGCACCGTCCACGACCAAAGCCGCGATTTGGCCTTCGGCCTTTTCGGTGTCGTAGCCTAGGAAGTCGGTCGCTCCGGCGCAATCCAGAACGTCGAACCAAACCGCCTGATCGGCGGCCTCGCCTGATCCGGCCCAGGCCGCGCGGGCCTTGGCTTTTTGTTCTGCCATCGCGGCGTCGAACCCATCCGTGTCCACGGTCCGGCCCTTTTCGCGCAGGGCGTCCTGCGTCAGGTCCAGCGGGAATCCGTATGTGTCATACAGTTTGAACGCCGCATCGCCGGGCAAGGCCGCGCCTTCAGGCAGGCCAGCCACTTCGTCGTCCAGCAGCTTCAGTCCGCGGTCGAGCGTCTGTTTGAACCGGGTTTCTTCCAGCAGCAGCGTTTCTTCGATCAACGGCTGCGCCTGACCAAGCTCGGTATATTGCGCGCCCATCAACTGCACCAGAGTCGGCACCAGCTGGTGCATGACCGGGTCTTTCGCGCCCAACAGATGCGCATGCCGCATGGCGCGACGCATGATCCGGCGCAGGACATAACCGCGCCCGTCGTTGCTGGGCATGACCCCATCTGCAATCAGGAACGAGGTCGAACGCAGGTGGTCCGCGATCACCCGGTGGTGCACATTCTGGTCACCATACGGATCAACGCCGGTCGCTTCAGCAGATGCCTCGATCAGCGTTTTGAACAGATCGGTGTCATAGTTGTCATGGCTGCCTTGCAGCAGAGCGCCGATACGCTCCAGCCCCATGCCGGTGTCGATCGACTGCATGTCGAGTTCCACCATCGAGCCGTCTTCGAACTGCTCATTCTGCATGAAAACGATGTTCCAGATCTCGATGAACCGATCACCGTCTTCCTCGGCCGAACCCGGAGGGCCACCCCAGATGTGATCGCCGTGGTCATAAAAAATCTCTGTGCACGGACCACAGGGGCCGGTTGGGCCCATCTGCCAGAAATTGTCGCTGGTCGCGATGCGGATGATCCGGTCTTCGGGTACGCCGACCTGTTTCCAGATTTCGAACGCCTCGTCATCGGTGTGGTACACCGTTGTCAGCAGGCGGTTCTTGTCGATGCCGAATTCCTTGGTGATGAGTTCCCACGCGAACGGGATCGCATCATGCTTGAAGTAGTCCCCAAACGAGAAGTTGCCCAGCATCTCAAAAAACGTATGGTGGCGCGCGGTGTAGCCCACGTTGTCGAGGTCATTGTGCTTGCCACCGGCCCGCACACATTTCTGCGCGGTTGTGGCGCGCTGATAGTCGCGGGTTTCAACACCGGTGAACAGGTTCTTGAACTGAACCATGCCCGAGTTGACAAACATCAAAGTTGGGTCATTGCGCGGGACCAGCGGGCTGGACGCGACCACTTCATGACCCTGTTTGGCAAAATAATTCAGAAAAGTTGAGCGGATATCGTTCAGCGTGGGCATAAGGCTCTCTCGGCGCGCAATCAATTTGTTCCGAAACGGGTTTATCCCTGTCCCCAAGGATAGTCCACAGCCTAGGGTGCGCGGAACGAAACAAGGCGGCCAGATGGGCCGCCCTGTTCTTGTTTTCTTACTAAGCCATTACGCCTCGAGGATGTCATCCTCTTCAGCGGCACCCGGCGGCATATCGAAATCCAGACCGTGTGCTGCTCGAATCTTGTCTTCAATGTCCAGCGCGATACGGCTGTTGTCGCGCAGGTATTGTTTCGCGTTCTCACGCCCCTGCCCGATACGCTCATCGCCATAGCTGAACCACGAGCCAGACTTTTCGACCACACCGGCTTTGACGCCCAGATCCAGAAGCTCACCCATTTTGCTGATGCCTTCGCCATACATGATGTCGAATTCCACCTGTTTGAACGGCGGCGCCACCTTGTTCTTGACCACTTTGACGCGGGTCTGGTTGCCGACGACCTCATCGCGATCCTTGATCGCGCCGATGCGGCGAATGTCAAGACGAACCGAGCTGTAGAACTTCAGCGCGTTACCACCGGTGGTGGTTTCCGGGCTGCCAAACATCACGCCGATCTTCATCCGAATCTGGTTGATGAAGATCACCATGCAGTTCGAGCGGCTGATCGAGCCGGTCAGCTTGCGCATTGCCTGGCTCATCAAGCGGGCCTGAACACCCACATTGCTATCGCCCATGTCGCCTTCAAGCTCGGATTTTGGTGTCAGCGCCGCAACCGAGTCGACGACAACCATGTTCACAGCGCCGGACCGTACCAGCGTATCGGTGATCTCAAGCGCTTGTTCACCTGTGTCGGGCTGCGAGATCAGCAACTCGTCCAGATCCACTCCCAGCTTGCGGGCATATTGCGGGTCCAGCGCGTGTTCCGCGTCCACAAAGGCGCAAACCCCGCCGCGCTTTTGCTGTTCTGCAATGCAGTGCAGCGTCAGCGTCGTTTTACCCGAGCTTTCCGGGCCATAGATTTCAACAATCCGGCCCATCGGCAGACCGCCGATCCCCAGCGCAATGTCCAGGCCCAAAGACCCGGTCGAGCTGGCATCGATGTCCTGCTTGGCGTCTTCGCCCAGCTTCATGATCGAGCCCTTGCCGAACTGCCGTTCGATTTGAGCCAGCGCGCTGTCGAGCGCCTTTTGCTTGTCTGCGTTTTTCTTGTCGCTCATTGTCAGAAGATCCGCCATTGTCCTGTCGCCTTCTCTTTTGTCACACCCTTGATCGGGCGGCAATCGCTGCTTTGTTCGCCTCTTGTTCCTTATGGGACCAAAAAGAGAACATTTCAACTAAAACTTACAGAACTTACTGTTGGGCAATTGTGTTAAAGAGTCGTTTACGCCAATCTGCGCTTGGAAAATTCCTCGACAAAGGGCAATTAAATGCTTGTTTTCTATAAGGAACGACTTGCGTTTCTGGCTGTTCCCAAAACAGGTAGCACCGCTTATCACACTGCCCTGAGCCATCGTGCCGACTTTGTCGTGACGGGCCCGCCCGAGTTGAAACATGCTCCGGTGCGCCGCTATGACAGGTTTTTTCAGAACATTTTTCGTAAAATGTACGACACCGAAATGGAGATCATGGCAGTCGTGCGGGAACCGATTGACTGGCTGGGCAGCTGGTACAAATACCGCAGCCGGGATGATCGCATCGGTCATCCGCATTCAACCCGGGACATGAGTTTTGATGACTTCGTTCAGGCCTATACGCAGACCCCGCGCCCCGAATTCGCGGATGTTGGCAGTCAGAGCCAGTTCTTCAGAACAAGAAACAACGGGTTCGGTGCCAAACACGTTTTCAAATACGAGAACCAGGACAATATCCTGAATTTCCTTCAGGACCGATTGAACATCGAGATCACATTGGAGCGGGAAAATGTCTCGCCGGTGCGCGCGTTAGATTTGCATCCAGAAACCGAAGCGAAGTTCCGCGCCCAACACGCCGCCGAGTTTGCCTGCCACGACGCCGCGCTTTAGTTGAGCTGCTGAAACACCGTCTCGGTCAGTTGGGTCAGGGAAAATGGCTTAGGCAAGAAGGTAGAATTGGCAATCTCTGGACCCGAATCCCCGAACGCCCCTTCGGTGTATCCGGACATAAAGATCACCCGGACATCCGGACGCGTCTCCATCGCCTTGCGCACCCAGGTCGGTCCGTCCATACCCGGCATAACCACATCCGTGACGAAAGCATCTACATTCAACGATCCGTCTTCAAGCAGATGCAGTGCCTCTTCGGCGGATCCCGCCTCTAGCACTGTATAGCCTTTTAAACGCAATGCCCGCGTTGCAAAGGCGCGAACCGGGGCTTCATCTTCTACCAGGAGAACGACGCCCTCCCCTTGCCGGACACTTGGGCTTTCGGGCAACGCGGCGGTATCTTCGTCCGCTGCCCTGGGCGCAACCGAGACCGGCAAATAGACTGTGAACTCGGTCCCTTTGCCCTGAATGCTATCAACAAAGATGAAGCCGCCGGTCTGTTTGACGATACCATAGACAGTGGACAAACCGAGCCCCGTGCCTTCACCGGTGCGCTTGGTAGTATAAAACGGCTCGAACACTTTTTGCAGCTTGTCCGCCGGGATTCCGGTGCCGCTGTCGATCACCTTAACGGTCACGAATTCGCCTGGTGGCACAGTCGCGCGATCACGTCTGAGGGGTTCGCTCAACGAAACCACTTCAGTCTCAATCCGTACTTCGCCGCCTTCGGGCATCGCATCCCGTGCGTTCACGACAAGGTTCATGAAGACCTGCTCCAACTGCCGCTTGTCGGCGCGCACGGGCTTGAGCACCGGGTCATGGCTGAGTGTCAGCCGGACCTTTTCACCAACCAGCCGGTTCAACAGATGAATGAGATCCGAGATCGTGTCACGCAGGTCCAGTACCTCGGGTTGCAGGGTCTGTTTCCGCGAGAACGCCAACAGTTGGCTGACCAGAGCCGCCGCCCGGTTTGCGTTTTGGTTTATCTGGACAAGGTCGCCGTAATTCGGATCGTTCTGATCATGCCGCAACAGCAAAAGGTCACAATGCCCCGAAATCGCAGTCAGCAGGTTGTTGAAATCATGCGCCACGCCACCAGCAAGCTGACCAACAGCCTGCATTTTTTGCCCCTGCACAAACTGCGCCTCAAGCGTCTTGAGCTCGGTTGCATCGTTTAGCACCGCAATCAGGCAGACCCGCCCTTTGTTCACGACACGGTTCAGCGTGACCTGAACGAACATCTCTTTGTCCTGACGGCTCAGACGCAGAAATTCCGAACTTGGGGCGTCATCCTGGTTGGCCACACGAGCCAACCAGTCTTGAATCGGGTATCCTAGGCCGTGCATGATATTTGAGACGCTCGTTTGGCCGGGTTCAATCTCTCCGATCAAGTTGGTGGCCATGCGGTTGGCGTCCAAAATCTCGCCCTCAGGCGTCAGACACATCACGGGTACGGGCAAATCGGCAAAACGTGCATCGCTGCTTTGTGTCCCGGCAGAGTTCAGCGGCAGTAAAAGCAGATCACGTACGGTGCCCGAGTTTGAAAGCTCTGAGATGGTCATCGGCACCTGCCCAGCGGCGGTCTCTGCCAATGCGATGTCTCCGGGTGACGGGACACTATCTGGGAAAACCTGACCAAGATTGTTCGGCCTGCACCCCAGCACCGTTTCAGCGACGCCGTTGACACGCAGAACTGTTCCGTTCCGGCCTTCTGTCAGCACCGGTATTGCGGCACTGTCCCACTGCCCCTTCTCGTCCAGATGGAAGCGCCAACAAAACACATTGTGCCCGACGCTGAATACCGAGATCGGGACTGTCGTTCCCACAGTTACAATGTCTTCGCGGGTCTTACCGTGAATTTCAGCGGCAGATTGCAGCCGCAGCAGGATGGGCGCGGGGTTCGCAAACACGGACTTCAAGCACTGCTCAAGACGCGCGCCGGGAAAGGCATGTATCTGCGCACGAGCTCGAGAATTCGCCGTCAGGATGACGCCATTGCCGGTTGCGACCACCGTAGGAAACAGATCTTGCTCTGCGAACAAGGCCATCACATCTGCCGACGTTCGGGCGGACCAATCGGCAAATTGCCCGCGCATAACCACCAACAGACCTGCGACCAGCAATGAGATACCGGCAACCACAAATCCCGTGTTCCATACTCTGGGCAAAAGCCCCGCAAATGGGGTCAAGATCAGCAAGGAACCCAGAACTATCAGCGGGGCAAGACGTGAAAGGGCGGGAGTTTTTCGAAAACTGGGTTCGGAATAAATCTCAGCAGTTTCTGACATAAACAACTCAAGTTGAAAGGCGTAGTCACACTCAGCCCAAATAAGGTTAACGCCCTCTTAAAGAGCGCGGAGAATTCCACCTTGAGTTGTTTTTCACTGATGCACTACCGCGTCAAGTGCACCGAAAAGAAGCCATCAGCACCGTGTGTCACAAGCCACGTTTTTCGAAACGTCTCGGTCCAATCCGGGTTGTCTTGCCTGAACTTGTCGACGATGGCACCATTTTCGCATTCGAGCATTGAGCAGGTTGCATAGGCCAAAACGCCACCCGGCCCAACCAACTGCGCCGCTTTGCCTATGATCTCAGATTGCAGGTCGTTCAGCGCGCCCAACCCCTCTTCAGTCAGTGCCCACTTCCCCGCAGGTGCACGACGCCACGACCCACTGCCCGAGCACGGGGCATCCGTCAGCACAATATCAAACGGCGCCTGTTTGGAGACTTCCTCTGGGGCAAGACAGGTCACACGCACCCCTGCCCGTTCCGCCCGGGCCGGTAGGTCGCGCATACGTCCGATGTTCACATCATGCGCGTAGACCTTAACGCCCTTATGCGCGGCGAGCGCAAGAGACTTGCCCCCTCCACCGGCACAATAGTCCAGCACCCTCAACCCCGGTCGCAACTCAAGCGCCTCGACAACGGCCTGACTGGCCGCGTCCTGCAGCTCGACCAACCCATCGTTGTAGGCACGGCTTTGAGCGATCTTTCGCGCACCTTCGGTAACTTCAAGCGCGGTGTCGCACGCTGGATGCGGCTGCGCTTTGATCCCCTCGACGGCGAGCGATGCAATTGCGCCGGCCCGGTCGGTTTTGGCAAGGTTGGCGCGCAGATGAACCGGCGCGCGGCTTTGCAGCACTTGCGCTGCTGCCTCGGCCTGATCGCCCAGCGACGCTTGAAAGCGCGGCCAAAGCCATTCGGGGATGTCATAGCGTTCCGCATCCGACTGGAAGGCGCGCGTCGCGTCAGCCTCGACCAATGGTTCTGGCGCATGCCGTTCGCCGGTGAACAGCGCTTCGGGGGCTTCACCGCCAGCACGCAGTGCCCCTATCATCAGCCCACGTCCCGTGTCCGAGCCACCCAGGGCCGCAAATGAGCGTTTGCAGCGCAATGCCTGAAACACATGGTCTCGCACCGCCGCGCGGTCTTTCGATCCTGCAAACCGGCTGCGCCGCGCCCAACCTGTTAAGGCTTTCTCGACCTGTGCACCGGCGAGAATATCGTCGAGAATTTCAATCGAAGCCTGAACACGCGCTGCTGGGGTCATGGGGATTTCCGATTTCGTGGCGCCCTTGGTGGGCCAAAACGCAAAACGGCGCCCGCGTTGGGGCGCCGCGTTGCAAACTCAGTTGACTTACATCACCCGATAGTTCGGGCTTTCGCGGGTGATCTGCACGTCATGCACATGGCTTTCCTTCAGGCCCGCGCCGGTGATTTTGACGAAGTTGCAGTTTTTGCGCATCTCTTCCACGGTCGCGCAACCGGTATAGCCCATCGCCGCGCGCAGACCGCCAACCAGTTGGTGAACAACCGCACTGGCGGAACCCTTGTACGGCACCTGCCCCTCGATCCCTTCAGGCACCAGCTTGTCGTTCGCCGCGTCTTTCTGGAAATAGCGATCGGCCGAACCGCGCGCCATCGCGCCAAGGCTGCCCATGCCGCGATAGGATTTGAACGAGCGACCCTGATACAGGATTACCTCACCCGGGCTTTCATCCGTGCCAGCGATCATCGAGCCGACCATAGCGCAGGACGCACCGGCCGCGATAGCCTTCGCGAAATCGCCTGAGAACTTGATACCGCCGTCCGCAATGACCGGAACATCTCCGGCAGCCGACGCGCAGTCCATGATCGCCGTCAGCTGAGGCACACCAACGCCTGCAACCATCCGCGTGGTGCAGATTGAACCCGGCCCAATACCGACCTTGATTGCGTCCGCGCCCGCATCAATCAGTGCTTTGGTGGCCTCGCCCGTGGCAACGTTTCCTGCGATGATCTGAACCTCGTTCGATAGGGTTTTCACACGTTTCACCGCATCAAGAACGCCCTGCGAGTGGCCGTGAGCTGTGTCGACCACAATAATGTCGACACCCGAATCCACCAACTGTTCGGACCGCTCAAAACCGGCATCGCCAACCGAGGTCGCCGCAGCCACCCGCAAACGGCCCAGCCGGTCCTTGCAAGCGGTCGGGTTCAGCACCGCTTGTTCTGTATCTTTCAGAGTCAGCAGGCCGGTCAGCTTACCCGCGCCATCGACCACCAGCAGCTTCTCGATGCGGCGGGCGCGCATAAGGCTCTTGGCTTCTTCCAGATCGGCAGGTTCCTGCAACATCGCCAGGTTGTCGGCGGTCATCATCGCCTTGATCGGGGTATCGTCCGAAGTGGCAAAGCGCATGTCGCGGTTGGTTACGATGCCAACGACACGGCCTTCATCGTCGACAACCGGGAAACCGGTGAAGTTATACCGCTGAACCAGCGCCTGAGCATCCGCCAGCGTCTGATCCGCACGCAGGGTGACGGGGTTGTACACGATCCCGGATTCAAACCGCTTGACCCGACGCACTTCGCGCGCCTGTTCTTCGACCGTCAGGTTCTTGTGAATAACCCCGATGCCACCCGCCTGCGCCATTGCGATAGCCATGCGCGCTTCGGTCACCGTGTCCATGGCCGAGCTCAGCAGCGGGATGTTCATGGTGATCTCGCGCGTCACGCGCGTTGTCGTATCCGCCGTTGCAGGCAGCACCGTAGATGCGCCCGGAACCAAGAGTACGTCGTCAAAGGTAAGTGCCTCACGAATCTGCATCTGCTAACCCCATGCAAAAGCCCGTTTGGCGGTGACCCTATTGCATGGATTTGAGGTAAGGAAAAGCCCCTGACCCAAACTAGTTTCCCCCTGCGGCCCGATACCGCTGCAAAAAACGACGCAAGACGTGCAAAACGTGCCGCTGAATGGCTTTCCCTTTGCGCGTAAACCCATATCTTGCCCGGCATACGCGCGAATACAAAAGGCAGGCCAAACATGACCACCGACCCCCTTGTCGTCTTTACCCCGTCGGGCAAACGCGGGCACTTCCCCGTGGGCACTCCGGTTCTGACCGCTGCACGGCAGTTGGGCGTCGATCTGGATTCGGTCTGTGGCGGCCGTGGCATTTGTTCGAAATGCCAGATCACGCCCAGCTATGGTGAGTTCCCCAAGCATGGCGTGACCGTATCCGAGGACGCGCTGAGCGAATGGAACGCCGTCGAGCAGCGTTATGACGACAAGCGCGGTCTGAAACCCGGCCGTCGTCTGGGCTGTCAGGCCACCGTTCAGGGCGACATCGTGATCGACGTGCCGCCCGAAAGCCAGGTGCACCGCCAGGTCGTCCGCAAAGCCGCCGCTGCGCGCGCGATCACCATGGACCCGGCGACACGGTTGTATTTCGTGGTCGTGGAAGAGCCCGACATGCACTCTCCCACCGGCGATCTGGAGCGGCTGGAACGTGCCCTGCGTGAACAGTGGAAGATTGACGCTGTCACCGCAGACTTGTCCCTGATGTCAAAACTGCAGCCCGTTCTGCGCAAGGGCAAGTGGGAGGTCACCGTCGCCGTCCACAAGGGCCACAAGGACGAAGTGGCGAAGGTCGTCGAAATCTGGCCCGGCCTGCACGAAAGCGGGCTTTACGGGCTGGCCATCGACCTCGGCTCGACCACGATCGCGGCCCACCTGACCGATCTGGAAACCGGTGAGGTCAAGGCGTCCTCGGGTCTGATGAACCCGCAGATCCGCTTCGGCGAAGACCTTATGAGCCGCGTGTCATACTCGATGATGAACCCCGGCGGCGATCAGGAAATGACCAAGGCCGTGCGCGAAGCGATCAACGACCTGACGACCTCGATCGCGGACGAAGCCGGAATCGACGCCGCGTTGATCGTGGAAACGGTCTTTGTGTGTAACCCGGTCATGCACCACCTGCTGCTGGGACTCGACCCGGTCGAGCTGGGGCAAGCCCCTTTCGCGTTGGCGACGTCGGAAAGTATGTCCTTACCCGCACGTGAGATGGATCTGACCAACATGAACCCCCGCGCGCAGGTCTATATCCTGCCGTGCATCGCAGGCCATGTCGGCGCGGACTGTGCCGCTGTGGCCTTGTCCGAGGAGCCCGGTAAATCCGAGGACCTCGTTCTGATCGTAGACGTGGGTACAAACGCCGAAATCCTGCTGGGCAACACCAGCCGCGTTCTGGCCTGTTCTTCGCCCACCGGGCCAGCCTTTGAAGGTGCTCAGATCAGTTCCGGTCAGCGTGCGGCACCCGGCGCCATCGAGCGTATCGAGATTGATCCCGTTACCAAGGAACCTCGATTCCGCGTGATCGGGTCCGAGAAATGGTCCGATGAGGAAGGCTTTGATCAGGACGTCGCAACGACCGGCATCACGGGCATATGCGGTTCAGGCATCATCGAGGCGGTCGCCGAAATGCGCATCGCAGGGCTGCTGGACGAAGGCGGCCTGATCGGGTCCGCCGCACAGACCGGCACCCCCCGCTGTGTCCCCGAAGGCCGCACCCACGCCTATCTGATCCACGATGCCAGCGCCGAAGGCGGCCCCCGCATCACGGTCACCCAAGGCGACATCCGCGCCATTCAGCTGGCCAAATCCGCGCTCTATGCCGGTGCGCGTTTGCTGATGGATGAGATGGAGGTAGACACAGTCGACCGCGTCGTTCTGGCCGGGGCGTTCGGCGCGCATATCTCGACCAAGCACGCGATGGTGTTGGGCATGATCCCGGACGCGCCGCTGGACAAGGTTACCAGCGCGGGCAATGCCGCAGGCACCGGCGCACGGATCGCTCTGTGCAATATCGCAGCCCGGTCCGAGATTGAGCGCGTGGTGCGCGAGATCACCAAGGTCGAAACCGCTATCGAGCCCAAATTCCAGGACCACTTCGTCGCCGCAAACGCGATCCCGCACAAGACCGATCCGTTCCCGGAACTGGCGCAGGTGGTCACCCTGCCCTCGCCATCCTTCAACACCGGCGGGTCCGAAGAAAGCACTGGCCGCAGGCGGCGCAGGCGGTCATAGTCTCCCGCAACACCGGGGGACCATATGCAGATCGCAAACGAAGAACAGGCCGAATACTGGGGCAAGTCCGCGTCCGGCGCGAAATGGTTGACGTACGAGGACCAGCTGGATCAGCTTATGTCCCCTGTTCTGGAGCTGGTACTGGACCGCGCCGGGTTGCAGCCCGGCATGCGTGTGCTGGACGTCGGTAGTGGTACCGGAGCCAGTTCGATTGCTGCGGCACAGGCTGTTGGCGCAGAAGGCCATGTTCTGGCCGCAGATGTCTCGCAACCGTTTCTGGATCGCGCCTCGGTCCGTGCGTCCGAAGCTGGGCTGCAAAACATCGCCTTCCAATACGCCGACGCCCAGTCCCACCCGTTCAACGAAGGCGATCGGGACGCGATGATCTCGCGCTTTGGCGTCATGTTTTTCGAAGACACGGTTGCCGCCTTTGCCAACATGGCGCGCGCGTTGAAGCCGGGCGGCCAGATGACGTTTGCCGCGTGGGGCCCTCTGCGTCCCAACCCGTGGTTCAAGCTACCACATGTGGCTGCCACCGAACGGCTTGGCAATCCCCCCAATGTGGACCGCAACGCCCCCGGCCCTCTTGCGTTTCATGACCGGGACAGGGTGGCTGGACTTCTTGAACAAGCAGGGCTTCAGGATGTCCGCGCCGAAGTCGTCGCCCTGATGCTGCAGTTCAAAGGCTCATTGCTGGACTGCGCTGGCTTGTGCACGCGGGTTGGCCCCGCGGCCCGCGTGATCAACCACTTCGATGGCACGCCCGAAGATGTCACGGCAATTCAGCAAAAAGTGGCCGAGGCGTTTCGCCCCTTTGCGACCGAAGATGCAGTTCACATCCCGGCCGAAATCAACCTGTTTCAGGCGCGTAAAGCCGAATAGACAAGCAATCCACCAATGTCTGAAAAAGGCTGGAGCGGGTAACGGGAATCGAACCCGTAACAAGAGCTTGGGAAGCTCGTGTGATACCTTTTCACCATACCCGCCCGTGCCTGAAACCGATAGCATTTCGCCGCCGCAGACTTCAAGCTCTGATCCGCGGCGCTCGCACCCTATTCCGTTCGTGCACGCAAGCTGTCGATCAGATCCCGGTCGACCGTCATCACTTCGCGCGCGGCCTCTAGCGTACGTATGTCCAGATGCTGCGGGTTCAGGTCGATCGCCTTGGAGAACGTGTCCACAATGATCTCCATCGCTTTGATCCGAGCGTATTTTTTGTTGTTGGCAGGGATCACATGCCAAGGTGCGACCTCGGTAGAGGTGCGGGCCAGCATTTCATCAATGGCCACCTCGGTCTCATCCCATTTTTCGCGGTTGCGAAAATCCTCATAGGTCAGCTTCCACCGTTTGAGCGGGTTGTGCAGCCGTTCAGTGAACCGGGCCATCTGTTCTTCGGGCGAGATGTGGAAGAACAGTTTGACAATCCGGGTGCCGTCATCCACCACCATCCGTTCGAAATCGTTGATCTCGCGGTATGCGGCGCGCCAGCGTTCCTCAGGCGTCAGGTTTTCAAGCCGTTCGACCAGGACGCGCCCGTACCAACTGCGGTCAAAAGCCGAGATCGCACCCTCTGGCGGCAATCGCTCCCAAAAGCGTAGCAGGTAGTGCCGGTTCAGATAGTAGTTGCGCGGGGCCCCGATCGGCCAAACTTTGAAGCTGCGCGGGTCCAGTGCCTGGCTGATCCGGCGGATTGTCCCGCCCTTTCCTGCCGCATCCCAGCCTTCAAAGACCAGAACACCTTTGACGCCGTGAAACAGATAAGCCTGCTGGATCAGAGCCAATTTCGCCTGCAATTCAACCAAACGCTCAAAATAGTCTTTCTTGCTCAGACGCTTGGTAAGGTCTGCGTCTCCCAGCCGTGGGGGATAATGCTTGCCCATATGCTCTCCTGACCGTTGGTGCGATGTTTCAACAGTATCACAGGGTGATCAAAGGCTGGCGTTGATCCGCATCAATATGAAAAAGGCCGGGCATACTTGCCCGGCCTTGTCTTTAAACCCTGTAGGTCGATCAGGCGCGACGACGACGTCCACCGCCGCGACGGCCACCCGCTGCACCAGCAGCTCCGGCCTCTTCGGGGGATTTGTTGAACCGGATCCACTCGCCGCCATGCGGGTCGTTGTTGGTCAGCAGGTTGGCAGCGCGGATCGCTTCCATTTCCTTGCCAGCGCGCGGCTTGGTCGAACCCAGACCGAACATCTGCACGAACGCCTCGTCATCCATGCCTTCGGGCAGGATGATGCCGGCGGCTGCAACGGCCTCTTTCTTCTCGGCGATCTTCTTCTGCGTGATCGGCAAAGCAACCGGGTTCATGATCGCCGACGTCATACCGGCGCCCATGGCCATCGGCAGGAAGGCGTTGTTGATGCCATGACGGTTCGGCAGGCCAAACGAGATGTTGGACGCACCGCAAGTCGTGTTAACGCCCAGTTCTTCACGCAGACGACGGACCAGGGCGAACACCTGCTGGCCAGCGGTCGCCATCGCACCGATGGGCATGACCAGCGGGTCAACGACGATGTCATGCGCTGGGATGCCGTGATCAGCTGCGCGCTCAACAATCTTCTTGGCGACGTCAAAGCGGACATCGGGGTCTTCCGAGATCCCGGTATCGTCGTTCGAGATCGCCACAACTGGTACGTTGTACTTCTTGACCAGCGGCAGAACCAGTTCCAGACGTTCTTCTTCGCCAGTGACCGAGTTCAGCAGCGGACGACCCTCAGCCGCCTCAAGACCGGCCTCAAGAGCGCCGGGAACCGACGAGTCGATGCACAGCGGCACGTCGACCAGACCCTGCACCAGCTCGACAATTTTGCGCATCAGCGGCGGTTCGGTCTCGTTGGGGTTGGGGTTCGAGTTGTAGACAACGCCCGCGTTGATATCCAGAACGGTTGCCCCCGCCAGAACCTGCGCCAGCGCGTCTTTCTCGACGGTCGAGAAATCGCCCGCTTCCAGCTCGGCCGCCAATTTCTTGCGACCTGTCGGGTTGATCCGCTCACCAATTACACAGAACGGCTCGTCAAAGCCCAGAACGGCAGTTTTTGTTTTTGATTCTACGACTGTACGGGTCATGTCCGTTCCTTAAGAATTTGCAGGCTTTGCCGAGGCGCCGCCGTTGTTGATCGCCCAGTTGGCGTTGGTCTTGATGCCGCCAAGCGGGAAGAAGTGTACGTTGGTGATGTTGAAATCCGGGTTGGCCGCCTTGTGGTTGGCCAATTCGGTGATCACATCGGTCGGCTCATAAGGCAGCAGCAGCTTGGAGACGTCCATTGCGCGCTTCTGCAGAACCTTCAGCGACGGACCAACGCCGCACGCGATGGCGAACTTGATCAGCGTCTGCAGTTTCGCGGGACCCGCGATACCGATATGGACCGGGATGTCGATACCAGCCTCTTTCAGGCTGTCGGCCCACTCGATGATGGGCTTGGCGTCGAATGCAAACTGGGTCGCCAACGCCATCTCAGCATCGGTACTCTCAGAGAATTTCTGTTTCCAACGCAGCGCCTCGTCCACGTTCTTGGTCGAGCCGTCCGGGTCGATATCCTTGTTGCCTTCGGGGTGGCCCGCGACGTGCAGACGCTTGAAGCCAGCCTTGTCAAACAAACCGGATTCCAGCAACTGCATCGAGCTGTCAAAGTCGCCATGCGGTTTGGCAACGCCACCAGCCAGCAGCAGCGCCTGATCAACGCCCGCTTCACCCTGGTACATCGAAATCCAGTTTTCCAGCGTCGCTGCGTCCTTGATGATCCGCGCCGGGAAGTGCGGCATCACCGGATAACCTTCGGCAGCGATGCGCTTGGCGGTTTTGACCATGTCCTCGATAGGCGTGCCTTCGATATGGGCAATGTAAACGCGTGTGCCTTCGGGCAGCAGCGCGCGGAAGTCTTCAACCTTCTCGGCGGTGCGCGGCATAACCTCGATCGAATAGCCCTGCAAAAAGGCTTCGACGGTCGGGTTCACAGGGCCGTTTTCGACCGCATCACGTTTCTTGAAGTTCAGCAAAGCCATTGCGGCCTCCCATAGCTGTCTCGGGCTCATGCCCAACCGTCATTGGCGATCAGCGCTTTGATGCGGTCCTGATCGTATTCCGTTTCCAGACGCACGGCTTCTGCCTCGGCGATTTCAGAGGGCTCGCCCTCAACCGCAAAAGGCTCGGCCTTGCGCCATTCGGCCAGATAGGCATCGCTGTCCTTGGCGTTCACCTTCATGGCCGCGCGGTCGATGGCTTGTTCGAACCGTTCCTCCAACTGCCGCTTTGCGCCACGACGGCCTTTGCCGACGATGACTTGGGCGGGAATGTCGCGCCAGTATACGATGGTGACGTCAGGCATTGCGTTTGATTCCTCCTAACCAGATGGATCGGTTCTAAACTTCTATGTGGGGGCAAGTCGGTCGAATTTCGACACACGGCGCATTTCCAGCGACCTTTTTGCCCACGATGGGATACCGGGCTTGTAACGGAGTCTTCTTCAAAGACTCATATCAAAATTCTCATCACTTTAATGAGCGTCTTGCACGACGCATTTCCGCGACCTATGGTCGGGGTAACTCGAAGTTCGGAGGGCGTTTAATATGGCGCCCAAGCGTCCCAAAGGTGCGGGCGCGTTCCCGAAGGCGGTCGAAAGCCCCGCGCCAGCAAGACCCGATCCAGATGCGTTGTATGCGGCGCTGGATTTGGGAACAAATAGTTGCCGCATGTTGATAGCCCAGCCCAAAGGCAGCGGGTTCCATGTGGTAGACAGCTTTTCCAAGTCCGTACAATTGGGTGCGGGACTGGAACGGACCGGACGGTTGTCTCGGTCTTCGATGGCGCGCACCATTCAGGCTCTGCGCATCTGTCAGCAAAAGCTAAAACGCAACAAGGTTCGGCGCATGCGTCTAGTCGCGACCGAGGCGTGCCGCCGCGCGAAAAACGCCCGCGACTTCATACGGCAGGTCAAACGCGAAACCGGCCTGACGCTTGAGATTATCCAACCCGAGGAAGAAGCGCGTCTGGCCGTAATCTCTTGCGCCCCGCTGGTGTCGACCAAGACCGAGCAGTTACTGGTCGTCGATATCGGAGGCGGTTCGACCGAACTGGTGTGGATTGACATCTCATCCGTGCCGCGCCGCGACCGGCCAGCGGCGATCATGCGCTTGCATAACGGGTTTCACACCAGCGAAAGCCCCTTTCCTGCGGCCAAAGTCGTTGACTGGATCAGCGTTCCTTTGGGTGTGGCCACGCTGCGCGACCAGTTTCATGATGTCGAGGATGACTCGGCCCGGTTTGCCCTAATGAGCTGGTTTTTCGAGGAAAATCTGGCCGATTTTGCGCCCTATAAAGATGAACAGGCCCGCGAGGGGTTCCAGATCGTCGGCACCAGCGGCACGGTCACGACTGTCGCCGCTTCGCACCTGGGCCTCAAGCGCTATGACCGCACAAAGGTGGACGGTTTGCGCATGACCAGCGATCAGATTGACAAAGTGATACGTGGGTATCTAGAACTCGGCCCTCAGGGTCGGCGCCGGGATCCGCGTATCGGCGATGACCGGCAGGCCCTGATCATGTCCGGCTCGGCCATTTTGCAGGCGCTGTTAAGATGCTGGCCCACCGACCGCCTTTCCGTGGCGGATCGAGGGCTGCGCGAAGGCCTGCTTTATGCGCAGATGAGCGCGGACGGTGTATTGGAAGACGGACCGTTCTGATGGCGAAAACACCAAGTGGCAAAAACACCTCGGGCCGCGGGCAGCGCGACCTGAAGGTCAAGGTTAAGACGGCACGCGGGCGCAAGCTCAGCTCGACCCGTTGGCTCGAGCGGCAGCTGAACGACCCGTATGTGAAACGCGCGCAGGCCGAAGGCTATCGTGGGCGCGCGGCCTATAAGATTCTGGAATTGGACGATAAATTCCGCTTTCTCGTCCCCGGTGCGCGCGTGGTCGATCTGGGCTGCGCCCCGGGCGGCTGGTTGCAAGTGGCCGTGAAACGCGTCAATGCGTTGGGCGAAAAGTCCGGCAAGCGGATCGGCACGGTTCTGGGTGTGGACCTGCAAGAGGTTGAACCCGTCGCCGGTGCCGAGGCCCATGTGCTGGACTTCATGGAAGACGACGCCGACGTGAAGGTCAAAGACTGGCTGGGTGGCAAGGCAGATGTGGTGATGTCCGATATGGCTGCGGCCTCATCTGGGCACAAACAAACCGACCACCTGCGCATTATGGCCCTGTGCGAAACGGCGGCCTATTTCGCGTTTGACGTACTGGACGAAGGCGGCACTTTCGTGGCCAAGGTGCTGGCGGGCGGTGCCGAAGGCGATCTGCAGAAGCTGTTGAAACAGAAATTCGACAAGGTTGCGAATGTGAAACCACCCGCGTCGCGCTCGGACAGTTCCGAGAAATTTGTGGTCGCAACCGGGTTCCGCGGCTAAATCAGTCGTCCAGCGAAATTCGATCTTCGGTCAGCACTTGTTCGCGCAGCGACGCAACCGCAATGCCCTGTAACAAGAGCGCTTCGCCGTGGTTGATGTATTGCGGCGGTCGGGCGCGTAACTCTTCGACCCGCTGAGACACGGCCAATGGTCGTTTCAGTTGGGACGTGTGGACCGGTTTCAGAAACATCACTCACCTTTACGCTGGGGCAGTTCTTGCCTCAGTGTCACTGGTAATTGCGAATTTTGCCGGGAACGTGGCCGAAACCGGGCCAAGCCTTGCCGTTTCAGCGGCCCATCTGGTCCTGCAATTGCAGAAGGTTCGGGTCTTCGGGAATGATCTCCAGCCCCTGTTGCAGCATCTCGCGCGCTGCCTGAGGCCCGCGATTGATCTGCGCCAACTGGACCAGCATGGGCCAGGCCTCGGCCCTTTGCGGATCAAGTGTCACGACCTCTTGGAACGCTTGTTCGGCGGCTCTGGCGTTGCGGAATGTCAGGGCCATGCCCCCCAGAACAAGATGGGTTTCCGGGAAATCCAGACGGTTCGAAATCGCCGACTGCCACTCGGACATAGCCTGCCCAGAGGCTTGCTGCTGCGGGCGCGATAACGCTTGAGGCGGAATGTTCAGGAACTCTTTCGCGGCAGAGATACGGACGTTTCGCAATGGGTCCGACAACAAAGGCTCAAGACGCTGGACTTGATCGGGCAAGCTGGCCTGACGCTGCAAGGGCGCTGCATTGGCGCGCACTAGCGGGTCTTCGTCCGTCAACAACGCGGCAGTCCGAGCTGCCACATCTGCGGAGCCAAAGGGCTGCAAGAGATAAGCCGCCGTTGCGCGGATGATACCGGGTTGATCCGGGTCAGTCGCAATCCCCAGAAGGTCCTCAGGTCCTTCGGCAAGGCCCAGCGTGGCGGCCTGAAAGATCGATCCGAAATGCGGTTCTCTGTGCGTGCTGTCCGGGAACCAGCCTTCGATCTGCTGCGCAGCCCAATCCTGGTCCTGATCCTGATGGCAATCCGTACAGGCATCCTGTCCAAGCCCCATGTCGGGACGCGGGATGCGGAAACTGTGGTCGCGACGGCCGTCCACCCCCATGTAGACACGCTCGATCATATGGCAGGATTTGCACTGCGCACCTTCACTGCTATCAGGGTGGTGATGATGCGCGGGCGAGTCGTACTCTTTCGCACTCAGCGTCGGGAACCGCGGGTTGGCAGCCGGAGAGTGGCATTGCGTGCACACCCCGTTTCCATCGGCCTTAAGGGATGCGCTGTGCGGATTGTGGCAATCCATGCACCCTACTCCGCGATCATACATCTTGGATTGCAGGAACGAGCCATACACGTAGACCTCGTCCAAAATCTGCCCGTCAGGGTGATAGAGCCCCGGACGCAGCACTGCCAGGTTATACGCGTCGTGAAACGGGGTACCCGGCAGCGGGTTGCCGTCTCCATGAGCCTCGCGCCGGGAATGGCAGCCAGCGCATTGCTGGATCTCAACCTCGGTCTGGCCCCGCCCCCAATCAATCAGGAAACCGCTATTTCCAAAGCCCTCGGGCAGGCTCTGCCCCCCGACCCAGTCGATATGCGCCGAGCCGGGGCCGTGGCAGGCCTCGCACCCGACACCGATTTCGGACTGGGTCGAACTGTAGGTTCGGGTTTCCGCATTGTACTTCTTTTCAAACCCCGTGGCGTGGCATTCGGCACATCGCGCGTTCCAGTTCTTGTATGGCCCGGTCCAGTGCAACCCGTCATCTGGCGGCAAATCCTGATCGGGGTAAAGATGGAACCACTCTTTGTTTTCGGTGTCCCAGACCACGTCAAAGCTTTGCAACCGACCCGGTTCAGTCTCAAACAGGTACTGTTGCAGCGGCTCGATACCGACCACGGAATGCACACCATATACGCTGGTGAACCCATCCTTTTCAGTGACTTCTGCGCTTGCGGTTCCGTCCTTGTCCGAGAACTCCACCCACATGCCGTCATGTTCGAACCGTGTGCCGTCAAAATCCGCGACAACGGCCCCTTTCCCAACCTCGGTCCAGGCCAGCGCATGGTGGGATGAGGACCATTCAGCGGCCTCGTCCTTGTGGCACTCGACACACTGATCGGACCCGACGTAGGTCGCTGACTGACCCAAAGCAGCTGCGGGCAGTAGCAGCCCGAATGCCAGAACCAAAGCCTTCATGCCGCCCCCTGACCATGATCGTTCTCCAGATCCATCAAAGCGCCGTTGTATTCGGCGCCAAAGATCAGAATGGCCGCGCACAGATACAGAAAGATCAACGCCGCCATCACACCTGCCAGACCCGCATATGTGGCGCTGTAAGTTGCAAACTGGGCGATGTAGATCGAGAACCCCCACCCGCCTGCGGCCCACAGGGCCAGTGTCAGAATGACTCCGGGAAGAATTTGCATGATCTTATGCCGCCGCGTTGGAAGGATCAGATGTGCCAAAAGAACGGTGCCTGCCGGAACCGCGACGGTGAAGGTCCAGCGCAAACGTTCGACCGACAACCAGTCCGACAGGTCCACATCCGTCTTTTCGCTGACCAACTGCGTGTAGACAGGCAAGACAACCTCGACCGCGGCGATGCCCAGAATGGCGACACCGCCTACTATCACAAGCCCCAGACATAGCAGCCGGGTTTTCCAGAACGGCCAGACGTCCCGGTCGTGATAGGCCTGGTTCATCGCGGCACGTACCGCCATCACCCCATTCGAGGCAAAAAAGATCGCAAGAAGACCACCCAAGGTAATGACGCCAGAGCCCGACTCCTGCAAAACCGCTCGCAGTTCGGAAACGATCGGGCCCGCCACGTCTTTGGGCCAGGCTCCGAACACCAACTCAATCAATTCGTCGGTCACATAGCCTTGCGACAATGACCCGGCCAAAGCCACGGTAAACAGCACAAAGGGAAACAAGGCCAGCATCAGCGACATGGCGACGTGGCTGCTCATGACAAAGCCGTTTTTGTTGCTGAACCGAACTATGGCAAGCCACAGCGCCCTGATGGGCCGGCTTAAAGAGGGAATCACTTGTGCGCTCATTGGCAAAGCCTAACCCGTGGGGCTATTCCACTGAAACGGCAAATCCCGGTTGCGACGTAAATTATCCCGGCCAAACATTTGCTCGCATTGCAAAATCCCGCCCGGCTATGCAGGATCGACTTTCAGACCGACCACCAATCGGTATAACGTGCCACGCGGCATCACAGGCGGGCTGAACGATGACTTTGGAACCTGATCAGAACACGAGCGGCCCACGGTTGAAACTGTCGGTCGTACGCGACACGACCATCGTGGCCACGCTGATCGTGCTGGGCCTCTATGCCGGGTCGGCCTTTTTGATCCCGCTGACGATGGCGCTGTTGATCAACGTTCTGATCATCGCCCTCAGTGATCGCGTGATTGCCCTGACGCGCGTTCCCATCTGGCTGGCCAATGTCGCCGCTGTCACGGTCGTATTGGCCGGTTTGTTCGTGATCATGTACATCCTTGGCAGTCAGGCCACGCAGTTCGCCCGCTCTATCAGCACCTATGAGAGCCAGTTCGACGGTGCCGTGCATCGCATTACAGGGCTGGTTGGGAATGATGTCACGACTTTCATCCGCGACAACCTGGTCAGCATCGACATGTCCTATGTGGCCCGTTTATTGCTGAGCAGTGCGACATCCTTGCTGAACCAGTTCTTTCTGATCAGCCTGTACGTCGCCTTCCTGATGGCCGAGCGTTTGGCCTTTCGAAAAAAGATCCGGCTGGCCGCAGGCAGTCCTGAAACCGGGGCCGAGTTCACAGCCATTCTGGACGCTATCACCTATAGCCTGCAGCGCTATGTCGGCGTCAAAACCTTCATCAGCCTTGTCACGGCAGGCATCAGCTATACCGTCTTCAAGGTGCTTGGACTGGAATATGCAGAGACATGGGCAGTGCTGACCTTTGCGCTGAACTTCATCCCGTCGATCGGGTCGATCATCGCCGTGATCTTCCCGGCAATGATTGCTTTGGTGCAGTTCGAAACGATCGGACCGTTCCTGATCATCGTTCTTGGTTGCGGCACGATCCAGTTTATGATCGGCAACTTTCTGGACCCTGCCATGTTGGGGCGATCGCTGAACATGTCCACGTTTCTGGTGATCTTGGCGCTGACCTTTTGGACCACCGTCTGGGGACTGATCGGAGCGTTCCTCAGCGTGCCCCTGACCGTCTGCATTCTGATCATCTTCAGCCACATACCCGCGCTGCGCCCGGTGGCGATCCTGATGTCGCTTGACGGTCGCCTAGGCGATGACACGCCACCGGCGCGGGCCCACTAGCCTGTGAACAGCCCCATTTTCATAGGGTCAGAAATCTATCGCCATTCCACCTATGGCTCAAAACACCCTTTGGCCATTCCGCGTGTTTCCACCGTAATTGACCTGAGCCGTGCGCTGGGCTGGTTGGATGCGGGCAACTATCGTGTCAGCCCTTGCGCGAAACCAAGCGCTCTACACCGGTTTCATAGGCCCGAGTACATCGACGCGCTGCAAGCGGCCGAGACTGAGCAGTCCGTTTCTGACGATGTCCGCTCAACCTATGCGCTGGGCACCTTGTCCAACCCCGTCTTCCCCGAGATGTACCGCCGCCCCGCTACCGCAGCCGGAGGGTCGATGCTGGGCGCTGAGCTGATCCGTGACGGCGGTATCGTCTACAACCCTGCGGGCGGCACGCATCACGGCCTGCCCGACCGCGCCAATGGGTTTTGCTATCTGAACGATCCGGTTCTTGCGATCATGACCCTGCTGCAGATGGGTTTGGACCGGATCGTCTATGTGGATATCGACGCGCATCACTGCGACGGGGTCGAGGTCGCGTTCCACGGCTCGGACAAGGTTCGTATGGTCTCGGTCCATGAAACCCGACGCTGGCCATTTACCGGACGTCTTGAGGATGAGGCTGACGGTGCTGCGTTCAATTTGCCAGTGGCCAGAAATCTGAATGACGATGAGTTTGCGGCCATCCTCGACCAGTTGATTTTGCCCGCGGCCCAAGCCTTTTCGCCACAGGCTATTGTCCTGCAATGCGGCGCTGACGCGGTGGCCGAAGATCCTCTGTCGCGGCTGACCTTATCCAACTCTTCGCACTGGAACGCGGTCGCCGCGCTCAAGGAACTTGCGCCGCGATTTCTGGTTCTGGGCGGCGGCGGCTATAATCCTTGGTCCGTTGGGCGGTTGTGGACCGGAGTATGGGCCACCCTGAACGGGTTCGACATTCCCGACAGGCTCGACATAGACACCCAAGCCATTCTGCGCGCGTTGACCTGGAACCGGTCGGCAGGCCGCAACCCTCCGGCGCACTGGTTGGACACATTGCGGGACGCTCCTAACCACGGCCCAGTCCGAGAGGAATTAAGACAGGACTTGTGCCGATTGGCCGCGCGGATTTCGCGGTAGATCGTCCGAACGAACACTGCTAACATACGGGCGCCACGACAGATTTTCTGCTCTCAGCCTTTTTCTGAACAACCACACTGCTAACGTCGAATGTGGACGCCGATTGGACCCGCCAAATGAATGCACTTAATCAGATAAATGATCTCAAGGCCCGCATGGGGCAATCCATCATCGGCCAAACAGACGTCATCGACCGCTTGTTGATCGGGATGTTGGCCAACGGCAATCTACTGATTGAAGGGTTGCCCGGCCTGGCCAAAACCCGCGCGGTCAAGGCGATGGCCCGCAATCTGGATGCCAGTTTCAGCCGCATCCAGTTCACGCCCGATCTTTTGCCCTCGGACGTCACCGGCACCGAGGTTTTTCAACAGACCGACGATGGCGGAACCTTCCGGTTCGAGCCTGGTCCGATCTTTGCCAATATCGTCCTCGCTGACGAGATCAACCGCGCACCCGCCAAGGTTCAGGCGGCGCTGCTTGAGGCGATGGAAGAACGGCAGGTAACCGTTTCAGGCACAACACATAAAATGGAACCTTTGTTCATCGTGATGGCAACGCAGAACCCGATTGAACAGGAGGGTACCTACCCTTTGCCCGAGGCTCAGATGGACCGGTTCCTGATGCATGTCCAGATCACTTACCCTCCAGTCGAAGACGAAGTTGAAGTGATCCGCCTGGTGCGCGGAGAAGAGGTTGCGGCGGGCCAAGGCGGGTCCAAGGATACGCCGCCGACGATCCCTCAGGACGCCGTGTTTGCTGCACGCGCCGAGATCGGGCAGATCCACGTTTCCGATGCAATGGACCGCTACATGGCCGATCTGGTGCAAGCGACGCGAACCCCGGGCGCGCTGAGCGAGGAACTGGCCAGTTGGATCGACATCGGCGCTAGCCCACGTGCCTCTCTGGCGCTGGACAAATGCGGACGCGCCCATGCGTGGATGAACCAGCGTGACTATGTAGACCCTGCTGATGTTCGCGCCATCGCCCATGACGTGTTCCGCCATCGCATCACCCTGAGCTTCGAGGCGCAAGGCAGCGGGAAATCGGCAGATGATGTGATCTCGGAAATCCTGCAGCTTGTTGCGCTGCCCTGATAGCTAAGGAACGCCGCGTGTCCCAGACCGCCGCATATCCCGACGACCCGCGCATATATGTGGATGCGAACCACCTTCTAAGGTTGGGACCAAAGTCGCGTGCGATCAGCCTTTTACCACGCCAACCCGCCCGTTCCATCCTGAACGGACGGCACGCATCGCGTTTGCGTGGGCGCGGTTTGAACTTTGAAGAGCTGCGCAACTATCTGCCCGGCGACGACATCCGCACCATCGATTGGAAAGTCACGGCCCGCACAGGAAAGCCCCACGTTAGGGTCTATACCGAAGAACGCGACCGCCCGGCCCTTTTGCTGGTCGACCAGCGTGTTTCGATGTTCTTTGGCACGCAAGTTTACATGAAGTCTGTGATCGCGGCCGAGGCTGCGGCGATTTCCGCCCACAGAGTGCTGGGCCAAGGCGACCGGGTCGGAGGGCTCGTCTTTGGCGACACCGATCTGGCCGAACATCGCCCGCAACGACGCCCGGCCGCGCTGACGCGTTTTCTGGCATCCGTGGGCGCGCTGAACTGCAGTTTGCGCGCCTCGCAGCGATCCGAAGCGACCGTGACTTTGAACGCCGTGCTGAAACAGGCCGCCCGCATTGCGCATACCAACACACTGATCTGCGTCTTTTCGGATTTCGACGGATTGGATGACAGCTCCGAGGTTCTCATACGTGAACTTGCCGCTTCAAATAATTTGATTTTATTCAACATTTCAGACCCAAGCTCTCGTGAATTGGTTCCCAACCTCAGGCTGACTGTGTCGGACGGAGATAACCAGATTGAACTGGACAGCGCGGACACGGGTTTGTCGGACCGCATCCGTCAAGCGATGGAAGATCGGCTGGCTCAGTTGCAAACTTGGTCGCGCCGCTATGGCTTTCCCATCGTGCCTTTGACGACGGCGGAACCAACCCTCGACCAGTTGCTCAGGCTGTTTGGCCATACCGGAGGCCGCAGATGAGTGTTGACGTCGAAGGCAAATCACTTGTTGACCTGCTGGACATGCTCGAACCCGCTCCGCCACCGGACCCGGTTTCCATGGTGCCGCAGACTTGGGGATGGGTCGTCCTTGGCATTCTTGTTGCTGGGCTGATCGCATTTGGTGTTCATGCATATCTACGCCATCGACGGATGAACGCCTATCGGCGCGAGGCGTTGATTGAACTGGCGGCTGCGAAAGACAATCCCGCAAAGATCGCCGAGATCCTGCGTCGTGCGGCGCTTGTTGCCTTTCCACGCAGTCAGGTTGCGGGCCTGCATGGAGACGAGTGGATCAGCTTTCTGACGCAAACCTCTGACCAAACTCATTTTTCTGTTACGGATGCTCGCACTCTTACGGCAGCGCCTTACACGACCATTCCCGACAATCCCGAATTGACGAAACTGGCGCAGCAATGGATCACATCCCACAAACGCGAAAGGAATACGTGATGTTTTCCTTTGCCGCGCCTTGGGTGTTCGTCCTGCTTCCGCTTCCTGCTTTGGTGTACTGGCTTACCCCGCCTCACCGCGAGAAAAGCGGCTCGATCCGTATTCCTTTCTTCCGTCATGTAGCAAAGGCCGCTGGCGTCGAGCCCCGATCAGGGTCCGTCATCCCACGCCGTGCAACCTTCCAGACTGTGACCGTCATTGTGATCTGGTGCCTTCTTATCATCGCGATGGCCCGGCCCGAAAAGCTGGGAGAACCGATCGTGATTGAAAAGTCTGCCCGAGACGTGGTTCTGGCCCTGGATATCTCCGGTTCAATGGACCAGAGGGATTTCACCGCGTTAGACGGCACGCTGACCCAACGTCTCGCTGCGGTCAAGGATGTATTGCGCCAGTTCATTGCGGAGCGACAAGGCGATCGGATGGCGCTGATCATCTTTGGCACCCGCGCCTTTGTGCAGGCCCCGTTTACCGAAGACCTCAATAGTTTGAATGGCTTCCTGGACCAAGCTCAAGTCGGTATGGCCGGTCCGAACACAGCCCTTGGGGATGCTATCGGACTGGGTATCCGCACCTTTGAATCCAGCGAGGTTGACCAACGTTTGATGATCGTCCTGAGTGACGGCGCTGACACCTCAAGCCGCATGACTCCGGTCAATGCCGCAGCTATCGCGGCGGAAAAAGGCGTTGTCATCTATACGGTCGGCGTTGGCGACCCAGACGCGTCGGGCGAGGATCGCGTCGATCTGGATGCGCTGAAGGACATCGCGGACAGAACAGGTGGAGCGTATTTCTTTGCCAATGATCAAGAAGCGCTGGCCGAAACATATGCCCGCATTGATGAGCTCAACCCGAGAATTGTGGAAACGCAAAGCTACCGACCACGTGAAAGCCTTGCGCACTATCCACTTGGACTGGCCGTACTATTGATGCTGATGACATTGGCTGTCCAACACGTCGCCCAACGACGCAGAGGTGCGGCATGATTGGCGCTTTGGTAGATTTCCATTTTATTCGAGCGGGATGGCTCCTTCTCCTCATACCGATTGCGGCACTGTGGTGGCTGATGCGTCCCAAGTCACAAGCCCGTACTCAGACGATGGCCGGCATTGCACCGCACCTCGCTGCTGCGCTTGAGTTGGGGGCTGACAACGCGAAACGCCTCTATCCGATTGATGTTGCCATGATCGCGGCTGTTCTGGTCTCACTGGCTGCCGCAGGGCCAACTTGGTCGCGGGCACCCAATCCGCTGGTCGCCGACACTGCCCCATTGGTGATCGCTCTGAAGGTGACCGACAGCATGGAAGAGTCCGACTTGGCCCCGTCCCGCCTGGATCGCGCCAAGTTTAAAGTCACCGATCTGATCAACGCGCGTGTGGGGGCCCGGACTGCCTTGATCGCATATGCCGGTACCCCGCATCGCGTCGCACCCTTGACCGAAGACGCCAACATCCTGCGCCCGCTGCTGGAAGGCCTCACCCCTGCGGTCATGCCAAAACAGGGGGACGCGGCCGCGAATGCGCTGACGCTAGCCGAGACGATCCTGAACGATAGCGAAACGCCCGGCGCTGTCCTGTTCGTTTTAGACGACCTCGACCCCTCGCAATTGGCAGGGTTTGAGAACGCAACTGTGCCGGTTTTCTTTCTGACCATGCTGCCCAATGGTCAAAACGTCACGCAGCTCGATGGTTTGAAAGGGGCGACAGTGGTTCCGTTCACAAGCGATGATTGGGATATCAATCGCTTACAGCGTCAAATTCAATCAGCTTACACAGCCGCCCTGGATGATGATGACCGCCTGGACTGGCAGGACAAAGGATGGCTGCTGGCCTGGCCAGCCGCCTTTCTGTCATTGCTTTGGTTTCGCAGAGGTTGGGTGATCCGGCTGATACTGCTGGCCTTTTGCTTTGGGTCCCCGTCAGGCCCTGTTTATGCCGAAGGCTGGCGGGATTGGTTCCTGACGCCGGACCAGCAGGGCCAGATCGCAATGAACCAGAAACGCTATGCTGAAGCGGCGGAGTTGTTTCAAGACCCCTATCAGGAAGGGTATGCGCGGCTAAAGGCCGGGCAATATCCCGAAGCTGCCGCGATCTTTGCCGAGTTGGACACGCCCGAAGCCGCATTTTCCGAAGGCATGGCGCGCATACGTAACCGCGAGTATCGTCCGGCCATTGCGTCCTTTGAGACCGCCTTGGAACGCCGGCCGGATTGGCCAGAAGCGCAGCATAACCTCGAGGTCTCGAAAGCGATCCTCGACTATGTTGAAACCACGCGAGAACAGTCTGATACCGGCGAAGAAGCAGGTATCGGGGCCGATGACACGGTCTTTGACAACGACGCCGGGCGTGGGGAACAGACGACCATTCAGGCCCCGACGGACGGATCACAGGCCATGTCCGCCGACCAATGGATCAGCACAATTGATACCGACATGCAGGACTTTCTGCGCAACCGGTTCCTGTTGGAAAATCAGGAGCAGCAGCAATGAGATACCTCGCCCTTCTCATGTTGTTGATCCCAATTCAACTGTTCGCCCAGACCAGAGTCCAGCCACAGGTCACCGCCGAGACACCCACGGATCCCGTCATCGTGGGCCAGCCCGCAATTTTGCGCATCAAGGTGCTAGTGCCAACCTTCATGCCCTCGCCTCCGATATTCCCGTCGCTTGAGCAAGAGAACCTGTTGGTTCGCCTGCCGGAACGTGCCTCGGGACCAGTGAGTGAGACCGTCGAAGGTGAAAGCTGGTCTGGCGTTCAGCGTAGTTATCGCCTCTATCCTCTACGCGCCGGAAAAGTTGCCTTTGGTGCGCAAGACGTCGTGGTTACCTTTGCCGACCCTGAAACGAATGCGCCTGTTCAGGTCAGCGTGCCCTTGCCGAACTTGACCCTGAACGCAGTGGTTCCAGAGGGCGCACGCGATCTGGATCCGCTTATCATCGCAACCGGACTTACGGTCGATCAGCAGATCGACGGGGATACAAATATGGAGAATGGTGGATCTATCACACGCCGCCTAACTGCCAAGATCTCTGGAACAACACCTTTTTTGGTGCCCGAATTGATCCCGGACACCCCGGACCCTCTGCTGCGAGCCTATCCCAAAGAACCACGCTTTACCGAAAATGAGGACCGGGGCGTTCTATCCGGGCAGCGGGTGGATGAGGTCGTTTACCTGGCGCAAGACGGCGGCCAGACCCAGCTGTCGCCTATCTCGATCCGCTGGTACAATCTGGACAGCGATCAGGTCGAAACCATCGACATTGCCCCAGTCGACCTGACACTGGCTCGACCGAAATGGCAACCGCCGGACGCGGAAACCATTATTAGGTTCGCTGTATGGTTAGTGGCTTGCGCACTGTTCATATGGCTTGCCATCCGTTTCCTGCGCCCGCGTGTCAACCGGTGGCGCCAGCTTCGGCGGGAAGCGTTCCTAGCTTCGCCCGACTATGCGTTGGGTGAACTGAAGAGAGCATTGCAAGATCATGATATCGCAGCGGCTTACGCAGCTTTGGAGATGTGGAAGTCCCGCAGCGGCGTGGCTGGCCAGATCACCAGTTTGGACCAGCACCTCGCCCAGATTGGAGCCGCCAGATACTCGGCGCACCCCGACGCAAAGACCGAGGATTGGGCCGCGGCGTTATCAGCGCTTGCGTCACTGAAGCAATCCGCGCAAACGCCAGTGAACCCGCTACCGCCGCTCAACCCTTGAACTCAGCACTGACACGAGGCAATCAACTGCCTTCGGTCCTTCAAGCGCACACGTCCGTATCCAAGCTCGATCAGTCCCAAATCCACGAGACGATGCAAATTGCGATGCAATGTCGGTTGGGACACGGCCACCATTGCGGCTAGCTCATCCTGGGATATCACGATCCACCCATCGGATTTCGCGGTCCCCTCGTCCAAGTGCAACAGGCGCAGAACAAGACGCTTTTCTGTTCCCGTCACGGCAAGATTGGCCATGATACGCAAAGCGGTTTGCATGTTTTCATGCGACAATGCGTAAAAATCACGGATGTAGTCGGGATTGTCGTCGACCAGCCTGTCCAACCGCGACGATGGGAAAAACAGCGTTCGCGTGGTTTGGGTGGCAACAACGCTCACCAGCCTGCTTGCTTCGGCAAACAGGGCCAGATCACCGATCCAGAACCCACCGCCTTGCCTGTGCACAACGAATTCCTGACCATCATCAGCGGGGGCCGTGATCTGAACCGCGCCTTCCAGAACCGCATAAACGCCATTGGCCAAATCACCATACAGGTAGAGCGCTTCGTCGGCCTTGAAGGTTTTTCCTATCCCGCAGGCCAACAGGTCCGTCTGAAACCGCGCCCCGCGCGCACCAAACCAGCCAGAGCCCAACAATCGCTTTCGATCATGCGGATTATCAAACATTAGTATTCTTCAATCTCATCATATGATAGGTTTCGAGACATTGTCATAGCCTAAGGTAAGGCTATTCGATTCTCGACGTAATGCGAATTTTTCCTGCCGGGAATCAATACCTTGTTGGCCGATCTCAAAAGATAATGATCGCCTTCAATTACTTTTACTTCAACGGGTCATTAAGACCCGGTCAGTTCAGGAGCAAACTATGTCACCACCTCGTTCGATTACAGAAAGTTGGCGCAGCACGATACGCAAATTCGCTGTAGCTTCGGTCGCTGTTGCACTGGCCCTGCCCGCATGGGCACAGGATCAAAAGCCCAACATCCTGGTTATCTGGGGTGATGATATCGGTCAGTCGAACATCTCGGCCTACACAATGGGCCTGATGGGCTATCAGACGCCGAACATCGACCGCGTTGCGAAAGAGGGCATGATCTTCACCGACTATTATGGCGAGCAGTCCTGCACCGCCGGCCGGTCTTCGTACATCATGGGTCAGTCGGTATTCCGCACGGGTCTGTCGAAAGTTGGCTTACCCGGTGCCGATCTGGGGATGCAGGTCGAAGATCCGACCATCGCAGGCCTGCTGAAAGACCACGGTTACGTGACCGGTCAGTTTGGCAAGAACCACCTTGGCGACAAGGATGAGCACCTGCCGACAAACCACGGATTTGATGAGTTTTTCGGGAACTTGTATCACCTGAATGCGGAAGAAGAGCCGGAAAACGAAGACTATCCCGGCGACATGGTTCTGGCTGATGGCCGCACCTTCCGCGAGGCCTATGGCCCGCGCGGTGTGATCAAGTCCAAGGCGGACGGCACAATCGAAGACACCGGCCCGCTGACTCGTAAGCGCATGGAAACGGTGGACGATGAAACCGTTGCTGCTGCAATCGACTTCATCAAACGCGCACATGAACAGGGTCAGCCCTTCTATGTCTGGTGGAACGGTACGCGCATGCACTTCCGCACCCACGTCAAAGATGAAATGCGCCAACAGGCCAACGAGATCTTTGGTGGCGTTGCGGACGAGTACACCGCCGGCATGATCGAGCACGACATGCATGTCGGACAACTGCTTGATCTGTTGGACGAACTGGGCATTGCCGATAATACCATCGTTCACTACTCGACCGATAACGGCCCGCACATGAACACATGGCCGGATGCCGCGGCAACGCCGTTCTGGGGTGAAAAGAACACCAACTGGGAAGGCGGCTGGCGCGTTCCGTCGATGGTTCGCTGGCCCGGTCAGATCGAAGCCGGATCGGTCACCAACGAGATCGTGCACCACATGGACTGGCTGCCGACCTATCTGGCGGTTGCTGGCGATCCCGACATCAAGGAAAAGCTGAAAGCTGGCTATAGCTCGTCAGGTATGGGCCGCGATTACAAGGTGCATCTGGATGGCTACAACATCCTGCCCCTGTTGACCGGCGAAACCACAGAAAGCCCGCGCTCTGAGATCTTCTATTTCTCGGATGACGGCGACCTGACAGCGCTGCGCTATGACGACTGGAAGCTGATCTTCCTTGAGCAGAAAGCCTGGGCGACGCTGCGCGCATGGATCGAACCCTGGACCGAGCTGCGCATCCCGCTGATCGTGAACCTGCGTCGCGACCCGTATGAGCGCGCCTATCGCACGTCCAACACCTACTATGACTGGCTGCTGGATCGCGCGTATTTCCTGGTTCCGGCCCAGCAATACGTAGGTAGCTTCCTCGCAACCTTCGAGGAATTCCCACCGCGCCAGAAAGCGGCAAGCTTCAACCTGGATCAGGTGATGCAGAAACTGGAAACACCGACAAACAA
The DNA here is from genome assembly GCF_056539265.1 of Ruegeria sp. BC3. NCBI lineage: Bacteria > Pseudomonadati > Pseudomonadota > Alphaproteobacteria > Rhodobacterales > Roseobacteraceae > Ruegeria > Ruegeria sp. BC3. Next base: position 566,923 of record NZ_JBQFUP010000001.1, read on the forward strand.
CTAAGTCGCGTGTAAATCCAAACCGGGCCGCCACTTCTTTGGCGGCCCTTTTTTTCTTGAATGTGAATGAGCTTCCAATGCGACATCTACTTCTCACCGCTGTGCTTGCCTGCGCCCCGCTATCCCTGCTTGCCGACCCGCTGCCCAGTTGGAACGACACCGACAACAAAGACCGGATCATCGACTTTGTCGCGGCCGTCACCGACCCAGAACGGCCTGAATACGTGACGCCTGCCGAACGGATCGCCGTTTTCGACAATGATGGCACGCTCTGGGCCGAACAACCCGTGTATTTCCAACTGTTTTTTGCCATGGACCGGCTGGCTGAATTGGCCGCAGACGATCCATCGATCCTGACCTCTCCGACATTGCAGGCCGCAGCTGACGGGGACCTGAACACCGTGCTGCAAGGCGGCCATGATGCCCTGATTGAGGTTGTAAATGCTTCGCACTCGGGCGTTTCGGTGGACGAATTTCAGGACGCAGTCGCCGACTGGCTGGAGACCGCCCGCCACCCCGAAACCGATATGCCCTATGATCAGATGACCTATCAACCGATGGTCGAGCTGCTGCGTTATCTGCGCGACGAAGGCTTCAAGACATACATTGTTTCTGGCGGCGGACTGCACTTCATGCGCGTTTTCGCCGAAGAGGCCTATGGCATCCCACCCGAACAGGTTCTGGGCACATACACCGGTACTGCCTATGACAGCGCTGACGGCACTCCGGTCATCACCAAAACCCCTGATATCGCCTTTGTGGACGACAAAGAGGGCAAACCGATTAATATCGAACGCACCATCGGCAGGCGCCCGATCTTGGCGGGTGGCAACTCGGACGGTGATTTTGCGATGATGGAGTGGACCACGGCGGGCGACGGACCGCGGTTGGGCGTTCTGGTGCATCATACAGATGCCGAGCGTGAATGGGCCTATGACCGCGAAAGCCCGATTGGCAAGTTGGTCGATGGTCTGGACAAAGGTCCCGAAATGGGGTGGGTGATCGTAGATATGGCGCAAGACTGGTCACGCATCTACACTGGGGCGAACTGAACCGTCTTCGGAGTCCGATAACCCCATGTGGACATTGCTTGTTTCCGTATCCGTCTTTGCGCTTTATGCCACGGCAATTGTCTTCGCGGTTCGCGCGGCCCAAACCGCGCGAACCCCTCAGGGTGCGGTCGGTTGGGTGGTCTTTCTGATCGCTGCTCCGGTGTTCGGCGTGCCGCTATATCTGTTTCTGGGGCACCACCGGTTCCGCGGCTATCGGATCGCTCGGAAGGAAAGCCAGCGCGTGGTCGAAGGGATCAAAACCTTCGCTGACTACTCGAAACCGAACGCAGATAAGATGCTGATCAACCCGCGCCCCTTCGAGGCACTGGCACACATGCCCGTCTCGCGCGGGAACGGGGCCGAGTTGCTGGTCGATGGGCAGGCCACATTCGACGCGATTTTCGAGGCCATCGACGCGGCACAGGTTTACGTTCTCATTCAGTTCTACATCGTGCGGGACGATGCGCTGGGTCAGCAGCTTAAAGACAAACTGATCGCAGCAGCCAAACGTGGTGTCAGCGTCCGGTTCATGATGGACGCAGTAGGCAGCTATGCCCTGACCACCGAATATATCGAGGAAATGCGTGACGCCGGTATCGCGGTCGTGGACCCCAGCGAGCAGCGCGGGCCGAAATTCCGGTTTCAGCTGAATTACCGAAATCACCGCAAGACGGTCATCATCGACGGTGAGACGGGCTTTATCGGTGGGCATAATGTGGGGGTCGAGTATCTGGGCCAAGACCCGCATTTCGGGCGCTGGCGCGACACACATATCAAGATGACCGGCCATATCGTTCGGCAATTGCAGCTCATTTTCATCGAGGATTGGCACTGGGCACATGAAGAAGATCTGATCGACCAGTTGGACTGGGCCGGTACGGTATCCGATCAGGACATGAACGCTTTGCTGGTGGCGACCGGACCGGGGGACGAGACCGAAACCGGGGCGATGATGTTCTTTGCCGCCATCACCGAGGCGCAGCACAGAATCTGGATCGCATCGCCCTACTTCGTGCCTGATATCGACATTATGACGGCCCTGAAACATGCCGCCATGCGCGGCGTTGATGTGCGTATCCTTGTGCCAGATACTATCGACCACCGCTTGCCCTGGTTGGCTGCCTTTGCCTATTTCGATGAAATCCGAGCCTGCGGCGCGCAGGTCTTGCGCTATACTGACGGCTTCTTGCACCAGAAAGTATTCCTGGTTGATGACGCACTGGCGGCTGTCGGGACTACCAACCTGGACAATCGATCTTTTCGTTTGAATTTCGAGGCTATGGCGCTGTTCTTTGATGCGCAGGCCGCGGCCGCCCTTGCCGCGATGCTGGAGGACGATTTTGCAAACAGCTATGAGTTATCACGCACGCTTGCGCAGCAACCGGTCCATATCCGCCTCGGTGCACCGCTAGCGCGGCTGTTCGCGCCGATCCTTTAGGACATGAACCGTTCCTGAAACACGCGGGTCATCAGGGCGACCATGTAGGCGGTAGACAAACCAAACGCCAACAGACCCGTGACCGCCGCGAAGGTGCCGAATATCCGCAAATCCTCGCCCAGTACGATGTCGCCGTAGCCGAGCGTTGTGAACGACACCAATGAGAAATACAGCGCCGTGTTCCAATCCGGCAGAACGTCGTACATGACCCAGACGATCGCCCAGATCCAGACCTGAATGGTGTGGGTCAGAACGATGAAGGCCAGCGCGGTCGCAATCGGACCCGCTGTCGCCAAGATGACGCCCTTGTTCTCCCATCGTTCGATCAGCTTGTTTATCATGACGGTGCACAGGGTCAGCAGGATGATCTCGACCAGAAAGCACAGCCCCAGAAACAAGCTGCCCCAAAGGATTTGCTGCGACAAGGTCATGTTTTTTCATCCTGATTTCTAATGACCACAAACAGTGCCACAATGACCCGCGCAGGCCTGTGACACAACCCGCCCCGATCCGGGCAGAGTGCGGCGAAAGGAACCGATCCATTGTCACCACTGGACAGTCGGCGAAACTGTTGCAAATCCTACTGAAAATGGGGACCAACATGCTTCTGACATTTGACAGGGTTCAGAAATCCTATCCCGGCGGACGCCCGGTATTGCGCGACGTGTCGTTGACATTGGATCGTGGGCAGACGCTGGCCCTGACCGGCGAAAGTGGCAGCGGCAAAAGCACTCTGCTGAACCTGGCGGCGGCCCTCGACACCGTGGATGGCGGAGAAATCACTCTGGATGGCACAGCCCTGTCGCAATTGGATGATCCGGGGCGCGCGGCATTGCGCCGAAGCGCGCTATCCTTGGTGTTTCAGCAGTTCAACCTGATCCCGTCTTTGACCGTAGATCAGAACCTGTCCTTTCATGCCCGGCTTGCGGGATGCCACGACCCCGAATGGAGCGCGCATCTGGCCCAGCGGCTGGGTCTGTCCGACTTGCTGCAACGCTACCCCGAGAATCTCTCGGGTGGTCAGCAGCAACGCGTCGCCATCGGTCGCGCCATGGCCGCCCGACCGAAACTGCTGTTGGCGGATGAGCCAACAGGGAACCTGGATGAAACCGCCAGTGCAACGGTGCTGGACCTGATGCTGTCTTTGGTCGCGGACACTGGCGCCGCTTTGCTGTTGGTCACGCACTCTGCCGAGATTGCGGGGCGTCTTGATCGCCGCGTGCACCTGTCGGGTGGGCACATCGCATGACACTGGCCGTCATTCAGGCGCTGGCGTCGCATTGGCGGGCGCATCGGCTGCAACTGGCGACGCTGTTGATTGGCCTTGCTTTGGCGACCGGGCTTTGGTCGGCGGTGCAGGCCATCAACGCAGAGGCGCGCGCCAGCTACGAGCGCGCCGCCGATCAGTTGGCTCTGGGCCAATATGACGAGTTGCACAACGCAAGTGGCGCAATCCCCCTGTCGCAATACGTCGCGTTGCGGCGGGCGGGCTGGCAGGTCGCGGCGGTGTTGGAAGGTCCCTTGCGGGTCAATGGGCGTACCCTACGACTTTTGGGTGTCGACTTTGTCGCCTATCCCGCGCTGCCCGCGGTCGCCGAGGTTGAACAAAGCGAGACGCCCCCGGACCCTGCCGATCTGCTGACCGCGCCGGGCCGATTGCTGACCACTCCGGAAGTGCAGCCCCTGCTGTCCACCCAACCGGGCTTACCGCCAGTCCTGATTAGCAATTCCTTACCGCCCGACCTGATCCTCACCGATATTGGCGTAGCAGAGGTTCTGCTGGACCGGCCCGGAGAGATCTCGCGCCTGATCATTTTACCTGGACAACCGGGCTCTGTTCCTCCGCTGTCCGAGATCGCACCGGGCTTACAGCGCGTCGCCGCAGCATCACAGCTGGATACAGCCCAGTTGACAGACAGTTTCCACCTCAACCTATCCGCCTTTGGCTTACTCTCATTCGCGGTCGGCCTCTTCATCGTGCATGGCACAGTCGGGCTGGCCTTTGCCCAACGACGGGGGATGATCCGTACCTTGCGCGCGCTGGGGGTCTCGATGCGGCGACTGGTCTGGCTGATCATGGCCGAACTTTCGATCCTTGCTATCATCGGCGGGGTATTGGGTCTGGTGCTGGGCTTCTTTCTGGCAGGCGCGCTGCTGCCGGATGTCGCGGCAACGCTGCGCGGGCTCTACGGCGCGCCGGTGAGCGGTCAGATTACCCTGCAACCGCAATGGGCATTGGCCGGGCTAGCCATGGCCTTGGGCGGCACCTTTCTGGCCAGTGGGCATGCCTTGTATCGCCTGTCCCGGATGCCAATCCTCAGCGGAGCGGGGCTGCAGGCCTGGCGCAGCGCGGCCTCGGGCAACTGGCTTGTCGCACTTGCAGGCTTAGCTGCTATTGCGGGCGGAGTACTGGCCCTGCTGCTGATAGGAGGATTGGTTGCAGGTTTCATCATGGTCGGTGGGCTGCTGGTCGGGGCCGCGCTGGTGCTGCCCTATCTGTTGTCGCGTGTACTGATCCTGATGCAACGCGTCGCAAAGGGGCCCGTTGCGCAATGGGTCTGGTCAGACATGCGCGCGCAATTGCCCGGACTGTCGCTGGCCTTGATGGCCTTGCTGCTGGCTCTGGCCGCGAATATCGGTGTAGGCACAATGGTTTCCAGCTTTCGGTTGACCTTTACAGGTTGGCTGGACCAACGCCTGACGTCCGAAGTCTATGTGACCGCAAACGATGACCAGCAAGGGCTGCGGATCGCAGAATGGTTGGCCCCGCAGGTGAATGCAGTTCTTCCGATCCGCAATGTCGAGCTGGCGCATTCATCAGGACCGCTGTTCCTCTATGGCATTATCGACGACGAGACCTATCGCGAGAAATGGCCTCTGATCGCCTCGGTGGACGGCGTTTGGGATCAAGTCCTTGACGGATCTGCCGTGTTGATCAACGAACAGCTCGCGCGTCGCGAGAACCTTTGGCCCGGCGATACCCTGGCGCTGACCCAGTCCGTCACATTGCCCATCGCCGGGGTCTATTCCGACTATGGCAACCCGACAGGCCAAGCCATCGTGTCGATGCCGCAACTGGATGCGATCGCTCCGGGCGCTGAAACGCGGCGGTTTGGTATTCGTATGGACCCGGATCGCGCGACCGAAAAGACGCAGAGGCTGCGTGAGCAATTCGACCTGCCGCCGCGCGCCGTCATCCAACAGGCGGCGCTAAAGGCACAGTCGATGGCCGTATTTGAAAAGACATTTGTGGTAACCTCGGCCCTGAATATCCTGACGCTGGGTGTTGCAGGGTTTGCCATCCTGACCAGTCTGCTTACCTTGTGGACCCAACGCTTGCCGCAAATTGCGCCTGTCTGGGCGCTGGGGCTTACGCGTGCCGAACTAGCCCGGCTTGAGCTGTTGCGCAGTGTTTTGCTGGCCGCGATGACCGCGGTTTTGGCATTGCCGCTGGGTCTGGCGTTGGCCTGGACCCTGCTGGCCGTCATCAATGTTGAGGCCTTTGGCTGGCGCCTGCCCATGTTCCTGTTCCCGGCTGATTGGATCTATCTTTTCGGTCTGACCCTGCTGGCCGCTGCCGTCGCAGCCGCCCTGCCCGCCGCCCGCCTGCTGCGCCTGCCGCCAGCGGATTTATTGAGGGTTTTCGCCAATGAACGTTAAGGTCTGGTTTCTCATCCTCGTGCTCGCCCTGCCCGGATTTGCCCGCGCTCAAGGTTACGCCGGTCTTGGCGGCTCTGCCGAAGGGTTCGCGGTGCCGCAGGCCGGCTATCAGTTTCAGTTCCCTCAGGATCACGGCCCCCATCCAGCCTATCGGATCGAGTGGTGGTACCTGACCGCAAACCTCAAGGGCGAGGACGGGCGCGATTATGGCATTCAGTGGACGTTATTTCGGTCGGCGTTGAAGCCAGAGGAGACAGGCGGTTGGCAAAGCCCCCAGATCTGGATGGGGCACGCGGCTGTAACCACGCCGGACAAGCACTATTTTGCAGAACGTCTCTCGCGTGGTGGGATCGGTCAGGCCGGGGTAACGGCTGCGCCTTTTGAAGCATGGATTGATGAATGGCATATGCGCGGCCCGGACCCGAACAACGTCATCCTGTCGGCGAATGGCGCTGATTTTGGCTATGACCTCAAGCTCGACGCCCAGGGGCCGCTGGTGTTTCACGGTCAGGATGGCTACTCGGTTAAATCCGCAGATGGTCAGGCCAGCTATTACTATTCCCAGCCGTTCTATCAGGTCGAAGGCGTTCTGCGTCTTCCAGATGGCGAAGTCGAGGTCACCGGGCAAGGCTGGTTGGATCGCGAATGGTCCTCGCAGCCTTTGGCCGCGGATCAAAGCGGGTGGGATTGGTTTTCGCTCAGCTTTGATGAGGGTGACAAGATGATGGCCTTTCGTCTGCGCGGAGACCGCGGAGACTTCACGGCAGCCACGTGGATCGCTGCCGATGGCACAACAACTGCAATCCCTGACGGCTCGGTCGCTTTCGAACCCCTTGCCACTGCCCCGGTCGCTGGCCGCGACGTCCCCATAACGTGGCGCGTCACTCTGCCCTACCGCAATCTGGACGTCGAAGTCTCGGCGCTGGTGCCCGACGCGTGGATGGCCACTCGATTCGAGTACTGGGAAGGCCCGGTCCAGATCAGCGGCAGCCATTCAGGCCGGGGATACCTTGAAATGACCGGTTACTGATCCCCTGTCGCCCTTCTGTCACACGCCGGCTCTATCAAGGCGGCGACCAAGAAAGGGCAAAGATTTCATGACCAAACTGAAAGTAGGCGCGGCGCTGATGGTTGCTGATCTGGCAGCGCATCGGGACTGGTTGATCGACGGGCAGCGCGACCTGGAGATTCAGGATTTTCTGCTCCCTGATAATCTCGGAGACGCGGCTGACCCTCTGATAGAAATGGCGAAATCCGCCCTCACGGGATATACCGGGCGACTTGGCATCCACGGGCCGTTTTATGACCTGCCCTTAGATTGCCGTGACCCAGAAATCCGCGCTGTTATCCAGAAACGAATTAACCAGGGGTTGGACGTCGCAACGCGCTTGGGGGCGACGCAAATGGTTGTGCATTCCCCTTACACCACATGGGACCACAACAACCTGAACATGACCCTCAACGCTCGGCAAAACCAAATGTTACGGGTGCATGAAACCATGAACCCGATTGTCGAGCGCGCCCAGACGCACGGTGTCGAGTTGGTGATCGAAAACATCGAAGACATTGACCCGACCTATCGCGTCGATTTAGCCGAAAGCTTCGGTTCGAAATATGTGCGCGTTTCGCTGGACACCGGACATGCGCACTATGCGCATGGCTCAAACGGCGCGCCGCCGGTCGACTACTACGTTCGGGCCGCTGCCGATAAACTTGCCCATGTGCACCTGCAGGACGCAGACGGCTATGCCGACCGCCATTGGCGCCCCGGTCAGGGCAGCGTCAATTGGCAGCCGGTTTTTGAGGCGCTGGTTGACTGTGCGCCCCAAGCACGGCTGGTGCTGGAATTGCGTGACAGCAAAGACGTTTTGCCGGGCTTTGAGCACCTGTGCGCCCTTGGCCTGGCCGAGTAACCTCAGCGCACCACGTAGACCGAGACGTTCGAATGCCGCACCACACGCGCGGCATTCGGGCCCAGCAAGTAATCCTTGAAGTCCGGTTTGTGCGCCCCGATCACAATCAGATCGCTGCCTGCGCTTTCTGCGGTTTTTAGGATTTCCTGATAGGCAGTGCCCGTTGCGACCACATGTCGGATCTTTTGGTTCCGCTCGGCCCCGACGGTTGCGACACACATCTCGGCCAGCTTAGAATGCGCCTCTTCCATCGCCTTGTCGTGGAAATCGCTTTCGAAAAAGCCGGACACCCAGCTTTCTCCGAAATCCGGCAGGACGGTCACCACATCCAGCTGTGCGTTCTCTTGATCTGCCAGCGCAGCCGCCTTTTTCAGAACCGGTGAATCAAGATCACCATTGCTGATGTCGACAGCACAAAGAACAGCGTTTGTCATGCGGGCACCTCTTCTTTTCTGGCGGCACGGCTGCGTTGCAGGAAAGCGATCAGACCCAGCAACAGCATTGCCGGAATGTAGATCAGCTGCTTCGGCGGCTGGCTGGACGGCAGGCTGACCGAGGTCAGGCGCACGGCCTCATCCCCATAGTAGTCAAAGATGTCCAGATCGTCGGCAACCGGGGATCCAAACATCGGTTCTTCAAGTTTGACCAACCCGTCTTCTTCGATCAGCAACAGACCCATCGCATCAACGCGCGCTTGGCCACCTTCTTCGCTGCCAACAGGCACGACGACTGTGGTGTCCGTCATTTCCAGCGTGTCGAAGTCCGGCCCGCTGATCACCATCCGCACTTCGGTGCCCGGTGGTGTTTGCCCTATCGTCTCGACAAAGGCAGACGGCTCGACCGAGGTGAAGGGTGGAGAAATCCGGTCCATGAAGAAATCCGGCCTGAACAGGGCAAAGGCCACAAAGATCAGCGCGACGCTTTCGTAGATACGGCTATGGGTCAGGAAGTAACCCATTGTACCTGCGGTAAAGACCAGGATGGCAATGGTGGCAAATATCGCCACTGTTATCCCCTCGATCCAGGTTACATCGATCAGCAGCAGGTCGGTGTTGAAGATGAACACGAACGGCAAGGCAACGGTGCGCAGCGAGTAGAAGAACGCCGTAAAGCCCGTCTTGATCGCATCGCCACCCGATACAGCGGCCGCTGCAAAACTGGCGAGCCCAACCGGCGGAGTCACGTCCGCCATGATCCCGAAATAGAACACGAACAGGTGCACCGCGATCAGCGGCACGATCAACCCGCTCTGCGCGCCCAGTTCGACAACCACACCCGCCATCAGCGAGCTGACCACGATGTAATTCGCGGTGGTCGGCAGGCCCATGCCAAGGATCAAGCTGAGCAGGCCGACCATCACCAGCATCAGGATCAGATTGCCGCCCGACAGGAACTCGACCAGATCGGCCATTACCTGCCCCACACCGGTCAGGGTCACGGTGCCCACGATCACGCCGGCCGTGGCCGTGGCCAGAGCGATCCCGATCATGTTGCGCGCGCCGTCAATCAGGCCCTGCCACAGGTCGGCAACGCCATCGATGAAGGTGTTGTAGACGTTGCTTTGCCCGCGGAAGATCGCCTTGAGCGGTTTCTGCGTCAGCAGGATCACGAACAACAGTGCCGTCGCCCAGAAGGCGGACAGGCCGGGCGATTTCTGTTCGATCATCAGGAAGTAGACCAGCACGATGATCGGCAGCAGATAGTGTAGACCGGCTTTATAGATCTCCGCGATGACGGGCAGTTGCACCTCTTTCGCGTTTGGATCGTCCGGCTCAAGGTCCGGCACGGTTGCGGCCAGCTTCAGCAGCACCACGTAAACAGCGCAGACGATCAGGCTGAGGATCAGACCGGCCATGGACGGCACCCAATTGGTCACTGCTTCGACCGGGAATTGCGAGCCGTAACAGAGGCCAGCAAAAACCAGGAAGAAGGACAGCATCCCCACAACGGTCCGTGCCAGATGCACGTCGCGGTCGCCCAGCGTGGGCATGTTCCGCTTAACCGCCTCAAGGTGCACGATGTAGACCAGCGCGATGTAAGAGATCGCCGCCGGCAGGAAGGCGTGGGTGATCACCTCGACATAGGAGATGCCCACATATTCCACCATCAGGAAGGCAGCAGCACCCATAACGGGGGGCATGATCTGGCCGTTCACCGAACTGGCAACCTCAACCGATCCCGCCTGCTCACTGCTGAACCCAACGCGCTTCATCAGCGGGATGGTGAATGTGCCGGTGGTGACAACGTTGGCGATGGACGAGCCCGAGATCAGGCCGGTCGCCGCCGAGCCCACAACGGCCGCTTTGGCCGGACCACCGCGCAGGTGGCCCAGTGCGCCAAATGCCATTTTGATAAAGTAGTTCCCTGCTCCGGCCTTATCGAGCAAGGCTCCGAACAGCACGAACAGGAACACGAATTTCGTGGATACGCCAAGCGCGATACCAAACACGCCCTCGGACGTGATCCACATATGGCTCATCGCCTTTTTCAGGCTCGCGCCTTTCCAGCGGATCACCTCGGGCACCCAATCGGATGAGCCGAAGAAAACATAAGCCAGGAAGATCGTCGCAATGATCGCCATTGCCGGGCCAAGCGCGCGCCGCGCGGCCTCGAACAGCAATAGCAGGCCAAGCAATGCGACCCATTTGTCTGTGTCATCCGCAAGACCACCCGCATCGACGATCTTTTGGTAGAAGAAATAGCCGTACAGCGCGACAAACGCGCCCAGAAGGCCCATGATCCAATCCTGAATCGGGATGTGATCGCGTGGGCTTGACTTCAACGCCGGATAGGCCGCAAAGGCCAAGAACATCGCAAAGGCCAGATGGAACTGTCGCGCGTTGTTCACGATGCTGCCGGGCAGCACGTAATTCGCAAGGGGTGAGGCCAACACGACCTGAAAAATCGACCAGATTGCGGCGACGACGGCCAGAAATACTCCGACATTGCCGACCGGATTGCGTCCACCCGCATCGGACGAGGCTACAAGGTCCTGTAGTTCTTCTTCGGATAGCGGACGATTGGATTGTGTGTCGGAACTCATGAAATGTCTCCCCGTCGCGGCCTTTTCGGCCTTCTAATCCACCCGATTTATTCGGGCTTGGGTTGCAGGGCGCCCGTAGGCACCCTGCGTCAGGTCTGGCTTACTGAATCCAGCCTTTTTCTTTGTAGTACTTCTCGGCGCCCGGATGCAGCGGAGCCGACAGGCCGTCTGCAATCATTTCTTCGGGCTTGAGGTTGGCAAATGCCGGGTGCAGCTTTTTGAAGTCATCGAAGTTCTCGAAGACCGAGCTGACAACTGCATAAACCGCATCTTCCGACACGTCTGCCGAAGTCACGAAGGTCGCGCCAACACCAAAGGTCGAGGTGTCGCCATCCGAACCGCGATACATGCCACCGGGGATGGTTGCGGTGCGGTAGAACGAGTTGTCGTTGACTAGCTTGTCTACGGCTTCGCCGCTGACGTTCACCAGAACCGAGTCACATGCGGTGGTGGCTTCCTGGATCGAACCCGACGGGTGACCAACGGTGTAGACCATTGCGTCGATCTGGTTGTCGCACAAAGCCGCCGACTGTTCAGCCGCCTTCAGCTCGGTCGCCAGTTCGAAATCATCGGTGGACCAACCCATTTCGCCCAGCAGAACCTCCATGGTGCCGCGCTGACCGGAACCGGGGTTGCCGATATTGACGCGCTTGCCCTTCAGGTCTTCGAAGTTGGTGATGCCGGAGTCGGCACGCGCAACAACGGTGAACGGCTCAGGATGTACCGAGAAAACGGCGCGCAGGTTTTCGAAGGGGCCAGCCTCTTCAAATTTCGAGCTGCCGTTATAGGCGTGGTACTGCCAGTCGGACTGCGCAACACCGAACTCCAGCTCGCCTTCGCGAATGGTGTTGATGTTGTAGACCGAACCACCGGTCGACTCGACCGAGCAACGCACGCCGTGCTCTTTGCGGCCTTTGTTCACCAGACGGCAGATCGCGCCACCAGTCGGATAGTAAACGCCGGTCACGCCGCCGGTACCGATGGTGATGAATTCTTCTGCATAAGCGGCCGGAGCCATAAGTGCGGCAGTTACGACCGCGCCCAGGCTAAGCTTGCTGCTGTTTTTCATTTTTGAGAACTCCCAATTCTTATTGTGGATGAGAAACCGATCAGCGGCCCCCGTCCAGGGACCTTGCCGGTACGGCAAGCGCGCCCGTCTTGCAACGGGTCAAGCATCTGAAAATCAAAAGTCTCCCAACATATTTGACGTTTCATTCAGACACTCCGCTTGTCAACCCCCGCACCGGGCCAGACAGCGCGGATCGGCAGATGTGAAGACGTTTCCGAAACTTTCCCCCCTTTAAACACGGGTTTTGGCACCAATCGGTGCGACAGGCTTGGACCGAGCCGGTTCACGTTCGCTAACCACGCATAAACACTTTGAAACTTTAAAAGTCACAATCTAGGCTCAGTGCCACGACCAAGTGCTTCAAAGGACCGAACGAAAGGGCTCTGGACCGTGGACGGAAAATCTCCCAGCCCGATGCTTGTGATCGCCCTGGCGATCAGCGCGGCCATCGCGGCCTGGGGTATCGCCGACCCACACGGGCTGGGCCGTATCGCGGCCGCGGCCGTGGCGACACAGTTCAGCAGTCGTGGCTGGTTCATCATGCTCGAGGTTAGCGCGCTGTTGTTTGTGTCCCTATACCTTGCCCTGTCGCGGTTCGGAGACATTCGCCTTGGCCCCGACACCGCAGAGCCCGAATTCTCGACCCCTGCATGGATCGCAATGCTGTTTGCCGCTGGAATGGGCGTCGGGCTGCTGTTTTACGGGGCGGCGGAACCCCTGACCCATTACGAAGTTCTCCGCCAATACAGCCCAGACGCCAGGGCAGCCAGCCAGGCCATGTTCGTGACCTATCTGAACTGGGGTTTCCACGCTTGGGCCATCTACGGAATTGTCGGTCTGGTCATCGCCTATTTCGCCTATCGCCGCGGCCGCACCTTATTGCTAAGCGCCCCGGTTCTGGACGCATTGGGCGAGGCCCGCTGGACCAGAGCAATGGGCTGGCTTTTCGACCTGCTCTCGATCGTGGCCATCGCCGTCGGGCTGGCAGGGTCTTTGGCAATGGGCGTCTTTCAGATCCAGACCGGATTGGCAGGGCTGATCGGCGTCGACTCCCCTAGCGTTCTGACCCTGCCTGTCTTCGTTTTGCTGTGCATCGCATTCATCATCCCCCTGCGACGCGACCTGAGCGACGGGATGGCCCGGCTCTCGAATGCCGCGATGCTGATCGCAGTTGGGATGATGGTCTATCTTTTGGTGCTAGGCCCAACGTCCTACTTGATGGACGGCATCGTCACCGGATTTGGACGTTACCTGTTCGGCGTCCTGCCTGCAGGATTTTCGACAGCCGAGTTTTTTGACGACATTCTGGTCGGCTGGTTTCAGGGCTGGACGCTGAATTACATGATCTGGTGGTTGGCCTGGTCACCCTTTGTCGGCATCTTCATCGCCCGGATTTCACGCGGGCGCACGATCCGCGAATTCCTGATCGGAGTCGTCGTCACGCCTACCCTGTTTTCCATCCTGTGGTTCGGCGTGTTCGGAGGTCTGGGCTTTTTCGATGCGCTGCGGCAGGACGGAGCATTGTCCGCCGTCAACGCTGAAAACCTGGACGCCACCACATTTGCCCTGCTTGAACGATTTCCGCTGGATCCGATAACGCGAACCGCAACTATCGTGGCGGCGTTCCTGTTCGTGGTCACCAGCGTCGTCAGCGCAGGCTTCACCCTTGCAATGATAGGCGCTGACGGGGATGACAACCCTTCGCCCAGGCTTAGAACGATCTGGGGCATCATCCTTGGGGCATTGGGTCTGGCGATGATTTTGGTCGGTGACATATCATTGGTCAGGTCCATCATCGCACTGTCAGCGATCGCCTTCGTCTTTATCGTACCGATCCTGGTGATCTGCTTGTTCAAGAGCCTCAGGCGGGAGGGTAGAACATGAGCGGCCAATTCATTGACACCGCGCTCAACCTCAGCGTTTTCGCCTATATCGGCTTTTTGGTCTGGCTTGCCATGCGACCTGATCCGTGACCGCACCACACTGAAACTGCCGATCACACTAGTCGATAGATGCGATGTGGTGCCCAAGGAGAGACTCGAACTCTCACGCCCGTGAAGGCGGGGGATTTTGAATCCCCTGCGTCTACCATTCCGCCACTTGGGCCACGAACACTGGATTAGCGTCCAAGTTCAGGAAGGTCCAGAGGCAAAAAACAACCGATATTCAGTTTGTTTTACCTCCGTCCTGTTGACGGCCTGTCAGCCACATGGTTTGGCTGGCTCAACACGAGACTGGGATTTTAGCACCGGATGTTGCGATCACTCTATGACTGGACCATTCGTCTGGCCGAACACCCGCATGCCCTTTGGGCTTTGGCCATCGTGGCATTCATCGAAAGCTCGTTCTTTCCGATCCCCCCAGATGTTCTGATGATTCCCATGATCATTGCACGCCCCTCGCGCGCGTGGTTGATTGCATCGGTTGCACTGGTCGCTTCGGTTCTGGGTGGACTGCTGGGATACGCCATCGGTGCGTTCTTCTATGAGAGCATCGGCCAGCCCATCCTTGAATCCATGGGCAAAGCGGAAGCCATGGAGCAGTTCAACACCAAGTTCAACGATTTTGGCTTTTGGGCAGTGCTGGGCGCTGGAGTCACGCCTTTCCCGTACAAGGTTGTCACCATCATGTCAGGCTGGACGGGCATGCCCTTGGGCACGTTCATCGCCACGTCGATTCTGGCGCGCGCGCTTCGGTTCTTTATCGTCGCAGGCCTGCTTTGGGGCTTTGGCGAGCCCATTCGCGTCTTCATCGAAAAGCGTCTGGGTCTTATGTTTACTCTGTTTGTCATCCTGCTGTTCGGCGGGTTCTTGGCGGTGAGGTACCTATGACACGGAAGAGATTCCTGATCCTGATCGCTGCCGGTGGCTCGGCTGCACTATTGCTGGGGGCTTGGGGCTTCCAGCATCTGGGTGGCATGGCCCCGTGCAAAATGTGCATCTGGCAACGCTATCCACACGGCGCGGCAGTCGTGATTGGCGTGCTGGCTTTTGCCTTCCCTGGGATTCGCCCCCTGCCCCTTTTGGGCGCAATGGCAGCCATGGTCACAGCCGGGATTGGCGTGTTCCACGCTGGGGTCGAGCAGAAATGGTGGGAAGGCCCCAGCAGTTGCACGTCGGGCGATATCGGTGGTCTTTCGACACAAGAACTGATGGATCAGATTATGTCCGCGCCACTGGTCCGCTGCGACGAGATCCCTTGGGAGATGTTCGGCCTTTCCATGGCCGGGTGGAACGCCCTCATCTCGGCTGGTCTGGTTCTGGTCTGGCTGGCCGCATTCCGCGCCAAATAGAGATTAAAGCTCGTCCAGTTCCGCATCCCAGTAAAGAAAGTCGATCCAGCTGTCGTGCAGGTGGTTCGGCGGGAACTTGCGGCCGATATTCCGCAACGCCTCGGCATCGGGCTGACGCGGAGGCTTGCGCAGGGTCATCCCCGCCTGACGCAGCGATTTAGAACCTTTCTTGAGGTTGCAGGGGCTGCAAGCCGCAACCACATTCTGCCAACTGGTCACGCCACCCGCGGCACGGGGAACCACGTGGTCAAAGGTCAGATCTCCACGGCTTCCGCAGTACTGACAGCGGAATTCGTCCCTCAGAAATAAATTAAAGCGCGTGAAGGCCACGCGCTTTCTGGGTTTTACATAGTCTTTGAGAACAACGACCGACGGTATTCGGATCTCGGTACTCGGGCTTCGGACGACCTCGTCGTACTCAGCCACAATGTCCACCCTATCCAACCAGGCCGCCTTGATCGCTTCTTGCCAGGGCCACAGGGACAGTGGGTAATAAGACAAGGGGCGATAATCGGCGTTCAAAACCAATGCCGGATGATGCTTTAGCGCACCGGGTTCCCTGACAAATTCGGTCCTGAAGTCTCCATCCATATCAGAATCGCTCCTCGCTCTGCTCTGCCCGTTTTTGACATCAGAGCGGGGAACACCCGCCCCGGCCTTAAGATAACTATATATCGTGTTAAAACTCTGACAAGCCCTGAGTTTCCACAATATGTCGCAGACTGGGTAAGCCGAATCCGTAACAGGCACGTGACAGTTATCCACAGGTTGCACCAGTGTGGCCCGCGGGCTATGGCGAGGTCATGAGCTGGTTCATTCGATTCAACAAACCCTTCGACGTGCTGCCGCAGTTCACCGACCGCGCAAACGCGGATTCGCCGCGCAGCACTTTGTCGGATTTCATTGACCTGCCCGGTGTGTATCCCGCCGGGCGGTTGGATCGCGACAGCGAAGGACTGATGCTGTTGACCGACAACGGGAAGCTTCAGGCACAGATCTCTGACCCCAAGCACAAGATGGCGAAAACCTATTGGGTTCAGGTCGAAGGCCTGCCCGACGCAGCCTCTCTCAAAGCATTGCGCGACGGGGTCGAGCTGAAGGATGGGGTGACGCGTCCAGCCAAGGCCCGCTTGATCGACGAACCCGAGGGGCTGTGGCCGCGTAACCCTCCGATCCGAGTACGGCAGACGGTGCCTGATTGCTGGATTGAGCTTACGCTGCGCGAAGGCCGCAATCGGCAGGTTCGGCGCATGACTGCAGCTGTCGGCCATCCAACCCTGCGTCTGATCCGAGCGCGCATCGGCGATTGGACACTGGACGGGCTGGAACCCGGCCAATGGGACAGCTTGCCCGCACCCGCACTCAATTCCGCGCCGCAACGCAAACGGGATCGCCGCCCGCGCAGGTGACGAAAACGCCGGATTGTGATAGGGTTAAGGCATGAAGGTCACCCGGACCATACCGCCGCCCGAGGGCATCCTGGAAGCCGCGCTTTATGTGGATGATCTGGACGCGGCCGAGAAGTTCTATGGGGACATCCTCGCCCTTGAGCGAATCCAGCGCGTCGCAAACCGGCATGTGTTTTATCGGGTTGGAGCAGCAGTGTTGTTGCTCTTCAATGCCGACGAAACAGAACAGCCGCCGGGGAACCCGGACCTGCCGGTTCCGCCGCATGGCGCGCGCGGACCGGGGCACGTTTGTATGACCCTGTCGAGAAATCAGATCGAAGAGATGCGCAAACACCTGCTTGAATGGAACGTACCTGTCGAGGCCGAGTTCGATTGGCCAAATGGCGCGCGATCACTGTATATCCGAGACCCCTCTGGAAATTCGGTCGAGTTCGCCGAAGGCCACTTGTGGGACTGACGTCCTATCACAGCGGCAGCTTCTCACCGCCCACAACGCGGTAAATCTCGCTGGAGGTGACGCCGACTTCACCCAAAACAGCCTGAAACTCGGCCATATGCGGGGTGATGAAATGTGCCTCAAGCGCGGTTTGGTCCTGCCACTCATCATACACGCGGAACCGGTTTGCGTGTCCGAGGATCTGGCTGAACTCATAGATCAGACAGCCGGGCTCTTTCAAAGTTTCCGCAACCATGCGCTTCGCCGCTGCCACAGCTTTTTCTACGCCATCCGGCGACACTTCGACTGTTCCTGTGACAATCAGCATGACCTGCCCTTTTTCAACTCGAACCGTTTGGAAATTCTGTCGACGGGTGTCCCGTCGCGCAAGGCGACGCCGTACGCGACCGAGTAATCGCGAAAACCCATCTTGTCATAGTAGCTCAGCCCCATCCGATTATCGGCCCGAATGGTGGCATTGATCGCAGCAAACCCAAGGGCTGCCGCACGAGTCGCAGTCTCTGCAAACAAAGCGCGCCCTGCCCCCTTCAACAACGGCGCACGTCGCGTGAACGTAGCAATATCGGCGCAGTCCTCGGGCAGGTCGTCATGGGTGCCCAGCCATTGAAAACCGGCCACCTCGCCCTGATCGTCCAGGGCGACGTGGCAACAAATCTTGTCTGCTCCGCTCAGATAGACCTGAGCAAACAACGCCTCAGAGAACGGAGTTTCAAACGCGGTTGTCCCGCCGATCGCTATGATATCGTTGAGGATCTGGCAGGCGACTGCCACATCCTCTGGCATCATGGGGCGGACCGCGATCATCGTTACAGGCTCAACTTGTCGCGCATGAAAGCGAGCGCGACGCTCAGGCCGTCCGGGGCAATACCATGGCCGGTGCCCTTCATGACATGGGCATAGACTTCCTGAAACTTGGCGGCCTGCAAGGCTTCTGCCGCTGCGGGCAGTGACTGCGGCGGCACCACGTCGTCCATGTCACCATGCACCAGAAGAACTGGCATCCGGCTTACGGTTTCATCCGGCAGCAGGTCTGGTTCCAACAGGCGGCCCGAGAAGGCAACGATCCCCGCAATCGGGTCCTCGCGGCGCGGAGCAACATGCAGGCTCATCATTGTACCCTGACTGAAACCGAAAAGAACAACCTGTTCGGGCAGCACATCCTCATCGACCATCAGCGCATCAAGAAATGCGTTGAAATCCTCGACCGCCATTTCCATGCCGCGGCGCGCCTCTTCCTCGGACGATCCATCGATCCATGGGATCGGGAACCACTGAAACCCGTTCGGCATTCCGGGGATCTGCTCGGGCGCGTCCGGCGCGACAAACAGTGTGTCCGGCAAATGCTCGCCCAGCGGATCGGCCAGCCCCAGCAAATCGGCACCATTGGCCCCATAGCCGTGCACGAACACCACGACCGAGCGTGTGTCGCCCGAAACCGGCTCTTTTCTGAGCGCATTCAATACCCGTGTCATCTGATCCCTTCTCGTTCTTTTGCAACCCGGTAATAGGCCCACAGCACTCGCGCCGCAACCGACCGCCAAGGTGACCAATCCTCAGCCATTTGACGCAGTTGTTTGTCGGTCGGCCGTTCCGGCAGGTCGTAGAGGATGCGCGCGGCCTCTTGCAGGGCCAAATCACCGGGCGCGATCACGTCTGCACGGCCCAGTGAAAACATCGCGTAGATCTCAGCCGTCCAGACGCCAATACCCGGCACCTCGGTCAGGATGGCAACAACATCTTCATTAGAAGCGACGCGCAACGCCTTGTAATCAATGC
Source organism: Ruegeria sp. BC3 (assembly GCF_056539265.1). Classification (NCBI taxonomy): domain Bacteria; kingdom Pseudomonadati; phylum Pseudomonadota; class Alphaproteobacteria; order Rhodobacterales; family Roseobacteraceae; genus Ruegeria; species Ruegeria sp. BC3. The sequence goes on from NZ_JBQFUP010000001.1 coordinate 586,032, forward strand.
GCGCTTCGGCCAAGGCGCGGGCATAGCGGATCTTCTGCCGGCTCAGCCCGACTGCGCGCAAATCGTCGTCAGTCGCCCACATGATTTTGCGCGGGCCGGTCAGCTTGGCCTCTTGCAACCTTTTCCAGATCGCGTTGGCCGACGCCACACTCACCTGCTGACTGACAATCGCACTGAGCAGTTGCGCAAACCCATCCGGGCGGCGGCGCAGTGGCAATGGCCCGGTCAGATCCATCGCATTAGCCATGCGCGGACAAGTTTCAGCCAACCATGCGGCCCCTTCCGCAACGCAGTCGGGTGTTTCGATGATCCGTCCAACGGACATGTGCCCTCCGGGGCCAGAATACGCACCGGCACGTTAGGCCGCTTTGCCGCAGATGCAACCCGCTTGTGCACAATCGTTTTCGCCGATACGCATGTCCCCATGACAATGATCACCGCCACCCCGGACGACCGCCAGGCCAAACGAAACGTCACTGTTCTGGTGGCCGCCCAAGCCGTGCTTGGGGCGCAGATGCCGATGATCTTCATCGTCGGAGGGCTGGCCGGTCAGTCCTTCGCCACGAATGCCTGTCTTGCGACGCTACCCATCTCGCTGATCGTTCTGGGATCAATGCTGGCGGCAACCCCGATTTCAGCCATCATGCAGCGCTGGGGTCGCCGGGCCGGGTTTCTGGTCGGAGCCACCGCCGGCGCTTGCGGCGGTGTAGTTGGGGCCTACGGACTATTCTTGGGGTCGTTCCCGGTGTTTCTGCTGGGCAGTCTGTTGACCGGCATCTACATGAGCGCGCACGGGTTCTATCGTTTCGCCGCCGCCGATACAGCGTCAGACGCGTTCCGGCCAAAGGCGATTTCCTATGTCATGGCAGGCGGACTGGCGGCAGCCATTATCGGTCCTCAGATCGTCAAGATGACCTCGACCGCCTATGTGATCCCATTCCTGGGCACTTATCTGGCCGTCATCGCCGTAAACGTCATCGGTTCGGTCCTATTCTTCTTTCTCGATATTCCCACGCCGCCTAAACCTGCAGAAGATGCACCCAAAGGCCGGTCGCGCCTTGAGATGCTGAAGACCCCGCGCATCGCTGTCGCCATCATCTGCGCGATGGTATCCTATGCGCTGATGAACCTCGTGATGACCTCGACCCCTCTGGCGGTTGTAGGCTGCGGTTTCAGCGCCAATGACGCTGCAGATGTGGTCACCAGCCACGTTCTGGCCATGTACATCCCCAGCTTTTTCACCGGACAGCTGATCGCACGTTTCGGCGTAGAGAAAATCGTGGCCCTAGGGCTGGCCATACTAGCTGCCGCAGGGGTCGTCGCCTTGCAAGGTGTCGAACTGGGCAACTTCTTTGTCGCGCTGATCCTTCTAGGGATCGGGTGGAACTTTGGCTTTATCGGAGCAACCACGATGCTGGCCGACAGCCATGACGTGAGCGAGCGGGGTCGGATGCAGGGCTTGAACGACCTTTTGGTATTCGGCGGCGTAACCTTCGCGTCGCTGGCTTCGGGCGGGTTGATGAACTGCTCAGGCGGCTCGCCGGTCGATGGCTGGACTGCGGTGAACGTCGCGATGGTGCCGCTGCTAACCCTTGCAGGTGGCGCGTTGCTGTGGCTGACGATGCGCCCCCGCACGGCCTGACACGGTCACCAGCGCCCCGTCACAACCTGAGCCATCAAAGACAGCCTGCGGCGCATCTCGCCACAGCCAAGCGCCCCAGCCGCCACTCGATCCGGGCGCGCCACGGCCTGTTTCAGGATCACTCCGGCCTGCCACCCCGCATGCAACGCCGGACTTGCCTGGGGCGAGACCGCAATACGGTTCGACCGGGCCCGGTTCAACCGATCCAAGGCGTTTTGGGCCAGCTGCCGCACGCCCTCGGGCGTACCATCCAGCAACGGAATACGCCCGCGCGCCTCAAGGTCTGGGATTGCACGCAGCCAATTGGCGACACCAACCCCATAACCAAAATCACGCAGGACATCTTCGTCTGCCGTTCCCAAAGCCTGCGCTGAAACCACCATCAGTGTCCCTGCGCTGTGGTTGATATAGGCGTCAAAGTGATCCTGATCTTCGAACGGGTCGCGGTAGATGTCCCAACGCCTTACGGCCACATATTCATCCATCATCGCCGCAAGATGCGGTGACAACACGCGCGACAATGGGGTCACAACCTCGTGCCGTCGGACAGTCGGCCCCTCGGCAATCTCTTGCAGCGCGTCGCGCCACCATTGCAGGCGCATTTCAGCGATCATCGGCTCTTGCGTGACCCAAGGTGCGCGCGCAATTTCGATATTGAGTGCATAGATGGGAAACAGAACCGACCGCACTGAAACCGGTGCCGCCATCGCCGCCATAAACCGGTCGGGATCGGACCGGTGCAACAGCGCGGCACAGGCCTTTACGTCGTCATCAAACGGGCCGCTCACTCGGCCACCACGGCCTGAGGGCCGCAATCGCGCACCAGCTTCCAGTGGATTGCGTCCAGAAGCGCCTCGAACGAGGCATCGACTATGTTCGCGCTGACGCCCACGGTCGACCAACGCCGCCCCTGCCCGTCCTCGCTGTCGATGATGACACGGGTCACGGCCTCGGTACCGCCTTGAGTAATGCGCACCTTGAAGTCCACAAGGTGCATGTCGTCCAGTATCCGTGAATATTGCCCCAGATCCTTGGCCAGCGCCTTGGCCAGCGCGTTCACCGGCCCCCGGTCACTGCCATCGCCATCCAGCGACTCGCTGACCGACAGCTTTTTCTCACCATCGACCTTCACCACGACGACCGCCTCGGACAGGCTGACCATCTTGTTGTACTTGTTCTTGCGCCGCTCGACGGTGACCTTGTAGCGCTTTACCTCAAAAAACTCGGGCAGTTGCCCCAACTCGTCCCGCGCCAGCAGTTCAAAACTGGCCTGAGCGGTGTCGTAGGAATATCCATCCGCTTCACGCAGCTTGATCCGCTCGAGGATTCGGCCAAGGGCGGGATCGCCGGCTTCGACGGCCAACCCGGCCTCGGTCAACCGTTTACGCAGGTTCGATTGCCCCGCCTGGTTCGACATCGGAATGACCCGTGCGTTGCCGACCGATGCCGGGTCTACATGTTCATAAGTCGTAGGGTCCTTGAGGATCGCACTGGCATGCAGCCCGGCCTTATGTGCAAAGGCCGACGCGCCGACATAGGCCGACTGTTTGCTGGGCACCCGGTTCAGGATGTCGTCCAGCATCCGGCTGACACGTGTGAGGCTCGCCAGAGCCTGTGCGTTGACGCCAATGTCAAAGGTCGAAGCATAGGGTTCTTTCAGAACCAGTGTCGGGATCAAAGCGGTCAGGTTCGCGTTTCCACAACGCTCTCCCAACCCATTCAATGTCCCCTGAATCTGTCGCGCGCCCGCGTCGACCGCCGCCAGCGAGCAAGCCACCGCGTTTTCGGTGTCGTTATGGGTATGGATACCCAGCCGATCGCCCGGCAAACCCGCTGCGATCACCTCGGAGACGATCCGCGACACCTCAGCGGGCAGCGCGCCACCATTGGTGTCACACAGCACAACCCAGCGGGCACCAGCCTCCAATGCGGCGCGGCAAACGTCCAGCGCATAGGCCGGATTGTCCTTATAGCCGTCAAAGAAATGCTCGGCATCAAACAGCGCCTCGCGCCCCTGCGCCACGATATGCGCGACCGAGGCCCGCACGTTCTCAACATTCTCTTCCAACGAGATCCCAAGCGCGTGGGTCACGTGATAGTCATGCGATTTACCGACAAGACAAACCGCCTGCGTGCCCGCGTTCATCACGGCGGCCAGCACGTCGTCATTCTCGGCTGAACGACCGGACCGTTTGGTCATCCCAAAGGCCGTCAGGCTGGCCGAAGTCTTTGGTGCCGCATCGAAGAACGCACTGTCCGTCGGGTTTGCCCCGGGCCAGCCACCTTCGATGTAGTCGACACCCAACTCATCCAGAGCCTGCGCAATCTGCACTTTCTCGGCCGTCGAAAACTGCACCCCCTGCGTCTGCTGTCCGTCGCGCAGAGTGGTGTCGTAGAGATACAGGCGGGTCTTGGTCATCACACCCCCTCCAACTTGGCCGCATCGAACCCGGTGCCGGGCACCAACTCGACGCCGTCCTTGCTCATGCGAACTTCCAGACCGGCCGCAAGATAGGCGGCCTTCAGTCGATCAACTTCCGAGAAATCCTTGCTCTGCATAGCGACCGCGCGGGCATCGGCCAGACGGTCCGCATGGGACGTCAGATCAACAGAATCCGTGTCCGCCCAAGCGCCCATTTCCGCAGACAAAAGACCAAGAACATTCGCACTGGCCAACAGCCCTGCCGCATCGCCCTCTGCCGCCAGGCGGTGAAGCTCGGTCAAGGCCCCTGCCGTGTTAAGGTCATCCCCCAGAGCCGCAACAACCGCAGGGGCCGCGCTGGCAGAGGGCTCGATGCCCGCTGTCAGCGCCCGCCACTTGCGCAGCGTCGCTTCTGCCTCGCGGGCCTTTTTCTCGGTCCAGTCCATCGGCTTGCGATAATGGGTCTGCAGGAAAACAAACCGGATCACCTCGCCTGGCACACCCTGTTCCAGCAGGTCATGCACGGTAAAGAAATTGCCCAGCGATTTGGACATTTTCTTGCCCTCGACCTGCAGCATCTCATTGTGCAGCCAGTACCGCGCGAAGCCCCCTTCGGGATGCGCGCAGCAGCTCTGGGCGATCTCGTTCTCATGGTGCGGGAACATCAGGTCATTGCCACCGCCATGGATGTCAAAGCTAGCGCCCAGCAACTCATAGCTCATGGCAGAGCATTCGATGTGCCAGCCCGGGCGGCCCCGGCCCCAAGGGCTGTCCCACCCCGGCAACTCATCGGTCGACGGTTTCCAAAGTACAAAATCCATCGGGTTCTTCTTGTATGGCGCCACCTCGACCCGTGCCCCGGCGATCATGTCATCGACCGAACGACCGGACAGCGCGCCGTATTTGTTTTTCCAACTGTCCACAGCGAACAGAACATGCCCCTCGGCTGCATAGGCGTGGCCTTTGGCGATCAAGTCCTCGATCATGGCGATCATCTGGTCGATATACTGCGTCGCACGCGGCATCTCGTTAGGCTCAAGCGCGCCCAAAGCGCCCATGTCATGCAGATACCAGCCGATTGTCTCATCCGAGCGTTCCTGTACCAGCTGTTCCAACGTGCCCGCGGCACCCGCTTTCTGTCGCGCCAGAGCAGTCGCGTTGATCTTGTCATCCACGTCGGTGAAGTTTCGCACATAGGTCACATGATCCGCGCCATAGACATGTCGCAGCAACCGATAGAGGACATCGAACACGACAACGGGACGCGCGTTACCGAGGTGGGCGCGGTCATAAACCGTGGGGCCACAGACATACATCCGCACGTTTTCAGGATCGATCGGAACGAAATCCTCTTTCGTCCGCGTCCGGGTGTTGTGCAGTTTGATCGTCGTCATCGGTCAGCTCCTAAGAACGGCAAAGCTTTTCGCGTTGGCGCGGGCTTAGCAACTTGTCTCAGAGATGAAAACGAAAGAAACCGGCCCGCTTGATAAATCAGCAGGAAATGCAGCAGATAATGATGCAGGTCATACGGTTCATGACGTCTCGCATAGCACGCAGGGCCGATTGAGCCAAGGCTTGAGTTTCAATGCCGCACGGCGCACCCTAGCGCCCATGAGCCGAGAATTGGTCAATTCGATCTGCCGCACCTTTCCGGGCGCCGACCTGTCGGATCCCTGGGGTGGCGGTCATGATGCCTGGAAGGTCGGAGGCAAGATGTTTGCCTGTATCGGTACGGCGAATGATGGCGTGTCGGTCAAAACCGCGGATATCGAGACCGCCCAGATGCTGATCGATGCCGGTGTTGGCGTCAAAGCCCCCTATTTTCACCACAGCTGGATTCGCCTGCCCTTTGATTGTGACGAGGATGAGATGCGCCACCGGCTGACCGCGTCGTATGATTTGGTGCGGGCCTCGCTGACCAAAAAACTACAAGCCACGTTACCGCTCCGAGACTGATTGACTTTTTCCGACGGCTCTGGCCCTGTCGGCCGAAAGACACGAGCGGAGCGGGCCATGAAACTGTCGCAGCGTATTACTCAACTGACCGGGGGCGGCAGCGATGGGTGGGATGTATTCTACCGCGCGCGCCGTATGATCAGCGAAGGGCATCCAGTCACCGAGTTGACGATTGGCGAGCATGACATTCGCACGGATCAAACCATCCTCGAAGCTATGGATCTTTCGGCACGGCAAGGCAACACAGGCTACGCTGTTGTTCCGGGCAACGATCTTCTGCGCGACACCGTGGCAGCGCGCGTTCAGGCCCGGACCGGAGTTCCCACCAGCCGCAACAATGTGCTGATCACTCCGGGTGGTCAGTCTGCGCTGTTCGCCGCGCATGTGGCTGTTTGCGATCCGGGCGATGTTGGCCTGTACCTTGATCCTTATTACGCCACCTACCCCGGCACCATTCGCGGTGCGGGTGCAACGGCTCGGGCGATTCAGACGTCGGCCGCGGATGCGTTTCAACCCCGGGCCGAAGACATCGACGCAGCAGCGGACGGTGCCGTGTCTCTGTTGATCAACACCCCGAACAACCCAACCGGCGTGGTCTATTCCCTTCAAACTCTGGAAGGAATCGCCGAGGTTTGCCGCAAGCGGGACCTCTGGCTGATCTCGGATGAGGTCTATGACACGCAGGTCTGGGACGGAGAACATATCTCACCGCGCACGCTGCCCGAAATGGCTGATCGCACGCTTGTCGTTGGTTCGATGTCCAAGTCGCACGCCATGACCGGATCGCGCTGTGGTTGGGTCGTTGGACCGGAAGAGGTGATTGCACATCTGATCAACCTCGCGACGCATACCACGTATGGGGTGCCCGGATTTATCCAGGACGCCGCCAGCTTTGCCCTGAACGCTGGCACTGATTTCGAAGAAGAGATCGCGGCCCCCTTCCGCCGACGCCGCGCGTTGGCGGTCGAGATTCTCTCTGCGCAAAACACGATCGGTTTGGTGCCTGCTCAGGGCGCGATGTACCTGATGCTGGACATCCGTGCGACCGGGCTCAGCGGTGAAGCCTTTGCCAACGCGCTGCTGGACACGCACGAGATTGCGGTGATGCCGGGCGAGAGCTTTGGCAAAGCCGCCGCAGGCCATATCCGTGTTGCGATGACGATCGAGGATGAACGCTTTGCCACGGCGCTGAAAACTATTTGCGATTTCGCGACAAGTTTGGCCGAAAGCGCAGCTGCCGAGTAACAGCGTTTAGAACCGGAAGGTCGTGCGCAGGTTGAACACGTTGGTGTCAACGCCGCCTTGGCTGCGTGTGACGTCATCAAAGTTTTGGCGCAGCGCCTCACCGCTGATGACAAAACTGTCGCCGATCGGATAAGCAAGCCCGATACCATAAACGGCGGCCGTGTCACTTTCAGGTGACGCATCCAGTCGTGCCGCACCTACGACCACATAGCCAAGCGCCGGTCCGAAATCGTAGCCGCCCCGCAGTTTCAGACGGGTCAGACTGTCGACGCTGCCTTCACCCTGCCCCAGATCCAGCGAGAGCCGGTTGTACTCCAGCTCACCGCCCAGAACAAAGTTGCCGAAGTCGTAGTCATATCCGACATGAGGGCCAAAGGTTGTGTCGTCACCGCCCGAGCCATTCGGGCCATCGACATCTGCGTAGCCAAAGCTGAACCCTGCGAATGCACCGGTCCAATCCTCAGCCATAGCCGGAGCAGCGCCAATTGCCAGGCAGGTTGTCACGAGGGCCTTTAGGGCTTTCATCAACCTCTCCAAAATTGCTTGCAGCTAGCCCGATCGGGATCGGGGGTCGTCACACAATAACTGGCTTGCAATCGTTAAAATTCCATTGCGATCACGGCGCACTCTTAAATAAGTGATAGAAGCATAACAGATTTTCCGGCATTCGGGAAAAAACTTTACCTAGCGGCAAGAACTGATGCGCCCAGGGCACAACACTTCGCTTTTGGACTGTCAGGTCGCAAACAGGACAGATTGTATGCCGTGGTATTGGAAGAGTGCGCCTCACCAGTTGAGGACCCGCATGCAAAGTGACGTTTGGAAGATTCGCCTGATCAGCCGTACCATTGGTGCGGATCGTGGGCGTGCCGCGCGGGGGCGGCCAGTTGCGGTCTGAGTACACTCACCCTGAACGTACTTATTCGACCGGACTTTAAACTATGAATGACCAAACCCGAAATTCATCGCGTAGCGGCGGCCGTGCCGCGCGTCGTGCTGCCCGTGCCACGGCTCTGCCGGAACATCTGCGCCCTATCCGCCCCGGTATGGAAGGCGGAACGCTGAAGGTTCTCACGCAGGCTCAGATCGAACGTATTCACGAGGCCGCCCTGACCGCGCTGGAAACCATCGGTCTGGCAGACGCACCGCAAAGCGGTATCGACTATCTCGTGGCAGCAGGCTGCACACTGGGCGACGATGGACGCATCCGCTTTCCCCGCGCTTTGGTCGAAGACACCATCGCCAAGGCCAATCGCTCTATCACCCTCTACAGCCGTGACGGAAAAAACGATCTGGAGCTGTCTGGCAAGCGCGTCCACTATGGCACCGCCGGGGCCGCTGTCAGCATGGTCGACGTGCATGGGCAAGAGTACCGCGACTCGACCCTTCAGGACCTGCATGACGCGTCGCGTATCTGCGAACAGCTTGAAAACATTCACTTTGTCCAGCGCCCCATGGTGTGCCGCGACATCGCGGACAACCTCGAGATGGACCTGAACACCGTCTACGCGACGACATGCGGCACGTTCAAACACATCGGAACATCATTTACCGAGCCCAGCCATGTGGCACCGGCAATTGAGATGCTGCACATGATCGCGGGCGGAGAGGACAAGTGGCGGGAACGGCCTTTCATGTCCAACTCGAACTGCTTTGTGGTTCCGCCGATGAAATTCGCGACCGAAAGCTGCGAAGTGATGGAAGAGTGCATCAAGGCCGGGATGCCGGTATTGCTTCTGTCCGCCGGCATGGCCGGGGCCACGGCACCCTCGACAGTCGCTGGCGCGATCACGCAAGCGACTGCCGAATGTCTGGCCGGCCTGGTTTATGTAAACGCCGTAAGCCCCGGTGCTCCAGCGATTTTTGGCACTTGGCCATTCGGTCTGGACCTGCGCACGGGCGCGATGTCCATTGGTTCGGGAGAGCAAGCGCTGCTGACCGCAGGTTGCGCCCAGATGCACCAGTTCTACGACTTGCCCGGCGGTGCCGCTGCTGGCGCCTCGGACGCGAAACTGCCCGATATGCAGGCCGGATGGGAGCAAATGTGCTCAAACGTCATGGCGGGCCTCTCCGGCCTGAACATGGTGTATGAGGCGGCCGGGATGCATGCCTCGCTGCTCGGGTTCTGTCACGAAAGCCTGATCCTCAGCGATGATCTGATCGGTCAGGCGCAGCGCTGTGTACGGGGGATCGAGGTGACGGACGAAACTCTCGCGCTGGATCAGATGGCTGAGGTGTGTCTGGGTGGACCCGGTCACTATCTTGGTACGGACGCAACGCTCAGCCGGATGCAGGCTGATTATGTCTATCCAACCTTCGGGGACCGGTCCTCGCCAAAAGAGTGGGTAGAACTCGGCAAGCCGAACCTGATCGAAAAGGCAGTCAAACGGAAAGAAGAGATTCTGGCCACCCCGTCTGCGGCCCGGTTCGATCCGCTTTTGGATGCTGAGCTACGCAGTAAATTTAACATTTACTTACCGGCGTAACCCATTGAAAATAAGCGGCCCGCGTGGGGTAGCGGGCCGCCGATGCCTTCGCGGGATCAGCCGTTGCTGGGCGGCAGCAAACCTGCTTCCTGCGCGACGGCAATTTCATCTGCGTCCAGCGACCCGTCGCCATTGGCGTCCATCGCCGAGAAACCGTCTGCGTCGACCTCGGGCAGAACGGCCTGTACCTCTTCTATGGTCAGAACTCCGTCGCCATTGGTATCCGCCGAGGACTGGGCCGTCGCCAGCGCTGGCAGGCTGAGTGCGAATGCGGAAAGGATTGCCAAGTTTTGCGGTTTCATTGTGATGCCTCCTGAGTGATTTTCAGTGTGTGTTTTGCGTCCGGACAGGAACCAAAAACACCGCATCCCGCACACTGTCACTCGCATTGAGGGTAACAGACGATTTCACGCCAATCTCCGCGTGTTTAGCCGAGTCGCGTCTGCGGCGAGTCGCTCGGCAAAATTCCCCCATCCCGCGTCGGCGGGACTCGCCCGACGGTAGATGTGCGATCCGGCAGAACTATGCCCAAACCGCCGCTCAAAGCTTGAAAAAAAGAAAGGGGGCCGAAGCCCCCTGTCAGTTTCGCCTTCCAGGCTCATTTCGTTGACCGCCCGGTGTTTTTTTGCCTGCGGCCTGGACTGCGCATGGGACGAGCGCACCCGCCCCGTGAAAGAGTGGGAGGGAGCTAATATTCCGCCCCACCCTGTTCCCGATCGACACGGGCATGTCGACCGAGTGGAGCAAGCCGACCTAGGTAAGTCTTGGCGCCTTGCTCCGTGTTCGTCGGGATCGGAAATCCGGGGGGAGATCCTGATCCCTACACCCCGCCTGGCGGGGCGTTTGCCTTAGCTACACCCGCTGGTTGCCCCGCAGGTGTTGCATTTCATGCAGGTTCCGTTCCGTACTAGAGTGTAGTTTCCGCATTCACCGCAGGGGTCGCCCTCGTAGCCCTGCATCTTGGCTTTGGTGCGGGCATCCATGCTGGTTGCTACCGCAGTTTCTGCGACCGGTGCCTCGAACTGCGCAGCGGGTTCCGCCATGCCGTTCACTTCGGCCTGACCGCCGTTAAACACGACCAGGTCTTGCGGCAGACGCTTGCGCAGGTAGCCGGTCGAACTGATTTGTTTCAGTACTTCCAGAGACTTGGACGCCGCGCTGTCACTGATTTCCGAAACGTTCGAGACGCCCTCTTCCTCGCCCCGGCCCAGATCATCAAAGGTCGCGCCTTCGGGTTTCACATGGGCCAGATCGGTGCGGTCCAGATAGGACACGGCCAGTTCGCGGAAGATGTAATCCAGGATCGACGTCGCATTCTTGATCGAGTCGTTGCCCTGCACCATCCCCGCCGGTTCGAACTTGGTGAACGTAAAGGCATCGACGAACTCTTCCAGCGGCACACCGTATTGCAGACCAACCGAGACCGCGATGGCAAAGTTATTCATCATCGCCCGGAAGCCAGCGCCTTCCTTGTGCATGTCGATGAAGATTTCGCCCAGTTTACCGTCTTCGAACTCACCGGTGCGCAGATAGACCTTGTGGCCGCCCACGATTGCCTTCTGGGTATAGCCTTTGCGGCGATGCGGCAGTTTCTCGCGATGGCTGCGGATCATTTCCTTGACCACAACCTTCTCGATCACCTTCTCGGCCAGAACGACGGCTTTTTCCTGCGTCGATCCGCTTTCCAGCACTTCCGCCGCTTCATCGTCATCTTCGACCAGCGCCGCGGCCAGGGGTTGCGACAGTTTCGAACCGTCGCGATAGAGCGCGTTGGCCTTCACACCCAGCGACCAGCTGAGTTCATAGGCTTTCTGACAATCCTCGATGGTCGCGTCATTCGGCATGTTGATCGTTTTCGAGATCGCGCCCGAGATGAAGCTCTGCGCTGCAGCCATCATAGTGATGTGGCTATCAACCCCAAGGAAACGCTTGCCTTTCTTGCCGCACGGGTTAGCGCAGTCGAAGATCGAATAGTGCTCTTCCTTCAGATGCGGCGCGCCTTCCAGCGTCATGGTTCCGCAGACGTGGTCGTTTGCGGCGTCGATATCTGCCTTGGTAAAACCCAGATGGCGCAGCAGGTCGAAGGTCGGGTCATTCAGCTTGGTCGCCGGGATGCCCAACACTCCGGTGCAGAAATCCTCGCCCAGCGTCCATTGGTTAAAGACAAACCGGATGTCGAACGCGCTTTCCAGCGCGGCATCCACTTTGGCTAGTTCATTGGGACCAAAGCCATGGCCGGTCAGCGAAGTGTGATTGATCCCCGGCGCGTTGCCGATGGTGCCGTGACCAACCGCATAACCCACGATCTCTTCGATCTGAGAAGAGGAATAGCCCAGCTTTTCCAGCGCCGACGGCACCGAACGGTTGATGATCTTGAAGTAGCCGCCTCCCGCAAGCTTCTTGAACTTGACCAGCGCAAAGTCCGGCTCGATCCCGGTGGTATCACAGTCCATCACCAGACCGATGGTGCCGGTGGGCGCAATCACAGTGGCCTGCGCGTTGCGGTAGCCGTTTTTCTCACCGAGGCTCAGTGCCTCATCCCAAGCCGACATGGCCAGATCGACCAGACGCTTATCCGGGCAATTGCCATGATCCAACGGCACCGGCTTCACAGCCAGTTTCTCATAACCTTCGGTCACACCTTGTGACGCGCGGCGGTGGTTACGGATGACGCGCAGCATGTGGTCCGCGTTGCGCTCATAGCCTTCAAACGGACCAAGCTCACCGGCAATCTCAGCCGAGGTTGCATAAGCCACACCGGTCATGATCGCAGTCAGCGCACCACAGATCGCTCGACCCTCATCCGAGTCATAGCTGTAGCCCATGTTCATCAGAAGCCCGCCGATATTCGCATAACCCAGACCCAAAGTACGGAAATCATAGGACAGTTGGGCGATTTCCTTCGACGGGAACTGCGCCATCGTCACCGAAATTTCCAACGTCAGGGTCCAAAGACGCGAAGCGTGCATGTAATCCGCCGCCTGGAACTCACCATCCTTGAGGAAGGTCAGCAGGTTCATCGACGCCAGGTTACAGGCGGTGTCATCGAGGAACATGTATTCAGAGCAAGGGTTCGAGCCGCGAATCTCGCCATCTTCGGGGCATGTGTGCCATTCATTGACGGTGTCGTGGAACTGGATGCCCGGATCGGCGCAGGCCCAGGCAGCGTGACCGACCTTTTCCCACAGATCGCGCGCCTTGACCGTCTTGGCCACCTTGCCATCCGTGCGGTTGATCAACTCCCAATCCGCGTCTTTTTCGACGGCGGTCAGGAATGCATTGGTTACGCGGATCGAGTTGTTCGAGTTCTGGCCCGAGACCGAGCTATAGGCTTCCGAATCCCAGTCTGTGTCGTATGTCGGGAACTCGATGCTGTCGTGGCCCTGCCGCGCATAGTCCAGCACGCGTTTGATGTAAGTCTCTGGGATTGCGACCTTCTTGGCTTCACGAACTGCTTTCTTCAGGCTGTCGTTCTTGTTGGGGTCATATGCGTCGTCCTGCGCGCCGTCCCAAGAGCGGATGGCCTCGAAAATGCCGTTCAGCATCTTCTCGTGCATCTTCGATCCGGCAACGATCGAGGCCACCTTCTGCTCTTCGATCACCTTCCATTCGATAAACTGCTCGATGTCCGGGTGATCTGCATCGACGATCACCATCTTTGCTGCTCGACGGGTTGTCCCGCCTGATTTGATCGCGCCAGCGGCGCGGTCGCCGATCTTGAGAAAGCCCATGAGGCCCGAGGACTTGCCGCCACCCGACAGCGCTTCGCCTTCTGCACGCAGATGGCTGAAGTTGGTCCCGGTACCCGAGCCGTATTTGAACAGGCGCGCCTCGCGCACCCACAGATCCATAATGCCGCCTTCGTTCACCAGATCATCATCGACGGACTGGATGAAGCATGCGTGCGGCTGTGGATGTTCGTAAGCGGATTTCGACTTGGTCAGCTTGCCGGTTTTATAGTCGACATAGTGGTGCCCCTGCGCCGGGCCATCGATTCCGTATGCCCAATGCAGACCGGTGTTAAACCACTGCGGGCTGTTCGGTGCGGCGCGCTGGGTCGCCAGCATATAGCGCATCTCGTCAAAGTAAGCGCGCGCGTCTTCCTCGGTCGAGAAATAGCCGCCTTTCCAGCCCCAATACGCCCAGGCACCTGCCAGACGATCGAAAACCTGCTTCGAAGACGTCTCACCATCGAATTCTGCGCCATCGGCAGGGACCGAGCGCCACAGGAATTCAGGAACGTCTTTTTCTTTTACTTTCTTCAGCTTGGAGGGCACGCCTGCTTTGCGGAAATACTTCTGCGCAATGACGTCGCTGGCCACCTGGCTCCAGCTTGAAGGGACTTCAATATTGTCCAGTCGGAAAACGATGGTTCCATCCGGGTTTCGGATTTCGGACGTTGCCGAGACAAAATCCAGCTCTGCGTAAGCATCCTGCCCCGGTTTCGTAAACTTCCTGTCAATCTTCATGTCCGCCGCCTATATTCAATTCACTTGTCCAAGGACGTCTGGTCCGGGGATACGAACCGATCGCCATGCCGTAAAATCGGGCGCAAACAGCCGGTCACTGCGTTCTGCAGCGCAAAACCGACTCAACGGTGCACGTGAGTATGATGTGCTTTCCGACCCTCGCCCTGTGCCCTGCTCTGGTTTTGCTACCAGATTTAGTGGCCACCCTTCCGGCCCATACAACTTGGCGTATCCACCCATAGATCGTCAACGTCATTTTTAAGCCATTTTTGATATCTTTTGTGTTGACCCGTTTTCGGAGTTGCCTAGCGAACGGCAATGCTCCGATTCCTCCACAGGTTCATCCCCTGCTAGCCACCCGCCTCGCGGGCAACCTTCAACCGAATTAACTGTTTTTCCCGGCACAGTTATCGGCATTTGGTAAACTACGGTTAAGGTGAATGCGGTGGATAAGAATCACGACGCGGCTATTTTCAGATCAAACGCGACGTAAAGGTTCAGCCGTGGTGGATTGAGGGGAACAGGACATATGGTAATCTTACGTTTACTACCGGTATTTGCCCTGATCGTGGCGTGCACACCACAAGATGTGCCCCCTCCGACGCGAAGCGCGCAATTCGAAATCTACCCAAAAAAACTGTTCGAAACCTTCGAAATCAGCTGCGGCGGCCCCGGCGAACAGTTTAAAAATAAGGGGAATCGAATATTTGAATGCTCAGAGCTCCTGCCGCCGGACACTACGGCCTTCCTGATTCTAAATTATGACGGCTATCCGCAGGATCTGCCCAAAAGCGTGATGCGACTGACGTCTACAAAAAACGCGCAGGGTTATCGCGTGGATGCAGACCTGTTTTTCAACGTGCCGCGCCGTACGGGTCCAGCCGTCCAGGTACCAGTAGAAAGCGAAACGCTGGATAAGGCGCTTGGCGCGCTTTACCAAGCGATGGGTGGTTCACCAACGTAAGTGAGAGAAGTGGTCGGGGCGGCAGGATTCGAACCTACGACCCCCTGTACCCAAAACAGGTGCGCTACCAGACTGCGCCACGCCCCGGACCGTGCGCCTACCTAACGATGCCGATCTGATTTGAAAAGCCCTAACAGGACCAAATTGCCGGGCCAGAGGAAAAAATTTCGTGCCGCATAACGGTTCCGGGTTGGATCGCATAGCGCGCAGCCAAACCGGCGTTGATTTCCAGCACTGCAAACACGGAATCGCCGCCTTCGATCGGGGTCAGATCGCCGGGAATCGCCCCTTGGTGCACGCGTGTGACCACCCCTGCCCGATCCAGGAAAATGATGTCGAGGGGAATCAGCGTGTTCTTCATCCAAAACACCACAGGTTGCGGTGGATCGAACACGAACAACATGCCTGAACGGTTCGGAAGCGACTCACGGAACATCAGGCCCCGAGAGCGTTCCTGCGGCGTGATCGCCAATTCGATGTTGAAACGGATCTGGGCCGAGTCGTTTTTGATGTCGATCCGGTCTTGCTGGCAAGCCGCCCAAGCCATTCCGGACCAAAGCAACAAAGATGCAACAAGACCCGGGAAAAGCTTAGACATCAATCACTCAGTCATCCAAGGCAGCTTCCCAGGCCAGAACCTGCGCTGCCATACGTCCACGCTTGCCGTCGATGACCCGCATCGCCAACGCCTCGCCCGGCTGTAAATCAGACAGGCCCGAGCGGCGCAGAACCTCGATGTGCAAGAATACGTCTTCGCCACGGCCGAACACATTGGCAAAGCCAAAGCCCTTGCCTTTGTCGAACCACTTGACCCGCGCGGCCTCCAGCGGGGCCGCCGCAATCTCGACCGGGTCGAGTTCGGCGAAGTCGGCCAGCATCATGGTATCGGTGCGCGCTGGGGGATCGACACTGATGACTTCGACCGCCTGGACGCCGCGGTCTGTGCGATGAGTCATGATCTCAATGCCTGCGCCATCCGCGACCGAGCTTTGGCCGAAATTGCGCAACACGTTGACATGCAACAAAATATCAGGACCGCCTTCGTCAGACACAACAAATCCGTATCCCTTTGCAGGGTCGAACCATTTCACGTGTCCACGGACGCGGTACATATTGTTCAGGTCTTCTGGCACGGTGTTCCCATCGCGAAAATTACCATTTCGTTAAGGGTCCGATGTGTATGGGAATGACACGCAAATTCAAGCTGAAAAAATCTTTTCATTTCGGTCGCTTGCATTTCACGATACGCGAATGTCATGGATTCAACCTCTGTATCTGCCAGTCGGAACCCTCGTTATCCCGCTGCCAACGGAACCTATCATGCAACCGAAAGGCCCCATCGGCCCAAAATTCAATTTCAGTTGGCACTAGTCGGTATCCCCCCCAAAACGGAGGACGCGGCGGATTCGGTCCAAGCTTGGCCGTCACCTTGGCCACTTCGGCCATCAGGGCCGCCCGACTGCTGAGAGGCTGAGACTGCTTGGACGCCCAGGCCCCCAGTCGGCTTTTGAGCGAGCGTGAGGCATAGTACTCATCCGCCTGCGGCCCACTTTCTTTGGTGATTGTACCACGAACCCGGATTTGCCGCCGCAGAGATTTCCAGTGCATCACGAAAGCAGCCTTCCCGGCGCTGTCCAACTCGGCCGCCTTGGCGCTTTCATAGTTGGTGTAGAACACAAACGCTGCTGGTTCGATTTCTTTCAACAGAACCATACGCACATTCGGCATGCCGTCCGGGTCAACGGTTGCCAGAGCAATCGCGTTCGGATCATTCGGTTCTTTGTCTTGGGCCTCGGCCAGCCACCGCTCCGCTATGACAAACGGATCGGCGCCGGCAAAAATGCCGTCTCGTTCGCTCATTCCCATCCCCTGGAAACCAATTACCGATACCCTAGGGCGAGAACCTGCCACGGGCAAGAGCGCGCGGCCTTGAAGCAGCGCACCCAATGGCATAAACCATCCCAACATGACGCGAAGACAGGCGGAGAACCGAACATGGCAAATCAGTTGATGGCCGGCAAACGCGGCCTCATCATGGGACTGGCCAATGATAAATCAATCGCATGGGGAATAGCCCGCGCCTTGTCCGAATCCGGAGCAGAGCTGGCATTTTCCTACCAAGGGGACGCACTTAAGAAACGCGTGGATCCGTTGGCCGCGCAATTGGGCAGCGAAATTGTGCTGCCATGCGACGTCAGCGACGAAGCGTCTATTGACGCTCTGTTCACCTCGCTGGAAGAGAAATGGGGCAAGCTGGACTTTATCGTCCACGCCATCGGCTTTTCCGACAAGAACGAATTGCGGGGCCGCTATGTCGACACCTCGCGCGCGAATTTTAAACTGACCATGGATGTGTCAGTCTATTCCTTTACGGCAGTGATGCAGCGCGCCGAAAAGATGATGTCCGAGGGTGGCAGCGCAATTACGCTCACGTATTACGGTGCCGAGCAGGTGATGCCTCATTATAATGTGATGGGTGTTGCCAAAGCCGCGCTTGAAGCGTCCGTCAAATATCTGGCTGAGGATCTGGGCAAGGACGGTATCCGCGTGAACTCGATCTCGGCGGGTCCGATCAAGACCCTGGCCGCCAGCGGAATCGGCGACTTCCGGTACATTATGAAGTGGAACGAGTATAACTCGCCCCTGCGTCGCAACGTGACCATCGACGATGTCGGCAAATCGGCACTGTATCTGTTGTCTGATCTCAGCAGCGGCGTGACCGGTGAAAACCTGCACGTGGATTCGGGGTATCATATCGTCGGCATGAAAGCCGTCGACGCCCCCGACGTGGAAAAGGGCTAAGCATCATGAGCGCGAAAGATCGTCTGCCCCACGAAAAAGGGTTTCACATCAGCTGGGATCAGATTCACCGTGATTCCCGCGCTTTGGCGTGGCGTCTGGACGGGCAAGGCCCAGATGACGGCGCATGGCGCGCGGTTGTGGCCATCACCCGTGGCGGCATGGCCCCCGCGATGATCGTCAGCCGTGAGTTGGACATTCGCACCGTCGACACGATCAGCGTGCGTTCATATCACCATCAGGAACAGGGCGAAGCCGAGGTTCTCAAGGCCCCGGATGCCGACCTGATGGGTGACGGCGAAGGTGTACTGATCATCGACGATCTGGTCGACAGCGGCAAAACGCTGGAACTGGTACGCGATCTCTACCCCAAGGCGCATTTCGCCACGGTTTACGCCAAGCCAAAAGGCCGCCCTATGGTGGACACCTTCATCACCGAGGTCAGCCAGGACACCTGGATCTTCTTCCCGTGGGATATGGCCCTTCAATATGTCGAGCCTTATCGCGGCACGGACTGACGCGCCCAATCCTCAGATCAGAGACTTCGTATGACACGGACACGCACCGCCGCCACCTTCGCCCCTCCGGTGATGGAGGCGCGGCGCTGGCTTGAGGGCGTCGATTTTTCCGACGACCAACCTCTGATCAACGTCAGTCAGGCAGCTCCGGTTGATCCGCCGCCTGTGGCACTGCGCGAAGAGATCGCCCGATTTGCAGTGAGCGAAGACAGCGCTCATTTATATGGGCCGGTTCTGGGCAACCCCGTTCTGCGGTCCGAGCTGGCCCGTCAGATCGGGCTGCACTACGACGCCCAAGTTGTCAGCGAACAGGTGGCGATCACCTCGGGCTGCAATCAGGCATTTGCCGCGGCAATCACCGCGATCACCGATCAGGACGATGAGGTGATCGTACCGACGCCGTGGTACTTTAATCACAAAATGTGGCTGGATATGGCCGGGGTGCGGTCTGTTGATTTGCAGACCGATGAAACTTTGCTGCCCGATCCGGCGATGGCCCGGTTCCTGATCACCGACAAAACCCGCGCCATTGTTCTGGTCACCCCAAATAATCCCGGGGGTGTGGAATACCCTGCCGCACTTGTCCGCGCCTTCTTTGAGCTGGCACAGGAGCACGGCATTCGTCTGATCGTAGATGAGACCTATCGGGATTTCGACAGCCGCAGCGGTCCTCCGCATGATCTGTTTTCTCAACCCGACTGGGATAAGACCTTGATCCACCTGTATTCCTTTTCCAAGGCGTACAGACTGACCGGCCACCGTGTCGGGGCGATCGCAACGAACCCGTCCCTTTTGTCCGAGATCGAGAAGTTTCTGGATACCGTCGCCATATGCCCCGGCCAGCTCGGTCAGCACGCTGCGTTGTGGGGGATGCAAAACCTGGCTCAGTGGCTGGCCGGAGAGCGGGACGAAATCCTCGACCGCCGCGCCGCAATCACCGAGCTTTTGCCCATCCTGACGGACAAGGGCTGGCGGCTTTTGGGGCTGGGCGCGTATTTCGCTTATTTCGAACATCCTTTCGACATTCCGTCTGATGAACTAGCCCGGCGGCTGGTGCCCGATGCGGGCGTCCTGCTTTTGCCCGGCACCATGTTCATGCCACAGGATGACCCGGCCGGAAAACGTCAGGTGCGCATCGCGTTTGCCAATCTGGATCGCGCGGGAATACAGCAATTGTTCGACCGGCTGGCCGCTCTGTCCTTCTAAGCTTGCCCCCCGACCGCACGCGTCGTATTCAGGGCCGCAACCGACAGGGCAGATACCTGCCGACAAAGCACAAAGAGGGCACGATGGCCGCAGGCATGAAAAACCTATCGAAGACCTTTGTCTGGATTCTCATGGGCCTTTTGATGCTTGGCCTCGCAGGGTTCGGCGCAACAAGCCTGACCGGCACTGTTCGCACGGTCGCACAGGTCGGGAACGAGGATGTATCGGTCGACGAATATGTGCGCGAACTGCAGCGCGAAATCCGCGCGGTTGAACAGCAAACTGGCCAGCCTTTGCAGATGTCGCAGGCGGTCGAGTTCGGCCTGGACCGTTTAGCGCTGTCTCGCCTGACCGCTCTGGCCGCGTTGGACAATGAGGTCGGCGAGCTGGGCATCTCGATCGGTGACGAAAACCTGCAAAAGGAAATCGTCGCGATCCCGGCCTTCCAGGGCGTCAACGGCACCTTCGACCGCGAGGCTTATCAGTTCCAGCTGGATCAGATCGGCATGTCCGACTCCGAGTTCGAATCGGACCTGCGCAAGGAAACATCCCGTACTATCGTGCAAAACGCGGTAGTCAGCGGCGTTCGGATGCCGGAAACCCTGACCCAGGTGCTGACCGACTACGTAGGCGCGCGGCGCAGCTTTACCGTCGCGACCGTGACTCCTGAGGCTCTGACCACGCCCATCGGGGCACCGTCCGACGCGCAGGTGCAGGAGTTCTATGACGAAAACACCCAGCTGTTCACCCTGCCCCGTACCAAGAAGATCACCTATGCCATCCTGTCGCCGGAAATGCTGCTGGATCAGGTCGAAATCGACGAGGACGCGGTTCAGCGTCTGTACGACAACCGCGCCGCTCAGTATCAGCAGCCCGAGCGTCGTTTGGTCGAACGCCTAACCTTCCCGGACGAAGAAGCCGCCCAAAGCGCCATGGCCCAGCTTGAGGTCGGTGGCACAACATTCGAACAACTGGTCCGCGATCGTCAGCTTGAGCTAAGCGACATCGACCTCGGCGATGTGACCCGCGAAGACCTGGGCGAAGCTGCCGAGGGTGTCTTTGCCGCGGAGCTGGACACCGTCGTTGGCCCGTTGCCCTCGACATTTGGCCCCGCGCTGTTCCGCATCAACGGATCGCTCGCGGCCAACAATACCTCGCTGGAAGACGCGGCCCCCGAACTGCGTGAAGAACTGGCCGCCGACCGCGCCCGCCGCTTGATCGAGGCGCAGGCCGAGGACATCAATGACCTGTTGGCCGGAGGTGCGACGCTGGAAGAGCTGGTTTCGGAAACCGAGATGGAACTGGGCCAGATTGACTGGACCGCGCAAAACGGCGAAGGCGTCGCGGCCTATGACGGGTTCCGCAGCGCAGCCGAGGCCGTTCAGGATGGTGACTTCCCCGAGGTTGCGTTCCTTGAGGACGGTTCGATCTTCGCCCTGCGCTTGAACGAAGTGCTGGAACCCCGGCCCGAACCTCTGGAAACCGCGCGGGATCGTGTGGTTGCTGCGTGGACGCAGGCGGAAACCAACAAAGCATTGGAAGAGCAGGCAAATGCCGTGCTGGAACAGGTACAAACCGATGGTGATTTCACTGCCACTGGATTGCCGTTCCGCGTCGAAAACGCCCTGACCCGCACCGCGTTTCTTGAGGATGTGCCTGCCGACTTCATGACTCAGGTATTTGAAATGGAGCAAGGCGATCTGCGCGTCATTCCGGGCTCTGGCACCGCGTTTGTCGTGCGTCTGGAAGAGCTTCTGCCGCCCGACGAAACCGACGAACTGCGTCAGGTCAAAGACGCCCTCGCCGTTCAGTTGGATCAGGCTTTGGCCCAGAACATCTTTGATGCCTTCGTCCGCGACGCGCAGGTCCGTGCCCGCCCCGTGGTTGATCAGCAGGCCCTGAACGCCGTTCAGGCGAGCTATTAAACGAGACCGCATATGGCACTGACCCCAGAATTCGACAGTTTCGCCCGCGCCTACGAGGCCGGCGAGAACCAGGTTGTCTATACGCGCCTCGCAGCTGATCTGGACACTCCGGTGTCGCTGATGCTCAAGCTGACGGGGACGCAAAAAGATGCCTTCATGCTGGAATCGGTCACCGGCGGCGAGGTGCGCGGCCGATACTCGATCATCGGAATGAAACCAGACCTGATCTGGCGCTGCCATGGTGAGACCTCAGCCCTGAACCGCTCGGCCCGTTTCGACCCCGAGGCTTTCGAGCCTCAGGACGGTAACCCGATGGACAACCTCCGGGCGCTGCTGGCCGAAAGCAAGATCGACCTGCCGGATGATCTGCCGCAAGCGGCTGCTGGCCTGTTTGGTTATCTGGGCTATGACATGGTGCGTCTGGTGGAATACCTGCCCGATGTGAACCCCGACCCGTTGGGCCTGCCGGACGCGGTCATGCTGCGCCCCTCCGTCGTGGCGGTGCTGGACGGCGTGAAAGGTGAGGTCACAGTCGTGTCCCCCGCATGGGTCAGCGAAGGACAATCGGCCAAGGCGGCCTATGCGCAAGCGGCAGAACGTGTGATGGATGCTGTGCGCGACCTGGAACGCGCCATGCCTGCCGAGACCCGCGATCTGGGCGATGCCTCAGAGGTGGCCGCGCCAGTGTCGAACTTTAGCAAGTCCGGCTACATGGAAGCGGTTGAAAAGGCCAAGGAATACATCCGCGCTGGCGACATCTTTCAGGTCGTTCCAGCGCAGCGCTGGACGCAGGACTTCCCCCTGCCGCCCTTTGCCCTGTACCGCTCGCTGCGGCGCACCAACCCGTCGCCCTTCATGTTCTATTTCAACTTCGGTGGTTTTCAGGTCGTGGGGGCCAGCCCCGAGATTCTGGTCCGCGTCTTCGGGAATGAGGTGACGATCCGCCCCATCGCGGGTACCCGTCCGCGTGGCGCAACGCCGGAAGAAGACAAGGCGAATGAGGTCGATCTGCTGGCCGACAAAAAGGAACTGGCAGAGCATCTGATGCTGCTGGATCTGGGCCGCAACGACACGGGCCGCGTAGCCAAGATCGGCACCGTTCGCCCGACCGAAGAATTCATCATCGAGCGCTACAGCCACGTCATGCACATCGTCTCGAACGTTGTCGGTGAACTGGCCGAGGACAAAGACGCGCTGGACGCCTTCTTTGCGGGTATGCCCGCGGGCACCGTATCGGGTGCACCCAAAGTGCGCGCGATGGAGATTATCGATGAGCTAGAGCCGGAAAAGCGCGGTGTCTACGGCGGTGGCGTCGGCTATTTCAGCGCGGGCGGTGATATGGATATGTGTATCGCCCTGCGGACAGCCATCGTGAAGGACCAGAAACTTTATATCCAAGCCGGTGGCGGCGTGGTCTATGACAGCGATCCCGAGGCCGAGTTCATGGAAACCGTTCACAAGTCAAACGCCATTCGGCGGGCTGCTGCGGATGCAGCGCGGTTTACCGGTTCGGGCAATTCCTAAAAGAAACGGCTGATCAACACGATCAGCCGTTTTGCTTTGTGGGTGTTACTGAACTTCTTTCATCATGACCGCGGAAATCGGAGCCATCGCCACTCGGCTGCCACGGTCTTCCAGACCCCACAGCAACAGGGCTGAGATCGTGTCTGGGCGCAGACGACCCAGCATCACCACAGTGCCTTGCTGACCCGCACGGAACGCGGCCTGATCCAGAAAACGCCGCATGATCTTGGGATCCTGACGCGCGCCGTCAATGTCACGGAAGATGACACCCGAAGGCACTCCGTTGCGCGCGGCCAATTTCTGGACAGTGTTCAAACCATTGTCCTGTGTAATCAGACCCCGACCGGTGTCCCCGGCAATGGCAGCAACCTGATCGGCCAGTTTGCGGTTGCCCTGTATCCCCGTGTCGACACCTTCCAGGATGCCAACGGTTTCAGGCAGAGTTTCCAGCCAAACGGCCATTGATACTTCGGCGTCCTGCGCGCT
Source organism: Ruegeria sp. BC3 (assembly GCF_056539265.1). Taxonomy (NCBI): domain Bacteria; kingdom Pseudomonadati; phylum Pseudomonadota; class Alphaproteobacteria; order Rhodobacterales; family Roseobacteraceae; genus Ruegeria; species Ruegeria sp. BC3. The sequence continues at coordinate 609,674 of NZ_JBQFUP010000001.1, forward strand.
GGCCGCTTTGGGCAGATCAGCAAGAGCCAGAACTTCAAACCCGGCCTCCCGATGACGGGCCATTTTCTCTGCCGCCTCAGGATCAGACGGGCTGACCGCAAAGCTGAGCGGATACGGGAAGTCCTTGAGCGCCTCAGCCCCAAACGCGCCTTCATCGTCGATCAGGATGATGGACATAAGCGGCTTGGATTCGGGATTTTCGAACTTGGCCGCATAGGCGTCTATGGGTTTGCCAGATTGGATTACAACAGTCTGCTCGGCCTCTGCCGTTGGCGCATCATCGCGCTCGGTTAGAGGAACCACGCGCGTGCCCACGGTAAGGCCCGCGGTTTCAGTTTCTTCGCCACCGATTTGCGGAACGGCCGCGATACGCGGTAGTTTCCGCAGTTGCGGATCTTCTTCCCCTTCGACCGCAATCGGGTTTTCCGCAAGCGGTTCAGCCTCGGACTCTTGCGGTTCAACGGCCACGGGTCCCGGTTGCTCCTCGGGCTGAACTGCAGCAATCTCGGGCTGCGGTTCAGGAGTGACCTCGGTCTCGGCGACCTCGGGTTCGACGGTCTCGGGCTCAGCGACTTCGGGCTCTGGTACAACCTCAGTAGTTTGAGGTTCTGGCAGAACCTCAATAACCTCGGGGGCTGGCTGTGGTTCAACCTCGGCCACGGTTTCTTCCTCATCGGCCACTGCAGGCGGTTCCGGGGCGGTCTCGGCAACGACTGGTTCACCGTCGGAACTGGGCGATGGCTGAATAGGGGCCGGTGCTTGCGGCACAACCGGGGCCTCGGCCGACACTGTAACATCCGTTGTTTCGGGAACATCGACCCCTTCGACCTGAGTCACAGACTCGTTGATCTGAGGCTGGGCCTCTGGCGCGGCTTCCAACTCGTCAAGGCCGCTCAGCGTGTCCGTCTGCTCTCCGCTCACGTCCGGAGAAATCGGCGGAACGGTCACCAGATCGGCATCCGCTACGGTTTCAGCCACGTCTGTATTGACCTCAGGCGCCTCAGCCGGAGCAGGCTCGGGCGCCTCAGCGGTCACAACCGGTTTTCGGGTCAAAGGGGTGTTCAGGGACAGTACTGCGCCAAGCAGCACCACAACGACCGCCCCCGCGATCATCCCGCCTAAAAATCCGCCCATCTTAACTGCCTCTCGCCTTCATCCTGCTTCGATCGCCTCAACGCCGTTTACCGCGCCTTTGGCCTGCGATTGCGCCGGGAACAGGATGTCCTCTTGACGCTGCCCCGCAAGCCTGAGCATGTATGTCCCGACATTATACCGTGGCAAAGGGCTGCATCGCCAGTCTGAAATGCCGAAGCCGAGACAAGTGCCCAAATGCTGCTGCTGATCGACAACTACGACTCGTTTACTTACAACCTCGTACACTATTTAGGCGAACTTGGCGCCGAAATGGTCATTCGGCGAAATGACGCTTTAGACGTGCAGGAAGCGATGGCCATGAACCCGGCTGGCATCCTGCTAAGCCCGGGCCCCTGCGATCCGGATCAAGCCGGGATTTGCCTCGCCCTGACCGAAGCCGCCGCCGAGACCAAAACCCCTTTGATGGGCGTGTGCCTTGGGCATCAGACGATCGGTCAGGCCTTTGGTGGCGACGTGGTCCGTTGTCATGAAATCGTTCATGGCAAGATGGGCACCATGCACCACACCGGAAAAGGCGTGTTTGCCGGGCTGCCGTCCCCGTTTGAAGCCACGCGCTATCACTCTCTGATCGTTGACCGTGCCACACTGCCCGACTGCCTTGAGATCACGGCAGAGCTTGAGGACGGCACAATCATGGGCCTGCAGCACAAAGAGTTGCCCATCCACGGTGTGCAGTTCCACCCTGAATCCATCGCTTCCGAGCACGGCCACGCCCTGCTCAAGAATTTCCTGTCCGAGATGAAAGTTCCCGCATGAGCGACGCTCTGAAACCGCTGATCGGTGCCGCTGCCGACCGGCCTCTGACCCGCGCCGAGGCCGAACAGGCCTTTGGCATTTTGTTCGACGGTGAAGCAACGCCCAGCCAGATCGGCGGGCTACTGATGGCGATGCGCACCCGTGGCGAAACCGTTGACGAATACGCAGCGGCCGCCGCCGTAATGCGCGCAAAGTGCAATGCAGTAAAGGCACCAGCCGGGGCGATGGACATCGTCGGTACGGGTGGCGACGGTAAAGGCACGTTGAACATCTCGACCGCGACGGCCTTTGTCGTGGCAGGTGCGGGTGTCACCGTTGCAAAGCACGGGAACCGAAATCTGAGTTCGAAGTCTGGTGCCGCAGATGCTCTGGGACAGATGGGCATCAACGTGATGGTCGGCCCGCAAACCGTTGAAAAGGCTCTGCAAGAGGCTGGCATCGGCTTTATGATGGCACCTATGCACCATCCTGCGATTGCCCATGTCATGCCCAGTCGGCAAGAGCTTGGGACGCGCACGATTTTCAACATCCTTGGCCCACTCACGAACCCGGCCGGGGTGAAGCGCCAGTTAACTGGCGCGTTCAGCCGCGACCTGATCCGGCCCATGGCAGAAACGCTGGGGCTTTTGGGGGCCGAACATGCCTGGTTGGTGCACGGATCTGATGGGACGGACGAGTTGACCATCACAGGCGTCAGCTGGGTCGCCTCCCTCGAAGATGGCGTGGTCAAAGAGGTCGAACTGCACCCCGAAGACGCAGGCCTGCCGGTGCATCCGTTCGAGGATATTCTGGGCGGAACGCCCGAAGAAAACGCCGTCGCCTTCCGCGCGTTGTTGGACGGCGCGCCGTCGGCCTATCGCGATGCGGTTCTGTTGAACTCTGCTGCGGCATTGGTCGTCGCGGATGCGGCCGATGACCTGAAAGACGGCGTCGCCAAGGCAAAAGACAGTATCGACAGCGGAAAAGCTAAAGACAAAATCGCGGCACTAGCCCGAATAACGCAGGAGGCCGCATGACCGAGACGGTTCTGGACAAGATCAAAGCCTACAAGCTGGAAGAAATCGAAGCCGACAAGGCCGCGAAACCGCTTGCGATACTGGAGGGCGAAGCCCGCAGCGCCCCCGAGGTCCGCGGATTTGCTGACGCCCTGCGCACCGCTGCGCGCCGGGGTTACGGCTTGATTGCCGAGGTCAAGAAAGCCAGCCCGTCCAAAGGCTTGATCCGCCCGGATTTCGATCCACCTGCCCTGGCCCAAGCCTATGAAGAAGGCGGGGCTGCATGCCTGTCTGTGTTGACCGACACACCCAGCTTTCAGGGTGCCAAAGAGTATCTGACCGCCGCCCGTGCGGCGACCTCGCTGCCCGCGTTGCGCAAAGACTTTATGTACGACCCGTATCAGGTGGTCGAAGCGCGTGCCTTGGGGGCCGATTGCATTCTGATCATCATGGCCTCGGTCGAAGACGAACAGGCTGCGGAATTGGAACAGACCGCTTTTGACTGGGGCATGGACGTTCTGATTGAGGTTCACGATCAGGAAGAACTTGAGCGCGCCGCTGAGCTAAAAAGCAGTCTGATCGGGATAAATAACCGCAATCTCAAGACCTTCGAGACGTCTCTTGATACGACCCGGCACCTGTCAAAGCTGGTGCCCGCAGACCGGACAATCGTCTGCGAAAGCGGTCTGAGTACGCCCGAGGACCTGGCCGACATCGCCCGCTACGGCGCGCGTTGTTTCCTGATTGGCGAAAGCCTGATGCGTCAGGATGACGTGGCGACCGCAACCCGCCACCTGCTGGCCAATCCGCTGATACCCGGAGTGATGTGATGCCGCTGACCCATTTCGACGCTCAGGGACAGGCCCATATGGTTGACGTCTCGGACAAAGAGGTCACCGATAGGGTCGCCGTCGCGGCTGGTCATATCAAAATGGCGCAAGACACGTTTGACCTGATTTCCGAAGGTCGCGCCAAAAAAGGCGATGTTCTGGGTGTCGCGCGTCTTGCGGGCATCATGGGGGCGAAGAAAACACCCGATCTGATCCCCCTGTGTCACCCACTTCCGGTCACAAAGGTTTCGGTCGAACTGACATTGGACCCCGATTTGCCGGGCGTTCAGGTTCAGGCGACGGTCAAGACGTCCGGCCAGACCGGCGTCGAGATGGAAGCGTTGACCGCGGTGTCGACAGCTGCGCTGACGGTCTATGACATGACCAAAGCAGTGGACAAAGCAATGGAGATTGGCGGCATTCGCGTTCTTCTGAAAGATGGCGGTAAGTCAGGGCGTTACGAGGCGACATGATAACCGTCGAAGAAGCCCGCGCGCTGCTGTTTGATCTAGTCTCGCCGTTGCCCGGCGAGACGGTTCCGCTTTCCGACGCCGCCGGGCGAGTCCTGGCACAGGACGTCGAGGCCACGCGCGACCAGCCGCCGTTTGCAGCCTCTTCCATGGACGGCTATGCCGTGAAATCCACCGAAGTTGAGCTGCATGCGATGTTCAAAGTGATCGGTGAGTCGGCTGCCGGAAAGCGATTTCAGGGCTCTGTCGGACCCGGCCAGGCCTTGCGCATTTTCACCGGTGCACCGATCCCCGAAGGTGCTGATTTCGTTGTTATTCAAGAAGATACTGAGCGTCGCGGAGATCTGATCACGATCTCTGACCTGCCCGGTCCCAAAACCAATATCCGCCCGGCGGGTGTTGATTTCACCGTTGGAACCAAAATCTCGGCCCCACGCCGCTTGCGCGCGGAAGATGTCGCCCTGATGGCCGCCATGAATATCGCCGCCGTGCCTGTTGCTCGGAAGCCCGTGATCGCTCTGATTTCCACCGGCGATGAGCTAGTGATGCCCGGCGAGGTTCCGGGACCTGACCAAATCATCGCGTCGAATACTTTTGGCCTAAAGGCGTTGCTGGAAGAGGCCGGTGCCCATGTGCGCATCCTCCCAATCGCCCAAGACACCGTCTCGTCTCTGCGCACCGCGTTCGAATTGGCCGAAGGGGCCGATCTGGTGGTTACCATCGGCGGCGCGTCAGTTGGTGATTACGATCTGGTGTCCGATGTTTCGGCCGGTCTGGGAATGGAACAGTCGTTCTACAAAATCCGTATGCGCCCAGGGAAACCTCTGATGGCGGGTCGGCTTGGTCAGGCGGCAATGGTCGGACTACCAGGAAATCCTGTGAGTGCAATGGTTTGCGGGTATCTCTTCTTATTGCCAATGGTGCGCCGAATGCTGGGTGTCGAACAGGTTCTGACGCCGTTCAAAACCGCACGCCTGACTGAGCCACTCGATAAGAATGGCCCACGTGAGCATTACATGCGAGCGATCCGCGACGAGACCGGCATCCGCGCCTGTTCTGATCAGGACAGTTCGCTGCTCAGCGTTTTGGCGCAAGCGAACGCCCTGCTGGTCCGCCCACCTCACGATCCGGCCCGACCTGGCGGAGACGAGGTTCAGTACCTGCCGATCTGAGGTGCGCTCAAATCCGTTGACACAAAACGTGAACATGCGTAGAACAAAAGAAAACGCATGACCGACGAGGTGTGAGCAATGCTGACCAAGAAGCAGTTGGATTTGTTGGAATTCATCCACAAACGCGTTCAGGCGGATGGTGTTCCGCCCAGTTTCGACGAAATGAAGGCCGCGCTGGACTTGCGCTCAAAATCTGGCATCCACAGATTGATCACGGCGCTTGAAGAACGCGGGTTTATCCGGCGCCTCGCGCACCGTGCGCGCGCCATTGAAATCGTAAAGCTGCCCGAAAGCCTGGGTGGCGAGCCTACTGCGGCCTTCAAGCCGCGCGTGATTGAGGGCGACCGGCCCTCTGGCCCCCGCCCTGCGAATTTTGAACCCGTGACCGTGGACGCGATGGAGCTGCCCGTGATGGGCCGCATTGCTGCCGGTGTACCGATTGAGGCGATCAGCCACGTTTCCCACCGCGTCGCTGTCCCGGGCACAATGGTGTCGGGCAAGGGCGAACACTACGCATTGGAGGTGCGTGGGGATTCGATGATTGATGCGGGGATCAATGACGGCGACGTGGTTGTGATCCGCGAAACCTCGGTCGCGGATAATGGTGACATCGTTGTTGCACTGGTCGAGGATCAAGAAGCCACGCTGAAAAGATTCTTCCGCCGCGGTCAGGCCATCGCGCTTGAGGCCGCGAACCCAGCCTATGAAACCCGCGTTCTGCCCGAAGAAAAGGTCAAGGTGCAGGGGCGGCTCGTCGGCCTGATCCGCAGTTACTGACCTGGTTTGAACGTCCGGTCCTCGCGGGTACGCGGGGACCAGAGCCTGTCCCCAGCTACTTCGGCGCTCGTTGTGATCTTGCCATCTATCAGTGCCAGGCTGCCCGTTTTCAGCAGGCGCTTGGGGTCAAACACTTCGCAGCCTCCATTCAGGTCCAACGCCACCGCTGAGATGACGATCTGATTGTTCTTGCAATCGCTAATCCCCTGCGCGGCGCGTTTTCCTGTGATGTGCAACACCTCTTTGCCCAGCCACTCCACGCGCTGAACGCCGCCCGCTCCTTGTGGCCAACGGTTGGCGGCCTGCGGCTGCCCCGCGCCGTCGCCGTCATTCTCCAACCAAACGGTGGCGACAAAGCCGCTCCCTTTTTTCTTGCTGAGAGCTCGCCCCTGATCCGTCATGATCCCGACAAGCCCGCCCGAATCCGCAATCAGGATATCGGGACGCTGCCCCTTCCCCCACAGCAGCATTGCGGCGGCAACTGGTATGATCCCGGCCCATTTCACGCGACCCTGCCACAGTGCCATCCACAGCCCACCAAGCGCGATCATCGGTAAAACGTAACGCGGCGGGCTGACCACATAGCCCTGCGCCCCGCCCAGCCCCGACACCCATTCCGAGATCGTCAGGATCCACTCTAACCCCAGTCCCATGGCCATCAGAGGCAATGCCTCAAGCCCAAACGGGGCCAAGAGAGCAGCGACCACGGCGGATGGCACCACAACCGTGCCCATCACGGGCACGGATAGCATGTTGGCCAAAAGACCATAATGCGACATCGTGTTGAAATGCGCGGCACCGATCGGTGCTGTCGCCAGCCCTGCGATGGCCGAGGACATCAGCAACCCGGCAACAGGTTTCAACCAGTTAGGCCCAGGCATCGGCCCAAAATCTCGTAAGGCTCCGAAAACGGCCACAAGTGCGGTTGTGGCGGCAAATGACATCTGGAAACCGGGACTCAGGACAGACTCGGGGCGTAACACAAGAACAATAAGCGCGGCGACGGCGACCGCCCGCAGGGAAATCGCGCGCCGGTCGATCAGGATCGCACCCAGCATCACGCTGGCCATGACAAACGCACGCTCTGTTGCGACGTTTCCACCGGAGAGCAATAGATAGATCGTTCCCGCGATGATCGCGCAGACTGCTGCCAGCTTACGAATTGGAAACCGCAGGGCCAACACCGGTATCGTCGAGAACGACACCCGGCACATCAGATATACAAACCCGGTCAACAAGCCCATATGCAAACCCGAAATCGCCAGCAAATGCGCAAGGTTCGACGCACGTAATGACTTCAGTGTTTCCTGCCCCATGCCACTGCGATCGCCCGTTGTGACTGCGGCGGCGAACCCTCCGACCTCGCCAGGCAGGATCGTCTGGACATGGGTGGAAATGGCCATCCGCCAGGCAGTGATCCTGACACCCTCGGGTCTTGGGGGTGCTGCTATCAAAACAGGAACGCGTGTGTATCCCACAGCGCCAAGCCGTTGAAACCAGGCATGTCGTCTGAAGTCAAAACCGCCGGGCTCGACCGGTCCTTGTGGTGGGGACAGATGGGCCGTTGTCATGATCCTTTGACCGGGGAACAGTGATCCTGCGCCACCGTGCAGGGAAAGCCGGACGCGCTGCGGCCGCCGGTCTTCGGGCACATCCCCTATGCGCACCCGATCCAGCGTTACCCGCAGCGCATCCGACGCAGAGCGATCCATGGCCACGACCCGCCCCTCGACCGGGCCGTAATAGCGCCATGACAGGACCGGCTCTGCCACCGTATGGGCGCGTGCGCCGGCCAGGATGAACCCAGCCGCGATTAACGCCCCCCCTGTTGCCAACGCAGCCCAGCCAGTCGGCAGCTTGCGCGCCATCCCCAGGCAAATGGCCGCCGCACCCGAAAGGCTTGCGTAAATCAGCCAATCCGGTTCAAACCGGAGGCTGAAATACAGACCGATACCAATCGCCAGACACACCGGAGACCACTGAAACAAATACCCTGTCTGGTTCAGCAATGCGGTCTCTACCCGTGCCAGAACACGCATGGTTGCCCCCGTCCTTCGGGCTCGTTAGACAGGCGCCAATCTATGCCCGACACGGTTACCAAAAGGTTAATCCAAACAATGTCCGATCAGGTCGTCACTCGTTTCGCTCCGTCTCCTACCGGTTTTCTGCATATCGGCGGCGCGCGCACCGCGCTGTTCAACTGGCTGTATGCCCGTGGTCGGGGGGGTAAGTTCCTGCTGCGGATCGAAGACACGGATCGCGAGCGTTCCACGCCCGAAGCCACCGCTGCAATTCTGCAGGGGATGGAGTGGCTGGGTCTGGATCACGATGGCGACGTGATCAGCCAATTCGAAGGTGCCGAGCGACACGCAGAGGTGGCGCGTCAGCTGTTGGCCGAAGGCAAAGCGTATAAGTGTTTCTCAACCCAGGAAGAAATCGCCGCCTTCCGCGAACAAGCCCGCGCCGAGGGCAAATCGACTTTGTTCCGCAGCCCGTGGCGCGACGCAGATCCGTCCACGCACCCAGACGCGCCTTACGTGATCCGCATCAAGGCCCCGCAAGACGGTACAACTGTGATCCGCGACGAGGTGCAGGGTGATGTGACCATCCGAAACGACCAATTGGATGACATGATTCTGCTGCGCTCAGACGGCACTCCGGTCTATATGCTTGCGGTTGTTGTGGATGACCACGACATGGGCGTGACCCACGTGATCCGCGGTGACGACCACCTGAACAACGCCGCGCGTCAGATGATGATCTATGAGGCGATGGGCTGGGACGTGCCGGTCTGGGCACACATACCTCTGATCCACGGGCCGGACGGCAAGAAACTGTCGAAACGCCACGGAGCATTGGGTGCGCAAGAGTATCAGGCAATGGGCTATCCTGCCGCCGGGATGCGCAACTATCTGGCTCGCCTGGGCTGGAGCCACGGTGACGATGAGTTCTTTACCGACGCGCAAGCCAAGGAATGGTTCGATCTGGATGGAATCGGCAAAAGCCCTGCCCGGTTCGATTTGAAAAAGCTGGAAAACCTGTGCGGGCAGCACATTGCGGTTGCCGATGATGCTGCACTGCGGCAAGAGATCGAGGCCTATTTGGCCGCGGCGAATTTGCCTGACCTCACGGAAACACAATCCAGTGATCTGGAACGTGCGATGTATTGCCTCAAGGATCGGGCACGCACATTCCCGGAACTGCTTGAAAAGGCGCACTTTGTCCTGACATCCCGCCCCATTGAACCCGACGAGAAGGCGGCGAAGGCGCTGGCGTCAGTATCCGATGGTATACTGAAAGAATTGACGCCGCACGTGCAAAATGCTAGCTGGACGCGAAACGAACTGGAGCAAACCCTTAATTCGTTTGCAGAAGCGAAAGGGGTTAAGTTCGGCAAACTGGCCGGTCCATTGCGGGCCGCGTTGGCAGGTCGGGCAGTAACGCCTTCGGTTTTTGACATGATGCTTGTGCTGGGGCAGGAAGAAACCCTGGCACGGCTTTCTGACGCAGCGACATAAACCCAAGCTTCACATTTGGGTAACGCTGCTCCGCTAACACCCGGACTGCGCGCCCGCGCGCAGCCGTTGCCCGCAGTGTCGGACAGCGATCCGACATGCGCAAGAATGAGGAAGGGACACTATGACCGACAGCAATAAATCAGCCACTCTGACAGTCCATGGTGAAACGTACGAGTTGCCGGTTCATTCTCCGACCGCTGGTCCTGACGTAATCGATATCCGCAAACTGTACGGTGATGCTGGCGTGTTCACCTACGACCCCGGATTTACGTCGACCGCAAGCTGTGACAGCACCATCACTTATATCGATGGCGAAAAAGGTGAGCTGCTGCATCGTGGTTATCCGATCGATCAACTGGCGAGTAAATCGCACTTCCTCGAAGTGTGCTACCTGCTGTTGTACGGAGAGCTGCCGGTCGCCAAGGATCTTGAGCAGTTCGAAACCACCATCACCCGCCACACCATGCTGCACGAGCAGATGCAGTATTTCTATCGCGGTTTCCGCCGGGACGCGCACCCGATGGCAATCATGGTTGGTGTGGTTGGCGCAATGTCGGCCTTCTATCACGACTCGACCGATATCTCGGACCCGCATCAGCGTGAGGTTGCCTCGCACCGCCTGATCGCCAAGATGCCGACCATTGCCGCATGGGCCTTCAAGTACCACACCGGTCAGCCTTTCGTGTACCCCCGTAATGATCTGGACTATGCGTCCAACTTCCTGCGCATGTGCTTCAGCGTTCCGGCGGAAGAGTATGAGGTCAACCCGATCCTCAGCCGTGCAATGGACCGCATCTTTACCCTGCACGCGGATCACGAGCAGAACGCCTCGACCTCGACCGTGCGTCTGGCGTCGTCTTCGGGTGCGAACCCGTTCGCCTGTATCGCAGCCGGTATCGCCTGTTTGTGGGGTCCTGCCCACGGCGGCGCAAACCAAGCGTGCCTGGAGATGCTGGAAGAGATCGGTTCGGTAGATCGCATCCCCGAATTCATCGAACGTGCCAAGGACAAGAATGACCCGTTCCGCCTGATGGGCTTTGGTCACCGTGTCTACAAGAACTTTGACCCGCGCGCGAAAGTCATGAAGCAGTCGGCGGACGAAGTGCTGGATCTGCTGGGCATCGAGGATAATCCGAAACTGCAAGTCGCCAAGGCGCTGGAAAAGCAGGCTCTGGAAGATCCGTATTTCGCGGAGAAAAAGTTGTTCCCCAACGTCGACTTCTATTCGGGCATCATCCTCGAGGCGATGGGCTTCCCGACCTCGATGTTCACTCCGATCTTTGCGCTGTCGCGCACCGTCGGCTGGGTCAGCCAGTGGAAAGAGATGATTGCGGATCCTCAGAACAAGATTGGCCGCCCGCGTCAGCTTTATCTGGGCGAAACCATGCGCGACTACGTGGATATCGAAAACCGCTGATCACCGGTAAATCCCTGAAAACGCCTCGGCCTCGCGCCGGGGTGTTTTTCGTTTCAAAACAGGCTCAACTGGTCACCCGCCTGCGCGGGTTTGGCAAACAGGTCGCTGCGCAGAGGCGCTGTTTTTGTCATCAACCCCAGACGTTTCACCGCAAGCCTGAACCGTTTGGCCACCAGTTCTGCGTATTCTCCTTCCCCGCGCATACGGTGACCCCAGCGCGGGTCGTAGTCCCGACCGCCGTGCATTTCCCGCAGCTTGGACATGACTATTTCGGCCCGTGCGGGTTCATGTTCGACCAGCCACGCCTGCCAAAGGTCAGAAACCTCTCGCGGTAAGCGCAGCATGATCCAACTGGCAGCATCGGCCCCGGCCTCACGACCAGCTTCCAGAAGGTTTTCCAACTCGTGATCGGTAAGCCCCGGGATGAGGGGCGAAGTCATAACACGGACCGGCACGCCCGCTTCGGTCAACCGCCTGATCGCCGCCAACCGGCGTGCGGGTGAAGGCGCTCGCGGCTCCATACGCCGTGATAGATCCGGGTCCAGCGTCGTCAACGAAATACCCACCCGCACAAGACCCAGCTGCGCCATCGGGGCCAGAATGTCCAAGTCTCTTTCGACCAGGGTTCCTTTGGTTACGATTGCAACAGGGTGTTGAAACGCTTGAAGAACCTGCAAGCACGCCCGAGTAATCGCAAGGCGTTTCTCGACCGGCTGATAGGGATCGGTATTGGTCCCCATCGCAAGCGTCGCCACTTTGTATCGCGGGGCTGACAATTCCTTCCGCAAAACCTCTGCCGCGTTCGGCCGGGCAATCAGCCGGGTTTCGAAATCCAATCCCGGCGAAAGCCCCAGATAGGCATGGCTGGGACGAGCGAAGCAGTAAACACACCCATGTTCGCAGCCACGATACGGATTGATCGAGCGATCAAACGGCAAGTCGGGCGAACGGTTATAGGTGATCACGCTGCGGGCAACCTCTTCGCGCACTTCAGTTCTGAGCGGAGGCAGCTCTTCGTCAGGTGCCCACCCGTCGTCGCAGGCGACCGTCGCTAACCGTTCGAATCTACCTGTTTCATTACTGGCCACACCGCGGGCCTTAATCTCGTGCGCAGGCATATTTGTTCCCGTTACGTTCTCACCATTTTAGTCTTATACACGGAACGCGCTTGCAACAAGCAAAACTAGCTACCCCGCCCCCGACATCTGCCCGAGGTTTTTGCCCGGATGTGAACGGATTGCAGGATGTTGTTGCAGAAAATTCCATCGTGATCGCAAACAATTTGACGTATAGGTCGGTCCCGGAGCCGCCGAGGTCGCAATCGTCACAGTCTAACTGCGACGAAATGGCCAAAACGGAAAAAATGCCACCACGGGCCAACGGTCCGCTCAGCACAGGGAAATACCCCATGTCCGATGAAGAAGACATCGTCCTGTCCGAACTGAATGACGACGAACTTGTCGAACAGATGTTCGACGATCTTTATGACGGCCTGAAAGAAGAGATCGAAGAAGGTGTGAACATCCTGCTGGAACGCGGATGGACCCCCTATGACATCCTGACCAAGGCTCTGGTCGGTGGCATGACCATCGTGGGCCACGACTTCCGAGACGGCATCCTGTTTGTTCCCGAAGTTCTACTGGCCGCAAACGCGATGAAGGGCGGTATGGCAATCCTCAAGCCGCTGCTGGCCGAAACCGGCGCGCCGCGCGTGGGCAAGATGGTGATCGGTACGGTGAAGGGCGACATCCACGACATCGGCAAGAACCTTGTATCGATGATGATGGAAGGCGCCGGCTTCGAGGTTGTGGACATCGGCATCAACAACCCGGTCGAAAACTATCTGGAAGCGCTGGAAACCGAACAGCCTGACATTCTGGGCATGTCCGCCCTGCTGACCACAACGATGCCCTACATGAAAGTGGTCATCGACACGCTGGTCGAACAGGGCCTGCGCGAAGACTATATCGTGCTCGTAGGCGGTGCGCCCCTGAACGAGGAATTCGGCAAAGCCATCGGCGCCGACGCATATTGCCGCGACGCTGCGGTTGCTGTGGAAACTGCCAAAGAGTTTGTCTCGCGCAAGCACAACCAATTGGCTGTGTGACGCCCCTATATACTTTCCGGGTGGGCCGTCCATGTTGGACGGCCCTTTCACTTTCCTGAGAGCCAATGACCGTTGGAGACAACAGCCTTTACAAATTTTCAATAGTGTTCTTACTACACGATGTTAAACAAGTTTCGAGGTTCCCGTGCCAACCACCTTTACGGCCATTTCACTTGGCGTTCTTCCAGATATTGACACCACTGAAGGCAACAACGTTGCCGAAAATGCTTCGGCGCTTGTCGGACTAACTTTCGGCGGGACCGGTGACGCCCTTCTGGCCGATGCTGTCACATGGAGCCCCGTCCAAGTATTTGGCGGCGTCTACGACATGGATGGCTCACCAACAGAACAGTTTTCGATCAACGGCGGCCCCGCACAGACGTTTGATGGCACCTCCATCTACAACGCGACAATCACTTACATCGACGGGACGACGGCCAACATTTCGGCGGTCGTGGCTCAGGACATAGACGGCAACACGTATCTGATGCCCGAGTTTTCCGACAACGCCGATCAAACGGCACTGGAAGCTGGACCAATTCAATCCATCACCTTTAACAGTGTCCAAGGTAATTCTTTTTCCGGCCTCACGGCGGACCGTGAGACTTGGGATCTTGTTACCTGCTTCACAACCGGAACTCTGATTGAAACGGCCAAAGGCCCCATTGCCGTGCAAGATCTCCGCGCAGGCGATAAAATCCGAACACTGGATCGCGGGATGCAAACGCTGCGTTGGGTCGGACAACGTACGGTTAACGCAACCGGAGCGTTTGCCCCGGTCCTGATCAAAAAGGGCGCGCTCGGTAATGACCGTGATCTTATCGTCTCGCAACAGCACAGAATGCTGATCAGCGATTGGCGGGTCGAGCTGCATACCGGCCACCCCGAAGCGCTTGCTCCGGCGAGACAGTTGGTCAATGGCCACGATATCGTGATGCAGTCCGGCGGGTTGGTGACCTACTACCACCTGATGTTCGACCAGCATGAATTGATCTGGGCCGAAGGCTGTCTGAGCGAAAGCTTTCATCCCGGCATTCAGGCGTGGAACAGCCTCGAAGATGCCACCCGGCAGGAAATCCTCGCGCTGTTCCCGGAATTGGCTGATCAGGGGATCACAGCTTACGGTCCCCCTGCCCGTCCGTCGCTGCAATCCTTTGAAACACGGGCGTCGGTGGCCTGACACGCGATGTCGGAACCGGGCTTGCCCTGGCCCGGCTTTCGTCCTTTGATGCTGCTACCGTCTAGGGAAAAGACCATGCAGCACACCAACACACCGGATGATGACAGCCTGACGACGCAGGGCTTTACCGAACAAGGTAAGACCGGCCGCATCTTGTTGCTGGCCTGCGGTGCCTTGGCGCGCGAAATTCTGCATCTGAAACAACGCAATGGTTGGGACCACATGAGCCTGACCTGCCTGCCCGCCATCTTGCATGTCCACCCTGAACGGATCACGCAAGCCGTCGAAGAAGCCGTTGCCAAGCATCGCGGGGACTATGACCAGATCTTCGTGGTCTATGCGGATTGCGGCACCGGAGGGCTATTGCAAAAGGCCTGTCAGGACATGGGGGTCGAAATGATCAAAGGTCCGCACTGCTATTCCTTTTTTGAAGGAAATCAGGCCTTTGAGGAACATGGCGATGATGAAACCACCGCGTTTTACCTAACAGATTTCCTCGCTCGCCAGTTCGACGCCTTTGTGTGGAAACCTCTGGGTTTGGATCGCCATCCTGAACTGCGGGATATGTATTTCGGCAACTACACCAAACTTGTCTACCAGGCCCAAACAGACGACCCCAACCTGACCGCACGCGCACAGGAATGCGCGGATCGGATGGGCTTGGCGTTCGAGCGTCGATTTACCGGTTACGGTGATCTGGAGACCACCCTGACCGAGTGGGCAACACGCGCACAGAGCGCCTGAGCGTCAGGCGTTTTCCTGCGCGACCTCACGAATTCGCTCGATCATGGACCGCAAGCCGTTCGACCGCTGCGCCGACAGGTGGTCGTTCAAACCCAACCGGGCAAGTTCACCCCCTGCGTCAACCTTGGGAACCTCTGCCACCGGCAGGCCGTTATACAATGCTCGCAGAACCGCGATCAGTCCGCGCACAATCAGCGCGTCGCTGTCGCCGTCAAAGCGGAAAACACCACTTTCAATCACAGGATGCAACCACACCTGACTGGCGCAGCCGTGCACTTTGGTGGCCGGCACTTTGAACGCATCATCCAGCGGCTCCATCGCCTTGCCCTGTTCGATGACATGGCGATACCGGTCTTCCCAGTCATCCAGAAACTCGAAATCCTCGACGATGTCCTCAAAGGCGGGCGTTGCCATGTCGCGGCTGTCCTTCTTGTTGCGTTCACATCTGTGACCTATGCCTCTGTTAGGCACCTGTCCAGCCCTGCCGTGGGTTTTCAAACTTTGGAAAGTGCGATAACCCATTGCTCAAATTACTTCTCTGAGCTTTGGGACCATGAAAAAATCTATTCCTCTTCTGTTGGTCGGTACTCTGGCACTGGCTGCCTGCAGCGGTTGGAGCGATTCACGCGTGAATCCGACAAACTGGTTCGGGTCCAGCTCTCCTGCTCCGATTGAAACTGCGCCAGCAAATGATGCTAATGCCCTGATCCCTGAACAGCGGGAAAGGTCTGGGGTGTTTCGTCGACCAGATGAAAAATTGATCGGGTTCCCCATAACCCGCGTGGACGAGCTGCGGATTGAACCCACCCCATCGGGTGCGATCGTCTATGCCGCCGGTACTGCGGCCAGACAGGGTGCCTACAATGCCCGCCTGGTCAAAGTGGAAAACCCCGAAAACGCCCAAAACGGTATCGTGGAATATACGTTTGAGGTCAGCTATCCCGACTACGCGACCAATCAGGGCACAGAGAGATCGCGGCAGGTCACAGATGCGGTCAATATCGGCGCCAAGGAACTACGCAGTGTCCGCCTGGTCCGCGTGCGTGCCGAGCAAAATGCGCTGGAGTCGCGCCGCCGTTAACCCGGCAGCGCCACGACTTTGACCGTTTGCCCCTTGGCGGCCAGAGCGATCTTGCCGTCACACAGTTTCAGGGCATCTTCGCCAAACACCTCGAAACGCCAGCCGGACATCGACGGCAGCTCTCGTTCGCCCGCGGCCAGTTGATCCAGTTCCGAGCTGGTGGCGATCAGCTTGGCCGCCACGCCCGAGCTTTCGGTTTTGGACTTGAGCAAGACGCGCAGTAAATCGGCCAGCGCCGGATTGACCTTGATCTTGTCGCGGCTGTTGTCCACGCGCGGCAGTTCATCGGCGGGGCAATTCACACCGCGTTTAACAGCGGCCAGAATACCTTCGGCAATTGCACCCTTTCGGGCCTCGCGCAGCAGCAGGCGCGATCCACCCAGATCAGAAGGCGTCTTGGGCTTGGTCGAGGCCAGTTCGATCAGCGCGTCATCCTTGAACACCCGGCTGCGCGGCACATTATTGTCCTGCGCATAACCCTCGCGGAATTGCGCGAGTTCGCGCACCACGGCCAGAAACTTGGCCGAGTTTGTCCGGGTTTTGACCCGCTTCCATGCGTCTTCGGGACGGATGATATAGGTTCCGGGTTCGGTCAGGGTGCGCAGCTCTTCGGAAACCCAATGGGTGCGCTGCGACTTTTTCAGCTGCGCCGAGAGGTGCTCATAAATCTGCCGCAAATGCGTAACGTCCGCCAGCGCGTAGGTCTTTTGGGCCTCCGACAGCGGACGGCGCGACCAGTCGGTAAAGCGCGAGGTTTTGTCGACCCCCTGCTTACAGATCTTGCGCACCAGTGTTTCGTAGCCAACCTGCTCACCAAACCCGCAGACCATTGCGGCAACCTGTGTGTCGAACAGAGGTTTGGGGAAGACCGCGGCCTCAACCCAGAAAATCTCAAGATCCTGCCGCGCTGCGTGGAACACTTTGACGACGCTCTCGTCACGGAACAGATCATAAAGCGGGTCAAGCGACAGACTGTCGGCCAGCGGGTCCACCAGAACCGCACTGTCTTCGTCCTCTGACGGCACAGCCAACTGCACAAGGCAGAGTTTTGAATAGTAAGTCCGTTCGCGCAGAAACTCGGTATCTACGGTGACATAATCGTATTCCGCCGCGGCCTTACAGAAATCGGCCAGCTCTTGCGTCGTTGTCAGGGTTTTCATGCGCGCTGCTGTTCTTGCTCTTGTTCTCAGTGGCGGTTCATCGTCCGTTGACTGCCGTGCCCCGCCGTATTGGCGAACATAGGCCGATTACGACGGGCGTGTAAATCACCCTGAGACGTTCAGGGCAGCAACACCGGAGTCCGATCTCCACTGGCGTAACGGCGCAACACTGCAGGATAAAGCTTGTGTTCCCAGACCAGCACGCGGGCCGCCAACGCATCGGGTGTATCGCCTGCTTCGATATCCACCCGTGCTTGCCCAAGGATCGGGCCGTCATCCAGCGCAGCGGTGACCTCATGCACGGAACATCCATGCTCGGCATCACCCGCCTCGATCGCGCGAGCGTGTGTATTGAGGCCTTTGTATTTGGGCAGCAACGAGGGGTGGATGTTCAGCATCCGCCCCTGAAAGCGCGAAACAAAATCACCGGTCAGAACCCGCATGAACCCGGCAAGGCACACGATGTCGGGCTGGGCTTGCTCGAGTGGTTTCAGCAACTCAGCCTCGAACGCGGCGCGATCGCCCTTGAACGGGCGGTGATCGACCGCTGCTGTTGCAATTCCCCGGTCCGCCGCCTTTTTCAGACCACCTGCATCGTGGTCATTGGACAGAACCAGACAGGGTCGCGCCGGATGGTCACCGGTCATGCTGTCGACCAGCGACACCATGTTCGAGCCACCGCCGGAAATCAGGATTGCGACGCGCTTGTGGCTCACAACAGTTTGCCCGAATAGGCCATGCCAGCTGTGTCTGTGATGGTGCCGATCCGCGAAACCGTTTCACCAGCCTCGGCCAGCAAAGCGGCCAGATCGTCAGCACGCTCTGCGTTACAGACGACGATCATGCCGATGCCGCAGTTGAAGGTCTTCAGCATCTCGGCTTCGGCGATACCACCGGTTTCCGCCATCCAGCGGAAGACGGGCGGCAACTCCCACGCGTTCAGATCAATCTCGGCACCCAGCCCCTCGGGCAGAACGCGCGGCAAGTTCTCGGTCAAACCGCCACCGGTGATATGGGCCAGCGCATGAACGCCACCTGCCCGGATCGCTTGCAGGGCCTGTCTCACATACAGCCGCGTGGGTGTCAGAAGCGCCTCGCCCAGCGTACCTTCGCCAAACGGCGACGCTGCATCCCAACCCAGGCCCGAAATCTCAACCAGTTTGCGTACCAGCGAGTACCCATTCGAATGCACACCGTTCGAGCCCAGCCCCAGCAGTACATCGCCCGCCTGTACGCCAGCCGGCAGATGCGCGCCACGTTCCATTGCACCGACCGAGAACCCGGCCAGATCAAAATCTCCATCCGGATACATGCCCGGCATCTCGGCGGTTTCGCCGCCGATCAGGGCGCAACCGGATTGCACACAGCCTTCAGCGATACCTTCGATGATCCGCGCGGCGGTATCCGTGTCCAGCTTGCCGGTCGCAAAATAGTCTAGGAAAAACAGAGGCTCAGCGCCCTGACAGATCAGGTCGTTCACGCACATGGCCACCAGATCAATGCCCACACCGTCGACGAGCCCAGTATCAATTGCGATCCGCAGTTTGGTACCCACACCATCGGTGGCCCCAACCAGAATCGGATCTTCGTATCCCGCGGATTTCAGATCGAACAGAGCGCCAAAGCCACCCAGCCCGCTCATCACGCCCGAGCGGTCGGTGCGTTTGGCGGCAGGCTTGATCCGGTCGACCAGAGCATTCCCCGCATCAATATCAACGCCCGCATCGGCATAGGTGATTCCGTTCTTGCCCGTCGTCATGGCCAACCCCTTATGAATGGTTCCCGCGCGGGTTATTCGATTGTCGCGCATGTTGCAACGGTCAGGCTTGACGCGGGCGTTCACCGTGGTACTCAAAGCGCCTAGGCGGGCCTGTAGCTCAATTGGTTAGAGCAGAGCGCTCATAACGCTTTGGTTGCGGGTTCAAGTCCTGCCGGGCCTACCAAATCCACCGTCTGACCCGATTTAACGCCCGATAATAATGTCGGCGCAAAGACCACCCAGCCGCTCGCTTTTGCCAAGCCGCAGCACCCCGCCATGCGCGCGCGCGATGTCTGCCACGATCGCCAGACCCAGCCCCACACCGCTGCCCTGATTCTGGTTGCGGGCGGGATCCAGTCGGGAAAAGGGTTTTACCGCCTCGGTACGCTGTTCGGGCGGGATTCCCGGTCCGTCATCTTCGACCCGGATTCGTAGGGTCTTGGCCGACATTGACATACTGATCTCTGCCCGATTTCCGTATCGCACCGCGTTTCCAATCAGATTCTCGACCGCGCGGCGAATTGCAGTGGGGCGCAGCATCGCGGTGCCGCCGCCTTCAACCGCCACCAACTCGGCCTGATGCCCGGCGCGCTGCGCGTCATCGACGATCTGACGCAACAGAGCTTCGGGCTCGACCGCCTCAGGCGGGCCTTCGGCTGCACCGCGAGAAAAATCAAGGAAGGCATCCAGCAGC
This sequence comes from Ruegeria sp. BC3, assembly GCF_056539265.1. Lineage (NCBI taxonomy): Bacteria > Pseudomonadati > Pseudomonadota > Alphaproteobacteria > Rhodobacterales > Roseobacteraceae > Ruegeria > Ruegeria sp. BC3. Next base: position 629,489 of record NZ_JBQFUP010000001.1, read on the forward strand.
AACTGCATCTCGTCCACGTCCTGCTGCAATGGAGCAGCGTCATCCTCAGGCAGCATGGAGAGCCCCAGTTTGAGGCGCGTAAGCGGTGTTCGCAGATCGTGGCTGACACCGGACAGCATCATCGTTCGCTGCTCCATCTGGCGCTCGATTCTGGCACGCATTTCCAGAAACGCGCTGCCCGCAGCGCGAACTTCAATCGCGCCACCGGGCGAGTATGGCACCACCCGGCCCCGACCAAAGGCCTGGGCCGCATCCGCAAGGCGGGTAATCGGTCGCAGCTGATTGCGCATGTAAAGAAACGAGATGGAAGTCATGACAACGGCAAAGAACACCATCGTCACGATCAACTGATGAGGCGCCGCGGGCGACAAACGGCGGCGATCCAGGGTTACTTGCAGCAGGCCCAGATCGGTCTGAAGGTACAACCGGGCCTCATCCCCCGTCGGCAGCGCGACAGACACCAAATCAGGCAAATCAGTGCGCAAATTGCCTTCGACCTGTGGCGCTATAAAATCGTACCAGCGACGTCGTTCGGTCGCCGGGTCTTGTGCGGTATCGACAAAGCGCGCCTTCATGTCCAACGCCGCCAAATCCAGTCGAACGGATGCCAGCGCCTGTTGCTGCGTCTCGGCCCCGTCCATCGTCTCAAGCAACAGCAGAACCTCACGCGTTGCGCTCTTGGTCATCTGCGCGGTGACGTCCTCAAGGTGCTTTTGCAAAAAGGCAATCCCAACGACCAGCAGCAGCACGACAACCGGCAAAACCAGAATCAGTGCTGCCCGGGCATAAAGGCTGCGTGGCATATATCGTTTGAGCCATTGACTGGACATGCGCTAAACCTAACGGGCTGATCCGCCAAGAGAAAGAGCACAGAATGCAGGCGCCTGACGATTTCAACCCACCTGTCGGTCAAGCAATCGAATTGCAACCGGGATTGCACCGCATACTTGCACCAAACCCGTCCCCGATGACCTATCGAGGCACCAACACCTATTTGGTGGGCGAACGCGACCTGGCCGTGATCGATCCTGGCCCTCTGAGCGAGCCGCACCTCGACGCGATTCTAAACGCCTTGCGACCCGGTCAGCGTATCAGCCACATCGTGGTCACCCACAGCCATCTGGACCACTCTCCCCTTGCGGCCCCGTTGGCGGAACGTACGGGAGCGCCGATTCTGGCCTTTGGCGGGCCACAGGCAGGACGCAGCACGGTCATGACCCAACTGGCGCTGCAAGGTCTGGCCGGCGGCGGCGAAGGGATCGATACCGCGTTCCGCCCCCATATCGAGGTCGCCGACGGCGAAATGATTAACGGCGACGGCTGGCGGCTTGAGGTCATCCATACGCCGGGCCATTTGGGCAACCATATCGCCCTCGCGTGGGGTGATGTTTGCTTTACCGCAGATCACGTCATGGGCTGGGCCAGTTCGCTGGTCTCACCACCTGACGGAGATCTGACGGATTTCATGCAAGCCTGCCACAAGTTGCAAGCGCGCGATTGGTCGGCGTTTCACGCAGGCCACGGCGCGCCCATCTCGAACCCTGCTGAGCGGCTCGAATGGCTGATCGCGCACCGTCAGACACGCGAAGCGCAGATCCTGACCGCGTTGGAAGATCAACCCGGAACCGCCCGGCAGCTGGCCGAGCGCATTTATACCGACACCCCAACGGCTTTGCTGCCGGCAGCGGAACGCAACGTCTTTGCACATCTTGTTGATCTTTATGGGAAATCAAAGGTCACAATGCCCGGCGACCTGTCAGTTGAAGCCACGTTTGACCGCTCGGCCTGACGGTTCCAAAAATTTTTGCCGTTTGGTGCAGTTCCCCTCTGGACGGCAAAAATACAGGTTGTTATACGCCCCTCAGTTCCGGCGTAGCTCAGCGGTAGAGCAGTTGACTGTTAATCAATTGGTCGTAGGTTCGATCCCTACCGCCGGAGCCAAATCTCTCCAAATCAAAACACTCTGATACCTGTCGCAACGGGTGTGTTTTGGTGCGAAACTTTTTCATCGAAAAAAGTTGTGCGACCCTCTGGACGCCGCAGAAACAGGTTGCTATACGGCGCGAACCGTTCCGGCGTAGCTCAGCGGTAGAGCAGTTGACTGTTAATCAATTGGTCGTAGGTTCGATCCCTACCGCCGGAGCCATTTCCACCAAGATTTGGCACTTAGCCCATCAGGGCATCCTCGAAATCCGCGCGCAGATTGCGCTTCAGGATTTTACCTGTCGCATTCAATGGCAACGCATCCACAAAGACCACCTTATCCGGCACCTGCCATTTGGCGATCTTGCCGTCGAAAAAGGCCAATAGCTCTTCCTCACTAGGGTCTTCACCTTCGGCTTTGACGGCCACCAGCAAGGGGCGTTCGTCCCATTTCGGATGTGGCACTCCGACGACGGCCGCCGTGGCGAGTTTCGGGTGTGCAACGGCAATGTTTTCCAACTCGACCGAGCTGATCCATTCCCCGCCCGACTTGATGATGTCCTTCGACCGATCGCGGATCGTCATATACCCATCGGGATCAAGCGTGGCGACGTCGCCAGTGGCGAACCAACCGTCCTGCAACAGCCCCTGATCCTGCATTTGGAAATAGCTGTCCAGAACCCAATGCCCGCGCACCAATAGGTCGCCTTGGGTGACCCCGTCATGGGGTAAGTCCTTGCCGTCATCATCGACGATTTTCAGCTCGACGCCATAAGGTGGGCGACCCTGGCTTTCGCGCAGCTTGTGCTGCTCTTCGGCTGGAAGCGTCAGGTGCTTGGCCAGCGGGTAGTTCGTGGTGCCCAGCGGGCTCATTTCGCTCATACCCCAGGCATGGACGGTATCGACGCCATAGGTCTCGCGGAAGGTTTCGATCATCGACGGCGGGCAAGCGGCCCCGCCAATCACGGTGCGCGCAAGACTGTCCAGCTTGCTGCCCGATTGCGCGGCATGGGCCAACAGCCCCTGCCAGATCGTCGGAACACCCATGGCAAGCGTCACGCCGTAGGTGTCGATCAGTTTCACCAGAGCTTCACCGTGCAGATCAGGTCCCGGCAGCACCATGCGCGAGCCGGACATGGCGCAGGCATAGGGGGATCCCCACGCGTTTACGTGGAACATCGGCACCACCGGCAGCACCACATCCATGGCCGAAAATCCGATGACATCACAGGTGTTCGAGCCGAAGCTGTGCAGAACGGTAGACCGATGAGAATAGAGAACCCCTTTGGGATTGCCCGTCGTGCCCGAGGTATAGCACAGGCTGGACGCTGTATTCTCGTCGAAGCTGGGCCACTGGAAATCGTCATCGCCCGTTTCGATCAACTCGTCATAGAACGCGACATCAGGGATTTGTGCGATGGCATCCTCGTTCCGGGGGCCCATCAGCACGAAATGGCGCACTTCGGTCAGGTGTTCATGCAGCGCCGCGACCAGCGGGATGAAGGTCGCATCAAAGAACAGAACCCGGTCTTTGGCGTGGTTGATTATGTAGGTCATCTGCTCGGGGAAAAGTCGCGGGTTCACCGTGTGGCATACAAAACCTGCGCCCGAGGTGGCATAGTAAATCTCAAGGTGCCGCCGATTGTTCCAGGCCAGCGTTCCAATGCGGTCTTGCGCCTCAAGCCCCAGTTTCGTCAGCGCGGACCCCAGCTTGCGCGCGTTCTGCGCCACCTGTGCCCAATTGGTTTCGGTGACCGTCCCATCGGTTTCGACCGAGTAAATTTCGGTCTGGCCGTGATAGCGTTCGGCGTGATCAATCAGCGACGAGATCAGCAAAGGCTGCGTCATCATCTGTCCCAGCATGGACATCCTCCCTTTGTCAGCACCGCCTGCGTTGGGCCGCGCTGTCTACTTGCCCGGAACACCTAGTTCGCTTTCGCGACGTATTCAGAGCTCTCCCTAGGGTACGACCCTGCCAATCATTTAATTGTCTGACAATAAAAGAATGCAGCCTGCCTCTACGGCAGGCTGTTGAAAACCACGTTACTGGTCGCGATGGCGCATTGCATAGGCAACCAGCGCCGCGGTCGAGCCATCCTTGCCGGATGCGCTTTCTTCCCCGTTCACAATCGGGCCCAACGAGGTGGCAAGCTCTTTGCCCAGCTCGACGCCCCATTGGTCGAACGAGTTGATGCCCAGCAGAACGCCTTCGACAAAAACGCGATGTTCATACAGCGCAATGATCTGACCCAGTACAAAAGGTGTGAGCTTAGGGTACATCAGCGTCGTCGAAGGGCGGTCGCCCGGAAAGACGCGGTGGCGGGCCTGGCGTTCCAACTCATCCCCCTGCAGGCCCTTCGCCTCCATCCGCTGGCGTGCTTCGCCAAGGGATCGACCGCGCATCAGCGCCTCGGACTGGGCAAGGCAGTTGGCCAACAACAAGCGGTGGTGATGCGTCAATTCGGGCTCATGCCCTTCGGCGGCCACCATGAACTCGCAGGGGATCACGTCTGTGCCCTGATGGATCAGTTGATAGAACGCGTGCTGACCATTTGTGCCCGGCTCGCCCCAGACCACAGGGCCTGAGGGAACCGTCAGCGAGCTTCCGTCCATAGCCACGGATTTACCGTTCGACTCCATTTCGAGCTGCTGGAAATAGGCCGGCAAACGCAGCAGGCGTTGGTCATAAGGCAGCACGGCTCGGCTTGCATGACCCAGCACTTGCCGGTGCCACACACCGACCAGAGCCAGCATCACCGGCATATTCTCGGTCCAGTCGGCGGCGCGGAAATGTACATCCATCGCCTGCCCGCCCCGCAGGAATGCATCAAAGGCGTTCGATCCGACCGCAATCATCACCGGCAGACCCACCGGTCCCCAGACCGAATAGCGCCCGCCGACCCAGTCGGCGAAACCAAAAACGCGATCCTCGGGGATGCCAAAGGCCTGCGTTTTGTCCAGAGCACTGGAGACGGCGGCAAATTGTTTGGCGGGATCACCGCCGCCATCCTCCATCCAGGCCCGCGCGGTGCGGGCGTTTGTCATGGTCTCAATGGTCGTAAAGGTCTTGGAAGCGACAATCACCAGCGTCCGCGTCGGATCAAGCTGACGCAGCGTGTCGGCAATATGCGCACCATCCACGTTGGACACGTAATGCAACCTAGGCCCGTCATGATACGGGGACAGCGCGTGGGTCGCCATGACCGGCCCCAGATCCGAGCCGCCAATGCCGATATTCACGACGTCGGTGAAACTGCCCCCTACTCCTGCGACTGCACCGCCCCGCACCTCTTCGGCAAAGACGCGCATGCGCTGCAAGGTGTCCAAAACATCGGGCATGACGTCCAGACCATCGACCTCGACCGGTCCACCGTCCAGATTGCGCAGAGCCGTGTGCAGCACCGCGCGCCCTTCGGTTTCGTTGATCTTTTCCCCGTCGAACATCGCCGCGCGGCGGGTGGCCAAACCGGCCTCATCACACAGGGCGATCAGTGCCGTGCGCACCTCATCGGTGATCTGAGTTTTAGAATAATCGAACAGCAAATCCCCGGTCGAAGTCGAGAAGCCTTGCGCCCGATTGGGGTCGCTGTCGAACAGGCTCAGGATCGACTGGTTTTCTGCCTCGGATGCCAATGCCTTAAGTTGGGTCAACTGCATCTGCGTTACTCCGCCCAATGTACGGTCATGCCGGTGAGCGCTGCGGAAATTGGGGCCTCTTCAGGTGGCATGGACATGGCCTTGTCCAACGCATCCCGCTTGGCGGCCCCGAAAATGATCAGGTGCTTGGACAGCGCGCCGTCCAATACCGGCCCGGTCAAGGTAATCCGCGCTTCGGGCTGCGTTTCGGGACGCGCCACAGCCAACGGGCGGGCGTGGCTGTCCAGCGCGGCCTCGATCCCTGCCATTCCGGGAAACAAAGATGCCGTGTGCATATCATCACCCATACCCAGCACAAGAACGGACAGCGGAAGGACCGGAGTGATCAGGCTTTCGATTTCGGCCAATACCGCATCGGGCTCTTTCCCTTCGACATAGAGCGGCACATATTGCGCAACCGATGCGCGGTTTGTAAGCAGACGCTGGCGGATCAGGCGTTCGTTCGACCGCTCGCTGTCGCCCGGTACACACCGTTCATCGGTGGGCAGAACCCGTACCCGATCCCACTCCAGATCCGCAGCGCAAAGACTGTCAAACACCGGCCCCGGAGTCGTTCCTCCAGGCACCGCCAACGAGACCATATCATGATGCAGCAAGGCGGCCTCTAGCTCTCCAGCCAAGGCGTTTGCGACATCAATGGCCAGCATGTCGCGGTCAGCATATTCCTGAATATTCATGGGTTTATTCCTTGCCACCGGCGACCATCTCGTTTCATCAGCAGCTCGGCGTCGCCCGGGCCTGTGCTGCCGCTTTCATAGGGTTTGGGAACATCGCCGCGCGCTTCCCAGCCGGCGATGATCGGATCGGTCCAGGCCCACGCGGCCTCGACCTCGTCGCCGCGCATGAACAGGGTCTGGTTTCCTCGGATCACGTCCATGACCAACCGTTCATAGGCATCTGGCGGGTTCTGGTTTTCCGGTCCAAGCGCCTCGGCAAAACTCATGTCCAGGGGCACATCGACAAGGCGCATCCCGCCCTGCCCCGGCTCTTTGATTGTCACCTTCAGCGTGATCCCTTCGTTCGGCTGCAAGCGGATCGACAGGACATTTGCGTGGCGGCCTGCATCTTCGCCAAAGATCGAGTGCGGCGCGTCCTTGAACATCACGTTGATCACCGAGGAGCGCGCCACCAAACGCTTACCCGTGCGCAGGTAAAACGGCGTTCCCGCCCACCGCCAATTGCTGACATGCGCCTTGAGCGCGACATAGCTTTCGGTGGTCGAGCGTGGATTGCCCACAATCTCACGATATCCTTGCCCGCTGCCGCCCCCATCGAACTGCCCCCTGACGATATGGTGCGGTTCGACCTGATCCAGCGCGCGGATGACTTTCAGCTTTTCGTCCCGCACCGCGTCCGGATCGAATTTGGCCGGAGGCTCCATCGCGATCAGACACAACAGCTGCATCAGGTGGTTCTGCATCATGTCGCGCATTGCACCTGCGCGCTCATAATACTCCTCACGACCGTCAATTCCCACGGACTCGGCCACGGTGATCTGGATGTGATCGACATACTGGCTGTTCCAGAGCGGTTCGAACAGCATATTGCCAAAGCGTACCGCCATCAGGTTCTGGACGGTTTCCTTGCCCAGATAATGGTCGATGCGGTAGATTTGCCCTTCGCGAAAATGCTCGGCCAGCGTCGCGTTCAAGGCGCGCGCACTTTCCAGGTCGTGACCAAAGGGTTTTTCGACCACGATCCTGGTACCGGCTGTCGCCAGATCATGCGCCTTGATCCGTTCCGCCAAGGGTCCAAACAGCCGAGGTCCCACGGAAAAGTAAAACGCCCTGACCCGGTCTGCGGTCAGCTTCGCCGCCAATTGGTCCCAGCCCTCGCTCGAAGACCCATCCAGCGTCACGTAGTCGACACGTTGCAAAAAAGCATCCAACGCCGCCGCATTCTGACACTGTGCCGCCGCATGGGTACGCAGCGATTCGGCCACAATGGCCTGAAACGCCGCCCGATCGTGTTCGGTGCGCGCGGCACCGATGATTTGCACGGCGTCATCCCACTGCCCCGCACAAAAGCGCTTGAACAGCGCCGGTAAAATCTTGCGCTGCGCCAAATCGCCGGTCCCGCCAAAAATGACGAGATCGAACGGATCAACAGGTATTACGCGAGAAACCATGATTTTTCCTTACCTTGCCCCGCAGGGCATGTCCAATGTTAGCGCCACCAGCCACCGCAAAAACCTCATCATCAAAACTCTGTCAGGTGTCATCGGCCTGACTTAACTAATCCGACTCAAAGGGCTACATCAAAGACAACTAGAAAGAACCGGATACGGTAATGAAAGACAACGCGCCTCAGACCGCCAATATCGGCAAGTTTCAGAACAAACTGGTGACAGCAGATGGGCAGACCCGCGCGTCGGTTGCGCTGAAAAACCCAGAAACCCTATGGTTCAATACCGGCACACTGTGCAACATCGAATGCGTCAACTGCTATATCGCCAGCAGCCCGACTAATGATGCGCTTGTCTATATCACCGCCGACGAAGTACGCGATTACCTCAATCAGATCGAAGAGCGTGGCTGGCCGGTGCGCGAGATTGGGTTTACCGGCGGTGAGCCGTTCATGAACCCCGAAATGATCGACATGACCCGCGCCGCACTGGAGCGCGGGCACGAGGTTCTGATCCTGACCAATGCAATGCAGCCGATGATGCGCCGAAAGATGCGCGAAGGTTTGCTGGATCTGCAGTACGACTATGGTGACAAGCTGACTCTGCGAATTTCAGTCGACCACTACCGCCCCGAATTGCATGACGAGGAACGCGGCAAGGGCAGTTTTGACAAGACGGTCACCGGCATGGAGTGGCTGCGCGACAACGGGTTCAACATCGCGATTGCGGGCCGCACGGTTTGGGGCGACAGCGATGCGGACAGCCGCGCGGGCTACGATGCCTTCTTCCAACAGCATCGCTTTGATATCGATGCGCAAAACCCCGGCCAGACCGTTCTGTTCCCAGAAATGGACGAAAGCGTGGAAGTCCCGGAAATCACGACCGCCTGCTGGGGCATTCTGGACAAATCGCCAACGTCTGTGATGTGCTCAAACGCCCGTATGGTGGTCAAACGCAAGGGGGCCGAACGCCCTGCGGTGCTGGCGTGCACCTTGTTGCCCTATGAGCCCGAGTTCGAAATGGGAACAACGCTGGCTGAGGCCGAAGCCGACGTGCACCTAAATCACCCGCACTGTGCCAAGTTCTGCGTTCTAGGCGGGGCAAGCTGCTCGGGCTAGTTCAGCTCGGGCGACTTCCAGTATTTCGTGCCTGAAGCGCCAGCCGAGACGCGCCAGCCCTTTTTGCTGAGCACAAAGAAAGATCGCCCGTCGGTGAACCTGAGCGTTTCGTCGGTGCGCTCGTCCCCATACATCGCGCCAGACTCTGCTGTAGCGTCGTAGCCATTGGTGATGAAGTGGTTCAAATCCGCTTGGGTTTCGAACAGGATCACGAACTTGGTCTCGAATCCGCCGATACCCACAGCCGCGCCAACGCCGCCCGTTCCCATGTTCATGTAAGTATGCTGGCCAGTCTCTTTATCCACGGCGACGCCGCGACCATACCCGGCAGCGACAGGAAAAACGGTAACTTTGCGGGAATCGAACGCGGCATACCCGGCACTGACATCGTACAGCGCCTGCGCCTCGGGGTTTTCTGCCAGCAGCTGCGCCAACACATCCGAGGCCATGACATCCAGCTTGGCGCGGGTTTCTTCTGGCGTCGCCTCGTTGGACAACAGCTCAGATGTGGACGTTATGGTCTCATCCACCGCACCGGCCCCTTTTTCGATCGTTTGACCGACGCTTTCGGCCCCACGTCCAATGGCATTTGCAGTATTTTCAGCGCCCTTCTTGATTTTATCGAGGACACCCTCAGCCGACACAGGTCCGCCAAGGCAAATGGCGACTGCAAGCAACAAAACTCTGGTCATTCCGTGTTCCTGCTCGTGATTTATGCTTTGGTCATCACGATACCGGAAGCGGCGAAAATGTATATGGGCTTTGAGCCGGATGCTTCTGGGTCAGTTCACTCGAAATTCACCGACCACGTTGCGCCATTCGCCGGGGGCGATCATCTTGCGATGGGTAAACCGCACCGAATGCAGTGGCCCTTCAATCTCGCGTTGCCAGAATTCAATAAAATCGAAAAGCTTCGGATGATCTGGCGCCAGGTCGTAATCCTGCCAGATGAACGTGTTCAATACGTGAATATAGTCGGGCATATGATAATAAAATTCTGCCGTCGTCAGCCCATACCCCTTGAGCATCAGTTCTGTTTCGCTTTGCTCCATTCAGACCTCCAAAATCGTTGCAAGGTCTCTTCAGCATAACACGAAAACCACCTAATCCTTGGTTAACAATATGTTACCCTCGTGTTACGGGGGATTTTTTGCGCGAAATGCGCTGCTTGCTTGCACCTTATGTGCCGGGTCTGATAAGGTACATCCACAAGATATAGACCCAGCACAATAAACGGGCAGTTTACGTGAGCGATACGCCAGAAACCCCAGAAAACATGGATGAAACCCCGCCAGAGCGCCCCGTATACGACGGCCCGACGGTGTCCATCGAATCCGAGATGCGTACGTCCTATCTGGACTATGCCATGTCGGTCATTGTGTCCCGCGCGATCCCTGATCTGCGTGACGGCCTGAAACCTGTTCACCGGCGCATCCTGTATGCCATGCACGAAACCGGGAACACGCATGACAAGGCCTATCGTAAATCGGCCCGTCCGGTTGGCGATGTGATGGGTAAGTATCACCCGCACGGTGACAGTGCGATCTATGACGCGCTGGTACGGATGGCGCAGGATTTTTCGATGTCGCTGCCGCTGCTGGATGGTCAGGGCAACTTTGGCTCGATGGACGGTGATAACCCGGCTGCCATGCGTTACACCGAAGTGCGGATGGACAAGCCCGCCGCCTCCCTGTTGGCCGACATTGAAAAAGAGACAGTCGATTTTCAGGACAACTATGACGGCAAGGACCGTGAACCAACGGTTCTGCCCGCCCGCTTCCCGAACATGCTGGTCAATGGTGCCGGTGGTATCGCCGTGGGTATGGCGACCAACATCCCTCCGCACAATCTGGGCGAAGTGGTCGATGCCACGCTTGCACTGATTGACGACCCGGACCTGACCTCTGAACAACTGATTGAATACGTGCCGGGCCCCGACTTTCCGACCGGCGGCGTCATGCTGGGCCGGTCTGGCGCGCGCAAAGCCTATCTTGAAGGCCGCGGCAGCGTCATTATCCGCGCCAAGACCCGCGTGGAAGAAATCCGCAGGGACCGTTACGCCATCGTCGTGGATGAAATCCCCTATCAGGTAAACAAGGCCTCGATGATCGAAAAGATCGCCGAAGCCGTGCGTGAAAAACGCATCGAAGGCGTGTCCCATGTACAGGACGAATCCGACCGCAATGGTGTGCGCGTCGTGGTCGAACTAAAGCGTGATGCAACGCCCGAGGTGGTTCTGAACCAGCTCTATCGGTTCTCACCGATGCAGACATCTTTTGGCTGCAACATGCTGGCCCTGAACGGTGGCCGCCCCGAGCAGCTGACCCTGCGCCGCTTTCTGACCTCATTCATCGACTTCCGCGAGGATGTGGTCGCTCGACGCACCGCCTATGACCTGCGCAAGGCTCGCGAACGCAGCCATATCCTGTGTGGTCTGGCTGTGGCGGTTTCGAACGTGGACGAAGTTGTTGCCACGATCCGCTCGTCGGCAGACGCCGCCGAGGCGCGCGAAAAGCTGATGACCCGCCGCTGGCCTGCAGCTGAGATCGAAGGCTATCTGCGCCTGATCGACGATCCTCTGTCCAAGATGAACGACGACGGCACTTACAACCTGACCGAAGTTCAGGCCCGTGCCATCCTTGAACTGCGGCTGCAACGCCTGACCCAACTGGGCGTCAAAGAGGTCACGGACGAACTGGAAGAACTGGCCGCCAAGATCAAGGAATACCTGGATATTCTGTCCTCGCGCGAGCGCATCATGTCGATTATCGGTGATGAGCTGCGCAGCGTCCGCGAGCAATTCGCCGTGCCGCGTCGCACCGAGATCGTCGACTGGTCCGGCGACATGGAAGACGAAGACCTGATCGAGCGTGAGGATATGGTCGTAACCGTCACTTCTGGCGGCTACATCAAGCGGACCCCGCTGGCCGATTTCCGCGCCCAAAAGCGTGGCGGCAAAGGCCTGTCGGGGATGCAGACCAAAGAAGAGGACGTGGTTACGACCCTTTTCGTGGCCAACACTCATACGCAGCTGCTGTTCTTTACCACCGAGGGCATGGTCTATAAGCTCAAGACATGGCGCCTGCCGCAGTCCAGCCGGACCGGTAAAGGCAAGGCCATCGTCAACATCTTGCCGATCCCGACGGGTGTCTCCATCGCGGCGATCATGCCCGTGGATGTACCGGATGAAGAGTGGGAAAACCTGCAGATTGTCTTCGCCACCAGCGCCGGTGACGTGCGCCGCAACCGTTTGTCGGATTTCACCAATGTCCGCCGCAACGGCAAGATCGCCATGAAACTGCCCGAAGGCGTGGAACTGGTGAACGCCCGTATCTGTTCCGAGGATGAAGACGTGATGCTGGTCACCAATTCGGGCCGCGCCATCCGCTTCCGGACAACTGACGTGCGTGTCTTCAACTCGCGCGAGTCGACCGGCGTGCGCGGCATCAAGCTGACCAATGGCGACCGTGTCGTCTCGATGTCCGTGATCCGCCATTTCGAGGCCGGACCGGACGAACGGGCCGCGTATCTGAAAATGCGTCGTGCCGTGGCTGGTATCGCCGATGATGGTGAGACCGATGAGGACGAAGCAGCACCCGGCATGATCACGCAAGAGCGTTACGCCGAAATGTCAGCGGCCGAGAACCTGATCCTGACGATCACGACGGGCGGCGCAGGCAAGCTGAGCTCTAGCCACGATTACCCGGTCCGCGGACGCGGCGGCATGGGCGTTGCGGCCATGGACAAGGCAATGCGCGGCGGTGAACTTGTTGCTAGTTTCCCCGTCGACATCGAGGACCAGATCATGCTGGCCACGTCCAAGGGTCAGTCGATCCGGGTGCCGGTTGAAGGGATCTCGTTCCGATCGCGCTCGGCTGGTGGTGTGAAAGTTTTCAACACTGGCAAAGGCGAAGAGGTCGTCAGCGTGGCCTGGATCGCCGATCAGGGCGACGAAGAAGACGCCGAAGAATAAAGCGCAGCAAGGCCTCGAACCTCTGGGTTCGGGGCCTTGGTCATTTTAGTCGAACGGTATCAAACCGTTGACTTGGCGCACATTGCGCGCCGAAACTTACCAACAGATCGATTTTTGTTGTGTTTGTTTTGTGTGCGAGGGCGCGATCTGGCATGAAAGTCATTGCCTGTTATTCCAACAAGGGTGGCGTGGGTAAGACAGCGACAGCGGTCAACCTTGCCTATGCCCTGTCTTCGGCAGGGGTGCGTACGCTGTTATGTGACCTCGACCCACAAGGGGCCGCCGGGTTCTACTATCGCCTCAAACCCTCGAAATCCCTGAGCAATAGCAGGTTTTTTGATGACGCCAAGCGGCTGAGTAACGCCATACGCGCAAGTGATTTTTCCAGTCTGGACATCCTGCCCGCCAACAAAAGTTACCGGGGGTTCGATGTTTTGCTATCGCAGATGAGCACCGCCCGTTCGCCGCTGGGCCGCGCTTTGGCCGGGATCGAGTTCGACTATGAGGTCGTAGTGCTGGATTGCCCTCCGAACCTTTCGGTGCTGTCCGAACACATTTTTCAAACCGCGGACGCAATTGTCGTTCCGGTCATCCCGACGACACTGTCGCAACGCACTTTAAGGCAGTTGGTCAAGTACTTTAAAAGCAACGATCTTTCAGTCGAAAAACTGCACTGCTTCTTTTCCATGGTTCAGGTGTCAAAGACCCTTCATCGGGACACGATGGAACAAATGAGAGATACCTACGGTCAGCGCTTTCTGACCGCCCAAATCCCGTTTGCCACCGATGTGGAACGTATGGGCCTAAATCGTGCGCCCGTCATGGTCAGCGCACGCAATAGCCCGGCGAGCCGGGCCTATCTGGCACTATGCGAGGAAGTCGTTTCGCGGGTATTCAAAACCTGAACGTTTGCCCGCGTTCAAAGCCCGTAAAGGGCCCCGAATTTGTCTTCCAGATAGCTTAGAAACGGCTCCGGCCCCGGCTCAACGCCGCTGGCGCGCGTGATCGTGTCACGCGGAGTGTAAAGCGCGCCGTACTGCTGAAGGTTCTCTCGCAGCCACGATGTTGCGCCCGAGGTGTCGCCCTGCGCCAGTTGCGCATCCAAGTCCGGCACTGCCTGCCGCAACGCCTGATAAAGGCACCCGGCGTAGACATTGCCCAGCGAATAGGTCGGGAAATAGCCAAACAGCCCCACCGACCAATGCACGTCCTGCAAGCACCCGTTCGACGGCTTGTCGACTGCGTATCCGAAATCCGCCTTGAACCGGTCATTCCACGCGGCTTCAAGGTCGCTGACCTGCAGATCGCCTCTCATCAGCGCACGCTCAAGATCAAAGCGCATCATGATGTGCAGGTTATACTGCACCTCATCTGCTTCGGTACGGATATAGCCGTTATGGACGCCATTCACAGACGCATAGAACGCGTCTGCGTCTGCGATACCGAAATCACCGAACGTGTCTTTCATCTGCGCGAACAACCAGCCGGTAAAGGCGCGCGAGCGGCCGAGCTGGTTCTCGTAAATTCGGCTCTGGCTTTCATGGACACCCATCGACACGCCCATGCCTAACAGCGTCAAGTTGAACGCGGGGTCAATCCCCTGCTCATAGGCCGCGTGGCCGACCTCGTGGATTGTTGAGTAGAAACAGTTGAACGGATCGGTCGCGCTGGTCCGGGTGGTGATGCGAACATCCAGCCCGCAACCCGAACTGAAGGGATGCACCGATTTGTCGATACGGCCCGTGTTCAGGTCATACCCAAAGGTCACGGCCAGTTTCTGGGCCAGTCGCATTTGAGCCAGTTCGTCAAACGTGCCGGTCAGAGCCGCAGGCGCGGGCTTGTCCAACACAGCCGCCCGTAATGCCACCAAACGCGGGCGCATCTGGTCAAAGATCTCGGCGATTTGAGAGCCGGTTGTGTAGGGCTCGTAATCCTCGACCATCGCGTCGTAGATGTCACCGCCCTGTGCCAGCGACGCCCCCTCTTCGCGTTTGAGAGAGACGACCTCGCTGAGCGCAGGCAGAAACGCTGCCACGTCCTCGTCCGCGCGGGCCTGAGCCCAAGTGCCTTGCGCGGCCGAGGTCACGCGGGCAATAGCCTTGGCCAGATCGGCGGGCACTTTGACCGTCCGCTCATAGGTTCGGCGGATTTCACGCAGGTGCGCCTGCCCAACTTCGTCCTCGGGTGTGGCTTGTTCCAGCCATTCCGCCACGCGGGGATCGGAACGGCGGGCGTGAAGCACAGCCTCGATCGCGGCCATTTCCTCGGCCCGCTGCGGGGCCGCACCGCGCGGCATAACCGTTTCCTGGTCCCAGCCCAGTCGCCCTGCAATTTCGCTCAGCGCTGTTGTTTCGCGCTGAAAGGCCATCAGATCATCATAGGCTGCCATGGGGTCAAGCTCCGCGCAGAGAGGTTGCGATTGGGTAAGCGGTCAGGAACCGCGCCCGCAGGATCAGGGTCCAGACCACGACGGCCATGAACTGGTGGAAGATCGCGATCTGCCACGGGGCTGCGTAGACCACAGTGACGATGCCGATCACCACTTGCAGTGAAAGCGCCGCAAAGGCCGCATTGAAGGCAAATCGGGTCTGCGGATGTGCGCTGGTGCTGCCGCGTCGCCAGACGATCACCGCGAAGATGAACAGCAGGTAGCCAACGCACCGGTGGATGAACTGAACCAGTCCCGGACTTTCGAAAAAGTTCCGCCACATCGGTTCCAGCATTGCTGCATCGGGCGGCAAGAGCTGCCCGCCGATCAAGGGCCAGTCGGTGTACGAACGACCGGCGTCGATCCCGGCGACCAGCGCGCCGATGAGAATCTGCAAAAAGGTGAAATGCAAAAGGCCGGTCGATAGCGAAAACAGCTTCGCCTCTTTTGCGCGGCGGGCCTGCATCAGGTCGCGTTCCTCGCGGCCGAGTTCAAAGATGTACCACGCCAGGAAGCCAAGGATCACAAAGGCCAATCCAAGATGAACTGCAAGACGGTAGCTGGCGACAGCGATCATGCCTTCACCCTGCGTTACGCCAGAGGCGACCATCCACCAGCCGACAGCACCTTGAACGCCCCCCAAAAGACCTGGGATCAGCAGCTTACCGGTCCAGCCGACGGGGATTTGTCGAGCAACCAGAAACCCGAAGAAACCGATCGCCCAGACCACACCGATAAAGCGACCCAGTTGGCGATGCCCCCATTCCCACCAATAGATGAATTTGAAATCACTCAGGTCCATCCACTGGTTCTGGATGCGCCACTGGTCGATCTGTTTGTACTTATCAAACTCGGACTGCCAGTCCGCCTCGTTCATCGGCGGGATAGCCCCGGTGATCGGCCGCCATTCGGTGATCGACAAGCCACTGTCGGTCAGGCGTGTCAGCCCGCCCACCGCGATCATGATGACCACAAGCGCGAACAGGATCATCAGCCAGACGCGAATGGCCTTGCGCGCGCCACGGCGACCGCGATCCAGCATACCCGGTTGAACGGCTTGTTGTTTTTCGGTGTCTGAGACGTCTTCGAAGATGCTGCGCTTACCGCTCATGCTGTCCTCTTGTGCCTTGGATTTCGTCGCAAGCTAGGGTGATGCGGAACATAGGTCCAGCCTCAGCCCTTGTCTTTCCAGCGGACCATCTGACGCATGATCCCGTGCAGCATCTGCACATCCGCCCGCGTCATCCGCATCCGCGACCATAGATTGCGCAGATTTGTCTTCATACCTTCGGCCTTTTCGGGCGGGTAGAAAAAGCCCGCCTCTTCCAGCCGGTCTTCGTAATGCTCGACCAGTTTTTCGACCTCGATGCCTGTGGCCCAGTCGCCCTTACCCAGATCAGTGGCTTCGTGCACCACATCACCGGTCTGCCGCATCCACTCATAGGCCGTCAGCAGCACGCATTGCCCGAGGTTCAGCGAGGCGTATTCCGGGTTCACCGGGACCGAGATGATGGCGTTGGCTTTGGCGATATCCTCATTCTCAAGCCCGGCGCGTTCGGGGCCGAAGAGGACTGAGACCTTCTCACCCGCCGCGACCTTTTCCGCCGCGATCTGCATCGCGCGTTCCGGACTGTAGACAGGTTTGGTCAGGCCTCGTTGGCGGGCCGTGGTGGCAAAAACAAAGGTGCTGTCGGCCAGCGACCCGGCCAGATCGTCGAACAGCTGCGCCTCATCCAGCAGCCGTCCTGCCCCGCTGGACATCGCCACAGCCTTAGGGTTCGGCCATCCGTCGCGCGGTGCAACGATCCGCATCCGGTCCAGCCCGAAATTCCACATCGCCCGCGCGGCAGCGCCGATGTTTTCGCCCATCTGCGGGCGTACAAGCACGAACGAGGGCTGAGATTTATCGCTGGGCATGGTTGTCTCCGAAAGTTCCGCCTGCTGTAGTCTGCGCGTCAAAGCAGGGCAAGCCATCTGCGCCGTCATTTGCGCCATAATCCGGCATAAAAGTTTGCTTCCCCGCCGCAATCCGCTAAACCGCGCAAAAGACTGAAAGCGAAGGACGCGCCAATGGACACCCCCGAGCAGCCGCAGATTTACCTGATCACGCCGCCGACCATCGAGTTGAGCACCTTCCCAAACCGTTTGGCCAGTGTGCTCGACAGTGCCGAGATCGCCTGCATCCGCCTGGCACTTGCAGGCAGCGATGAGGATACGATCGCGCGCGCAGCCGATGCCTGCCGCGAGGTCGCCCATGCCCGCGACGTGGCGCTGGTGATTTCGAACCATGTCCTGCTGGCGCAGCGGCTGGGACTGGACGGGGTACATCTGGACGACGCAGCCCGCTCGGTCCGCGCGGCACGTAAAGAACTCGGCGCAGACGCGATTGTCGGCAGCTTTTGCGGGTCTTCCAGCCATGACGGCATGACCGCTGGCGAAGCGGGCGCCGACTACGTGGCCTTTGGTCCGGTTGGGAACGCGACACTGGGTGACGGCACAACAGCAGAGAAAGACCTGTTCCAGTGGTGGTCAGAAATGATCGAAGTGCCGGTGGTGGCCGAAGGTGGCCTGACGCCTGACCTGATCCGCGACCTGGCCCCGCATACCGATTTCTTTGGCATTGGCGAAGAGATCTGGTCACAGGACGACCCCGCCGCAGCACTTAGGGCTCTTACCGACGCGATGTGAGCGTTGACCCTTGCACCTGCTCGGGGCCTGCGGCATGACGATCACATGACTCAGAACAGCGACATTCTTTGCATTGGCTCGGTCCTGTGGGACGTGATTGGCCGGTCTGCCAGCGCTATGCGGCAGGGTTCGGACGTGCCGGGACGGATCACCCGCCTGCCCGGCGGTGTGGCGATGAACATCGCCATGACCCTCGTGCGCTTTGGCATGACGCCCACACTGCTAACGGCTATTGGCCGTGATCCCGAAGGGGATGAGCTGATCAATTCCTGTGCCCGGCTGGGTATGGTGACTGATCACGTCTATCGCTCGCAGGATTTGCCGACAGACCGGTATATGGCGGTCGAAGGGGCCAACGGCCTGATCGCGGCTATTGCCGATGCCCATTCGCTTGAGGCCGCAGGGGCCAAAATCCTTCGCCCGCTGATGCATGGTCCGTTGGGCTTTGAAAACGCTCCGTTTGAGGGCCCAATCGCATTGGACGGCAACCTGACGCTGGCGCTGCTTGAGGAAATTGCCCAAAGCCCTGCCTTTGCCCGCGCCGATCTGCGCGTGGCCCCGGCCTCGCCCGGTAAGGCCGAGCGTCTGCTGCCCTTCCTGAAACATGCGCGCGCGACGCTCTATGTGAATCTCGAAGAAGCAGGCCTGTTGTGCCAACGAGAGTTCGCTGATTCCGAATCCGCAGCCAAGGGCTTGCTGGACCGTGGCGCGCTGCGCGTTCTGGTCACCGACGGAGGTAACTCGGCCACCGTAGCCAGCGCAGACGAGATCCTGACCCAGACACCCCCATCCGTATTGGTCACACGAGTGACCGGCGCGGGTGACACTTTCATGGCGGCTCATATCGCCTCAGAGGCTGGTGGAGCATCGAGCGAAGAGGCTCTGACCCGCGCTCTGAATGCCGCTGCAACATACGTATCCGGAGAAACCCCACTGTGATCGACATCCAATATTCCGCCGAGGTCCGCGCCGCCAAAGACGCAGGCCAACCCATCGTCGCGCTGGAAAGCACCATCATCACGCACGGGATGCCCTACCCTCAGAACATCGAAGTGGCGGCGCAGGTCGAACAAGACATCCGCGATGCGGGCGCGGTTCCGGCCACAATGGCGGTGATCAAGGGCAAGCTGCATGTGGGTCTGGAAGCCGACGAGCTGAAAGCGCTGGGTCAGACGCAGAGTGTTGCCAAGCTGTCCCGCGCGGACATGGCCGCCTGCATGGCCACAGGCGGCACCGGCGCAACCACAGTCGCCGCAACGATGATCGCCGCGCATTATGCGGGGATCGAGGTGTTTGCCACCGGCGGTATCGGCGGTGTACATCAGGGTGCCGAGACGACATTCGACATCTCTGCCGACCTGCACGAACTGGCGCAATCCCCTGTCACAGTCGTAGCTGCTGGGGCTAAGGCGATCCTGGATCTTGCCAAAACGCTCGAGGTTCTTGAAACGCTCGGCGTTCCGGTTATTGCCTACGGGCAGGACGAATTCCCGGCCTTCTGGTCGGCGAAATCCCCTTACGCCGCGCCCTTGCGCATGGACAATGCTGAGGACATCGCCACGGCACATGCGACCCGCCGCGCACTGGGTCTGCCCGGCGGTCAGCTGGTCGCCAATCCAATCCCTGCCGAGGATCAAATCCCGGCTGAGGAACTGGCCCCGATCATCGCCTCAGCGCAGTCCGATGCCGACGCCCATCGTATCACCGGCAAGGGTGTCACGCCTTATCTGCTACAGCGGATTTACGAACAGACCGAGGGGCGTTCGCTGACTGCGAACATCGCCCTCGTGCGCAACAACGCCCGGCTCGCGGCTGGCATTGCGCGCGCGCTGGCAGACCGGAACGATTGACATAAAGCTATTGTACCAAGGCACCGGACTGCTTAACTAATTCGGCACAAAGCCGCTCAGGACTGCAATGAACACACCATTTGACGAAGAACCGCATCGCCGACCGGGCCTGTTGGCTCGCCTGCGCGCGTCGTTCCTGACCGGCATCGTCGTCATTGCGCCTGTATGGCTTACGATTTGGCTGATCTGGTCGGTTGTCGGCTGGATCGACAGTGCGGTGTTGCCGCTGATTCCGCAAAGGTTCCAGCCGCAAGAATATGTAGGCATCAACCTGCGGGGCGTCGGGGTTGTCATTTTCCTGGCCTTCACTGTCGTTGTCGGCTGGATCGCCAAGGGCATCCTCGGGCGCTCACTGATCCATTTTGCCGAAAGTCTTGTGAACCGGATGCCGGTCGTCCGCTCGATCTATTCCGGCATCAAGCAGATTTCCGAGACGGTGTTCGCCCAGACCGAGCGGTCGTTCGAAAAGGCCTGTCTGATCCAGTACCCGCGCCGTGGCATCTGGGCGATTGGCTTTGTCTCGACCACCGCCAAGGGCGAAGTGGCCGACCGCGCCGAGACCGGCGGCGATCTTCTGAGCGTTTTCGTTCCGACAACGCCCAACCCGACGTCTGGCTTTTTGCTGTTTTTCCCAGCCGAAGACGTGATCCTGCTGGATATGTCCATCGAGGACGCGGCTAAGCTCGTGATTTCTGCGGGCCTTGTCTATCCCAACGAAAAAGACCCAACGCAACCGCCCGAGTGATCAGCTGAACATCTCTGGCAGGTCGACCGAGCTGCGCTCACCCAGATCATCCTTGTGATCAGCCAGAAACCGATCCGCAGCAACGCGGCCCGCGTCTTTCAGCTTGTGCAGGATCACAGGGTTCGGAACCGTTTTGGTCGCGACGGACAGGTCGTTCATCAGCTCGTCATCCGCGATCATATGAACAAGAACCCGGCTCATCTCGCCCGCTTTCAGCTTGCCGTCCGCCAACAGACGCTGCACAAAATTAATCGCCCGCAACTCACGCAGCAGCGAAGAGTTAAAGCTGATCTCATTGATCCGGTTCTGAATCTGCTGCGGTGTTTTTGGCACTTCGTCGCGTTCAAGCGGGTTGATGTTCACGATCACCACATCGTCGGGCAAACCATCGTTAAACAGCGGATAAAGCGCCGGATTCCCGGTGTATCCGCCATCCCAATAAGCCTCGGTCCGGCCTGATTTGGGATCAAAGATCTCAACCGCCTTGAACAGGGTCGGCAGGCAGGCAGAGGCCAGGATCGCGTCGGTTGAAACTTCGTCCCCGGTAAAGACGCGGATCTTGCCGCTGCGGACACAGGTTGCACAGACAAAGAGCTGTGGCTCCTGATCTGCACAAACCTCATCAAAGTTGAACGTGTCGACCACCTGCTGCAACGGGTTGCGATAGAACGGGCCGTAGGCGTAAGGCGAGACCAGTCGCGACACGGTATCGCCAACCGAGAACGGTAGGGAATACTCCATCGCCTGAGAGATCTGTGCGGGTTCGACTGCCTGCATCCAGTTGGCAAGGCGCATATCGCCCACCGCACCCATCTGCGCCCACAACCCGTTCAGGCTGGCCCGCGCGCCTTCGCGCCCATTGTGAACCATACCGGATTTGAACGCGGCCCCGTTCAACGCCCCGGCCGAGGTTCCGGTGATAGCCGCAACCTCGATATCGTCCTCGTCCAAAAGCCGGTCCAGGACACCCCAGGTAAACGCACCATGCGCGCCGCCGCCCTGCAATGCCAGATTGATCCGTTTCACAACACCGCCTCCTTTTTCAGAGTGCAGTCCAACCGCCATCAACCGATATCGTGGTCCCGGTGATCTGCGCCGCAGCGTCCGAGCACAGGAAGACTGTGGTGCCACCCATCTGTTCGACCGTCGCGAATTCTTTGGACGGCTGCCGTTCAAGCATGACGTTCTTGATCACGTCCTCACGGCTCATGTTGTATTCCTTCATGGTGTTCGGAATTTGCGCCTCGACCAGTGGCGTCAGCACGTAGCCTGGGCAGATCGCATTGCACGTGATCGGCTCTTGCGCCGTTTCCAGCGCGACCGATTTGGTCATTCCAACCACACCATGCTTGGCGGCGATGTAAGCCGATTTAAAGGGCGACGCCGTCAATCCATGGGCCGAGGCAATGTTGACGATCCGCCCCCAACCGGCTTCGCGCATCATCGGCAAAGCCGCTGCCATCGTGTGAAAGGCCGAGTTCATGTTGATCGCAATAATCGCGTCCCATTTGTCGACCGGGAATTGATCAACGGGCGCAACATGCTGAATGCCTGCGTTGTTCACCAGAATGTCACAAGCCCCCGCCTGCTCGATCAGGGCGCGACATTCGTCACCCTTGGACATGTCCGCCTTGATGTAGCGCGCATTGGTGCCCGTCTCTTGCGAGATTTCGGCGGCCAGCGCATGGTCTTCGTCACGGTCGGTGAAGGAATTCAGAACCACATTGGCCCCGGCCTTGGCCAGCTCGCGCGCGACGCCCAATCCGATTCCTGAATTCGATCCGGTGATGATGGCTGTTTTTCCCGAAAGGCTCATGGCCGAACTCCCTGAAGGTACACTTTGGACACACAGTGCCATGCTGCACCTGCAAAGAAAACGGGGAAACATTCTGCCCGCGCAACTGATCGGAAAAAGCGCGAAAAAAACGCCCGCGCGAAGCGGGCGTTAAGTTATTGAGGCAGGTTTCATACAGGCAAGAAACCTATCGAGCAGTGCATCCTTTATAAGCAATTCCGCGCCTTCGTCCAAGCTAAAAGTTTGATAACAAGAAAAATCATCGCTACGGTGAATCCCAACAAAATAAGGCCAGAGCAGGATTGTTTCCAAAATGAGCCCCAATTTCCTCCGCCCCGTTCGCCCCCTTGTCGCGGGAATCACCGCCCTTTTGAGCGCTTCGATCGCGCATGCAGATTCGGCCCATGGCATAGCTATGTACGGTGACCCCGCCCTACCACCGGATTTTGTGTCCCTGCCCTACGCAAATCCGGATGCGCCAAAAGGCGGGAAAGTCGTGTTTGGAAACACCGGCGGCTATAACAGTTTGAACCCCTTCGTGCAAAAAGGCAGCTCGCCCTGGCAGTTACGGTTCTGGACCCACGAGAGCCTTATGGGCCGCTCCTGGGACGAACCTTTCACACTTTACGGGTTGTTAGCCGAATCAGTTGAGACGGCTCCCGATCGCTCTTGGGTCGAATTTACCCTGCGCGAAAACGCCGAGTTTTCCGATGGCACGCCGGTCACCGTGGATGATGTGATCTGGTCATATGAGACATTGGGCACCGAAGGACACCTGCGGTATCGCGGGTTGTGGGGCAAGATCGACAGCATCGAACAGACCGGTCCGCGTTCGGTTCGGATTACCTTCAATGAACCCGATCGTGAACTTGCCCTGATCGCCGGTCTGCGTCCGATCCTGCAAAAGGCCCAGTGGGAAGGCAAAGACTTTGCCGATGCCGGGCTGCATGACATTCCGGTCGGAACCGGACCGTATGTCGTCGACGGTTATGAGGCCGGGCGGTACGTCACCCTGAAACGGAACCCCGATTATTGGGGCGCTGAAATCCCATTCCGCAAAGGCACCATGAACCTGGATGAGATGCGGATCGAATTCTATGGCGACGGCACTGTTCTGTTCGAGGCGTTCAAAGCCGGAGAACTGACAGCCGTGCGTGAGTTCAACGCCGACAAATGGGCCACGCAGTACAACTTTCCCGCCGTGCAGCGGGGTGACGTCGTCAAGACCGAGATCCCCCATGGCAAGCCCTCAGGGATGACCGGCTTTGTGATGAACACCCGCAAGGCTCCGTTTGACGACTGGCGCGTGCGCGAGGCGCTGTCGCTGGCGTTCAACTTCGAATTCATCAACGACACGATCACGGGCGGTGCGCAGCCGCGGATCACCTCTTACTTCTCGGGCTCTGATCTGGCCATGCAACCCGGCCCGGCCACCGGACGTGTAGAAGAGCTGTTGTTGACCTTCCAGGACGACCTGCCACCGGGCGCGGTGGAGGGCTACACCCTGCCCGAAAGCGATGGATCGGCGCGTAACCGAAAGAACATCCGCGCTGCAACCAACCTTCTGGCCGAAGCAGGCTGGACCATTCAGGACGGCGTGCTGCGTAACGCCAACGGTGACGCCTTCACCCTGACCGTCCTGCTGCAGCAGGGTGATACAGAAAGCGAAACGGCCATCGAGATTTATTCGCGTGCACTGGAGCGTCTGGGCATTCAAGTGACCACCGAACAGGTCGACAGCGCCCAGTTTACCGCGCGCACGTCCGAGCTGGACTTCGACATGACCTTCTTCCGCCGCGCGCTGTCACTGTCACCCGGCAATGAGCAACGCCTCTATTGGGGCAGCGAGAATGCGGACACGCCGGGAACCCGGAACCTGATGGGGGTCGCCTCGCCCGCTGTGGACGGTTTGATTGACGCCATGCTGGCCTCGGAAAGCCACGAAGATTTCGTCTCGGCCACGCGGGCGCTTGATCGCGTACTGACCGCCGGGCGCTATGTCATTCCGATCTGGAACTTTGATGTCGGCCGGATCGCCCATGCCAAAGAACTCAAGCAGCCCGAGACTCTGCCGATCTATGGCGATGGCCCTGAATACATGCCACAGGTCTGGTGGTACGAGGATTGACCCGCCCCGCGAAGATCGGCGGAAATCAGCACAAGGCGCAGGCTCGCCACATTTGGTGAGCCCCACCCACCCCTCTCGCAAGATGTTGTTACGTACCCTAAAGTGGGTACTTAGCAAAAAAACTCACACAAAAAGCTTTACGGAACCGGTTCCGCCGGTATAGCCTCGCCCAATAGTTACGCGATTGTTGCGAATTGATTATATCTTTAGAATTCGAGACATAACTCTTCGCCCGATCCGTAGCACATTGAATTTACGGACCGGCCTCCACTCACTCAAAAACTAGGTCCGTCTGCCCGTTGCGGGTTGGCTGCAACGGGCATTTTCACCTCCTACATCCATCCTCAGAAGGTGCGACATTTTGTCATGCCCGATCACCCCGTATGCATTCGTACCCTGAACCCCAGGCCGAGCAGTTGTGTAACCGATTAACCGGAAAGATCGCTGATGTTGAAATGGACCGATCTGACGCAAGACTGGGATGCAATGTATGCACGCGCCAAGCGACGTTTTCCGAACCTGAACGACCAGGACATGGTACGTTTCAGCAACGACCGTAAACGTTTCGAGGCATATCTGGCCGAATGTCACCAACTGACCGTGAACGAAGCCCACGAAGAGCTTGAGGACTTTCTGTTCACAGAAGGTTTGAACCGCGAATTCAGCCGCTCGTTAAGTAAGTGATGTCACCCACAGGATCATTGCGTCTTCATCGCTGACCGAGATGACGTTGTGCCCCATGCTGCCGTCGTAATAGGCGCTGTCGCCACGGCGCATTTCGACGGGTTCATAGAACTCGGTATAAAGACGCACTACACCCGTCAGCACATACAGGAATTCCTCGCCATCATGGCGGACCCAGCCGTCGAATTCGTCCATCGACCGCGCACGGACGCGCGCACGATAGGGCAGCATCTGCTTTTTGGTCAGCGTATCGGCCAACAGCTCATGTTCATAAGTCGTGGTGGGATGCGCAGACCCTTCGCCCATCCGTGTCACGGCCATCCGTCCAATCACCTGTTCGCGCTGCGGCGGAGTGAACAACTGCGGGACCGAGATTTCCAGACCGGTCGCCAGCTTTTTCAGAGCGTCGTACGTGGGCGACATCTGCCCGTTCTCGATCTTGCTGAGCGTTGAACGTGCCAGACCGGCCTGGCTTGCCGCCTGCTCCAGCGTCCATTTCCGCGCTTTGCGCAACTCGCGTACACGCGCGCCGAGGTCCAGCGGCTCAACTTCCGTTTGTTCGCCCGTGTCGCGCGCGATGCGGATCAAAGATGTCTGGTCTTGGGTGCTCATGCGTCATTCTATAGGCATAGCCCGTCCCGCTTGCAACGTACCAGTGGTCGCGCTAGCCAGTTGTCATGCTTTCAATATTCGATCAGGGGCCACCGCCGCCCTGCCCGTCTCCATTCAACCTGGCCGCCCATGTGCTGCGCCATGCAGACAGGTTCTCTGACAAAACGGCCTTGTCCGTGTTGGGCCCTGACGGTGCGCAAAATTGGACGTATCACAACCTGAAACAGGCTATTCTTGGCACTGGGACAGGGTTGTTGCAGGCCGGTTTGGCACCGGGTGATATCGCGTTGATGCGTTTGGGGAACACGGTGGATTTCCCGATTGCATATCTGGGCGCGATTGCTGTTGGGATTGTACCCGTTCCAACCTCTTCGCAACTGACCGAACCTGAAACAGCGCGCATGATCGACGATCTGAAGCCGGCCGCGGTTCTGCGCGACCCGGCGGTCGCCTGCGCCGAGCACCCTGTTCAGATCAAGCTGGGCGATCTGGCCGCAATGCGCAATCTGCCCCCTGCTGCGTTTCAGATGGCTGACCCGGACCGAATGGGCTACGTGGTCTACACATCAGGCACATCCGGCAAACCAAGGGCCGTGGCCCACGCGCACCGCGCCATCTGGGCGCGTCAGATGATGGTGGATGGCTGGTACGGTTTGCGCGAAACGGATCGGTTGTGCCATGCGGGTGCGTTCAATTGGACTTATACGTTGGGAACTGGCTTGATGGACCCCTGGACCATCGGCGCGACCGCCTTGATCCCTGAACCCGGTACAGACTTGAACGACCTGCCAGCACTGTTGCGCAAGCATCAGGCAACCATATTCGCCGCGGCACCCGGTGTGTTCCGAAAAGCGTTGAGCTCTTCGAATGACCTCAACCTTCCAGACCTGCGCCACGGGTTGTGCGCAGGGGAAAAACTGCCGCGCCACCTGCATGAACGGTGGGTAGATGCGACCGGAACCGAGCTCTACGAGGCGTATGGAATGTCCGAATGCTCGACGTTCATTTCCTCTAGCCCGGCCCATCCGGCGCGGGGCGATGCCTTGGGGCAGCCGCAGCCCGGTCGTCGGGTGGCAATTCTGGGACCAGACGGCCCCGTTCCACAAGGACAGGAAGGCACGATTGCGGTTCATCGGTCGGACCCCGGCCTGATGCTCACCTACCTCAACGCCCCGGACGAGGCCGACGCGCGGATGCAGGGCGACTGGTTTTTGACCGGCGACCAAGGTGCGATGGCCATAGATGGGCAGATCACCTATCTGGGCCGCGACGACGACATGATGAACGCGGGCGGCTACCGGGTGTCGCCGGTCGAGGTCGAGGCCGCCCTGTCCCGCTATCCCGGCATCGCTCAGGTTGGGGCAGCGGCGGTTGAGGTCAAACCGGACACATTTGTGATAGCTGCCTTCTATACCGGGCCGGAAAAACTGGACGATGACGCTTTGCGCACTTATGTCGAAGCAAATTTGGCGCGTTATAAGCAACCGCGTGCCTTTATCCATCTGCCCGAACTGCCCGCTGGCGGGAACGGAAAACTTCTGCGCCGGGCGCTGCCGGCCTATTTCAAGGCGACCAACGAATGACCCAGACCGTCAAGCTTGATATCATGTCCGACCCGATCTGCCCCTGGTGCTATATCGGCAAAACCCATCTGGACAAGGCGTTGGCTGCCATTCCCGACCATCCGTTCGTCATCGAATGGCACCCGTTCCAGCTGAACCCGGATATGCCCGACGCCGGCATGGATCGCCGCGAGTACCTTGAGCGAAAGTTCGGCGGCAAGGAAGGCGCCGTGCGGGCCTATGCGCCGGTTGTCGAACATGCCGAGAACGCGGGTCTGAAGATCGACTTTGAAGGTATGAAGCGCACGCCAAACACGCTGGACGCACACCGCCTGATCCATTGGGCCGGGATCGAGGGTAAGCAGAACGCTGTCGTGGACGCTCTGTTCGATGCCTATTTCGTGCAGGCCCGCGACATTGGCGATCACGAGGTTCTGGCCGATATCGCCGACAACGCCGGAATGGACGCAGCCGTTGTTCTGAAACTGCTAAAATCCGACGCCGACCGCGAGGATATCAGCAACCGCGACAGCCATTCCCGGCAGATGGGCGTCAACTCGGTCCCAACTTTCATTGTGGCCAATCAACACGCGGTTCCTGGCGCACAACCCCCTGAAATGTGGGAAAAAGTGATTGCCGAGATCATGTCTCAACTTGAGGCTTCTCCTGCAAATTAGCACAGACCCCTGTGCAATTTGACACCTAGCGCCACCTGATCTGCCGTGATAGCGCGATCAGGTCAGGAGGGCGCTATGGCCAATCGCATGTCTCGCGGCGAGTTCATCGCACTAATCGCAATGATGTTTGCAACGATCGCATTTTCGATCGACGCCATGCTGCCAGCCCTACCGAACATCGGTGCGCAGCTCAGCCCGGATGACATCAACAAGGCGCAATTGATCCTTACGTCGTTTGTTCTGGGCATGGGCATCGGCACGTTTTTCACCGGTCCATTGTCTGACGCCTTCGGGCGCAAACCGGTTATCTACGTGGGTTCGGCCTTGTATATAATCTCGGCAGCTGCGGCATGGGCCAGCTCCTCGCTCGAGGTGTTGCTGATCGCCCGCATCTGTCAGGGGATCGGCTGCGCGGCCCCTCGGGTGGTGGCTATGGCGATTATCCGGGACCTCTATTCGGGCCGTGAGATGGCGCGGATCGTGTCGATTGCGATGATGATCTTCACGCTCGTTCCAGCCATTGCACCGATGATGGGCGCTGGCGTAATTGCACTGACCGGCTGGCGGGGTATCTTTGCCTCGTTCATCCTGTTCTCGCTGATCACGGTCGTCTGGATGGGCCTCCGCCTGCCCGAGCCATTGGCGGTCGAGAACCGTCGCCCGCTGCGCCTGCCCCTGATGATGGATGCCGCGCGCCAGATGTTTGCGCACCCGACCGTCCGTTTGTCGATCATGGTGCAGACCTTGTGCCTGGGTATGCTGTTCACCATGCTGACGATGGTGCAACCAGTCTATGACGTCATTCATGACAGCGCCGACAGCTTCCCGTTCTGGTTTGGCTTCGTAGCCCTGATGTCGGGCTCAGCCAGCCTTTTGAACGCGGCGTTTGTCGTCAGACTGGGCATGCGTCGGATCGTGACTTGGGCCCTTGGGGCGCAGGTGATCTTTACAACCGGAGTCATCCTGTTGAACGCGACGGATCTTTCGCCCACCCTGTCCTTTGCCGTATTCGTCAGTTGGCAGACGGCGGTGTTCTTCATGGCAGGCATGACCATGGGCAACCTGAATGCCATCGCGATGGAGCCGATGGGCCATATCGCCGGTATGGCGGCCTCAGTGATCGGGGCAATCTCGACCGTGTTCGCCGCCGCAATCGCGGCACCCATTGGTCAGCTGTTTGACGGCTCAGTCCTCCCACTGGCCATCGGCATCCTGACAATGAGCGCCCTGGGCTTTGGCCTGATGCTGCATATGGGCCGGATCGAAGACAGGCTGCCTGCCTGATCTGTGCAGACCGGATGAATCGCGTTAACCTCCCCTCTATAAAAGGGGGAATTTTCAATGAGCGATTATTACGATCTGGGTGCTTATTCCTGTCCGATCACCACGTCCTCGGCCGAGGCTCAGCTTTGGTTCGACCGGGGTTTGAACTGGACGTATGGCTACAACCATGAGGAGGCCGTGGTCTGTTTTCAGCGCGCATTGGAATTCGATCCTGATTGTGCGATGGCGCATTGGGGCGTGGCCTATGCGGCCGGGCCAAATTACAACCTGCCCTGGAACCTGCTGGACGACCGAGGGCAACGAAAGGCGCTGGCGCTGGCCTTTGACGCAGCGCAAATGGCTGTTGCCTCGGCTGACAAGTGCACTCCAGTTGAACGCGCGTTGATCGGCGCGCTGCCCGCGCGATACCCTCAGCGCGACCCTGTCGAAGACATGCACAGCTGGGACCACGATTTCGCCGACGCCATGCGCGCAGCGTTTGCGGATCAACCCGGACACCTCGACCTGCGCACGATTTATGTCGAGGCGCTGCTGAACCTGACCCCCTGGCAGATGTGGGATCTGAAGACGGGGCAGCCCGCCGAAGGGGCCGCCACACTGGAGGCGCAAAAGGCGCTGGAGGGTGCGATGGCAGACGATCCGGCCGCCATGTCCCACCCCGGTTTGCTGCATCTTTACGTGCACCTGATGGAGATGTCGCCGACCCCGGAAAAAGCACTGAAGGCTGGGGATGTCCTGCGCACTCTGGTCCCTGATGCAGGGCATCTCGTGCACATGCCCACCCATATCGATGTGCTGTGCGGGCATTATCAGAACGTCGTTCACTGGAACGAAAAGGCCACCGAGGCCGACCTGAAATACTATGAGCGTGAAGGTGCGTTCAACATTTACACCGGCTATCGCCAGCACGATTATCACTTCGCCATCTACGGCGCGCTGTTTCTAGGTCAGATGGAACCGGCATTGCGCGCCAACCAAGGCATCTGGGACACCACGCCCGAGGCGATGCTGCGCACCGAAAGTCCGCCGATGGCTGATTTCTTCGAAAGCTATATGTCGATGGGGCCTCATATCCTGATCCGGTTTGGCCGGTGGGAAGAGGCGAAAGCGCTTCCCTTGCCCGACGATCAGGATCTCTATCGCACGGTCACGGCAACCACCCATTATGCGCGTGCCATCGCATTTGCCGCAACGGGTCAGGTGACAGAGGCCGAGGCCGAAGAGCAGCTTTTTCTGGCCGCAAAGGATCGGGTGCCGGAAACTCGGTTGCTGCACAACAACCGGGTCGTCGACCTTTTGGAGATCGCCCGCGAAATGCTGCGAGGCGAAATCGAATACCGAAAAGGCAACTATGACACCGCCTATGATCATCTGCGCCGCTCTGTCGAGTTGGACGACACGCTGCCCTATGATGAACCCTGGGGTTGGATGCAACCGACCCGCCATGCGCTTGGGGCGTTGCTGTTCGAACAGGGACACGTGGCTGAGGCCGAAGAGGTGTACCGCGAGGATCTGGGGCTGGGCGGCACCCTCAGCCGCGCCTCGATCCACCCAGACAACGTCTGGAGCCTCAAGGGCCTGCACGATTGCCTGAAGGCGCGTGGGGAAACCGTTGAAATCCGCCAGATCAAACAGCGCCTGGACCTGGCACTGGCCCGCGCAGATCGGGCCGTTGGGGCCTCATGCTTCTGCGCGCAAGCTGCGATGAAGGCAGCAGAATGATCCGCGTCTTGCTTTGCCTGATGCTATGCGGTCCTGCTCTGGCCGACCGGCAAACGTTTCCGCCCGTCGATGAGGCCGACCGCGATCCATCCCTTGTTGCCTTTCGCGACAAACTGCTGGCGGATGTAACCGCGCGGGATACCGACACCGTGATCGCCTCAGCCTGCCCCGACATCTATCTGAGCCACGGCGGCGACGGCGGCCCGGAAGAGCTGCGCGAATACCTCGCCACAGGCGACGCCTATTGGCGCAGCTTGGAAACAACCTTGTCCCAGCCGGGTTATTTCGATGATGAGGGTGAGTTCTGGATGCCCCATCAGTGGCAGATCACCCTGCCCGCCACGCTGGACCCGGCTATGACCTATTTCGTTAGCGGCGACGACGTAACCCTCAGACAGGCTGCCCAGTCCGATGCCCCGGCGCTGGGCCTGATCAGCCATGAGATCGTCATCATAACCGCCTATCAGGATGCCGCCGACTATCAACCGGTGATGCTGACTGACGGGACGCGCGGATTCATGCACAGGGATTTCCTGTGGCCAATGACGGGCCACCGCGCCGCATTCGTGAAATCGGATGCGGGCGAATGGCAGCTATGCACCTTTGTAAGCGGAGACTAGGCTTTCGCCTTTTTCTTCTTCTCGGCCATGACTTTCTCGGCCAGATCGCGGGCGATGGCGAAGGCGCCTTTGATCTTGTCGGCGTCCTTTTTCCAGTCGCGTCGGACCACAATCTTGTTGTCCTTGACCTTGGCCAGCCCGCGCTGATTCTGGATGAACTCGACCAATCCTTGTGGCGAGGCGAATTTGTCATTGTGGAACTGGATCGTTGCGCCCTTCGGTCCCCCATCCAGCTTGGCAATGCCCGCGCGCTTGCACATCGCCTTGATACGCACGACCAGCATCAGAGTGTTGACCTCTTTCGGCAGCGTGCCGAAACGGTCGATCAACTCTGCAGCAAAACCCTCCAGCTCGACCTTTGTCGAGAGCGAGGACAAACGGCGGTAAAGGCCCAGACGCACGTCCAGATCGGGCACGTAGTCCTCGGGGATCAGGACCGGTACGCCCAGATTGATCTGCGGTGCCCATTGGTCATCGGCATCCGACAGCCCTTCCATCTCACCGGCTTTGATCTTGGCAATCGCCTCTTCCAGCATCGACTGGTAGAGTTCATAGCCCACGTCGCGCATCTGGCCCGACTGCTCTTCGCCCAGCAGGTTGCCCGCGCCGCGAATATCCAGATCCTGCGAGGCCAGCGTGAAACCAGCGCCCAGCGTATCCAGCGAGCCCAGAACCCGCAGGCGTTTCTCGGCCGTGGCGGTCAATTTCTGGCGCGGTTTTGTGGTCAGATAGGCATAGGCGCGGGTCTTAGACCGCCCGACGCGGCCCCGGATTTGATAGAGCTGCGCAAGGCCGAACATATCGGCCCGGTGCACGACCATCGTGTTCGCGGTCGGGATATCCAGCCCGCTTTCGACAATCGTCGTGGCCAGCAGCACATCGTACTTGCCGTCGTAGAAAGCATTCATCCGGTCGTCGAGCTCGCCCGCTGCCATCTGCCCGTGGGCCACGACATAGGTCAGCTCTGGCAGTTGTTCTTTCAGGAATTCCTCGATCTCGGGCAGATCCGAGATACGCGGCACCACATAGAAACTCTGCCCGCCGCGATAGTGTTCGCGCAGCAGCGCCTCGCGGATGGTAACCGCATCGAATTCGCTGACATAGGTGCGGATCGCCAGTCGGTCGATGGGCGGAGTGCCGATGATCGACAGATCACGCACCCCGGTCAGCGACAATTGCAACGTCCGCGGGATCGGCGTCGCAGTCAGGGTCAGCACGTGGATATCACTGCGCAACTGTTTCAGACGCTCTTTATGGCCGACGCCGAAATGCTGTTCCTCATCGATGATCAACAGGCCGAGATTGTTGAACCGAATACCCTTGGCCAGCAGCGCGTGCGTGCCGATCACGATATCCACCGTGCCGCGCGCCAACCCGTCTCGGGTTTGTTGCGCTTCTTTTGCGGACACGAAACGCGATAGCTGCCGAACCTCAAGAGGGAATCCACGGAACCGTTCTTTGAACGAAGCCGCGTGTTGG
This sequence comes from Ruegeria sp. BC3, assembly GCF_056539265.1. NCBI lineage: Bacteria > Pseudomonadati > Pseudomonadota > Alphaproteobacteria > Rhodobacterales > Roseobacteraceae > Ruegeria > Ruegeria sp. BC3. The sequence continues at coordinate 662,559 of NZ_JBQFUP010000001.1, forward strand.
CGCGCCAACAGAGTGGTCGGCGCGATCACGGCGACCTGCACGCCCGACATGGCCGCGACAAAAGCCGCGCGCATGGCAACCTCGGTCTTGCCAAAACCGACATCGCCGCAGATCAGGCGATCCATCGGCGCGCCAGAGTGCATGTCCTCCATCACCTCAGAGATCGCACGCAACTGGTCATCGGTTTCCTGATACGGAAAGCGCGCGCTGAACTCGTCCCACGCATGCGGTGGCGGGTCCATGACGGGTGCCTTTCGCAAGGCGCGTTCGGCGGCGATGCGGATCAGCTTATCCGCCATCTCGCGGATACGCTCTTTCAGCTTGGCCTTCTTGGCCTGCCACGCGCCACCACCCAGACGGTCAAGCAACCCTTCGTCATGGCCGTATTTCGACAAGAGCTCGATGTTTTCGACCGGCAGGTACAGCTTTGACTGTTCGGCATATTCCAGCAGCAGGCATTCATGCGCCGCTCCGGCGGCCGTTACAACCTCCATCCCCATGTAACGCCCGATCCCGTGGTCGACATGCACCACCAGATCACCGGGACTAAGCGATTGGGTTTCGGTCAGGAAGTTCTCGGCCTTGCGGCGCTTTTTGGGCTGGCGGATCAGGCGGTCGCCCAGCACGTCCTGCTCGGCAATGACTGTCAGACCGGGCGTTTCAAAGCCGTGCTCAAGCGCCCAAACGGCCAGATGGAGACCACGTTTTCCGATCCGGGTGCCGTCGGTTACGCGGATAGCTTCGGCCAGACCTTCATCCTCGATCAATCCGGTCAGGCGTTCGCGCGCGCCCTCTGAGTATGATGCGATCAGCACCGGCCCCTTGGCCATCTTGTCGGTGATATGGCTTGCCAGTGCGCCGAACAGGCTGATGCTTTCCTGTTGCCGCTCCGGTGCAAAGTTGCGTCCAATACGCCCGCCCGCGTCAATCACGCCGGGGCCACTGGCCTGTGGCAACGGGCTGAACTGCATCACGCGCCGGTCGCCGACCGCCTTTTCCCAGGCGGCATCGTCCAGATACAGCAAACCGGGTGGCGTCGGTTTGTAGACCGTGTCCATGCGCGAGCGATTTTCAAGCGCCAGCCGACGCGTTTCGTATTGATCGGCGATCGTATCCCAGCGCGCCAATCGCGCCGGCGTGACCTGATCATCGACGGTGATCGTCGCCTCGGGCAGATAGTCGAACAGGGTCTCTAGATTTTCGTGGAAAAACGGAAGCCAGTGTTCGATGCCCTGATGCTTGCGACCCGCACTGACCGCTTCGTAGAGCGGGTCGTCAGTGCCGGCCGCGCCGAACTCGATACGATAGTTCTGGCGGAACCGGGTGATGGCGGCGTCGTCCAGAATGACCTCGGATACCGGGGCCAGTTCCACGACGTCCAGCTTTTCGGTAGTGCGCTGTGAAACAGGATCGAACCGGCGTGCGCCGTCCAGAACATCGCCGAACAGGTCCAGCCGCACTGGGCCGGATTCGCCCGGCGGGAAGATGTCGATGATGCCGCCGCGAATGGCGTAGTCGCCTGGCTCCATCACTGTAGGGCTTTGGGTGAAGCCCATACGCACCAGAAAGTTCCGCAGCGCCGTTTCATCGACACGCTGGTTCACACGGGCTGTGAAGGCAGCCTCGCGCAGGACGTCGCGTGCGGGCACGCGCTGTGTCGCGGCATTCAGCGTTGTGAGCATAACAAACCGGTCAGGCATTTGGTGCACCAGCGCCGCCAGCGTCGCCACGCGCGCGGCCGCGATATCGGCATTGGGCGACACGCGGTCATAGGGCAGACAGTCCCAGCCGGGGAACACAAAGACAGGCATGTCCGGCGCAAAAAACGCCAGAGCCGCCCGCATCGCCTCCATCCGCTTGTCGTCGCGCGCGACGTGACAGACCGGACCGCCGGACCGGGCGATCTCGTTCAACACAAGCTGTGCATCAAACCCTTCGGGAGCGCCGCCAACCGTCACATGGTTCGGAGCTGTCATCGCCTTGCCTTTCCGATTGTCCTTATCCCAGAACGCCGATCGTCAGGTTCTGGTACATACCCCACAGGGAGGTAATCACAATTGAGATCATGCCAATAATCTGCGTGTAAATTCTGCACCGTGTCAGGATTTTTGCCACAGGTTCAAGCGCCGGCTCAATGCGGTTCAGCTTACGTGCCGCGCGGATGTTGATCAGCGTCACCAGTGTGAGAGGGAATACCAACAAAAACACGGCCTGTGCAAACTCCACCTCATAATAAAACCCCAGCATCGCCAGCCCGGTGAAGAAAAAACAGCTTAGCGCCATAAGAACCAAACCGGACTCGTCGACGATGTATAGAACACGGTTCCTGTTGATCCGCACGATGTCCAGCAGATCCCGTTCGGATTGACCGCCAGTTCGACGCGCCCGCACAACTAGGTCATAAGGCACACCCATCGCCCAATGGCTGGCCGACGACCACAATACTGCCAGTCCGATCCAGTACCACAGATTCGAAAAGCTTCGCATGTCAATGAGTTCGAAAATCGAAGAGTGCAGATCCACGCGTCAGCCCTTTGTTCACTGTCTTTGGGGCCTTCTTCGAACAAGCGCGTCCATTGTACCCTTGAGACCACTGGGAATTCATGCCACCCAATGCACGAATATTCAAGGAGAGCGCGCCATGAAACCGACCATCGCCCCCTACCCTCTGACCCGTTTTCGTCGGGCGCGCCAATCTGAAGCCATCCGTGGACTGGTTCGGGAAAACACGCTGACCACCGACGATCTGATCTGGCCGGTGTTTGTAAGGGACGGCGAAGGGATAGAAGAGCCCGTCCCTTCGATGCCCGGCGTTGTACGCCGCTCGGTCGATCTGATCGCAAAGGCCGCCGTTGAGGCGCAGGCGCTGGGGATTCCGGCGATATGCATCTTTCCCTACACAGATCCGTCCCTGAAAACCGAAGATTGTGCCGAAGCGTGGAACCCGGACAATCTGTCGAACCGGGCCATTCGCGCAGTCAAGGAAGCCGCCCCGGAAATCGCCGTGATGACCGACGTCGCGCTGGACCCTTACAACATCAACGGCCATGACGGGTACGTGGTCGATGGCGAGATTGTGAACGACCAGACGGTCGACGCGCTGGTCAAAATGACACTTGCGCAGGCCGATGCCGGGGCCGACATCATTGGTCCGTCCGACATGATGGATGGCCGCATTGGCGCGATGCGCCGCGCGCTTGAGGCTACGGGCCATCACAACGTGATGATCCTAAGCTATGCCGCGAAATACGCCAGCGCCTTTTACGGTCCATTCCGCGATGCCGTCGGCGCATCCGGCGCTCTGACCGGCGACAAGAAAACCTATCAGATGGACCCCGCCAATTCGAACGAGGCCCTGCGCCTGATCGAACGCGACCTGACCGAAGGCGCGGACATGGTGATGATCAAACCTGGCATGCCCTATCTGGACATTTGCCGCCGTGTAAAAGACGCATTTGGCGCGCCTACTTATGCGTATCAGGTGTCCGGCGAGTACGCGATGGTACAGGCTGCGGCCCATAACGGTTGGATCGATGGCGAGAAGGTAATGCTAGAGAGCCTTCTGGCATTCAAACGCGCAGGCTGCGACGGTATCCTGACCTACTTTGCGCCTCAGGTCGCGCGCATCCTGCAAGGCTAAAACCCCGGACAGTCGCAATTTTTCGCCGATCGCCAAGGTGAGCGGCCCAGCTTTCCCGTGACACACGGACGCAATCGGCGTATTCTTGCACATAAGATCGGGATCACCCGACACATCAGGCAGTTATAATACAGAGAAAAAACATGAGCAGTTCCAACTCCCCCCGACTGAACCGTCGTGGCTTTGCGCTTGGCATGGCCGGACTGACGGTCACAGCAGCCTGCGGCAACGGCGTGGGCAATTCGAACGCGGCCCAAATCGACGCCCGTGTGAACGTCACCCTGAACGAGATGTTCACCAAGTATCCAAACACGGTCGAGATCGCCAACAAGTCCACTGGCATGCTGGTCATGCCCCTGATCACCGAGGCCGGCTTCATCTTTGGCGGCGGCTTTGGCCAGGGTGCGCTGCGGATCAATGGTGCGACGGTCGACTACTACTCGGCCGTCAAGGGCAGCGCTGGCCTGCAGATCGGCGCACAGCAATACGCGCATGTGTTGTTCTTCATGACCGAGGACGCGCTGAACGATTTCCGCCGTTCCAGCGGTTGGACCGCGGGCGCTGACATCGGCTATGTGGTCGATGCAACCGGCAGCACCCTTTCGACGACAACCACCACTCTGCGCACCCCGGTGATCGCGGCCATCTTTGGTCAGGCCGGTCTGTTGTTCGGTGCGACGCTAGAAGGCACCAAATACACGCGCATCATTCCCTAATTTCGAATACCACACCCCCTCAAGCGCACCCCGCCGCGTCGTCAATGACGCGGCGGGGTTTTTCATCTCTGCAGCTTAACTCAACGTTCGCGGGCCGTTCCTCTTTCGGTCGGTAGGCCCTTCCAGTAGGGTTCAGCCAATGATTTCGTACGGGAATGTGGGGCGTTCATGGGTCTTGTTTTTCGCTGGCTGGTTCGGATTGCAACGGGTCTGGTCCTGTTGGCGGTTGCGGCCGTGGTTCTTGTCTACTTTCTCGCCAGCCAATCCCTGCCGGATTACGACCAGACCGTAGAAGTCAACGGGCTGAGCGCCCCGGTCGAAATCGTGCGCGACACGGCCAATGTTCCCCATATCTTGGCTGAAAACGACCCCGACGTGTTCTTTGGTTTGGGCTATGCGCACGCACAGGACCGGTTGTGGCAGATGACCGTGATGCGCCGCACTGCGCAGGGTCGCCTGTCCGAGGTTTTTGGCGCGCGCACGGTCGAAATCGACAAGCTTTTGCGGCGGTTTGATCTTTATGGCTTGGCGCACCGTTCGGTCCAGGTTCAGGACGATTACACCAAGGCGGCGCTGCGGGCATATGCTGCGGGCGTCAATGCGCGATTGGATGAGATCAACGAAAACGCGCTGGGTCGTGGCGCGCCCGAGATGTTCCTGTTCAACGCACCCGTTTCGCCGTGGCAGCCGGGTGACAGCATCGCGGTGATCAAACTGATGAGCCTTCAGCTGTCCGGCCATCTGAAGGATGAAGTGCTGCGCGCACGGACTTCGCTGATACTGAACGACCCGCAACGGCTATCCGATATTCTGCCGGACGTGCCCGGCGCGGGCATCGCGGCGTTGCCCGAATATGCGGCCCTGTTCCCCGGCCTGCCGCGCTATGCCGAGGGCACTCCGATGCCCGACACGCCCTTGTCCCCATTCCCCAAACGCGGATTGGCCGGGGCATCCAACGCATGGTCCGCCGCGCCTTCGCGCTCGGCGATCGGAGGCACATTGCTTGCCAACGACCCGCATCTGGGCCTCACTGCGCCCGGTGTCTGGTATCTTGCCCGGCTCGAACTGGCCAAAGGCGGCGTTATCGGCGCGACCATTCCCGGTATTCCCGCGATCATGACCGGACGCAGTGATCGTCTGGGCTGGGGCCTGACCTCGTCCTATCTGGACGATCAAGACATACATATCGAGAAGCTGAACCCTGAAAACCCCGAAGAATATCTAACGCCGGATGGCTACAAACGGTTCCGCACCCGCCCCTCGATTATCGAAATCAAAGACCAGGCGCCGATCACTCTGACCCTGCGCTGGACAGAAAACGGACCGGTTCTGCCCGGCACTCACTATGATCTCGAGACGATCACGCCGCCGGGCCACGTCGCATCCCTGTCCTGGACGGCTCTCAGCCCGCGCGACACGTCGATGACCGCGTCAATGGGTTTGATGAATTCGGATAGCGTACGCGAAGCGATTGATGCAGCCGAGCTGTTCATCGCGCCCTCGCAAAACCTGTCGCTGGTCGACAAAGACACTATTGGCATGAAGCTGATCGGGGCGATGCCGAAACGTGATATTCGCAACCAAAGCCGCGGCCGCATCCCGACACCCGGCTGGCTGGCCGAAAACCTGTGGCAGGGCCGCCTGCCCTACGCGGACAACCCGGAATTCGTGGCCCCAGCGGGCGGGATACTCGGCAACACCAACAACAAGATCATCGACCGTCCCTTCCCAAACCATGTCTCATACGAATGGGGCGACACACAGCGCGTTCACCGCTGGGAACGCCTGATGCAATCGCGCGAGGTTCACACCCGCGACAGCTTTATCGAAGCGCAACTGGACACCGTCAGCTTTACCGCCCGTTCGCTGCTGCCTTTGATTGGTGCCGATCTGTGGTTCACCGGAGCCTCGGCCCCCGAAGGCACCCCTGAACGACAGCGGCAGGTCGCCCTGTCGCTGCTGGCCGAGTGGAATGGTGAAATGAACGAGCACCTGCCCGAGCCGCTGATCTATGCCGCATGGCTGCGAGCGCTGCAGATCCGGCTGATCTCGGACGAGCTCGGGCCGCTGGCCGCCGAGTATAAGCATGTCGAACCCTTATTCATCGAACGGGTTTACCGCGATATCGACGGGGCCTCGGTCTGGTGCGACGTGCGCCAAAGCGCTCCGGTGGAAACCTGCACGGACATGGCCCGGCTTGCGTTGGACGATGCGCTGATCTGGATCACCGAGAAATATGGCGACGCACTGGAATCCCTGCGCTGGGGTGATGCGCATCAGGCCACTCATGACCACCCGGTTTTGGGATCGGTTCCGGTGCTGCGCTTCTTCGTCAATATCCGCCAGTCCACCAGCGGCGGCGACAACACGCTGCTGCGTGGCCGCACCTCGGGCGAAGGCCCCGACCCCTTCCAGAATGTCCATGGCGCAGGCTATCGCGGGGTCTACGACTTTGCCGACCCCAACAGCTCGGTCTTTATCACCGCGACCGGTCAGTCCGGTCATTTCCTGTCGCGATACTATGATGATCAGGCGCAGCTGTGGCGAAGGGGCGAGTATATCCCGATGTCGCTGGACCTTGATCTGGCCCGCGCCGCCGCGGTCGGCGTGACCAACCTGATCCCGCGCTGATTTCGACGCTTCGGCAAGACCTTGCCCCTTTTTTCCTGGGTCGTGGACGCGCACCGGTGTTTTCGCCTACGATCTGAGAGGCGACCATTTCGAGCCGGGGGGTACAGATGGCCAGTATTCGGGATATGATGAACAATCTCGCCCGCGACTACGCAATCGCCTGGAGTTCGGGCGACCCAGACTCTGTCGCCAGTTTCTATGCCCCGGACGGTCAGATCATCATCAACCGGGGCGAACCCATTGTCGGCCGCGCCGCTGTCGCGGAGATGGCGCGCGGGTTCTATGCCGATTTCCCGGACCTCGAGGTGCGCTGCGACATGCTGAGATGGGCCGGTACCCACGCTATCTTTGTCTGGACCCTGGAGGGCCACCACGCGCAAACCGGCAATCATGTCGTCACACGTGGCTGGGAAGAATGGGAGTTGACGGCGGACAACAAGGTGCAATCGTCGCTCGGCTGGTTCGATGCCGAGGACTATCAGCGTCAGATTGACGGCAAGTAACCTATTCGCGCGTGATCTCGTAGTCTCGCGGTATACCCTCGGTCACCTTGAACCACTCGGAAGCTTTTGTCCGCGCCTGATGCGCGTCAAAGGCGGCCTGGTCTTCGAAGACCTCACTGACGTTGAAACGACCCGATACTTCCCCGTCTTCCACGACATCAAAGGCAATGCAGCCAGGCTCGGCCCGCGTCAGCGCGATATGATCCGACAAGGCTGCGCGTACCTGCGCGATACGGTCCGCAGGTACAGAAATATAGCCTCTTAAGAATACCTTGGCTTCTGGCATCGTGAACTCCTGTGCCCCTCACAGGGCCGCGAACTGCGCCGCATGTTTGTCGGTCCACAGGACGGTGATCTGAAACCCATCCTCCGTCTGCTCTTCGGATCGCACGACGTCCTGGCGGAACAGCCAGGCCCGTTTGTTTCCTTCGGCAAATCCCAGCGTCAGAGTGGTTTCATGCCGCACGCCTTGCAGTTTGACGGCGATTTCGGCCAGCAAGGGTTCGATCCCCTCACCTGTCACGGCAGAGATGGCAAAGATCGACGGATCGCGCTCGGCCCTTGCAAATGCGGCTTCGCGCTCGTCATCGCTCAGCAGGTCGATCTTGTTCCAAACCTCAAGCCGTGGGCGTTCGTCATCGACACCCAGCGAGGTCAGAATAGCCTCGACGTCCTGCGCCTGTTCGTCGGTTTCCTCGTGACTGATGTCGCGCACATGAACGACGATATCAGCGCCCAGAACCTCTTCGAGCGTGGCGCGGAACGCTGCAACCAATTCGGTCGGCAGGTTCGAGATGAACCCCACTGTATCCGACAGGATCACTTCGGGACCGTCTGGCAGTTCAACGCGCCGCATGGTTGGGTCCAGCGTGGCGAACAGCATATCCTTGGCCATGACTTCGGCACCGGTCAGCCGGTTGAACAGCGTGGATTTGCCCGCGTTGGTATACCCAACCAAGGCCACAATCGGATACGGCACTTTGGCCCGCGCTTTGCGGTGCAGTTCGCGGGTTTTGACCACTTTTTGCAATTGCCGCCGCAGGCGCACGAGTTGTTCATCAATCGCCCGACGGTCCGCCTCGATCTGGGTTTCACCCGGACCGCCGACAAAGCCCAAACCGCCCCGCTGCCGTTCCAAGTGGGTCCAGGCGCGCACCAGACGCGTCCGCTGATAGCTAAGCGCGGCCATCTCGACCTGCAACACACCTTCGCGGGTGCGGGCGCGGTCGCTAAAAATCTCAAGGATCAGTCCGGTCCGGTCGAGGATCTTAACTTTCCACGCCTTTTCCAAATTGCGCTGCTGCACGGGGGTCACCGGTCCGTCGATCAGCACCAGTTCGATTTCATTTTCCTTGAACCGCGCGCCCAGTTCCTCAATCTTGCCACTGCCGAACAAAAGCCCCGGCTGGGCGCGCTGAAGACGCACGATTTCGGACCCGATCACGTCCAGATCGGGCAAAGCGGCAGCCAAAGCCACCGCCTCTTCCAGCGCCGGTTCGGGGACACGGCGCTGTTCATCTGATTTGATTTCCGGATGCAACACCCAGGCCCGGGTGCGCACCCTGTCATGCTCCATCAAGAGGCGTCTTCGCCCTCATACAGGTTGATCGGCTGTGACGGCATGATTGTTGAAATCGCGTGTTTGTAGACCAGCTGCGACTGTCCGTCGCGGCGCAGAAGCACGCAAAAATTATCGAACCAGGTGATCACACCCTGCAATTTCACGCCGTTGATCAGGAATATTGTGACCGGGACCTTTGCTTTCCGTACATTGTTCAGGAACGCGTCCTGCAGATTCTGTCTGTCCGAAGCCATATTTTTATAATCTCGCCATTGTTCTTGCTACGCGCTGCGGACCAACGCGCTCCCTCCGGCAGAGTATGGAGTGTCGTTAACCGATATTCCAGATGAAAAATCAGGCAGGCCTGCAGGTGAGGATTCTCAGTCCCGCCAGAGGCTTGGCGTAATCAGCGCAATGATCGCCAACGTTTCCAACCGCCCGATCACCATCGCCGCGCACAAGGTCAGCTTTGCCCCCCAGGGCAAATCGACCAATCGGATGGGAACATCCGTGGCCAATTCGATCAACGGGCCCGTGGTGCTCAGCGCTGCGACGCTCAGAACCATCGCCTGTTCAAACCCCGACCCCATGGCGGCCAACAGCAGATTAAACAACGCGGTCGTCAGCGCGAACATCATCAGGAAGATCCAGGCGATAAAGGCACCGTCGCTTTGAATGCGCCGGTTTCCGCCGCCAATACCGCTGACGGATGAGGGATAGATCAGGCGGTCAATCTCGCGCGCGCCATTCAGGTACAGGGCAAAGACGCGCAGCAGTTTGACACCCCCGGCGGTGGTCGCCACGCCCCCGCCGATCAGCGCAAGCCCCATCAGGATCAGCCCGGGCGTCCCCAGACCTGACAGCTGCTGAGCATCGTTCCAGTTGGCGCTTTCGAACCCGGCTGTGGTCAGGAATGACAACGCGGTGAACGTCATCCCCCAGATCACGCCAAGCGCCTGCATCGGCTCTAACTGGTTGCCGATCTCAAGCACCCCAGCCCATACCCGCGCAAACAACAGGGCTGCCACAAAGGCAACGATCATCAGGCCAATCCGAAACTCGGGGTCCTTATCCAGGCGGGAATAGCCCGTGGTCGCCGTATCGGTGGAAAAGGTCAGCCGCGAAAGCGCAAAGAACAGGAACAGAAACAGGATGGCCTCGCCGGTAATGCCCGCCTGCGCGCCCTCCAGCCCCCCGACCGGAGAAATCCCGGACGTGGCCATGGTGGACATCGCGTGACACACGGCGGTCAGGCCGTTTTCACCGGCAACCAGAAGCAGGATACAGATGACGGCGGTCAGACCGGCATAGACTGGGGTCAGTGTCAGCGTCACACGGATCAGGCGACCGCGCGGATCCACCTCTTCGCTTTGGGCCACGCCAGAGACCGGGCGGCCAGGTTGACCGCGCGCCGTAATCTCGAACCCGCCCAGCGACAAAGGGGCCAGAATGGCCGCCGCTGCGATCCACATCAGCAAACCGCCCATCCATCCGACCAACGCCCGCCACAGATGCAGGGGCGCTGTCAGCCGGTCCGGGTCGGGAAACAAGTCGGCGCCGGTCGTCGTCACCGCGCTGACCATGTCGAAATAGGCGTTCAGAAAGGTGGTGTTGCCCAAGGCGTCATGTAGCGGGATGGCCAGAAACAGGGGCAGTATCGTAAAGCAGCCCAGCAAAACGGCCAACTGCCCCAGGGTTCCGCGACGCGGTATCCGGTTGGATGAAGCCAAGGCGATGGTCGAGACGACAAACAAGCCCAGCAAACCCGAATAGAAGAACGACCGTGACGTGTCGTGGTCATCCAGAGCCAGCGCATATATTGCCGGAATCCACATCGAAAGAGACACAATTCCCCAGATCAAAAGGAACAGCGGTAAGCGCTGTATCAGCCTGATCTGTTGTCTCCGAGCGCGCGCCATCAGAAGAAATCGATTGAAACCTGCAACAGGCGCTCGACTTCGGGCACGTCCTTGGCCATGGCAAAGATCGCCAAGACGTCTTTTTCTTCAATCCGCAGGCTGCCGGTCGGACGCAACAGCTCGTCGCCCTTTCGGACGGCCCCCACCAGAACGCCTTCGGGAAAATCGATGTCCCGCAATTTCTGTCCGGCCATCGGAGAGGTCGACAGGACCTCGGCCTCGATCACCTCGGCCTCGGCATCGCCAATCGAATAGACCTGACGCACCCGCCCGTGACGGATATGGCGCAGGATCGAACTGACGGTGGTCGCACGCGGGTTGATGTAAGCGTCAATTCCCAGCGGCCCCATCAGCGCCACCATGCTGGGGTCGTTGATCAGCGCAATCGCAAGGGCGCACCCCTCGGCTTTGGCCCGCACGGCGGCCAGCATGTTCGAACGGTCATCATCGGTGACCGCCAACATCGCATCGGCCCGCTCAATCCCCGCCTCGCGCAACAGCGCGGCGTCCAGACCGTCGCCATTCAGAACAATCGTACGCTCCAGTGCCTCAGCAGCAAGTTCTGCACTTTGACGGTCGCGTTCAATAACCTTGGCGCGGACGCGGCTTTCGCGTTCTTCCAGTGTCCGTGCGACCTCGAGCCCTACATTGCCGCCGCCCACGATCACCACGCGGTCTTGCTTTTTCTGAGCCTTACCGAACACCTCCATGGTGCGGTCCACGTCTTTGACATTGGTAAAGACATAGCATTCGTCGCCAACAAACAGCTGGTCTTCGGATTCCGGAGCGAACAGCGTGCCTTCGCGTCGAACCCCAACCACGATCGAGCTGAGCGTCGAAAACAGATCCGTCAACTGGCGCAGAGGCGTGTTCACGATCGGGCAGTCTTCGTCAATGCGAATGCCCAGCAACTGCGCCTGCCCGTCCATGAACATCTCGGTATCAAATGCCGAGGGTGCCGACAAACGGCGCATCGCGGCTGCCGCGACCTCGCGCTCGGGGCTGATCACCACATCAATCGGCAGGTGATCGCGGCGAAACAGGTCCGAATGAATAGCCTGCAGATAAGATTTCGACCGCAGACGCGCGATCTTGCGTTGGATCGAGAAAATGGAGTGCGCCATCTGACAGGTGACCATATTCACCTCGTCCGAATGGGTCGCAGCAATGATCATGTCGGCGTCTCGCGCCCCTGCACGTTCAAGCACGTCCGGATAGCTGGCAAACCCGGCGATCCCCTGCACATCCAGCGTCTCTGTCGCCCGGCGCACCAGATCGGGATTGTTGTCCACCACCGTTACGTCATTCAGCTCGCCCGACAAGTGACGTGCGATCTGCCAGCCGACCTGACCGGCACCGCAAATGATGACCTTCATGTTTCTGGCCCTTCTGCCTGAAATCCTTGAATGACAGATGCCCCCATAGCGGTCAATTGAATTGTCATATCTGCCAAACTGAGGCAAGATAAGCCCATGAAATCAGTGCTTCACTTGCTTATTCCCGTGATGGCCCTGTCCGCGTGTACGGGCCCCTTGTCGCTGTACTATCGCGAGGGCGAAAGCGTTGCGCGCGCCCAGTCTGATACCACCCAGTGCCAAGTTCAGGCCGTTCAGAACGTGCCCGTGGCCAATCAGGTACGGCAAAGCCCACCCACTTATTGGCCCGGTCGCACCTACTGCGACAGTCGCGGCCACTGCCACCGCTCACCCGGCTGGTGGCAACCGGGGCAGGTTTATACCGTTGATGTCAACGCAGGGCTGCGCAACTCCGTTGAGGCGCAATGCATGGCCCAAAAGGGCTATCGCCCGGTCAGCCTGCCACCTTGCAAACAGAACGTGAAAGCCAGCGTTGCAGCACAGCGCACGACCAAATTGCCGCCGCTGGGCACCGAATCCTGTTACGTGAAATTCGACGACGGATCATTCCAGATCATCACCCCGGGTCAGGCGGGGTGATGCTCCGGCGGATTACTCCGCCGGTTCCGGTTCGTCGATCTGTGCTACGCGCGCGCCGGATTTGTTCGAGGTCACAACTCCCAAGGATTTCAGCTTGCGGTGCAGCGCGCTGCGCTCCATCCCGACAAAGCTGGCTGTCCGGCTGATATTGCCGCCAAAACGATTGATTTGGGTCAGCAGGTATTCACGCTCGAACGCCTCGCGTGCTTCACGCAGCGGCAGAGTCGCCAGGGCACCAGACAGGACCACGCGGCCAGAATCGTCTGTCTTTTCCTCTTCGGTCGGCAACTCGCGGGCTTCGATGGGGCCTGTGCCGTCCCCAAGAATCAGAACACGTTCGATCAGGTTCTTGAGCTGACGCACATTGCCCGGCCACGTCATAGTCTGCAGCAGCGCTACGGCCTCTTCCGAGATGTCGCGCACCGGCAAGCCTTGGGTTTCGTTGCACATTTCGATGAAGTGCTGCGCCAGAACCGGGATATCTTCGCGCCGATCCTCTAACGACGGAACGGCAATCGGTACAACATTCAGTCGATGATACAGCTCTTCGCGGAACCGATCGCCTTCGATCTCAGCCTCAAGATCGCGGTTGGTCGAAGAGATCACCCGCAGGTCAACCCGAACTTTGTCCGAGCCACCTACCCTCTGGAATTGCTGATCGACCAGCACGCGCAGAATCTTGGACTGCGTGCCCAAGGGCATGTCGGCGACTTCGTCGAAATAGATCACGCCGCCATGCGCCTCTTCCAACAGACCGGATTCGATCCCGCGTTCCGAGGATTCGCGTCCGAACAGCACCTCTTCGACACGCTCAGGTTCGATCCCGGCGCAGTTAACGGTGACAAACGGCGCATTGGCGCGGTTGGAATGGGCGTGGATGTAGCGCGCTGCAATCTCTTTGCCCGACCCAGCCGGTCCGCTCAGCATAACTCGGCCGTTTGATTTGGTCACCTTGTCCAAATGGCTCTGCATTGCCCGGAACGAGGCCGACTTGCCGATCATATCCGAATTCGTGACCTCGCGGCGCTTGAGCGAGGCATTCTCGCGGCGCAGACGCGACGTTTCCATCGCGCGGCGGATAACCACCATCAGCTGGTCGATGTTAAAGGGCTTTTCGATAAAATCGTAAGCCCCCTGCTTGATCGCGGCGACCGCGATTTCGATGTTGCCATGCCCGGAAATGATTACGACCGGTACATCCGGGTTATCGCGTTTGACCGCCTTCAGGATATCGATCCCATCCATCCGGCTGTCTTTCAGCCAGATATCCAGGATCAACAGCCCCGGTGGTTCCGAGTTAATGGCCGCCATGCATTCGTCCGAGTTGCCAGCCAACCGGGTTGCATAGCCTTCGTCCTCCAGAATGTCGGACACCAGTTCGCGAATATCGCGCTCGTCATCTACGATCAGAATGTCACTCATCTTTGGCCTGCTTTCAGTTTGTTGGTTTTGATTGCCTGCTTTTGTGGCGCTGATGTCTGGGAAAAATTGCCCCCCGGCAAACGGATCACAGCCATCGCACCGAAATGGTCCTGTCCGTCAAAAACGGGCGCATCTTCCAAAGTCAGCGCTCCGCCATGTTCTTCTATGATCTTTTTGACGATAGGCAGGCCCAGACCCGTGCCCTCGTCGCGGGTGGTGACATAGGGTTCAAACAACCGTGCCCTGTCCTCGGGCAGGCCTATGCCATTATCCGCAATTGTAATTACCGTTCCCGCATCGTCATTGGTGACGTCCACTTTTATCTGTGGCTTAAGGTTTTCTGGTGGACCTTTTTTCTTAAGAGTTTCAATGGCCTCACCCGCGTTCTTTATCAAGTTCGTCAATGCCTGATTCAGCATCGTCGCGTCCACAGCCGCCTGAATCGGATGATCCGGCAAGGTCGCATCGATCTGCACTTCCGGTTGTCCGGCCTGCTGCAACAGAACCGCTTCGCGCACCAGACCTACGATATCTTCTTCCCGTCGGTCAGGTTCCGGCATACGCGCGAACTTCGAAAATTCATCCACGATCCGCCGCAAATCGTTTGTCTGCCGCACGATCACATCGGTCATGGATTCAAGGCTGTCGCAATCCTCCTCGTCCAGCTTGCGCGAGAATTTGCGTTTGATCCGTTCAGCGCTGAGCTGGATGGGTGTCAGCGGGTTCTTGATCTCATGCGCGATACGCCGGGCCACGTCGCCCCAGGCGGCCATACGCTGCGCACTGACCAGATCGGTCACGTCATCGAAAGCGACCACGTAGCCTTCTAAGCCACCATCCTCACCACGCCGGGTTGCCATCCGCACCAGCAGGTTTTCCAGTTGCCCCTTGCGCGTGACCTTAATCTCGCCCTGTACCGCCTCTTGTCCGCTGTCTTTAAGGCTTTCAAATAAGGGAAGGAATTCCGGAACGGCGATCCCAATTGCCAAGTGTTCTTCGCCACGCGACCAGTCCAAAAGACGTTCAGCCGAGCGGTTCACGAATGTCACGCACCCGTCCGAATCGACACCGACAACGCCCGAGGTCACCGAGCTAAGAACCGAATCAAACAGACGGCGGCGGCGTTCGATTTGCTGAGTGTTTTCAAGCAGAGTGTCCCGTTGCCCTTTAAGTTGGCGTGTCATCTGATTGAAATAACGGCCTAACATCGCTATCTCGTCATCGCTGGCCTCTTCGATGACCTGAACACTCAGGTCTCCGGCACCGACCCTTTGCGCCGCCGTTGTCAGACGCCCCACGGGACGCGACAGGCGCTCGGCAAACCACATGCCCAGCGACATTGCTGCAAGGATCAGGATGACAGCGAAGCCAAGGTAAAGAAGCCCGAATTCGAACAGAACCCGGCCCCTTTCGCTTTCGAGCTGTTGATAGAACTGCACCGTCTCTTTGGTGTCATCCAGCAGAGTCAGCAACTCTCCGTCCACCTCGCGGCTAACATAGAGGTACCGGTCCAAATAGGCCTGCAACGGCACCAAAGCGCGGAATTCATTGTTTTGCCAATCGGCGATGATCAGAAGGCCCTCGTCAGTGGCCTCGACCATCTGCTCGGGCGTCGGAGCTTCGTAGTTGAACAGATAAGACCGGTCCCCGCGGGATTTGATTTCTCCACTGCCGTCAATGACATAGGCCTCGCGCAGCCCGCGTTGAATTTGGGATTGGCCCTGCGCCAGAACTTCGCGCAATTCGGCATCCGAGATGTAGAAATCCAACGCCCGTGCATTGTCGAGATAGCGAGACAGAACAACAGCGTCCTGGGTCAACCCGCGACGATGCTCAAGCTCATAGGCTTCGGCCGCAGACAGGGACGATCCGACCACCTGTCGGACCCGATCCGAGAACCATCCTTCGAGGCCGATATTCACTGTGAGGCCGGCAAAGATTGCCACGGTTACCGTGGGCACAAGCGCCAGCAGCGTGAATGCCCCGATCAACCGAAGGTGCAAACGAGACCCAGCAGACTTGGCGCGGCGCGCAGCTATCAGGCTGCCCACCTGCCCCAACACTAGGGCTGCGACGACCAGCACATAGACCAAATCGGCCAGAAGAATCAGACGCAGCGTCGGCGCGGCAGAACCCAGATCAAAGGGACCGATGACCAGATAGGTGGCCAGCGCCAAAACCGGCCCCAGAAGAACCAGCCCCAAGGTGCTAATATTGCGCAGTTTTCGGGATTTCCGCCACCGATCAATCGATAGGATCAGCCCGCTCTGTGCTCGGGTTGCCACCGTCTGCCCTCATCCTGATGTGCCGCTTTCGCGGCTTACCGCCATATCTCGTGGTCGTTGCCGGATGTGTACCCGGATGCCACGCTTTGTGTGGCCATATTACATCAGTTTGCGGCGTCGTGTCACCTGAATATCGAGATCGGTGATTTTTTTGCGCAGCGTATTCCTGTTGATCCCCAGCAAATCGGCACATTTCGCCTGATTTCCGCCGGTTGCGTCCAATGCCTGTTCGATCAGGGGTGCCTCAACTTCACGCAGGATGCGCTGATACAGGCCTGGGGGTGGCAATAAATTGCCGTGCAGATCGAAGTAGCGGCGCAAATGTCGGGCAACCGAGGCCGAGAGTTTTTCCCGCTCACCGTCCCCCAGAACAGGTTCCGCTTCGGGCTGGCTGCCCAGCACCATCTCGACTTCGGCCTTGGATATCTCCTCGGCGCGGCTGGTCAGGCTCAGACGGCGGATCGCATTTTCCAGTTGCCGGACGTTGCCGGGCCAGGAATACCGCCGGACCAGCTCCACCGCCTCGGGGCTGAGCCAACGTTTCGTGCCGTGTTCACGCTCTTCCCGCGCTAAAAAGTGGTCGGCCAGCAGAGTAATGTCATCGACACGCTCGCGCAGCGCAGGAACGTGGATCGTTGCGCCGCACAAACGGTAATACAGGTCCTGACGCACCCGGCCGCTTTCCATCGCTTCGGTCAGATCGGATTGGCTGGTCGCCATGAAACGCGGGACATGATCGCCGGGCGTGTCCATCATACGAACGATGCGGGCCTGAATCTCATCTTCGATGTCAGCGATCTCATCAATCAGCAGCGTGCCACCGCGCACCCGCGCCATGATGCGCGCCGGGCCCTCTAGATCGCGCAGATCGCCTGCGGTTGCGGTCACGAAAGGCAACGTGCGCCGGTCCGAGAAATCGTGAATAGCCCGCGCTATCAGTGACTTACCGGTGCCACTTTCACCAGAAATCATCACCGAAAGGTCAGTATTCATCACCCGCGCAACGAGGCGATACAAGGCCTGCATCCCCGGCGTGCGGCCAACCAGTGGCAGTTCTTCAGGACGATCCTCAACCGGGGCCGCGGCTTCGGTCTGAACGCGCTGCTTCTGCTCTAACGCCCGCGCGGTGCGTTTCATCAGGTCCGGCAGGTCGAACGGTTTGGGCAGATAGTCGTAAGCATCAGCCTCGGCGGCCTGAATGGCCGTCATGATTGTGTTCTGGGCCGAGATCACGATCACCGGCAGCCCCGGTCGGTCCTGTGCGATCTTGGGCAGCATCTCAAGCCCGTTTCCGTCCGGCATGACCACGTCCGAGATAACGACGTCGCCCCTCCCCTCACCGACCCAGCGCATCAGCGTCGTCAGCGATGAGGTCGCATGCACCTTGCACCCGGCCCGGGTCAGGGCTTGGGTCAGAACGGTTCGGATCGTGCGGTCGTCATCTGCGACCAGTACTGTGCCATCCATCGGGTGCTCTCCTTACTTATCTCTGCTCGGCTGTCCGTCTCAGCTTGCGTCGCGCGGCGCGCGTCTGAGGGACAGGCGGAATACTGTGTGGCCCGGAACCGACTCGGCTGAAATCCAGCCGTCGTGGTCCGAGATGATTTTGCTGACCAGCGCCAGCCCGAGGCCGGTGCCGTTTTCCTTGCCGGAAACGAAGGGGTCGAAGATGTCGCTGCGGATTTTGTCCGGCAGCCCGGGGCCATCGTCGATGATTTCGATCTGAAGCGGCAACGAATGCCCCGACCCGTCACTGCGACGCAGGCGGAAGGAATGTTCGAAATAGGTGCGCAGGCGAATGGTCCCGCCCTTGTCACCAGCCGCCTCGGATGCGTTCTTGAGCAGGTTCAACACCACCTGCAACAGCTGATCCGGGTCTCCAAAAGCCAGTGGCAGCGAGGGGTCGTAGTCCTCGATGATCGTCATTTGAGCGCCAAAGCCCAGCAAAGCTGACCGGCGCGCACGATCCAGAACGTCGTGAATGTTGACCGGTTTGAAATCGGGCTGAGACAGGTTACCGAATTGCTCAACCTGTTCCAACAACTTCACGATCCGGCGACTTTCAGCAACAATTAAATCCGTGAGTTCAAGGTCTTGCTGGTTGATATTCATGCTTAGCAATTGCGCGGCCCCAGTGATCCCGGCCAGTGGGTTCTTAATCTCATGTGCCAGCATTTCGGCCATACCGATTGCGGACTGCGCCGCAGACTTGACGGTATTGCCCCGCGTCATCCGCCCGGCCAGTTCACGTGGCGACATCGTCATGATCATGAACCCCGGATGCCCCAACAGCGGAGCGATCTGCAGCGCACATTGCAACGGCGCGCGATTTCCCGAGCCGACGTCAACGTCGTTCACGAACAGCGGTGTGCCTTGCTGGCGCGCACGCAGGAATGCCTCTTCCAAAGGCGCATCGACGGCAATCTGATCCCAGACAGGGTGGCCAATGACCGCCTTGCGGGACGCGTTCAGGAATCCTTCACCTGCCGAATTGACATCCGTGATCCGGTCATCGGCATCGATGATAAAGGCCGGAACGGGCAGCGACGCCCAGATGCTCTGATCCGAGTTCATGCCGCTGCCTCCGTATCGCCACTGAGTGCATCGCCCAACAGGCGCAAAACCTCTGCAGTGTCGCGCGAGGTCAGAACCGCACGGCGCAAGGTGGCCGGAGTGCCCGCCTCACCCATATACCAACCCAGATGCTTGCGGGCGACGCGCAGGCCAAGATCGGTGCCGTAGAACGCCAGCATCGCCTCGTAGTGGCCACGCACCATGTCGATCAGGTCGCCGTTGGCGGGAATGACCGGGGCATCCGCGCCGTACAAGTCGTGACAAATCTGGGCCAACACCCACGGCTTGCCCTGCGCCCCGCGGCCCACCATGACGCCATCCGCATTTGACTGGCCCAACGCCTTTCGCGCTGCTTCGGTGTCGATGATGTCCCCGTTCGCGATCACAGGGATTGAGACCGCATCTTTCACCGCCCGGATCGCCTGCCAATCAGCGTGGCCCTTGTAGAACTGGCACCGCGTCCGCCCATGGATGGTCACCATGCGGATACCGGCATCCTGAGCCCGACGCGCCACGTCCAGCGCGTTCAGCAAATTGTCGTCCCAACCCAAACGGGTTTTCAACGTCACCGGAACGTCGACGGCCTGGACCACCGCTTCGATCAGCGTCAGGGCGTGATCGGGCGTTTTCAGCAAGGCTGACCCCGAATAACCGTTCGTCACCTTTTTGGCCGGGCATCCCATGTTTATGTCGATGACCCGCGCGCCGCGATCAGCGACCTGACGCGCGGCCTCGGCCATCCAATGCGCCTCGCGCCCCGCCAACTGAACAGCGGTGTTTTCCACATCGGCAGACAGTTCTGCTCGCTCGCGCACACCAGGTTTAGCCTGAACCATTTCCTGGCTGGCGACCATTTCGCTAACGACCATGCCCGCGCCAAAGCGCATCACCAGATCACGGAACGGCCGGTCGGTGATTCCAGCCATCGGCGCCAGCAGAACAGGCGGATTCAGGGTTTTGTCAGCGAGTTGCAGGGTCAACGTGCTTAATCCTTGGGCAGTTGCGACTTAGATATCGAATTCGCGGCATATGAACAACAAAACGGCAGGAAGCAAGCCTGCAAAATCATCATGTGCTTAATTTTTAGGCAGCTTTACGCGGGTGATTGCCACTGCATTCACCGCAGCTTAAACACTGCGCTCAAATCACCGGAGTTTTCGCCCCTATGACCACCGCTGCCATCATCGTCGCCGCAGGACGCGGACTGCGCGCCGGAGGGGGGATGCCAAAGCAGTGGCGGCCCTTGGCAGGACACCGTGTAGCCGATTGGACTCTCGACAAGTTTCGCGGTCAGGTCGACCATATTGTGCTGGTGCTGTCTGAAGAGGATCAACCCGCCTGGGATGAGTTTTCAGGCACCGATCTGCTTTTGGCCTCCGGCGGCGATGATCGCGCCGGTTCTGTGCGGAACGGTTTGGCGGCACTAGCGGGCCTTGGTGTCGAACGGGTACTGATTCACGACGTCGCCCGCCCCTGCGTGACTGGCGAGACCATTCAGAACGTTCTGAAAGCGCTTTCCACGCATGACGCAGCCGCGCCCGGACTGGCTGTGACGGATGCGCTTTGGACTGGGGACGGAGCGGTTGTCACGGGAACGCAGGACCGCAGCAGCCTGTTTGCTGCGCAGACCCCGCAAGGCTTTCGCTATGACGCAATTGTCGCTGCCCATGCTGCACACCCCGGTGGCGCGGCAGATGACGTCGAGGTCGCCCGCACCGCAGGTCTGGACGTGGCCATCGTGGCTGGCGACGCGGACAACATCAAAATCACCCGGCCCGAGGATTTTGCCCGGGCGGAACGGATATTGGGAACGGATATGGATGTAAGATTGGGCAATGGCTATGACGTGCACCGTTTTGGCGACGGCGATCACGTGATCCTGTGCGGGGTGAAGGTGCCGCATGATCGCGGACTGCAAGGCCATTCCGACGCAGACGTTGGCATGCATGCCGTCACCGATGCGATCTATGGCGCGTTGGCGCAGGGCGATATCGGCCAGCACTTCCCCCCGTCCGACCCGCAATGGAAAGGCGCGGCCAGCGAGATCTTTCTGCGGCACGCTGTCGAACTTGCCGCGATGATGGGCTACGATATCTCGAACGTCGATTGCACGCTGGTCTGCGAATATCCCAAGATCGGCCCCCATGCGCCCGCCATGCGCGAGGAAATGGCCCGCATCATGGGACTGCGCGTAGATCAGGTCTCAGTCAAGGCGACCACCTCTGAACGGCTGGGCTTTACAGGGCGCAGCGAAGGCATCGCATCATTGGCCACAGCCTGCTTGGTGAAATCATGACCGCCGCGCGCCTGATCGGAACCGTTTGCGGCGTGGGGTACCTGCGCCCTGCCCCCGGCACTTGGGGATCGCTGGCCGCGCTACCGTTGGTCTGGATCCTGCACACGCTGGGCGGTTTTCCCCTGTTGGTCATAGCCACGATCGCCGTTTTCGTCGGCGGCCTATGGGCAACTAAGGTCATGACCGCAGGGCAGGAAGACCATGACCCTTCAGAAATCGTGATCGACGAGGTCGTCGGGCAGTTCATTGCGCTCTGGGCGATCTCCTACCCCTCTTGGGCGCATGGGATTGAGATTACGGCGCTGTGGCCCGGTTGGGTCGCGGGCTTCCTGCTGTTCCGCCTATTCGACATCACCAAACCCGGACCCGTCGGCTGGGCGGATCGCAAGGGCGACGCGATGGGGGTTATGCTGGATGACGTTATAGCAGGCGTTTTCGCCGGGATTGGCGTGCTGATCCTGGCCGGTATCTCTCACGGAGTCCTAGGGCTATGAACGTCGCCGATCTGCTTGACCGCGCCAAGGCGCAGGGCGTGATGATTGCCACCGCCGAAAGCTGTACCGGCGGGATGGTCGCGGCTGCGCTGACGGATATTCCTGGCAGTTCGGCCGTGGTGGATCGCGGTTTTGTCACCTACACGAACGCGGCCAAGCAACAGATGCTAGGCGTAAGGGCAGAAACCCTGGACACGCATGGAGCCGTCTCCGAAGAGGTTGCGCAGGAAATGGCAGACGGCGCGCTGAGAAATTCAGGTGCGCAACTCATAGTGTCCATAACCGGCATTGCAGGCCCCGGCGGATCGGAGTTCAAACCCGAAGGCCGCGTATGCTTTGGGCTGGCAGCCGTTGGTCAGAAAACCGCAACGGAAACCGTCGAATTCGGCGCGTTGGGCCGCGACAAAGTCCGTCTGGCCGCACGCGACCACGCGTTAGACCTGCTGTCACGCGGCCTTTTTAAACCTGCTCAAAATTAAAGCACGCAGCGCCTTTTGCTGCACATTTAATCGCCGATTGGCAAAAGGCCCTAAAAATAAGCACTCTATTCGGCGGTTGCCTCTTTTTTCCCCGCCCTCTCTCCGCTTGAACGCCCCACGCAAGTGGAAGACGCCTAAGAGGAGACCGGCTGATGAATGGAGCCGATACCGCCTGGATCATAGTTGCAACCGCACTGGTCCTTTTCATGACATTGCCGGGCCTTGCCCTGTTCTACGGCGGCCTCGTGCGCGCCCGCAACGTGCTGAGCGTATTCATGCACTGCTTTTCAATCGCCTGCTTGATGAGCATCCTGTGGCTGGTCGCAGGCTATTCGATCGCATTTGGCGACGGCGGTTCGGGCCTGTGGGGCGGTTTGGGCAAAGCCTTTCTGAATGGCGTCGACACCGACACCCTGTCGGGCAACCTGCCCGAGATCCTGTTCTTTGCCTTCCAGATGACATTCGCGATCATCACCCCTGCCCTGATCGTTGGCGCCTATGTAGAACGCGTGGGCTTTGGGTTCGTGCTGACGTTCTCGGGCCTGTGGATGTTGCTGTGCTATGCGCCGGTCGTCCATTGGATCTGGGGCGGCGGCATTCTGACCGATGGCGGTGTTCTGGGTGAGGTTGGCGTACGCGATTTCGCGGGTGGCATTGTGGTCCACGAAACCGCAGGTCTGGCCGCCCTGATCATTGCTGTTGTTCTCGGCCCCCGCCGCAATCGCACGACGCCGCCGCACAATCCCGGCTTTGTCATGATCGGTGCTGCCATGCTGTGGGTCGGTTGGTTCGGCTTCAACGGCGGCTCGCAACTGGCCGCTGACGGAGGTGCCGCGATGGCAATGACCGTCACCCATATCTCAGCTGCGACAGCATCACTGACATGGGCTCTTTATGAACGCATCAAATACGGCAAAGCCTCGATGGTCGGTCTGGTCACTGGTACGATTGCCGGTCTGGCCTCAATTACCCCGGCGTCCGGCTATGTCGATCCGGTTCAGGCACTGATCATCGGTGCTGTTGCAGGTGTGCTGTGCCAAGAGGCGGTCAACGTGATCCGAAACATTCTGAAGATCGACGACACGCTGGACGTTTTCGCCGTGCACGGCGTAGGTGGCATCTTTGGCACCATCATGATCGCAGTCTTTGGTCTGGGTGAGTGGGCGGCGCAAATCGGCGGGCTAGTTATCGTCGGTGCGTTTACGGCGGTTGTCACATTTGTGTTGATCAAGGTGGTTGCGCTGATCACGCCGCTTCGCGTAGACGCAGAGACCGAAACAAACGGGCTCGATCTGTCGGTACACGGCGAACGGGCTTACGACATGAGCAGCTAAGCCCACCTTGGCTGCCCATCGCCCGAAAGGGCACAAAGCGGACCTGTTGAGGGTCCGCTTTTCTTTTGTGCGCAACCCTCTCGACTCTGGGTCAAGGGACAGGCTATCAGCCCGCAATGCCATTTAGCCCAGAGGTACCGTTATGATCCCCAGCTCCTTCCCCGATAGCACCGAAATCGCCCGCCTGACCGCGCGGATGCTGCTGGAGATCAAGGCCGTTCACTTCAATTCCCGCGAGCCGTTCACGCTGGCCAGCGGTCTGCCCAGCCCGACCTATATCGACTGCCGCAAGCTGATCTCATACCCGCGTATCCGCTCGACCCTCATAGACTTTCTGACGGTGACCGTGATGCGCGATGCCGGGTTCGAGGCGTTCGACAACATCGCAGGCGGCGAGACCGCCGGTATCCCCTTTGCAGCCATGGTGGCCGAGCGCATGGCGCTGCCGATGACCTATGTCCGCAAAAAGCCCAAAGGCTATGGCCGCAACGCCCGGATCGAAGGCGCGATGAGCGAGGGCGAGCGTGTGCTGCTGGTCGAGGACCTGACCACCGATGGCGGTTCAAAACTCTCCTTCGTGGATGCGATCCGCGAGACCGGTGCCACCTGCGGCCATACGGCGGTGATCTTCTACTATGGCATCTTCCCCGAGACCGAGAAGACGCTGGGCGACCACGGTGTGAAGCTGCACCATCTGTGCACCTGGTGGGATGTTCTGGCCGAAGCCAAGGCGCAAAAAGCCTTTGATCAGGAAACACTTGAGGGTGTCGAAGCCTTCTTGAAAGACCCGCGCGGATGGCAGGAAGCCAACAAATATTCATAATCTGCTTGTGAATAAGCTGGGGGTAACTCTAATCAGAATCGCCCCCACGCCACTCGCATCTAGTGGCAATGCCCGATGGCCGCACAAAATGTTGCGTAGCGCGGTGATTTTTGGCAGAGTTGTCCAAACTTATCCCACGCTGAAGGCAAGTTATACGCGACTTATCTTCAGAGATTTACAGATAGCCCTGGCGGGGTCTGGTTGATTAGAACTGCCACACGGGCAGCGGGGACATAATGAACGAGATAAGCAGCATCGAGCAGGCAGCGGCGCAGATTCAGAACGCCGAAACCATGCCGCATTCCATTGAAGCTGAACAGCAGCTTCTGGGTGCGATCCTGACCAATAATGACCTGTATGACCGGGTCGCCTCGATCATCGGGGCGGAACATTTCTATGACCCGGTCCATGCCCGCATCTACGAGGTCGCGGCCAATCGTATCG
Source organism: Ruegeria sp. BC3 (assembly GCF_056539265.1). Classification (NCBI taxonomy): domain Bacteria; kingdom Pseudomonadati; phylum Pseudomonadota; class Alphaproteobacteria; order Rhodobacterales; family Roseobacteraceae; genus Ruegeria; species Ruegeria sp. BC3. The sequence goes on from NZ_JBQFUP010000001.1 coordinate 687,635, forward strand.
CCAAGAATGCGCTGGCTTCGCCCGTGACGCTGAAATCCTTCATGGCCGAGGATGAGGGCCTGAAAGAACTGGGTGGTCCGGCTTATCTGGTCAAACTGGCCGGTGCCTCGATCAGTGCTTTTGCTGTGCATGATTACGCCCAGATGATCTATGACCTTGCCATCCGTCGCGAGCTGATCCGGTTGGGTCGGGACATCTCGGACAAGGCGGCGCGGGTTGATGTATCCAGCGAACCCAAAGAACAAATCGTCGAGGCCGAGCAACAGCTTTATCAGTTATCCGAGCAGGGCCAGACCGAACAGGGATTTCAATCCTTCCTCAAGGCGGTCACAGAAGCCGTCAACGTCACCAACGAAGCGTACCAGCGCGGTGGTGGCATGGCGGGGATTTCCACCGGTCTGGCCGACTTGGACAAACAGCTTGGCGGTCTGCACCCGTCCGACCTGATCATCCTTGCCGGTCGTCCGTCGATGGGGAAAACCTCGCTGGCGACCAACGTGGCGTTCAACGTAGCCAAGGCCTATAAGCGCGGCTTGAAGCCCGACGGCAGCGAAGGCGCAATTGATGGCGGCGTGGTCGGGTTCTTCTCTCTCGAAATGAGCGCCGAGCAGCTTGCGGGACGTGTTCTGGCCGAAGCGTCCGAAATTTCATCGCACAAGATCCGTCAGGGCGACATGACCGAGGCCGAGTTCCGCAGGTTTGTGGATGCGGCCAAGGAACTGGAAGCCTGCCCTTTGTTCATTGACGACACCCCGGCCCTGCCGATCTCGCAGCTTGCCGCGCGGGCGCGCCGGTTGAAACGGACGCACGGGCTGGACCTGCTGGTCATCGACTACCTGCAGCTTTGCCGGGGTATGTCCGACAACCGCGTGAACGAAATCGCCGAGATTTCGATGGGTATGAAAGCCATCGCCAAGGAACTGAATATTCCTGTCATTGCGCTGTCCCAGCTCTCTCGTCAGGTCGAAAGCCGAGACGACAAGCGCCCTCAACTGTCTGACCTTCGGGAATCAGGCTCGATCGAACAGGACGCCGACGTGGTGATGTTCGTGTTCCGCGAGGAATACTATAAGGAGCGCGAAAAGCCTGGCGATCACGAGCTGGAGAAGATGGAAGAGTGGAAGCAGGCCATGGAACGGCTGCACGGCAAGGCCGAAGTTATCGTCGGCAAGCAGCGTCACGGTCCCATCGGCACGGTTGAGCTGTCGTTCGAGGCGCAGTTCACCCGCTTTGGTAACTTGGTCAAACCCTGGCAGCAGGGTGGCGAGATCGAAGGCTACTAACCTCTACCAAAGCTCTGGTTTGTTGAAGGCTTCGACACAATGGGACGGCCCCTTGAAAGGCGTCGCCCCGGCCTCTGTCAGGGCTTGCCCCAGCCACCCATGCGGGTGGCTCAGCGGCATCGGGGACGGAGCAAAATCCTCAGAGATCGGCAGGAACCCGGATTTGCCGTAATAGGCCGGATCGCCGTAGGTCACGACATAGTCGACATTTGCGTTGCGCAGCCCGTCCAGACCAAACCCGATTAGTCTCTGCCCAATCCCTGATTTCTGATGATCCGTGCGCACCGCGACCGGCGACATCAGAAAAACCTGACGCGTATCCCGTTCAAAGCGCAGACGGGAAAACAGGATGCATCCCAATACCTTAGGTCCATCATGGGCAATCGCGGCACGCAGGTCATCCTGCGGCGTGTTTGATAGCAGATCGGACACCAACGCCCCGATCACCTTGCCCTCATCTTCGCCTTCCGAGTCCGAAAACGCTTGCTGGAACAGCTTTGGCAGCGCGTCGGACCACTGCGAAATTTCTGCGCTAAGTATCATCGTTCGCCCTACCCGTCCTGCACCTGTCAAAATACAACTTTGATACTCGGGCGGGTGGACACAACCTCTTTTTCGCCAATGCCTTGCAAGACAGGCCGGAACTTGCCCATGTTCGCGCCGAAGTTTGCAATAATCGTCGCTTCCCCTCTTGACCTGCCGCGATCCAATGTCATGAACGGTTCCATGAGTACCGCACGTTTGACGATCAATCTTCAGGCGCTGGCCAGCAACTGGCGGGCGCTCGACGCAAAAACCGAAGTCGAGACCGGCGCCGTGGTCAAGGCCGATGCCTACGGGCTTGGAGCCGAACCGGTGTCCGCGACGCTGGCTGAAGAAGGCGTTCGCAAATTCTTTGTCGCCGTCGCCGAAGAAGGCGTGGCCGTGCGCAAGGCCATCGGCCCTGGTCCGATGATCGCCGTATTCTCGGGCCATATGGAAGGTGACACCGATCTGTTGCGCGATCATGACCTGACGCCGCTGATCAACTCGCCGGAACAATTCCTGCGCCACCAGCAAGCCCTGCCCGATCATCCTTTTGGGATACAGTTGGACAGCGGCATGAACCGACTGGGGCTTGAACCCGCCGATTGGGCCGAACTTCGCCCAAAGGCCGAGGCGCTGGCCCCCGTTGTCATGATGTCTCACCTGGCCTGCTCGGACGAACCCGATCATCCGATGAACCGCCAGCAGCTGAAGACTTTTCGTGAGATGACCGATGGCACCAATGCTCCCCGATCGCTGGCCGCCACAGGCGGTACGCTGCTTGGGCCTGAATTCCACTTTGACTTTTGCCGACCCGGCGTCGGCCTTTATGGCGGCATGCCATTTTCCGAGGCAAAGCCCGTCGTGACGGCCGATTTGCCGGTTGTTCAGGTTCGCCCTGTCGAAGTTGGTGAATCGGTGGGATACGGCAACAGCTGGACCGCCCGCCGCCCTTCGCGCATCGCAACTGTCGCTGCCGGCTACGCCGATGGCCTGCACCGCGCCATTGGCGGTGGCATCGACGCCTTTTCGGGCGGCAAGCCCTGCCCCGTGGTCGGACGCATCTCGATGGACCTGATCACGGTCGACGTAACCGACCTGCCCGAAGACCCCGAACGGCTGCGCATTCTGAACGGCCATCAAACGGTCGACGATCTGGCCGAAGCAGCAGGTACAATCGGGTATGAGATCCTGACCTCTTTGGGCGCACGCTATTCCCGAGGTTACGTGGAATGAACCCTTTGGCCGCGCTGGGTGGGCTGGGCCGCGCTGTCCTGTCCCTGCTTGCCACATTCGGCAAGGTCGGGATTTTTGCGGCGGACGCGATCTCACACATCTTTCGCCCGCCGTTCTATCCGCGCGAATTTTTCGTGGCCCTGATGAATGTGGGCTGGTTGTCTCTGCCAGTCGTGGGTCTGACCGCCATCTTTACCGGTGGCGCCTTGGCACTGCAGATCTATGCAGGTGGCGCGCGCTTCAATGCCGAGGCCGTGGTGCCCCAGATCGTCGCCATCGGCATGGTGCGCGAACTTGGGCCGGTTCTGGTTGGCCTGATGATTGCCGCGCGAGTGACCTCGTCCATCGCTGCTGAGATTGCGACCATGAAAGTGACCGAGCAGATTGACGCGCTGGTCACCCTGTCGACCCACCCGATGAAGTACCTGACCGTTCCGCGGGTTCTGGCGGCCCTGATCACCGTCCCTATGCTGGTGGGGATCGGAGACATCATCGGCATCGCCGGAGGTTACGTGGTTGCGACGGAAAACCTGGGCTTCAACGCGGCGACTTACCTGCAGAACACCGTTAATTTCCTAGAAACCAAGGATATCGTATCGTCTTTGGTCAAAGGCGCGGCCTTCGGCCTGATCGCGGCGATCATGGGATGCTACTACGGCATGAACTCGGGTCGCGGCGCACAGGGCGTGGGCCGGGCCACCAAATCGTCGGTCGAATCCGCCGCGATCATGATCCTGGCTGCCAACTTCATTCTTACAGGGGTGTTCTTCTCGGTATGATCAGAATGGAGAACGTGCATAAGGCCTTTGGCGACAATCAGGTTCTGCAGGGTATGAGCCTTGAGATCCCCAAGGGCACCTCGATGGTCATCATCGGCGGCTCGGGCACCGGGAAATCCGTGGCTTTGAAGTGCATTCTGGGCCTGATCAAGCCCGAAAGCGGCATGATCTATGTCGACGGCAAGGACGCCACCAAGGGCGACCGCGATGCCTTTCTGGCCCGTTTCGGGATGCTGTTTCAGGGCGCGGCGTTGTTCGATTCTCTGCCCGTTTGGCAGAACGTCTCGTTCCGCCTGCTGCGCGGCCCGCTGAAACGTCCCGCCGAATACGCCCGCGAGATCGCGATTGAGAAGCTGCGGCGCGTGGGTTTGAAATCCGACGTGGCCGACCGCTTTCCGTCCGAGCTGTCCGGTGGCATGCAAAAACGCGTGGGCCTGGCCCGCGCCATCGCCGCCGAGCCCGAGATCATCTTTTTCGACGAACCCACCACCGGGTTGGACCCCATCATGTCCGGCGTCATCAACGACCTGATCCGCGAGATCGTGACCGAGATGGGCGCGACCGCCATGACCATCACCCACGACATGAGCTCGGTCCGCGCAATCGCCGACAACGTCGCCATGCTGCATGGAGGCCTGATCCAGTGGACCGGTCCGGTCGGCCAGATGGATGCCTCGGGCGATCCTTATGTCGAGCAGTTCATCAGTGGGAGTGCAGAAGGGCCGATTGAGGCGGTGCGGTGACGCCAACACGAGGCTTACCGCGCGTGGAGGAACTCGTTTTCTTCATACCAGCTATCGCTCTCTCATTGGCAACACTGGCAAGCGCCATCGCTCTTGTCACAAATCAACATCGTTTGATTGCAGCGTATCTGCTGGCTGTCATCGGCGTCATTGTTTGGCTTTTTGCAGTCATGCTTTCTGCAGTTGAAACGATAGACGGGCCTGGAATTTTTGGCGTTGCATTTCTAGTGATGGGTATGACGTTCGTTGGCCCAATACTGCTTTCAATAGGCCTGATCGGCCTGACCAACGGAGCAACAAAAAGCGTAAGATCGCTCTCATTTTCTTCTTTGGCTTTAACGTGGATTTTTGTCATTTGCGTTGTTGTGCTAAACCTAGTTCGCTGAACGAGGTAATTTGATTGCCTATGACCCTCCGCCTCGCCACCCTCTCGCTCCTGATCCTATACCCCATCGCGTGGTTCGCCCCGCTGATGCGCGCGGGTCTGCTGCCGATCTTCGGCCTCAGCGAGATCAGCGTCATCACCGGTCTCCAGTCGCTCTGGAAGTCGGACATCTTCCTCGCACTAGTGGTCACGGTCTTCGCGCTCTTCGCGCCCTACATCAAAACCATCGGCACCGCCCTGATCCAGTGGGACCTGCTGGATGCCCGCGTACAACCCGCGCTGAACATCCTTGGAAAACTGGCCATGGCCGACATTTTCCTCATCGCGCTTTACATCACGCTGGCCAAGGGAATCTCTTACGCCACCATCGAAACGGCATGGGGATTGTACCTGTTCACGGGCTGTATTCTGGCCTCAATCGCGTTGGGCCACATTACGGAAATGACACGCAGATCACGAAATACTCAGAACTAATTGATTGAAAACACTCATCTGAGTATCATCTTTATATTTCGAGCAGTAAAAATTTGTAGTTTCGGTCCTAAGCGGATCATTCTGTGTGTTTTAGATGTTCCCCGCTTTGGGCTGGTTTGTACCGGTTATCAAAGGAGTTCGTCTAGCATGACTGCCCTCCACAACATTACATTGCAATTTCAGAATGCCTTTTTAAGACTGACTTTTTTCCTCATATGCACTGCAGCGCTCTTCTCGGTCGGTGCGTGTCTTCTGTCCGCTTTGGGGGTCCTGCCCTGGCTGTCCATGCAGGCCGGATTCGGCTCTGGTCCTGTCGTCGATGCAGGCATGTACATTCAGATCAGTTTGACCGTACTGATTCTCATGCTGGCCTTTTACTTGCCCGCAAATGCCCGGATGATGGCCCTCGAAACGTCTCACCGTAAGTTCTCGCTGAACATGCACGACGTGGCGCAGGCCTATCAACTGGCCCACGCAGCCGATCGCGGCGACACGTTTCTGCTGTCCTCCGAATTCGATGCAGTCAAGGAACGGATGGCCTTTCTGCGCCATCACCCTGACCTGCAATCGCTGGAACCCGAGATCCTCGAACTGGCGGCGCAGATGAGTCATCTGAGCCACGAGCTGGCCGAAACCTATGGCGATGCGCGTGTGAACCGCGCCCGCATGTTCCTGCAACAGCGGCAGGAAGAGATCGAACTGTTCCAGCAACGCATCGAAGAAGCGCAGGTCATCCAGCATGAATTGCGCCAGTGGACCCAGGATATCGAGATGGAGGAAACCATCGCGAAATCGCAACTGACCCGTCTGCGGGACGAACTGTTCGAACTGCTACCGGAATTGTCGGCACAATTGCAGCCGCTCGCCGACGAGCGCGATCCAAAGAAGTCGCGTGTGGTCGCAATGTCCCCGCCCCGCGCTGCAGAATAGGCGCGTCAGCGCCCGTCGCGGACGATGGCCCGCCGGGCCTGAGGACGCGACGCGCCACCGGCGGAGATGAAAGTCCTGCAAGGGCTTGAAGAACCGCCCATCCTCGGGCACGAATTGCGCCATGGCAAAGACGACTTTCTCCTGCTCGGCCTGTGGCGCAACGCATACCCGATGGTCCGGGCGGTGTGATTCCTGCGGTGAATGGAACACCATCACGCAAGACGTGCCCCTTTCGGCTGGCCCCGCAAAAAAATCCCTCGGTGGCAAACGTGGCCAGTCCATCGCACTCACGGACCTGTCGACCGAGGAAACACCCCCGCCTCGCACTCTGTGCGGGGTCGAGGAATTGGACCGCGTTTTGGGTGGCGGTCTGGTTCCGGCCTCGGCCCTGTTGGTCGGAGGAGATCCGGGGATCGGCAAATCGACGCTGCTGTTGCAGGCCGCAGCGCGATTTGCGCGTGCCGGCGTCAAAACGGTCTACGTCTCTGGCGAAGAGGCCAGCGCGCAGGTCCGCATGCGCGCGCGTCGCCTAGGGCTTGAGGACGCGCCGGTGCAGCTGGCCGCAGAAACCAACCTGCGCGACATCCTGACGACGCTTGAGGCGGAAAAGCCGGGCCTCGCCATTATCGACTCGATTCAGACCATGTGGGCCGACAATGTCGACAGCGCGCCGGGATCTGTTTCACAAGTCCGGGCCGCAGCGCATGAATTGACCACGTTTGCGAAACGACACGGCGTCTCGGTCATCATGGTCGGCCACGTCACAAAGGAAGGCCAGATCGCCGGCCCGCGCGTGGTCGAACATATGGTCGATACCGTTCTCTATTTCGAAGGCGAGCGCGGCCACCAGTTCCGCATCCTGCGCGCCGTAAAGAACCGTTTCGGCCCGGCGGACGAAATCGGCGTGTTCGAGATGACCGGCAAGGGCCTGGCCCAAGTCACCAACCCCTCAGCCCTGTTTCTGTCCGAGCGCGGCACGCCAAGCCCCGGATCGGCCGTTTTTGCGGGGATAGAAGGCACACGGCCTGTTTTGGTGGAGCTACAAGCCCTCGTCGCCCCTTCACCCCATTCCCAGCCCCGCCGGACCGTTGTGGGCTGGGATAGTGGACGGCTGGCCATGATCCTCGCCGTGCTCGAGGCACGCTGCGGCATCCCCTTTGCGGGCCTCGACGTCTATCTGAACGTCGCCGGGGGGCTCAAAATCGGCGAACCCGCCGCGGACCTCGCAGTTGCCGCTGCGTTACTTAGCGCACGAGAAGACACCGCCTTGCCCGCAGACACCGTGGTTTTCGGAGAAATCTCGTTATCCGGGGCACTTAGACCGGCTCCGCAGACCGAAAACAGGTTGAAAGAAGCCCAAAAACTTGGTTTCACATCGGCAATCGCTCCGGCGGGCGGCAAAACCGGTACTGTGGCAGGTCTGACACTCACCCGACCCTCTGATTTGGTTGGGTTTGTTGGCGAAACCTTCGGAGCAGGTTAAAGTCGCGCCTTGAGGGGCAGAAAAAGAACAGGCGAGGGCCATGGAAGGTTTTACAATTATTGACGGGGTCGTTGCCCTGATCATCGTCGTGTCGGGCATCCTGGCCTACTCACGCGGTTTCTTACGAGAAGTTCTGGCTATCGCGGGCTGGGTTGCTGCCGCTGTGCTGGCCTTCATCTTCGCGCCGCAAGCGGTCCCACTGGTGAAAGAGATCCCGGTGGTCGGAGATTTCCTGCGTGACAGCTGCGAATTGTCGGTCATCACGGGCTTTGCTGCCGTTTTCGCAGTAGCCTTGATTATCGTCAGCATCTTTACCCCCCTGTTTTCGTCGCTGGTTCAGCGCTCGGCCTTGGGCGGGCTGGATCAGGCTCTGGGCTTTTTCTTCGGCATCGCACGCGGCATCCTCTTGGTGGCGATCGCGTTCTTTGTCTACGACACGGTGATGACGGGTCAGTCCTACACGATCGTCGACGAAAGCCGTTCGGCCAAGGTGTTCGAACAGTTCAGCGACCGGATCGAAGAACAAAACCCCGAGGCAGCTCTGGGTTGGGTAACGCGCCAGTACGAAGAACTGGTGGCAAGCTGCACCGAAGGCTCTGCCCCGTCGGAAGAGCTAACAGCACCTACCACAACCGAATAAGAAAAAAGCCCGGCATCAGCCGGGCTTTTTTTCATTGGATCGGATCGCAATCAGACGAACCCTTCACCTCCGCACACCGTACACCGGATCGTTTTCAATCCGAAACAGCCGTCACACCGGCCCATGATCGGCTTGCCGTGAATGTCGCGGCTTTTGATGACCTCACCTGCCCCATTGCAGATCGGGCACGGCGCCCGGCCCATGCCCCTGCACCTATGGCACCGACGTTTTACCGGTTCTTCCTTCTTTGTTCCTTGCTTGTGTTGCCACATTGCGTAAGCCCACCCGAACCGTTGTTGATACCGCGAAATTGGTCACTTGTGTTATGACATCATACGCGGATAGCTCATGTCACGTTTTCAAACGCAAATTCGCCAAAAACGCATGCGTCAAATTGCAAATGTGATCCTTTGATGACACAGGCGCGGTTAGGCATTATGTGAGAGCCGAACTGACATGGAATCGGAGCCGCCGATCTTGCTGTATCTGTTTTCTTTCGCGCCTGTCCTAGTGACTCTGGCGCGCTTGCACCGCCAGATGGTCGGGCGACACTTCGTACAGGTACAAAGTTTCAGCCAGCCCGACCTGCAAAGCTCATCACAATAAACACGTCGTAGAGATTGGAGCCCGTATATGTGTGGCATTTTGGGGATTGCGAGCAGGACGCACGATGTCTTTGCAGAGCTCTATGACGGGCTGCTGATGTTGCAGCACCGGGGTCAGGACGCCTCGGGGATCGTCACCTACAACGGTGAGTTCTTTCGCGAGAAAAAGGCCAACGGTCTGGTCAAGGATGTGTTCAACGCGCAGGACGCTGAAACCTTGTTGGGCAAGGTCGGCATGGGGCATGTGCGTTACCCGACCGCCGGATCGCTCAGCGCGGCCGAAGCGCAGCCGTTCTTTGTAAATGCCCCCTATGGGATATATCTGGTCCATAACGGCAACATCACGAACACCGCCGAGCAGCGCGAGAAAGTCACCGCAAAATACAGCCGCCATCTGCGTACCACTTCGGATTCGGAAATCCTGTTGAACGTGCTGGCCGACAAAGTGGCCGATGCGATCAAGGTGAACGGCAATGCCGAACCGATCCGCAACATCTTTGCTGGCGTGAAGATGACCATGGAGCGGGTTCAGGGCGCGTATTCAGTAATCTGTCTGGTTGCAGGTGTCGGCATGCTGGCTTTCCGTGACCCCTATGGCATCCGCCCTCTGTCGGTGGCCAAACGCGATGTGGATGGTGAAGGTGACGATTTTGCCTTTGCCTCTGAAGATGTGGCCTTCGGCATCAACGGCTTTGAAAAGCTGCGCGATGTGAAACCCGGTGAGGCCATCCTGATCGATCTGGACGGCAACATACACACGTTCCAGGCGGTCGAAGGGCAGCTTACCCCCTGCATCTTCGAGTATGTTTACCTCGCCCGTCCGGACTCGCTGCTGGATGGCGTATCGGTTTACAAAACGCAGATGCGCATGGGGCAGACTCTGGCCCGGCAGATCGAAGCTGCGGGTCTCGAGATCGACCGCATCATCCCGGTCCCCGACAGCGCCCGCCCCGTCGCCCTTGAGGTCGCAAAGGCGACTGGCATTCCCTACCGCGAGGGTCTGGTCAAGAACCGCTATGTCGGCCGTACCTTCATCATGCCCGGACAGGAAGAGCGTCAGAAATCCGTGCGCCGCAAGTTGAATGCGGTACCTCTGGAGTTCAAAGATCACAATGTCCTGCTGATTGACGACTCGATCGTTCGGGGGAACACGATCAAGAAAATCGTGCAAATGTGCCGCGAAGCCGGAGCAAAGAAGGTGTTCATCGCCAGCGCCTCGCCCCCGGTGAAGTTCCCGAACGTTTACGGCATCGATATGCCCACCAAGCACGAACTGATCGCCAATGGCAAAGAGATCGAAGAAATCCGGCAGGAGCTGGGCGCGGATGCTCTGTTCTATCAGAACCTCGACGACCTGATCTGGTCGGCTAAAGAGGGCAACCCCGAGATCGGGGCCTTTGACTGCTCGTGCTTTGACGGCAATTACATCACCGGCAGTGTCAGCAAGGACTATCTGGACAGCTTGGAAAACAGCAGCCGCGTCAGCAAAAAGCGGCAGGATATGGAAGTGCCGGGTGGGTCGTGGAACGGGGCCAAACTGGCCTCTGGCTAACGGCACCGAACCGAATCAGATTTGGTTCCAGACCCGCATCGCACCTGCGACGCGGGTCTTTTTCTGGCATTGAATGCAAAGCACCGGTCGGTTTCCGCGCACAACTTTTCGATGAAGGAACCGCAATCGCAATGGGTTCGACAGCGCGATTTTCGGCGTGCAGCAAGCCACTTCCGCCGCCCCTTTTGTTCCGGGATTTGGTTTGATAGCCCCAGTGCCGAACCACTCATAAAACAAGGGGCCGGACCGTTTGGGTCGGGCCGGATTTCATGTCGAACGCCACCGTCAAAAGCGCGGCCACGCAGAAGGGCGCGTTGAAGAAGAATTCCGTTTCCGTCCTTGGGGTCTTTGGTCCCAAAGCGAACATGCGGGCCCTCATGCGCCTGTCATCTGGCCGGGTCAAAGAAGTTAAGCCGGGCAGTCGGGTCTCTTCCGGCACAGTGATTGCCATCGATGAGGAAGGCATCATGCTGCGACAAAGCGGCCAGACGCGTCGGATCGCAATCCCCGGCAGCTAAACTGCCTTGACGCCCTGCGCGCATGGGTTCAAACCGCCCCTATGACCGATCAGACCAAAATTGCCCTCATCACCGGGGCCTCGCGCGGTTTGGGTGCTGCCCTGGCCGAAGCATTGGCGCCCGAATGTCACATCGTCGCCGTCGCCCGTACCACCGGCGGGCTGGAAGAGCTGGACGACCGTATCAAAGCCAAAGGTGGTGCGGCGACCCTCGCGCCCATGGACATCACGGACCCGAACGCCATGGCAACCCTGTGCCGCGGAATTCACGACCGCTGGGGCAAGGTTGATCTATGGATGCATACTGCGGTCCATGCCTCGGCCCTGACGCCTGCGCATTTCGTCGACCCGAAAGAGTGGACAAAGGCCGTGAATATCAACGCGACGGCCACGTCTGTTCTGATCCCATACGTCGCCCCCCTGTTGGGCGAGAGCGGTCACGCAGTGTTTTTTGACGACCCGAAGGCGGGTGAGAAGTTCTATGGCATCTATGGTGCGACCAAGGCCGCGCAATTGGCACTGGCGCGCAGCTGGGCATTGGAGACCGAGCGCACCGGTCCGCGTGTCTCGATCGTGGAACCTGCGCCCATGCCCACAGCCGTGCGCGCGCGTTTCCATCCGGGTGAGGATCGGGATGCTTTGACCAGCCCAGCTGACGAGGCCGCGCGCATTCTGGCACTGCTGTAAGGGATGGCCCTGACGGGCCATGCCTCCGGCGGAGGTATTTTTGGCCAGATGAAGCTGGGATCAGGCGATATGAACGCCGTTGCGCCCAGCCAGATCCACGAAGAATTGCCAGGCGACCCGGCCTGAACGTGCGCCGCGTGTGGCCTGCCATTCGATGGCTTCGGCGCGCAGAACATCTGCTTCAACGGACACGCCATAGGCCGCGCAATACCGGTCGATCATGGCCAGGTATTCGTCCTGATCACAGGGATGGAAGCCCAGCCAGAGGCCGAACCGATCGGACAGAGAGACTTTTTCCTCGACCGCTTCGGACGGGTTGATCGCGCTGGACCGTTCGTTTTCGATCATGTCCCGCGGCATCAGGTGGCGGCGGTTTGAGGTGGCGTAGAACACGACATTTTCGGGCCGGCCTTCGATACCGCCGTCCAGCACTGCCTTGAGCGATTTATAATGCTGGTCATCGTGACTGAACGACAGGTCATCACAGAACAGGATGAACCGGTGGGGCGCGGCGCGCAGGTGGTTCAGCAGACGCGCCACCGAGCCCATGTCCTCTCGCTGCAGTTCTACCAGTTTCAGGTCTGGGTGGTCAGCTTGCAACGTGCCATGGACGGCTTTGACGAGGCTGGACTTGCCCATCCCCCGTGCGCCCCACAAAAGCGCGTTGTTGGCCTTATACCCTGCGGCGAAGCGGCGCGTGTTGTCTAGCAACGTATCGCGGGATCGGTTGATGCCGACCAGCAGATCCAGATCGACGCGATTGACCTGCGCGACCGGTTCCAGCCGGTCAGGTTCCACATGCCAAACGAAAGCCGGAGCAGCCCGGAAGTCCGGCGCGGCCAGAGGGGCCGGAGCCATACGGTCCAGCGCGTCAGCGATACGGTTCAGGGCTAGGTCGTCCATGCGTGCCTCCGGGTGTTTCAAGGTTCAAACCATGTTCCGACTGGCGCAACAAGAGCTTGGCATGAAAAAGGCGCGCCCGATGGGGCGCGCCTGATGTTCAGAGATGGAAGAGGTTACTTGCCCTCTTCTTCCCGAATGATCTCTTCATCTGCCTCTTCTTCATCGTCGTAGTAGCCGTCGGCGCGCAATTGCTCTTCGCGCTTTTTCTCAACACGGCCGACCAGGAAGATCGACACTTCGTAGAGGCCATAGACCACGACAAACAGGATGATCTGCGTGATCACGTCCGGCGGAGTCACCAGTGCGGCCAGCACCAGGATCGCAACGACTGCATACTTGCGGACCGATCCCAGCCCTTCTGCGGTGACCAACCCCGCCTTGCCCATCAGGGTCAGCAACACGGGCAACTGGAAACACAGGCCGAAAGCGACGATAAACTTGATCGTCAGGTTCAGATACTCCTGCGCCGACCCCTGGAACACGACGCTCAGCGGAGCGGTGGCTGCGCCTTCGGTCACGGCCTCTCCTTCTGCTCCAAACTGTTGGAACCCCAGGAAAAAGTCGTAAGCCAGCGGCGTCACGACATAGAAGGCAAAGCTTGCACCCAGCAGGAACATGAAGGGCGAGGCCACCATGAACGGCAGGAACGCGTTCTTCTCGGAGCGGTAAAGGCCCGGTGCCACGAACCGCCACATCTGCATTCCGATATAGGGGAAGGCCAGAATGAAGCCGCCCAGTAGCGAGACCTTGATGGCAACAAAGAAGCCCTCTTGCGGCGAGATGAAGATCAGCCCGCAATCCTGACCACGTTCGGCCAGAACATCACACAAGGGTTTGGTGAGAAAGTTGAAGATCGGCGTGGCCACTGTGAAGCAAATGATCATCCCGATCAGGAACGCCACAACACAGTGTATGAGCCGCGTGCGCAGTTCCGCCAGATGCTCGATCAGCGGGGCTGAGCTGTCTTCGATCTCGTCGGTCTTGGTCATGTTTTACTTTCAGTGTTCAGCGCGGCCTCAGCCTCTTCGGCTTTGGCCAGTGCATCCGCAGCTTCCTTGGCCTTGCGCTCGGCTGTAGCACGGGCGGTCGTAGCCTGAATCTTCTTGGCCTGCTCCGCGCGTTCTGCTGCCAGTCTGCCGGTCTCGCTATCGGGATCGAACTTGGTCGGGTCGATGCTTGTGGCCATCTCCTGCGCGGCTTTCTTCACACCGTCCATGGCGGTGTTCACAGGATTGGTCGCAGCATTCAGACCTTGCTTGATCTCGTTCACGCCCGCCTGATCCGCTGCCTCGTTCATGGCGCTGCTGAACTCGCGCGCCATACCACGGGCCTTGCCGACCCAGCGGCCGACATTTCGGAACAGCACCGGCAGGTCCTTTGGCCCCACAACAATCAGGGCAACGATGCCGATGACCAGAAGCTCGGTCCAGCCCAGATCAAACATCTGCGCTTAGGCCTTGTCTTTGTCGGTCTCAGGCGTGACGTCTTTCGCCACTTCGGCTGCGTCCTGCTCCAGTTCGTCCGCGCCTTCTTTGACGCCCTTCTTGAACGAGGTGATGCCCTTGCCCACTTCGCCCATCAACGAGCTGATTTTACCGCGGCCAAACAGCACCAGCACCACAACGGCAATCAGCAGAAGACCGGGAAGGCCGATATTGTTGAGCATGTCTTATCTCCTTTGAAGTCGGCGCACCCGCGCCGTGAATGTCATCTGCCAGTGTGTTTACGCCCGCGCGCGCCAACGCAAAAGCGTGTCGCGCCGTTTCTCGCAGCAAATTTGAACAGATCACAAGAATTTTGGGGGCTGGCAAAACACAACTGACAGGTTTATGTCAGTTGCAAAGGCCTAGAACGCACCTGTCTCAGCTAACAGGAGCACCACGTGACACAAATCGCAGAAACCGTAACCTTCAAACTGGCAACCGATGTAACCAAGGAGGAGTTCGTGACCATCATGAAGCGCACAGAGTCCTTTGTTCGGAACGCCGAGGGCTTTGTCTTCCGCCGTCTCAGCGCGGGTGAGGACGGACAGTGGACCGACACGGTCATATGGGCCGACATGGACTGCGCCCAGGCCGCCGCGGCCGCCTTTCCCCAGCAGGACTTCGCCCCTGCGGTGATGGCCGCAATCGCGCCCGACACGGTGAACATGCGCCATGATGCGATCCATTGGACCATTGGGGCGTCATGACCCACAGGAGACCCCATGCGCCGCACTGATCGGCTGTTCGATATCATCCAGATCCTGCGCGACGGCAAACTGCACCGCGCGCAGGACATCGCGGACCGACTTGAGGTGTCGGTTCGTACGATCTATCGCGACATGGACACTCTGGTCGCTTCGGGAGTCCCGGTCGAGGGCGAGCGCGGCGTTGGTTACATGGTGCGCGAGCAGATCACCCTGCCCCCGCTGAACCTGACCCCGGCCGAACTCGAAGCCCTGAACCTCGGGATGGCCATCGTCGCCGAAGCTGCCGACCCAGACCTCAAAGCCGCAGCCGAGTCGCTGGCCGACAAGATCGACGCTGTTCTACCCACACAGGTCGTGGCCGAGGCCGACGGTTGGAAATTCGCTGTTTATCCGTTTGCCGATGCGGCACGTGGGTTGGCGCATATGGCTCCGATCCGCGCCGCCATCAAATCGCGGCAAAAGCTGCGATTGTCCTATCGTCGAATTGACGGAGTTCTGACCGAACGGGTGATACGCCCCCTGCACATGGAATACTGGGGGCGCGTTTGGACCCTGACCGCATGGTGCGAACTGCGTGAGGGCTTCCGTGTATTTCGGATCGACCTTATCGAAAGCGTCTCACCCCTGCCCGAGGTTTTTGCGGATGAACCCGGCAAGCGTTTGAGCGATTACGACCCGCACGCCTGACGGTTTCACGGTCACCTCAGATAGGGTTCGGGATCGACGGATTCGAACCCCTTGCGCACCTCAAAGTGGACATAGGCATTGTCCCCGCCGCGCAAGGACGCGATCTTTTGGCCGCGCTTGACCCGGTCACCCTTTTTCACGGTGATACCTTCAACGTTCGCGTAAACAGTCAGCAGGTCGCTGTTGTGCTTCACCACGATGATCGGCACCTGATCCGCGTCCGCCGTAATGGCCGCCACCGTGCCCGCAGCCGCTGCGTTCACACGGGTACCCGGAGAGGACGCAATATCGATCCCTTCGTTCTTTCCTTTTTCATAGGTTCGAATGATCGTTCCGGTGACAGGCATGCCCAAGGCGGAATTGCTTTGGTTTGTCGGAGCCTCAGCCGTGACGTCCGGCGCAGGTTCCGCCGGTGCGATCACCTCATCCGGCAAGGGTTGCGTCGCGCTTGGAGGTGTTGGCGTGGGAGACCCCTGCCCCGGCTGCGTGATCGTGGTCGCGGGAACCGTCGCCGCCGCAGCTTGTCGCGGTGCGGGCTGGTTCTTGACCGGGATCAGCAGGAACTGACCTTCACGCACGGTGAAGTCAGACCCCAGCCCGTTCCACTCGGCCAGCGCATCGACCGGCACATCATAAAGCCGCGCGATCGTATAAGCGGTTTCGCCACGCTTGACCTTGTGACGAATAGGCTCTGGCCCGGACGCCGCTGGCGCAGGTGCCGGAGCGGGCGTTGCAGCCGATTGCGCCGGCTGCAAGGTCGCCGTGCGAACTGTGCCATCTGCCGGGGCCTCATCAATCGCGGCCCCTGCAATCGATGCAATATCGACCGAGTTGGCGGCGCTGACCGTTCGGGGCAAAGCAACAACTTCGCCGTCGCGCAGTTGATCTGCGGCTTGCAACCCATTGAACCGCGCGACTTCTTCAGCTGGCAGGCCGACCCGAGCGGCCACATCTCCGACCGTGTCGCCGCGCCGGGCGACGACCACCTGATAGTTGGGATAAGTGATCACGCCGCGCGCATCAGGTGCAGGCCTGTTAGCGGTGGCCGCCTGCGCCGCATCCGCCGTGGAAAACCCACCCACATTGCCGCGCAGGTCATAGTCTATGGGGCCTTCGCATCCCGCAAGGACCGCCAAAGAGGCCACACCTGCCGCGATTGCTGATTTGGAAACTGCTCTCATTTTTCTGTCCTCATCGCCTGCCCCTGTTGTCCGGGGTTCCAGCGCTTATCGCAAATATTACTTCACGCCTCGTCTTTGCCAAGCCCCTCTAGCAGGGGCACAAAACGGACGGGCAACAATTCGTCATAGTCCAGACCGGTTTCGGTGCGTCTGACCCGGATCAGGGTCTGAACCGCATCCGACTGTCCCACCGGCAACACCATGATACCGCCGATTTTAAGCTGCGCCAAGAGCGGCCCGGGCGGGTCCTCGGCAGCGGCGGTCACAATGATACGATCAAAGGGCGCTTGTTCCTGCAGCCCGAAGGATCCATCCGACAGCATTGCAGTCACATTGGTCAGTCCCAACTCGCGGAATAGGTCCGAGGTTTCGCGCACCAGCCGCTTATGGCGTTCCACGGTGTAAACCCGGCGCGCGAGCTTTGACAGGATCGCAGCCTGATAGCCCGAGCCCGTACCAACCTCCAGCACTGTATCCCGAGGCCGCACATCCAGCGCCTGCGTCATCAGCCCCACAACAGAGGGCTGGCTGATCGTCTGTCCGCAGGCAATTGGCAGCGGCGTGTCCTCGTAGGCGCGCTCGGCGAACAGACCTTTGACGAAACGGCCACGGTCGACCTGCTCCATCGCGGCCAGAACGCGCGCATCCGTCACCCCGCGAGAGCGCAGGGCAAAGAGGAACTGCATGGTGGTTTCTGGATCAGGTCCGGTCATTCGATCGTCTTCAGTTGATCCAGCATATCATGCGCCGTCAAATCCGCGCGCATCGGCGTGACCGAAATGTAGCCATCCAGATTGACCGCCGCGTCGGTACCGGGCGCAGTCGGGTTATGCTGATACCCCCCCTTGATCCACAGGAATCGACGCCCCGAGGGGGAACTGTGCGGCTCGACCGAGAACCGCGTATCGCGCCGATAACCCTGAGCAGCAATACGCGTGCCCTTGACCTCATCTGCAGGCACGGGCGGGAAATTCACGTTGTAAAACAACCGGTAATCGCCCTGCTCAGATGGTGTTGCGTCCAGAATGCGACGCACAAGGTCGGCCCCGAACCGCGTTGCGGTTTCGAATGGATCGTCCAGCCCCAGATTACGCGGGCCAAAGTATTGCGACAGCGCAATGGCCGGAACGCCTTGCAGGGCGGCTTCCATCGCGCCACCGATCGTACCGGAATAAAGCGTGTTTTCCGCTGAATTGTTGCCTCGGTTCACACCCGACAAAACCAGATCGGGCGGCGTATCTTTCATGACGTCGTGCAATCCTGCCAGCACGCAATCCGCCGGAGACCCCTCGGCGGCATAGCGGCGCTCGCCCAGCTTGGCGACCATCATCGGGTGGGTATAGCTGATGCAGTGACCAACCCCGGATTGCTCGAAGGCCGGGGCCACAACCCAGATTTCGCCATCAGGGCCTGCCAGATCGGCGGCAATTGCCTCAAGCGCGATCAGCCCCGGAGCATTGATCCCGTCATCATTGGTCAGAAGAATACGCATCGCCCCATCCATCCCAGCGTTTTGACCTTGATAATGATGCCCCCGCGTGGCGGCAAGCAAAGCGCACCCGCAATCTGAGGCTTTCGCGCACCACTTGGCGCTAAACTGTCACACCAGACCCTAAACCGGGAATACGAAACACTTGTCGCGGCGGATTGTCAGCCACATCACCCGCCCCGGACTGGGGACAAAGACATTTGGAACAGTGGCTTTGAGGATCGAGCCGTCATAGTCCATTCGAAACTCGACAAGGCTTTCATTACCCAGAAACCGTGCCCGTTCGACCACTCCTCGCGCGGCAACGCCGTCGGTCGGCGTAGGCAATGGCCCCTTGCCATTGCGGTCAAAATCCAGGCGCACGTGTTGGGGCCGGAATACAATCTCGACATCGGTATTGTCGGGTACACCCGGTGCCAGAAACTGCCCAAAGGGCGTTTCCGCCAAAGCTCCATTCACTTTGGCGGGCAATACATTGACATCACTAAAGAAAGCGACCGCAGCTTTGTCCGCCGGTCGGGTGTAAACATTGTAGGGCGCGCCTTGCTGAACGATTTTTCCGCGGCGCATCAGGGCAATCTCGTCGGCCATGCGCATCGCCTCTTCGGGCTCATGCGTGACCAGAACAACGGCCGCGTCCTCTTCTTTGAGGATCGCCAGCGTCTCATCCCGGATACCATCGCGCAGGCGGTTGTCGAGGCCTGAGAACGGCTCGTCCATCAGCATGATCCGCGGACGCGGCGCCAAGGCACGTGCCAGAGCCACCCTTTGCTGTTCGCCACCTGACAGATGATGCGGGTATTCGTCGATAAAACGCATCAGATCGACCTTGGTCAGCAACTCTTCGACGCGGGCTCGCTTTTCGTCCCTGTGCCCCTTCAGGCCAAAGGCCACGTTGTCGGACACGCTGAGATGCGGAAACAGGGCAAAGTCCTGAAACATCAGGCCGATCTCACGCCGCTCGGGCGGAACCCGAAATACCGTATCGCAGATCAGCTTGCCATCGACATAGATTTCACCGGATTCCTGCATCTCGACACCGGCGATCATACGCAGCGTCGTGGACTTGCCGCAGCCCGACGGGCCCAAAAGACAGGTCACCTGCCCCGCCTGCACCGTCAGCGAGACATTGTCCACCACGACCCGCCCCTCATACCGGGCGATCAGGTTTCGGATTTCCAGCCGAGGAGGAGTTGCGTTTTCTGTCACCGATGGACCCCGTTGCCTTTCCCGATCAATTCCATCGGGCTTAGGCGGGGATAACAACCCCGCCCCTCAGGCGCAAGAGATCAGCAGCACCCGCCCGATGCGGCATCGCCGGTGGCTTCAAACGGGCTTTCGCCGCCGCAGCCTTCGAAGATTCCATAATGGGTTGAGAAATCGCCGATGAATTCAAAATGTCGCGCAAACCGCGTGTCTTTCAGCATCATCCAGGTGTTGCCACAGACGGGAAACACTTTGCCCGCCTCAATCGCGTGGTGGTCATCCAGTTCGAACAAGTGCGGCGCGTTCGGGATGGTGCCCTTGTAGATCACGGCCTGACCATAATCCTCGCACGCGGGCTCCAGTTCGGGCAGTTTGAACAGTCGGTAAGTGGCCGACAGGAATTTCAAGGGCGCGACGCGCTCTTCCAGAACCGGATTCTCGATGGTCAACGGACGGTGCGTGACGCGGCGCGGATCGCCAAAACCGGCCTTGCGGGACATCGACAGGAAGTCGTTCCAGTACAGCGCACCCGACAGGCACTCACCGTACAGAACTTCATCTTCAGCCATTTCCTGCGGCACGCGACGGTCTGCATAGACGTCCGAGAAATACATCTCGCCACCGTCTTTCAGCAGCCGATGCGCGCCACGCAGGACGGCGTCTTTGTCGGTGGCCAGGTTGATCACGCAGTTCGACACGATGATGTCGAAAGACCCAGGCTCAAGATCCAGCTCATCCAGCTTTTCGATATAGCCGTGGTGGAATTCCACATTCGACGCCGCATGCCCAAACGCCTGCGCGTGAAAGTCCTGATGCGCGCGCGCGACGTCCAATTGCTCGGGCGTCATGTCCACGCCCACGACGCGGCCTTTTTCGCCCACCATTTCGGACAATGCGCACACATCCCGTCCGGCACCGCAGCCGAGGTCCAGAATGCTCATCCCTTCAAGGTCCAGCGGCGCGATCAGGCCGCAGCCATAGTAGCGGGTCAGCACATCGTCGTGGATTTTCGACAGGGTTTTCTTGAGGTGATCCGGCATGTCATCCGGAGTGCAGCACGCGTTGGTCTGCAAATCCGCGCTGCCCTGCAGGACCTCGCCATAGTAATTCTGCACTGATTCATGCTTCATCGCGGCTACCCTTCTGTCTGATTGCTGCTTTGCAGCTAATGCAGCGCCGCGTGTGGTGCAATCCGGGCGATTGCGATCTGACGAAAGCGTGAGGATATCTGGGCACTAAGCCAGCAGTTCGAAGTCAACACCCGCGCGGACCTGACCGTTCACCTGTATCTCTAGCCGATGCGCGCCGGGGACAAGTTTGAACGTAGTCGCGTCGCCCTTGAGCTTATGCTTTTTGCTCAGCGTCAAGGCACCGTCCTTCAGTACGGCCTGCTTCAACTTGTGAACCTTAGCTGAAGTTTTTCCACCAGGACGCTGAAAATGAACGATATAATCAACCAGAACCGGCTGGTTTCCTGTCCCGCTCAGCGCCACATCGAACTCCAGCGCCCCGCCAATCCGTGCTTCATCGATGATCTCGATATCCGCGCGGATGTCCGCGTCCGGGTCGAACCCCAGCATTTTCATCGCGCGCGGATGACCGGATTTCACAAGCCCACGTAAGGTATGAGTGGTCATCCACTCCAACTCGGCGCGGTCCTGTTGCGCGTCTTCGGCCCAAACCTGCAATCGGTCCAGCACCAGATCGGGGTCTTTCTTGGTGATATCGTTCAGGTGGTTCGCGACGGACCGCGTGACATACCGGGTACCATCGGCATGAAGCCGGTCCAGCAATGGCAGCGGATCTTTTAGGTCCAACCCCACCGCCTGCCCCCATGGCAATCGTGGGCGGGTGCCCTCACTGACCAGACGGCGCACATGGTAACTGTCATGGGCGCACCACGCATCCATCCGGGACAGCACTTGCTCCTGGTAGGCATTCAGGAACGGGCGGATGGCCCATTCCATTGAAAACCTTTGAGTAATCTCTTCCAGCACATCCAACGCCAGCTCTGGATGATCTAGACCCACAGCAACAACCCAGTCGCCCAAAGGCGCAAAGATGAAATCACCAAAATCGTCATCTGTCTTGCTGGGATCCAAAGGCGGTGGCAAGGCGCGCAGCAACATTGGTGCGACCTCGGGCAGATCACCGGGAATGGCCTGTTGCAGGCACTCGGCGATCCAGACCATCCGTTCTTTCAGCTCAAGGTCCAGCAGGCGTGACATGACCTGCGCGTGAAACGCATCGGCGTCAAAGGACGCGTCAGCACCGGCAAAGAGCCCCGCCAGATAGCGGGTCTTTTCTTCGTTAAACAGCTGATCCTTAGCCGAAAAGTTCTGAGCCATTGTTATATCGTCAGATTGGTCGCGCCGCCATCCAGCAGGATGTTTTGCCCGACGATGAACCCGGCATGTTGAGAGCACAGGAAGGCGCAGGCCGCTCCGAATTCTTGCCGAGTACCGTAACGGCGCGCCGGAATCGTCGCCTCGCGTTGCGTCCGGGCCTCGTCAATCGAGATCCCTTTCTGCGCCGCAACTCCGCCATCCAACGAATTGGCCCGATCTGTGGCATGAATACCCGGCAGCAGGTTGTTGATCGTCACCCCCTTGGGTGCGACCTGACGCGCCGTCCCGGCCACATAGCCAGTCAGACCAGTGCGCGCCGCGTTTGACAGGCCCAAAGCCGGGATCGGAGCCCGCACGGACTGCGACGTGATGTTGACCACCCGGCCCCAGCCTTTGTCCATCATACTCGGCAGCAGCGCCTTCATGAACGCAATCGGCGTCAGCATGTTGGAATCCAACGCCTTGATGAAATCGTCCCGATCCCAATCCGACCACAAGCCCGGAGGCGGACCACCCGCGTTTGTCACAAGAATATCAACACCCTGCGCCGCTTCGATCACCTGCGCCTGCCCCTCGGCCGAGGTCACATCGCAGGCAATGGTCTGAACCTGAACACCATGCGCCGCGCGGATGCTTTCGGCGGACGCTTCCAAAGCCTCGGCCCCACGCGCATTCATTACCAGATCGACACCCGCTGCGGCCAAAGCCTCGGCACAGCCCAGCCCAAGGCCCTTGCTGCTGGCACAAACCAGCGCGCGTTTTCCTTTGATTCCCAGATCCATCCGATCCTCCCTGTCTTTGCCGCACATCTAGCACCAGCCTTTCAGGGAAGACCAGAAGCCGATTGGGGATCAGTAAAAGAACTCTTCACGCACGATCTTGCCATCCGCGACGTGGTAAACTGCCACCTCGCGCATATCGAAGCTGTCACCGCTTTCCTTTACGGTTCCGCTTACTTCGAAGATCACGGCAAAGCGGTCGTCGCCGTGCAGGAACGGATCGCTCACCGACGCGCCGGTCACATCATGCGCGCCTTCCCACCACTCATGCTTGCCCCGGATCGCATCACGGCCCGCGGCTTCGCGCCCCATGCCCATGGCATCGGCTGCTTCAACTGAAACGGCGTCTGTGGCATAAAGCTTGTCCAAGTTTTCCTTGGCGCGACCTTCCCGGCATCCGGCGACTAATTCTTCTGCAATTTGCTTCAAATCCATTGGGCTTCTCCATTATTTGTTCACTATATGTTCTCATTGCCACATGCAGACGATTCTGAACAGCCCTTTGTCTTGCTTCGGCAGGATTCCCCGCATATACGCGCGTTCATGCTTGATACCGCCTCAAACCAACCCGTTTTGCCGCCCGAGATCGCTCGGCGCCGGACATTCGCAATCATCTCGCACCCGGATGCGGGCAAGACGACGCTGACTGAAAAGTTCCTGTTGTACGGGGGCGCGATTCAGATGGCCGGTCAGGTGCGCGCCAAGGGCGAGGCCCGGCGGACACGCTCGGACTTCATGCAGATGGAGAAAGATCGCGGTATCTCGGTTTCGGCATCGGCGATGTCGTTCGATTATGGGGACTTCCGGTTCAATCTGGTGGACACGCCCGGTCACTCGGATTTCTCCGAAGATACCTATCGCACGCTAACCGCTGTTGACGCGGCCGTGATGGTCATCGACGGCGCGAAAGGTGTGGAAAGCCAGACGCAGAAACTGTTCGAGGTCTGCCGCCTGCGCGATCTGCCGATCCTGACCTTCTGTAACAAGATGGACCGCGAAAGCCGCGATACGTTCGAGATCATCGACGAAATTCAGGAAATGCTGGCCATCGACGTCACGCCCGCCGCGTGGCCTATCGGTGTCGGGCGCGATTTCATCGGCTGCTATGACATGCTGCGTGACCGGTTGGAACTGATGGACCGCGCCGACCGCAACAAGGTGGCCGAAAGCATCGAAATTAACGGTCTTGATGACCCCAAGCTCGCCGAACACGTACCCGAGCATCTGCTGGACAGGCTGCTGGAAGAGGTCGAGATGGCGCGCGAACTTCTGCCTGCCCTTGACCCACAGGCGGTGCTGGAAGGTCACATGACCCCGATCTGGTTCGGCTCGGCGATCAACTCGTTCGGTGTGAAGGAACTGATGGAAGGCATCGGAGCGTATGGTCCGCAACCGCAGATTCAATCCGCTGAACCGCGTCAGATTTCACCGGACGAGAAAAAGGTCGCAGGCTTTGTCTTCAAGGTGCAGGCCAATATGGACCCCAAGCACCGCGACCGCGTGGCATTCGTACGCATGGCCTCGGGGCATTTCAAGCGCGGCATGAAGCTGACCCATGTGCGGTCGAAAAAGCCGATGGCGATTTCGAACCCCGTATTGTTCCTCGCCTCTGACCGGGAATTGGCCGAAGAGGCCTGGGCGGGTGACATCATCGGCATCCCCAACCACGGCCAGCTGCGCATCGGTGATACGCTGACCGAGGGCGAGGCGCTACGCGTGACTGGCATCCCCTCCTTCGCGCCGGAACTGCTGCAAACCGTCCGTGCGGGTGATCCGCTGAAAGCCAAACATCTGGAAAAGGCGCTGATGCAATTCGCCGAGGAAGGCGCGGCCAAGGTGTTCAAACCCTCGATCGGGTCGGGCTTTATCGTCGGCGTCGTCGGCGCGCTACAGTTCGAAGTGCTCGCCAGCCGGATTGAGATGGAGTACGGCCTGCCCGTACGCTTCGAGGCGTCTCAGTTCACCTCGGCCCGTTGGGTCACCGGTGACAAGGCCGAGGTCGACAAGTTCGTGAACGCCAACAAGCAGCACATCGCGCATGACCATGACGGCGACATCGTCTATCTGACGCGCCTGCAGTGGGACATCGACCGCGTTGTGCGTGACTATCCCGAGCTGAGCCTGACGGCCACAAAAGAGATGATGGCGTGACGCAACTAGCTGATTGCACAGGGAACATACCTTGTGCAAGCTTGGGCGCATGACTGACACAGTCCTGATGCTATCGCGCTGCTTGCCAGGCGTTTGTGCTGAGAAAACCCGTCGGCAACGCGCCGATGGTACAGGTGGGTCATGACCACTTGGGGGATCGTGTCCATGCTCCGCGGCCCGACCAGGGACATCCTTGGTTTCGCCGCCCATCACCTCGATCTGGGTGCGGACTATCTGTACATCTACTTGGACGAACCCAACCGGCAGGCGCATCGAGCGCTGCGCAGGCATCCAAAGATCAGGGCGCGAATCTGCGACGACGCCTTCTGGGAAAAACGCAGTCGAAACCGACCCGAGCGGCATCAGGTGCGCCAGACGCTGCACGCGACATTCGCCTATCGCAACACCGATCTGGACTGGCTGGCGCATATCGATGTCGATGAATTTCTGTGGTCCGACAAGCCCATCAAAGAGCAGCTTCAATCGGTTCCTGAAGAAAAACCAGCCGTCCGTGTGCGACCGATGGAGGCCATGGCTGGCGGCGAGGATTTGTACAAGGCCCATATCCCAAGTGGGCCAGACCGCTCGGCGCTGGTGCAGTCACTATACCCCAACTATGGTGAATTTGTTCTGGGTGGGTTCCTCAGCCATGTTCAGGGCAAGCTGTTTGTTCGCACCGGCATGGAAAAGCTAAACTTCCGCATCCATAACCTTTTCCAAAACAAAGAGCTTTTGCCCTGCAAGTTCGAACTGCCGGGGTTGGAGCTGTGCCACCGACATGCTCCGGACTGGGATCATTGGATGGCCCACTATGCGTTTAGAATGGACCGTGGATCGTATCAGCCAGGCATGTCCCCCAACGTCCCACGCGAATTGGGCGGGCTGAACAAAAATGAACTGTTCAGCTGGATCGAAGAAGAACAAGGCCCGGACGGCCTGCGCGCTTTTTATGATGAGATCAGCGGTGCCGACCCCGACGTCCGTGCGCGGTTGCAAGAATACGGTCTGATCCGCCACAGGCCCTTGGATCTGGACACCAAGATCGCGAAACACTTTCCCGGAAGCTGCTGAATTGTTGCGAAAAATCAGCAGCGACCTTTGGCGACGTTAGGTTAAAGGCTCTTCATTTGACCCTGCCTCATGATTTTGTTATGTCCGCGCAAAGCCGAAATGTGCCTGACAGCGCATGGCCATCCGGGCCCGGCACTCCATTGACGCGCGGGCCAGGTCTAGTGTCCGCAAAAACCGGACATACATGACAAAATTTAACGAACTGAACCTGAACCCGAAGGTCCTCAAAGCCATTGAGGAAGCCGGATACGAAACGCCCACTCCGATTCAGGAGGGTGCCATCCCCCCCGCGCTTGAAGGGCGCGATGTGCTGGGGATCGCACAGACGGGTACCGGCAAAACCGCTAGCTTCACGCTGCCAATGATCACTCTGCTGGCCCGTGGTCGCGCACGTGCGCGGATGCCGCGTTCGCTGGTGCTGTGCCCCACGCGGGAATTGGCCGCGCAAGTCGCGGAAAACTTCGACACCTATACCAAGCACCTGAAACTGACCAAGGCGCTGTTGATCGGCGGTGTCAGCTTCAAGGAACAAGAAGCGCTGATCGACCGTGGTGTGGATGTACTGATCGCTACCCCGGGCCGTCTGCTGGACCATTTCGAACGTGGCAAGCTTTTGCTGACCGGCGTTCAGATCATGGTGGTGGATGAGGCCGACCGGATGCTGGATATGGGGTTCATCCCCGATATCGAGCGCATCTTCTCGCTGACACCCTTCACGCGCCAGACGCTTTTCTTCTCGGCCACAATGGCGTCCGAGATTGAGCGGATCACCGACACTTTCCTGTCGGCCCCGGCCCGGATCGAGGTCGCCCGTCAGGCCACCGCGTCCGAGACCATTGAACAGGGCGTGGTCATGTTCAAAAGCGGTCGCCGTGATCGCGAGGCCAGCGCCAAGCGCAAGACCCTGCGCGCGCTGATCGATGCCGAAGGTGATAAGTGCACAAACGCGATCATCTTCTGCAACCGCAAGACAGACGTGGATATCTGCGCGAAGTCGCTGAAGAAATATGGCTATAACGCAGCCGCCATCCACGGCGATCTGGACCAGTCGCAGCGTATGAAAACGCTGGACGGGTTCCGGGACGGCTCCCTACGGTTGCTTGTCGCGTCTGATGTGGCCGCCCGTGGCCTGGACATCCCGTCGGTAAGCCACGTGTTCAATTTCGACGTCCCCGGCCATGCTGAGGACTACGTGCACCGCATTGGCCGTACAGGCCGCGCCGGGCGCGAAGGCAAAGCCATCACGATCTGTTCGAAGCGTGATGAAAAGGCGCTGGATGCGATCGAAAAACTGATCCAGAAGGACATTCCGCGGATCGAAAACCCGATCAAGGAAGAGCCCAAGGACGAAACGCCGAAGCCCGAGAAGAAAGCCAAATCTTCCGAAGGCAAGAAAACCGACAACAAACGCGGCGACCGCAAAAAGGACAAGGACTCCAAAGGTCGTGGGCGTCGAGACGACGGCGGACCAGCGGTTGTCGGAATGGGCGATCACCTGCCCAGCTTCATCGCCCTCAGCTTTGATGAGCGTCGCGCTGGCTAAATCGCCAGCACCAGCGCCAGTATCGATACACCAAGCAATGCCATCCCGGCGATCTCACGCCGGGCTATACTTTCCCTGAAAAACAGGATCGAGGCAAACAGGCTGAGGATCAGCTCTACCTGCCCCAGCGCTTTGACGTAGGCTGCGTTTTGAAGCGTGAACGCAAAGAACCAGCAAAACGACCCGCAAAGGCTTGTGATTCCGACAAAAACGCCGGTCTTGCGCGTCTCCCACACCGCCCGCAGTTCTGCCCTATCGCGCCACAGCAGCCACAGACCCATACTGAGGAACTGGAACGAGACCACAACGGCCAGCGTGATCAACGCCCGATACCAGGCATCTATATCACCCAGTTCCAAAGATGCACCGCGATAGCTGACGGATGAGAAGGCAAACAGAACGCCTGACCCCAACCCAAGGCGCGATGCCCGGTTGGTGAGGTTCGCCCACCAAGCCCCATCACCACCGGGATTTTTTGATAGCAAGAGAACCGCCATCAAACCGAGAACAATGGCAAACAAGGCTCCCGCAGACACTTTGTCGCCCAACACCAGAAAACCGACGATGGCTGTTTGGATGACCTCAGTTTTTTTGAACGTGATACCAACCGCGAAGTTGCGCTGTTTGAACAAGGCCACCACACAAATGGTCGCCAGAATTTGCGACGTCCCACCGATCGCCGCAAACAACCAGAACCACCCGGTCAAAGGCGGCAGGCTGAAACCCGTGATCTGCATCGCCACGATTAATCCCAGCACCGCCAAAGGCATGGAATAGGCAAAGCGCGCAAATGTCGCCCCCGCCGCCGAGAGTTTCACAGTGCTGAGTGATTTTTGCAGCATGAACCGCACGGTCTGAAACGTCGCGGCGGCGATGGTGACGGGAACCCACAAACTCATGGACTCTCTTGTGTCGGCAAATCAACCCTTTGGCCAGAGCGGATGCGCCACCGGATCTTTCGCGCGCCAAAAGTACGAGCGGAAAACCTGCCCGTAAGAGCGGTAGACATAGGCCTCGTTGCTGGCCAGATAGCGGTCCTTTCCCGCGCGATACAGCGCTGGCAACCGGTACCATGGGGCGCCTGGGTTCATGTGATGAACGACGTGTAGGTTATTGTTCAAAAACAGAAACGCCAAAACTCCCCGATCTTCAATGATCACCGTACGGGCGCTGGAGTTTTCATGCGCCCGGTGTTCCAGAAAGGTGCGAATCTTGACCAGCCCCAGCCCAATGTATGCCGACAGAACAAAAGCCCAAATCGGCATCGGGGACAGAGAGACGATCCACAGAACGACGGCCACCCCAACCAGATGGAGCGCCCAGGCCCGCAGTATGGTCCCTTCCCCACGCATGGCTCCGCGCAGCTCATCGCGTAGGAACGTGTACTGACCTATCGCTGGCCCCAGAACCATTCGCCCAAGCAGCGTGTTATTCGCCCGTAGCAGCTTCCTCTGCCAGCCGGTCAGAGCGTTCCAGACCTTGGGGTCCAGATAGTTCGACTCGGGGTCGTCATAGGGGTCGGTCAAGGTCGCATCGCGATGATGAGCCAAATGCAGGTCGCGGAACCGGTTGTAGGGGATGAACAACGTCAGCGGCAGCGCCATCAGCGCCTCATTCAGCCAACGGGCGCGAAACGGGTGGCCGTGCAGCGCCTCATGCGTCAGCGACGAATGCAGCGCTGCAACCAGCCCCATGGCCGGGATTGCCAGCCAGATCGGCAATGCGAAAATCACCATGAGCCATGCCGCATAACACGTGAGGATCAGGGCGAAAGTGCCCCACTCGGGTCCCGGACGCTCAGACATTGCGACCCCACGAGATCCCGGCCCAGATACGTTCGTAAATCACGTACATGGTCAGGCCGATTGCGGTGTTCACAAGCGCCAGTGTCCCACCTACAGCTGCCGAGCCCGTCGCGACCAGACCCACCACCGTCATTACGGCCAAGCCCATCGCATTCCATAGCACTGCCTTCACGACCGATCTTCGTCGCGTTTCCATTCCGTCACCCATATTGTTGTTATGGTTTAAGAATTACGGATCGCGGCGTAGGTTGAAAATTCTGAATATGATTAACAAAACTCATCATCTGTGATATTTATCACCATATGCAGGATAAAATAGACAAACGAGACCGTGCCGCGCAGTTCCGACTGCGCCTTGCCCGCGCCATGGAAGAACAGCACGTCAGCCAAAGCGCCCTTGCACGGAATATCGGCGTGGACCGCTCGACCGTTTCCCAATTGTTGACCGGTGAAGGCGCACGCCTGCCCAATGCCCATGTGGTCGGCAGCTGCGCCGCAGCGCTTGGGGTGTCGGCGGATTGGTTGCTTAGCCTGTCGGATCGGCCCGAAAGCGCGGCCGAGTTGCTGGCCAGTTCATTGACAATGACCAAGGCCCCGCGCGCGCTGGTCGATGAACGTATTTTCGAGTGGCACAAAGAGGCCGCCGGTTACAAGATTCGTTATGTCCCGGCCACCCTGCCCGACATGTTGAAAACACGCGCCGTGTTGGAATGGGAATACGCCCCGCATCTGGGCCGCACGGCAGATCAAGCCATCGGTGCCTCGGCCGATCGCCTGACATGGATGCGCAGCGCGCAATCAGACTATGAAATCGCCATGCCCCTGTTCGAGTTGGACAGCTTTGCCCGCGCAACTGGCTACTACGAGGGCCTTTGCCCCAAGATCCGCCTGAACCAGATTGACCACTTGCTGGCGCTATGTGAGCAGCTTTATCCCCGAATGCGCATCTATCTGTTCGACGCCAAACGTCTTTACTCAGCACCAGTCACTATCTTTGGTCCTCTGCTGTGCGTGTTCTACGCAGGCAGCCACTACATGGCCTTTCGCGACCGCGACCGGATCGAGACATTTACCCGTCATTTCGACACGTTGGTGCGCGAAGCGGATGTGACCGCCCGGGATTTCCCCGACCATCTTAGGCATCTGCGGTCGGCGATTCCCACCTGAACCTAATCCTAAAGATGCAAGCTGGTTCATCCTGTGCTACTGTCGTTTGGCGCGAACCTTCAGGCAATCCGATCCCAGACGGAGGAGGACAGGAATGGACGCACTGAAAACCGCTCAATACGCCCGCGCGCTTTATTCGGCGCACGGAGATCAGGCCGAGGCGGAAGCCGCGCAGAAAATGCGCGAATGCGAAGCCGCCGGGAACATGGACCAAGCCCGCGATTGGCAGGCGGTCCGCCAGTCGATCCGCCAGATACGCGGTCCCAATCAGGGTTAAACCTTAGGGTCCGGGTTGACCGTATGACCGTCGACGGCAATCACCTGCCCCGACACCAATCGGGCTGCGTCTGAAGCCAGAAACACCGCCATATTCGCGATGTCACGACCTTCGACGAAGCGCCCCATCGAGGTGCCCGAGGCGTAACCCGCATAGACCTCATCCCGGGTCATCCCCTTGGCTTGCGCCTCGCGGTGCAGCACACCCTCCATCCGGGGGCCTTCAACCGCGCCCGGACAGATGGCGTTGCAGCGCACACCATGCGGGCCCAACTCCATCGCCAGGGTCTTGGCCAGACCGATCATACCCCATTTTGCCGCCGCATATGGCGCGCGGTTGGGATAGCCATATTGCCCAGCAGTTGACGACGTGATGACCACCGCCCCGCTGCCTTGACGCTTCATCAGCGGAGAGGCGTATTTGGCACACAGAAATGCCCCCTCAAGGTTCACCGCAAGACACAAACGCCAGTCCTCAAGTGCAACATCTTCGACCAGAGCCGTTGGACCCGCGATCCCGGCATTGGCGCAAAGCGTGTCCACCCCGCCCCATTCGGCCTCAATCTCACCAAATAAGGCAGCAACCTCTGCCTCATCCGCGACATTCACCTCAGATCGCCGCCAGTGGCCGGGGCAATCCGCAAGGGCCTGATGATCGACATCCGCCACCCAAACCTGTGCCCCTACGGCATCAAACGCCTCGGCCATGGCACGGCCAACGCCCGAAGCGCCAGCTGTGATCAGAACACGCCCGCTCATGCCGGTTTGCGGATCGCGGCCCCGGCACCCTCGGGGTATGGCAAGCCAGCCTGTGCTTCGGCGATACGAGCCATGGCCGCTTCGATCTCGGCCGATGGGGCACTAGGACGACGTGTTTCCAGGCTGACATGCAGCAAAAAGCTCTCGCCCGTGGCCAGCAGCTTGTCCGCCTCATACATCGAGTGGAACACGTGCAGCTTTTTGCCGTGCCCCAGCAGCATCTGAGTCCGCACTTCGATCTTCGCACCCGCATGCACTTCGTCGATATACCGGATGTGGTTTTCAGCAGTGAAGTAGCTGCCACCCGATGAGATATACTCCGCGTCGCAACCGATGATTTCCATGAACCGGTCGGTGGCTGCAGCAAAGGCTTCCAGATACCGCGCCTCGTTCATGTGGCCGTTATAGTCGGTCCAATCCAGCGGAACGGCCCGCGCAAGTGTCAGGATCGGCTGGCTCAGGTCTGCTTGTTCGATTGTCGGCAAGGCACCGGGCTTCAGCGCAGCATCATGTTGATTGAGGACAGCGCCCGCACCCCAGTTTTGCGCTTTCAACGCCCGCATCATCCCGACAAGGTTGTTATCGCGAATCCGCTCCAGTTCACGGATCGAGTGCATCCCCGACTGCGCATCCGACTGATCCGCGATCATATCGACCAGTTCATCCGTGAATTCCGGCACATCCATCAGCTTGGTCCAGGGCCATTTCAACGCCGGGCCAAACTGCGCCATGAAATGCCGCATCCCGGCCTCACCACCCGCCACACGATAGGTCTCGAACAGGCCCATCTGCGCCCAGCGGATGCCGAACCCCATGCGGATTGCTTCGTCGATTTCTTCCGTCGTGGCGATACCGTCCTTGACCAGCCACAGCGCCTCGCGCCAAACGGCCTCGAGGAACCGGTCAGCAATATGCGCGTCGATCTCTTTTTTGACGTGCAGAGGGAAGAAACCAACCGATTTCAACAGTTCTTGCGCCCGCTCGATCATTTCAGCGGGGTTCTTGTCGGTTGGCACCAACTCGATCAACGGCAACAGGTACACCGGGTTGAACGGGTGCGTCACCACGATCTGTTCCGGGCGCACAGCGCCATCCTGCAGTTCCGACGGCTTGAACCCGCTGGTTGATGAGCCGATGATTGCGCCTGGATCACAAGCTTCTTGCAACCCTTTGTAAACCTTAAGCTTCAGGTCCAAACG
This sequence comes from Ruegeria sp. BC3, assembly GCF_056539265.1. NCBI lineage: Bacteria > Pseudomonadati > Pseudomonadota > Alphaproteobacteria > Rhodobacterales > Roseobacteraceae > Ruegeria > Ruegeria sp. BC3. The sequence goes on from NZ_JBQFUP010000001.1 coordinate 720,229, forward strand.
CTCTGGCACGCTTTCCTGAATCCAGCTTGCGCCCTGAACGGCATCCGCCATGTCGTCGTGGAATGTCAAAGCCCCCTCAGGCGGCAAAGGCACATCGCTGAGCCCCGGCAAAGACCGGCGCGCGTTGTCCAAAACCTCACCTATCTTTCGCTCAGCCTCGGGATCCGGGTCGAACACCCGGACGTCCCAGCCATTCAGCAGGAACCGAGCGGCCCATCCGCCGCCGATCACACCGCCGCCAATAATCGCCGCTGTTTTCATAGTCTACCGCCTGTAAATTTCGCAGTCTTCATTCGCCGAAGAGCCTAGGGGGTTGGGACTTGGCCCCAACCCCGCCTGGGATCACTTCGCCATCGGAGCCCGCTTGGTCAGCCCCAGCTTCTCACGCACTTCCTGTGCACCGATCACACGCGCGCCCATGTTTTCAATGATGGTCCCGGCCCGTTCGACCAACTGCCAGTTTTCGGCCAGCACGCCTTTGTCCAACCACAGGTTATCTTCCAGCCCGACGCGCACATTGCCGCCCGCCAAAACGGCTGCTGCCGCGTAAGCCATCTGGTTCCGGCCCAGCGAAAACGCGCTGAAGGTCCAGTCGTCCGGAACGTTATTCACCATCGCCATGAAGGTGTTCAGATCATCGGGTGCACCCCACGGCACGCCCATGCACAGCTGAACCAGAGCCGGGTTGTCCAGAACACCATCCTTCACCAACTGCTTGGCGTACCACAGATGGCCGGTGTCAAACGCCTCAATCTCGGGTTTTACGCCCAGATGCGTCATCATGCGGCCCATCGCCTGCAGCATGCCGGGCGTGTTGGTCATGACGTAATCGGCCTCGGCAAAGTTCATGGTGCCGCAGTCCAGAGTACAAATCTCGGGCAGACACTCGGCCACATGCTCAACGCGTGCCGCCGCGCCAATCATGTCGGTCCCGTCCTCGCGCAGAGGCAGAGGCGACTCGGTCGGGCCAAACACCATGTCGCCGCCCATCCCGGCGGTCAGGTTCAGAACCACGTCCACCTCGGCCTCGCGAATGCGCTCGGTCACCTCGCGATACAGGTCCAGGCGACGGCTGGGCGCACCTGTTTCAGGGTCGCGCACATGGCAGTGAACGATGGCGGCACCGGCCTTGGCGGCAGCGATCGCGCTTTCTGCAATCTGCTTCGGTGAGCGCGGCACATGTGGGCTGCGATCCTGCGTTCCGCCCGAGCCCGTAACGGCACAGGTGATGAAGACGTCGCGGTTCATTTCCAATGGCATGGTGTTTTCCCCAAGTTATACCCGGTTTCGCCCTGACTTATCCTCAGGCTTCTCCCCGGATTCCGATTTGCGTTCACCCCTAACTCTGACGCAGCCTTGGGAAAACACTTGCCAGAATGCGAATCGAACTTGATGAAATCCGCAAAAAACATATTGCAGCCTGAACATCGCGCCCTGAAAACGGCCGTGCTGGTTCTGGACGAATGCAACACGCTTAGCTTCGCATCCGCCGTTGACCCAATGCGCGCGGCAAACCGGCTAGCGGATCGCCCGGCATTTGACTGGGATTATGTGACAGCCACTGCCGAGCCCGCGATGCTGACCAGCGCGCTGATGGTTCCCGGCATACCTCTGGCCCGGTTGCAAGGCTGCGACCTGATGATTGTCGTCGCCGGATTTCAACTGGCCCGCCACGCCACGCCCAGCCTGCTGGCCGGCCTGCGCCGCATCGCGGGCACCGGTGCCACCATGGCCGGGATTGATGGCGGTCCCTGGCTGCTTGCCGAGGCCGGGCTGCTGAACGGCCACGCTGCCACCACGCACTGGGAAGATCTGGATAATTTCGCCACCCGCTTCCCCGAGGTCGACGTGCGCCCCGACCGATTTACCGTATCCGAAAACCGCCTGACCTCAGGCGGCGCGATCCCCGCGGTCGAGATGATGCTGCACATCATCGCTGCGCGCCACGGCGCGGGCTTTGCCGCCCGCGTCTCGGGCCTGTTCCTCTACGACGGGGCGCCCAGCCCGACCAAACCACAGAGCCGTACTGGCGTTCCACATCGCCACACCGCACTGACAGCCAAAGCAAATTCCCTGATGGAGTCTTCGTTGGAAGACCCCCTTCCGCTGGCCGACATCGCCGAAACGCTTGGCACCAGCCCTCGGACTCTACAGCAGCAGTTCCGCCTGCGCCTGAACACCACGCCGCAGGATCACTACCTGCAACTGCGCCTGGCCGAGGCGCGTCGTCTGGTTACCGATACTGACATGCCCTTGATGGACGTCGCGCTGGCCACCGGCTTTGCCTCGCAATCCAGCTTTGCCAGGGCCTTCCGCACGGCGCACGGCCTGTCGGCCCGCGACCTGCGCCAGGATCGTACGCAACCGACCCACCACTGACGGGATCTGCTTCATCTGGCCCCAAATACCTCGGGGGAGCCGCCCGATACGGGCGGCGGGGGCAGCGCCCCCTAGAATGGCATGGGATGCGAGCGATGCGCCTGACCAATCTCGGTCAGAACCTCATCTGACAACCGCAAATCTTTTCCGGCAAGGATGTGTTCCAACTGCGTCACTGTGGTGGCCCCGAAAATGGCGGACATCATAAAGGGCCGCGTCCGGCACCACGCCAGCGCCATATGAACCGGGTCCAGACCATGCCGTTGCGCAACCTCCAGATAGGCATCGACCGCCCCGAACACGCGCTCGTACTTACGTCCACCCATCGTCGGCACCAGATCCATACGCGATCCCTTGGGCACTGCCCCGCCTTGATACTTGCCCGTCAGGAACCCGGCCCCCAGCGGAGAGAACGCCATCAGGCCCACATCCTCATGCACGCTCAGTTCGGCCATGTCCGTGTCAAAGTGACGGCACAGCAAGGAATACTCGTTCTGAACGGATGCCACGCGCGGGGTGCCCATCTGCTCGGACAGGCGCAGCCATTGCGCGGTGCCCCAGGCGCTTTCGTTCGACAGACCAAAAGCACGGATGTTGCCCTTGTCCACCTGCTGCTGCAACGCCTCAAGGCATTCCTGCATGTTCTCCAACACCTCATTGGTGTTGTGCCCGGACGGTGCGTAGTTCCAGTTCTGCCGGAACATGTAACTGCCGCGGTTGGGCCAGTGAAACTGGTAGAGATCAATGCATTCCGTCTGCAGCCGGCGCAGCGAGCCTTCGATCGCCTCGGGGATTGTTTGCGCCGAAATCGCAGCCCCGTCCCGTGCGTGCATGAACCCCGCGCCAGAGTGCTTGGTGGCCAGAATGTACTCACCCCGTCGCGCGGGATTGGCGGCATTCCAGTTTCCAAGGATCTCTTCTGTCCGCCCCACCGTCTCTTTCGACACCGGGTTGACCGGATACATCTCGGCCGCATCCACAAAATTGATCCCGGCGGCCAGCGCCATGTCCATCTGCCGATGCGCGTCCGCTTCGGATGTCTGAGTACCGAATGTCATCGTGCCAAGGCACAGGTCGCTGACCTCGATACCGGTGCGGCCCAAAGGCTTCATGTCCATCTGTCACTCTCCTGAAATTACTTGTGAGACCTAGCGTTTAAGCCTCGGCCTTCTTCTCCCACCGACCGGACTCTTCGGACCAGTATTGAGCCGAACACCCCGCGCCGGTCAGCGCTTTCCACTGCCCGCGCGCATGCTGCACAGCTTGTTCGTCATTGCCGTCAAACAGGATGCAAACCCTGTCTAAGGCGGTGACCTCATCCGGCTCAACCTGCGCGCCGTTCACGGCCATGACGCAGGTCGGGTCATTCGCGGCCTGCATTTCGGTCGTCAACAGGATAGGTTGTGCTGCATCATGTGGACCACCCGCGCGGCCATGGGGCAGGAAATCCTCTTCCCGCCCCAGCCACAGTTTTTCATCCAGCCAGTCCATCCGCGCAGGGTCAGTGCCCCGCACGGCAATCTTCCACCCGGCCTGCCGTGCCTTATCCAGCAACACCGGCAAGGTGTATTCCAACGGCTGGCGGGTCAGGTGGTAGAAATAGACTGCGCCCATGTGCTTACTCGAAATTGTCCTGCACAAAACGGCTGAGTGCGCGCACGCCCCAGCCGGTCGCGCCTTTGGGCGCATAGGACGTCTCGGACGAGACCGAGGCCACGCCTGCGATGTCCAGGTGAATCCACGGTGTCTCTTCCTTCACAAAGCGCTGCAGGAACTGCGCCGCGGTGATCGAGCCCGCCGGACGGCCACCGACGTTCTTCATATCAGCGATCCGCGATTTGAGCTGTTTGTCGTAGGCTTCACCCAGAGGCATCCGCCATGCACCTTCATCCTCGGCCCCGGCGGCCTTCAGGAAGGCGTTGCAGAACGTGTCGTTGTTCGAAAACACACCGGCATTCTCATGCCCCAGTCCGATGATGATCGCGCCGGTCAGGGTGGCCAAATCGACCATGCCTACAGGTTGGAACCGTTCCTGCGCGTACCACATCACGTCGCACAGAACCAAACGGCCCTCGGCATCGGTGTTGATGATCTCGACCGTATCGCCTTTCATCGATTTGACCACATCGCCTGGGCGAGTCGCGTTGCCTGAAGGCATATTCTCGACCAGACCCACCAGCCCAACGACATTGGCCTTAGCCTTGCGCTTGGCCAACGCGCGCATAGTGCCCGCGACGACGCCCGCGCCGCCCATGTCCATGGTCATGTCTTCCATGCCACCCGCCGGCTTCAGCGAGATACCACCGGTGTCAAACACCACGCCCTTTCCGACCAGAGCCAGCGGCGCATCGTCCTTGTCGCCACCGTTCCACTGCATTACCACAACCTTCGAGGGGCTGACTGAGCCCTGCCCGACGCTCAGCAGCGTGCGCATGCCCAACTCGGCAAGCTTGTCTTCTTCCAGTACGTCGACCTCAAGCCCCAGCTCTTTCATCTCGTCCAGACGGTCAGCGAATTCGGTCGTGGTCAGGACGTTGGCGGGTTCGTTGGTCAGGTCGCGCGTCATGCGCACACCGTCGGCCACCGCGTAAAGCGGCGCAAAGGCGGCCTCAACCTCATCCGCTTTCTGGTGGCTGATGGTGAACCCTGCGGGCTGATCCGCCTCTTTGGACTTGTGCGCGTCAAAGTCATAGCTGCGCAGCGCCAGACCCATTGCCAGATCTTCGGTTTTGGCCTGATTTCCAGCCATCACCAAAACGGGCTGGTTGTCCGCCAGCTTGGCCAGTTTGGCCCCTGCCTTGCGGGCCTCGGCCGGATCGGGGCGACGGTCCAGGATCAGAATGTCCAGCGCCTCGGCCGCCATTCCGCTGGGCCAGGCCAGTGAGACCACATCGCCCGCTTTGACCTTTTCGAACCGGTCGCTTTCGATCAGACGGGCCACCGCGCCGCGGGTCAATCGGTTGGCGCGACGCACAGCTGGACCCATCTTGGCCTCGGGTGTCATGATGACGACAACGCGCCCTTCGGCCTGCGCCATTGCGTCCACGTCGAAAGCCTGAAAACGGATCGGTATAAGACTGCTCATTGCAAACTCCTCAAAATCAGTTCCCCAAGACCTAGCCCGCGCCGCGCGGCTTGACCAGATAGCAGTTTTCCCCGATCAGCAATTGCATTACAGTCCCGGAAAAAATCCGACAGGCTCGGGGGAGAAGATCTTGGCAAGACAGGGCAGGCATAGGCCGTCACGCACATGGGTGTGCTGCGGTGATTCTGGTCTGTATCCGGCGCTGAACCGGTTGAATGCCTGCATTGCGGAGGGTCCCGCGTGATCCTCGACCGCTACTTCGCCCGCCGTTTCATTCAAAGCTTTCTGGTTATCGGCAGCATCTTTCTGACGCTGATGATTCTGATCGACCTGATCGAGCAGGTCCGCCGCTTTGACGAGGTAAACCTGTCGTTTGGCCAATTGCTGCAGCTGACATTGCTGAACACCCCCGCCGCGATCAGCGAGATGCTGCCGCTGCTGATCATTCTGTCCACAATCGCGTTGTTCATCGGGCTGGCCCGCAGTTCCGAGCTGGTGGTGACCCGTGCCACGGGCCGGTCAGGTATACGCGCCCTTTTGGCCCCGGTGGTCATTGCGTTAATCATCGGCGCGATGGCAGTCGGCCTTTTGAACCCAATCGCCGCGGCGACGTCCGAAGAATACAAGCGCCTGGCTGAAAGCTACAAGAATGATGGCGGGTCCACCCTGTCGATCAGTGCCGAAGGGTTGTGGCTGCGTCAGGGCTCGGCCAATGGGCAATCGGTGATCCATGCGCGCGATACCTCGAACGGGGACACCTTCACGCTGAACGAGGTTACGATCATCACCTTTGCCCCGGACGGCACACCGACCCAACAGATCACAGCCGATCAGGCAGACCTCGAGGGTGGAATCTGGGTGCTGAGCAATGCCAAGATCTGGTCGCTGGAAGACGGCGTGAATCCCGAAACCCATGCCAAGGAACATGCGCGGCTTGAAATTCCAACCTCGCTAACGCGTCAACGGATTCTGGACACGCTGGGCGAGCAGGACTCTGTATCCATCTATGATCTGCCGGAACTGATCCGCGATCTGCGCGAAGCCGGGTTTTCCACCAAGCAGTACGAGGTCTGGCTGCAGGTGCAGTTGGCCCGTCCTCTGTTTTTGATATCGATGGTTCTGATCGGTGCCGCTTTCACCATGCGCCATGTGCGTTTCGGCGGCACCGGGATCGCCGTTCTGACCGCCGTATTGCTGGGCTTTGGCATCTACTTCATTCGAAACTTTGCCCAAATACTGGGGGAAAACGGTCAATTGCCTATTCTAGTCGCGGCTTGGGCCCCGCCCTTTGCAGCCATTCTTCTATCCCTTGGCCTATTGCTGCACGCGGAGGACGGCTGATGCGGATTTTAACCGGCTTGCTGCTGTCCGGCGCTGTTGCGCTGGCAATGCCTGCAAGCACTTTGGCCCAGTCCCCGACCGCCACAAACGCGCCCCAGAGCACCGCGCAAGAGGATCAACCGGCCCTTCTGGTGGCCGACCGCATCTTTATCACGCCCGAACGTTATCTTGTCGCCGAGGGCAATGTCGAGGCGTTTCAGGGCGACACTAAAGTCACCGCTTCGCGCATCACATACGACCGCGAGACCGGCAACCTGTCATTGGAAGGCCCCGTTCGCATAGACCAGGGCGGTGCCACGACCTTGCTCGCGGATTCGGCCGAGTTGGATGACGGCATCCTGAACGGCCTGCTGGTCGGCGCGCGCATGGTGTTTGACCAACAGGTGCAGATCGCCTCGGTCCAGGCTGCGCGGGCCGGTGGGCGCTATACGCAGTTCAGCAAAGTCTCGGCCACGTCGTGCCATGTCTGCGCCAATGGCAAACCGCCGATCTGGCAGATAAGGGCGCGCAAGGTCACGCATGATCAACTGGAGCGCCAGCTGTATTTCGAAGGCGCGCAATTCCGCCTTCTGGATGTGCCGGTCTTCTACCTGCCCTACCTGCGCCTACCAGACCCGACGCTTGAACGGGCCACCGGTTTTCTCGTCCCGTCGCTGCGCACAACATCGCAGCTGGGTACCGGGTTACAGGTGCCGTACTTCATCAAGATGGGCGACCACAGAGACCTGACCCTGACCCCCTATCTGTCGTCGAAAACCCGCACGTTGGGTTATCGTTACCGACAGGCATTCAAGCGCGGTCGGATCGAGTTCAACGGCGCGTTTACCCGTGATGATCTGCAACAGGGCGAGGATCGCGGCTATTTGTTCGCCAACGGTTTCTTTAACCTGAACAACGATTTCCGCTTTTTGTTCGATCTGAAAACAACCTCGGACAACGCCTATCTGGCCGACTACGGCCTGCCCGACTTTGACCGTCTGCGCAGCGAGGTCGCGTTAGAGCGGATCAAGCGCGATACCGCCTTCCGCACCAGCTTTATCCATTACAAGTCCTTGCGCGACAGCGAGAATGAGGAAGAGATCCCGTCCCGTATCTTCGACCTCTACTTCCAAAAACGCTACTTCCCGACCTCTGTCGGAGGCGAAGTGCGACTGGGCTTTGTCACCCACACCCACAAGCGCACCAGCGATGAGGACATCGTGGGCCGCGACGTGGCGCGCGGTACATTTGATGCGCAATGGCTGCGCAGCTGGACCTTTACCTCGGGTCTGCGCGCTGATGCGCAGCTTGGAGCGTCGGTTGATACGTTCAACATCCGAGACGACAGTCAGTTCCCTGATCGCGTGACACGGGCCACGCCGCGCGCGGCACTGACGTTGCGGTATCCCATGAGCAAGCGTGAGACATCCGGCGCAGTACAGGTTCTTGAACCCATCGCGCAGATTGGCTGGACACGTGTGACTGACCAGGACGTGCCCAATGACGAAAGCACTTTTCAGGAATTCGACCAGGGCAACCTGCTGTCCCTGTCCCGCTTTCCTGCGCCAGACCGGCGCGAAGATGGCACGACAGCTGTTTTCGGGCTGAACTGGTCGCGTCAGGCCCCTAATGGATGGCGGGCGCTGGCCACTGTCGGTCAGGTCTTTCGTTCGACCGCAGACCCCAACTTCAACCTGACGTCGGGCCTTCAGGGCACCTCGTCCGACATACTGCTGGCGGGTCAGCTACAGACGGCTAATGGCTGGTCTCTGGCAGGCCGGGGTTTGCTGAACGGTGATTTCAGTTTCGCCAAGGCCGAGGTGCGCGCTGCCTGGGTCGGGGAAAATGCTGATGTCGTCGGCAGCTACGTCTGGCAAGAGCCCGACCCGGCGGAAAACGTGGATGACGAGATTTCCGAAATCTGGCTCGACGGGCGTTACCGAGTGGATCAGAACTGGCTGACGACGGCGCTGGCACGATATGACTTTAGCGAATCCGAACCGATCCGCTATGGGCTGGGGATTACCTACCAGAACGAGTGTGTGCGGGTTAACATGACTGTCAGTAGACGATTTACCTCATCATCAAGTATTGAGCCTTCGACAGAATTCGGGTTTACCGTTGCCCTGACAGGTTACTCCGTCGAGGGTGGCGGCCAACAGTACAAGAGAAGATGCAGTTGATTTCAGGTTTCTCCCGATTCATCCGTTCCGGTTGGCTTAAACCGGTTGCGCCGGCGCTGGCTGCCGTTCTGGTGACGCTTTCCGGTGCACAGGTGCAGGCGCAAAGCCTGTTTTCGCCTGCGATCAAAGTCAATCAGGACATCGTCACCTGGTATGAGCTTGAGCAACGTCAACAATTCCTGTCAGCACTGGGCGCACCCGGTGCGACCGAGGCCGAAGTCCGCGAAGCATTGATCGACGAACGGCTGCGCAAGCAAGCCATGCGCGAGGCTGGAATCGAGGCCGCTCCTGAAGATATTCAACTGGGTATTGACGAATTCGCCGCCCGCGGTCGTCTTTCGACCGACGAGTTCCTGAATCTGCTGGCTGATGCCGGGGTCTCACCTGAAACCGTGCGGGATTTCGTTGCCGATCAGTTGTCATGGCGCGACTTTGTAAGCGCGCGCTTTCTCTCGCAGGCCCGACCCAGCGAAGATGAGATCAACCGGGCCCTGGGCCAAGGGGGCAGCGGCGGGCTTCAGGTCCTCTTGTCCGAAATCATCATCCCGGTGACACAGCAGACCGTTGCGCAAGCCGAGTTGCTGGCCGAGGAAATCGCCCTTTTGGAAGGGTTTGATGCGTTTTCCGCAGCCGCAACGCAGTATTCAGCTGCTGGCACCCGCAATGATGGCGGGCGATTGGAGTGGCTGAACCTGACCGACCTTCCCCCGGCACTGCAGCCCGTGATTCTGGGGCTGAAAAACGGCGATATCACTCAGCCGCTGTCACTACCTAATGCCATCGCTTTGTTCCAAATGCGCGGAATACGGGAAACCGCAGCTAGCGCGCCGCGGTATTCCAAAATCGACTACGCCATCTATAACATGGCCGGTGGCCGCAGCGCCGAAACCCTGGCGCGTGCTGCCAAACTGCGCGAAGAGGTCGACACCTGTGATGACCTTTACGGCATCGCCAAGGATCAACCAGCCGGAGTTCTGCAGCGCGCCGAGGTCAGCCCTTCTGAGATCCCGCGCGATGTCGCGATTGAGCTGTCCAAACTCGACCTGAACGAAGTCTCGACAACGCTGACCGGCAACAACGGCCAGACGCTGAAGTTCCTGATGCTGTGCACGCGCACGCTGGACCGTGGCGAGGAGACGTCGCGCGTGGATGTGGCCAACGCCCTGACGCAGCAGCGCCTGCAAGCCTTCGCAGACAGCCTGATCGAACAGATGCGCGCTGACGCCACGATCATCGAGCAATGAGCGCGCCCATCGCGCTCAGCTGCGGCGATCCGGCGGGAATTGGCCCCGAGATCGCTGCCAAAGCGTGGTCGGAACTGCGCGAAGCCTGTCCCTTTTTCTACATCGGGGATGCTACGCACCTGCCCACGGACACCCCTGTTCAACGGATCAGCACCCCAGCAGAGGCCAGGGAGATCTGCGCGACCGCCCTGCCCATTCTGCAGTTGGATTTCCCGGCCCCGAACACACCGGGCCAGCCTGACCCGGCCAATGCGCCCAGCGTGATTGATGCTATCGAGACCGGAGTCGCCTTGGTGCAGTCCGGCGCTGCATCAGCACTGTGCACCGCGCCTATCCACAAAAAAGCCCTCATCGACGGTGCCGGGTTCGCCTATCCCGGCCATACGGAGTTTCTGGCCGCGTTGGCGGGGAAAAAACGCGTCGTTATGATGTTGGCCAGCGATCAACTGCGCGTCGTTCCCGCCACGATTCACATCCCGCTTTCGCGGGTGCCGTCCGAACTGACCCCCGACCTGCTGCGTGAGACCATCGCAATCACCGCCGAGGGTCTGCGTAACCAATTTGGCATCGCCTGCCCTCGCATCGCTGTTGCCGGGCTGAACCCGCATGCGGGCGAAGGCGGGAAGATGGGGCACGAAGAACTCGACTGGATCGCGCCTCTGATTGCGGAATTGCCCAACGATTCGTGCGTGGTGACCGGCCCGCACCCGGCAGATACGATGTTCCACGCCGCCGCTCGCGACCGTTACGATGCAGCGATCGCGATGTATCACGACCAGGCGCTGATCCCCATCAAAACACTGGATTTCGACCGGGGTGTGAACGTGACTCTGGGCCTGCCGTTCATACGCACCTCGCCAGATCACGGCACAGCACTGGACATCGCCGGTCAAGGCATCGCCACCCCCACCAGCCTGATCGAGGCGCTGAAACTCGCCCAACGGATGGCGCAGGCCTCTTGACCCTTCACCTGGCTGAAAATATCTCCGCCGGAGGCAAAAAATCTCTGGCGCTGACCAACCAACACGCGCCACGGTAAACGGATCATGAGCGCAATCGACACCCTCCCCCCCTTGCGTGAGGTCATCGCGACCCACCAGCTTTCAGCGCGCAAGTCGCTGGGGCAGAACTTTCTACTGGACCTCAACCTGACCGCCAAGATCGCGCGGCAGGCAGGCGACCTGACCGAATGCGACGTGCTCGAGATCGGTCCGGGCCCGGGCGGTTTGACCCGAGGCCTTCTGTCCGAGGGCGCGCGTAAGGTCGTTGCCGTTGAAAAAGACACCCGCTGTATTGCGGCTCTGAACGACATCGCTGCGGCCTATCCCGGAAGACTCGAAGTGATCAACGGCGACGCGTTGGAAATCGACCCGCTAGCACATCTGACCTCGCCGATCCGCATTGCCGCCAATCTGCCTTACAACGTGGGCACCGAGTTGCTGGTCCGCTGGCTGACCCCGCCCGAATGGCCGCCCTTTTGGCAGAGCCTGACCCTGATGTTCCAGCGCGAGGTCGCAGAGCGCATTGTCGCGCAACCGGGCAGCAAGGCTTATGGCCGGCTGGCCATTCTTGCTCAGTGGCGAGCCGAGGCGCGTATTGCGATGTCTCTGCCGCCCGGTGCGTTCACGCCACCGCCCAAGGTTTCCAGTGCGGTTGTGCACCTGACCGTCCTGCCGGAACCGCGCTATCCAGCTGATGCTGCCACGCTGTCGCGCGTCGTCGCCGCCGCGTTCAACCAACGGCGCAAAATGCTGCGCGCTTCGTTGAAAGGCGTGGCCCCGGATATCGAGGACCGCTTGCTTGCTGCCGGCATCAAGCCGACCGAACGCGCCGAGCAAATCCCGCTCGAGGCGTTCTGCGCACTGGCGCGCGAAGTCCAGAAAAACTGATCCCAAATGCAAAAGCCCCGGACCAAGATCCGGGGCTTTTTGGCTAACTTCTGATACCGGGATTATTCGGCGGCTTCTGGCGCGTCGCCGTCGCCTGCCGGGGTATCCTCAGCCGCCGCTTTGGGCTTGCGCGCGCGCGGGCGGCGCGGCGCTTTTTCTTTTTTCGCCGGTGCCTCTGCCGGAGGGGCTTCTCCCTGGCTTTCCGGGGTTTCGACCAGTCCGGATTCAGGCGCGGAAGCCTCGGGCGCGAAATCCATCACGTCGGGCTGCGGTGCTTCAGCCGGGTCTGACTGACGGGCAGCCGCTTCGCGTTCCTGACGCTCTGCGCGTTCACGGTCACGCTCGGCCTGACGCTCGCGGTTCTGACGCTCCTGCTCTTCACGACGCGCTTCCATTTCGCGCTGCGCTTCGCTCAGCAGGCGCAGATAGTGTTCAGCGTGCTGCTGAAAGTTCTCGGCGGCCACACGGTCGTTGGACAGTTGGGCGTCACGCGCCAACTGGTTATACTTGTCGATGATCTGCTGGGGCGTACCGCGCACCTTGCCTTCTGGACCCGAGCTGTCAAAAACCCGGTTAACGACGTTACCCCCAGAAGGGCGATTGCGGTTGTTCTTGGCCCGCGAGCGGGATTTGGAAGATCTCATCTTACTTTACGTCAGCCTTGTCATTCGATGCCGATCTGTTCGCGTCCTGCACTGCTCAAAGGCTTTAGCCGTCACGCGATGTCGACTTTTTTGGGCTTGGCGTCAGGGGCCCGCTGAAACAGCGTCAACCTCTCCGACTGATCCTGAGTAAACACGTCCTGCGCGTGCAGACAAGGGGGTTGTCCAAAATTTCGCAGCTTTTTTACATCATTCGGCGCTTTTCGGCGTCAGGTTGCCACGCTACTGGGGCATTCTGGCAAAAACCACACGATCCCGACCATCCAGATCGGGAATAATCCGAGTGGCCGTCAGACCCGCCGACTCGAACAAGGCTGCGACACTGCGTCCCTGGGTTGGGCCGATTTCCACCAACAAGCGCCCTCCGGGCAGCAAATAGTCCGGCGCACCTGCCGCGATGTGGCGATATGCGCCCAGACCGTCGCCCTCGTCCGTCAACGCCATGCGCGGCTCGTGCTCACGCACTTCGGGCGAAAGTGCGTCCATTTCGGACAGAGAGATATAGGGCGGATTTGAGACGATCAGGTCGAACTGACCCTCAACGCTTTCAAACCAGTTTGATTGCAAAATCTCGACGCGGCCCTGCACGTGATGCTGCACTGCATTGGCACTGGTCTGCAAACAAGCGGCCTCGCTCAGATCGACGCCCACGCCTGACGCACTGGTCCGTTCGGCAAGCAGTGTAATCAGGATACAGCCGGATCCAAGGCCCAGATCCAGAACATGGTCGAACGGCTCACTCAGCGCGGCTTCGATCAGCGTTTCGGTTTCGGGACGCGGGTCCAACACATCGCGGCTCACACGGAACCGGCGGCCGTAGAACTCGCGCTCGCCCAGCAGATGTGACACCGGCACGCGGACAGCACGCAGTGCGATCAGTTGATCATAGCGTTCCGCGATCTCGGGGGACAGCTCCTCGGGTGCGATCAGGGTCACGCGGCTGGCCTCGATCCGCGCCGCATGGGCCAGCAGTACCCGCGCGTCTCGTGCCGGATCGTCAACGCCAGCGGCCCGCAGACGCGCTGTGGCGGCAACCATCGCCTGCGCTGCTGTCAGTGCGCCGATCATTGCGCCATCTCGGCCAAAAGCCGCGCCTGATCGTCTGCGGTTAGCGCATCGATCACCTCATCCAGATCGCCCTGCATCACCTGATCCAATTTGTAGAGTGTCAGGTTGATGCGGTGATCCGTCATACGTCCTTGCGGGAAATTATAGGTCCTGATCCGTTCAGACCGATCCCCAGACCCCACCTGACTGGCCCGGTCGGCGGACCGTTCACTGTCGATCCGCTGACGCTCCATATCGTAGAGACGCGTCTTGAGCACCTGCATCGCGATTTCTCGGTTGCGGTGCTGGGATTTCTCGGAACTCGTGACCACCAAACCCGTAGGTAGGTGCGTGATCCGAACCGCCGAGTCGGTGGTATTCACGTGCTGACCGCCTGCGCCCGAGCTGCGCATCGTGTCGATACGGATGTCATTCGCGTCGATCTGGATGTCTACATCCTCGGCCTCGGGCAGAACCGCAACCGTCGCGGCCGAGGTGTGAATCCGCCCACCGCTTTCGGTTTCGGGCACGCGCTGCACCCGGTGCACGCCGGATTCGTACTTCATCCGGGCAAACACGTTTTCGCCCTTGATATGGGCCACGACCTCTTTGATCCCGCCCAGATCCGAGGACTGCTCCTCGATGATCTCAAACCGCCATCCGCGGGCCTCGGCATAGCGCTGGTACATGCGCAGTAGATCACCCGCGAACAGCGCAGCCTCGTCCCCACCGGTTCCGGGGCGGATTTCCAATATCGCCGGGCGCGCATCTGCCGCATCCTTGGGCAGCAAGGCAAGCTGCAAGGCATGTTCAGCATCGGGGATGCGGGTCTGCAGCGAAGGGATTTCTTCTTCGGCCAGTTCCTTCATGTCGGGATCGGCCAGCATCGCCTCGGCTTCGGCCAGATCAGCCACCAGCTGCCGCCACGCCATGATCTGATCGACCACCGGCTTGAGGTCGGAGTACTCTTTGGCCAGCGCAGCGATGTCCCCGCCCAAGGCGCCATCTGCCATGGCCGCTTCGAGGTACTGGAATCGCTGAGTTATCTGTTCAAGACGTTCTTCGGGGATCATCCCGGCGGTGTCTATCAATCCGGGCCTTTGGTCAAGGGCCGTCCCTGTGCTAAGCTGCCGCGCATGAGACGATTGATCCTTGTTCTGACCCTGTTCACAACACCCGTAATGGCCGATGTAGTAGGCCCCGGAGGCAAGGTTCAGGACTGCTATTGCACCGACAAATCGGGCGCACGTGTCGAACTGGGCGAGATGATCTGCCTGCAAGTCGATGGCCGCATGTTCATGGCCCAATGCCAGATGTCGCTGAATGTACCTATGTGGCGCGAGGTTCAGGAGGGCTGCTTGTCCTCAGGGCTGCAGCAGAGCAAGCCACCCCTCAACACGAGCCTGGTTTACCCCAAAATCTGAGCGCCCAAAGCGAAGGCGCGCGTAGATGCGCAGGGTGTCGCCATCCTGCTGGGCAGTGGTGTAGTCGGGAAAGCCAATTACTTTGGTTCGCGTGATATACGTGATCATCCCCTCATCGACCGAACCGGCCAGAACTGACGTGCGCGGCGTGGCGCGCGCAATTGCGTCCAGTTTTGCCAGGCCGTCCGGCCCGGTCTCGACCACGCGAACGGCCCCTCCTTCGAGGTCGCGGTTCTGCTCACCGACCGGAGCAACATGCCATTTCGCCGGGTCCGAAGGAGCGAGGCGGATATACGCCCCCAGCAGAATAACCGCACCAATACCAAGCCAAAGCGCTATCATCTTCATCCCAATCTAGTCCCTTTGGGAAAGAATATCCCGGCCGACCGGTGGAGCAAGCCGCCTTGAACCTGCCTACCGCGACGTCACACCCGGCAGGATGCACAACAGTTCGAACAACAAGTTCGCTGCCGTTAGCGCGGTGTTCCCAGAGGGGTCATAGGGCGGAGAGACCTCGACCAGATCGCAGCCCACCAAATTCACCCCCGCCAGCGCGTGTATAAGTTGTAAGGCTTGCGGGGTCGTCAGCCCTCCGATCTCGGGCGTGCCGGTGCCGGGGGCATAGGCCGGGTCGAGGCTGTCTATGTCGTAGGTGACATAGACCGGGTGGTCGCCGATCGTCTTGCGGATCTGCGAGCCGATCTCGGTCAGGTTCTGCTGCCACAGTTCCCATGCGGGAAACTGGCGAAAGCCCCAATCGCGGGCCTCAGAGAAATCGCTCGCCGCATAGCCCGAGCCGCGAATGCCGATCTGAAACGTCTTTTCCGGGACGATCAGCCCCTCTTCGTAGGCGCGGCGAAAGACCGTGCCGTGGGTTTCACGCTCTCCAAACATCTCGTCATTGACGTCCGCATGCGCATCTACATGCACCAGCGCGACCGGCCCGTGTTTGCCCGCAATGGCCCGCAGAATAGGCAGGGTGATCGAATGATCGCCGCCCATAGCCACAGGGATCACTGCCTGATCAAGAATGGCGTCATAGCTTTCCTTTATGATCTTCAGGCTGTCTGCCAGTGAGAAGGTGTTGATCGCCAAGTCTCCGATATCTGCGATCTGAAGGCTGTCGAAGGGGGCTGCGGAATTGGCCATGTTATAGGGCCGGATCATCGCGCTTTCGCTGCGGATCTGCTTGGGGCCGAACCGTGTTCCCGACCGCCAAGAGGTGCCGATGTCCACCGGAATCCCCAGAACTGCCACATCCAGACCGGCCAGAGACTCCGCATGCGGCAATCGCATGAACGTATTCGGCCCGGAAAACCGCGCCAGATCATTGCCGCTGATCGGTTGGTTAAAATCAGTCATGCCCGTATGTCTCCCGTCCGGTCTTTTGGTTAACGTGATACCGGAAAGATGGCTAACCAAAGGTTAAGGTAGCAACTTGTTCCACCCCAAAAGGCAAATGATCTGCGTCGCCACATGCGCGCCTGCGATGGCCGTTGCGCCGGAGGTGTCATAGGGCGGCGATACCTCGACCACGTCCCCGCCCTTGATGTTGATGCCCGCGATGTCGCGCAGGATGATCTGGGTCTGAATCGAGGTTAAACCTCCCCAAACAGGCGTGCCGGTGCCGGGCGCGAAGGCCGGGTCCAAACCGTCAATGTCGAAACTCAGATACACGGGGCTGTCACCAAGGATACCCTTGATCTTTTGAGCCACGGCGGCAGGGCCGGACTCGTAGACCTCGCGCGCGTCAATGATGTTGACGCCCAGAGTGTCCTCATTGGTGGTCCGAATACCCACCTGAACCGAGCGTTTTGGGTCGACGATTCCCGACTTCACCGCCTTGTAGAACATGGTCCCGTGATCGACACGGGACATATCGTCGTCGGCCCAGGTATCGGTATGCGCATCGAATTGCAGCAGCGACATTGGCCCGTATTTCTCGGCATAGGCCTTGAGGATCGGGAAGCTGATGTAGTGGTCGCCGCCCAGCGTCACCGATGCCACGTCCGCGGCCAGAATCGTGCGGATATGATCGCTCAGCGTGTCAGGAAAGGCCGGGATATTGGCATAGTCGTAGGCCATGTCGCCATAATCCACGATCGCCAACTCGCTCAGCGCATCAAAGGGCCAGCCATAAGGCGCGTCCGGGGATTGCAGCGCACTGGCCTCGCGGATTGCGCGCGGTCCCAGACGGGTGCCAGGGCGGTTGGTTACCGCCTGGTCAAACGGCACGCCGGTCACGGCAATATCCACGCCGCTCAGGTCTTTGGTGTAGAGGCGGCGGAGGAACGATGTCGCACCGCCAAAGGTATTTTCGTAAGATAAACCCTTGAGATCAGGGTTGGTGAACGCCTCGTCCACCTGGTTCTTTGCGTCTTCCAGTGCCATTCTTTCCCCTCGTCAGCCCAGCGGCTGCGCTTTTTCGACGATCCGCGCAAAAAAGGACGCTCCGACCGGCGCGATCTCGTCGTTGAAGTTGTATTTTGGATGGTGAAGCCCGGCGCTGTCACCCTGCCCTACAAACAGATAGGCACCGGGACGGGATTGCAGCATGAACGAAAAGTCCTCGGCCCCCATCATCGCGTCGATATTGGCAATGACCTGCGTTTCTCCGGCAATATCGCGGGCAACCTCCGCTGCGAACTCTGTCTTGGTCGCGTCATTGATGGTGGCGGGGTAGTTAACCTCGTATTCCAGCCGCGCCTCAACGCCATAGGATTGCGCCTGCCCTTGCACGATCTGCTCCATTCGCTCCATCACCATCTTCTGGACCGTTGGGTCAAAGGTTCGTACCGTGCCGTTGATGTAAGCGGTGTCCGGGATCACGTTGTTCACGGTTCCGGTGTGGATTTGAGTGACCGAAACGACCAGATCATCCAGCGCATAGTTGTTGCGGCTGACGATGGTCTGGATCGCCTGTGCGATACCACAGGCCGCCATCACCGGATCGCGGGTCTCATGCGGCATAGCTCCGTGGCCGCCGACGCCTTGAATATGAACCTCGAACGTGTCTACCGCCGCCATGATCGGGCCCGGCGTTGTGTGGAATGACCCTTCGGGCAGACCCGGCGCGTTGTGCAATGCGTAGACCTGAGAGATGTCGAACCGATCCATGATCCCCTCATCGACCATGATGCCAGCGCCACCGCCTTCTTCCTCGGCAGGTTGAAAGATCAAAGCGACTCGGCCGCGAAAGTTCCGTGTTTCAGCAAGGTAACGCGCCGCACCCAGCAACATCGTCGTGTGCCCGTCATGGCCACAAGCGTGCATCTTGCCGGGTTTGGTCGAGGCGTACGCGACCCCCGTCTCTTCGGGGATGGGTAAAGCATCCATGTCCGCGCGCAGGCCGATCGTTGGCCCCTCACCCTGCCCGTTGATGATGGCGACGATGCCGGTCTTGGCAATGCCTTCATGCAGCTCGTCAACTCCGAACTCGCGCAGGCGGTCCGCCACAAAGGCCGCCGTCTCATGACATTCGAACTCCAACTCGGGGATTGTATGCAGGTGCTGGCGCCATGCGGCCATATCGGCTGAGTAATCGGCAATTCGGTTGACGACGGGCATCTGGGGTGGACTCCTGATCGGGACTGCGGAATGGATGCATCTGACACCGGAACGAAAGGGTTCGCAATGGCCGAAAATCCTCTGATCCATGACAGCGACGCTGGTATCGAGCGCCTGTTGGAAATCATGCGCCGCCTGCGCGATCCTGAAACCGGTTGTCCGTGGGACATCGAACAGGATTTTTTGACCATCGCGCCCTATACGATTGAAGAGGCCTATGAGGTTGCCGACGCCATCGAGCGCGAAGCCTATGATGAGCTGAAGGGAGAACTGGGTGACCTGCTGTTCCAATCGGTCTTCCACGCGCAAATGGCTGAAGAGGCTGGATATTTCACCTTTCAGGACATCGTCCGCACCATGTCGGACAAGATGGTTGCCCGTCATCCGCATGTTTTTGGCGACGAATCCCGCGACAAGTCTGCCGAACAGCAAACGCTGGATTGGGAAACGATCAAAGCAGCAGAACGCGCCGGCAAGGAACAGAAAGGCGCGCTGGACGGTGTGGCCGCAAACCTGCCCGCCCTGTTGCGCGCGCACAAACTACAGAAACGCGCCGCCCGTGTGGGATTCGACTGGCCGGATGCCAGCCATGTACTGGCCAAGATCACCGAAGAGGCCGCCGAATTGGAAGAAGCGCGCGACAACATGGACGCCGACGCGCTTGAGGATGAATTCGGCGATCTGCTGTTTGTGATGGTCAACCTTGGCCGCCATCTGGGTATCGAACCCGAGGCCGCTCTGCGCCGCACCAATGCCAAGTTCACGCGCCGTTTTGAACAGGTCGAAGCACGTCTGGCTGCCCGTGGAAAAACGCCTGCGCAAAGCGATCTGGCCGAGATGGATGCCTTGTGGGACGAGGTGAAAACAGATGAGCATCGCGCCAATGGCAAACTCCCGCCTGTGGATGCCGCAACCGGGGCCTGAAACCGCTGGACAAGTGCAGTGACACTTGCGAGTGTCCGCGCTTCAAGACCCCGGAGGCAAAGCATGGCACCGCGCAAAATAATCATCGACACCGATCCCGGACAGGACGACGCCGTCGCCATCCTTTTGGCCCTGGCCAGCCCCGAAGAAATTGATGTTCTTGGCATTACCGCCGTTGCTGGCAACGTGCCGCTGGAACTGACCGCCAAGAACGCGCGGATCGTTTGCGAACTGGCCGGTCACACGCATATCCCAGTTTACGCCGGATGCGACCGCCCGTTGAATCGACCGCTGGTCACGGCTGAGCATGTACACGGCAAAACCGGGCTGGACGGCCCCGTACTGCCCGATCCCGAAATGCCACTGGCCGAGGGACATGCCGTCGACTTCATCATTGAAACCCTGCGCGCCCACGAATCCGGCACGGTGACGCTCTGCCCGCTGGGGCCGCTGACCAACATTGCGACAGCGTTCCGCAAAGCACCCGATATCGTCGACCGGGTTCAGGAAATCGTTCTGATGGGCGGGGCCTATTTTGAGGTTGGGAACATCACCCCGGCCGCTGAGTTCAACATCTACGTCGACCCAGAAGCCGCTGATATCGTGTTTAAATCCGGGGCGCATATTGTTGTGATGCCCTTGGACGTAACTCATGACGCGCTGGTCACACCGCACCGCAATGATGCGTTCCGGGCGCTGGACAGCAAAGTTGGACATGCTGTGGCGGAAATGACCGACTTCTTCGAACGCTTCGACAAAGAGAAATACGGCTCGGAAGGCGCGCCGCTGCACGACCCCTGCGTCACCGCATACCTGATCCGACCCGATCTGTTCTCGGGCCGCCACATCAATGTTGAGATCGAAACCCAGTCAGAATTGACGCTTGGCATGACCGTGGCCGACTGGTGGCGGGTCACTGACCGCGCGCCAAATGCCATGTTCATCGGGGATGTTGACGCCCAAGGGTTCTTTGACCTGCTCACAGAACGGCTGGCCCGACTATGAGCGCCGCCCTACGCCTGGCCCGCCCCGAGGATCTGGACCGTTTGATGGGCCTCGTGACCGCGTTTCACATCGAAGCGCAGATCGCGCAGGACATGGATCAGACCCGCAACGCGCTGGCCCCTTTGCTTGATGGGATCCCCCATGGGTGTGTCTACCTGATCGGCCCGGGGCGCGCGCCCCTGGGCTATGTCATCCTGACCTTCGGCTGGTCGGTCGAGTTCGGCGGCATGGACGCGTTTGTCGACGAGATTTACATCCGCCCCGCCGTCCGCGGCCGTGGCATTGCCACCGAAGTTCTTTTGGATCTGCCCAAAGCGCTGGCCGAGGCTGGCTTGACAGCCCTTCACCTCGAAGTTGATCGCACCAACGAAACCGCGCAGAAACTGTACCTGCGCACCGGGTTCAAACCGCGCGATCGCTATGTGCTGATGAGCCGTAAGCTCTGAAACAGATCGGTATTCAAGGGCGTCGCCGCCCTTCCCCCCGTGGAAGCCCTAACGGGCTTCGCCGCGATACATGTAAGTTGGCGATTGCATTTCCAGAACCGGGTCACTTGCAGAAACCGGCGCGCCGGTAATCGGATAGGTGCCCGGCCCCGCACAGGCCGCCAGAAAAACAGTGCTGATCACTGAAGCTACGAGAAGGAATTTCGAACCAGTCATGGCGTTCTCCTTTTCTGTAATGCAGTCAGGATACGAGACAGCGGGGTCCGGCAAATAGGGAAAAGTTCACACATAATCGAATTTATGCTAATTATTTGCGGCCAAAATTGATTTCTTGAGAAAAATCAAAGCCGAACAGCACAATTTTTTTTTGGGGTGTTCTATGGGTTTTTTGCAGTTTACCTGTGCAGAGGCATCTCAAAAAACACCAGTGTGTCTTTGGCAATCTCCGGAATTTCAAAATACGCGTCGCGTAGTTTGAACCCCATCGAAAGGTACAAGCGTATTGCCGCTTCCAACGGTTTTCCGGTGTCCATGCGAATGAAATCGAAACCCTGCTTGCGGCATTGTTCGATTAGGGATGTCATAATGGCGAACCCCGCCCCCGTCCCTCTGGCGGCATCACTCACAAAGACCCTTTTGATTTCGGCGACGCCTGGCTCGATTGTCCGAAACATACCGCACCCAACGGCTTGTCCGTTCTTCAGTGCCAGCCTCACGCCGCCGCTGGGCACGGCGTGCTCGACTTCGATTTCATCCATCAGTCTGGCGTAGACATTTTCTGGATAGACGGTTTTTGCAACGCGCACAGACTTCTCGTCCAGCGTCATCAGAAAATCTCGGTATTCCCAACACAAACGCCGAACCTCATCAAAGTGGTTCGGCGTCTTGGCTTCAATAATGTCCAACAAAACCTGACCCTCAGAAAACACTTGAGGATCAATTTAGCATTGTTGCCATCAGTTGCGAAGGATCGAGGCCCCTGCGTATTCCGCGACCTCACCCAGCGACTCTTCGATGCGGATCAGTTGGTTGTACTTGGCCAACCGGTCCGACCGCGCCAGCGAGCCGGTTTTGATCTGACCGCAATTGGTCGCAACCGCCAGATCGGCTATGGTGGCGTCCTCGGTCTCGCCCGAGCGGTGGGACATCACGTTGGTGTAACGGGCACGGTGGGCCATATCGACGGCGCGCAGGGTCTCGGTCAGCGACCCGATCTGGTTCACCTTGACCAGCATCGAGTTGGCGCAGCCGCGCTCAATCCCTTCGGCCAGACGCGCCGGGTTGGTCACGAACAGATCGTCGCCCACCAGCTGCACCTTGTCGCCGATCATGTCGGTCAGGGCTTTCCAGCCGTCCCAGTCATCCTCGGACATGCCGTCCTCGATCGAGATGATCGGGTAGTCTTTGACCAGAGCGGCCAGGTATTCGGCGTTTTCCTCGGAGGTCAGCGAGATGTTCTCGCCCGACAGGACGTATTTGCCGTCCTTGTAGTATTCGGTCGCGGCGCAATCCAGCGCGAGGTGGATTTCTTCGCCCGGCTTGTAGCCTGCCTTTTCGATGGACTGCAGAATGAAATCCAACGCCTCGCGGGTGCTGGCGATATTCGGGGCAAAGCCGCCTTCGTCGCCAACACCAGTCGCCAGACCGGCGGCCGACAGCTCGCGCTTCAGCGTGTGGAAGACTTCGGACCCCATGCGCACGGCTTCGCGGATATTCGCGGCCGAGGTCGGCATGATCATGAATTCCTGAATGTCGATCGGGTTGTCCGCGTGCTCACCGCCGTTGATGATGTTCATCATCGGAACTGGCAAAACACGGGCCGAGGTGCCGCCCACGTAACGATACAAGGGCTGCGTGGTGAAATCCGCGGCAGCTTTGGCCGTTGCCAGAGAGACACCCAGGATGGCGTTTGCGCCCAGACGGCCCTTGTTCTCGGTTCCGTCCAGTTCGATCATTGCGCCGTCGATAGCGACCTGTTCGGTCGCGTCATAACCGACCAGTTCCTCGGCGATTTCACCGTTCACGGCCGCCACGGCCTCCAGCACACCTTTGCCCATGTAACGCGACTTGTCTCCGTCGCGCTTTTCCACCGCCTCATAGGCACCGGTCGACGCGCCCGAAGGAACTGCGGCGCGGCCCATGGTGCCGTCTTCCAGGATCACGTCCACTTCGACCGTTGGGTTACCCCGGCTGTCCAGGATTTCGCGTGCGTGAATGTCGATGATAGTGCTCATGAGGCCCGTCCCTATGGCTGAATTCATTGCATGCCTCATAGCATCACGCGACCAAAAGTAAACCGGTGATGTTACCGCTAACAGGTATATTCAACGACCTTTAGGGCTAACAGCCTTCTGTTTGCGCAAACGTGCGACGATCCGTCAGGCCGCAACCGCCACCGCCCGGGCCAGGCGGCGTTCGCGCAAGAAGGTGTACATACCCGATCCGATAATCAGTGTCGCACCCGCAATTGTCATCATGTCAGGACGTTCGCCGAACATCATCATGCCAGCCGCCATCGAGAACACCAGACGGGTATACCGGAACGGCGTCAGGGCCGAGGCTTCGCCGATCCGCATGGCCGTCACGATGGCGTAGTAGGCCAGCACGCCAAAACCGATCGCGCCTAGATACGGCCCCACATGCGCGGATTGCAGTGGAACCACAGGCTGGCCAGAGAACACCATCAGGGCCGCACCGGCCAATGCAATGGCCAGGTAGGCTTGCAGAGCGACGACGGATGAGGCGACACGTGCATCCAGTTTACGCGTGATCAAGTCGCGGGCAGCAATCGCAATCACGGTGGCCACAACAAACAGGGACTCGGGCTGGAACCCGGCCAAACCCGGCCGGATAATCATCAGAACGCCAATGAAACCGAACCCGATAGCGCTCCACCGCCGCCAACCAACGGTTTCGCCCAGGAACAGAGCGGCGCCCATGGTTACAGCCAATGGCATTGCCTGAAAGACCGCCGCAACGGTGGACAGATCGACCAGAGACAGCGCGGTGACAAAGGTCACGGCACCAAACGCCTCGGCCCCGGCCCGCAACAGCGGCAAGGGTTTCCACGCCAGCGGATCAAAGATGCGTTTACGGGTGACCAACGACATGCCCGCAAACACAAGGCCGCAGACCACGCCAAGGATGATCATGATCTGACCGGTCGAGACACTGGCCGACAGGTGCTTGATGAACATATCCTCAAGCGAGAAGGCTGCCATCGAGCCGACGATCAGCAAAATGCCGTGTACGTTATTCATGCGCGTGTCCGTAGGGTTGGGCCGATAAATCCAGGCCGTTGCCTCACAGAAACCGTATCATCCGCGACGTCGCAAGCGATATTGCGACATGTTTCATGAATTGCCGTGCGGCCATCAATCGCGTTTCGTGATGGATCAGTCCTGTTCCAGCGGAACGCCGTACAATTCCAACCGATGCCCTTTCAGCCGATACCCCAGCTTGGCCGCGATTTTTTCCTGCAGGGCTTCGATCTCGGGGTCCACGAACTCGATCACCTCGCCCGACTGCATGTCGATCAGATGGTCGTGATGGTCACGTTCGGCGTCTTCATATCGCGCGCGGCCGTCGCCGAACTCCAGACGCTCAAGAATCCCGGCCTCTTCGAACAGCTTCACGGTCCGGTAAACCGTCGCGATCGAGATGCCCGCATCCACTTCTGAGGCGCGGGCATAGAGCTCTTCCACGTCCGGGTGGTCATCGCTCTGCTGCAACACCTGAGCGATCGTGCGGCGCTGCCCCGTCATGCGCAGACCTTTGGCTTCACAACGGGCGATGATTGTGTCGGACATAGTGACCCTCAAAGTAGTTCGGGCCTCTGTCTTAATACGTCTGCTTCGCTGGCGCCACAGAGGAATTGCGCTCAGGCCACCCGCCGCAGGTCAGCCCATATCGGCAAGTGATCGGATGCGATATGCGCAGGTCGCGCGCTATGGACGCCATGCACCACCGCCTCAAGGCCTTCGCCCAGCGCGATCCGGTCCAACGCGCCCAACGGCTGAGCGGCGGGAAAACTTGGCACCGGCGGCAAAAAGCGCATATCGGGGGCGAGGTGGTCCAGCACCGGCTGGCGCGACCATTCGTTGAAATCCCCGGCCCATACAGTGGGCATGTCGTCCAGTTCTTCGTCACACCGGCGCAGCTGATGGATCTGCTGTCGCCGGGAGGCGGGCAGAAGACCCAGATGCATGCCCATCACACGCAGCGGGCCGATCTGGGTGTCAAACTCGACCCGAACAGCACCGCGCGGTTCGAACCCCGGCAGATCGTGATGTCCGGTCTGACGCACGTCAATCCTGTCGCCGCGCCAGATCACGGCATTGCCATGCCAGCCCAGACTTCCCGCACCACCCAAATCAACAATTTCCCAGCCTGCCTCATCCAGCATGAAATGCGGCAGGGCAGCGGGACGTGGCGGCAACCTCTTGTCGGCCTCTTGCAGCACGACGATATCGGCCTGCATGCTTTCGATCACCTGCAGGATACGCTGTGGCTGACGGCGAAAGTCCAGCCCAACGCATTTCTGGATGTTATAGCTTGCAATCCGCAGGGTTGACGTAGGCGACATAGGGTTCCGATCAAATCACTGATCGCCAAAGTGCCACGCTTGTGGCCGGGCGCAACCCCCCAGTGTGCCGCATGCGCGTCCTGCTGCGGATTGAACCAAGGCGTCGCTGCACAAGATTCAGGCAAGCGATGCGTTTATGAACGCGATGCTTGATCCTCGGGCCACCGATACTCTATCCCGGCAGTACGCGGTCTCACACCCGGAGCACCAATGGTTTCCAGCGACACAGTCTCGAACAACCGTACTTGGGCCAGTATCGTTCTGGTGATCGGTGGAATGATGTGGGGTCTTTACTGGATCCCCGTGCGCTTTTTCTATGATCTTGGACTGACCGGACCCTGGCCGGGGATCGCGATGTACAGCGTCGCGCTTTTGGCGCTGGTTCCCTTCATCTGGAAAGAGCGTGGAACACTGGCCCTGCAATGGCGCGATCTTGTGTTCAGCGGGATGTTCACCGGTGCGGCTTTCAGCCTTTACTCCATCAGCCTTGTCTATACGGACGTGGTTCGGTCGATCCTCCTGTTCTACCTCACACCAATCTGGGGCACGATTCTGGGGCGCGTGTTCTTGGGCGAACGCCTGAGCGTTGGTCGCCTTGCGGGTCTTGTCTGCGGCGTCGGTGGCTTGTTCGTCGTGCTGGGAGGATCTGGCGGTATCCCCCTTCCGCAGAACATAGGCGACTGGTTGGCGCTGGCCTCGGGGATATGCTGGGCGCTGGGGACACTGGGGCTGTACCGGACCAGCACGATCTCAGCCTCAGGTCAGGTCTTTGCCTTTGTCGCGGGCGCGCTGATCCTGTCTCTGCTCAGCCTCACGGTCCTGCCTGAACCCGCGTTGCCGGTCATTGCCAAGGCCGATCTGGTCTGGACCCTGCAGTTCGTTCTGCTGTCAGCATTCTACACCCTGCCAATGGTCTTTATGACGATCTGGCCCGCCACCAAGCTGTCCCCTGCCCGCGTCGGCCTTTTGCTGATGAGCGAAGTGGTCGTGGGCCTGGCCTCGGCCGCCGCGTTTGCGGGCGAACCCTTTGGTCTGCGCGAACTACTCGGAGCGGTGCTGATCGTCTCAGCCGCGGTCCTCGAGATCCTGCGGGACTAACGAAAGCGCTCTGCACATATTGGACTAGGCCCCGCAAACAGGTATCTGTTCGGGTGTTTGATGCCATATCAGGACGTTACCGATGTCGATGCCAACCGCAGACCGCAGAAAACAGCTGGAAGGACGCGCCCTTATCGTCGCGATGGTCGGCAACCTCTTCATGGGTGCGGCGGGTATTCTGGCCGGGGTTCTATCCAACTCAAACGCGATCATGATGGATGGTTTGTTCTCGCTGGTGGGGTTTGGGTCGGCTTTGCTGGGCCGTCAGATCAGTTTGCGGATCGACGCAGGCCCCGACAAGCGTCGGCCCTTCGGCTATGCAGCGGATGAAGCGATCTTTTCCACGTTTCGCGCGCTCTCGCTGCTGGGTCTGGTGCTGTTTGCCATCACCAACGCGGGCAAGAACATCTATAGCTACTACAATGGCATGACGCCTGAGCCGCTGATTTTCGGCCCGATGTTCCTCTACTTTGCCACGATCGGTCTGACCTGCCTTCTTTTGTGGGCGTTTCACTTTTTCACTTGGCGCAAGACCGGTAAAACCAGCGCGATCCTACGGCTGGAGGCCAAAGCATCGCTGTTCGACGGGCTATTCACCGCCGCCGCAGGGATCGGCCTTGGCGCCATCTACCTGTTTCGGGACGGAGCACTCGCGGCTATTGCGCCCATAGGCGACTCGATCATCGTGCTGTTCCTGTGCTTGCTGGCCATCGGGTCTTATCTGCGCGACTTCCGAGGGGGATTGGGAGAGCTGGCCTATGCCACCGCCAGCCCGGACCTTCTGGCCGCCGCCCGTCGCGCCTTGCGTCCTGCGATCACCGAGGATGGTGGCGCGTTGCGGGATATGTCCGTGACCAAACAAGGCCGCACCGTTCTGATAACGGTCTACTATGACCCGCTGCGCGCGATCACCGCCGATCAGGTCGACACGCTGAACCTGCGTATGATCGCAGATGCGCGGCAGGCTATCGACGGGGCGGACGTGTATCTGATGATCTCGCAATACGCCCGGCGATGGCCGGACGAGATCAATCCCTACCGCGACGGGGCTTAACCGGTCAGGTCCCGCAAAACGTGGCGTGGACCACTTCGCTATCGGTCGGAGGTCGTTTGAGGTCGTCCGCATCCGGCTGATCTTCGTAGGGTCGAGATAGCACAGCAATCAATCGGTGAAATGGCTCATAATCCCCCTGAACAGCGGCCTGGATCATCTGCTCGACCCGATGATTGCGCGGGATGTAGGCGGGGTTTGAACCTGCCATAACGGCCGACGGATCCTGTTCACGCGCCAAACGTCCAGCCCAACCGTCGGACCATGTGTCAAAGGCAGCGGGATCTGTGAACTGACCCCTCGCGGCCTCTCCGCCCAGCGCCCGGAACGTATTGGTGAAATCGGCCTGATTGTGCGCCATCCGTGTCAGCAGGTCCGAGATCAGCTCGAGATCGCCTTCTTCCTCGGTCACCAGCCCGATCTTGGCACGGAACCGTTTCAACCAGTTCTCCTGCAGCAGCGCGGGCATGGCGTGTACGATCTCGGTCGCTTCTTCTACGGCAGCGTCCTTGTCCTCCATCTGCTGGATCAAGGCCGTCGCCAGTTGTGCCAGATTCCAAACCGCGATGTCAGGCTGGTTGGAATAGGCATAGCGCCCCATCCGGTCGATTGAACTGTAAACGGTGTTTGGATGATAGCTGTCCATGAAGGCGCACGGACCATAGTCGATGGTCTCACCGGCGATCGAACAATTGTCGGTGTTCATCACCCCATGGATAAAGCCCACACTCATCCAAGCCGCGATAAGCCGCGATTGCGCCTCGACCACAGCGCGCAGTAGACCCATGGGGCCTTCGGCATCCGGGTAGTGGCGCGCGATGGCGTAATCCGTTAGCTGGCGCAGGCTATCCAATTGTCCGCGCCCGGCAAATACCTGAAACGTACCCACGCGCAGATGGCTCTGGGCCACGCGGGTCAGAACCGCGCCGGGCATCGGTCCTTCGCGCAGCACGATCTCTCCGGTCTCGACCGCTGCCAGGGCTCGGGTCGTGGGTATGCCCAGCGCGTGCATCGCTTCGGACACTACGTATTCGCGAAGCACAGGA
Organism: Ruegeria sp. BC3; assembly: GCF_056539265.1. NCBI lineage: Bacteria > Pseudomonadati > Pseudomonadota > Alphaproteobacteria > Rhodobacterales > Roseobacteraceae > Ruegeria > Ruegeria sp. BC3. Next base: position 749,184 of record NZ_JBQFUP010000001.1, read on the forward strand.
CCCAACCAGGCGCGCCCATCTCCGCGGCGGCTGAATGGTGTGGGACCCGAGCCTTTCAGCTGAATGTCGCGGCGGATGCCATCCGCCCCAACGGTCTCGCCCAGCAGAACAGCGCGGCCATCACCCAACTGCGGGTTATAGCTGCCGAATTGATGGCCTGAGTAAAGCTGCGCAATCGGCTCGGCCCCATCTGGCAGCGTATTCCCAGCAAAGGCTTCGGCCATTTCTTCGACATCACCCGGCGTGACGTTCAGAATCTTGGCCAATTCCGCATTAAACGCGATCAGGCGCGGCGCACGCACGGGGATCGGCGCCTGTCGCGCGTAAAAGCTGTTGGGAAGGCGGGCGTAGCTGTTGTCGAAGGGGATCGTCAGGGTCATGCGGCAAACATATTCCTTGCGCGCACGAATACCATAGCGGATCGCCGGATCGCGTGCATAATCGGCCCGAAAATCGAGAGGCCCCATGACCGCACAAGACATCATCGACCACCTGAACCTGCAGCGACACCCCGAGGGCGGCTGGTTCCGCGAAACCTGGCGTGCCGAGAACGAGGGCCGTGCAACCGGCACCTGCATCTATTTCCTGCTGGCCGCAGGCGAAAGCAGCCACTGGCACCGCGTGGACGCAACCGAGATCTGGCTGTACCACGCAGGCGCGCCTTTGATCCTGTCTCTCAGCGAAACGGACGAGGGTCCAGCCACCGATCACCTACTGACCCCGGACCTGTCGAAAGGTGCTCCGCAACTGATCGTACCCGAAAACCACTGGCAGGCCGCGCGCAGTACCGGAGATTTCACTCTGGTCAGTTGCACTGTCTCACCGGGGTTTCAATTCGAAGGGTTCGAGCTGGCCCAGCCCCGCTTCGACATCCCTCGCGGCTAAGGCATGGATCACCGCGCCCTCATAGCTTCCCTGCCGCCCGACGCTAAGGATCGGCTGCAACAGCGCTCGGACCGCGCGGGGTTGCGCCATCTGGCGGGCTATCTGGCGCTGCTGGGTGTGATCAGCACCGGCATCGCGTTGCAGATGCCGCTGTGGCCGCTGCTGATCCTGCCTCAGGGCATTCTGCTGGTGTTTCTGTTTACGCTCAGCCATGAGTGCACGCACAAGACGCCTTTCAAAACCGGCTGGCTGAATGACGTCATCGGGCATCTGGTTTCTATTCCGATCGCCCTGCCCTTCACGTGGTTCCGATACTTTCATCTGGCTCACCACAAATGGACGAACCACCCCGAAAAAGATCCCGAACTGGGTGGAAAGCCGCGCCCGCAAGATCGGCGGAGCCTGCTGATCTACCTGTCCGGCTGGCCCTACTGGTCCGGAATGACCCGCGTCCTGTTCCAAAATGCCATCGGCCGGATCGACGCCCCATACCTGCCAGCGCGTCAACATAAAGCCATGCGGATCGAGGCACGCTTGCTGTTGGCCCTCTATCTGGTCGCTGCACTAAGCCTGTTCGCCTCCTCGCTTCTGTTGTGGTTGTGGATTTTACCAGTTCTGATCGGCCAACCTTTTCTGCGGCTCTATCTTCTGGCCGAGCACGGCCTCTGTCCGTCGGTTGCCAATATGCTCGAGAATTCTCGCACCACGTTTACCAATCGGATCGTCCGGTTCGTGGCATGGAACATGCCCTACCACGCCGAACACCATGCCTTTCCGAAAGTTCCGTTTCATCAGTTGCCGGCATTGCACGTCTGGACAAGGGAACATCTGAAATCCACTTCGGACAGTTACTCAGAGTTTACAGGCGAATATGTACGCAGCGTGAAGCATCAATCGTTCAGATAGTTGGTTACGGAACGGCTGCTTTGAGCCCAAAGGGGACATTGATGTTTCAAAAGTCGCAATGGTGATTGTTCATGCTACTTTCCCACGGAGCTGGGTTTTCTAGTGAGGTTCCTTCGATGAAATTTCTATCCGCACTGCTTGTAGTATTTCCAACACTGTTAAGCGCGCAGCAATTGGATGTGGCGATTAACAACGGACGTGTCATTGACCCAGAAACTGGTTTGGACGCTGTTCGAAGTGTCGGAATTGTTGGTAACGAAATCACAGAGATTTCAGAGGAACCGCTCGAAGCGTCGACGGTGATTGACGCAACTGGTCTGATAGTGGCCCCAGGCTTCATCGATCTTCACTCGCACTCAGTAGTTGATCTTCCAGCCAACCGACTTCAGGCGCTGGACGGAGTAACGACGGCACTAGAGTTGGAATCTGGAGTGCTACCGATCGGCCAATGGTATGATGCCACTGAAGCGGAGGGGCGGGCCACCAACTTCGGAGCAACGGCGTCTTGGACCTTTGCTCGCATTGCTACGATGATAGACGAAATGCCGCCCGTTGAACCTACGGCAACTTGGTATCAGAATGCGTTCGCGTATCCACGCTGGACCACGGACGTCTCCACCGACGAAGAACTGGAAGATGTCCTCTCCTTGCTGCAACAGGGTATTGATGAAGGCGCACTCGGGATTGGTGTCAACTCTGGGTACGTTCCCGGTGTCGGTGGCAAGGAACTTCAACGTGTTTGGGAGACCGCAGCCGAAAACAACGTTCCAATCAGTACACACATGAGGAACTGGTCGCAAGTTGATCCATTGAGCTCTCTCGAAGGTCTCAACATGGTCCTCGGTCTAGCTGCAACCACTGGTGCGCGAACCAACATTTGCCACCTGCATTCAACAAATCTCCACGACACACTTACGGCCGCCGAAATGGTGGCATCGGCGAGGGAGTTGGGTGTCGATGTGACTACCGAAGTTTATCCATACGGGATCGCGACAATGCCTATTGCCTCAGCGGTGCTATTGCAGGAGGGCGACGATTTCCGCAACCGGATGGGCATCGATTTTGACTCCGTTCGATTAGTGGCCAAACAGCGTTGGATCGAAGACGAAGCTGATATCCGCAAGGAGCAAGAGGAAGATCCAGGTCAATTCATAATTATGGAATATTTGGATGAAAAGAAAGCCGGTGACGCTGAAATCCTGAAGCAGGTAACAGCAAAACCATGGATCGCCATCGCATCGGACTCCATACCGTACACTCTCCCGGATGGGACCCCGGTTATTGGGAGCACTTGGCCCGTACCCGGGAATGCGCAATCAAATCCCCGGAGCGCTGGCACGTTCGCCAAGTTTTTGAGAGTTTGGGTGCGAGAAGATCAACTTCTGGATTGGCCTCAAGCTATCGCGAAAGTTTCGCTAATCCCTGCGCAACTCGTTGACGGTCTCGTACCTTCAATGGAACGCAAAGGGCGTCTGCAAGTAGGTATGGACGCAGACATCACCGTATTCGACCCAGACACGATCAGTGATCGAGCCACCATCGACAAACCAGCAGAAGCTTCGGTGGGTGTAGAGTATCTCCTCGTCAACGGAACAGTGCTCATCAGTGATGGAGAGATCGACACAGAGTTACTTCCAGGAAAGGCAATAAAGAACAAATAACCTACAACTTCAAGCGGCTGGTTTGTCCGCATAGCGGACTGCAGTCAAACACCTTTCAGCCCACCGCTCCACTCGCAACCGAACTAACAACCCCACCCCCGACCAGAGCCTTCACTCCGGTGGTGCCCGGACATGACGTCGGCAGCCTGCGCGCGACGCGGGCGGCGAGGTAAGCGAAGGCCTGCGCTTCGAGCATATCGCCGTCCAGACCCACAGCCTCGACCGGTTCGACCGGGCAGTCCAGAGACACGCGCAGCATTTCCATCAGCACCGGGTTGTGCCGCCCGCCTCCGGTGACCAGCAAGCGTGTCGGGCGTTTGGGGCAGTACTCCATCCCCTGCACCACACCTGCGGCGCACATACCCGTTAGCGTGGCCACAGCATCCGCATCGCTGAGTTCCTGCACCAGCTTTATCATCTCGGCAAAGTCGTTCCGATCCAGCGATTTTGGCGGCATCCGGGAAAAGTACGGCTCGGCCAGGAACAGCTCGAGCGCGCCCATCTCGACCGTTCCCCCACGCGCGACCGCGCCGTCTCGATCCATGGGCAGGCCCAAACGCGCCTGCATCAGATCATCAATGGGCGCATTTGCGGGGCCGGTATCAAAGGCCAGCAACGCGCCGGGTGCTTCGGGGCCGTCAAAGCTGGGGTCCACATAGGTCAGATTGCCCACCCCGCCCAGGTTCAGGAAACACAGCGGCTGAGTTGCTCCGATCCATTTAGCACAGGCAAAGTGAAAGAACGGCGCCAGCGGAGCGCCCTCGCCCCCCATCGCGACATCATCGCTGCGGAAATCCCAGACAACCGGGACGCCCAGAGCTTGCGCCAGCCCTTTGCCATCGCCCACTTGCAACGTTCCGCGCCCGCGGGGCTCGTGCGCCAGTGTCTGGCCGTGCACTCCGATCAGATCGACCTCGTCAAACTCGGACAGCGCCTCGGCATGAGCCACGGTCACAAGCTCGGCCGCGGCGTCTACGTCCGGCCCATGCCATTGGCCCAACGCGGCGCGCAACACCGCGCGCTCGTCTTCTGAATATGGCCGGTAACCGCTGGGTCCAAAGCCGAGGATCCGGTGCCCGTCTGTTTCCACGACTGCGGCATCCACCCCATCCATCGAGGTGCCGGACATTGCGCCCAAAACCCTGATCGCGCCTGATTGCTTGTTGGCCCGGCCCACGCTTATCTCTCCTGCGCTTGGTACTTGAACACCGTCATAGTTGAGCGGTGTCGCGGTTTAACCTGCCCCCTGATCAAAAGCCAAGGCAAGGCAGATCGCACTAGACACGCGCTTTTTCCCTGTAGTTTGGTATAAGGAACACAAATCGGATTTTGGTGCACATGGCGGATACATACTCGCAAAAACAACCCTCGGAAGGCAGGAACTATTTCCTGATCTTCTGGTCCGGGGCGTTAGCGACGATCGGGGGACAGTTGATCAACCCCAACCTTGTTTTGCCATTTCTCTATCTGGCTTTGGGCGCACCAACCTTTTTTGCGGGCATGTTGCTGCCCTTTGTGACCGGGTCGCGCCTGATCGCCGAAATCTTTGTCTCGCCCTTCATCAACCGCGCCACGCGCGCAAAGCTGGCGGTTTACGCTCCGAACCTGTTGACTGCCGCGGTGCTGGCCGCCGTGGCGCTGTTTTCAACCAAACTGCCCGGCCTTATGATCGTGTTGCTTTTCCTGACCACCGCAGTTGTGCTGGGGCTGTGCCAGGGGATCACCAGCCTTGGCACCAGTCAGATCTACGGCATCTCGGTGCCTGCTGAGAAACGGAACCGGATGGTGTTCGCGCAAGCCACCATTTCCGGCGTTCTCGCCATTATCGTAGTGCTGGTCACCCGCGACCTGCTGGCTGGCGATCAACCAATGCAGCGCCACATCGTCGTCCTGTGGTGCGGTGTGATCGCCATGTTCGCCGCTGGCGTTGCTTTTGCTGGCGTGCAACTGCTTGAGGAAGAACAGGCCCACCGCATTGAGCCCGCCCAAAAGCCTAAGCCGCTGGCCGAATTGGCAACTGGATTCAAGACCGGGATGGCCTATCACTGGTATCGCAAGTTCCTGACGGCCCGTCTGATCTTTGTCTCGGTCGAGCTGGCGATGCCCTTCTACACGATCCATGCCGCAACGCTGCACATGGGGACAAAGCACTCGCTCAGCTATTTCGTCATCGGGGCCAGCCTGGGGATGGTCATCGGTTCGATCCTGTGGGGATGGCTCAGCAATCGTATCTCGGTCAAACCGGTCATGTGGCTGGGCTGCATGATCGCCGCCGTGTCAGCCGCGATGGCATTGGGTTTCAACTTCCTCGGCTACGCCCAGAATGTCTGGGCCTATGCACTGGTCATTATGCTTCTGTCGCTGGGAGGGAACGGAGTCATCTACGGGCGCTACCTGTACCTTATTCAGATGAGCGCCGAGCAAGAGCGCCCCTACCTTGTCGCCTTGGGAGACGTCAGTGCGGGTCTGGTCGGAATGGTATTTGCGGCGATCCTTGGGGCGGTTGCGCATTTGCACGACCCGGTCACGCCGATCTTTGCACTGGTGGTGCTGAACCTGATCGCCATGTTCTATGCCTTCCGCCTGCCGCCGGTCAAAAGCTGAAACCCGCACGTTTTAAATAGCAAAAGCACCTTTTCCTTGGCTTTGCACGGCCCTATACAGTGCCCCGCAACATTAACCCGAGGCACGATATGACCTACCACCCCAAATCGGATTTCATCGCCACGATGATCGAGCGCGGCTTCCTTGCCGACTGCACCGATTATCAGGGCCTTGACGAAGCGCTGATCAGTGGGTGCAAACCGGCCTATATCGGCTTTGACGCGACGGCCAAGTCGTTGCACGTGGGCAGCCTGATTCAGATCATGATGCTGCGCTGGTTTCAAAAGACAGGTCACCAGCCGATCACCCTGATGGGCGGCGGCACCACCAAGGTGGGCGACCCGTCGTTCCGCGCCGATGAACGCCCCCTGCTGGGCCCCGAACAGATCAACGAAAACATCGCCGGCATCAAAAAGGTGTTCTCGGCCTACATCGACTATGACAGCGACGTCGAAAACAAGGCGCTGATGCTGAACAACGCCGAGTGGCTGGACGACCTGAATTACCTCGATTTTCTGCGAGACATCGGGCGGCATTTCTCGGTCAACCGCATGCTGAGCTTTGAGTCCGTGAAATCGCGTTTGGATCGCGAACAATCGCTGAGCTTCCTCGAATTCAACTACATGATCCTGCAGGCCTATGACTTCCTGGAACTGAACCGCCGCTACGGCTGTGTGCTACAGATGGGCGGATCGGACCAGTGGGGCAATATCGTCAATGGTATCGACCTCACACGTCGCGTGCTGGATCATGAGATCTACGGCCTGACCTCGCCTCTGCTGACCACCAGCGATGGCAAGAAGATGGGTAAATCTCAGGACGGTGCGGTGTGGTTGAACGCCGAGATGCGCTTACCCTATGAGTTCTGGCAATTCTGGCGCAACACGACTGACGCGGATGTCGGGCGGTTCCTGAAACTCTACACCGAACTGCCCGTCGATGAATGCGACCGCCTTGGCGCGCTTGAGGGTTCCGAGATCAACGAGGCCAAAATCCGCCTTGCGAATGAAGTCACCACCCTGCTGCACGGGGCCGAGGCCGCGGCAAACGCCGAGGCAACCGCCCGCGAAGTATTCGAGAAAGGCGGCGTCGGAGGCGATCTTCCGACCCTGACCCTGAGCGCGGAGGAGCTGGGCGACGGTATGTCCATCGTGCAGGTCATCGTGAAATCGGGTCTGGCAAAGTCGGGCAAAGAGGCCAAACGCCTGATCGCCGAGAACGGCGCCAAGCTGGACGACGCACCGCTAACAGATGCGGGCCTGATGATCGACGCAGGTGCGCTGTCGTCACCGATCAAGCTGAGCGCGGGCAAAAAACGTCACGCGTTGGTCCAGCTGGGCTGATACGAGCGCATTACGGATAGAAAAAGGCCACCCCGACAGGGTGGCCTTTTTTGTTGGGATCCAGAGCTGGTAGGCCCGGCTTAACGCTCTTCTTTCCCGCCGCCGTTGCTGCCGCCATTTCCAAAGCCGCCGCCGCCATTGCCCTGGCCATTGTTGCTGCCGCCATTGCCGGTGCCGGGGCCCGAACCGCCATTGTTGCCGCCGCCGTTGCCGGAGTTGCCCGCGTTCCCGTTTCCATTACCGGGACCACCATTGCTACCGCCGTTGCCCTGGCCGCCGCCGTGGCCGCCACCATTGCTGCCGCCGTTGCCTTGGCCGCCGCCTCCGCTGCCTGAGCCATTGCCCTGGCCATTGTTGCTGCCGCCATTACCGGTTCCGGGGCCCGATCCGCCGTTGTTTCCGCCACCGTTGCCGGGGTTGCCAGCGTTCCCGTTTCCATTGCCGGGACCATTTCCGCCGCCGTTGCCGCCGCCATTACCGCCGCCATTACCGCCGCCGTTGCCGCCGCCGTTTCCACCGCCGTTGCCGCCGCCGTTGCCACCGCCGTTGCCGCCGCCGTTGCCGCCGCCATTACCGCCGCCATTACCGCCGCCGTTTCCACCGCCGTTGCCGCCGCCGTTTCCACCGCCGTTGCCGCCGCCGTTGCCACCGCCGTTGCCGCCGCCGTTGCCACCGCCGTTGCCGCCGCCGTTTCCGCCACCGCTGCCGCCGCCGTCTCCGCCGCCATTGCCGCCGCCGTCTCCGCCACCGTCTCCGCCGCCATTGCCGCCGCCGTCTCCGCCACCGTCTCCGCCGCCGTCTCCGCCACCGTTACCGCCGCCGTCTCCGCCGCCATTGCCGCCGCCGTCTCCGCCACCGTCTCCGCCGCCGTCTCCGCCGCCATTGCCGCCGCCGTCTCCGCCACCGTTACCGCCGCCGTCTCCGCCGCCCGGACCACCTGGTGCTCCGCCGGGACCGCCTGGTGCTCCGCCGCCAGACCCACCACCAGACCCGCCGCCAGAGGAGCTACCTCCTCCAGAAGATTCGCCGCCCGAACCATTCTCACCGCTGGAGTTGGAGCCGCTCCCAGATGACGGGCTGGAATCACGATCTTCGCCATTCGTGGTCACCGCCGCGATCGTTCCAGTCGAAAAATCCGTCAACAATGCGGCCAAACCGGGGCACTGTTGCCCAGTTGCAGCCAGTATCGAATCGAAATCGGAATGCCTTTGCAATCGGTTCAGGAAACTCGGTGTCACCTGTGTGCATTCACACAGCGTCTGATAGTCCCCCGCGTTTGCTGCGATCCGTGCTGTCCGTGCGTCGCAAACCCCGGATGCAGATTGTGCTGTGGTTACCAGAAGCGCCCCGACAAACGGAGAGGCCACCAAAGCCGAAACGCTAGATTTCAGTTTAATTCGCATCATTTAGCTCCTTGCGCCTTAACACCCAAGTGCGTCAGGGTCTTCGGTTACCAAGTGGGAGCCGCAAATGAAGTGCGGATAAATACCCGCTGAAGATGCGTTAACTTTGGCTCACCACCACTCATTAAACTCGGACACAACACCAGTTGTGACGGTCCGACAGTCCAAATATACAACATCTATTAAGACCGCCACATCAAAAGTGGCAGAAAAGTGTCAAAATTTTGGAGAGGTATCCGTGATGCAACTATCGACATCCGCGGCAATCATAACTGGCGGCGCGTCAGGTCTGGGCGAGGCAACCGCCCGCTATTTCGCAGAGCAAGGTGCGCAAGTGACAATCCTGGATCGCGACGCTGAGCGCGGCCCAAAAGTGGCCGCAGAGATCGGCGGGCATTTTGCGGAAACGGATGTGACAGACGAAGCCTCGGTCGCACAGGCAGTCGAGCACGCGATGAGCAAGATGGGCCGCATCACGGCCGCGGTGAACTGCGCCGGGATTGCTTATGGGATCAAGACGGTCGGCAAGGATGGCCCCCACCCTCTGGATGCGTTTCAGCGCACAATCGACATCAATTTGGTGGGCACGTTCAACGTCTCGCGCTTGGCTGCTGCTGAAATGACCAAGAACGATCCCGAACCAGACGGCGCGCGCGGCGTGATCATCAACACTGCCTCCATCGCTGCATTTGATGGGCAAAAGGGCCAGGCCGCCTATGCGGCCTCAAAAGGTGGTGTAGTCGGAATGACACTGCCGATGGCACGCGATCTGGCCTCGACCGGGGTTCGGGTGATGACTATCGCACCGGGGATTTTCATGACCCCGATGCTGGCCGGTCTGCCCGAAGAGGTGCAGCAGCAACTGGCGGCCGATGTCCCCAACCCTGCCCGCCTCGGCGATCCGCGCGAATACGGGCGGCTGGCCGGGTTCATTGTCGAGATGGGGTATCTGAACGGAGAGGTCATCCGCATCGACGGAGCGCTGCGCATGCGATAAGCCTGTCCCATGACCGAGTGGGAAAAAATGCAGTCCGGGCAGTGGTATTGCTGCCTGGACCCTGAACTGGAAGCCCTGCGGGCAAGGGCGCGCCGCGCAGTGCATGCGCACAACACCTGCCCGCCAGATGCCCGCGGTGCGATGGCATTGGAACTGAAGGGTTTATTCGCTGCAACCGGACCGGACTGTTATCTTGAGGCCCCGTTTCATTGCGCCTACGGGCTGAACATCCACCTTGGTGCACGTGTCTATTTCAATGCAGGGTGCGTGGTTCTGGACACGGCCTCGGTTCAGGTCGGAGATGACACAATGTTCGGCCCTCATGTACAAATATACTGTGCCCAGCACGCCAAAGATCCGATCGAACGCGCGCAGGGTCTTGAGGTTGGTCTGCCGGTGACCATAGGCCGAAACGTCTGGGTCGGCGGGGCCGCTATCCTGATGCCCGGCATCACCATCGGCGACAACGCGATCATCGGCGCAGGAAGCGTCGTGACCAAGGATGTCGCTGCCGGGGAAACCGTCGTCGGTAATCCGGCCCGGCCGATGGCCTAAGCGCCCTCGGCCTTTTCTTCCAACGTTAGCCACTCATCCTCGGCCGCGGCCAGTTTCTCCTGTCGCTCGACCAGAGCCTCGGTCGCTTTTTGGAACTTGACGGGCTCTCGCGTGAAAAGCTCGGGGTCGGACATCAGTTCCTCAAGCTTACCGATCTCTGCCTCAAGGCGGGCGATCTCGGCAGGCAGCTTCTCAAGCCGGTGCTTTTCCGAGAAAGACAGACCAGATTTCGGCTGCGCCTCTTGCTTTTGCTTTGGCTTGGGAGTCTTTGCTTTATCAACCTTCTTTTCGGCCAAATCACCGCGCTGCGCAATGTAGTCAGACCATCCGCCCGCGTAGACGGTTGCGCGGCCGTTGCCCTCTATCGCGATAGTTGTGGTGGCAACCCGGTCCAGAAAATCCCGGTCGTGGCTGACCAGCAGAACCGTACCGTCATAGTCGTCCAATAGCTCTTGCAGCAGGTCCAGCGTTTCGACATCCAGATCGTTGGTCGGTTCGTCCAGAACCAGCAGGTTCGAAGACTTGGCCATCAGCTTGGCCAAAAGCAAACGCGCTTTTTCTCCGCCCGACAGGGACTTAACGGCCGCTCTTGCCTGCGCATCGTCAAACAGAAATTCCTTGAGATAACCAACCACGTGTTTGGGTTGACCACCCACCATCACCTGATCGGCCTTGCCTGAAACCCGCATTTCGGGATCTCCGGTCAGGCTGTCCCACAGGGTCATTTCCGGGTCCAACTGTGCACGGGTTTGGTCAAACACCGCGATCTCAAGGTTGGTGCCCAGCGTTACCGAGCCCTCATCCGGCTGTTCCTGGCCCAGCAGCATCTTAAGCAGCGTCGTCTTACCCACGCCATTCGGGCCAACAAAGGCCACGCGATCACCGCGTTGCACCAACAGATCGAAATTTCGAACAATTTGCTGCGCGCCAAAAGACTTGGCCAGGCCCTTGGCTTCGATCACTTTTCGGCCCGACTTTGGCCCTGCCTCCAATGTCATCGCAGCCGAGCCCTGACGTTTGATCTGCGCCGCCTTCTCGGCCCGCAAAGCCTGCAGCGCCCGGACCCGGCCCTGGTTCCGCTTGCGGCGGGCGCTGATGCCTTCGACGGCCCACTTGGCTTCGGACTTGATCAGACGGTTCAGCTTGTGGCGCTGCTGATCCTCTTCTTCCCAGATCTTGTCGCGCCACGCTTCAAACGCCTCGAACCCCTGTTCCTGCCGCCGTACCATGCCACGGTCGATCCACAGCGTCGCGCGAGTCAAAGCGCGCAGGAAGGCGCGGTCGTGCGAAATCAGCACATAGGCCGCGCGGGTTGATCCCAACTCGCGCTCAAGCCAGGCAATGGCTTCGATATCCAAATGGTTGGTCGGCTCGTCCAACAGCATCAGGTCGGGCGCTTCGGCCATCAGCTTGGCCAGCGCCGCCCGCCGCCGTTCCCCGCCTGAGGCGGTTTCAACCGCGCGCGAGGGATCGAACTTGAGCCCCTCACCCGCGCGTTCGACTTTGTACAATTCACCGGGCTCCAACCCGCTGGAGGCATAATCGCCCAGCGTGGCGAACCCCTGCATAGTGGGGTCTTGTTCCATGTAGCCAACGGATTTTCCCGGCGGGATCACGATCTCGCCCTTATCGGGTTCGACCAAACCGGCCATCACTTTCATCAGGGTGGATTTACCGGACCCGTTGCGCCCCACCAGCGCCACCCGGTCTCCCGGCTGAACAACCAGATCAAGCTCGGAAAAAACCGGATCACCCCCGAAAGTCAGGGAAATGCCGGACATCTGTAACAAAGGAATTCTCGCCATGCCCGCCAGCTAAACCGGCAGGCCCAGAGCGTCAACGGCGTTTAGCCCGCGACCGCCCGTAACAGACGTTTGCGGGCCGGGGGAATCGCACCAATCTCCAGACCGGTGAAGACGTGCAACGTGTTCATGTGCCGGTCCACCACCGCATGATCGCTGACCCATCCTCCCATCATCAGGTAGGTACGCAGCAATGGCGGCATCCGAAGCATCGCCTTTTTAGCGTCCGGTTTTCGGCGCAAGCGCGCGGCGAACCGGAATACATTCCGGGCCTTGACCCGCGGCAGCCAGCGTTTTGGCGCCAGATGCCGATGTTTGAGCATGGCAAAGGCGTCCAGATATTCGGCCGTTTCAGTCCCGGCAAAGGACGAACAGCCAAACAGCATTTCGATGTTGTTCTCGTCAACGTAAGTGGTCATTGCCCCCCAAGCGACCCGCAATATGTCGGGGTCTGTCCAGTCGGGATGAATGCAGAACCGACCCATCTCGACCATGCGCCCCTCGAAACCCCGCAACGCTGCAAGATCGTAGAACCGGGCCGAGTAACTACGGTCAATCTCGGACCCATGTTCGATGGTCAACATCCTGAAACAACAGACAAGCTGGTGGTTCGCGCGGGCATCCTCAATCAGGATATGGGCGCAGACCGGATCGAAATCATCCTTGTCGGGCTGACCCGTGCCAAACGCCAACGTGCGCAAATCCTGCGCCGCCTCCACGTCCTCGGGGGACTGCGCCAATCGCGCCCGATACCTGCCCTTACCAAGCAATAGTGCCATGGTCGCATCCTCCGCGGTTGCTGACCTGTTTCCTGTTGCTGCGTTTCTACCACAGAACGTATGACCGTACTGTGACCAGAACAAGATGCGGCGTGTTTACTGGGTCGCCCCCGGAATATTGGCCGGGTTAAAGTTGCCGATGTTACCCAGCAGCTGACTGAGGAAGTTTCTGTTGGTCACAGCGGATTCGGTCACGCGGCGGTCCAGAACAACCACATAGCCGTCCTCAAGCCCGAAGCGCTCGATGTTGCGTACGACGCCGCGTTGGTCAAAGCTGATGGCGACCAGTTCACGGGAAACGACCTCGGGGCGTTTCGGTCCGTAATGGCGCACGCGCGAGCGGACATAGTAAAAGCCCGAATCCCGCACCAGACCGGTTGAGCTGGGCGCGCCGATAGTTTCCAGGACGCTTTCGCGGCTGTCGACGCCCACTTTGATCTCGGCCAGTTGATCAGAAGGAGGGATATATCCGTGATTCTTGAAGACGGGCGTACAAGCGCCGACCGCAACCAAACAGGCCGCAAAGACAAGCGTTCTGGACGCTGGTTTCAACCTGTTCACAACCTTCAACATTTACATCCTCTTGCCTTGGGACCTTGCGGACCCTATCCGATTACATAAACCGCAGCCCCGGTTCAACACAGGAAAGGCTCACGAATGAGCAACAACACATCTCTGCGGGTGGCCGACCTGCCCCAAAACGCCCCGACACCATTTGAATTGCGCCCCGACACGCAAGGGCTGGACGCTATCCGCGCCGATTTGGGGCTTTTGGGCCTGCGCAAGGTCAGCTTTGTGGGTGACGTAAGGGCACAAGGTAAGCGCGACTGGATTCTCAACGGAAAACTCGGTGCCACCGTAATTCAGCCCTGCGTCGTGACGCTTGAGCCGGTGACAACGCGCATCGACGTGCCTGTGTCGCGCGTCTACATGGCCGACTGGTCCGACCCGGACGAGCCCGAGTTCGAAATCCCCGAAGGCGATGAGACCGAGCCGCTGGGTGCTGAAATCGACCCTGCATCCGTCATGATCGAGGCGCTCTCTCTTGCCCTGCCGCAATATCCGCGCAAGGACGGTGCCGCGATGGAACAGGCCGATTTTACTGAGCCGGGCAAACAGGCGATGACGGACGAAGACGCGAAACCGTTTGCGGGGCTGGCGGATTTGCGCGACGCGTTGAAAAAAGACGAGTGACAGAGGCCTGATTTCCTGTCATAGCAGGCCTCCAGAAAAATCGCTTGAACATGTCGAGAATCGCAGTATTTTCGCGCGCTCATCGGAATTTGGGTTGGACATTGCGGGGCTCGTCGCCTAAACGCGCGTCAAACCACGAGAAAACGAAGAATGAAACCCGGCCAGCAGCGAATCTGCCGGCCCTTAATAGACAAAGGTTGAGACCATGGCTGTCCAACAGAACAAAGTTTCCAAGTCGCGCCGCAACAACCGCCGCGCACATGACGCTCTGGTTGCTGCAAACCCGAACGAATGCCCGAACTGCGGTGAGCTGAAGCGCCCGCACCACGTTTGCGCGTCCTGCGGCCACTATGATGACCGTGAAGTCGTCGCTCAGGCCGACGAAATCGACCTGGACGAAGACGCGGCCTAAGCCTCTTAACTCGTAGGCTAAGGCATGACGGAACAGCCCACGCAGACCGGACGGATTACCATCTCGGTTGACGCTATGGGCGGAGACTCGGGGCCCGCGACTGTTGTTGCGGGCATTGCCAAATCGGCAAACAAGAACCCCGACATTGCATTCGTCTTGCACGGCCCCGAGCAGGTTTTGCGTAAACTAGTCGCCAAACGGCGTGTCCTGCAGGGGCGCGTCGTTTTTCGTGATTGCCCCGACGTGGTCACGATGGAGGATAAACCAAGCCAGGTTGTCCGCAGCGGCAAGCAGACCTCGATGTGGTCAACGCTGGAATCGGTGCGCCAAGGTGAGGCGCACGGAGCGGTTTCGTGCGGCAATACAGGCGCGTTGATGGCGCTGTCGATGATACGACTGCGCAAACTGCCGGGCGTAAACCGTCCGGCGATCGCGATTCTGTGGCCGTCACGCAACCCGCAAGGCTTCAATGTGATGCTGGATGTGGGCGCGGACGTCCGCGCCGATGCCAAGGATTTGCTGCAATATGCGCTGATGGGCGCGTCGTATGCCCGCAACGGCATGGCGCTGGATAGGCCCCGGATCGGGTTGCTGAATGTCGGCACCGAAGAACACAAAGGCCGGGCCGAGCTCAAAGAAGCTCACACCATGATCGCCGAGTTCGCGGAGCAGGCCAATTTCGATTTCGTGGGCTTCGTGGAAGGCAGTGATATCCCCGGCGACAAGGCCGATGTCATTGTTACCGATGGTTTTACCGGAAACGTCGCGATCAAAACAGGCGAAGGCACCGCCAGCCTGATCGGCGATCTGCTGCGTGAGGCGTTCAAGTATTCCCCCCTTTCCCGGCTTGCATCGGTTCTGGCGATCACCTCGCTGAACCGTTTGAAGAAACGGATCGATCCACGCCGTGTGAACGGCGGGGTATTCCTTGGCCTCAACGGAACCGTGGTCAAGTCACATGGTGGCGCAGATGCCACCGGCGTATCGGCAGCCGTCAAACTGGCCTTTACCCTGGCCCAGTCCGGATTTGCTGAAAAATTGGCGGCACGGGTTGCATCAACAGCCCAGCTTGCACAAGATGCCGCCCACGTACCGCCAAAGGCGGGCGAATAACAATAAAAGGCAGTAACCCAAATGGCAGGCCGTTCAGTTGTTGTAGGTGTCGGACACTATTTGCCAGAGCGCATCGTTCCGAATTCCGAATTTGAAAAGACGCTCGATACGACGGATGAGTGGATCAGAACCCGCTCGGGTATCGAACGCCGCCACTTTGCTGCCGATGAAGAGACAACTTCGGATCTCGCGACCAAAGCGGCCGAAGCCGCGCTGGCAGATGCCGGTCTGAAGGCAGAAGACATCGACGCCATCGTTCTGGCAACCTCAACCGCCGATCTGACTTTCCCTTCGGCGGCAACGATGGTGCAGTCGCGGCTGGGCATGACGAACGGATTCGCATTTGACGTTCAGGCCGTTTGCGCCGGTTTTGTCTTTGCGCTGACCAACGCCAACGCCCTGATCCTGTCGGGACAGGCCAAGCGTGTTCTGGTCATCGGTGCCGAGACATTCTCGCGAATTATGGACTGGTCGGACCGGTCAACCTGTGTGCTGTTTGGCGACGGTGCCGGTGCGCTCGTGCTGGAACTGCAAGAGGGTGAAGGCTCCGCTCAGGATCGTGGCATTCTGGCGACCGACCTGAACTCGGACGGGCGCTACAAGGACCTGCTGTACGTCGATGGTGGCGTGTCGACACAGTCGACTGGCCACCTGCGCATGCAGGGCAATCAAGTCTTCCGCCATGCCGTTGAAAAGCTTGCGAAAACCGCCGAAACCGCATTGGGCCGCGCGGGGCTGAGCAGTGCCGACGTCGACTGGATCGTGCCGCATCAGGCCAATATCCGTATCATCCAGGGCACCGCCAAAAAGATGGGTCTGCCGATGGAGAATGTCGTCGTAACCGTACAGGATCACGGCAATACTTCGGCTGCGTCGATTCCCCTGGCCCTGTCCGTCGGCAAGGAACGCGGCCAAATCAAGCCCGGAGACCTGATCGTGACCGAAGCCATCGGCGGCGGTCTGGCCTGGGGCGCTGTGGTTCTGCGCTGGTAACCGGCGCAAAACGGCTTACACAGCCGCTCGCAATTCATTGATATTGACAGCGAATTTCCCGTCACCATATGCTTTGATAGCAACAGGGGAATTGGTATGGGCGATAAAACACTGACGCGAATGGATCTAAGCGAGGCTGTTTTCCGCGAGGTTGGCCTTTCACGCAACGAAAGTGCCCAGCTTGTGGAAAGCGTGTTGAACCACATGTCTGACGCCTTGGTCCGTGGCGAACAGGTCAAGATTTCGTCTTTCGGCACCTTCAGTGTTCGGGACAAAACCGCCCGCATCGGCCGCAACCCCAAAACCGGCGAAGAGGTACCAATTCAGCCCCGCCGGGTTCTGACGTTCCGCCCGTCGCACCTGATGAAGGATCGCGTCGCCGCAGGGAATCGCAAGTAAGTTCGGGACGAGACGGTCATGAGCAAGTCCCCCGACGCCTTTCGCACAATCAGTGAAGTTGCGGACTGGCTGGGCGTGCAGGCTCATGTTCTGCGATTCTGGGAAAGCCGGTTTACGCAAGTAAAACCCGTGAAGCGCGCTGGTGGGCGGCGGTACTACCGGCCGAACGATATGCGCCTGCTAGGGGGCATCAAAAAGCTGCTGCACGAGGATGGGATTACCATCAAAGGCGTGCAGCGAATCTTGCGCGAACAGGGTGTATCCTATGTCTCGGGCTTGTCGCCCAGCCTGGACGAACCCGCCCCGCTCGAAGGCACCAAAGCCGAGGACAGCGTTGTCGTTCCCTTCGCCGCCAAGCCCGCTGCGACCAGTGGCCAGATCGATCTTGATCTTGGCGACCCGACACCGGCAGCAGAAACGGCAGAGCCTGCCCCACAACCTGTCAAAGCTGAACCATCCCCGGAAGCCGACTCGCCCCCACCTCAGGCGGCAGAGCCCGCGCAGCCCGAACCAGAGTACCTGGACGAAGCCCCCCTGCTAGGCGGAATCGCCACGCAGGCTTGGGAACGGACCGAGTTTGATGACGATCTGCTGCGTAAGATCGCACCCATCGCCAAAGACTTGCGCGCTGTTATCAACCGAATTGAGAACCGGTCGGCAGGATAAGAAAAAAGGCGATGATTTCCTCTTGCCCCTGCCGGGAAAGTGTTTATGAACACCTCAACGTCGGGCTATGGCGCAGCCTGGTAGCGCGTCCGTCTGGGGGACGGAAGGTCGCAGGTTCGAGTCCTGCTAGCCCGACCAAATCACACCGACGTTTATGGCAAACAGGCCAGATCCCGCTCTGGCATCAGGGGGGATCGGAATGACAGGTGTATGCCCAAACCAGCAGATCGAGGCAATGATCGGGCGTGGAGAGCTGTCCGCGAGCCCCGAGATCATCCCGGCGCAGGTTCAACCAGCCAGCCTCGATTTACGTTTGGGAACAGTCGCTTACCGCGTACGCGCCTCATTCCTTGCCGGTGAAGGCCGCTCGGTTGCAGATCGACTGGCCGAATTTGAGATGCACCGCATCGACATTACCGACGGCGCCGTTCTGGAAAAGGGCTGCGTCTATCTGGTGCCACTGATGGAATCACTGGCCCTGCCCGCCGACACAAGCGCGGTCGCCAACGCCAAAAGCTCAACCGGGCGGCTGGACTTGCTGACCCGCACGGTCACCGATGGCGGCACCGAATTCGACCGCGTGCCAGCTGGCTATACCGGGCCTCTTTATGCCGAGATTTGCCCCCGCTCCTTCTCAGTACTGGTGCGCCCGGGCATGCGCTTGAATCAGATCCGCTTTCGTCAAGGTCAGGCCGTGCTCAGCGACGCGGAACTGACCGCGCTGCATAACGAATCTCCGCTGGTCGATGGACCGGCCGTTATTCAGGACGGGCTGGGTTTTTCGGTCGATCTGCAACTGCCTGACACCGATCTGGTGGGTTATCGCGCGAAACCTCATACCGGTGTGATCGATCTGGACCGGATAGGAGAGTATGACCCGCAGGAATACTGGGAAGAAGTGCGCACCTCCGATGGCCGCATCATTCTGGACCCCGGAGCGTTCTACATTCTCGTCAGCCGCGAAGCGGTTCATATCCCGCCCATGTATGCAGCGGAAATGGCCCCATATCTGGCGATGGTGGGCGAGTTTCGGGTGCACTATGCGGGGTTCTTCGATCCCGGTTTTGGGCATGCCGCAGCCGGCGGCGCAGGATCACGGGGTGTTCTGGAAGTCCGCTGCCACGAAGCCCCCTTCGTGCTTGAACACGGACAGGTCGTCGGGCGGTTGGTCTACGAGAAGATGGCCGAGATGCCCACGCAGCTATATGGCGCGGGCATTGCATCGAACTATCAGGGACAGGGTTTGAAACTGTCCAAGCATTTCAAGGCTGTAGGTTAAAACTTCATAAACCGGCGCATCTGCCGAGTGATCTGCTGCGCCTGTTTCATGTTCTGTGATGGCAGCGGCGCGTTGTTTTGCCCAGTTGGCTTGCCATCTGACTGTTGATCCGACTTGCTGCCCATCCGACTTGCCATGTCAAACCCCTTGTCGACACCTTTGGTGACAAGGCGGCGCATTACCTGGCGAACAATCATGTCGATGATCCGATTGGCGTTCATTGCTCAACTCCTCAATTGGGCCTCAACATAGGCGATTCCTGCGGCAACAAAAGGGCCGCGTGATCACTCTTCCTCGAAAAGCTCGGTCTGATCTTCATCTTCTTCGTCATCACGCCCCTCGCCCAGCGGGATGGTACCCGGTGGTGGCCGGTTCTCAAGCAATCCGGCGGCGCGAAGCTCCTTAAGGCCCGGCAGATCGCGGGCGTTTTCAAGCCCGAAATGGTCCAAGAACTGTGGCGTCACCACAAAGGTGACTGGGCGACCGGGCGTCATGCGGCGACGGCCCAGCCTGATCCACTCCATCTCGAGCAGTTGGTCAATCGTCCCGCGCGAGACCGAGACGCCGCGGATCTCTTCGATCTCAGCCCGCGTGCAGGGCTGGTGATAGGCGACGATGGCCAGCGTTTCGATCGCTGCACGGCTCAGTTTGCGGGTCTCAACCGTTTCCTTCTGCATGAGGAACCCCAGATCCGGGGCGGTACGAAAGGCCCACGCGTCCCCCACGCGAACGACGCGCACTCCGCGCCCTTCATAGCGTTTCTGAAGCATTTCAACCGCTTGCGCCGCATCGCTGCCATGAGGCATCCGCGCCTCAAGATCGGCGATCGTGACCGGTTCGGCGCTGGCGAACAGAACGGCCTCGACCATGCGTTCCTGTTCGGCCAACGGGGGCGCTTCGAACAGGGTGCCGGTGCCTTCGTCTTGCGTGTCGTCAGTCACGTGTGTCAGTCCTCTTGCGCAGATGGATCGGGGCAAAGGTGTCGCTTTGCTTGATCTCCATGTGTCCTTCTTTCACCAGCTCCAGCGAGGCCGCAAAGGTCGCCGCCGTGGCCGAGCGCCGCCGCACCGGGTCAGCATCCCAGCCGTCGGGCAAATACGTCTCCATATCCGTCCAGGTGCCTGCGAACCCGATCAGCGGGCGCATCCGTTCAAGGGCCTGCTCCATCGTGAACACGGCGTCTCGGTCCATGACAAACGGCCGAAACTCGTCGCGGGTCCGGATCCGGGCATAGCCTTGCATCAAGTCCAGCAACGTGGCGGAGTAGGTTACGGTGCGGATGCGGGTGACGTCTTCGCCCTGCCCGCGTTTGAAGAAATCACGCCCCAGCTGATCACGCGCCATCAAACGCGCGGCAGAGTCGCGCATGGCCTGCAGGCGCTCCAACTGGAATGCGAGGTGTGCGGCTAGTTCCTCACCCGATGGACCTTCGTCATCCGGGTCGGGCGGCAACAGCAAGCGCGATTTCAGAAAGGCAAGCCAGGCGGCCATCACCAGATAGTCGGCGGCCAGTTCGATCCGCAACGCCCGCGCCTTTTCAACAAAGGCCAGGTATTGCTGCGCCAACGCCAGAACCGAGATTTTCCGCAGGTCGACCTTTTGCGTCCGCGACAGGGTCAGCAAAACGTCCAGAGGGCCTTCAAACCCGTCGACGTCAACGATCAACGCTTCGGCCGCAAGACGATCCGCGACCGAGACCGGGTCTTCGCTGAATAGATTATCGTTCATATACCTGCCCGCCCATAAGGGCAGATAGTTCCGCCTCGGCGGCTTGGATGTCAAGTTCCACAGGCTTTTGTCGCATCGCCAGCGCCTTTTCTGCGCGTTTCTGCGCCTGCTCGGACATCTCTCCGGCGGCATCCAGCACCTTGGCACGCGCATCAAAAGACCCGTTGCAGTGCAAAACCACGTCGCAGCCTGCATTCAACGCCTGCTGGGCGATCTCCTCTGGTGCACCGCTGAGCGCCTTCATCGAGATATCGTCGGTCATTATCAGACCGCCAAACCCGATTTTGTCGCGGATCAAGCTGATCATTGTCGGTGAAATTGTAGCGGGCTGTGGGTCGACCCGGTCATAGACCAGATGCGCGGTCATCCCCATCGGCAGATCGTTCAGCGCCCGGAACGGGGCGAAGTCTGCATGCTCAAGCTGGTCCTGGGTCAGGTCCACATGTGGCAGGTCGTGGTGGCTGTCCAGCGTGGACAGCCCGTGACCTGGCATATGTTTCAAAACGGGCAGTACACCGCCGTCCAGATGTCCCTTGGCCACCGCCCGACCAATCCCGGAAACGAGTTTGGGGTCAGCACCATAGCAACGGTTCTTCAGAAACGGATGCGTCTCGTCCCGCGCCAGATCGACCATCGGGGCGCAGTTGCTGTCGATGCCCAGTTCGAACAGTTCCTGCGCGATCAGACGATAGCGCAAGTACATCGCGCGTTCTGCCTGATCCCCGGCGCGCTCGGCATGGTCTAGCGGCGGCATCCATTCGCGGGCCAAAGGGGCGCGCAGACGCTGCACACGGCCACCTTCCTGGTCGATTGTGATCGGGCAATTGCGCCCAACCGCCTCGCGGAAGTCGTCGCACAGGGCACGCACCTGATCGGCGCCATCGATGTTGCGCGCAAACAAAATGAACCCGAACGGGTTCATTTGGCGGAACAATCGCTTTTCTTCGGACGTCAGGCGCAGGCCTTCGGCATCGGTAATCGCAGCGCCGAATGTCACCGCACGCTCACCGGAATACAGTCCGCCCCCTGCGCCACAAGCGCTGCACAGAACTGGCGCGAGTCACTCAAGTCTTCGAACCCGAGAACACGCAGACGATAAAAGGTGCGCCCACCGCTTGAGGTTTTCTGGATAACGCGCTGTTTACCATCCATATATTCGCCAAACCGGCCATTCAGACGATCCCATTCCGCAAGCGCAATGTCCGAGCTTTCATAAGCCCCCAACTGCGCCAAGCGTGTCCCCTTGGACAGAGAATTTGGGTCAACGTCCAGTCCAACGGCCGCTTTCACAGCGGCGTTGATCGCGGCTTCGGTGTTACTGTTGGCAGAGATCCCACTGGGCGTGGTTCGTGCGGGTCGTGTGATCGGACGCAGAGACCGACGCACACCCGGCAAGGCGGCCAGTTCTGGATCCGGCAACTGAGCAGCCAGATCGGCGGGATCAATAGCGGGTTCTTCCTCGGGCAAGGCCAACGAGGCCAACTGCACGCCCTGCTCTGTCGGCACTTCGGGCTTCGCGGCCTCACCCGCCAGTTCAGCAACCAAAGCGTCCACGGTGTTCTGACGCAGCTGCGCCGCTTCCTGATCCGAGATCTCTTCCTCGACCACGTGCACAGCCTGCGTGGGTTTCAACGGCTCGATCGGCGTATCTTCTTCTGTCAGGGATACCGGGCGCGGCGCAAGGATCAGGCGATCCGCCGGAGCTTCTGCTGTACCAACCGCTGCAACGGCATTGACGGCCAGACCCTGGTGGTCGGCAGGTGTGCCGCCGGGGTTCTCTGGCTGAATACGCATGGGCCCTTCGATAGCACGCACAACGGGAACTCCGCTGACATCACGCATCACCAGCTTATAGCCCCAAACACCGATCCCGGCGACCAGTGCCAGAGACGCAACTGCGCCCATGACATTGACAATACGGCCCAACCCGGCCCCGCGAGGTGCCTGTTCATACCCGTGCATGTCATCGGAAAACTCATCCCCATCCTGAGGATGCGGTTGATTCGTGTAATGCATCTCCTCGGGGCGCATTTGCCCCGAGTAATCGTAATTCGCCATGTCCGCCTCACCGCCCGTATCGCGCCAGAAAATAAGGCGCGCGGGTCATTTCTTGCCTACCTCGTACCGGCGGTTCGGGCGGTGTTTGTTACCGCATCTCCTGCGCCGGGGTAACGCCAAGAATACCCAAGCCCGCTGAAATCACAACAGAAACAGCCCGTGCCAATGCGATTTTCGACTGGCTTGTGACAACATCGCCATCCTGGATGAAACGCAGCGACAGCTCATCATTGCCCTTGTTCCACAGCGCGTGGAAATCGCCAGCAAGTTCATACAGGTAGAAGGCCACGCGGTGCGGCTCATTGGTGCGCGCGGCAATCTCGACCAGACGCGGCCATTCAGCCAGCTTCTTCGCAACCGTCAGTTCCGAGGCGTGGTTGATCTTGCCCAGGTCAGCCCCTTTCAGGGTGGCGTCATCTGTGGCGATATTCGCCTCAGCCGCCCGACGCAGAACGCTCATCACGCGGGCATGGGCGTATTGCACGTAGAAAACGGGGTTCTCGCGGCTCTGTTCCAACACTTTGTCGAAATCGAAATCCAGCGGCGCGTCGTTCTTGCGGGTCAGCATAACGAAACGGGTCACATCGGGACCAACCTGATCGACTACATCGCGCAGGGTGACAAAGTTCCCGGCCCGTTTGGACATCTTGAACGGCTCGCCATTCTTCCACAGCTTCACCAACTGAGTCAGCTTGATATCCAGCGGCACCTTGCCGTCGGACAGCGCCGACACAGCCGCCTTCATCCGTTTGACATAGCCACCATGGTCGGCACCGAACACGTCGATCAGCGCATCAAAGCCACGGGTCACCTTGTCATAGTGATAGGCGATATCCGGGGCGAAATAGGTCCAGCTGCCGTCCGATTTCTTGACCGGGCGGTCGACATCATCGCCATGCTCGGTCGACTTGAACAGTGTCTGCTCGCGCGGTTCCCAATCCTCGGGCTTTTTGCCCTTTGGCGGTTCCAGCACGCCTTCATAGATCAGGCCCTTTTCGGTCAGAGACTCCAGCGCAGCCTCAATCCGACCTGTGCCATAAAGCGATTTCTCCGAGAAGAAGACGTCCATCTCAACGCCCAGCGCCTTCAGGTCGGCACGGATCAGGTCCATCATAGCGTCGGTGGCAAAGTTGCGCAACTCTTCCAGCCACTCGCTCTCTGGCTTGTCGATCAGGCTGTCGCCATATTTCTCTTTCAGCGCCTCACCGATCGGGATCAGGTAATCACCGGGGTACAGACCTTCGGCAATCTCGGGGCTCAGGCCATTGGCTTCGCGGTACCGTTCGTACGCGGACCGCGCCAGCACGTCGACCTGCGCGCCGCCATCGTTGATGTAGTATTCGCGTGTCACATCATGACCCGAATACGCCAGCAAGCTCGCCAAGGCATCCCCGAACACCGCGCCCCGCGTATGGCCCACATGCAAAGGACCTGTGGGGTTCGCGGAGACATACTCAACGTTCACCTTCTGGCCATGCCCCATGGTCGAGCGGCCATAGTCGGTGCCCTGCTCCAGCACTGCAGCAAGAACGCTCTGCCATACGGATGGTGCCAGCCGCAGGTTCAAAAAGCCCGGTCCAGCCACTTCGGCACTGGTGATCCGGTCATCCGCCGCCAGCTTCCCGGCCAGAACATCGGCAATGTCGCGCGGCTTCATCTTGGCCGGTTTCGCCAGCACCATCGCCGCGTTGGTCGCCATGTCGCCATGTGCGGCATCGCGCGGCGGTTCGACCGCCACGTTGTCAAAGCTCAGCCCCTCGGGCAGAGCGCCTTCGGACTGCATCTGTGCCAGCGCGTCCAGAACGAGGCCGCGGATCTCGGAAAACAGGTTCATTTCGGATGTCCTTTTGCTTGCCCGGCGGTTTACCACGCATCACGGCAAGGTCAATGGAAGCCATCAGTTTAGGCTTGGATAAGCGATAAACCCGGCTAAGCTCGGCGTAAATTCCAACCGGAGAGCCCCTATGCGCCTTGCCCTGCCCCTTGCCTTTGTCCTGACTTCAGCCACACCGCTCTGGGCGGAGATGCCCGCGCCCCAAGGACATGTGCTTTTGACACTTGGCGGAGCAGTCACGGAAACCAACCTGCCCGCCCGCGGCGAAAACGACGGCGGCCTGTTGGGGTTCCTTGAGGTTCAGCACAACGGGGCCGCCGGTTTCGATGCCACCATGCTGGACGGGTTGGAACAGGTCGAGATCACCATTCCCTACGGCCCCGAAGACAATCAGCGCGACATTGCCTTTTCCGGACCGCGCCTGTCGGACCTGATGATCATGGCCGGGGTTGAAGGAAAAACCGCCAAACCGATGGCGATGGACGGTTATCAGTCCGAAATCACTTGGGACAGCATCGCAGCCCATCAGCCCATCGTCGCAACCCATGCGGACGGGGCGCCAATGGGCATCGGCGGCTACGGCCCGACCATGATTGTCTTCCCGCCGACCGATGACGAAGACCTAGCCTCGGAACAGGCCGGACAGCAGGTGTGGGCGCTGGCCTATATTGGGATCGAGTAGTCAGGAACCGGTGAGCCTTGCGTGATCCTGCAAGGCAAACCGGTCCGTCATTCCCGCGATATAGTCGGACACGATCCGAGCCAGCGCGGTCTCGTCCGGAGCAGCTTCAATATCACTATGCCAATGGGCCGGCATCTGCTTGGGGTCACTCAAATAGATCGGAAACAGCTCTTCTACGACCGCACTGACCGTCGCACGCACCTCCATGACGCTGGGTGCCCGGTACATCCGGGCAAACAGAAAGGCACGGATCTCTTTGAGTTGAGACCATAAGCCGTCCGAGAACTGAACCACCGGATAGCCCAGATTGCGAATATCCTCGACGCTTTGCGCACCCGATTTGGCGATCAATTCGCGCGAAGTGTCGATCACGTCAGAAACCATGACGCCAAAGACTCGCCGCAGTGCCTCGTGCCTACGGCGATACGAATCCAGCCCCGAGTATTTGCGGTCCACGTCGGCGTAGCAATCGTCAACGATCGGCAATTGTCGGATTTCATCATCAGAAAACAGACCCGCACGCAGCCCATCCAACAGGTCGTGATTGTTGTACGCAATGTCATCCGACAACGCTGCAACCTGCGCTTCGGCACTAGCATGTGTGTGCAGTTCGAGATCGAAACCCTCATTGCACTCGGCCAAAGCCCACGGCAGATCCCCCAGAACAGGGCCGTTATGCTTGGCGATACCTTCCAGGCATTCCCAGGTCAGGTTGCAACCATCAAACTCGGCATAGTGGCGCTCTAGTTTAGTCACGATCCGAATGGCCTGAGCATTGTGATCGAACCCGCCATAGGGCTGCATCAGCGCGTGCAACGCATCTTCGCCCGTATGTCCAAACGGGGTGTGCCCCAGATCATGAGCCAAAGCGACGGCCTCGGTCAGTTCCGGGTTCAGACCCAAAGCCCCCGCAATCGTACGCGCAACCTGCGCCACTTCGATAGAGTGTGTCAGACGCGTTCGGTAACTGTCGCCCTCATGTTCGACAAAGACTTGCGTCTTGTGTTTGAGCCGCCGAAAGGCACTGGCATGAATGATCCTGTCCCGATCACGCTGAAAGCATGACCTGAAACTGCTCTCCTCCTCTGGCACCAACCGCCCCCTCGCGCGATTGGGGTCCGAGGCAAAACCCGCTCTTTCCAAAGGTCTTGTCCTTGTCGCCTGTCCTAAGCTTTCATATATTGTAGCCTGATCGGGAAATAAACCTTTGGAGTCCGGCATGAATCTGCCTCCGACAGTCACAGAACGCGCCTTTGAACGCCTGGCCGAGATCGGCGCGGCGAAGCAGGGTCAAGCGTTACGCGTCGCCGTCGAAGGCGGCGGATGTTCCGGTTTTCAATACGAAATCGCGCTGGACGAGCCAAAAGAAGATGACCTTGTGCTGGAAGGCAAAGGCCAAAAAGTCATCGTCGACTCGGTGTCCTTGCCGTTTCTTGAAAATGCCGTGATCGATTTTACCCAAGAACTGATCGGTGCGCGGTTTGTGATCGATAACCCCAACGCCACCTCCTCTTGCGGGTGCGGTACCTCGTTTTCGATGTAGCGCCGGCGGGGGCTTTGCCCCCACACCCCCAGGATATTTTCAGCCAGATGAAGCAGGGATCTGCTCTCCGACCGTGACGCCGGAGAGCTTCACCTGGCGCGGTCATCGGCGTCCCCGCCTGTACCGCTCAACTGTTTTCGCTGCCATTGGTTAACGATCCGTTTCTTCATCTGGCCAAAAATATCCCGGAGCGCGAGGCAGAGCCTCGCAACCCGGCTATCCGCCTTGCCGCTGGGCTGGATCTGCGCGATAGGTTGCAACAAGGTTTCGGAGGATCGCGCATGAAAATCGCTACGTTCAATATCAACGGTGTCAAAGCGCGGGCCGAGGCTCTGCCGCGATGGCTGGACGACGCGCAGCCCGACGTTGTGCTGCTGCAAGAGATCAAATCGGTCGACGAAAACTTCCCGCGCGAACTGTTTGAAGACCGCGGATACAATGTCGAAACCCATGGTCAGAAAAGCTTTAACGGGGTCGCGATCCTTTCGAAGCTTCCGTTGGAGGACGTGTCCCGCGGTCTGCCTGGTGACGACGAGGACGAGCAGGCGCGCTGGATCGAAGCCACCGTAATCGGCAAGCGGGCGCTTCGCATTTGCGGCTTGTACCTTCCCAACGGCAATCCTGTGCCCGGCCCGAAATATGAGTACAAGCTGGCATGGATGGAGCGTCTATACGATCGAGCCCGCGATCTGCTGGCCAGTGAAGAACCCGCTCTTATGGCAGGGGATTACAACATCATCCCGCAAGTCGAAGACGCCAAGCGCCCCGATGCGTGGCGCGAGGACGCCCTGTTTCGTCCGGAAAGCCGGGCTGCGTTCCGCAAGATCCTGAACCTTGGCTTTACCGAAGCTTTTCGAGCCGTCACCCAAGGCCCCGAACACTATTCCTTTTGGGATTATCAGGCCGGGGCTTGGAACAAAAATGACGGCATTCGCATCGACCATTTCCTGCTAACACCGCAGGCCGCTGATCTGATGCGCGATTGCCGCATCGATGCCGAGATACGAGGGCACGAAAAACCGTCAGACCATGTCCCGGTCTGGGTCGATCTGGACCTGTGACCGCTCAGGCGGTTGCGTCGTAGCTGTAGATCCACTCGTATTTTCGCGACAATCGCGGACCAATCGCCATCAGCGCCGCTTGCGCCGCCAACCGCATCGGGCCACGCAGGTGGAAATTGCGGGCATTTGCCCCGGCAGTTGCGACCACTTTTCTTGCCCGTGAGCGGCGGTGCGTTTCATAAATCTCCAGCGCTTGCTGAATGCCAGATTGGTCGTCAAATGCACGCGCCAAAACGTAAGCATCTTCCAGCGCCAGGCAGGCACCTTGAGCCATGAAGGGCAAGGTTGGGTGCGCCGCATCGCCGAGCAAAGCGATCCGACCGTTTTGCCATGTTTGCGCAACGGGACGCAGAAATAGTGCCCAAATATGGGGCTTTTGGACCTGCTTAAGGATCTCACGGACATCGCCACCGAAATCAGCAAACCTTTCGCGCAAATCCTCCGGGTCTCCGCGCAAGCGCCAACCTTCCTCGGTCCAGTCGGACCGTTCTTCGATCGCTACGACGTTCATCAATGACTGGTCGCGCAGCGGATAAGTGACCACATGCCGACCCGGTCCCATCGTCAGGGCAGCCCGCACAGTTTCGTCGTGCTCGCTCCAGGGAATGGTTGCACGCCAAGCCACTTGATGGGTGAAGGCGGGAGTTTCGGGCCCATTCAGATCAGTACGGATCGCACTACGCCCGCCATCAGCGGCAATAGCACAATCGAAGCGATGTAGCGTACCATCGTCCAAGGCAACCTCTGCGTCCGAGGGATGTTTGCGTACCTGCTCGACCCGAGCGCCAAGGAGAAACTCAACACCGGCGCGCAACGCTGCCTGATGCAACGCATCCAACAGATCAGCACGGTGATAATAATATGTCGTCCCTGCAGAAGGCGGCGGAAGAGCACTGACCAGACGCCCAGAGCGGTAATCCCGGATCATCGTCCCACCCGACGCAACGGCGGTCTCGGGCATCTCACCCACGACATTCAGAGCGCGCAGAACGACCATACCGTTGGCGCTGATCTGCAAACCCGCGCCAACTTCGGTCAACGCCTTGGCCTGTTCGAAAACCGTGACCTGGGCACCGCGCCGCTGCAGCGCCAATGCCGCCGCAATGCCGCCTATACCGCCACCGACGACGCCGAATTTCAGACCGCTGATTTTCATCCCCCCGGCTTAACGCAAAAACGCCGGAGCGAAAGGCCCCGGCGTTTAAGAAATTGTGTTTTTTCAGCGATCAATCGTCGCGGTGGACCTTCTCGCGGCGCTCGTGACGCTCTTGCGCCTCCAGCGTCATGGTCGCGATCGGGCGCGCATCCAGACGTTTCAGCGAGATCGGATCACCCGTCATCTCACAGTACCCGTATTCGCCTTCATCGATCCGGCGCAGGGCCGAGTCGATCTTGGCGACCAGCTTGCGCTGCCGGTCGCGGGTGCGCAGTTCCAGCGCGCGATCTGTTTCCTCGCTTGCGCGGTCTGCGACGTCCGGAATGTTACGGGTGTTGTCTTGCAGCCCTTCGATCGTGTCGCGGCTGCCCGCCAAAAGTTCATTCTTCCAGTCCAGCAGCTTGCGACGAAAATACTCCAGCTGCTTGTCGTTCATAAATGGTTCGTCTTCGGCTGGACGATAATCCTCGGGCAGAAATACTTCCTGCTTCATTTTTGCTCCCTCGGTGTGGCCTGCAACGCCGGTCACCTTACCTTCACCTGACATGCGGCAATCCCCTTCTGCGCTGCGTTTATCCGACGACGCGGGGAATGTCACTATGCAAACGTCGCCCCACGCAGCGTCATGCTGAATTGTCTAAATATGAGACTTACAACAAGAAAACCTTGTTTTTCTGTGGAATTTAACGGGCTTTTTTACGGCGATCATGAATGTGCAGGACTCGATTCCTACCCGCGAATCAACCAAAGGCCTTGGAGTCGCTGATCAATTTTGCCGGACACGACGCAGCGACCTGCCTTGTCAAATTTTTCGCCCCGCTATAACCCCAAGAACAGATGCCGCGCGATATTGAATGAGGGGCCCATGACCGCACGTTTCCAAGGTACAGCCGAGTATGTTGCAACCGATGACCTGACCATCGCGGTAAACGCTGCCGTTACGTTGGAGCGGCCGCTTTTGGTCAAGGGCGAACCCGGAACCGGTAAGACCGAGTTGGCCAAACAGGTTGCGGGCGCGCTTGGGCTGAAGATGATCGAGTGGAACGTGAAGTCCACCACCCGCGCACAGCAGGGCCTGTATGAATATGACGCCGTCAGCCGCTTGCGCGACAGCCAGCTGGGCGACGAGCGTGTGCACGACGTGTCGAACTATATCCGCAAGGGCAAGCTTTGGCAGGCGTTTGATGCTGACGAAAAAGTTGTTCTGCTGATCGACGAGATCGACAAAGCGGATATCGAGTTTCCAAACGACCTGTTGCAAGAGCTCGATAAGATGGAGTTCCACGTCTACGAAACCGGCGAGACCATCAAGGCCAAGAACCGGCCCATCGTCATCATCACCTCGAACAACGAAAAAGAACTGCCCGACGCGTTCCTGCGGCGCTGTTTCTTCCACTACATCCGTTTCCCGGACGAGACGACCATGCGCCGGATCGTCGAGGTCCACCACCCGGGCATCAAGGACGCGTTGTTGACGACGGCTCTGACTCAGTTCTACGAAATCCGAGAAACGCAGGGCTTGAAGAAAAAGCCCTCGACCTCGGAAGTGCTGGACTGGCTCAAGCTGTTGCTGGCCGAAGACCTGACGGCCGAAGACCTCAAGCGCGACGGTGCAAACGCCCTGCCCAAACTGCATGGCGCGCTGCTGAAGAACGAACAGGACGTTCACCTGTTCGAGCGTCTGGCTTTTATGGCACGCAGCAAACGCTGAGATAATGAACACTCGGTGATCCCTGCTTGCCTTGCGGGGTGCCGGGTGTCAGCATTGGCGGCAGGGCCGTCCGGCGTTGTCGGGCATTCCAACCCGACGATTAAGGAGCCACCGTTTGCCTGACACCCTCACGATCCGAGCACTGCTGCCCTCAGACCGCGCCCAATGGGCCGAAATGTGGCGCGATTACCTAGCTTTCTACGAAACTACGGTGCCCGATCAGACCTATGACAACACCTTCGCGCGGTTGCTGGGGGATGATCCCAACGATTTCTCGTGTTTCGTGGCCCAGGCGGATGGCCAGTTGGTGGGGCTGACTCACTACTTGTTTCACCGTCATGCCTGGAAAGAAGAAAGCGTCTGTTACCTGCAGGACCTGTACGCCCGGCCCGAAGCGCGCGGCACAGGTGTCGGTCGGGCTCTGATCCAGGCGGTGTACGACGAGGGTGACCGGCAGGGTGCGCCCTCGGTCTATTGGCTGACGCAGGATTCCAACCACACGGCGCGTAAGCTGTACGACCGCATTGGCAAGCAAACACCCTTCATCCGGTATCAGCGCCCATGATCCGCTGGGCCGCGCTTCTGTTTGGCTTGGCAGTGGCCGGGTGCACCTCGGTTCAGACGCCCGAGCCGCAGACCCGCGTGCGTGTGATCGAAGCGCAGTTGCCTCCGGCCAAGGCGTTCTCGGCCACGCGCCCCGTGGCTCCGGCCCGATCAAACAAGAACATCGCGGCGGATTTCATTTCGTTGCACTTCGCGCTTGAGGGCGGGACCACCCTGCCCGTCTTTACGCGGTTCGAAACACCGATCACCGTGCGCTTGACCGGGACACCTACGCCGTCGATGCAGCGCGATCTGACGCTCCTTTTGGGTCGCCTGCAACGCGAAGCAGGCATCGACATCAAACAGATCCCCGCAGACCAACAGGCCAACATCACGATCCAGGCCGTTAGCCAGGAGCAGATCCAGCGCATCCTGCCGCAAGCTGCCTGTTTCGTGGTGCCCAACGCCTCGAGTTTTGAGGAATACCGAAAGGATCGTCGCAAACGCAAAAGCAGCTGGACCGCGCTGCGCAGTCGCGAACGTCTGGGTATTTTCATCCCCTATGATGCCAGCCCACAGGAAAAGCGCGACTGTCTGCACGAAGAACTGGCACAAGCGCTTGGGCCGCTGAACGACCTCTACCGCTTGCCGGACTCGGTGTTCAACGACGACAATATTCACACCATTCTCACCGGCTTCGACATGCTGATCCTGCGCACGGCTTATGCACCGGAACTGCGCAGCGGCATGACCCGCGAACAAGTGCAGGCCACGCTGCCCACCATTCTCAGCAGGTTGAACCCGCGCGGAGATGCGCTGCCCGCGCAAGAGGTCTCGGCCACGCCGCGCGAATGGATCAACACGGTCCAGAAATCACTGGGTTCAAGATCCAGCGCACGCACCCGAATGAAAGCCGCGCAACGGGCGGCGCAGATCGGGAAAGAACAGGGCTGGCCAGACCACCGCCGCGCCTATCCGCACTATATCCTTGGCCGTATGGCGCAATTCGACGACCCGCAAGAAGCGCTGCAGCAATATCAGATCGCCATGCAGTATCTGCGCGCTACGCCGGGTACGGACATCCATCAGGCCTATGTGACGACGCAAACGGCGGCCTTTGCTCTGGCGCAGGGAAAAGGGCCTGAAATCCTGCCCGAGCTGGACCGAGCAATTGCGGTCATGACACGGGCCGAAAATGCCTCGCAACTGGCGACGCTGTTGCTGTTGAAATCCGAAGCGCTAAATCAGGCCGGACGTCCGAAACAGGCACGTTCCGTCAGGCTGGACAGTCTGGCATGGGCGCGATACGGCTTTGGCTCGGACGTCGTGGTACGGTCGCTGATGCAGGAAGTTGCCGAAGCTCCGACCACCAACAACAGAGGCGGGTAACGCATGGTCGTAGTATTGGGAATGGCAATTCTGGGCGCAATCCTCGGGGCGCTTACCGCACGCAAACGCAATGGCAGCGGCGCGGATATGGCCCAATACGCGGCAGGCTACGGCATCGCCTTTGCGCTTGTTGGTCTCGTTCTGTCGCTCATCCTTGTTCGACTGGTGGTATAAGCGATGTTTCTGCCCTTTTTCGAAAACCTCCGCAAAGCTGGAATTCCTGTCTCACTGCGCGAGTACCTGACCTTTCTGGAGGGGATGAAAAAGGGCCTGGCCACCTATGATGTCGAAGCCTTCTACTACCTCGCCCGCGTGTCGATGGTTAAGGACGAACGCAACATCGACAAGTTCGATCAGGCATTTGCCGCCAGTTTCAAAGGTTTGGAAGAAATCAGTTTCGATCAGGTGCTCGAAGCCGTGGACATCCCCGCTGAGTGGCTGGCCAAGATGGCCGAGAAACACCTGTCTGACGAAGAAAAAGCCGAGATCGAGGCGATGGGCGGCTTTGAAAAACTGATGGAAACGCTGCGCGAGCGGCTCAAGGATCAGGAAGGTCGCCATCAGGGCGGAAACAAATGGATCGGTACGGCCGGGACGTCTCCGTTCGGGGCCTATGGGTACAACCCCGAAGGCGTTCGGATTGGCCAGAAAGAAAGCCGCCACCAACGGGCGGTCAAAGTCTGGGACAAGCGCGAATTCAAGAACTTGGACGACACGGTTGAGCTTGGGACGCGCAACATCAAGGTCGCTTTGAAGCGCCTACGCCGCTGGGCGCGCGAGGGCGCGGCGGATGAGCTTGATCTGGACGGCACCATTCGCGCCACCGCCGAACACGGCTATCTGGATGTCAAAACACGACCAGAGCGTCACAACGCGGTCAAAGTGCTACTATTTCTGGATGTGGGCGGTTCGATGGACCCGCATATCAAGGTCGTTGAAGAACTATTCTCAGCCGCACGCACCGAGTTCAAGCATCTGGAATACTACTATTTCCACAACTGCCTTTATGAAGGCGTCTGGCGCGACAACGTCCGCCGCTGGGATCAGCAGACCCCAACACATGAGGTGCTGCGCACCTATGGGCCCGACTACAAGTGTATCTTCGTCGGCGATGCCTCGATGAGCCCCTACGAAATCGGCTATCCCGGCGGAGCGAATGAGCACTGGAATCAGGAGTCCGGACAAGTCTGGCTGCAGCGCGCGCGCGAACAGTGGACGTCGAACCTGTGGATCAACCCGGTGCCTGAGAAATACTGGGAATACACCCATTCCATCAGCATGATCCGCGAGATTTTCGAGGACCGAATGGTCCCGATGACTCTGGCCGGGTTGGAACAGGGCATGCGCGAACTGACGCGCTAAAGCTTAGATTTGCAGGACTGGCGCCCAGGCAATGCGGAACGAGACCGCTAGGAAAAACAACACACTGCCGGTCAAAACGAAGACATGCCAGATGGTGTTGTGAAACGGAAGCCAGTCCGACAGGTAGAACGCAATTCCAGCAGTATAGACGATGCCACCCGTGATCATCAGCACCACGACGGGTTGCGAAAGGTCAGCCAGCAGCGAATGCCCGGCCCAAACGGCGGCCCAGCCCATCAATACGTATAGTGCCAAACCTATCCAGCGGAACCGATGCGGGTCGATCATCTTCAGCACTGAACCAAGCGTTGCGGAAGACCAAAGCCCGATCAAAAGGCCTGTTGCCGGGGCGCCCGATAACATAATGAACGGCGTATAGGTGCCTGCAATCTTTACGTAAATCCCAGAATGGTCCAGCCGCTGCAGCAGGTATCCCCACCTCTCGGACTCCACCATGTTGTACAGAGCCGAAAAGGACAGCATCAAAAGCAGCGTGAACCCATAAACCGAGGCTCCCAAAACCACCCACGGCTCTGTGCGGTGTTGGGCCGTCAGCGCGATCAGGCAAGGAACGGCGACGATGGCAGCGGCAATCCCGATCACATGCACCACACCATCACTGATGCGCTCAGCGCGGCTGTAGGCCGGACGGATATCGGCGAAAGACCACATAATACAAAGCTATTGCCCGACCCCATCCCCGGCAAGGTTGGAAACCTGTGTGTTTCATACTGTGACGACATAGTGATCGTTGCAGCTGGTCGTTCCTGTGTGAACGACTGATTGAAGATCCGAGCAGTTGCCGGCGATTTTCGACTTACCCTTTTGCAGGACAATTGCCTGTGAAACGGTTGCCTATCCCCCTGCCCGGAACCATATTTGGATCATGCTTCGCCTGACCCCCATTCTGCTGGCAATCGCCTATGCTGTCGTGATGTACCGGATCTCTGTCTGGCGCACTCATCGGGAGTTGGACGAAAAATCCACCGAACTGGCCGACCCTGCCCTGAAGCGGATGACCGACCGTTTGGCGGCGGCGCTCGGGATCGATCGTGTGCCCGTCTATATCTATGAGATCGACCCGGTGAACGGCCTGGCAGCCCCGGATGGGCGGATTTTCATCACGCGGGGCTTTTATCGCAAGTTTCGCAGTGGCGAGGTCTCGGCCGAGGAAATGGCCAGCGTGATCGCCCACGAATTGGGGCATGTGGCGCTGGGGCATGCGCGGCGCAGGATGATCGATTTTTCGGGTCAGAACGCGTTGCGGACAGCATTGATGATGCTGATGAACCGCTTCATTCCTTTCATCGGCGCGTGGATCGCGAATATGCTGACACATCTTTTGGCTTCGCGTCTGTCACGCGGTGATGAGTACGAGGCGGATGAATACGCAGCGGCGCTGTTGACAAAAGCTGGTATCGGGATCGGGCCTCAGAAGTCTCTGTTTCACAAGCTTGAAGACCTGACCGAGCAGCGCGCTGGCGTTGTCCCCGCATGGCTGATGAGCCATCCCAAAACCGACGAACGAATTGCGGCGCTTGAGGCGCTTGAGGAGCGTTGGGGTACGGACGGTTAGGTCTGTGCAGCGGGGGGCCAGCCCCGCCGCCATTGGCGCTCGGACCAATGGCGCTTCCAATGGCGGCTCCCCGAGATATTTTTAGCCAGATGAAGTTGGGTCAGCACTCAGGTGGTGAGGGCTTTGCCGAGCCTTGGGAGGCGGGCTTTTTTCATTAGGGCGCGCAGGGTCCATTGATCGCCTGACAGGCGATTGGCCTCAGCCAACACGCGGTTTGCGGTGTCTGCCATACCTTCGGGGTCGGACTGCCAGAAGCCGTGCAGCAGGCTGTCGGGGTCGCGACGGTCCAGCCCTTCCTCGGCCAGAATGTTCTTGGGAAAGTCCTTGGCATTTACTGTGACGATCATATCAGCAGACGACGAGACCGCTGTTGCCAGAACATGGATATCTGCGCTGTCCGGCAACCAGAGGCGTTGTTCCAGATTTTCGGCTGCTGGCTGCTGTGCTTTCGGCCAGTTGGCTTGTGCCAGTGCGATTTCGGCACGGGCCTGCGCTTCGCCCTCCGGGCATAGTTTGCGCGCGGCACGGGCCCATTCTTCGAGGATGCGCGCGGACCAAATGGGCGTGAAATGGCCCAGCTTGGCAGCGCCCAGCAGCATCTCTCGCATCACCGTGGGGTAGATGACGCATGTGTCTAGAACCGCCTTCACAGCCGGTAGAACACGGCTTTAAGGTATCCGCTTTCTGCCAGTTGCGGCAACTGCGGATGGTCCGGCCCGGCAAACCCGGTATGGATCAGTTGCGCCTGTCGTCCGGCGCGCCCTATCCCGCGCGAAGAAGCATCACGGAATCGACCTAGATCTGCCGCGTGAGAACAGGAGCACAGGCCCAAATAGCCGCCCGGTTTGACCAGCGGCGCGGCGAGACGCGCGATCCGTTCATAGGCGCGCAAGCCCGCGTCCAGCGCTTGTTTTGAGGGCGCAAAGGCTGGCGGGTCGCAGATGACCACGTCGAATTGTGCGCCCTCTGCGCCAAGCTGGGTCAGAACGTCGAACGCATCGCCTTGGCGGGTTTGGAACTTGTCCGCGAAACCCGATGCCTTTGCGCCCTCTGCAGCGAGCGCCAAGGCCGCGGCCGAGCCGTCGACCGACAGCGCTTGCCCTGCACCGCCCGCCAGCATGGCCAGCCCGAAACCGCCCACATGGCTGAAGACGTCCAGCACCTGCGCGTCCGGTTGGACCAGCCGAGCAGCAAAGGCGTGGTTGGGGCGTTGGTCGTAGAACAGACCGGTTTTCTGACCGCCTGTCAGGTCGGCCATGTAGGTTGCACCATTCATCGGCACCGGCAGCGGTGCGTCCGGTACTGTGCCGCGCAGAGTGACATTCTCGTCATCCAGCCCCTCAAGCCCACGGGTCCGGCCTGAGGCGTTTTTTAGCACGGTAGTAACGCCGGTCACAGCGACCAGCGCGTCCGTTAGGGCGTCCAGATATGCCTCGGCCCAGGCGGCGTTGGGCTGGATCACGCAGGCATCACCGAACCGGTCGATGATGACGCCCGGAAAGCCGTCCGCCTCAGCGTGGATCAGGCGGTAGTATGGCGCGTCGAACAGACGCTCGCGCATCTCAAGCGCACGGCGCAGGCGGGTTTCGAACCAAGCCGTATCCAGTTCCGCGTCCAGATCACGGTCCAGCACGCGGCACATGATCTTGGAGTCAGGGTTCACGGCAACCAAAGCGATCGGCGCACGTTTCTCGTCTTCCAGCACCGCCAATGCACCTGCCGGGATTTTGCGGGTCCGCCGGTCGGTGACGATGTCGTTGGCATAAACCCAGGGAAACCCATGGCGCAGGCCGCGCGCATTGGCTTTGGGTTTCAGGCGGATACGGGGGCGTTCGGCAGATTGGGTCATGACGCCCTCATAGTCGCGAACGCCCCGAGGGAAAAGCCCTAGCGATCGCGCGAGCGCCAACCGCCCCGGCGTTTGGGTGCTTTGGCGGATTGCAGCCCTTCAGCCAGTACTTGGGTCATCGGATGATCTGCCTCTTGCTGAGAATAAGCGGCGTGCAAGTCAATCAATGCCTGCGCCTGATCCCGTTCGGGCGGCAGGCTCAGCGCCCAATCCAGAAAGATACTGCGGCACTCGGGCAGAGTGATCCCCTCGATCCGGTAAGCTTCGCGGATCAACCCCTTGTGATCGTTTGGGTCTTTACTCTGCGCCATCGTCTTCCCCCTTGATCACGCTGCCGATGATCTGGGCAGCAGTGTCGTAACTTTCCTGCAACGCGCCCTGCAGTTGTCCGACCTGTTCAAAGCCTGTTGCACGACACAGGAAGGCCGATCCACCCTCGCCGATCTTGTCGGCTTCGATAACCTTCCCGGACAACAGGCGCGCGGCGCATTGCACGGACCAGCATAGGTCATAACACTCCTTAAGAGTTTGTGCCTGCGCGACGTCCAGCAACCCGGCAGCGACGGCACCGGCCAGACCGGAATGCACGTCGCGCTGCGGACCACCAGATAGCAGAGCCCCGGTTTCCGCCATCAATTCGATATCCATCATTCGCCCCGCACCGTTCTTGGCGTCCCAAATCCCGGCCGGAGACTTGGCGGCTGCAAGACGCGCCCGCATCTCAGCAACTTCGCGCAGCACTTTGTGATGGTCCCGTGGCTGAGACAGAAAATCGGCACGGAATGCCTCAATATCAGCGGCCAGACTGGCTTCGCCCGCAACCACGCGGGCCCGCGTCAGGGCAAGATGCTCCCACACCCAGGCCTCGTTTTGCTGATAGTTGGTAAAGCTGGCCCAACTGGTTGCTACGGGCCCCTGATTGCCAGAGGGGCGCAGGCGCATATCGACCTCGTAGAGCCGCCCTTGCGACATGGGTGCGGACAATGCCGTGATCAGCGCCTGCGTGAAGCGCGCGTAGTAAGTGCGCGTGGCCAGAGGGCGCGGTCCGTCCGACATCTCCTGATCCAATGGGTCGTAGATCACGATCATATCCAGATCGGATTGCGAGTTGATCCGCCCGGCTCCAAGTGACCCCATGCCCAGCACAGTGGCCCCGCGCCCGGGCGCAGGACCGTGTTTCAGGGCGAACTGGTCAGACACACGCGGCAGGATGGCGGCAATCACCGCGCTGGCCAGTTCCGCATATTGCTGCCCGGCCTGCTCACCGTTGATCAGGCCGCGCAGGTGGTGGACCCCGATGCGGAAATGCCATTCTTTGCACCAGCGGCGGGCCAGGTCCAACTGGCTTTCGTAGTCGGTTTCCTGCGACAGCGCCTCATCCAGATCCGCCTGCAATGCGGCTTGCCCCGGCCAATCCGAGAAGAAGCTACCGCCGATAACCGCGTCGAAAACCGAGGCATTGCGCGACAGATGCGCGGCCAGAGCATGAGACGTGCCGACGATGTCGATCAGCAGGTCGATCAGATGGGGGTTGGCCTCGAACAAAGAAAACAGCTGCACGCCTGCGGGCAAGCCCGACAGAAAGCCATCCAACGCGCGCAGCGCCTCATCCGGTTGGGCGGTTTTGGCAAGGCGCGACAGCAATTCCGGCTTGAGGCGTTCGAAAATCCGCGCGCCACGCTGCGAGCGCAAAGCGGGGTATGTCGTCCAGCGGGCCATAACCTTCTGGTCGAATTCCACTGCTGGAACCCCCGCCGGAGCCGATGCACCGGGGGCGAAAAAGCCCTCGGTCAGTTCGTGAACTTCTGTCAGGCGGCGGGTCAGGTCGTCGGTCAATTGGGTCGCGTCGATGCCCATCAGGCAGGCGACGCGTTCAATCCCATCTGGCGATTGCGGCACCTTGTGGGTCTGGGCGTCATGAACCATCTGTATGCGGTGCTCGACCTCGCGATGGGCGCGGTAATGATCCGTCAGCTTTTCGGCGACGTCCTCCGGCACCCACCCCTTTTCCGCCAGCGCCGCCAATCCCGGCACCGTGCCACGCACACGCAGATCGGAGTCGCGGCCGCCTGCAATCAATTGACGGGTCTGGGTAAAGAACTCGATCTCACGAATACCGCCCTGCCCCAGTTTCATGTCGTGGCCCGGAATGGTTAGCGCCCCGCCGGTTCCCTTGTTCTCGCGAATACGCAGGCGCATGTCGTGGGCGTCCTGGATGGCCGCGAAATCCAGATGCCGCCGCCAGACAAAGGGGCGCAACGTATCCAGAAAACGCTGCCCGGCGGCCAGATCGCCGGCGCAGGGACGCGCTTTGATATAGGCAGCACGTTCCCAGGTGCGGCCCAGGCTTTCATAGTACCGCTCGGCCGCCTCTGCCGCCATGCACACAGGCGTCACCGCCGGATCAGGACGCAAGCGCAGATCGGTGCGGAACACGTACCCGTCCGCCGTCTTGTCGCTGAGCGTGGCGCAGAAATTGCGTGTCGCCCGCACCATGCCGTGCCGCGCATCGTAAAAATCATCCGGATCAAAGCGCGTCTCATCGAACAAGACAATCAGGTCGATATCCGAGCTGTAGTTCAGCTCATGCGCGCCCATTTTGCCCATGGCCAGGATGATCATCCCGGCGGCCGTCTCGACATCCTCCGGCCCCTTCCCCGGCAGTTTTCCACGCCGGATCAGAGTGGCGATTTCGGCCTTGGCTGCGACATCTGCGGCTAGGGCGCCAAAATCGGTCAGCGCAGCCGTCACCTTTTCCAAAGGCCACGCACCAGCCAGATCAGCAAGCGCGGTCAGCAACGCCATGCGTCGCTTGGCCACCCGCAAGCCTGGCTTCAATTGATCCGCCGGCAACGCTCGGGCGGCCTGCATAACAGCAGCCAACGCATCATCGGGCTGCTGCAGGGCTTCGGCCAACCAATCCTTTTCGCGGTCGATCAGACCTTTCAGATACGGGCTCGACCCGGCTGTTCCGGCAATCAACTCACCTTGCTCGGCGGTTATCCCACCAACTGCAGCACGCGCTTCGTTACCCAAAGATACGTCAAATGCTCGCGGCAGCCGCTGAATGGACAGAGGGCCGCTCATGAACTCTCCACCGGGGTATCCTGACTGAAACTGTTCACCCATACATCATGCCGCCGTTCCCAAAGGGACGAAATCAACATCGCGTCCCAACCCTCGGCACCTGGGCGCTGGTAATCAGCGCGATACGTCAAAAGAACGACGTCCGGGGTCAGCACCCGCAAGCGCGTTTCGCTGAGCTTATAGTCGGACATAGTCGGGGCGTCGGCGAACTGCCCCACATGGTCATCCCGGTTGGCAAACCCGGTCGGGTACACCCCCAGAAAATCCGCACTTAGCAAGGCGCGATCAGCGGCGGCGTTGCCGTCTACAAGTGCTGCCCAAACCTGTTTTTCGAGGCTCAAAATCTCATCAATCGTCGGAGGGGACGTATTTTCAACATGTTGCATAGGCGGAAAGTGCGCCTGTTCCAGAGCAAGGTCAACGCCCCAAAAAACACAAAATGTAAATCATTTTCACATTGACCCCTTGCAACCCCGGTTTCAGCTCCCATCTAGACAATGTGAACGCAATTTACATCTAACCCGGAGAACCCAAATGACCGCATTGTCCGACCACGCCGTCCCTGAAAATCCGGGGTGGCTCTACCGTGCCGAAGCCTGGATGGATGACAAGGGCAAAGGGGCCTGGATCGCCGCCATGGTCCTTGGTTTCATCTTCTTCTGGCCCGTCGGCCTGGCTCTTCTGGCCTATATGATCTGGAGCAAACGCATGTTCAGCAAATCCTGCAGCCGCCGCAAATCCTGGCATAGCCACATGAGCGCGATGAAACCCTCGGGCAACAGCGCCTTTGACGCATACAAGGCCGACACGCTGGCCCGCCTGGAGCGCGAGCAACAGGACTTTGAGGCCTTCCTGCGCCGCCTGCGCGACGCCAAGGACAAGGCCGAGTTCGACCAGTTCATGGATGAACGCGCCCGTGAAAACCATGATGAGCCCGAAAACGGCGAACGCGCCTAAGCCATCCTTGCCCTGTCCCGCATTTCGGGACAGGGTGTCCAAAATTCTCACCCGGAAAGCACCGAATGACCCACCTGCCCGACCCAGACAGACAGCCTGAGTTCTATCAGTCCGTCGCAACCAAACGGTTTATTGCCTGGTTGTTTGACATCGCTTTTATCTCGTTGCTGTGTACAGTCACCATCCTGTTGACCTTTGGTCTGGGCTTTTTTGTCCTGGCCCTGATCTATGCCGTGGTCAGTTTTGTCTATCGCGTTGTGACCATCACAAGCGGTTCGGCCACCTTGGGCATGCGGTTTATGGGGATCGAACTGCGCGACGCATTCGGATCGCGGATGGATTTCGGCAAAGCAGTGGCCCACACGGCGGGATACTTTGTCTCCATGGCCTTCCCCGTCATTCAAGTGATCTCGGTCATCATGATGCTGACCAGCGCACGCGGCCAGGGCCTTACCGACGCGTTCCTTGGAACGGTCATGATCAACCATCGCGCGTAAAAAATTCAACAGCGTGAATCACTTGGCGGTTTCGGGATCGGTTGCTATCATCCGGTCCTAGGAGACACGAGACATTCATGCGACACACGCTGCCAATCGCGCCACAGTTCTATGTGACGGCACCACAGCCTTGCCCTTATCTTGAGGGCCGGATGGAGCGTAAGTTGTTCACTGCCCTTCAGGGGGAAGGTGCGGACCAGCTGAACAACTCGTTGTCACAGCAAGGGTTCCGCCGATCCCAAAACGTTCTCTATCGCCCGTCCTGCTCGGATTGCGCGGCCTGCCTGTCGGCCCGCATCGATGTCTCGGCCTTTCGTCCCAGCAAAAGCCAGAAACGCGCGGCAAAGCGCAATTCTTACCTTCAGCGCCGGGCGAACTCGCCCTGGGCGACGGATGAACAGTACGAACTGTTCCGCCGGTACCTGGACACCCGCCACGCAGACGGCGGTATGGCCGATATGGACGTCTTTGAATTCGCAGCGATGATTGAGGAAACCCCGATCCGCAGCCGTGTCGTGGAATATGCCGACCCCGAGACCGGAAGCCTGATCGGCGTCAGCCTCACGGACGTTCTCGATGATGGGCTCAGCATGGTCTATTCTTTCTACGACCCCCAGCAGCCCCAAAACTCGCTGGGAACGTATATGATCCTCGACCACATCGACATCGCGCGCGAGGCCGGACTGCCCTATGTCTATCTCGGCTACTGGGTGCCGGGCAGCCCGAAGATGGGCTACAAGGCCCGCTTCTCCGGGCTAGAGGCCTACTACCAGGGTGAATGGATCCGGGTGAACAACCCGTCCGATCTGACAGACTCCAGCCACCACCCACTCTCGACCGCCCCCATCGCGGAACAGGTCGCCAGCATTCAACTGCCGGACCGCCACCCCACCAAAGGCTGACATATCATGAACCAGAGCTTGTTTGCCGTCACCCTCGTGGTGCCGGACTACGATGACGCGATCGCGTTTTACACCAAAACGCTCAGCTTCACCCTCCTGCAGGACGTCGACCTTGGCGACGGAAAGCGCTGGGTCCGGGTCGCACCTCCGGGTTCGGGCGACGCCTCGCTTTTGCTGGCCAAAGCCGACGGCCCCGAACAATCTGCTGCCATCGGAAATCAAACCGGCGGCCGCGTGGGTTTCTTTCTGCAAACCGACGACTTCGACCGCGACCACAGCGCGATGACAGCCGCTGGCGTCCATTTCGAAGAAGACCCCCGTCACGAGCCCTATGGCACAGTCGCCGTCTGGCGCGACCCGTTCGGCAATCGCTGGGACCTGATCCAGTTCGCCTGATCCGCACTTCATCTGGCCAAAAAATACCTCGGGGATGAATTGGCCACAGGCCAAGAAGGGGCAGCGCCCCTTTTTCCAACTGTGAAAGCAAAGGGGGCCCCGAAGGCCCCCTTTTCATTTTGATAATTGAACCAAGATCAGTTCGGGATCAAATCCGGAACGATGGTGACA
Source organism: Ruegeria sp. BC3 (assembly GCF_056539265.1). NCBI lineage: Bacteria > Pseudomonadati > Pseudomonadota > Alphaproteobacteria > Rhodobacterales > Roseobacteraceae > Ruegeria > Ruegeria sp. BC3. Next base: position 792,677 of record NZ_JBQFUP010000001.1, read on the forward strand.
ATCGTCGGGAAGAACCACAGGATCGCAATCCCAACCACTTGGATGATCACAAAAGGAATGATCCCTCGGTAGATATGACCCGTTGTCACCTCTTTGGGCGCAACGCCCCTGAGATAGAACAACGCAAACCCGAACGGAGGCGTCAGGAACGATGTCTGCAGGTTCACCGCCACCATGATCGTTACCCATTTCGGATCGAACGACCCGCCATAGATCACCGGTCCCACAATGGGGATCACGATGTAGATGATCTCGAGGAAATCCAGCACAAAGCCCAGAATGAACAGGACCAGCATCACGATCAGGAAGACCGTGAACTCGTTGTCAAAACTGCGCAGGAATTGCTGGATATAGTGCTCACCACCAAACGAGATCACAACCAGGTTCAACAGCTGCGACCCGATCAGGATGGTGAACACCATCGAGGTCACCTTGGCCGTCTCGCGCACCACCGGCGTCAGAACGCCACTGGAGAACAGGACCCAGCACCCATAAATCAGCCCGAACAAGGCGAACAAATAGGCACCATAAGCAACAATGAAGGCAACCCAGGTCTCAAAGCTGACACTGCCCTGATTGATACGCAGGTCAAAGTTGACGCCCATCAACAACGCGATGATCACGGCGAAGGTCGCCCAGATGATCACTTTGCCAGAACGCCCCTGGTCTTGCAGCTTGCGATAGGCGGCCAGCATGATCGCGCCACCCGCACCCAGCGCGGCCGCCGGTGTCGGGTTGGTGACGCCACCTAGGATCGAACCCAGCACCGCGATGATCAGAACCAGCGGTGGGAACACCACCCGGATCAGATCGTTCGTGGCACAGCGCGCCGCAGCCTCTTTGCAGCCGTACATTGCCAACGCAAACGGCACCGCCAGCAGAACGAAGGTCAAACCCGAAGACGTTGTCGGCGCAATGAGCAGTACATCGACGAGCAACATCAACAGCAGACCAATGGCCCCAACTATCAGCGGCTGTGTCGGCTTGGACGGTGTAATGCCGCGCGCCATGACAAGCGTCAGCCCCAGCAGAACAACCATAACCGCGACGCCGGTGCCAATCGGTGCAGCGGCGGCGATCTTGGCGTCGCGCGCGGCGGTCAGTTCTTCTTCGCTCAGCCGTTCGGCATTTGCGACACCGCCTGCTGCGTCAATCGCTTCCTGCTCGGCAACCGCCTGATCCCAGGCTGTTTGCCCGTGCAGCTCGATCATCGAGGCCTTACATTCTGCGGACACGTTTGTGCGCAGAGACGCGCCTTCACCGACGTCCGAGAATGCCGACACGTTGATGTTTTGGCTACCAATAACCCCAACACTGCCCAGCATCACCGCGCCCACGATCAGAGCAACAGGTGCACCCAGCAACCACGTCAGGCCTTCGCCGCGTGTGATCGGCTCACCGCTACCGCCTGCGATCTCAACCGCCGGTGCTTTTTCCGGGTTCAGCAGCGCATACCCAAACGCATATAGCGCATAGAGCAAGGCCAGCATGATCCCCGGCAGCAACGCCGCCTGGAACAGCGTCCCGACCGAGACCACCGCAGGCTCACCCAGATAGGTGAGGGCATCAGTACACCCGGCATCCTGTGCACGGGTTTCCTGAGCGGTGGAATATAGGTCGCCCGCGAGTGTCCCCAACAGAACGATCACGATGGAGGGCGGAATGATCTGCCCCAACGTCCCCGAGGCCGCGATCACCCCTGTCGCCAGTTCAGGCGAATAGTTGTTTCGCAACATCGTCGGCAACGCCAACAGACCCATGGTCACAACGGTCGCGCCGACGATACCGGTTGAGGCAGCAAGGAATGCACCCACAACCACGATCGACACAGCCAAGCCACCCGGCAGCGGGCCGAAGACGCGCGCCATTGTGGTCAGCAGGTCGTTGGCGATCTTGGACCGCTCGAGCGTGATGCCCATCAGAACGAACATCAGAACCGCCAGCAGGGTTTCGATGGATTGACCGGCCAGAACACGCTCGTTCATACGGTTAACGATGAACGAAACGTTGCGGTCCAGCGCGGTTTCCCAGCCTTGCACAAAGACCGGCTCGGCTATCCTTGGCAAATCGGGGAAGCGGAACACCGACACCGTTTCGGGTTTGACCCCGGAATTCACCAGATCCCTATACGCTTGGGAACTGGTATCAATCGCCTGATGGATCAACAACCCGGCGCTATCCAGCGCCGCGATGATCCCGAAGGAGATAATCCCTGCCCCGCCGATGGCAAAGGCCACCGGAAACCCGGATAGGATACCTCCGAAAAGGCAGAAGAATACGATAATGAGGCCTATCTCGACGCCATCAAGTCCGAATAACATAGTCTGGGTCCCCGTCCCTAATGTGCGCCTTCGTAGGCTTCTTCACCTTCGCCAAGGCTATCCTTGTCGAGGTATTTTCCAACGCTGTCCGGCCCTTCGACATATTCAAGGTACGAGCGGTACAAGAACGCGATGGCATGCAGGAACACCATGCCCGCAAAGGCCACCAGCAAGATCTTGAACAGGAAGTAGGCGTTGAATCCGTTGGGGCTGAACCCGATGGTTTCGACGTTCCAGCGCAGGGCGCGGGACTTCATAACCAGACGATCCAGCGTGTCACTGGCCGAGGGTTTCGGCACGATCAGGTGACGCCACATGAAGTACCAACCATACATCCATGTCAGCACCGCCATTGGCATCATGAACAACAACGCCCCCAGCATATCGACCACGCGCTTGGCCCGGTGGCTGATGCCTGCATAGATCAGGTCAACGCGCACATGCCCACCCTGCACGAATGTGTAGGTACAGCAAAGGCAGACGACCATGGCGTTGTACAGCTTTAGCTCTTCGGCGAACCAGCTGATGTCCATCTGAAACGGGATGCCCAATCCAAAGGACATATCGGGGCGAGTAAAGACGCGCTGCATGAACACGATGACGATCTGCTGGATCACCATCAAAAGACCGGCCCAGGCAAAGAACCGACCTGTGGTATTGGCAAAGCCTTCGAGACCACGCACGACACCCCACATGAAGTTCCGGTAATAGAGCCCGATAGCCGTCACAACCAAAAAGATGGCGAAGACCACAAAGAAGAACTCGACCGAGCCACCATAGTAGACAAAGCGCATGATGGCTTCTTTGTCCGACCAGTTCAGCCAGAGCTGCGGATGCGTGATCGCATACCCGAAATTATAGAAGGCTTCGGCAATGTTCTGAATGAACCAGACAAGTCCATTCCACAGGGCGCCGAAGAACGAGATACCGTTTTCGTCCTGCATGTTGTCCCCAGGTCGTATCAGTTGCACTGCTGATTATAGCGGTTTGATGGATCCGCGCATACGCAACAGCGAAAGGTTTCCCCGCCTTGACGGGGAAACCATTTGAACGTTTGGAAAACGTTTACCCGCGGACGCGGTCACGCTGCGAGGTGTAGACACCCGACGACAGGTTGTTCCATGCCGACGACGCGGCCATCGACGACATTGCGCTGTCGTGGATTTTCTTGAACAGCTCGTCGCCCATGTTTTCGTCCAGAACTTCTTGGCTGGCCTGACCAAAGGCATCCCAGACGCTGTCCGGGAATTCCATGACCTTAACGCCACCCGACTGCAAACGCTGCAGGGCTGCACCGTTGTTGGCCAGGAATTGCGCCAGGTTCCACTGGTGCGCTTCGGCTGCGGCGATCTCGATGATCTTCTGCTGAGCAGGTGTCAGGCTCTCAAAGACTTCGCGGTTGGTCGCCAGCGACAGACCTGCGCCCGGCTCGTGGAAGCCCGCGGTGTAGTAGGTCTTGGTGATTTCCTGGAAACCGGCCTTTTCGTCCGCCCAGGGGCCGATCCACTCGGTGCCGTCGATCGCACCCGAGGACAGCGCCTGATACACTTCCGAACCCGGGATGTTCTGAACGGATGCGCCCAGTTTACCCAGTGCCTGACCGCCTAGGCCCGGCATACGGAACTTCAGACCCTGGAAGTCTTCGGGGCCGTTGATCTCTTTCGAGTACCAGCCACCTGCCTGCGCACCGGTGTTACCGGCCAGGAACGACTTCAGGCCAAAGATTTGACCCAGCTCGTCATGCAGCTCCATACCGCCGTCGTGGTAGTACCAGTTCACCAGTTCCTGCGCGGTCATGCCGAACGGAACAGCGGTGAAGAAGGCATAGCCCGGGTGCTGACCAACAAAGTAATAGTCTGCCGCGTGGTACATGTCGGCCTGACCCGACGATACCGCGTCAAAGACTTCGAACGCGCCAACCAGTTCACCGGCAGCCTTGATGTCAACGGTCAGGTTGCCGTCCGACATGGTGGTGATGCTGTCGGCACAACGCTGCGCGCTGTCGAAAACACCTGCCAGGCCGCGACCCCAGGATGTAACCATGGTCAGCGTGCGCTTGCCCTGCGCGTAAGCCGGTGCCGCCAGCGTGGTGGCCGCAGCTGCCGAGCCGCCCAGAGCAGATGTTTTCAAAAATGAACGACGATCCATATGAGTGTTCCTCCCCTACATATTCAAAGCCCGGGCGAATGCCGGGCGCAGTCGTTTTCAGTGCGCGTCAGCCTAATGACAGAGATGTGAATGTGAATACCTACTACTACGTAGGCGACCGCGTTTTTTGGCGTTTCGGCCAGTCAAACAGCAGCAAAGTCAAAGAAAAACTGCGCCTTCCGCCCTGAATCCACGCCGGTTCACCCAAAAATTTTGCATTTTCCCGTCCGCTTGCGTATCGATTCGGCTATGAGGGGATTCCGTAATCTGATCTCGCTGACCTATGGGCAGAAACTGTCGCTTGTCGCCGCGATTCCGCTGGTTGTGGCCGTGGCCGCGATTGCGTTTTTTGTCGCGCAGGAGTCCCGAGCTACGGCCGAACGCGAAATCCAGGCGCTGGAACGTCGTCTGATCGAGGCCAAGAAGGAAGAGCTGAAGAACTACGTCACCCAGGCGCGCAACGGATTTGCCTACATCTATGGGCGTGCGTCGCCAGATGACGAAATCGCCCAGAACCTTGTGACGCAAATCTTGTCGGCGATGATCTACGGCAAGGACGGCTTCTTTTTCGTTTATGACTACGACGGCAACAACCTCGTCAGCCCGCGTCAGACCGAATTTATCAACCGCAACTGGGAGGGTCTGACCGACAGCGACGGCACCCCTGTCGTGGATGAATTCATCAGCCTCGCCCGTCAGGGTGCCGGGTGGCACAGTTTCATGTGGCAAAAGCCCTCGACCGGTGAAGAGGCACAGATGATCGCCTATGTGGTCGGCCTGCAGGACTGGCGCTGGGTCGTCGGAACCGGAGTGTTCATAGACGACATCGTCGCCACAGTCGCCACCGCACGGGCCGAGGTTGAGGCACGCGTGCAACGAACATTCTCTTACATCGGCGGGATTGTTCTGGCGGCGGTGCTGGTGGTTTTTACCTCCGGCATGTTGCTGAACGTCCGCGAACGGCGTTTGGCAGACGCCAAGCTCAAGGAACTGACGCAGCGCGTTTTCGACGCGCAGGAAGAAGAGCGTGGCCGCGTGGCCCGCGAGCTTCACGACGGGATCAGCCAGATTCTGGTCGGGGTGCGCTATACCCTCGACAATGCGCGACGTCGCCTGTCGCGCGGAGATGATGAGGGCGCGCGTGCGCCGCTGGATAAAGGGATCGATACGCTTGGCACCGCTATCACCGAGGTGCGCCGCATCAGCCGCGATCTGCGACCCGGCGTGCTGGACGATCTGGGCCTCGGCCCTGCCCTAAAGGCCCTGACCGACGATTTCTGCGAACGCACCGGAATCGAGACCGAGTTTTCAACCGTCGTATTCCGCAACCGGTTGGATCAGGACAGCAAGATCGCCCTCTACCGTATTGCTCAAGAGGCTTTGACCAATATTGAACGTCACTCCGGCGCGACCCGTGTTACAATCGACCTGCGCGGCCATAAGAAGGGCGCGACGATGCGGATCACCGACAATGGTCGCGGCTTGCGCCCGACACCTGATCCCGCAAACCCCGGGATTGGCCTGCGCAACATGCAGGAACGCATCGAACAACTTGACGGATCGTTGCGCATTCTGTCATCACGCGCCCCACGCAGCGGCACAGTGATCGAGGTCAGCCTGCCCCTCAGCCACTTGCTGCCACCACAGGAAGACGCAACTCTGAACCGAAAGGCCGGTACATGAGCGATCAGACGATCCGGGTACTTATCGTAGACGACCATCCGATGGTTGCCGAAGGGATCCAGTCGATCCTTGAGAGTTATGATGAGATCTCGGTGGTCGGAACCCTAGGCAGCGGGCAAGAGGCCGTCGATCAGGCAACCGAGTTGATGCCTGATGTGATCCTGATGGATCTGAACATGCCCGGTCTCGGGGGGCTCAGTGCCACCGAGATCATTCTAGAACGCCTGCCCCAGACACGCATTCTGATCCTGTCCATGCATGACAGCCCGGAATACATCTCGACCGCGCTAAGCCACGGGGCAAAGGGATATGTGCTCAAGGACGTCCCCACGGACGAGATAAAACAGGCCATCGACGCCGTGATGCGCGGAGAGCAATACCTATGCACCGGAGCCAGCGGATCACTGCAGCCCAAAGGCGACAGCGCCCGCGAGGCGCTGACTGGGCGCGAACAGACAATCCTGCTGGAACTGGCGCAGGGCAAATCCAACAAAGAGGTCGCCGCAGCGCTGGATATCTCTGTCCGGACTGTGGAAACCCACCGCAAGAACATAAAGCGCAAGCTCGGTATTTCCTCCACCGCCGGCCTGACCCGCTATGCACTGGAACATGGCGTATTGCAGGGCACAAGCCCCGGCTTCTGACCTCGCGCAACCGCAGCGCGGTACGCGCTGCCGGGCCCAACCAGAGGAGATGCGCCGCAGGCGCGTCAACGATGGGCGGGAGGCCCTGTTATCTGGGCCGGATATCCTCGCCAAAAAACACCAGCGTCCCGTCTTCGTCCAACACATGAAACTCGCGCTGCATGTAGGGCTGATCAAAAGGCGGGCGCACGCGTCCTTCCGGCAAGTCGGTCAGCCCGGCTTTCATGGTGTCGAAAAGGTCATCAATCCCGTCCACGTCAACATAGAACGACTGGTCGTCTCCTAGGGGTCGCCCATCCTCGCGCGGCGGGCATTCCAGCAAACGGATGGCAACCTTTCCGCGTTTCAGAAAGGCGTAATTGTCCTGCCTGAATCCGCAGGTAAATCCCAACCGTTCGCAATAGAAATCAATCTGTTTCTGCAATGACGAACACAAGACAAATGGGGTGAGTTGCAGAAGTTCCGGCATTAGACCCTCCGATGTCGGACCGTGACTCCAGTCCTACTCTGAAACCGCTCAATCCAACAACTGATCCTTGCGCAGGCCCGCGCGGGCGTGGTGGTGTCGCAAAACCCGCCCATAGAGTTGCTTTGTCCGCTCGACCCCGCCACACATCCCTTCGGCCTCGACAAAAGAGAAGATACCCACATACCGTCGGCGCGCACCTTTGACCGGGGCAACGCGGTGCAACGAATAGCGACCCTTGAAGATCTGCAAATCTCCCGGCTGCAACTCTAACGTCCGAACCCGCGCCCGGTTTCCATCGAGCACCGAGGCGACCGAGGCAAAACTCTCATCCTCGCTACTGCGCAGGTTCGGGACATATTCAAAGGCCCCGCCCTCATCGCCATTCTGGATGGCCAGCGTCACGGTGTAATTGTTAGTGTCAAAGTGCCAGGGAAAGCCCTGCCCATCTTCAACCATGTTGATGATCACATCCGCCAGCGGGTCATCATAACGAAAGAAGCGATCTACCGGTTCGTCCAATGCGGCGCGAATAAACGGCAAGAACCCCTCGAATTCATAGATCCGCCGCAGTGGACCGGACTTCGGAAAGTTGTCTGCCGGAACAAAGGCGTTCGACCTGTCAAAGAACCGTCGCACTGGGTGGTTCCGATCCAACTCGGGATCGTCCTGCGTGAAATAGGCATTGGTCCGGTTGAACGATCGGTGCGCGTGCCCCGCCACCGCGTCCGCCTCGGCCAAAAGCTGGGTCAGACCGTCGGCATGAACAAATCCGGGCAGGACAGCACAGCCGTCCTTCTCCAGCTCTCGACGCAGATCAGCGATCAACTGATCGTACGCGCGTGAGCCCGGGCAATCGATTGGATACTGTCCCAGATCAACCAGATCGTGGATCATCCTCGGCCTCCCTCACCTGTTCGGTCAAGTTCAGCCTGCCGCAGTCGGATGCCTGCATCATGCTTGTTTCGGACATCGCCATGCCGCTTTTTGACCGCCCCGGTAGCGGCAATCGGCAGTGAGAAAGAGCCGTATTTCCCATTTGTTCCCCACATGCGTCAATCTGCGCAATAAAATGTCGCAAAATTCACCCCTCGGGTTAGAAAATTGGTGCAATTGCCTGTTGACGCCCCTTTCCGCCGGTCATAATGTCCCCACCACGCAAAGAAGGAGCCTCTGGCGATGAGAACGCTAGTCGTAATCGTAGGAAACACGCGCATGGGCCGGTAACGGTAAACCATAATCGAACCCATGCGCCTCCGAAAAAACTCGGGGGCTTTTTTTTGGCAAAACGCAAGACACACATGTCGCGAACGGAGCAAAGCAGATGACACGTGAGATGACCGGCGCAAAGATGGTGGTTCAGGCCCTCAAGGATCAGGGCGTGGACACGGTATTCGGATACCCCGGCGGCGCTGTGCTACCGATCTATGATGAGATTTTTCTGCAAAACGACATTCGCCACATTCTGGTGCGGCACGAACAGGGCGCGGTTCACGCGGCCGAAGGGTATGCCCGCTCGACCGGCAAACCCGGCGTTGCCCTGGTGACATCCGGTCCCGGCGCGACCAACGCGGTAACAGGCCTGACGGACGCGCTTTTGGACTCGATCCCGATTGTTGTTCTGACCGGTCAGGTTCCGACCTTCATGATCGGTTCGGATGCCTTCCAAGAGGCCGACACCGTTGGCATCACGCGCCCCTGCACAAAGCACAACTGGCTGGTGAAGGACACGGACTCGCTGGCCGAGACCATGCACGAGGCCTTTCACGTCGCCACCTCGGGCCGCCCCGGTCCGGTGCTGATCGACATACCGAAAGATGTTCAGTTTGCCTCGGGCGAATACAACGCGCCCAAGCCGTCGACCTCGCACTATCAGCCGGTTGTAAAAGGCGATCTGGAAGAGATCACCGAACTGGTTGCGGCAATCGAAACCGCCAGAAAGCCGGTTTTCTATACCGGCGGCGGCGTCATCAACTCTGGCCCGGCGGCCAGCCAGTTGCTGCGTGAATTGGTGGATTCGACCGGTTTCCCGATCACCTCGACCCTGATGGGGCTGGGTGCTTATCCGGCGTCCGGCAAGAACTGGCTGGGTATGCTGGGGATGCATGGTCTCTACGAGGCCAACCTGGCGATGCATGACTGTGATCTGATGATCAACATCGGCGCGCGGTTTGACGACCGGATCACTGGCCGGATTGACGCGTTCTCGCCGAATTCCAAGAAAGCGCACATCGACATTGATCCGTCTTCGATCAACAAGGTGATCCGCGTTGACATCCCGATTGTCGGCGACGTGGCCCATGTTCTGGAAGACATCCTGAAGGTCTGGAAAGCACGCGGTCGCAAGACCAACGCGCCGGCGGTTGCCGAATGGCAGGCACAGATCAATGACTGGCGCAAGGTCAATTGCCTGGCGTTCACCAACAGCGAAAAGTCGATCAAGCCGCAATATGCGCTGCAACGCCTTGAGGAACTGACCAAAAATCACGACCGCTATGTGACGACCGAGGTCGGTCAGCATCAGATGTGGGCGGCGCAGTATCTCGGGTTCGAAGATCCAAACCGCTGGATGACCTCGGGCGGTCTGGGCACCATGGGTTACGGCTTCCCTGCGTCCATCGGTGTGCAAATGGCGCACCCGGATGCGCTGGTCATCAACGTGGCCGGTGAAGCGTCGTGGCTGATGAATATGCAGGAAATGGGCACCGCCGTTCAGTACCGTCTGCCGGTGAAACAGTTCATCCTGAACAATGAACGCCTGGGCATGGTCCGCCAGTGGCAGGAACTGCTGCATGGCGAGCGGTACTCGCACAGCTGGTCCGAAGCCCTGCCCGATTTCGTCAAACTCGCCGAGGCGTTTGGCGCAAAGGGCATCATCTGCTCTGACCCGGCCGATCTGGATGACGCGATCATGGAGATGATCAACTACGACGGCCCCGTGATCTTTGACTGTCTGGTTGAAAAGCACGAGAACTGCTTCCCCATGATCCCCTCGGGCAAGGCGCATAACGAAATGCTGCTGGGTGAGGCCGAAACACAGGGCGTGATCGATTCCAAAGGCTCGGTTCTGGTTTAACAAAACTCGTCGAATGCTGTCGGGCGCTATGGTGCCCGACCATCTCAGGATGATGAAAGGGACATAAATGTCTGCCCTACATATCAAAAAAGGCGCGACGCGCCATTCCGCCTATAACCTACGGCCCACCTTCTCGGACGTGCAGGAACAGCACACGATTGCGGTTCTGGTCGAAAACGAGCCGGGTGTTCTGGCCCGCGTGATCGGGTTGTTCTCGGGCCGTGGTTACAACATCGAGAGCTTGACCGTGGCCGAGGTGGACCACACTGGCCACCTCAGCCGTATCACAATCGTCACCAAGGGCACGCCGCAGGTGATTGAACAGATCAAGGCACAGCTAGGACGCATCGTCCCTGTACATGAAGTTCACGACCTGACCGTCGAAGGCCCCTCGGTCGAGCGCGAACTGGCCATCATCAAAGTCGTTGGCGAAGGCGACAAGCGCGTTGAAGCTCTGCGGCTGGCCGATATCTTCCGCGCCAGTGTTGTCGACAGCACGTTGAACTCATTCATCTTCGAGATCACCGGTGCCCCCGACAAGATCGACGCCTTTGCCGATCTGATGCGCCCCTTGGGTTTGGTCGAGGTTGCGCGCACGGGCGTCGCTGCCCTGTTGCGCGGAGACTAAGAAAACAACTGCCTCGCCTCTATTTCAAGGGCGAGGCATCCTTCTGCGACTGCTCGGTTACAGAAACCACTGTGGCGAGTGAGCATAAAAACTCCTAAAGATCATACAAAAGGGTTTAAAGCCTATTGCGTTTACCCTCCCCTACGTTAGCTTTAGAGCGTAGCTTGGCGTTGGGATGCGTCCGCTAGGGTCATCAGTACGATTTGAAACGCATGAACGACCGAAAAGGTCAGCTGCGTCGCGCTTGTGAACGATACTCTGGAACCTGGGACAGAAATGATCAATTCTACCCGTAGTCCTGATGAATTGCGCAGGATGTTTGGTGCAAATCTTCGGCAGTTGTCGCGGCAGTACTCTTCCGTGTCCGAACTGTGCCGCCAGCTGGGCATCAATAGAACCCAATTCAACAGATACCTGTCAGGTGAAAGCTTTCCGCGCCCCGATGTTCTGGATCGCATGTGCCGCTTCTTCGAGGTCGACGCGCGCATTCTGCTGCGGCCACTGGACGAGATTGAACTTCCCCCGATCCACCCGGCAGCATCAGCCCTGACCGAATTTCTGGGCTCTGGCCCATCGACGCTGACCGAAAACCTCCTGCCGGCGGGCTTTTACTATGTCACGGAAACGGGGTTGGACGGCGCGCCCTCGACACGGCACCGGCTGATCCATGCCCGGCGTTTGCCGCAATGCACACTGGTGCGCAGCTATGAACCCGGCAACGGCGCGGAACAGGCGCATCCATCACGGCGCGAGGTTCAGGGAATTGCGGCCTGTGCGGGACAGCAAATCTACATCCTGATGTCCAGCCGAGCCGCGCAGAACAGCCGTATCTACCTTGTGACGCGGGGAACGGACGAAAACGCCGAACGGTGGCGCGGGGTTGCGATCTGCCTGTCCAAAACCAATGCCCAGGCGACGACCATGCGCAGGCTCACATTGAATTTCCTGGGCACCGAACCGAAGGCCGCCTTGCCCGCCGCGCGGGCCGCCAAGCGCTTTGAACAAAGTGCGGCCTAGGCTGCCTTGTCGTTTTTTCCCGCCCCGGCAATTGTGATCTGACGATAAAGGTGCCAACTGGCGTGCCCCAGCAAAGGCAGCACGATCAGCAGACCCAGAAACCACGGTATCATCGCCACAAATGTCAGAACGGCCACGAAAAGGCCCCACCCCAACATTACCCTTGGGTTTGACTGAACATAGCTGAAACTCGCGATCATGGCGGTCACGAAATCCAGTTCCCGATCCAGCAACATTGGGATCGACAGCACGGTAATCATAAACAAGAGAATGGCGAACAGAGCCCCAACAATACTGCCGACGGCCAGCATCGTCAGACCATTCGGCGTCAGAAACACTTCGAGCGAAGTTGACACGTTGGTCATCGTCGACAGCCCCAGGAACAGCGCGAAAATCATGTGCCCCAGGAAGAACCAGAACAGGAAGATCACAACGATGATCGCACAGATCGAGGGCAACTGACGGCGACTCTGCTGCACAACCACCCCAAAAATTGACCCGAAATCAAGCGGCTCTCCCTGCTCTAACCGGTGTGATACCTCATAGAGTCCCACGGCCGCAAATGGCCCTAGCAGCGGAAATCCGATGGTCGCCAGCACCAGCCAGTACGAAGTCTGCGTCTGCACCGTCACCCAAGCCATGGCCCAGCCCGCCAGCACATAGAACCCGCCAAACAGCAGGCCAAACACCGGGGCGCGTCGAAAGTCGGCCCATGCCCGGCGCAGCGCCTCGCGCAGCATCTGTGTCGTTGCTGGCCCCATCTCGGGGACCCCAAAGGGTTTCTCCATCTTCTGTCTGTCCTCCCGTTTTCCGGCCTCCTCTCAAGCCGGTCGTTTCTGCGGCCACCCCGTCGCGGCGTGATACGCGGCCCCGATCGATAAAATACGTCCATCAGCCCCGCGCGGTCCAAAGACCTGCATCCCCATCGGTAAGCCGTCGGCTCCGAACCCGGTGGGAACCGACAGGCAGGGCAGCCCAATCAAACTGACCGGCACGACGACCTGCATCCAGCGGTGATAGGTGTCCATCGGCGTTCCGGCGATTTGCTTCGGGAACGGCACCTGCACCTCAAACGGCCAAACCTGGGCTGAGGGCAGGATCAGCGCATCATATGTTTCAAACAGCGTCGCAGCGCGCCGGAACCAGTCCGAACGGACAACGCTCGCCTGATGCACCTGCATCGCGGTCAGGGCCTGCCCCCGGTCCAGCTCCCACTGGGCGGTGTCCTTCAACTGCGCCTTTTGATCCGACAACGGTGCGAGGCCGGCTGAAACGCTCCAGGATCGCAGCGTCGACCAGCTTTGGAACATCTCCTCAGCGTCGAATGGTGGGGCAACCGCCTCGACCTCGGCACCCAACTGCGAGAACACAGACAAGGCGTCTTGGCACTGTGCCAGAATGCCGTCTTCAAATGGGAACGCCCCGCCCCAGTCACCCTGCCAACCAATTCGCATGCCAGTCAGATCCGCCGCCTGAACCGGCGACACCGGCGGGGCAGAAACGACCGCAGGGTGCCTTGGGTCCGCGCCTGAGATCACGTCCAGCAATACCCCGAGATCCTCGGGGCTGCGCGCCATCGGACCAAGTGTCGAAAGTTGATGCAGAAACACATCGCCTGCGGGTTCGGGCGGCACCCGCCCCCAGCTGGGACGGAACCCATAGACATTGTTCCAGGCCGCCGGATTGCGCAGGCTCCCCATCATGTCGGACCCGTCCGCCAGCGCCACCATTCCCGTCGCCAATGCAACCGCCGCACCACCCGACGACCCACCGCAGGTGCGCGCATGGTCATACGGGTTGCGTGTGGCCCCATAGACCGGATTGAATGTGTGCGAGCCCAGCCCGAATTCCGGCGTGTTGGTCTTGCCGATCAGAATGGCCCCCGCCGCCCGCATCCGCGCCGCGATCAGATCATCCTTCTGCGGAATAAATTCCCGAAACACCGGCGATCCCTGCGACGAGACCAAGCCTGCGACATTTACCAGATCCTTGACCGCAATCGGCAATCCATGCAGCGGACCCGTCACCGGGCCATCATCCAGCGCCCGCGCCTCGGCCATCAAATCCGCCTCATCGCGCAACGCGACAATGGCGTTCAACGACCCGTTCACTGCCCCAATCCGATCCAGAGTCGCCCGCATCAGATCCGAGGCCGAAAGGCGCCGGGCCGAAAGGTCCGCCAACAAGGCGGTTGCTGTTGTCTGGCTCAGATCCATCCCTCGGCCCATTGCGTCCCGTGTCATTCCGTCGCAATCAGCCTAGCCGGGGCAATCCCGCATTTAAACCCGTGTTTTTACATATACCTTTTCGCAGCTCTCCGCAGCGCGAGGATCCGCTTCATCTGGCCAAAAATACCTCGGGGGAGTCTCCGCCTGTGGAGACGGGGGCAGCGCCCCCTTTAGCTGTCGCCTTGCGCCTCGGACCGGCTTTTGCCCGCCACATCCATCGCCAGCGTGGCGGCCATGAACCCGTCGAGATCGCCGTCCAGAACACCCTTGGTGTCCGAGGTCTCGTGGTTGGTGCGTAGATCTTTGACCATCTGATACGGCTGTAACACGTAGGACCGGATCTGGTTGCCCCAACCCGCATCACCCTTGGCCTCATGCGCCGCGTTGATGTCAGCGTTTCGGCGGTCCAGTTCCTGTTGGTACAGACGCGATTTCAGCGCCTTCATGGCAATGTCACGGTTTTGGTGCTGCGACTTCTCGGAACTGGTCACGACGATACCGGTCGGAATGTGCGTGATCCGCACTGCCGAGTCCGTGGTGTTCACGTGCTGACCACCCGCACCCGAAGACCGATAGGTATCGATACGAATATCCGCTGGGTTCACCTCGATCTCAATGTTGTCATCCACCACCGGATAGACCCAGACCGAGCTGAACGAGGTGTGCCGCTTGGCGGCCGAGTCATAGGGCGAAATCCGTACCAGCCGGTGCACACCGCTTTCCGACTTCAACCAACCATAAGCGTTGTGACCGGAAATCTTGTAGGCAGCAGACTTGATCCCCGCCTCTTCGCCCGCGGTCTCGGATTGCAGCTCGACCGTATAACCCTTTTTCTCGGCCCAGCGGACATACATCCGTGCCAGCATCGAGGCCCAGTCGCAACTTTCCGTACCACCGGCGCCTGAGTTGATTTCGAGGAAAGTGTCATTGCCGTCAGCTTCACCATCCAGCAGCGCTTCAAGCTCTTTCTTGGCGGCCTTGGCACCGAGTTTCTTGATGGCTTCTTCGGCGTCCGAGACAACCTCTTCGTCCTCTTCCATCTCACCCAGTTCGATCAATTCGATATTATCGCTCAGGTCGGTCTTTATCGATTCATAGGTCTCGATGGCGTCGACCAGCATCTGACGCTCGCGCATCAGTTTCTGCGCGTTTTCCGGGTTGTCCCAGAGGTTGGGGTCCTCGACTCGCGCATTGAACTCCTCAAGACGATGAGGTGCGGTCTCATAGTCCATGCGCTGCGCCAGCAGCTCCAGCGACTTTTCGATTTCCGCCACGGTATTCTGGGTTTCGGCGCGCATGGTCTTGTCCCAACTTGCTCAATCAGGCCTGCGTGATAGCAAGAGGTTCAAGGCTCCACAAGACAGCGGAGCCTCGAAACAGTTCAGGTGTCAGTAAAGACCGCCGGTTGAAAGATCGCCCTGGCTGGCATTGGGTCCAACAGTGACCGTGTTGCCGGTCGAGGTGGTCACCTGACGACCCGAGCTTGCCTCTTCAAACAGCGGCAAGTCCGACCCCATTGCAAAGCCGCCATCATAGACGCGATCGATAAAGCCGTCGACGCCGTCACGGAAGTATTCGGCCACGACATAGTCGCCGGTTGCATCCTCGGGCAGGCGCGCACCGCTGAAGCGGTCGATCTTGATGAAATGCCCACCTTCCGGCACTTCGAAAGGGCCACCGCCGTATTTCTCGACAGCTTTCTCCATAAAGCTCTGGAACACGGGGCCACACATCGTGCCGCCATAAGCCCCCCGCCCCATCGGACGCGGACGGTCATAGCCGATGTAACAGCCAGCCACGATGTTCGAAGTGAAGCCGATGAACCACGCATCCTTAGATTCGTTGGTCGTACCGGTCTTGCCTGCAGTCGGAACCGGCAGGTTGATATGGGCCGAGGCCGTGCCACGATCCACAACGCCCTTCATCATCGAGGTCAGCTGATACGCGGTGATCGCGTCCATGACCTGCGAACGGTTGGTCTCAATCGTGGGTGCCTCATCCGGTTCGATCCAAGCTGAGTTACAGTCAAGACACTGGCGGTCATCATGGCGATAGATCGTCTTGCCAAACCGGTCCTGAATACGGTCGACCAGCGTGGGATCGACCCGTTCGCCACCGTTGGCGAACATCGCGTAAGCGGCGACCATTTTGTACAGCGTGGTCTCTTCGGACCCCAGCGAGTTGGCAAGGAATGCGCCCATGCGGTCATAGACACCAAAGCGCTCCGCATAGCCTGCAACAACGGGCATGGTGACCTCTTGCGCCAGACGGATCGTCATCAGGTTCCGCGACTGTTCGATCCCGGTACGCAGCGGCGTCGGACCATAAAACTTGTTCGATGAGTTCTTGGGCCGCCACAGACCCTGCGGCGTGTTCACCTCGATCGGGGCGTCAACAACGATGGTTGCAGGGCTATAGCCGCTATCCAGCGCGGCCGCATAAACAAATGGCTTAAAACTGGATCCCGGCTGGCGCTGCGCCTGCGTGGCACGGTTGAACACTGAGTCCTGATACGAGAACCCGCCCTGCATCGCCAGAACACGGCCCGAATTCACGTCCATCGCAACAAAGCCGCCCTGAACTTCTGGTACCTGACGGGCGGACCACTGGCCCTCTTCCCCGGCCATCACCAGAATAACGTCGCCGCGTTTGAAGTTCGCTGCGAAATCGCCCTGCATCCATTTGATATCGGAACGCGGAACGATGCCGTCCGCGGGGCCGTCTTCGATGCCCACTGTCAATTGCTGCTCACCGACGTTCAGCACAACGGCCGGATACCACTGCGTAGGCAGTACTACGTCACGGGGGATTTCCATGATGGCCAGCGCCTCGCGCCACTGGGTTTCATCGGCCAGCTTATCTTCGGGGATGACCTCGCCCGTGCCGCGCCATTTACCGCGCGACCGGTCGTATTTCTGCAAAGCAGTGCGCAGGGCTTTGGCGG
This sequence comes from Ruegeria sp. BC3, assembly GCF_056539265.1. NCBI lineage: Bacteria > Pseudomonadati > Pseudomonadota > Alphaproteobacteria > Rhodobacterales > Roseobacteraceae > Ruegeria > Ruegeria sp. BC3. Next base: position 809,832 of record NZ_JBQFUP010000001.1, read on the forward strand.
CCTCAATCTGCATCTCTTCATCGACCGAAGCACGGACGGTAAAGCCGCCGGTAAAGAACTCACCTTCACCAAAGTCTTCGCTCAGCTGACGGCGAATTTCGTCGGTGAAGTAATCACGTGGCGGCAATGCCGTGCGGAAGCTTTCGAAATCACCGTTCTGGACCGAGCGCAGCGGCATTTCGACCTCGGCCTCATATGTCGCCTGATCAATATAGCCGTTCTGGTTCATCTCACGCAGCACGTAGTTCCGGCGCGCCAGCAGACGGTCCTTTTGCCGTACCGGGTGATAATCCGACGGTGCCTTGGGCATCGCGGCAAGCGTCGCGGCCTCATGCGGTTCCAGCTCTTGCAGGGTCTTGTTGAAATAGGTCTGCGCGGCGGCGGTCACACCATAGGAGTTCTGACCCAGAAAGATCTCGTTCATATAAAGTTCGAGGATCTGTTCCTTGTCCAGCGTATCCTCAAGCCGGGTGGCGAGGATGATTTCCTTGATCTTGCGCTCGGCCCGGCGATCGCCGGACAACAAGAAGTTCTTCATCACCTGCTGCGTGATGGTCGACGCACCGCGAACGTTCTCACCCTTGGACTTCACCGCCTCGACACCAGCGGCGATGATACCGCGCGGATCATAGCCCTGATGGGTGTAGAAGTTCTTGTCTTCTGCCGAGATAAAGGCCTGCTTCACCAGATCGGGGATTTCCTCGGACGGCGTGAACAGGCGGCGTTCCTGCGCGAATTCGTCGATCAGCTGACCTTCGCCCGAATAAATCCGGCTGATGGTCGGCGGCTTGTATTGCGCCAGCGATTCATGGCTGGGCAGATCGCGCCCATACATCCAGAAGATCGCGCCAACGACCAGCGCGGCCATAAAGATACCCAAGGTCACGAGGCTGAAAATCGCCCCGAAAATCGATAGAATAAAACGGATCACGTTACTGCCTTTTGCTCGCGGTGCCGCCTATATAGTGATGCCCCTGCGTCGGGTCAAAACACGATGGCCAATAATAGCCGGTTTACGCCGCAGGGTCACTGTCCAATCAGCGATCTTTTGATCCGGTCTTCCTGCCGCCACTTCTTCAGACCATCAACAATGCCCTGCGCCATGCCCATCCGCCATTCCGGGTTGCGGATGTTTTTCAGGTCCCGAGGGCTGGACAAAAAGCCGAGCTCGACCAAAACCGAAGGAATGTCGGCGGCCTTGAGAACCGAGAAAGATGCAGTGCGGATCGGCCTGCTGTTCATCGGACCGCCTTGCTGCGTCATGCCATCGGCCAATGCGCGGGCCAACGCATCGGTGCGCGGTTTTGTTTCCTGTCGTGCGATGTCCAGCAGCACATCGGCCACCTGATCATCTGCACCGCTCAGGTCGATACCAGCGATAAGGTCCCCCCGGTCATGACGTTCGGCCAGCTTGTCGCTCGCCACGTCAGAGGCTGCTTTGGACAATGTATAAACCGCCGCCCCATGCGCCCGGCCTTCGGACAAGATATCGGCGTGCAGCGAGATGAACACATCGGCCCCTGCTCGATGCGCCAGTGCGATGCGCCGCTCCAACGAGACGAATTGATCATCGACCCGCGTCATCACGACTTCGAAACCGCCCGCCCTCAGCAATTGTTCCCGAAGTTCGCGGGCAAAGGTCAGCATCAGGGTCTTTTCGTCCGAACCGTCCACTTCGGCCCCCGGATCAATGCCGCCATGGCCGGGGTCCAGCATCACCCGCAATGCGCCGGACGCACCTTGACGCGGCATGGCAGGTGTCACCGCAGGTTCCGGCAAGTCCCACCCCTGCTGACGCGGTGCGCCGGACCCTGCGGCAAATGTATCGAAATCGGTGCCCATCAGGATCAGCGACAGATGCGCCCCACCTGACGTCTCATCAATGCGCAACTCGGCGCTGTCGACGGCCAGGGGTGCACCCAATTCCAGAACCATCCGCGACCAGCCCGGGACATAGGCCCCAAATTGCACTCCGCTTATGCGATCGCTTTGCAGAAACGTGTCGGGGTCAAGACCGGTCCAGTCGACCTCCTGAAAATCCAGAACCATGCGGTACGGATCGCGCAGGGTGAACACGCGATACGGCACGCCTTGGCTGAGGCCAAGATCGATGCGCACACCGGCGCGGCCTTCATCGACAATCCTGCTGTCATCCGGCACAACTCGCGCCAGCGCGCTGAAATCATGCGCGACAGCAGCCGTCGTCAGCGCCCACAACAGCGCGATGGCATAGAAGATCCTGCTCATGGCCTCAAGTTTTCCCGAGATCGTTTGACCGATACCCTAGCGCATCTGGGCTGCGTTGTGAACGGCTCAGGCTTGTTCCGTGATCGCGCCGCGCTCGGCCATGAAACGGTTCAGTCGCCGCAAGCCCTCTTCAATGTCGTCCGTAGACCGGGCGTAGGAAAACCGCAGGGTGGAATGCCCCCGTTTCGGATCGAAATCCAGACCCGGCGTGACGGCCACCCCGGCCTTATCCAAAATCTCGGCAGCAAAGGCGCGGCTATCGTTGGTCAGGTCCGAGACATCAGCGTAGACGTAAAACGCCCCATCTGGTGGCGCGATGTTGGTAAAGCCAGCCTTGGGCAGACCGTCCAGCATCAGCGCGCGGTTCCGGCGGTACACGTCCAGATTGGCCTGCAACTCATCCTCGCAATCCATCGCGGCAAGAGCGGCCACCTGACTGGCATGGGGCGCACAGATGAACATGTTCTGCGCGATCCGTTCGACCACGCGCACCTGATCCTCGGGCACCACCATCCAGCCAACACGCCAACCGGTCATCGAGAAGTACTTTGAGAACGAGTTGATCACATAGCACTCGTCCGTCAATTCCAGCGCGGTGACGGCTTTGGCCTCATATTCCAGACCATGGTAAATCTCATCGCTGATGAAAGACGCGCCCTGCCCCTGTGCTGCCTCGATCAAGGCGCCCATCGCGGCGTGATCGAGCATCGTTCCGGTTGGGTTCGCGGGCGATGCGATCATCAGGCCCTGCAGGTCAAGCCCGGCGAAATCCGAAGGGACCGGCTGCAGACGGTTCTCGGGCGCGGTTGGCAGGTCCACAGGCACCAAGCCTAATGCTTTCAAAATCTGCCGATAAGACGGATAGCCCGGCGCTCCGATCCCGACACGGTCGCCACTGTCGAACAAGGCAGTGAAGGCCAACAGGAACCCGCCTGACGATCCGGGCGTGATCACCACGCGTTCCGGATTCAGGTCGACGTTGTACCACTCACCATAAAGCCGTGCGATCCGTTGCCGCAGTTCAGGCAGACCCAACGCCACGGTGTAGCCCAGCGGACCTTGCTCCATCGCTTTGGCCAAAGCCTCGGTTGCGCCTTTGGGTGCACCGGTTCCTGGCTGGCCGACCTCCATATGGATTATGTGGCGCCCAGCTTCTTCGGCCTTACGCGCGGCCTCCATCACGTCCATCACGATGAAGGGATCGACCCCGGACCGGGTTGAGTTTCTCATGCCCATCTCCCATGTTGCAGCCATGGCTTTTGAACGCGTATCAAGGCTGGCGTCAATCCCGGCCCTGTTGCTGATTGCAGTGACATGGGTGAGCAGCGCGTCGCAGTCCAACGCCCAAAGCCTGATCCGCGACCCAGACATCGAACACGGCCTGCGCGAGCTGGCCTTTCCCATCTTGCGGGCCGCTGGTCTGAATACCAATCGGGTGCGAATTCTGGTCGTCAACGACAGCACATTCAACGCGTTTGTCATAGATTACAACGCGATCTACGTGAATTACGGGCTGATCCTGACCGTTGAAAGCCCCGAGATGCTGCAGGCCGTGATCGCCCACGAAGCCGCTCATATCGCCAACGGCCATCTGGCACGGCGCATCGAAAACTTGCGCGCGGCGCAACGTAACGCGCAACTGGGCACTGCGCTCGCCCTTGTTGTAGCGGCCGCCGGAGGTGGCGAGGCCGCGGCCGGCATCGCCGCGGGGACCTCTGGCGCAGCACTGCGCAGCTTTTTGGGACACACGCGGGCCGAAGAATCCTCGGCCGATCGCAGCTCGGCCAGCTATTTACGCGCCGCGGGTATCTCACCCAGCGGTATGGTGGCCCTGCACCAGAAATTCGCGGGTCAGGAATTGCTGAGCACCGCAAATCAGGATCCCTATATGCGGTCCCACCCGACCAGTCGCGAGCGCCTGCGCGCCGCACAGGCTTTTATGGGAGAGTTCAGCGATCAGGCCCCTTCCAACCCAAACGCCGATTACTGGTTCGCGCGGGTTAAGGGTAAGCTGTCGGCCTTCCTTCGTTCGCCCGGCTGGACACTGCGCCGCGCAAAAGAAGAGACCGCGCAGGACATTCGCCTAATGCGCGAGGCCGCCGCCTACCACCAGAACCGCGATTTAGCCCGCGCACGCGCCGCAATCGACGCAGCCCTGGACATCCGGCCCGACGACCCGTTCTACTACGAACTAAAGGGGCAAATCCTGTTGGAAAACAGGCAATTGAATGAGGCTGTTAAAGCTTATGGTCATGCCGTTGATATGTTGCCGAATGATCCTTTGCTGATGGCAGGTTACGGGCGGGCGTTGCTTGCCGACGGGCAGACAAAGGCCGCGCTCGATGTGCTTGAAAAGGCGCGCGCACGGGATTATCGCAATGCACGACTGATGCAGGATCTTGGCATGGCCTATGCCAGGGTCGGAAACAACGGGATGGCTTCCGCCGTGACCGCTGAAAGATATGCGCTGCAGGGCCGTTTGGCCGATGCAGGCATCCACGCAAGACGCGCCGTTGGGCAATTGCCCGAAGGTTCACCAGGTTGGCAACGGGCGCAGGATGTGCTGATTGCCTCGGAACAAGCGAAGAAAAAGAAAAGGAAACGGAAATGATCCTCAGACACGCCGCTCCCGCCCTTCTGGGGCTTTCCCTGATCACCGGCCCCGCGCTGGCCCTGGACCTGAGCACCATGAGCGATGCCGAACGAGAGCAGTTTGGTGCGCAAGTCCGCGAATACCTGCTGGAAAACCCCGAAGTGATCATCGAGGCAATCAATATTCTTGAACAGCGCAATGCCGCAGCCGAAGCTGCCGCTGACAAGGATCTGGTCGCCGCCAACGCGGAAGAGCTGTTCAACGACGGCTATAGCTGGGTAGGCGGTAACCCCGAAGGCGACATCACGCTGGTCGAGTTCATGGACTATCGCTGTGGTTATTGCCGCCGCGCCGTGCCCGAAGTGGCGAGCCTGCTGGCCGAAGACGGAAATATCCGCCTTGTGATCAAAGAGTTCCCGATTCTGGGCGACGCTTCGGTCCTGTCCTCGCGCTTTGCCGTTGCAACCAAGCATGTTGCGGGCGATGACGCTTACAAACAGGTTCATGACGCGCTGCTAGAGTTCACCGGCGAGCCCTCAGAGGTCGCCCTGCGCCGCATTTCGGACGGGCTGGGCCTGGACAGCGATGCGATCATCACCGCGATGGACAGCGAGCAGGTGACCGACGAAATCACCCGGACCCGCGCTTTGGCACAACGCATGCAAATCTCTGGCACGCCGTCCTTCGTTCTGGGCACCGAAATGCTGCGCGGCTTCCTGCCCGCGGATCAGATGTTGCAAATTGCAAACGGTGTTCGGGCGGAACAAGGCTGAGCGCACGGGGCGGTCAGGCCGCCCCTTCGCATCTATAGCTTTAGGGCCGGATCGTCGGTCCGGCCCTTCTGCGTAGTGCTTCAATTCCAAACGCACTTTCCTTTGGAGGGGTGTTTCGATAACCATTCAACCATAGAGAGATTGATTGATCCGAATTTGAGCTCGCAGACATGAAAACAAAAAGCGTAACCCTTTACTACGTAACCGCTTTTTGGGCTGTTCTGACACTTGCAATCGGACTGTATTACCTGTTCTCCGGCACAACCACCACGGCGGACGTCAAAGTCCGCGCTGCGAACTCTGCAACCTCCGTCGAGATTGGAAGCTGGGAACCCGGCGACGCAAAAATCCTGAACCTCAGGGGGAAGCCGGTTGTCATTTGGCGCCGGGATCAGGATGAAATGGCAAGGGCTTTGGAGCAATTTGACCCTACGATCCCGTTAGAGGACTGGGCTGAGGCGATACACTCTGGCGCGCTTGAGCGGGGGATTGAACCAGAGGTATTCGCCAACGTCGAATGGTTCATCGCCAGCCCGATCAGCACGGCGGGGTTTGGCTGCATTGTGCAAACAAAAGCTGGCGACTTTGACGGGTTCTTTGATCCCTGCGCTGGGGTCCACTACGATATGTGGGGCCGCCCACAAAAGGGCCCGACCGACACCAAACTGAAGACACCAGCCCGCACGATCGACCCGCACAGGCAACGCGCAACAGTTTCACTCTTTGGACTGCCAACAACCAGATAAGCTGCCCTTACTCCGCCGCCTCACGCGCCGCGTCTAATTCTGCCGCCTTTTTCTCGACCTCTTCAACGATGTGCTCGATCATCTGATCGTTCGACATCTTGTGGCTGGCTTTGCCCGCCAGATAGACCATGCCCGACCCGGCCCCGCCGCCTGTGAAACCCACATCGGTCATCAGCGCCTCGCCGGGGCCGTTGACCACGCAGCCGATGATCGACAGGCTCATAGGTGTCTTGATGTGCTCCAATCGCTGTTCCAGCGCTTCGACGGTTTTGATCACGTCAAACCCCTGCCGCGCGCAGGAGGGGCAGGAAATGATGTTCACGCCGCGATGGCGCAGGCCAAGGGATTTGAGGATCTCATAGCCGACCTTCACCTCTTCGACCGGATCGGCAGACAGGCTCACGCGGATCGTGTCGCCGATACCCATCCACAGCAGATTACCCAAACCAATGGCAGATTTGATGGTGCCCGAGACCAGCCCGCCCGCCTCGGTTATCCCAAGGTGGATCGGCGCGTCAGTCGCCTCGGCAATTCCTTGGTAGGCCGCGGCAGACAGAAACACGTCGCTGGCCTTCACGCTGATCTTATATTCGTGGAAGTCATTGTCCTGCAGGATACGGATATGCTCCAACCCGCTTTCGACCATCGCGTCGGGACACGGTTCGCCGTACTTCTCAAGCAGTTGCTTTTCCAGACTGCCTGCGTTCACACCGATCCGGATCGAGCAATTGTGGTCGCGTGCGGCCTGAATAACCTCTTTCACACGGTCTTCGCTGCCGATGTTGCCCGGATTGATCCGCAGGCAGGCGGCACCTGCCTCGGCGGCCTCGATCCCGCGACGGTAGTGGAAATGAATGTCCGCCACGATGGGCACCGGGCTTTCGCGTACAATCTCTTTCAGGGCTTTCGACGACGCCTCATCCGGGACAGATACACGCACAATGTCGGCACCGGCTTCGGCGGCGGCTTGGACTTGCGCAACGGTCGCCGCAACATCCGTTGTCAGCGTGTTGGTCATTGTCTGAACAGCAATTGGCGCATCGCCCCCGACGGGAACGTTTCCGACCATAATCTGGCGGGATTTACGGCGATAGATGTTCTTCCACGGGCGAACGTGATTGAGGGACATGAGGACGGGTCCAAAGCTGCCTGAGTTGCGTCTTAGATAGTCCGGCTACCCGGGTATCGCAATGGTCAGATCATTCGGCCAGGGCTTCGGTGACCTGTGCCTGAAGTTCAGCGACCAACTGCTTGAGCGCGCTATTCTGTTCGGCCTCGAGATCGGCAACCTCATAACGCTCGGAAACCGCGTCCTTGGACAGGACGACGCCCTTGGTGACCGTACCCGGTTCGCCAACTGGGCCGTAGTGCTCGCCGTTCATCGAGAAATAGACAGAGCCTGACGCACCAGCGCGCAGTTGCGGCGGCTCTTCGGTCAGGGGAATTTCAAACGTGCTGCCCTGCTCGACCGTGCCCAAGGTGCCTTCGAACAGCACGCTGCCATCTGCGGCACGGATGCGCATCCAGGACGGCGCAACGGCTACGATTCTTAACGCGGTGTCCACCTGCTCGACGACCTGGGGCAAGGTGGGGCGCTCCACCGTGTGCACTTCGGCCACTTCGATCTTAGGCGGCTCAGGCGGGCGGAATGTGCCAACGGTGCGCGGGTCCAATGTGGCAATTGGCGCGTCACGGGCGACGAGTACCGGCACATCCAGTGCCTGCGGACGATACAAACGGTCCAACGCTTCGGGCGTCGGCGCAGCGGTATCTGCTGCCTCGGCCAGTTCGACCGGAGCACGGGCAGCGTCCAGCGGATCAAGATCGGACAGAACGACAGGCGCCTGTTCGACCGGGCTGACTTGAACCTGCTGGATACGGTTCAGCACCGACCAACCGCCGTAGCCAATGCCACAAATCACGGCCAGTAGAACCAAAGACGACCCAATCGCGCGCGGCTCAATCTGGCTGACCAGAGATTCCCGGCCAGGAACATAAGGCGTGTTCGGAGAGATGAACGGATCGCGCCCCATCGGCCCACGCGACGGCAAAGCACCGGAAGGTTTGCGCACGACCGATGCCTCGGCGGACATACCGTGGGCCACTTCAAACCCGCTTTCGGCACAGAAGGTCGCGAAAGTTTCATCCGGGTTCATGCCCAGATAGCGGGCATAAGAACGCACATACCCGGCGATGAAGCCGGGTGTGTCGAACGCGTCCGGATCGGCGTCCTCTATGGCAGCAATGTAGTTAGCCTTAATCCGAAGTTCGCGCTGAACATCCAGAAGGGACTTGCCCATTGTCGCGCGCTCACCACGCATTCTGTCGCCAAGCCGCACTTCATAGTCGTCGAAGCCCTTTGGCCGGACGTCTGTGTCGTCTTCGGAATCGCGCTGTGATCTGCGCCCAATCATTCCTGCTGCCCCATTCTGCCTTTTGCGCGTTACACGCTAACGACGAATCGATCCCATAACGATTCGTGCGTCCCTTTTGTTAGGGTAAGCTTAACACGCGACAAGCGTATTGCACACTTTGGCGTGAGGTTAACCTGCAAGTTCGGCGCGATTTAGCGCACAATGTGACCAAAGTTCGTCCATCGCTTGGATCAAACGGTTCATTTCGCCCGGTCCGTGGACCGGTGACGGGGTAAACCGCAGACGCTCCGTACCGCGCGGCACGGTGGGGAAGTTGATCGGCTGAACGTAGATTCCATAGTCATCCAACAGCCGGTCGCTGAGAATTTTAGTATGCACCGGGTCGCCGACGATCACGGGCACAATGTGGCTGCCGTGGTCGATCAATGGCAAGCCCATCCCTTTCAGGCGCAGCTTGAGGATTTTGGCTTGGGTCTGGTGCTGCTCGCGCAGTTCCGGCGCGTTCTTGAGGTAGGCAACCGAAGCCGCCGCACCGGCCGCCACAGCAGGCGGCAAAGAAGTCGTGAAGATGAAGCCCGGCGCATAAGAACGCACGGCGTCACACATTTTCTCGCTTGCCGCGATATAGCCACCCATGACCCCATAGGCTTTGGCCAGCGTGCCGTTGATAATGTCGATCCGATGGGCCAGACGATCACGTTCGGTCACGCCGCCACCGCGCGGGCCGTACATGCCAACCGCGTGCACTTCGTCGATATAGGTCAGAGCGCCAAACTCATCCGCCAGATCGCAAATCTCTTCGATCTGACCGAAATCACCATCCATCGAATAGACGGATTCGAATGCGATCAGCTTGGGGGCCGCAGGATCGTCGGCCTCAAGCAACTCACGCAGGTGAGCAACGTCATTGTGACGGAAAATCCGCTTGGCACCACCATTGCGGCGTACACCTTCGATCATCGAGGCATGGTTCAGCGCGTCAGAATAGATGATCAGGCCGGGGAACAGCTTGGGCAGTGTGCTGAGCGTCGCGTCATTGGCAATATACGCGCTGGTGAACAGCAAGGCAGATTCCTTGCCGTGCAGATCGGCCAGCTCGGCCTCGAGACGCTTGTGATACACCGTCGTGCCCGAAATGTTACGGGTTCCGCCCGAACCCGCACCCGCAGCGTCCACCGCTTCGTGCATGGCCTCAAGGACGACCGGATGCTGCCCCATCCCAAGATAGTCATTGCCACACCAAACAGTGATGTTCTGTTGCGACCCGTCGGGGCGGGTGCGTACGGCGTGCGGGAAATGACCATTCCGGCGTTCGATATCAATAAAGGTCCGGTAGCGACCTTCATCATGCAGCTTGGCTAGCGCTGTATCGAGCTGAGCAGTATAATCCACCGGTTTCTCCTTCTGCGCCCGGCATTTGCGTTTGTTTGCCGAACCCGTTGTTCCCTCAGATGACAGGCTTAGCTGCCCCTTCGGTGTCGCTTCCCCTAGAATAACGTGCCTAGCGTCAATCTCGGAGTCGCAACTTTGATCTGCATCAATTATCCCTGATCACGCCATTCGACAAGTAAAGTTACGGCCATCGGACGCGAGGAAACGACGCAGGCAACCCTGCGACCCGAAACAGGTTTCCTATCTTATCACCGATTTCCTGCCGATACAGGCTGGACGGCGCTGCCGGTGCTGTTAGGTTCCGCTGCAATTCACGACCATTCAGGAGACGCTCATGTCACTAGACGCTGTTCTGAGCAGGATCGACGCCGATCTGTCCACATCCATCGACCGACTGATGGAGTTTCTGCGCATCCCGTCGATCTCAACCGACCCCGCCTATAACGAGCAGGTCGAACAGGCCGCGGACTGGCTTGTCGCCGATCTGCAAAGCATCGGCATCGCCGCTGAAAAGCGGCTGACAACCGGGCACCCGATGGTCGTTGGCCATGTGGGCGAAGACGGCGACGGCCCGCATGTTCTGTTCTATGGCCATTATGACGTGCAGCCGGTTGACCCGCTCGAGCTTTGGAAGCGCGATCCGTTTGACCCGGCGCTGGAAGACACTGAAAACGGTCAAGTCATCCGTGGCCGTGGCTCATCCGACGACAAGGGCCAGTTGATGACCTTTGTCGAGGCCTGCCGGGCTTGGAAAGCGATTCATGGCACCCTGCCCTGCCGCATCACATTCTTCTTCGAGGGCGAAGAAGAATCCGGCTCCCCTTCGCTGGTCCCATTCCTTGAGGCCAACAAAAATGAGCTGAAAGCTGATCTGGCACTGGTCTGCGACACCTCGATGGTTTCGCGCGGTGTCCCGTCTATCGCGTCGCAACTGCGCGGTATGCTCAAGGACGAATTCACCGTAATCGGCCCCCGCATTGACCTGCACTCAGGTCACTATGGCGGGCCCGGCCTGAATCCATTGCGCGAGTTGTCCAAGATCGTCGCGTCCTTCTATGACGACGCAACCGGTCGGGTCGCGGTCGACGGCTTCTATGAAGGCGTCCACGAGGTACCTGCCGAACAATTGCGCCAATGGGAAAACTGCGGGTTCAACGAGACTGAATACCTGAAATCGGTCGGCTATACGCAGCCGCACGGCGAAAAGGGGTACTCCACGCTTGAACAGCAATGGGCACGCCCGACGCTTGAGGTGAACGGGTTGTGGGGTGGCTATAACGGTGCTGGCTCAAAGACGGTCATCCCATCCGAGGCACACTGCAAAATCACCTGCCGCCTTGTGGGCGATATGGACCCCGACGCGCTGCGCGACAAAATCCGTAAACACGTCGAAGATCGCCTGTCTCCGGACGCAAAAGTTGTCTGGGACAACGACCTCGAAGGCTCACCTGCATCCGTCATGAACCTCGACCGTCCCGAATTCGAAGCAGCCCGCGGCGCGCTGTCCGATGAATGGGACCGCGAGGCCGTCTTTACCGGTATGGGCGGGTCAATTCCGGTGGTCGGTTATTTCGATACCGTCCTCGGCCTGGATTCAATGCTGGTTGGCTATGCCAATGACGACGACGCTATCCACTCGCCCAACGAAAAGTACGACGTGAAAAGTTTCCACAAGGGCATCCGGTCCTGGGCCCGAATTCTGGACGCTTTGAACAAGTAAACACTTTTTGCGAGGCTCTGCCTCGCGCTCCGAGGTATTTGAGGCCAGATGAATAAAGGATCCCCTGCTTCATCTGGCTGAAAATACCTCGGGGGAGACGCCCGAAGGGCGGCGGGGGCAGAGCCCCCTATTCTTACATATGGATCACGCGCCCATAGGCATCCAGAACACTTTCATGCATCATTTCTGACAGTGTCGGGTGCGGGAAGACTGTGTTCATCAGGTCTTCCTCCGTGGTTTCCAGCTGGCGGCCAACGACATAGCCTTGGATCAATTCCGTGACCTCCGCTCCGATCATGTGCGCACCCAGCAACTCACCGGTTTTCGCATCGAACACGGTCTTGATCAGACCCTCCGGCTCACCCAGCGCGATCGCCTTGCCGTTCCCGATGAAGGGAAACTTCCCGACTTTGACCTCATAGCCCAGCTCTTTGGCCTTTGCTTCGGTGTACCCGACCGACGCAACTTGCGGCTGGCAATAGGTGCAGCCCGCGATGCTTTCGGGCTTTACCGGATGCGCGTGCTGGCCGGCTATGAGTTCGGCGACCATGACACCTTCGTGGCTGGCCTTGTGCGCCAGCCATGGCGCGCCGGCGATGTCGCCTATCGCGTACAGGCCTTCGACACCTGTGCGGCAATACTCATCTGTAACCACGTGGGTCCGATCGATCTTGACGCCCAGAGCTTCGAGCCCAAGGTTTTCGACATTCCCGACGATCCCGACAGCCGAGATCACAGTATCAAACTCGTGCTTCTCGACCTTGCCCCCAGTTTCGATATGGGCCGTGACCTTGCCCTTGGCGCGGTCCAGTTGCTTGACCGTCGCCTTTTCCATGATGGTCATGCCCTGCTTGGTGAAAGCCTTCTTGGCAAAGGCGCTGATTTCAGCGTCTTCGACGGGCAGAACGCGGTCCATGACCTCGACAACGGTCGTATCCGCACCAAGCGTGTTGTAGAAGCTGGCGAATTCAATCCCGATTGCGCCTGACCCGATGACCAGTAGTTTGTTCGGCATGCGCGGCGGCGTAAGCGCATGTTTGTATGTCCAGACCAGATCGCCATCCGCTTCCAGCCCCGGCAATTCGCGGGCACGGGCCCCGGTAGCGAGGATAATGTTCTTGGCCGTCAGCTCTTCGTTGCCCTTGTCGGTCTTGACGCTGACCTTGCCTTTCGCGGGGATCGTCGCCTCACCCATGATGACGGTGACTTTGTTCTTTTTCAGAAGGTGACCTACACCGCTTGTCAGCTGCTTGGCGACCCCGCGCGAGCGTTTTACCACCGCGTCCAGGTCATAGCCGATTTTGTCGGCGCTCAGGCCGAAATCCTTGGCGCGCTCCATCAGGTGGAACACTTCGGACGACCGCAACAGTGCCTTAGTCGGGATGCACCCCCAGTTCAGGCAGATACCGCCCAGATGCTCGCGTTCGACAACGGCTGTTTTCAGTCCCAGTTGCGCGGCGCGAATTGCAGCCACATAACCGCCCGGACCGGCGCCAATTACGATCAGATCAAAAGATTGTGCAGCCATGTTTCCCTCTCGGCGCAGGTCGATTCAGAAATTAGTTTACCATTAAACTAAATCTCGAAACGCATCAACATATTGCTCCCGCGACAAATGCGACGCAGGGTAAAGTAGCGCGACATGCGCTGTTTTCAGCCTATACCGCACGTGCTTCAATAGCTAGAACAGAGGCACCAACCCCACGCGGGCTTTATGAAACCCAAGTCATTTGAAAGGCTTACCATGGCCAAAACGCTGAAAGATCTTTTGCTTGCCCTACTGAACGCCACGCTTATCCTGATTGCGCTGTGCTTGTTTCTGGGGTGGAAACTGGCGGCGACCGTCGACGACATCACCGGTAAGTTTGCCGAAAAGGTTCAGATTGTCGCCCCTTTGAAAGAAGAGGTTCAGGGCGTGCGCGGCGAATTGACGGCATTGCGCAGCGATCTGTCATCTATTCAGTTTGCCGGAACCGTGGCCGACAGTGCGACGGCTCAGAAACTGTCTGAGGTCTTGGACAAGCTGGATGTTCTGGAAGGGAACCTGCGCGGGGCGCAGTCGAAAATGGCAGAACTGACCGAGTCGCCGGACCAGTTGATCAACACCGCAATAGAGAATTCGGCCGACATTGTTGCCGACCGTATCATTGCAATCCGAGGGTGCGAGCCCGCGTCCTAGCTGGCCGCTGCCTGCAGTTCGCGCACGGTTGAGCCATATCCGCCCATGCTGACATAGGCGGCTTCGTGCTCGGTCATTGGCCGCGACAGTGCGTCGTTGCGGTATGGGAACCGGCCGAACTTGCGGATCACTTCGCGATGCGCCCGTGCGTGCAGAAGGTTGCCGTCGTCACTATTGGTCATGTTTTGACACATCAGACGAACGCAACGTTCCTGGTCACACAGGTTTTCGGAATGCATCAGGGGAAGGTAGAAGAACTGGCGTGCCGGTTCATCGATCTTCATGTCCCAACCCTTGTCGATTACGCATTTCGCCGCCGACAGGGCCGCGCGATCCGATGCGAACGCCTTGGCGCTTCCGCGGAACATATTGCGCGGGAACTGATCCATCAGGATGATGTAAGCCAAAGCACCGCTGGGATATGTCAGCCAGAGGGAAAACCTACCTTCATTCGCAGCTTCCCACGTTGTCAGGAACCTTCCGCGAATGTCTGCATCCAAATCGTCGTCCTGTAGATACCAACCCTTTGGACCGACTTCATCTAACCAATAACTCAATACTTCTTCAGGACTTGCCATGCCCTTAACTCCGTCGTGTTTCCCACCCCAGGGGACGTAAGGTCATTTAAGTGCGTTTTACACAGTTGTTACAGTAAAAAATTGCAACACTTGCGACATAATCTTGTGTCTTAGGCAACATCTTGCGTCTCTTGCTCGGCTTCGGCGGCTTCGATAGCCACTTCTTGGGCCAATTCCACGGCCACGGGTGAGGCCGTTGGATAGACCGGCGACAGGGTTCCGGTCTCGTCGACCGGGATCGCCGCGCGCTGTGTCATGCGGTAGAGCGCATAGGCTGCCATTGTCACCAGCAGCGCTGCGATGAACAGGAAGAACCCAGAGGGGCCAAAGACGTCGTCACCCATCAGCCAACCGGTAATCAGCGGGCCGGCAATTGCGCCCAGACCATTGATGAACAGCAATCCGCCAGAGGCCGCCGCCATATCCTCGTGCTCAAGAAAGTCGTTCGCGTGGGCAATCAGCAAGGAATAGAGCGGGTTCGACATCCCTCCGATCACAAAGGCCGAAACCAGCAACAGTGGGAAGGTCACGCCAAACACCATGCCAACAAAGGCTGCAAACGCACCGACACCGGCAACCAACATGATCAGAAAACGGCGGTCCATGCGATCCGACATCCAGCCCAACGGGTATTGCAACACCAGTGCGCCAACATAGAAGGCCGCAACGAAGGTTGAAATCTCAACCAACGACAGCCCAGCGCGGGCGCCATAAACCGAGGCCATCCCGAACTGAGCCGAGAAGACACCCCCCAGAAGGAACATGCCGACACAGCCCAGCGGCGAGTAGCCAAAAAGCTCGCGCAGGGTCATGGGTTTCGTGGTGTCGAACGCAGGCGTGGGTGAGATCGACAGAAGGATCGGCGCAAAAGACACCGAAACCAGGATCGAAGCGATGACGAAGGTATCGAAGCCGGCCGGATCGCCAACAAGGACCAAACCCTGCGCGGTGATGATGCCGGTCATCTGGAAGATCATATAAAGCGACAGGGCCTGGCCGCGGTTTTCGTTACTGGCCGCATTGTTCAACCAGCTTTCCGCAGTCACATACACGCCCGAAAAGCAGAACCCGATCACGACGCGACCCAGAATCCAGACAATTGGATCTGTCATCAGCGGATACAGGATCATCACGGCGGAGATAAACGACGCCAGCGCCGCAAAGACCCGCACATGGCCGACACGACGGATCACCTCAGGTGCGAAACGCGAGCCACCCAGAAAGCCCATGAAGTACGCAGACATCACAAAGGACATCTGCAGAGTCGAAAACCCCTCAATCTCGCCCCGGACACCAAGGATCGTCCCCTGCAGGCCGTTCCCGACCATGAGCAAGCCCATACCAAGCAAAAGCGCCCACGCGCTGGAAAGGACCTGAAGCATTTGGGGCCTCCGAAGAATCTCGACCAGAAGTTTGAGTCCGTTCTGCTATGGAAAACGGCTTTGGTCATGCTTGTCTACGACATCGAATAGATTCGATCCCGACAAGACGTCCCTTACGGGATCAAAAGCGACGAATCCCCGTAAGAGAAGAAGCGGTATTTCTGTTCAATGGCATGCGCATAGACCTGTTTCATCCGCTCTTGCCCCATCAGGGCCGAGACCAGCATCAGCAGGGTCGACTTGGGCAGGTGGAAATTGGTCATCAACGCATCGGTCACGTGGAACTTGAAACCGGGATAGATGAAAATGTCGGTGTCACCTTCCCACGGCTCGATCCGACCGGATCGGCTGGCGCTTTCGATCAGTCGAAGGGCAGTTGTGCCGACCGGGATCACCCGGCCTCCGGCTGCCTTGGTGTCGCGGATGTCCTGCGCGGCCGCGGCGCTGACCCTGCCCCACTCTGCGTGCATCTTGTGGGTCGTCACGTCCTCGACCTTGACCGGCAAAAATGTGCCCGCGCCCACATGCAGGGTGACATGCGTGAAGTCTACGCCGCGCGCAGCCAGCGCCTGCATCAGCGCATCGTCAAAATGCAGCGACGCTGTGGGCGCCGCCACAGCGCCGGAATTTCGGGCCCAGATCGTCTGATAATCCGTCTTGTCCTGCTCATCCGCTGGACGTTTGGCGGCGATGTAAGGCGGCAGCGGCATCGCCCCTGCCCGTTCCAGCGCAGCGTCGAAATCCTCGCCCGTCAGGTTGAACCGCAGATAGGCCTGCCCGTCCTCAACCCGGTCCAAAGTCGCGCTCAGTTCGTCCGAGAACTGGATGTCCTCGCCCGGCTTCACTTTCTTCAACGGTTTGATAAGCGCGGCCCATGTGCCGTCGGCCTGCGGGTCGAGCAACGTCGCTTCGATCGCGGCGGACACCGGACCTTGCGCGCTGTCCCGGTGCCTGCGCCCGTTCAGGCGCGCGGGAATGACGCGCGTGTCGTTCAGAACCAAACGGTCACCCGGCTGCAGCCAGTTCGGCAGGTCAAAGACATGCGCGTCCGCGATCGCCTGCCCCTCGGCCACCAAAAGGCGCGCGGACGAGCGCGGGTTGGCAGGTCGCGTGGCAATCAGATCTTCGGGTAGATGGAAATCAAAATCGCTGAGTTTCATGGCCGCGCCATACAAGCCCCAACCGGATTCAGCAACCGCCCATTCAATTGTCCCTGGGGGGTGAACCAAAGGTCTGCTTGGGCTCATCCGGTTTTTGCGGCACGGCATTGGGCCCGTCCGAGACCGTTGGCGCAGGAGCGCGCAGCAGATTGCGCAGGAACAGGGGTGCAAGGCCCGACAGCGGGTTCACCGTCACGCGCGGCTGCGTCAACGGTCCGGTCAGGCGGTAGTTGAACCCAATGACCCCCTCGCCCTTTTTTGTGAAGACACTGCCGATGGCGTTGACCAGATAGATCGGAGAGATCGCCCCTCGCAGATCCAGCATGCCCGCCACCGTGTCAATCGTCCCGTCAAAAGACAACCCGATCGAAGGGCCAACGGCGCTGCCGCTGAGCACCTTGATCTCGGTCGGTGTGATCCGCATCCGGCTGTCTATGGTCGCGAAAAAGATACCTTGCCCCGTCATTTCATCCAACAGACCAACCAAGCTGATCGCGTCCAGCAACGCGGCCATCGCAGGCGCATCGGTAATACGGGTGTTCACGATCTTAAGGATCACGTCATAGTTTCCGGGTGCACTCACCGGTTCCAACTGCAAGTCCAGCCCGCCGCCCCGTGCCTGCGTGATAACCCCAGCCGAGCGCAACACGGCCCCCGCATCATTCGACTTGATGTTCACGGCGCTGCGTCCGTTGCGGGGGCTGACCGCACCACTGACGGCGGCTCCACCATTCACTTGGGACGTAAAGGTGCCGTTTATGCCACCTGTCGTTTGAAACGAGCCTCTGAACCCGGTCAGTGCCACATCTTCGGTTACCTGAAGGCGGTCCAGCAGAACATCCAGCCTTGGACCGGGGCCCGATCCACCTCCGCCGCCGCCGGAGCCCAGGGTCGCACGACCCAGATTCAACACGCCGCCCTGCACCACAATATTGGGCACCGGGCCTCCGCTGTTGATCAGTTCGGCCGGAACGGCCAGCCAATTGCCCAGATCGAACGAGCTGAACCGCATCCGATCAAACTGCCCACCATCTCGGAACGTTATCGACGCCGTGCTGCGCAGCCCCGCCACGTCCAGTTGCAGGTTATCCACGCGCGGTTGTTGTCCCAGCGTTGCGTCCAGCACCATCGTACCGGTCGCCGAAGCGCCTTTGCGCCATCCGAGTTCCGGAATTGCAAGCCCAACCCCCGCCAGATCAGATGTCGCTGTGAGTTTGATGGGCTCGTCCGCGCCGATCCCGACGGTTACATACGCAGTTCCGGTCCCGGTCAGCATCCCCGAGGGCAGCGGCACCTTCAGTTCGCTCATCAACCTTGGGGAAAGTTCGATCTGACCCGTCAGCTGGCTGCGCTGCGGTCCTTCCCCGCCGATGGGCTGCCGCCAGGCAACCTGCATCGGCACCTGACCAAACAGCCCGTTGCCGTCAATTTCCACCTCGGTCTGATTCCCGGTCAGGTTCAACAGACTGGCACTGACCGCGTATCCGGGAACCAGCTTGTCGCTTTGGACATTTTCGATCTCACCAGTGAAGTGAAATTCTGTGTCCTGAAACTTCAGTTCTTTCTTTAACGGCAAGGCCAGTGTTCCCGTCAGGTTGACCTGACCCTCTGCCAGGTCGACCGGCAGGTTCGCCTTGCTCAAAAGGCTGAGCGGCGGCCGGTCGAGCAGCGACAAAGCGGCCTCGACGCTGCCCCTGGCGATGATACGCGCAATCGCTGGTGTTGCGCCCTTGGCGGTTGTGTCGGGTATGATGAATGAGGTTCCGGCCACATCTACTGCACCGCCCTGATCCGCGACAACGATCCCGTGTTCCGCAGTGACGGTAAACCTGTCTTTCAGCAAGCTCAGGCGGCCCTGCCCGTTCTGGATCAACGGCAGAGTTTTGGCGAACCTGATCTGGGCCTGATCGAACCCCACACCTAGGTAGATTTCGGGTGCGTCGCCGGGATGCAGACGCAGTGCGAATTCCACGTCCGAGAACTGACCTTCGTACAGGTTTTCCGCCACCCATTTTCGCGGGTTCGGGGCCAGCGCCTCGGGCCAGTATCGCAGCAGGTTTTCGGACCCCATCTTATCCAGCTGGGCATCCAGCGCGGCTACCCACCCGTCCGGCTGTCCGATCAACTTCCCCGTAGCATGAAGCTCGTGCAAGCCGTCAATAATGGTCAACTGCCCCAGCTCCAGCTCGAACGGGGCCAGTTTCATCTGAAAATCCAGATCGGCACGAGCGGTTTCTAGCGACTCGGGGAACAGGCCGCCGGGATAGATATCAATGCTGTTCAGGGTCAGTTGCGCGGTCAGGCTTTCCAGAACTCCATTCTGGATCCCGTTCAAAAACGCTGTGCCCTCGGCCTGAACGGCCCCCAGGTCCGACACCAAGGACGCTTCGTTGAAATCCAGAACCTGCCGCGCGGGGTCGTAGGTGAAATAGGCGCGTGCCGAGTCAAATCGGATCGGTCGGGTTTCGGGTGTGGGTTGGACCACGCCCGCGTCCAAGTTCAGCGTGGCAAACAGCGGACCCAACGCGGCTTTGCCGTCGACACTGCCGCGGAGCGAGCCGGAAATCGGGGCCTTCAGAACCTGCAACCATCCCAGCGCCACGCTTTGCCCGGCAATATCCTCGGACGGCAGATCAGTGATCGACACGCCAAAGCTGGCCTGCGGACTACCAAGGACGCTGGTATAGTTCGCCTCAATCGTGCTGGCGTAATCCCGCCCGGTCAGGACCGAGAACCCGGTGGCCAGCCGCATCTCATCGCCCTCTCTGGTGGCCGAGATATGACCGCCGTCAAACACCCAGGCCCGGCCAAGCCGCAGATCCTGATAGTCCAGCGTCAGCGACTCCAGATCAATCGAACGCAGCCCCGACAGGATCGGGGACAGAAAGACATCGTCTGACTCTTCAATCAATTGCGCCAGTGTTGGTGCACGTTGCACAGGCGCACTGCCCGAGCCAACCGTCAGCGACAGCGCCCCATCCTCGCCGCGGGTCAAGGCGATCTGCGCGCCGCGCAGAGTGATCCGCCGGGGCCTGATCTGACCGCGCAGCAAACCACGCATCGACAGCCGGGTCCGCAAGTCCGAGACCTGAGCAATCTGCTGACCTGCCGCGTCGCTGATGGTCACATCGGTCAGCCGGATACGAGGCCTCCAATTTTCGTTGACGATGAAACTGGCGTCACCAAACGTGAACCGCAAACCGCCCAGGCTTTGCTCCAGCCGCGTCTCAACACTCTCCTTGACCCATTCGGGGGCGTGCAGTTGCTTTCCAATGACAAAGAACCAGCCAGCCCCGGCCAGCATGCACAACACTATGATGGTTCCGACGAGCCAGCGCGCAGCAATACGACGCCGCGACCGGCGGCGCGCAGGCTTTTGCGGCCGGTCTGCACTTGCGTCTTCGTGCTGAACCAATTTTTTATCCAAGCCTTTCAACCCGCTCGCGTCGCCCTATTATGCCGGACAGCCTTTAAAAACCTTTAGCGGAGTTTCCAATGCCCGACGTTACAGACATCGCCCCTGATTTCACATTACCCCGCGACGGCGGCGGCGAGGTGACCCTGTCGGACCTGCGCGGCGGTTCCGTCGTGCTGTTTTTCTACCCTCGCGATGATACGCCGGGCTGTACCAAGGAATCCATCGGTTTCTCGGAACAACTTCAGGCCTTTGCCGATGCGGGCGCTCAAGTTTTCGGTATCTCGCGGGACAGCGTTGCCAAGCATGACAAGTTTGTCGCCAAACATAGCCTGACCACGCCGCTGTTGTCTGACGAAGGATCGTCGGTCTGCGAGGATTACGGCGTCTGGGTCGAAAAGAACATGTATGGCAAGAAATCCATGGGCATTCAGCGCTCGACCTTCCTGATCGACGCGGACGGAAAGATCGCCAAGGTCTGGCGCAAGGTCAAAGTGCCCGGCCACGTGGACGAGGTTCTGGAAGCGGTGCGCGCCCTGTAACCCTCTCGACCACGGTCGCCATCCGGTTTATGAGCCGCCAACCTCAATCAGCGGAGCAAGCCAGTGCCCAAAACACTGACCCAGATGGCGACCGAAGTTCTGACCATGGCTGATGGTCGCGACAAGACAGCTTTGTCCAAGCGCCACGCCGCCGCATGGTTCGCATCACGCAAGGGGGAGGCCCGCGCGATTGAGATCGGCACCGCAACGCCGCCGCTGAATCCGGCCCGTCCGGATAAACCCGAACTGCTGTCGCCACGCGAAGTTCCCAAGCGCAAACCCGGATCAGAAGCCGGTCGCATTGCCCTGCTGCACGCGGTTGCGCATATCGAGTTGAACGCAGTGGACCTGCACTGGGACATCATCGCGCGGTTCGGTCACGTGCCGATGCCGGTTGGTTTCTACGACGACTGGGTCAAATGCGCCGAGGAAGAGTCGCGTCATTTCGAGATGGTTTGCGATTGTCTGGAAAACATGGGCAGCCATTATGGTGCCCTACCCGCCCATGCCGGGATGTGGCGCGCCGCCGAGGATACCGCCGAGGACCTCATGGGGCGTTTGGCCGTCGTTCCCATGGTGCTTGAGGCGCGGGGGCTGGATGTGACACCGGGTATGATCGACATCTTCCGTAAGGCCAAGGCCGAGCAGGCGATTGCCGCGCTGGAAGTCATCTATGCCGAAGAAGTGGGCCACGTGGCCTATGGCTCAAAATGGTTTCATTTCCTGTGCGGGCGCGAAAACGCCGACCCCAAGGATGTGTTTCACCAGCTTGTACGCAAGTATTTCCACGGCGCCCTCAAGCCCCCCTTCAACGAAGAAAAACGCGCCGAGGCCGGGCTGCCGCCGGATTTCTACTGGCCCCTGACCGAGGGCATGCCGCTGCCGGGCCAAGCCCAATAAACACGCGCAAGTTGACGTTATCGGCAAGTTCTTGCCTAGAATCAGCGGTAAAATCCTGTAACGCCGGGTCGATTGGTTAACAAACTTGCCCAAAGGCCCCTCTGCCTCTATGCACTTCGCCCAAGGGACGGCTATCACTCACGACCGGCCCGATCTTTGGGGATGGAGAGGTAAGACGCGTGAGAACTCGTCTGGCAATCAAAATACACTCACTGCTTGAGCGGCATTTTCCTGAACGCCGTGTATTTCTGAAATCGGACAACGATACCCGGTTCATCCGGCTCAGCTCGGAAACGCAGATCGTCGCCGTTGCTGGTGTCGCTGTTTTTGTAGGATGGACCGCTGTCGCCACCGCGATCCTGTTGATGGACAGCATCGGATCAGGCAACTTCCGGGAACAGGCCAAACGTGATCAGGCGACCTATCAGGAACGTCTTAACATCATGTCCGCCGAGCGTGACATGCGTGCGCAAGAGGCCGTAGCCGCACAAGACCGTTTCAATGCCGCGCTAGAGCAAATCTCGGCCATGCAGTCCGAGCTGCTGGCTTCGGAAAACCGCCGCCGCGAACTTGAGACCGGGATTGAGGTCATCCAGACCACACTCCGCGCGACGATGAAGCAGCGCGAAGAGGCCCGCACTGAGCTGACCAAACTGCAGCAGGAAGCAGGCGACGGCGACATGTATATGGCCGCCGTCGGCAACCCCGAGCAGATGAATTTCATGACCGAAGCGCTGGCGCGCACGGCAGAAGAACGCGACCAGATCGCAGCCAACGCCCAGGACGCGCTGGAACAGCGTGACGATTTGGAACTGGAAATCCGGCTGATGCAGGAACGCAGCGACGAGATTTTCCGCCAGTTGGAAGAGGCGATGGTGATCTCGGTCGAACCACTGGACAAGATGTTCCGCAAGGCCGGTATGCCAACCGACCGCATCATCGAAGAAGTCCGCCGCGGTTACAGCGGCATGGGTGGCCCCCTAACCCCCATCTCTTACAGTACGCGCGGTGAGGAACTGACCCCCGACGAGATCCGCGCGAATGCTCTGCTGCAACAAATGGATCAGCTAAACCTGTATCGCATCGCAGCAGAGAAAGCGCCGTTTGCAAGCCCCGTTAATTCCGTCGTGCGATTCACGAGCGGTTTCGGGACGCGCCGTGACCCCAAAACAGGTGGTCGCCGCATGCACAACGGCGCCGATTTCGCCGGTGCCCACGGCACCGACATCTTTGCCACCGCAGACGGCGTTGTCACCCATGCGGGATGGCAGTCCGGATTTGGTCGGCTGGTAAAAATTAAGCACGCCTTCGGAATTGAGACACTTTATGCCCATAACACAAAGATACGTGTGAAGGTTGGTCAAAGGGTCTCGCGCGGGGATCATATTGCTGATATGGGTAGCACCGGACGGTCAACCGGCACGCACCTGCACTATGAAGTGCGCGTGAACGGAAAACCTGTTAACCCAATGACTTACATCAAGGCTGCGAGAAATGTTTTCTAAGAGCAAAATCAACGAGCCCTCGTCCGCTGCACCCGAGGCGGCAAAACCTGCCGCTCCGGCGACACCGGCCGCGTCTGCACCGACAGAAAACAAGGCCAGCACCGCGCCCAAGCCCAAGCCGCCGGCGTCGGTTCTGTCCTCGGACCTGCATATCACGGGCAACCTCAAGACCTCGGGCGATATCCAGGTTGAAGGCACTGTCGAAGGCGATATCCGTGCACACCTGCTGACCATCGGTGAGACCGCGACGATCAAAGGCGAAGTCACTGCTGATGATGTCGTAATCAACGGCCGCATCGTGGGTCGCGTGCGTGGCTTGAAAGTCCGCCTGACCTCGACCGCACGTGTCGAAGGCGACATCATCCACAAGACCATCGCAATCGAAAGCGGTGCGCATTTCGAAGGTTCGGTTCAGCGTCAGGACGATCCCCTGAACCCTGGCCGCAGCGGCAAGGGTGGTGCAAACCCGGCCGCAGAGGTCAAGCAGTAACGCTGACCACCTGAATTGGTTTGGAGCGCCGCGGGGAAACCTGCGGCGTTTTTCTTTCGCCCACCCGGATGGGATTTCCGGTTTCAACCGGGGGCCTTGCGCCTATAGTGACCCCCATGCTGTTCTTCTTTCTCGCCCTGGCACTTATCGCTGGCTTCGTTCTGTATCGCCACTGGTCCAAATCCCAGAAGCGCCAACAGCTACTGTCCACGCCCTTGTCGGATCACCAGCGCCAGATCATCGAAGAGCATGTGCCGCTGATCCGCCGCCTGCCGCTGGACTTGCGGGTCAAACTGGACGGCAAGGTAAACCTTTTTCTGAATCAGGTCCGCTTCTTTGGATGCGAGGGGTTGGAGGTCACGGAAGAGATGGAACTGGCCATCTCTGCACAGGCTTGCCTGCTGATCGTGAACAGTGATCTGTGGTACGACAACCTGACAACCATCCTGATCTACCCCAACGCCTTCAAGTCGCGGCAACGTCGGCAGGATGGCTATGTGATCAGCGAGAAGGAAATCGTCCGCACCGGGGAAAGCTGGGACCGCGGTCCGGTGATCCTGTCCTGGCGACACAGCGAGTTGGGCGCGCTGAATGACCATGACGGGCAAAACGTGGTTCTGCACGAATTCGCCCATCAGATCGACGACCTTTCAGGCGGCACCAACGGCGTTCCGATCCTGAGTGACGGTCAGACCTTTGCCGAGTGGGAGCGGGTCTTTCTGACCGCCTACGACGCCCATGTCCACGCGGTCGAGCATGGACGGCACACCGTCATCGACCCCTATGGCGCGACCGGTCATGAAGAGTTCTTTGCCGTCTCGGTCGAGGTATTTTTTGAAAAGCCCCGAGCGCTCAAATCTGAGGTGCCGGAGGTTTATGATCAACTGTCCAAGTTGTTCCGTCTGGACCCGGCAGAGTGGGTCTGACCGTGTTTCTTAGGATTGGGCTCCTGCGGCCTTCTCAGCCAGATCACATAAAATTTAACAAAATCTGATTTTTGACCTACACTGAAACCATTGTTTTCTGGAGGACTTTTGATGTCATCAAAACTCATCGCTGAATTCTTTGGTACATTTTGGTTGGTGCTTGGAGGCTGCGGAAGCGCGGTTCTGGCCGCAGGAGTGGCCGATGTGGGCATCGGCTGGCTGGGCGTTTCCTTTGCCTTCGGCCTGACGGTTTTGACCATGGCCTACGCGGTCGGGCATATCTCAGGCGGGCATTTCAACCCGGCGGTCAGCCTTGGGCTGATGATCGGCGGGCGGTTCCCGGCCAAAGATCTGATCCCCTATTGGATCGCTCAGGTGATCGGCGCGATAGCCGCCGCCGCCGTTCTGTATCTGATCGTCAGCGGCGCGCCCAACTTTGAAGGTGTCGGCAGCTTTGCATCGAACGGATATGGCGCTGCGTCGCCCGAAGGGTATTCACTGACATCAGCCCTGGTGATCGAGATCGTGATGACCGCGTTCTTTGTTATCGTCATTCTGGGCGCGACATCCAACTTTGCCCCAGAAGGTTTTGCCCCAATCGCCATCGGTCTGTGCCTGACGCTGATCCACCTGATTTCGATTCCGGTGACGAACACGTCCGTGAACCCGGCCCGCTCGACAGGCGTTGCCTTGTTTGCAGATGGTCCGGCCTTGGCGCAGCTATGGCTGTTTTGGGTCGCGCCCCTGATCGGTGCAGCCGTCGGAGCGTTGATCTGGAAAGCAATGGGCGACGACTGAGCCGCCCAAAAAGGAAAGACCCCGGCGCGTCAAACACGTCGGGGTCTTTTCTTTAGTCAATTACGGTGACCTTTTTCATCACATCCGGCTGGCCGATGACGGCGCCGTTCTGGCCTTCGCCACGTTTGATTGCATCCACGACATCCATGCCTTCGGTGACCTGACCGACAACCGTGTATTGCCCGTTCAGGAACGGACCCGGAGCAAACATGATGAAGAACTGCGAGTTGGCGCTGTTCGGGTCTTGTGCCCGCGCCATGCCAACAACGCCCCGGTCATAGTTGAAGTCCGAGAACTCAGCGGGCAGATTTGGACGGTCCGAACCGCCAGTACCCGCACGGCGCATGTCGCTGCCCAGACGGCCATGCTCGACATCACCGGTTTGCGCCATGAAGCCGTCGATCACGCGGTGGAATACCACGCCGTCATACTTGCCTTCGGCAGCCAGACTCGAAATCTGTTCAACATGCTTGGGGGCAAGATCATCGAATAGGTCGATGGTGACGGTGCCATTGGCCCCCTCGCCTTCGATCTCAATCTCAAGACCTGTGGCCAGCGCGGGGCTGGCCAACAGGGCAAATGCAGCGGCGAGCTTATACATCAGCCGCCACCTTGACGCTGATCATCCGATCGGGGCTTGCTGGCGGCTCGCCACGGGTGATCGCGTCCACATGCTCCATCCCGTCGATGACGCGGCCATAGACCGTGTACTGACCGTTCAGGAAGTGATTGTCCTTGAAGTTAATGAAGAACTGCGAGTTGGCCGAGTCCGGGTTTTGAGACCGTGCCGCACCCAGAGTACCGCGGTCATGCGGCAGCTTCGAGAATTCCGCCGGAACGTTGGGCAGAGACGACCCACCGGTGCCCGCCATACGGATGTTGAACCCGTCTTCCATATCACCGTGCTGGACGTCTCCGGTTTGCGCCATGAAGCCGTCGATCACACGGTGAAAGGCCACGTTGTCATACTCGCCACCGCGCGCCAGTTCCTTCATGCGAGCGCTGTGTTGGGGGGCCACGTCGGGCAACAGCTCGATGACGACATTGCCGCCTTTCAGCTCGATGATAATTGTGTTTTCGGGATCTTTGATCTCGGCCATGAGGCCCTCCTGTCGTTTGGTCTTGGCCAAATAACTATGCGCCGGGGGCGTGAATGCCAAGTGACGCATTGACCTGAGGGCAAAATGAAGGAAAAGAACCGCCTAAATCACTTTCACAATTGTCGAGGATTGCGCGATGGGCTGGAAAACACTGGACGATATGGACCTGAACGGCAAGCGCGTGCTGGTGCGCGTGGACATCAACGTGCCGGTGGTCGACGGGGTTGTCACCGACGCCACGCGGATCGAACGCATTGTACCAACGGTCAAAGACATTCTGGCCGCTGGAGGCAAACCAATCCTGCTGGCGCATTTTGGACGTCCGGGCGGAGAACGCCGCCAGAACCTGTCGCTGAAGCAGCTTGTTCCCACATTGGAAGCCGCATTTGGCACCACAGTCCGCTTTGGCGATGACTGCGTCGGGATCGAGGCAGAAACCGCTGCCGCAAATCTGGCCGCTGGCGAAGTTCTTTTGCTGGAAAACACGCGGTTTCACGCGGCAGAAACCAAGAACAGCCCTGAGCTGGCCGCGGGCATGGCTAAGATGGGTGACATTTATTGCAACGACGCTTTCTCAGCCGCACACCGCGCCCATAGCTCGACCGAGGCACTGGCTCGCCTGTTGCCCGCCTGCGCGGGTCGTTTGATGCAACAAGAGCTGAGCGCGCTTGAGGCCGCTCTAGGCACGCCCAAGCGCCCTGTAACTGCCGTTGTGGGTGGGGCCAAGGTTTCGACCAAGCTGGACCTGCTGGGCAACCTGATCGAAAAGGTAGACTACCTGATCATCGGTGGCGGCATGGCCAACACCTTCCTTGTCGCGCAGGGCGTAAATGTCGGTAAGTCGCTGGCAGAGGTGGCGATGAAGGACACCGCCTCCGAAATTCTGGCAAAGGCCAAGACGACCGGATGTGAGATCATTCTGCCGCGCGATATTGTTGTAGCCGAGAAGTTTGAGGCGCACGCACCCAATCAAGTTCTTCCTGCCGACCAGTGCCCGGAAGACAGCATGATCCTGGACGCAGGCCCGGAAACCGTTGCCGCGATCACCGAGATTTTTGAGAAAAGCCAAACCCTGATCTGGAACGGCCCGCTGGGCGCCTTCGAGATCGAACCGTTCGATGCCGCTACCAACGCCGCCGCCCTCGAAGCAGCAGAGCTGACGCAGGCTGGCAAGCTGGTATCGGTCGCAGGTGGAGGAGACACGGTGGCCGCGTTGAATGCATCCGGGGCGGCCAAGGATTTCTCGTATATCTCGACGGCTGGTGGCGCATTCCTGGAATGGATGGAAGGCAAAACCCTGCCCGGCGTTGCAGCACTGGACCAATAACCCCTTTCTGGCTGGCAATCGGCATTCGTGGTACTCTCCTGCAAACCGGGAGATGGGCCATGAAAGCCGTTGCCACCCTTGCTGTTATTCTTCTGCCCACTGTTTCCGGCGCGCAGTCCCATTGCGCCGGCCAAACTCAGATCGACGCCACTTTCTGCGCCAAAGAGAAATGGGAAATCGCGGATAACGAGCTGAACCGCCTCTGGAAAGAGATCAAACCAGCGGCGGATACGCGCGGAACCGGACAGGCTTTGTTGAACGAACAGCGCGCCTGGTTGAAACGCAGGGATGCAACCTGTGACCCCGAACTCAAAAGCGATGGCAGTGCTGCGCAGATGTTCTATTGGGCCTGCATGGAAGAGCAGACCCTAAAGCGAAATCAGGAACTGGCCACTTGGCGTTGATGCGATATCTGCGCGGTCACTGCCCGTAGAAGATCACATTTTTTCGTCGAACGCCAAAAAGTGCGAATCGAGGGATTCACAAGCCGAATCACCTATGACATAGTGTTCGCAGATGTCCGCAAAGGGCACGTTATTGAGGCAGACTTCATACGGCGGTAAACAGAGTGTCCCGTTCCCATCGGCCCGGTTTGGGCGCAGTTGCATTCTTCATGGTGGCGTTCATGCTAGGTGTGTATTTCACCTTTGCTGCCGTGCAGGGCGACTATGGCCTGTTTCGGCGGGTCGAGATTGCAGCGGAACGGGACGCCCTGTCGCGCGACCTGGCAAAGCTCGAAGCCGAGATCGCAGAGATGGAAAACCTTACGCGCCGCCTGTCTGACACGTATCTTGATCTTGACCTCCTGGATCAACAGGCGCGTTCAGTGCTGGGCATGATCCGCTCGGATGAGATCGTCATCCGCTGATCCGGGCCGCATCCCTCCTTCACATCCCAGTCACGCATCGCATCTGATCTACGCATTTGGGCCAATCCAAGCGCGTTCCGACGCTGCGTCACATTTACTCTCGCCAGAACGCAGGAAATGCTTTATGAGATAGTTTAACGCTAAACTATCTTGCCGAGAGGGGGAGATCGCCACAATGGCTGCGCGAAAAACCACAAAGAAACCAAACGTTTCAGCGGAAGAACTTACCACCTATTACCGTGAGATGCTGCTGATCCGCCGATTCGAGGAAAAGGCCGGTCAGCTGTACGGCATGGGATTGATTGGCGGTTTCTGCCACCTTTACATCGGTCAGGAAGCGGTTGTCGTTGGCCTTGAAGCCGCGGCAGAAGAAGGTGACAAACGCATCACCTCATATCGCGATCACGGTCACATGCTGGCGTGTGGCATGGACCCGGGCGGCGTGATGGCCGAACTTACCGGGCGCATCGGAGGACTGTCCAAAGGTAAGGGCGGTTCGATGCATATGTTCTCGAAGGAAAAGCACTTCTACGGTGGCCACGGCATCGTTGGCGCCCAGGTTCCGCTGGGTGCGGGTTTGGCCTTTGCTGACAAGTATAAGGAAAACGGCCGTGTCACCTTCACCTATTTCGGTGATGGCGCAGCAAACCAGGGCCAGGTCTACGAGACGTTCAACATGGCTGCCCTTTGGGAATTGCCTGTCGTGTTCGTGATCGAGAACAACCAGTACGCTATGGGTACCGCACAAGCACGCTCGACCTCATCGGCCGATATTTACCATCGTGGTCAGGCCTTTGGGATACCCGGCGAAATGGTCAACGGCATGGATGTGCTGGCCGTCAAAGCAGCCGGCGAAAAGGCCGTCGCGCACTGCCGCGCGGGGAAAGGTCCGTATATCCTTGAGATCAAGACCTACCGTTACCGAGGCCACTCGATGTCCGACCCGGCCAAGTACCGCACCCGCGAAGAGGTTCAGAAGGTTCGCGAACAGAGCGACCCGATCGAGCACGTCCGCGAACTGCTTCTGACCGGAAAGCATGCGACCGAGGATGATCTGAAGGCGATCGACAAAGAGATCAAAGAGATCGTCAATCAGGCCGCCGAATTCTCGAAAGAAAGCCCCGAGCCTTCCGTCGAAGAGCTCTGGACTGATATCTACGCCTGAGAGGACGATTAAGACATGGCAACCGAAATTCTCATGCCCGCCCTTTCGCCCACAATGGAAGAGGGCACGTTGGCAAAATGGCTCATCAAAGAAGGCGACACCGTATCCAGCGGCGACATCATGGCCGAGATCGAAACCGATAAGGCGACGATGGAGTTCGAAGCCGTCGATGAAGGCATCGTCGGCAAGATCCTGATCGCGGAAGGCACCGAAGGGGTCAAGGTGAACACCCCCATCGCGGTGCTGGTGGAAGAAGGCGAAGACGCCTCGGCCATTCCCGCGGCGGCACCCGCAGCCGCGGCGGAGACCGAGGCCGCCCCTGCGGCGGTTGAGGCCCCCGCCCCTGTCGCTGCCGCTCCTGCTGCGCCTCAGGTGGACCTGTCCCCGGACTGGCCGGCAGATGCACCAATGATCCAGCAGACCGTGCGCGAGGCGCTGCGCGATGCGATGGCCGAAGAAATGCGCACGGACGAAGATGTCTACCTGATGGGCGAAGAAGTCGCCGAGTATCAGGGCGCCTACAAGATCAGCCAGGGCATGCTGGACGAATTCGGCTCCAAGCGCGTGATCGACACCCCGATCACCGAGCATGGTTTTACCGGCATCGCCGTCGGCTCGGCCTTTGGCGGACTGAAGCCGATTGTCGAGTTCATGACCTTCAACTTCGCCATGCAGGCGATCGACCAGATCATCAACTCTGCCGCTAAGACACTTTACATGTCCGGCGGTCAGATGGGTTGTCCCATCGTGTTCCGCGGCCCGAATGGTGCCGCTGCGCGCGTGGCGGCCCAACACTCGCAGGACTACGCCGCATGGTACATGCAGGTGCCTGGTTTGAAAGTGGTGATGCCTTACTCCGCAGCCGACGCCAAAGGTCTGCTGAAATCGGCAATCCGTGACCCCAACCCGGTTGTGTTCCTGGAAAACGAAATCCTCTACGGTCGCTCATTCGACATGCCACAGGTGGATGACCTGACGGTCCCGCTAGGCAAAGCGCGTATCTGGCGCGAGGGCACGGATGTGACCATCGTCAGCTTTGGTATCGGGATGCAGTTCGCCCTGGAAGCCGCCGACAAGCTGGCCGAAGAGGGGATCAGCGCCGAAGTGATCGACCTGCGCACCATCCGCCCGATGGACACTGGCGCGATCATCAACTCGGTTATGAAAACCAACCGTCTGGTGACCGTCGAAGAAGGCTGGCCGCAAGGCTCGGTCGGCAGCTACATCAGTTCCGTGGTGATGCAAGAGGCGTTCGACTATCTGGATGCGCCGGTCATCAACTGCACCGGCAAGGACGTTCCGATGCCCTATGCCGCGAACCTTGAAAAACTGGCGCTGGTGACCACCGATGAGGTGATCGCTGCCGTTAAGCAAGTGACCTATCGGTAAGGAGCGACAAACAGATGCCTACAGAAATTCTGATGCCCGCGCTTTCTCCGACCATGGAAGAGGGCACGCTTGCCAAATGGCTGGTCAAGGAGGGCGACACAGTCTCCTCCGGCGACCTGTTGGCCGAGATTGAAACCGACAAGGCCACGATGGAGTTCGAGGCTGTTGATGAAGGCACCATCGGCAAGATCCTGATCCCGGAAGGCACCGAAGCCGTCAAGGTCAACACCGCGATCGCAGTTCTGCTGGAAGAGGGCGAAAGCGCCGACGACATTGCGGCCACGCCGGCCAAAGCTCCTGAGGCGGCTCCTGCCGCCGCGGGCAACGAGGCTGCCGCGCCTGCGGCACCCGAGGCGCCCGCCCCTGCCCCGGCCGCTCCGGCCAAAGCGGATGGTGGTCGTATCTTCGCCTCGCCGCTGGCCCGTCGCATTGCAGCCCAGAAAGGGCTGGATCTGGCTCAGATCACAGGCTCCGGCCCGCACGGTCGCATCGTGAAAGCCGATGTTGAAGGCGCAACAGCAAGCGCACCCGCTGCCGCCCCGGCCGCTGCAGCCGCGCCTGCCGCCGCTGCACCTGCGGCCGCACCCTCCGGTCCGTCGGCGGATATGGTCGCGCGGATGTACGAAGGTCGCGAATACGAGGAAATCCAACTG
The DNA here is from genome assembly GCF_056539265.1 of Ruegeria sp. BC3. Classification (NCBI taxonomy): domain Bacteria; kingdom Pseudomonadati; phylum Pseudomonadota; class Alphaproteobacteria; order Rhodobacterales; family Roseobacteraceae; genus Ruegeria; species Ruegeria sp. BC3. The sequence continues at coordinate 842,055 of NZ_JBQFUP010000001.1, forward strand.
GACGGCATGCGCAAGACCATTGCCGCGCGCCTGTCCGAAGCCAAGCAGACGATCCCGCATTTTTACCTGCGCCGAGACATCAAGCTGGACGCGCTGCTCAAATTCCGCAGCCAGCTGAACAAGCAGTTGGAAGGCCGCGGCGTGAAGCTGAGCGTCAACGACTTCATCATCAAGGCCGTCGCCAACGCGCTGCAACAGGTTCCCGCCTGTAACGCGGTCTGGGCCGGTGATCGGGTTCTTCAGCTGAAACCTTCGGACGTGGCCGTTGCGGTCGCAATTGAGGGCGGGCTGTTTACTCCGGTTCTGCAGGATGCCGACACCAAATCTCTGTCAGCACTGTCGACCGAGATGAAGGATCTGGCCGCCCGCGCCCGCGAGCGCAAGCTGGCCCCCCATGAATATCAGGGCGGCACGTTTGCGGTTTCAAACCTCGGCATGTTTGGCATCGACAATTTCGACGCCATCGTGAACCCGCCGCACGCGGGTATCCTGGCGGTCGGTACTGGCGTCAAAAAGCCGGTTGTCGGCGATGACGGAGAGCTGACCGTGGCGACCGTTATGTCGGTCACCATGTCGGTCGATCACCGGGTGATCGACGGAGCTTTGGGCGCTGAACTGCTCAAAGCCATCGTGGAGAACCTGGAAAACCCGATGGTCATGCTGGCCTAACAAAGATCACAGGCCGCGCCAAATTCAAATCGGCGCGGCCTATCCCGATCACAACCGTGATGTGAGCGTCTGTGATCGCCGCACAAGTTGCGACCTTGCGCACCTCTGACCACCTTGCTTGTCAAGAGACCTCAAACACAGGTGCGCTATGCCCCGCATATATCCGGCTATCCCATTTCTGATTGCGGCCCTGGCGGTCGGCCTGCCCGCGTCAACACTCGCAAAACCCAACACCTATCCCGGTGAGCATTCAGCATTTACCTCTGACCCCGTCGAAACCGCAAAAAGACAGGCCGAGCGTGCGAAGCGCAAGGAAGAAAGAAAAAAGCGGCGAAAGGAGAAACGGAACAAGCGGTTGAACAAGAACGATCAACCGCTTTAACTCAGGTAACTTACTGGTCTTTGCCCAGCATGTGATCCATTGAGATCGCGGGCTGATCGCACCCGGCCTCACCCACGATCTTGGCTGGGATACCGGCAACGGTCTTGCAGGCAGGAACCTCTTGCAAAACGACCGAGCCTGCCGCGATCCGGCTGCAGTGGCCAACCTCGATGTTACCAAGAACCTTGGCGCCCGCACCGATCAGCACACCATCGCCGATTTTGGGATGACGCTGCTCTTCTTCCTTGCCGGTCCCGCCCAGCGTCACCGAATGCAGCATTGAGACATTGTCGCCGACGATGGCCGTCTCACCGATCACGATGGAATGGGCGTGGTCGATCATGATCCCCTTGCCGATCTTTGCGGCAGGGTGGATGTCAATTCCGAAAATCTCGGACGAGCGCATCTGGAAGAAATACGCTAGATCATAACGTCCCTTGCGCCACAGCCAATGCGCCACGCGATAGGCCTGCATGGCTTGATACCCTTTGAAGTACAGAATTGGCTGCAACAGCCGGTGGCAGGCCGGGTCGCGTTCGTACACGGCCATCAGGTCGGCACGTGCGGCTTCGATCAACGACGGATCGTTGGCATAGCCATCGTCCACGATCTCGCGCAGGACCATCATCGACATTTCGTTCGAGCACAGCTTGGCGGCAATCCGGTACGACAGTGCGCGTTCCAGGCTGCGGTGATGCAGAATACAGGCGTGCACCAACCCGCCCATCAGCGGCTCTTTTTCCACGGCTGCCTGAGCTTCGGCCGTGATACGATCCCAAACAGGGTCGACAGGGGTCACGTGACTGCGCGTTTCGAACATGGCTTTTCATCCTTTGCTGCGCCTAGGATGCCATTTAGTGGCAAAAAGACCAAACGCAAACCCGTGATCTGCAAGGTAACGGAAATGAATGAAACACAATTGGCCGGGTTCAAGGCCCGGATACTCGCCCGATTGGCCGAGCTGGCCGAGCATTCAGCGTTGGGGCATGAAGCTCAAGCGGTGGTCGATCTGGACCAACAGGCCGTTGGGCGCCTGAGCCGGATGGACGCCCTGCAAAACCAAGCCATGGCCAAGGCACAGCAGGCAAATCGAGACGTTGAGACGCTCAGGTTAAAGGCTGCATTGGGCCGGGTTGAAGAGGGCGAATTCGGCTATTGCGAGGACTGCGGCGAAGAAGTTCCAGTCGGTCGTTTGGAACTGGACCCTGCCGCCAGCAAATGTGTCAGTTGCGCCTCCGGGTAACGTGGAAGTGAACCAGACACCGCAGAACCATCTCAAAACACTGACAATATTGCGGGTCGTCAAAGTTGGGTTCGTCGGCCAAGGACCGCGTACGCGCCGCCATCATCAGGGATCCATTGCCAAACTGCGGATGCAAACACCCGGTCTGGCCGACGTGAATGTCGGCCAGTTCAGCTTCGCGCAGCATCGTGGTGCACAGATATTCACGAGACGCAGGCGGCGCGTTCAGAAGAACCCGCGCCGCCGCACTGACATCGCCATGCAGGATAGGTCGCATAAGCCCCTCAACCGACCGTAACACGTGCAGATGGGCCCGGCCCAAAACTGGCCGAGATTTGGGCAACGTCGACAGAATAACTGCCGGTTACACCATCCGCGACCTTCATCCCCGGCGCATAGGTCCATCGCGGTTCTGACAGTACTTGTTCGCGCACGACCCTGCCGTTGACCAGGATTCTCAGCAAATAGGATTCGGTCTCTTCCCCTAATGGGACATCCAACCCCTCCCAACTGTCACCGTCCAACCGGGTGCGGCGAATCCATGAAATCTGATCGCCTTGCACGGTGGCCGTGGCCCCTAGATGCACCGGAGCGTAGGGTCTCAGCCCATTGCCGTCGAATGTATGCACCTGATGGACAAAGGACTGGTCATCATACGCCCTGGTACCAGGCCCGATGCGGTAGTTGTTGGTCACGCGCCGTTCCGACCGCAACAATCCGGTCTGAAAGACCCGCTCATCCAACAGAACAAAGGTCGACCCATCAGGCCAGACATCCGGCATGGCGGCATCTGTTCCCAACTGACCACGCAGCCGACCACTGAGGGCATAGACCCCCTGATCCTCTAGCGAAGCCGTGGCGAACTGGAACAGCTCCCAATTGTCTGGGGTGCCATCACCGATTGCGGCCAGGTTTGCGCCGTTCAACAAAGACTCGCGCGGGCGCGATTCCAGCAAGCCATCAACCAGTCGCACGCGCAATGGTGCACCATCATCCCATAGCCCAACGCTGGCCCGCCGTAACGGCGTTTGGGTGGTACCGATGACAGCTTGGGCAGAGATTACGTCCTGCAACGCATAGTCCTCGTCATTGGTCGCGGAATACACCGCAGCGCTGCCGGGCCACGGGTCTGCGGTTACGGCAATGTAAGGCGCGTGTGGAACTTCCGATCCGGTCAACAACGGCAAGTCCAGGAACACAGGGAACACCGGAACCGGGGCGATAAAGGGCTTGGTCGAAACCTTGTCTTCAGGCAAATCTGAAGGCGCGTATATCCCCGGCTCGATCCGAACCGCGTCGGCCAACTGCATCTCGGCTTGCTCCAGCCGATCGATGCGGAACCGAACGCCCTGCTCTTCCCCGTCCAGAGTGATGACATCCCCCGCACCGATATGGGCCAGGGATGGCGGCAGCGCAAAGCGGACGGTCTCGCGCGAAACGCGCGCCTCGCTCAGCCAACGTTCAACGGTCTGGCGACCCTCTGCCCGCGTCATCGAGAGGGGCATTTCGTTGACGGACACTGAATGCGTGCGCGCATCGGGCAAGACGGCTTCCTCGGCCACGATGTCGTGGTCCGAGTCCGACTGCACAAAGCGCAGGCGCACGCGGCCGGTCATTTCGGCTTCGGCCTCGCGGCGGTGCTCGATCCCCGTTTCGATATCCGAACTCAGCGCCAGCTTATCTGGGTCCAAGGATGTGGCGCGCTGACCCTGACGCATCTGGAATCGCAATACCCCGTCCCGTTCGATCGCATCGAACCCATAGCGCAGCATCAGCGGCTGCAACGCGGATCGCGCGTCCGAGACCTGCTCGATCGCGTAGCCGCGTACAACGCCATAAAGGCGCGAAGTGTCAATGTCGGTGACACCTGCCCCATGGCAAATCTCGGTCACCACCGAGGCCAGCGTTCGCGCTCCGGACCGGCCGTTCAGCCAATGGCCGCGCGGATAGTTTTCGCCGTCGCTCCACTGCTGTTGCAGGTTGGGAAAAATCGGATAAGGCCGCGCATCCCACGCCCAGACGTAAGCGTTGGATAGGTCGATCATCCTGCCGCCATAGGCCTCTGAAACCGGGTTGTTTTTCCCTTCGGACCAGTAGCCCAGAACTGCCCGCAGGTACTGCACCTGCATGAAGTCATCGCGCAGGCCATTCGAGTATCGAGGCAGTTTGGATTCCGAGGATTTCGGGTCCAGAAACTTGTTCGGCTGATTGGTCCCTTTTTCGATGGCGGCACAGCCCAGTTCAGTGAACCAGATGGGCTTGCACTTGGGCACCCAAGCTGTTCGGTCGGCTTGCCGCACACCACCGATCCGTTCATGGTGGGGTTGCGACCACCAGTTGCGCAGGTCCTTGTACCGCCAGATCCACGGCTCATTGTGGGCCTCATCCTTGATGGGCGTGCGTATCTGCGCTTTGGACTCCTCGGGCGAGGCATAGAACCAGTCGAAACCTTCACCGCCTTCAACATTGCTGCGCAGGTAGTCCAGATCGTAGATCGCAGGTGCGCCAGCCTTGACGTCCACGTGATCCTCTCCGTCGCGCCAATCTGACAGGGGCATGTAGTTGTCGATGCCGACAAAATCGATGTTGTCATCGGCCCAAAGCGGGTCGAGGTGGAAGTACCGGTCTCCGCGCGCATCAGCGGGCTGATAGCCAAAATATTCGCTCCAGTCGGCGGCATATCCGATCTTGGTATCCGGCCCCAGGATTTTGCGAACTTCAGAGGCAAGCGTGCGCATCTGCGCGACCGCCGGAAACCCGGTCGCGCCGCGGATCTGGGTCAGGGCTCGCATCTCGGATGCAATACAGAACGATGCAACGCCGCCCGCTGCCTTACACAGCGCAGCATAGTGCAGGATGAAGCGGAACAGCCCCCATTCCTGCGGGCCGGTATAGGTGACGGTGCCATCGCTCACAGAGAAATCGCTTGCGCGTGCCTGCCCAAAGAACTGCGCAACCTGTGCGTCTGCCTTGGCGGTCTTGTCAGGCGAACCAGCGCGCCCCGGCGCCTCGCTGAGCGTTATTCGCCCACGCCATGGCAGGTGCGCTTGGTCAGTGGCGTCCGACCAAGGGTCCGGAAGGCCATTGCCCTTTAGCTGGTCCATCAGAATGAACGGGTAGAACATCACCCGCTTGCCCGAGGCTTTCAGGTGCCGGATCGCCTCGACAACCGAGGCGTCGGCAGGCGTGGCCCCGTAAACTGGCCTGTCATTTTCGAACTGCACTACTGGTGCCGCGGCGCGCGAGACACCGGATACGTTCCAAGGCATGTTCTCACCGTCGAACTCTTTATGAAGAACCTTCGGCTGCACCTTGCACTGACCACAGCGCAGATCGTCGCCAAACCACGACACGACCAGTGATACCGCATCACAGGATGGCAGTTCGGCGCTTAGCGCGCGGGTCGAGGTCACCAGATCCGCAACACCCGAGGCCGAATGGACATTCGCGGCCCAGTTTTGCCCCTGACCCTTGGAATAATTCACCTGCTTACTGGCCAGTGCGTATTCTCCGGTCCCCGGGATCATCGCCACACCGCGCACGATATTGGAAACGGCACCCGGCGTATCCGGTAAGCCGGGCTGTTCCTGTCGAACGACTTCAAAGGAAAACTGTGGGACCCGGTTCCCGAACGCGGCCAGCTGAAAATCTTCGATCACCACATAGGCCGTGCCCCGATAGGCCGGAACCTGCCCCGTGCCTTCGACCGTTTCGATCAGCGGATCAGGCAACTGGTCACCAGTGCCTTTGTAGATGCGCATGTTCAGACCAGAACGCTCCAGCTCTTCGCCATCGGCCCAGATACGTGCGACATCGGAAATCTGCCCAGCGCCGACTGCAATAGCCAGAGAGATCGAGTAACTGTAGGTATGGGTCGTCGTGGTCGTAGTGGCCGAGCTTGGCCGTCGCGAGCCCTTGCCGCCGCGCGTGGATTGCGTCGTCGTGCTGGTGCTGCGGGTCTCCAAAAAGTCCGAGGCCCAGATCACCTGGCCTCCTACCCGCATCCGGCCGAAAACGGTCGTGACCGGAGATCCTTCGCCGGTTTCGGTCAGGCGGAAACGGTCCAAGCGTCCAGTTTCCACGACCTCGCTGCCGCCGCCCATAACGGACTGGCTCATTAGCCTCTGATCAATGACCCTGCCCAAGGTCGCGCCAACGGCCCGGCCGATGATCGCGGTAGACAGACCGGCGACGGTTCCACCGATCGAGCCGCCTATGGCAGCTCCGGCTGCAGAAAGAACAATCGTAGCCATTTACCTGACCTCCAGCGGAAATGCGAAACAAGCGACAATCCGGCGTTGCCAAGGGTCGCTCAGGGCGTTTTCGACGACGCCGTGCCCGGAATAGGCGTGAATGAAGCGGGGAACTGCTCCGGTCTCGCTGACAACGCCTACATGCTTGGCCACGCCACCGTCGCGCATTCGGAACAGCAACACGTCCCCGGGTTCCAAGTTTTCGGGCGGTTTGGCCGTCAGGTGGCGGCGCGCGGCTGCCCACATGCGTTCTTCGCCCTGCGGCTCGGACCAGTCCATGCTATAGCTCGGCACTGCCTCAGGCTCTGCCCCAAAAAGCGCGCGCCAGATACCGCGCAGCAGCCCCAGGCAGTCTGTGCCTGCGCCTTTGACGGACGCTTGATGCACATAAGGTGTACCCAGCCAACCACGGGCTTCGCTCACTATGTCTTGTCTGGCGACGTTCATCGTCTGCTGCCCCCCTTGTTCGGATTGTCTTTCTTGGGAACAGCCATCACCCAGTCCTCGCCCGGCAGGTCAGGAAACCCCTGAAAATTGATAAGGTTGTTGAACTTCTTGCGGCAGGTTTCCATGCGTTTGTCGCAACCAGCCGTCAACCGAACGCGGTCACCTTTGGCCAAACCGCCGCTGATGCCGGCCCACAAGGTTACGTTGCGCCCGCCCGCGATGCGTTCGTCCTGTTTGACCGACGCCCAAAGCCCGACCGCGTTACCGGTAATGACGTCCAGACGACCACGTTCGAACCAGGCTGCATCAGGCGCCTCGGCCCCGCGTAGTTGCAGCACACTGCCCGCTGACAGGCTGACAATCTCGGCTTCAGCCTGAAAGCCCGAAGAGGTCACCTTGAACCGGCAGGACGCGTCGCCCAAAACTGCTGTGCATGGTTTCTGATAGATGCGGCCCAAGGGGCGGTTCAACAGATCCGTCAACCCGCGCAACTCGGCATGGAATGCCCCGCCGCCACGCCGCATTTCACCGATCGAGCCGCGAAACTGCAGAACCCTCTGATCTGTGTCAGCCCAATTGACCAACCATGCGCGGACCTGCGCACCGTCGAACCGACCGGCCTCGATGTCATCTTCTGTGATCGCCGCATCCGACAGCGCCCCCATCGCCTCGGAGTTGTCAATCGAAAGCCCTGTGGCCTGTTCGATTGCCGCAGCGGTCAGGCCCGTGCTGGCCTTGAACGTCAGCCCGTCAAAGCGCAGCTCCATATCGTGATCAGTGAACCCGTAGACCTGCCCGTCCGAACGCTGAATGGCCCAGCACCGACACGTGGTTGTAACGCCGCTTTGCAGATGCGCCTGAAATCCGTTTTGATCACCGCTCATCAGACGCGCACCTCGACCACCGGGACATTCGGCACGTCGCCCGCCTGAAAGCTGGCCACGCTGGTTTGAATCTTGTCGGTGTCAAATCGCACCGGCACATCGAATTCGAACCCTGCGGTAATCTCGACATCCCGCGGCGGCGCATTTGTGAATGAAACGCGGCCATGCGCCAAATCCACCTCGAAATCCACGCCCTCGCGCATTTCGTCCTGCTCAAGGCCAATCTTCACCGTGCCGAGCACCGGCTTGATGATCGGTCGCACATATTTGAACCCGCCCGAGCTGTAGGTCTTTATCAGCTGAAACTCCGTCGTCTTGCCATCGCCACGCGCGATCGTCTGGTCGGCGTTGTCGACCTCGGCTGTCGCGGCGCCGGATTTGAAATCCGACCAATCCTTCCACCGAAACCCGAACATCTGTCCCTGACGCGCTTCGAAGAACGAGATCAGCGTCTCAATATCGTCCAGCGACCGCATCCCCAATCCGGCGTCGTAACGGCGACGGGAATGGGCCCAGGGCGTGTTGCGTTCTTCGAACCCATTGGCCAGCGTCACGATATCCGTGCGCCGTTCGGGGCCACCAACCGAGCCAAAGCTCAGGCTGGCTGGAAATCTAACCTCGTGGAAATTCATGACCTGCTCCCTGTTTTACCTGTTGCGACTGCCGCGCCCCAACGCGCGGCTCATCTGTGCGGCGATCTGATTTTGGCTGCGGCGGAACCCCTGAACGTCAGGTGTGGTGATGTTCATCACCACGTTAACGGCGCGCCCGCCGCCTGAGTTGCGCACGCCCAGCTTTCCGTCGGGCCCGCGCGCCAGAGGCATGATCGCCTCGGGACCAGCTTCGCCCATCAGTCCCGTCGCGCCGCGCATGGGAAACATGGTCGGGCTACTGACAACGCCGCCATTGGCAAAAGGCATGACACGTCCCTGTGAAAAGCTGCCCCCTTTGGCAAAGGGCAACAGCCCCTGCACCAACCCACCAACTGTGCCCGCCAGCATGCCGCCGAAATGATCCGTCACCGGTTTGATCGCCGCCGAATAGGCCGTACGGATCATCGAGTTTTTCAGCACATCCAGCGCATCCGACAGGTTCATCCCATCCAGCACCACGCCATCGAACGCTCTGCGCAATCCGCTGGACATGCCGCGTTCCAGTGTGGCGACGTCCTTGCCGGTTTCTTCAAACGCGGCGCTGATCCGTTTCATCTGGCTGTCAAAAGCCGCCGCCATCGAGGCCGCATCCCCCAACGAGTCGCCCAGCGCCTCGCCGCGTTCCTGCAGGTCGTCCAACCCGTCACGATCCGTCATCACGCTCTCCTTGTGTTGTGTCCGGGTAGGTCGCCAACAAGGCATCCAGGCCCGCACGGTTCATCGCGGGCATGCCTGCGCCCTGTCCCAGCATCAGTTGCAGCTCGGCTGGTGTCAGTCGCCAGAACTGATCCGGCGTCAGACGCAGGCCGGTCATCCCGGCCCGCATCAATACAGTCCAGTTGAACCCGCTCACTGCTCTGGCACCATGAAGGCCCGCGCCAGCAGTTCCGCCGCCGCCCGCGCACCCGCCATCGGGCCACCCTCGATCTCGGCCCGCAGCAGATCGGCACGGGCCACATCGGCACCACCGCCGCGCAGCCCGGCCACGATCAGCGCCAGCACATCACGGCTGGAGTAAGCCCCGCCCTCGAACCGCTGAACCAGATCCACCAGCGAGCCGGTGCCCAGTTCCGTTTCCAGTTCCGCCAATGCACCCAAGGTCAGCTTTAGCACCCGCCGCTCTCCATCGATGGTCAAAGCCACCTCGCCCGTCCACGGATTGGCCATCGGATTTAAAGCGCCGCAAAGCTCAGCGCGCCAGCGCTGGCCAAGCTCATCTCATAGGTCGCCTCACCGTTATGCGAACCCGCATATTCGATGCCCGTGACCTGAAACGCCCCTTCGACAATCCCAAAGTCCGGGATGATGACCTGAAAATCAGGCGTTTCTCCATCAAAGAACAATTGCCGCGCGCGCTCATCCGTACCGGCATCCTTGAACACGCCCGAGCCGGAAATCGACGCCGATTTGACACCGGCCCCTGACAGCAGCTCACGCCAGCCGCCCTGGCTTTCCAGGCTGGTGACATCCACACTTTCCGCGTTGAAGCTGACCCGCGTGGCGCGCAGTCCCGCGATGGTTTCAAACAGACCGCTGCCGTTCATATCCACTTTGACCAAAAGGTCCTTGCCGTTTTGGGCACCCATAGGTTCTCTCCGTTGATTGGTTAGTCGTCTTCCACGCGGGCGCGGAATCTCAGGTCGATCTGGCGGATCGCGCCGCCGGTTCCGGTGCGTCGGGCCGAGGCCCGCTCGAACCACAGGCCCACTAAACGCCCCCGGCCCAGACTGGGCATTACGCCTTCCAGTGCGTCACACACGGCACCTGCCAAAGTCTTGGCAGCGCCAAACCCTGCAGCCTCTGACACGACAGACACCGTGAACCGGTGCACTGCGCCCCCGCCTGAGCGGTCCGACGCATCGCGCACCTCTTCCGGTCCCAACGTCAAATAGGTCTGTGGCACCGCACCTGCCGGAACAGCGTCATAGATCGCGCCACCCGACAAGGCGTTGACCTCTGCGTCATCTGACAGCTTTTGGAACACCGCCGCCTGCAAAGCCGCTGAAACGCCATAACTCATGCCGCCACCTCTTCATCTGCGAAACAGGTCAGGTACTGACCGCGCGGGTCACGCTCGGCGACTGCCCGGATCACAAAGCGGCGCGCGCCTTCGGTGAACCGTTGATCCGGGGATGGGCGCAGACTGGACCCCTGCGGAGCGCCACGCACCACAATGCGATAGCCAACCCGCGAGACCGGAACACCAGCCACTTGACGCTCGGTGCCGCTTCGCGCGGTGACCTCGGCCCAGAGGGTACCAATCGCCGTCCAAGTCTCGGTGTACCCACCCGAACCATCCGCAACGCGGACAGGTTCTTCCAAAACGAGCTTTCGGTTCAGTCGTGGCGTCTTCATTGCGCCACCCCTGCGCCAAACCGCACGGTGCGGTAACGCTGGATCAGGCTGGTGACCCCAAAAGGCATACACCCCGCGCCCAGCGCCGTTTCGTCGCGATATTCATAGTAGTGCGCGGCCAGCAGCAGGACCGCCTGACCCAAATCGGCGGGCAAATTGCCCCAATCCACGGCCATACCAGCGGTGAAGACAATCCTGACCGACCCGCCTTTGGCGATCTTGGGCAGCGACGTTCCCTTTGGCCGCAGCCGGGGACGCTGACTGTCTTTTTCGACACGGTACGCGTCTGCTTCCATGCTTGTCTGAACACCGTCTGCATCAACCAACGTCACGCTTTCGACCCGCGAGACCGGAGCCACTGGCAACACTTCACCCGATTGGTCACGCCAAACGTTAACGCTCCAGGAAAACTCGCGCTCGATCAGCACTTTGCTCGTACGCGCCTCAATCGCCGCGATCGCCGCCCGCAAAAAGCCTTTCAGCACCTCGTCCTGCACGCTGCCTTCGGCAAATCCCGTGCCCAGCCTCAGATGCGCCTTGAACTGATCCACCGGCAGCGCCGTATCCGCGATGGCGGTTTCTTCGATCAACATCATCCATTCACTCCGCAATCTCGGCCCCCTCCGGGGGTCGTCACTTCAGGAAATTGGCGGGCCCGCGCCGCCCCACGTTGCTCGGACGGAGGGGAGCAGCTAGACAACGCGGGGGATCTCACCCCGGCTCGCGCCCGCCGCCCGAGGGGCCAGCGGCCTCCCGGATCCGTCACCGCTTAGGCGGTGCCGAATTTCACCAGCTTGATTGCAGCAAAGTCGCTCACGTCGCCGCCCACACGCTTGGTCGCGTAGAACAAGACATGCGGTTTGGCGCTGAACGGGTCGCGCAGAACACGCAGATCGGGACGCTCAGCGATGGTGTACCCGGCCTGGAAGTCGCCGAACGCGATCGAGAAGCTGTCGGTGCCTGCATCCGGCATGTCCTCGGCAATCAGCACCGGATAGCCCATCAGCCGTGCAGGCTCTCCGGCGGCCAGGCCGTCGGACCACAGGAAGCGGCCATCGCTGTCCTTCAGCTTGCGGATCAAACCAGCGGTTTTCGAATTCATCACGAAGGTGCCGTTTACGCGGTACTGCGCACCCAGCGCATAGACCACATCGACAATCGCGTCCGCCTCGACGCCGCCCGCAATACCCGTGGGCACATAGCCGATATTGCCCCAGGTCCAGACATCATTGTCGACCTTGGCGTGGTCCAGAATGCCCTTGGGCTTGTCCGCGCCATCGCCCGAGATGAAGGCAGCCGCCTCGGCGCGGGCAAACTTGTCGGCGATGCGACCTGCCAACCAGCGTTCGACATCAAACGCGCTGTCATCCAGCAAACGTTGCGAGGCTTTCGGCAGCGCGCTCAGTTCGTGCAGCGCAATCGAGATACGGTCAATCGACGGTGTTGCGGTTTCGGTTGCCGCGGCATTCTCATCCGCCCAGCCTGCCCCCACATCAGTATGGTCGATCAGCACGTCGAACGAGTTCGCCTCGACGTTCACCACCGAAGCGATCGAACGGATCGAGGCGGTGGACTTCAGCACCGACTTGATCATCTCGGCCGTCTTCGGATCGACAAGATACCCGCCGTCACTGTTAACTGCGCTCGACAGCGACTTGGCTTCCATTTCCAGAGCGCGCAGCCCGTCATCGTCTCCGCAGCGCACATAGGCATCAAAGGCCTTCTGGTGCGGGGCACCGTCCTCGATCGAGGCCGCAAGATGCGGGCGCGCCGCGATTGTTGATTTACGATCCAGCATAGTCAGTCGCTCTTCTGTCTGTTGCAGTTGGGTTTTAACTTCAGCCTTGAGGCCCTTGAATTCATTCACGAAGCCAGCCATCGCCTGCTTCACCTCCTGAACCAGGGGCGCACCCTCTCCGGTCAAGGCCGGGGTCTCGGTCTTGCTCATCAGCACTTCCATTTCTTGGGTGAGTTTGAGGCGCGCTAGGGTCGCGCCAGCTCCAGCCGGGCGTCGTTGAACGCCTCGGCAATACTGCGCCAGGTGTTCTCGGCCTCAGGGTCCACGCCCTTGGCCGCCACCCGCGCACTGGGCAGCATCGGGAAGGTCACCAAAGACACCTCCCACAGCTCCAGTTCGGTCAGGACCCGTTGGCCCTTGTCATTCTTCGAGGCCCGTTTCGTGCGGTACCCAATCGACAGCCCGTCCATCGCCCCCGCACGGATCAGCTCGGCTGCCTCGCGGCCCTTTTGGGTGCTTTCCAGCAGGCGACCTTTGACCCACAGGCCACGGTCATCCTCACGCACCTCATCCCAGACGCCGATGGGCTGCGCCGGGTCATGCTGCCACAGCATTTTGACCCGCTGACCCGCCTTTTTCAGCCCGGCCAGTGAGGCGTGATAGGCCCCTTTCTGAACCACATCGCGGCCTTGATCGACCTGTCCGAACAGGCTGGCATAGCCTTCGATCACCGCGTCTTCGGTAACCGACAAGCCCTCGCCAAACCGCGCGAATTTATGTTCCAAATCCATAAACTTCTCCATGTAACCCGCTGAACTTATGGCGTTACCGTCAGGAATGACTGGAACGCCTGCGCCAGGATCACCGCCGCCACGCCGTAAACCGTCAGCCATAGCCGTCGCTCCAGCCGCTCCATCATCTCTTCGATCTGATCCAAGCGCCTGCACAGATGTGCATGCTGAATCTCGGCCACTCTCTCATGCGCAGCCAGGCGCAGGCCCGGCGCGCAATCAAACGGGGGATACCCCTCAGCCATCCGCGCCATCCGCCAACGCCGGCAACCCCAGCAGAGCGCGTTTTTCCGCCTCGGTCAGGAACTCCGCCCGGCTGACCCGCGCCCATTGCGCATCGCGCTCCGCCGACAGGGCAGGCACCTGATCCAGATCGGGTTTCAGCATCATCTCTTCGCCCGTGAACCCCGAAAGCCACTCGGACACCGCCGCCGCCACCCGCGTCACCAGGGGCAGAACGGTCAAGCGATAGAACGCCCGGTTGGCCTCCTGATAGTTCGAATAGGTCGCGTCGCCCTGGATCCCCAGCAGCATCGGCGGGACCCCAAAGGCCAGCGCGATCTCGCGGGCGGCGGCTTCCTTGGTCTTTTGAAACTCCATGTCCGAGGGCGAAAAGCCCATCGGCTTCCAATCCAGCCCCCCTTCCAGAACCATCGGCCGCCCCGCATTCCGCGCCCCGCGATAGTTCTGTTCGATCTCATCCGACAGACGCCGGAACTGATCCTCGGCCATCACCCCGTGACCATCGCCCTTCCACACCAGCGCGCCCGAAGGCCGCGCCGCGTTATCCAACAGCGATTTCGACCACCGCGACGCGCTGTTATGCACATCGATCGCCATCGCCGCCGCCTGCATCGGCGAGAACCCGTAGTGGTCGTCCTGAGGGTGGAATGATTTGATATGGCAGATGTTTTCCGCCGCGAAGCGATGTTTTTTGCCACCCACAGCATAGTCATATGCCTTGGGCCAACCATCCGCGCCCGGCACCACGCTCATCCGGTCGGAACGCAACACATGCAACTCAACCGGCAGGCCCTCATCAGCCTGCACCGCCTCAACATAGGCATTGCCAGACAGCAACAACTGCCCAAACAAGGCCTCCATCAACTCCGCCCGACCCTGCGCCGCATTCGGGCGGCGCATCAGGGACAGGATCGGATGAACGTCGTAGCGCTGCGCCTGATCCTGAAGCACCAAAGGCAGGGCCGCCGCCGCCTCGGCAATCAACTTGACGGATCGAAACCCCACCGGGTTCCCCGAAAACCCCGTCCGCGTCAGCGACACCGCATCCCGAGGGCTCCACGCCACGCGCCCGCCCGTCTGCCACGCCACCACTGGCCCCGCCGCGCTCGCCTTCGCCTCGGGCGCCGCCTCAGCCGATCCACGACGCAAGAAATCGAATACCATCTGTGCTCCTTTCTGCCGCCGCTATGCCCGGCTTGTTGAAAGGAGTTATGAGGGAAAGAAGTTTAAGCCTCGGGAATGGGGCGTACGGAGGGGGGGCAACGCCACTCAAATCAACAAATTGTTCCCATGGTCAGAACGGCTTACCAATTGAACCTGCCGCCCAGCATCTTTACGGGGTTAAAGCGCTCGACCCTGGAGACTTCAAATGGCACAACGAATTCCACCTGTTTCACCGGACACGCAAACTCCTGCCCAAAAGTCTGCACTAAACAAGGTGCGCGCGGCCTGGGGCCGTGACCTGAACATCAGTGATGCGATGGTACATAGTCCGGAAGTTTTGGAAGGTTTTTTGGCATTTTGGACCGCACTCGATAAATGCGGTCTGTCACATGAAGACCGCGAAGTGATCTGCATGGAAATGGCCGTTCGAAACGGCTGTCACTATTGCGTGCCGGCCCATTTGAACATGGCCGAGGCCCGTGGAATCGACATGGAAATGATCGGGAAAATTGCTTCAGGTCAAACTCTGGGTGGCAACAGCCGCGCTGCGAGGCTTCAGCAGTTGACCCGTAACCTTGTGGAGTCTGGTGGAAATTTGACCGATGAACAACTGGCTCAAGCCCATTCCGACGGCTTCGATAACGCGCAACTGGTCGCAATTGTCGCCGAGATTGCGCATTGTCACTTTACAAACAGTTTCAATCGTCTGGCGCAGACTGAGCCGGATGCGCACTTCCCACCTGCGCCCTGAACCATCACAACGCTCGCACCCTCGGCCGCCGATACACCCCAGCAGGGCCCACAACCAGCTCATGCAGCGCCCAGACCAGCGCGTCGACCCGGTCGGGCGAGCCCTGTCCTTCGAACCCCCGCGCGGTCATCTGACACATCTGCTCCTCCAGCGCGTCCAGCCCGGCCACATGCGCCACCCGCCCCTGTTCGTACAGGGCCGCCACAGGCTCCGCCCGCGCGACCTTGCCGCGTGAGGCCCGCACGGCGCGGAACGGGACCAGAGGGTCCACCTGCCGCACCACCTCTTCCACCAGTTGCCCGCCTTGATTGACCTCGGCCACCAGCCGCTCGGCCCCGAACTCGTCCATCGCGTCAATCGCCGCCTGCGCCCAGCCCGCCGGACCGACGCCCTGCACCGTGCGGTCGGCCAGCACAAACGCCCGCCACTCCTCGGGCGGCCCCTGTAGCTGAGCGCCCACGACCACGATCCCGCAGGCATCGGCGTCCGACCCAGCTGTCACCGCTGGGTCCAGCGCCACGACGATGCGATCCAACGCGGTTACCTGCGCACAGCGCGTTGCATCCAGCATCGAGCCCGTCCAGAGCGCGCCTTCAGCATCCGACAGCAGCACCCCGTCCAACTCCTGCCGCCCCAGCCGCGTGCCTGCGTAACGCGCGCGCACCTCCTGCAAGAAGGAGTCCGCCAGATTGGCCCGGTTCGCCTCAGTCGGCGCATGGGTCTGCACGGTGGACGGAGACGCCAGCAAATCCTTCAAAACCTTCACATTCCGCGGCGTCGTGGTCACACAGACCCGAGGGCGATCCCCCAGCCGCAACGAAAACTGCAGCATGTCCCAGGTCTCACCCGCCTTCTTCCACTTGGCCAACTCATCCACCCAGGCTGCATCGAACTGCGGACCGCGCAGCCCCTCGGGATCATGCGCCGAAAACGCCTGCGCCTCGGCCCCATTGGGCCAGATAAGCTTGCGTTCCGATGCCTTCCATTGCGGCCGCCGATCCGGCGGCGAGCATTGCAAAATCCCGCTATCCCCAAAAATCATCACGTCGCGCACCTGATCGAACGTCTCGCCAACCAGCGCCACCCGGCTGGCCAAACCTCTATCCAAAGGTTTCGCCCCCTCGACCATTGACCGCACCCACTCGGCCCCAGCCCGCGTTTTACCAGCGCCGCGCCCGCCCATGATCACCCAGGATCGCCAGTCGCCCTCAGGCGGCAACTGATGCGGCAATGCCCAGAACTCAAACAGGAAAGGGAGGGCACACAGCCCCCCCTCCCCGATCTCACTCAGAAATCGGTCCCGAACCGCAGCAGGCGCGGAGGCGAGCCAGCCTGCACCCGACTTCAAATCGAGCGCGCTCGAGGTCGAGCGCATACCCCCCTTGGGCAATTCCGGCTTGTCTGTGATGTTGTTCGACAAAGCTTGTCTCCACTTTCTGACAACTTCGGATCAGCCCCTCTAACTGCCCGAGTTGTTTGGCTGAACCAGCCAGGTCTGCATCCTCCCCGGTTCCGATTTGCCTGCGCAGTTCTTCCGCTGCCTGGCGCAAACCGCGAATGGATGTCTCAAGCGACTGCAATAGTTCTGCCGTCTGGGACATCCGCTCTTCCGGGGTAATCAAAGTCATGTTTGCCTGTGACCTCATGCGTGAGTTTTCTCCGCACGAGAGAAACGAAAAACGGCCACCGGGTCGCCCCGGGGCCGTTTGCCCACTTCTTCTAGCATGACACAACTTATACGCGAGAAAGACCGTAATGTCAAAGCTTTGCGCAACACTCACGCAACAGGCACCGTACGCGCTGCGTTAAATTCGTCTGAATTTGCGGACGTCTGGCAATTCAATTGCCGGGTTTTTCGAATACCCACCAGACATCGAGCAGCCAAAAGGAGAGCGCCAAACCTCTGCAACTAGTCGGCAAACAGCCGCCGCGCACCACCAAGCCCTGATTCCGGCGCCCAAAGACGTGGGAAGGCAATGGCAGTCATGCACGGCGTTCCGAAACTCCAATGAACACTTGACAATTCTCTTGGCAAACCGCATGTGGCCCCCAACACAGCGCTAAAGCGTGAACATCGACGGTCGCCATCGACCCCACAGCGCCCCTACCATTCTCCAGTTCCCCATCACGCAGGGTTCTTGATGCGAAGGCCGGATGCCGCAGGAACCGCCTGCCCGTCCCGAGGTCTCGCAGCAACCCGGCCGGTCACGCGATGCGTGGCCCAACAAAAGATGTCTGCAGGGCCAAAGCCTTGTGGATTACAAAGGATAGTTACTTGTTCGACTTTGACATGCTGGGCCTCGCCCCGGCCCTGAATGACGCGTTGAAACGCGCCAATTTCTCTCAACCGACACCGATTCAGAACCAGGCCATTCCGTTGGCGCTGAACGGCCATGATATTCTTGGGCTGGCGCAGACCGGCACAGGTAAGACGCTGGCCTTTGGCCTGCCGCTGATCGACCACTTGCTGGCGCAGCCCGGCAAACCGGCCCCTAAAACCGCAAAGGCATTGATCCTTGCGCCAACCCGCGAACTGGTCAACCAGATCGCGGAAAGCCTGCGCAACCTGACCCAAAAGACCAAGCTGCGCGTTGCCACAGTGGTTGGCGGGCAATCCATCGGCAAGCAAATCTCGTTCCTGTCGCGCGGGACTGACATTCTGGTTGCCACCCCAGGTCGCTTGATCGACCTGATGGAGCGTGAAGCCGTTGACCTCAGCCAGGTACGCCATCTGGTTCTGGATGAGGCCGACCAGATGCTGGACATGGGCTTTATTCACGCGCTGCGCAAAATCGCTCCCAAGCTGGGCACCCCGCGCCAAACCATGCTGTTCTCGGCAACCATGCCCAAGCAGATGGAAGAGATCAGCCAGGCCTATCTGACAAACCCGCACCGCGTGCAGGTCTCGCCTCCGGGCAAAGCGGCAGACAAGATCGCGCAATCCGTACACTTTCTCAGCCGCGCCGAGAAACCTGCCAAGCTGCGTGAGGTCCTGTCCGCGGACATGGGCGCACTGACCCTGGTCTTTGCGCGCACCAAACATGGTGCGGAACGCCTGATGAAAGATCTTGTCAAAGACGGCTTCAATGCGGCCTCAATCCACGGCAACAAAAGTCAGGGCCAGCGTGACCGCGCCATCAAGGCGTTTCGCGCCGGTGAGATCAACGTGCTGGTCGCCACTGATGTCGCCGCGCGCGGCATCGACATTCCCGACGTGGCCTATGTGATCAACTATGACCTGCCCGAAGTGCCGGACAACTATGTTCACCGCATCGGACGTACCGCGCGCGCCGGGCGTGAGGGCGAAGGCATCGCGTTCTGCGCCCCCGATGAATTGGATCAGTTCATCCAGATTCAAAAACTGATGAAGATCGAAATTCCAGTGGCAAGCGGAACCATGCCCGCTGAGGCCGAACCCAAGAAGCCCCGCAAACGCGGTGGTTTCCGCGGGCGCGGGATCAAGCGAAAAGCCGCGAACGGAGCATCAAAGCCCGGCGCATCCAAACGCCGCAGGCCGCGCCGTCGTCCCGCAGCGTAAGCCATAGAAAAAGGGCCGCGTTTTTCCGACGCGGCCCTTTTTTCTTAGTTGCTCGAGCTGTTTCTTTCCGCCTCAATTTCACGCCACTTGGCGACGTTGCGGTTATGCTCCTGCAGAGTTTCCGCGAATGCGTGACCCCCGGTACCGTCTGCAACAAAGAAGATAAAGTTGGTCTCTTCCGGTGCGACGGCAGCCTCAAGGCTGGCCAGTCCAGGGTTTGCAATCGGAGTCGGCGGCAAACCGTCGATCACGTAGGTATTCCATGGCGTTGCCCGACGTAGTTCACTCCGGCGCAGACCACGACCAAGCGTGCCCTGACCCTTTGTGACGCCATAAATCACCGTTGGGTCTGTCTGCAGCTTCATGCCTTGCTCAAGGCGATTAACAAAGACGCTGGCGACCTGACCACGCTCATTTGGTACGCCGGTTTCCTTTTCGATAATCGACGCAAGGATCAGCATCTCTTCTGGGTTGCTGATGGGCAGGTCATCCTGACGGCTTTCCCAAACGGCATTGATGCGCAGTTGCTGCTTATCCTGCATCTCTTGCAAGACAGCAGTCCGGTCATCACCGGGGGTAAGCTCATAGCTGTCGGGCGCTAGCATACCTTCAGCGGGAATCTCCGCGATCTCGCCAGTCAACGCATCGATTGCTTGCAGGCCCTGCGCGACTTGCCACGACGTAACGCCTTCGGCCACCGATACGCGATAGCGAGTGTCGGCCTCCTCACGCTTTTGGGTGTATTCCGCAGGGGTTTCTTCGTCGGTTACGTCAAAGGATGCAATTTCCACGAAATCCAGCGTTGCCGGATCCAGTTCGCGGACACGCGTCTGAATACGGGTGACACCAATGCGATACTCGATCTCAGACCCGCAGGTGCTTGCGCCGCTGCTGGTAATTTCGTCGATGATCTGCTCCATCGACGCGCCTTCGCGCACCAGAAAGCTGCCCGCCTTAAGCTGCTGGGACTTATCTGTATAGTCCGCCGCCATACGGAAGATGGTCGCGTTCGTGATCGCGCCCTGATCGGCCAGCTCATTGCTGACGCGGGTCATGTTCGACCCGCTTCTAACTTGCAGGCAAATGGCGGTTTCCAGCGGACCCTCGGCCTTATACTGCGACTGCCCCCACACGATCAGCCCGCCCATCAGGAACAGACCAACGATCAACAGGGTCAGCGCGTTCGAAGCAAGAGCCCGCCACATTTAGCTGACCTTTCCAAAGATCACGCTGGCATTGGTGCCGCCAAAGCCGAACGAGTTCGACAGCGCCACGTTGATCTCACGCTCGCGCTTTTCGTTCGGAGCCAGATCAATCGGCGTTTCAACGGCCGGGTTGTCCAAGTTGATCGTCGGTGGAGCGACCTGATCACGGATCGCAAGGATCGAGAAGATTGCCTCGATCGCGCCAGCAGCCCCCAGCAGGTGACCGGTGGCCGATTTGGTCGAGGTCATCGTTGCGTTGCCCGCATGGTCACCCAGCAAACGCTCCACGGCACCCAGTTCTATGGTATCCGCCATGGTCGACGTGCCATGCGCGTTGATGTAATCCAAATCTTTTGGCTCCAGACCGGCGCTGCGCAACGCGGCTTTCATCGAACGCTCGGCGCCATCGCCATCCTCGGACGGCGCAGTGATATGGTAGGCGTCGCCCGACATACCGTAGCCCAGCACTTCCGCATAGATTTTTGCGCCGCGCGCTTTGGCGTGCTCGTACTCTTCAAGAACAACGATGCCTGCGCCCTCACCCATGACGAATCCGTCACGGTCTACATCATACGGACGGCTCGCTTTCTTCGGATCGTCTGCATACTTGGTCGACAGCGCCTTACAAGCGTTGAATCCCGCGATACCGATCTCGCAAATGCAGCCCTCGCCGCCACCTGCAACCATGACGTCCGCGTCACCTGCGCGAATGATGCGGCTCGCGTCGCCAATGGCGTGCGCGCCGGTGGAGCAAGCAGTCACCACCGAGTGGTTCGGTCCCTTAAACCCATGACGGATCGAAACCTGACCGGAAGCCAGGTTGATCAGCGCACCGGGAATAAAGAACGGTGACACGCGGCGCGGCCCCTTGTCGCGGATCAGGTTCGCCGTTTCGGCAATGGAACCCAGTCCGCCAATACCGGAACCGATCAACACGCCCGTACGCAGGCGATCCTCTTCATCCTCAGGCAGCCAGTTGGCGTCCTGACAGGCCATATCGGCCGCAGCGATAGAATACAGGATAAAGTCTTCGATCTTGCGCTGCTCTTTCGGCGGCATCCAATCGTCGGGGTTGAATGTTCCGTCGGTGCCATCACCGCGCGGAACTTCGCAGGCATAGGTCGTGGTGACGCCGCTTGCTTCGGCATCAAACTGCGTGATCGGGCCCGCACCGGATTCTCCATCCAGCAGCCGTGACCAAGATTCCTCGACCCCGCTGGCCAAAGGAGTGACCAATCCCAGACCGGTTACAACGACTCTGCGCATGAAATGCCTCTTGCCTGCTTCCTATTTGAGAACCGCTCATACCCCGGCCCGGGGTCCGGGGGCAAGAGCAACAGCACATTCCGCACCGGCACCATTCTGCCGGGTGAGCGAACCACGTGCTTTATACGGAAAGAAAATGCCCCGCCCGCCTTCTTTGTTTGAAAGCGGCGGGGCAAGGGGTTGCCTAGTCGAATTACTGGAATTCGGCCACCGGCTCATGAGCCTGCGCTGCAACTTCAAGCGCGTCGGCCAAATCAATCGTTTTGCGGAACAATGCGCGTCCGACCAACGCGCCCGAGATGTTATGCACATAGGCCAGCCGTGAAATATCATCCGAGGTTCGAACGACTCCGCTGGCGATCACTGGCGTCCGCGACAGCTCTGCAATGCCTGAGATCAGACCCAGTTGAGCATCAACGTCTTCAATATCGCTGTCGATGTCGGTCACCAGAATGGCAGCAAATGGCGTGCCTTCAAACGCTTTGATGAAGGCGTCGGGCGTGAACGCGCTCTGGCTGCGCCAGCCTTCGGTCATGACCTGCCCTTGCCAAACATCCACGGCAAGCACGATCTGATCGGGATACAGCTTGGCCAATTCCTTGACCAGGTTCGGATCCCAAGCTGCCAGCGTGCCGATCACGATGCGTCCCGCGCCCTTGTCGATCCAGTATTCGACCTGTTCCCGCGTCCGCATACCACCAGCCAGTTGCACCGACATCTCGGACGTGCGGATGATATCCTCGACCAACTCGGCGTTGGTATCACGGCCTTCGATCGCGTCGAAATCCGTCAAGTGCATCCAGGTGGCCCCGGCCGTAGACCAGCTGCGCGCCGTTTCCGTCGGATTCACATGCCAGATCATCGCGTCCTCCAGACGGCCCTTGTCCAGTGTGACACACCGGCCGTTCTGCAATTCCATCGTGGGGTAAATCCTCATGAGCTTTCTCCTCCGCTCAATCGCTCTGCAAACCAGAGTACCATACACGCGCAAGATCGGCCCGTTTTGACCGGGATCGGCAAACCACGCTCAGTTTGCGGCATTCTTGAAGTCTCAGATTGCTAGTGGCGCGGCGGAGGCCCGTTGCGGCGCAGCAGCGTGACTTCGCTGCCGTTGAACTCGCATTCACGCATCGGCATGTAGCCCAGCTTGTCGGCCAGCTTTTGCGAAGCAGAGTTGGCGGAGTTCACCATCGCGACCAATGGCCCCGGCATGATCCGGTCAAACCAGTCATGCGCGGCCTGCGCAGCCTCATACCCTAACCCTTGCCCCTGTGCCTCTGGGACCAGAATCCAACCGGCTTCGGGGAATGTGTCAAAGTCCTCGCCAATCGAACGATTGCCGTAAAAAAAACCGGCCTGACCAATCATCTGCCGATTCGATTGCTGGACTACAGCCCATTGACCGAACCCAGCCATCTGCCAGTGCCCCGCGTTGCGAAGAAATGAATCCCATGCTTCCCCGCGCGAACGTGGCTTGCCGCCGATATGCCGCACGATACATGGGTTCCGCCAGATCTCGGCGAACCTGTTAAAATCCTCTGGCCGCATGGCGCACAGCGTCAAACGTGCCGTATTTATCATCGGGGTGGATCGTATCATGCCCTGCCCGCTCTGAATTATGTGCCTCGGGCAAGAGCGTGCGAACGAAACCGGCACCTTGCAAGCCTGAATTCGTTGCAGACACAAAAAACGGCGCCTCCGTTGCCCGGAAGCGCCGCTTTTTAAGGATTTTGAAGCTATTAGGAAGCTTCCGAGATGAATTTGACGGCGTCGCCAAATGTCTGGATGGTCTCGGCTGCGTCATCAGGGATCTCGATGCCGAACTCTTCTTCGAAGGCCATAACCAGCTCAACAGTGTCTAGGCTGTCTGCGCCCAGATCGTCGATGAAGGACGCGTTTTCGGTCACTTTGTCTTCTTCAACACCCAGGTGCTCAACAACGATCTTTTTAACGCGATCTGCGACGTCGCTCATGTCTATTCCTCATTCCGTTTTCAGGGCCTAGTGCCCGGTTCTGCCCTTGCCCGCTCAGGCTGGCTTTGATTTGCCCGGTGCGGGCGGTTGGGTCCCGGCTGACCGGGAAAGTAGAAGGCCGACCGTTTGGTCGACCTCAGCATTTATGCGCCGCCTATAGCATAGACAACGCGCAAGGCAAACGCTTTCGCATCTGCCTTGGTCCGCGCTCACAACATGGCCATACCGCCGTTAACATGCAAGGTGGTTCCGGTAACATATCCTGCTTCGGGGCTGGCAAGATACAGAACTGCCGCAGCAATTTCCGATGCATCGCCCATACGCCCGGCGGGAACCTGCCCAAGAATGCCAGCTTTCTGATCGTCCGTCAGCTTGTCGGTCATGGCCGTGGTGATGAAACCCGGCGCAACCGCGTTGGCTGTAATGCCACGGCTCGCAACCTCGTAAGCCAGCGATTTGGTCATGCCGACCATACCCGCCTTGGATGCGGCATAGTTTGCCTGACCGGGGTTACCGGTGGCACCGACCACGGACGAGATGTTGATGATCCGACCCCAGCGAGCCTTCATCATGCCCCGCAGCACGCCTTTGCACAGCTTAGCGGTCGAGGTCATGTTCACATCGATCACGCTCTGCCATTCCTCATCCGACATCCGCATGAACAGGTTGTCGCGGGTAATCCCAGCATTGTTGACCAGAATATCAACGGACCCCATCGCCTCGGCTGCCTGCTTGGGCAGCGCCGAAACGGCCTCGCCATCGCTCAGGTTACACGGCAGAACATGGGCGCGTTCACCCAACTCAGCGGCCAGTGCTTCAAGCGGTTCGACCCGTGTACCGGACAGCGCAACGGTTGCCCCTGCCCCGTGCAGCACGCGCGCGATCTCGCCACCAATCCCGCCGGATGCACCGGTGATAAGCGCATTCTTCCCTGTCAAATCAAACATTCGATCTTCCTTTTGCAGCGCAACTTCCGTCGCACGTTGTTCTTACGATTCGTTCTGAACCACATTCTGCACGTCGTCCGGCGTGCCAACAGCCTTACCCGCAATCGCGCGGTCGATCTTACGGATCATGCCCGACAGCGCCTTGCCCGCGCCAATCTCCCACGTCTCAGTGACGCCCTGCGCGGCCATGTACTGAACGCTCTCGCGCCAGCGCACGGACCCGGTTACCTGCTCGACCAGCAATTGCCGGATCAGGTCCGGATCGCTCACGGCCTCGGCGCGCACATTGGCGACCAGCGGAACCGCCGGGGCCTTGATTTCAACCGCGGCCAGAGCCTCGGCCATCACATCCGCCGCAGGCTGCATCAGCGCACAATGGAACGGAGCACTAACGGGCAGCATCACAGCGCGCTTCGCGCCTTTTTCCTTTGCGATCTCAGCGGCACGTTCCACAGCAGCCTTCGCGCCCGAAACAACGACCTGAGTAGGATCGTTGTCGTTCGCAGCCTGACAGACCTCGCCCTGTGCGGCTTCGTCTGCAACGGCGCGAACGGCTTCAAGGTCCAGCCCCAGGATAGCAGCCATCGCGCCTTCGCCCACGGGAACCGCGCTTTGCATGGCCTGTCCACGGGTCCGCAACAGGCGCGCCGTATCCGCGACCGACAGCGCACCGGCGGCTGCCAGCGCCGAGTATTCGCCCAGCGAATGCCCCGCCACAAAAGCCGCGTCTGTGATCGAAACGCCTTCGGCCTCCAACGCGCGCATAGCGGCCATCGAGGTCGCCATCAACGCGGGCTGCGCATTTTGTGTCAGCGTCAATTCGGCAATATCGCCTTCCCAAATCAGGTTGCTCAGCTTTTCGCCCAGCGCATCGTCAACCTCATCGAAAATGGCCTGTGCGGCCGGGTAAGCCTCGGCCAGTGCTTTGCCCATGCCGATGGTTTGGGCGCCCTGCCCCGGGAAAACGAACGCGCGTGTCATTGCAACCTCTTGGATGACGTTAGGTTGCGACGGGGTGTAAACCGAGTGAACGAGCGGCACAAGCTCTGCATCCGAACACGCATCCTGTGCGTCAGAAGCTATTGTGTCCGCCCCCCCTATAATTAGGGTGGCAGCAGCAAACAGACCGGAGCCTGAAACCAATGTCCCTTGCAAATTCAGCCCAAAGCTACGGAGGTATTTCAAAAACCTTCCACTGGCTGACGGCCCTGCTTATTCTGACGGCCCTTCCGATCGGCTGGTTCGCGACCCGGCTGGCCCATGCCATCGAGGACCCGGCCATCCCAACGACGCCCGAGGATCTGCAGCAGGCGGCCCAACTTTTTTCATTGCATAAAACAATCGGCGTCACGGTGTTCTTTGTTGCGCTTGCCCGCATTCTGTGGGCGTTCAGTCAGCCCAAGCCCGGCCTGCTGAACGCCGAAAACAAGCCCGAGGCATTCGCGGCCGAAACCGTACATTGGCTGCTGTATGGCTCGCTTGTGCTGGTTCCCCTGACCGGCTGGATCCACCATGCGGCGACGGAAGGGTTCGCACCGATCCTCTGGCCGTTCGGGCAAAACTTGCCTTTCGTGCCCAAATCCCCTGCGCTGGCCGAAGCGACGGGTGGTTTGCACTTTGTTCTGATGCTGGTTCTGGTCGGAGCTTTGGTTCTGCACATCGCCGGTGCACTCAAGCATCACGTAGTCGACAAGGACAGCACACTGCGCCGCATGCTTCCTGGCCGGGTTGATCTGCCAGAGCCGCCCCAACAGTGGCACTCACCAGTTCCCGCCGTTGCGGCTGTTGTGATCTGGACTGCAGCGCTTGGCATCGGATGGTTTGACGGGGCCTATTCGGCACACCCGGCTGACGATCACGCCTCGGCCGAGCTGGATGCCGTCCAATCCGACTGGCAAGTTGAGGACGGCACGTTGGGTATCACCATCACCCAATTGGGCAGCCCTGTGTCTGGCGGGTTTTCGGACTGGACCGCTGCGATCACCTTTGACGAACCTGCTGAACCGGGCCCTGCCGGGTCTGTCGATGTGACCGTGGCGATCGGCTCTTTGACCATAGGCACTGTGACGCAACAAGCGCTGGGGGCGGACTTCTTTGACAGCGCACAGTTTCCGACCGCGAAGTTCACCGCCGATCTTTTCAAAACCGATCTGGTTTACGAAGCGCGCGGCATTTTGACCATCCGGGACAAGTCGATGGACGTCGTCCTGCCGTTCGAGTTGGACATGCAGGACGGCACAGCCAAAATGCAAGGTGCGCTCGATTTGAATCGCTTGGACTTCGATATTGGCACGTCGCAACCGACCGAAGACTCTCTGGCCTTTGGAGTCACAGTGAATGTTGAGCTGACGGCCAGCCAATCGCAGGAATAAGTGAGCAACCAAATAGAGAACCGCCGGGACCTCTCGATCCCGGCGGTTCTTTTTTGTCACGTCAGGTCGACTTAGTCGGCCTTCTGAGCCTCAACCGAGATACGAACCTCGACCTCATCGCCCACGAAGGGTGCGAACTGACCCAGATCGAAATCGCTGCGGACCAGTGTGGTGGTCGCGTCAAAACCCGCCCATGGCTTGTTTGCCATCGGGTGATCACCGACTTGGTTCAGCTTCGCGTCCAGAACGACCGATTTGGTGACGCCGTTCATGGTCAGATCGCCGGTGATGTTCGCGGTGTTGTCGCCGGTGACTTCGATACCAGTCGAAGTAAAGGTGATCAGGTCGCCCTCTTTGACGCCAAAGAAGTCTTCGGTCATGAAGTGATCTTCGCGCGGCTTCCAGCCGGTGATCATTTCAACAACCGGCATCGACACGGTCACGCTGGAGGCAGCAGGATCTTCCTGATCGAACATGATCTCGCCCTCAAAGCCCGAGAACATGCCGTAGGTGGTCGAAAACCCAAGATGGTTGTAGCTAAAGATGACCTGGCTGTGGCTGGGGTCCAGAACGTATTTCTCGGCGCTGGCAAGTGCCGAGGTCGCCGATACGGCCAGTGCAGCAGCAAGAAGGGTGGATTTCATGACAATCTCCAAAGTTATTGTGGATGCAAACCAATCGGCATGCTCGGTAACGAAAATGTGCCGCCCTGAGGCAGCACACAAGCCATATTCGCTCACACTTTCTGTTCTCAGGTGAACAGAATAGAATTTAGGCGAAGATTGTTACACTTCCACTCAATTGGCCCTTGAGCGCTCGGCCAACATCCGCCGATTGCAGCGGCAGTTTCATCAGCAAGCTACCGTCCACGTCAAAGAGCTCCACCTGATCGTCCGTAAACCGCGCACCGCCCAAGGTGTCATAGCTGCGGCGCAGAACCGTCTGCGGGCGGCCGTTTTCGTTCTTCTGCAGCACGCGAACCTCGCGGCGGATCGGATCGAAATACGCATCAGGGCGCTGATCCAGAACCTGAACGGTCAGCAGGCTGACCCCGATCAGCAGGAACATCAAAGACGCTGCCAGTTTGATCGGCCAAACTTCAGTCGCCATGACAGCGCCGGGCATCAGCCACATGGAAAACGCCATCACGATCAGGAACGCTCCGACAAAGCGCGCCAGAATGGTTCTGGCCTGCCAATTCGGTGCGAATGCCACAAGAACTGGAACCGATTGGTCGTAAGTCGCATTCTTTGCAGACTTGTCGAAGGTATTCGTGTTCGTCGCCGTCATATCACTGTACCTTGTTTAAGGTTGCCGCCTTTGTTTGGTCGTTCCGGCTAGTTCCCGGTATGCAAAACAACTTTGAGCCGAAAAGCGTCAGGAATTGGGCAGCGCAATGTTAATTGGATGTTAATAGCGCGACTTCACCGAGGCATATACGCAGGGCTTGCCCCCCCTGCCGGATGGTGTATATGAGGCCATCCTTCGCAAGAGTTATGAATCGCGCAGCCTCTCGTGGCCGGGTCGCGGAGGGTTGAATGACCCTGCCTTTGAAATGCGCCTTGATAGAAACAGGAGTGCACATGCCACTGTATGAGCATGTAATGATCGCGCGTCAGGACCTGTCCAACGCGCAGGCAGAAAGCCTCGTCGAACATTTCGGCACCGTTCTGGCGGACAACGGCGGCAACGTTGTTGAAAGCGAGTACTGGGGCGTCAAGACGATGGCCTACAAGATCAACAAGAACCGCAAAGGCCACTATGCCTTCCTGAAGACCGACGCCCCTGCTGGCGCCGTTCAGGAAATGGAACGCCTGATGCGCCTGCATGACGACGTTATGCGCGTTCTGACCATCAAGGTCGACGAGCATGCCGAGGGCCCCTCGGTCCAGATGCAGAAGCGCGATGAGCGCGAAGGCCGCCGCGAGCGCCGCTGATCTAAGCCTGACGAAAGGACATTTACCATGGCCGCAAAACCATTTTTCCGCCGCCGCAAGGTTTGCCCGTTCTCGGGCGACAACGCGCCGAAGATCGACTACAAAGACACCCGTCTGCTGCAGCGCTACATCTCTGAGCGCGGCAAGATCGTTCCTTCGCGCATCACCGCCGTTTCGGCAAAAAAGCAGCGTGAACTGGCCCGTGCTATCAAGCGCGCCCGCTTCCTCGCCCTGCTGCCCTACGCTGTGAAGTAAGGAGAGACTGATATGCAAGTTATCCTGCTGGAACGCGTTGCGAAACTGGGTCAGATGGGCGACGTCGTTGACGTCAAGCCCGGCTACGCCCGCAACTTCCTGCTGCCCCAAGGCAAAGCCCTGAGCGCATCGGACGCCAACATCGCGTCGTTCGAAGCCCAGAAAGCACAGCTTGAGGCGCGCAACCTGGAAACCAAGAAAGAAGCTGAAGCACTGGCTGAAAAGCTGGACGGTCAGCAGTTCATCGTGATCCGCTCGGCATCGGATGCCGGCGCTCTGTACGGTTCGGTCACCCCGCGTGACGCCGCAGACGCTGCTACTGAGGCTGGTTTCACCGTCGACAAGAAACAGATCGCCCTGATCGCTCCGATCAAGGAACTGGGTCTGCACTCGCTGGCAGTCAAACTGCACCCCGAGGTCGAAGTTGAAATCAAGATGAACGTTGCCCGTTCGGAAGAAGAAGCCGAACTGCAGGCTTCGGGCAAGTCGATCCAGGAACTGGCCGCTGAAGAAGAAGCAGCCGCAGAATTCGAAATCGCCGAGCTGTTCGACGATATCGGTTCCGCCGCTTCTGAAGATGACGACCTGGTCGCCGAAGAAGCTCCGGCTGAAGAAGACGAAGCCAAAGCCTGATTTGGTTATCTTGGAATATTCTAAGGGCCGCGCCGAAGGGTGCGGCCCTTTTTTTGTTTTGCGACAGGAATGACCTGTCCAGGGCCTGTCGCAGAAATCCTGTCAATAATGTGCTATCTTAGGCGAACGCGGCCCCTGCCGCCCGACGCCGCATTATTTTAAGTCTGATTACTTTAGAAATTTTCTTGATCGCGCACCTGGGCGCACCGCGATCCGACAGGAGACTCCATCATGGCATCTTTGTGCGACTACATCGTCGTGAATGACGGTACGTTTTCCCTGGAACCCGGCGAAAGCGAAACATTCAGCGACCCGATCCCCTCGAACCTGATTATCGGAACCAACCGCGCCAAACCGATCCTCGCCTATAAAGCCTGGGCCACGCCGTCTGGTGGGACATTCCAGATCGAGATCAACGACACCTTGATCGAAAGCCCCTGGATGTCAGGCGGCGACACCCGCGGGTTATGGGAGGCCTTCCCAGGTACTGTTCTGAACCCGGGTATCAACAACACCTTTCAGTTCCGCGCCACCGAAAACAAAATCTGGCTCGCAGACATCGTTCTATGGTTTCAGGTCGAAGTGTGACTGCCCACGGTTTATAAATGCGGCGTCAATTCGGGACGAATATGACTCACTACCCGGCGTAATTCAGCGCGTACGCAACTGGTCAGCTTGCGGTTGCACATGGCTGGTTTATCATATTGCGACCCCCATCGGAGACTACAAATGCCCCAATACACGCGTCGCACCTTGCTCGTTACACTTTTGGCCCTGCCCACGCTGGCCGCTTGTGGCGGCGAGCCCAGCACCCGGGAAGCGACATTCGACCCGCCACTTTATCCCAATGAGACGCCAGAACTACGCGCGTCGATCAACAAATGGGCGGATCACTATGAACTGCCCAGAGAGTTGGTGCACAAGCTGGCCATTCGCGAAAGCACGCACCGGCCCTGGGCGGTGAATCGCCCTTATTACGGCTTGCTCCAGATCCTGCCTGCCACGGCGCGCTCGATGGGGTACACCGGAACACCGAAGGGGTTGCTGGACGCAGACACCAATCTGGAATTTGCAGGAAAGTACCTGCGAGGCGCTTGGCTCTTGTCAGATGGCGACCAGAATCGCGCCATTTTCCTCTACGCTAAAGGCTACTACCCCGAGGCAAAAGCACGCGGAATGTTGGTTGAAACAGGCTTAAGGTCGGAATAACGCAGACTTGAAATCCCAACACAAATATGAACACAATATTAACGTGTATCTTATTTGTTTGCTCGGGTACTATGTTGCCGGAACCACGCAATATGCCTAAGCGTTTTGAACAAATACCTTGCGTCGGCCACCAAAGTTGACGCAACGTACACACTGAAATGGACAGATTTGGCATTTCTTTGGGGAAAGAGATGCCTTCCGCAAGGGTTGGACAGGTGAAACTAATAGACTTGGCCGCGATCGACCACGAAGAGAAGTCGGCAGCCGACATCATTAATGCTGTCTGCGAAGAGCTTGGCTTTGATTACGCGTCCTATGCCACCTTTAACCCTGTCAAAGGTGATGTTCAGGGTTATGCGAACTATCCCGATGAATGGAAAATTCACTATGGAAGTCAAGGCTTTCACCATTTCGACCCTACTCTGTACCAATCCGCGCTAAGTATCGCGCCAGTGGACTGGGGTAGGTTTGATCATGACGAAAAGTTCCATTCGGTTTTTCGGGATGCCCATGACTTTGGCATTACATCCCGCGGTCTGACCGTCCCGGTACGCGGGCCCTACGGGGAATGCGGCCTGCTGAATGTGACCCGCAATTGCTCGGATTCCGAGTGGGAGAAGTTGAAAAAACATGTCATGGGGGACCTGCAGATGGCTGCAGTTACGGCGCATGATACTGTGATGCAGTCTGGCCTATTGGCCAAGGCACTGTATCTTCCAACCCTGTCGACGCGCGAAAAAGAGATTCTACAATGGGTCGCCGACGGAAAATCTCAGCAAGATATTGGTGACATCCTGTCAATCTCGCACCGAACTGTTGAGGTTCACATGCGTTCAGGGCGCGAAAAACTGGGTGCTTTGACAACACCTCAGGCCATTGGTCGCGCGATTGGTCTTGGTCTAATTGCCCCTGGATAATCAAAAAAGATAAAAAATACGGGAAACCCCCAATAGTTTCAGTTCAAAACTTGGTTAACCTAATCCTTACGGTAACCAGACTGTAGGGGGATGGAAATGATCATCGTAATTGATGGTATTAACCAACATAAGTTCAAAGACGTCTTGGATGAGATGCACAAACTGCGCGCGCGTGTGTTTGGGGATCGGCTTGGCTGGGACGTGAATATCGTTGACGGGCGCGAGCGTGACCATTTTGACGATCTTCATCCTGCACACGTAGTCAGCATCAACGACGAGGGGAACGTCGTTGGGTGCATGAGACTACTGCAGACAACCGGGCCACATATGCTATCGGACGTATTCCATTCGATTCTGGATGGCGAGGCGCCAATCCGCAGTGCCCAAGTCTGGGAAGCGACCCGTTTTTGCGTCGACACAAAGAAACTCGGTCGTGGTCGAGGCGTGAACTCAGTTTCCTATGTCACCAGCGAAGTCATGATCGGATCCTTCGAATATGCGAAGACGGCCGGCGTGTTGGACTCGATCGCCGTGATCGATCCGGTGATGAACCGCGTTTTGCAACGTTCGGGCAACGCTCCGTATGATTACCTTGGCACCGCAAAGCCCATGGGCAAGGTGGTGGCAATGGCCGCTCTTATGGACTGCTCAGAGGAACGTATTTCCGGAATTCGCGACTATGCGGGCATCGAACACGATGTCTTTCTGACCGAAGATCAGGCCCTAGAGCTGTTCGAGCGGTCGAAGGCCAATGCAAGCGCCGCAAACTACGATCACCAGCCCTTGAGCCAGCTGGAGAAGTACTTTGTAGAACAAATGAATGCGGCGACTTCGAAAGATGAAGTTGCATCAGTCCTGAAGCTGATCGAAGCGCTTTCTGACCGGTTCACACCAGAGCAAAAGAATGCTCTGCTCAGTTCCCCCCGTGCTTTTGCTCATGAGGCCTGACCCCCTCACCTCATAAGTTAAAGCCACAAAAGCGGAGCCGTCTTATTTCAGACGGCTCCGTATTTTTTTGCCCATCACGCGATGGGCAGACGAGGATTACTCCTCGTCCAGTGCCTCAACGGCTTTCTGCAGGTCGTCTTTGCTGACTTCTTTGTCGGCAACCTGCGCCAGTTCGACGATGTAGTCGATGACCTTGTCTTCGAAGATCGGTGCGCGCAGCTGCTGCTGCATCTGAGCGTTCTGTTGCACGAACTCAAAGAACTGACGCTCTTGACCCGGGTACTGACGCGCCTGGTTCATGATCGCCTGAGTCATCTCGGCATCGGTGACCTCAACCTCGGCTTTCTGACCCAGTTCAGCCAGCAGCAGGCCCAGACGGACGCGGCGCTCAGCCAATTTGTTGTGCTCGTCGGTCGGCTCGATCTCGGCGTGGTCGTGGCCTTCGACTTCCGGGTTTTCTTCGTGCCACAGCTGGTGTGCGATTTGCTTGGCTTCGGCCTCAACCAGCGACGGCGGCAGGTCGAAGGAGACTTTCTCATCCAGCGCGTCCAGCAGACCGCGCTTCATGACTGCGCGCGAAGCACCGGCGTATTCCGCTTCCAGACGCTCGGCGATCTGACCCTTCAGGGCTTCCAGATCTTCTGCGCCAAACTTCGTGGCCAGCTCGTCATTGACCTCGGCTGCGACCGGCTCTTTCACTTCTTTCACGGTGCAGGTGAAGACTGCGTCTTTACCGGCCAGGTGCTCGGCGCCGTACTCTTCAGGGAACTTCACCTCGACGTCTTTTACTTCTTCGGCTTTCACGCCAACCAGCTGCTCTTCGAAGCCGGGGATGAAGCTGTTCGAGCCCAGAACCAGCGGATAGTCTTCGGCCGAGCCACCTTCGAACTCTTCGCCGTCCACTTTACCAACGAAGTCGATCACAACCTGATCGCCATCCTTGGCTTTGGAGCCCTTGCGGCGCGCTTTGAAGTCCTGAGCGGTTTCGGCCAGGTTGTTCAGCGCTTCTTCGATGGCCGCGTCATCTGCTTTGACAACCAGCTTTTCCAGCTCGACCGATTTCAGGTCAACTTCCGGGATCGCAGGCAGAGCCTCATAGGACATCTCGACGTGTACGTCGTCGCCTTCTTTCCAGTCTTCGTTAGTCATTTTGACCTGCGGCTGCAGCGCAGGACGGTCACCGCTGTCTTCAAAGTGCTTGTTCATGGCGCCGTCGATGCTTTCCTGCATCGCTTCGCCCAACAGGCGCTGGCCGAACTGCTTTTTCAGCAGAGCCATAGGCACTTTGCCTTTGCGGAAACCTTTCATCTCGATTTCCGGCTGCGCTTCGACCAGTTTCTCGTTAACTTTGTCGTCCAGCTCAGCTGCGGATACGACGATGTTGTAGCCGCGTTTCAGACCTTCGTTCAGCGTCTCGGTAACCTGCATTATGGTAGTCCCCATAGGATTCGGGGCGCGCAAAACGGCGCGCCGGGCAAATTTGACGCCTTCTATTTGCCCAGCCGCCCACGTGCAAGGGGCAATGGCCGGATCAGCCTTGTTTTGCCGCCGATTTGAACAAAAAAACGCCCCGACCAAGGCCGGGGCGTCCAGTCTCGTGGGAAATGTTGTCAGAACTTCCAGAGCGCACCCAGCACCCAGGCTTCGTTCTTGTCGAAATCGACCGTGTCGTCGAAATCGTGGTTACGGTATTTTAGGTAAGCATCCGTGTTGATCGCATCGATGCGCTGAACAACGGCAATGCCCCAGGATTTGGTGCTGGAGCCCTGATTTTCGAAATCGGAACCGTCAAAATAGTCGATACCTATGCCGGTTTTCCCCCACGACACCCAGTCACCTTCATAGGCCAGCTTGGTGTACCAATAATCCGGATCACTGGCACCGGCTGAGGTATTGTCCCGCGACCCCAAAGCCGCGGTAAAGCTGAAACCACTCGGCAACAGGACCGAAGCGGACCCGATCGTATCCCTCTGTTCGCCTGAACCGTCGTCAAAATCCCTGACGGCATAGGCCAGACTGGCCGCGAACTCGATGCCATTTGCGAAAGTGTTCCCGTAATTTAAGGCGATGTCGTAGTAGTCATCATCGTCGCTGCTGGACAGGATGTTCTGACCATAGGCGATCGCGGCCGAGAAGCCGTTGAAATCCGGCGTATCGTACCGGATCCGACCCCGGCGGCCACCGTCAAAGTTACTGGACGAGTCGCCCACGGTAATATCACTCAGAACGCCGTCTGCACCGCGATAGAAGAAGGCACCGTTTTCGTCGTTCGTGAAGGAATAGAGCGCCGTCCCGACGTAGGACAGATCAGTTTCCGCAGCCCCATCCGAGGCCATACTGCCCTGACCAGCCGAGAACTTGCCGTACCCGCCCTTGAGCGAGAAATCGACATGACGGATATCCGACCGTGTCCAACCATTGGTGTTGGTTCCGTTCTGGTTTGCTGTGGCAGTACTTGGAAGCCCCAGGCCCGTCTCGAACCGGAACATGAACTCATTACTGCCATAGGGTTGCATGACGCGCAGGCCCACGCGGCTGTTGGATAGGTCGTTGTCCAGCAAACGGGTCTCGGTTTGCTGCCCATCGTCGACCGAGACGATCACCGGGTCGAACTGACCATATAGCTCGACTGAACCACCGCTGTTGTTTTGGTATTTTAAATCAGCAAAGGCGGGGATCGCAGTGGTCGCTGACAAAACCGCAGCCACCGGGAAAACTTTCAATTTCACTGTCATTTTCTTCACCATCAACGTTACGGTTGTGGATACCGCCAAAAAGAGAAGTCAATGTGACAGCCCACGACCCAAAGAACCGAATAACTCGCACTCAGGACTTCTGCCTCACGGCTCAAATTGGCAGAACGTAATTTCCAATTTTATCAATAAATTGACCCCCAGGGCTCTGATTGGCCGGAGATTCTTTTTTCAAGTCTGCCACTCTGTGGAATGCGTTTCAAAAAGAATGACATGCATTTATGTGGATATGTATGGCTAATTCTTGCCGAACGCTCAAAAAAGCGGCCAAATTCCGCCCATGCGTTACTTGGCCAGATTTCGGAAGACTTCGGGCAATTGTTCGGGCAAATCCTCGGCAATCAATCCCGGCCCGAACAGACGCGCGCATTCCACGTGCAACCACGCCGCTGTTTCTGCTGCTTCCATTGGGCCGAAGCCCCGTGCCAGCAGCCCTGTGATGAACCCGGCCAGCACATCACCCGACCCCGCCGTCGCAAGCCACGGAGCGGAACGCTCGTAGTGGGCCGAATTGATCGCGCAGCGCCCATCCGGTGCCGCAATTACCGTATCCGACCCTTTGAACAGAACCACGCACCCTGCCCGCTTGGCGGCCTCGCGTGTCGCGTCGACCTTGGAATAGGCCGGGCCGTTGGTTGGTACAGCAGCCAACTGTTCAGCAACATCCGGGAACAGCCGCGCAAACTCACCCCCATGCGGTGTCAAAACACAATTCTCATGCAGTTGATCAAACAGATCGGCAGGATCATCCGCAAAAGCCGTCAGCGCATCCGCGTCCAGAAGGGTTAAGCGCCCAGCCCCAAGGGCCACAGGCACGAGACTGCGCGCCCGCGCAAGACCCATTCCCGGACCAAGACACAGAGCATTCAGGCGCTCATCTTCAAGGATTTCTGACAGCGCATCCGCATTTTCAGTTCGCTGCAGCATGATCGTCGTGACTTGCGTCGCGACTTCCAGCAGGGCCGCCGGAGGAACACCAAGCGTCACCAGCCCAGCCCCGATACGCAATGCGCCCCGGGCAGCCAAACGTGCTGCTCCGGTCTTTCCCGAACCACCCGACAGTATCAATGAGTGCCCGTAAGAGTATTTGTGGTCCTTTGTTGTCTTGGCCCATGGAAAAAACTCTCTGGAAACAAGCCGAGCCACGTCACTGGACATATTGGATTGAAGCCCGATTGGCTTGGTTCGAACTCGGCCGCAATTTACGGGGCCGTCGCTGATCATGTGGCCGACCTTTTTGTCATGGAACGTAACAGTGAGGTCAGCTGCGATAGTATTCCCAAGAACTCGGCCACTATCGGCGCATAATCCACTTGGGATATCGATTGCGACAACGCGTGCGCCGTGGCTCCGCATCAGGTGCCTTGCGTCTTCAGACGCCAATAGCGTGAAAACCCCCTGAAAAGGACGCGTCAGACCGGTTCCGAACAATCCATCAACAAGAAGATCAAATTCCGGCGGAAATTTTAGGTAGTCATCGACAAAAGGAGGTGGATTGAGCTTATGAACTGCGACCTTGTTTTGTGCGTTCCATCTCTCATAGTTCGCTCGCGCGTCTGGGGGTAGCTTGTCGGGATCGCCATACAGAAATACCTCGACCTCCCAGCCCCACTCTTTCAGCAACCGCGCAACGACGAACCCGTCGCCGCCATTGTTACCCGGGCCGCACAGAACCACCGCGCGACCAGAGGTTTTTGCCAGTTCCGGCCATTCTTCGAAAATTGCCTCAACAACGCCGCGGCCAGCCCGTTCCATCAGCTCCAGACCGGTGACCTCACCGGACTTGATCGCGGCCTGTTCGATGGCCCGCATCTGCGCTGCAGTCAGCAATTCCGTCATTTTATTTCCCTCAGCGATTCAATTTCGCTTACTTTTTGCGCAACTCGATCAAAATTTGACCTACCGCCTGTTTTCTAAGCGCCCGACCATGGCCAATTTCGCAATCACATTGCCGACCGAATTTAGACGTGGTCAGTGCCAAACTGACAAGAGTTAAAGGGAGCCCGGGATGAAGAAGATCGAAGCGATCATCAAGCCGTTCAAACTCGATGAAGTGAAAGAAGCGCTGCAGGACGTCGGCGTCCAGGGTCTCAGCGTGATCGAAGTCAAAGGCTTTGGCCGTCAGAAAGGTCACACCGAACTCTATCGCGGCGCGGAATACGTCGTAGATTTCCTGCCCAAGGTGAAGGTCGAGGTCGTCCTGGATGACGATCAGGTCGATGCGGCCATCGACGCCATCGTTGCGGCAGCCAAAACCGACAAGATCGGCGACGGCAAGATCTTTGTCTCGCCTGTCGAACAAGCCATTCGCATCCGGACCGGTGAGACCGGCCCGGATGCGCTGTAATCGAACAATCTCAAACCAGAGGACTAGAAAAACATGAGCAAGGACGCAGTTCTTCAGCTGATCCGGGATGAGGACGCCGAGTACGTCGACATCCGCTTTACCGACCCGCGCGGCAAGCTTCAGCACGTGACCATCATGGCCGATCAGGTTGATGAAGACTTCCTGGAAGAAGGCTTTATGTTCGACGGTTCGTCCATCGCGGGCTGGAAGTCGATCGAAGCGTCGGACATGAAACTGATGCCCGACACCGACAGCGCCTATATCGATCCGTTCTACGCGGAAAAGACCATCTGCATTCACTGCTCGGTTGTTGAGCCCGACACCGGCGAAGCCTATGAGCGTGACCCGCGCGGCACCGCTCAGAAGGCCGAAGCTTACCTGAAAGCATCAGGTATCGGTGACGTTGCCTACATGGGCCCCGAAGCTGAATTCTTCCTGTTCGACGATGTCCGTTTTTCGAACAGCATCAACAAGGTATCCTACGAAGTTGATGCAACCGACGCGTCGTGGAACACCGACACCGAGTACGAGATGGGCAACATGGGCCACCGTCCGGGCGTCAAGGGCGGTTACTTCCCGGTCAACCCGATCGACGAAGCACAAGACCTGCGTTCGGAAATGCTGTCCACCATGAAGCGTCTGGGCATGAAGGTCGACAAGCACCACCACGAGGTTGCCTCCTGTCAGCACGAGCTGGGTCTGATCTTTGACAGCCTGACCAAGCAGGCGGACGAGCTGCAGAAGTACAAGTACGTCATCCACAACGTGGCACACGCCTACGGCAAATCGGCCACCTTCATGCCGAAGCCGATCGCAGGTGACAACGGCACCGGTATGCACGTGAACATGTCGATCTGGAAAGACGGCAAGCCTCTGTTCGCTGGCGACAAATACGCCGACCTGTCGGACGAAGCGCTGTACTTCATCGGCGGTGTTCTGAAGCACGCCAAGACCCTGAACGCCTTCACCAACCCGTCGACCAACAGCTACAAGCGTCTGATCCCGGGCTTTGAAGCACCTGTTCTGCGCGCCTATTCGGCCCGTAACCGTTCGGGTTGTGTCCGTATTCCGTGGACCGAAAGCCCGAAAGCCAAGCGCGTCGAGGCTCGCTTCCCCGACCCAGCCGCAAACCCCTACCTGGCGTTTGCCGCTCTGCTGATGGCTGGTCTGGACGGCATCAAGAACAAGATCGATCCGGGCGAAGCCATGGACAAAAACCTGTACGATCTGCCTGCCGAAGAACTGGCCGACATCCCGACCGTTTGCGGCAGCTTGCGTGAAGCTCTGGAAGCTCTGGCATCCGATCACGACTTCCTGCTGCAGGGCGACGTGTTCACCAAAGACCAGATCGACGGCTACATCGCACTGAAGATGGAAGAGGTCGAAACCTACGAGCACACGCCGCACCCTGTTGAGTACGGCATGTACTACAGCTGCTAAACAAGAATTTCCGAAGGATATTCTTGAAGGGGCGCCCAGTGGGCGCCCCTTTTCGCTTCCCCGCCCCGCCGCCGCTTGACTGGCGCGCAATAACGTCAGAGCCTTCGATGGAGCTCAAAGCGGGAGGGGACAATGCGCCTGACGCTGAAATTCACGATACCGGTCGAAAAGGGTAATCAGGCCGAAAAAGACGGCACGCTTGGCCCGGCGATTGACGCTTTGGTAAAACAGGTGAATGCCGAAGCTGCCTATTTCGCGCTTGAAAATGGCAAACGCATGGGGATCGTCATTTTTGAAGAAACCGATCAGGCCCGCATGCCTTCTATCAACGAACCGCTGTTTGCCGCGCTGGATGCAAGCATCGAAATCCAACCTGTGTTAACGTCGGCTGACCTCCAACGCGCATTATAAACCGCTTGTAACTGCAAAGATTGAGGACCCCATGCTACGCCCTGCTGTTCTGATTGCTTTCCTTTTGGCCACGCCGACCCTCGGTACAGCCGCCACCTGTGGCAATACCGGCAGCGGGTTCGAGGCATGGAAAAGCGACTTTGCCAGGCAGGCCAAGCGTGCGGGTGTAAAAAAGAAGGGGCTGCAGGCTTTGGCGCAGACGCAATATGCCACGCGCACGATTGCAGCCGACAGAAACCAGAAAAGCTTCAAGTATTCTCTGGATAAGTTCATGCGTGTTCGCGGTGCAGATACGATCGTGGCGCAAGGGCGCAAACGAAAGGCGCGCAACCCGCAATTCTATGCGGCGCTTGAACGCCAGTATGGAGTTCCTGCCGGGGTTCTGATCGCCATTCACGGGATGGAAACGGGGTTCGGGAACTTCATGGGCGACAGTCAGGTTGTTTCCGCAATCACAACACTCGCTTATGACTGCCGACGGTCCGATTTCTTTATCCCCCACGCGATCGGGGCGCTGAAACTGGTCGATCAAGGCAGCATTACGACCGCCACAAAAGGGGCAAAACATGGCGAACTTGGGCACACCCAGTTTCTGCCCGGCAACGCGATGAAATACGGTGTTGATGCCACAGGCGATGGTCGCGTGGATTTTTACAATATGACCGATGCATTGGCCTCGACCGCCAATTTTCTACGTAAGAAGGGGTGGAAACCGGGACGTGGCTATCAACCGGGTCAGCCAAACTTTGCCGTGATACAACAGTGGAACGCAGCCTCGGTTTACCAGCAATCCATCGCAATTATGGCCGCCCGAATCGACGGTTGAGGCAGCCCAGACAATCGGGCAATTGCGGCAGATTTCGGCCACATTGTCGCCACAGACATTAAACGGCCCCTAAAAAGCCTAGGTTTCCATAGCGTAATCAATCCCGGCGATTTCTCATTTTTTTCCATTTTTGCCCAAATCTGCCCCAGATCGCTTGTTAGATTGTTTCCACGACAGGATGCGACAAAGGACAGCGCAGTGACTCCGAAGCACAGCTATCACGGTGGTCTGCAATTCAGCGGTAAGGCCGAAGACGCCATTGAGCG
Source organism: Ruegeria sp. BC3 (assembly GCF_056539265.1). NCBI lineage: Bacteria > Pseudomonadati > Pseudomonadota > Alphaproteobacteria > Rhodobacterales > Roseobacteraceae > Ruegeria > Ruegeria sp. BC3. The sequence goes on from NZ_JBQFUP010000001.1 coordinate 882,871, forward strand.
GTTCAGCGATATCGTTGCCAAGACCCTTGAGGACTACGGTCACCTGATCGAGCGCAAAACCCTTTTGAACAGCACCGAAGCCAGCATCGTTTCCAGTCAGTATCTGGTACGCCTGACCTTGGACACTCGCGTTGTGGATACCGAAGACCGGTACGAACGCCTTAACCGCGCGGCCGGCCTGAAGACGATCCCAAAGCCCGTCGTAACGCTTCCGAAGAACCGACTGACAATCACCGTAACTCCGGTATCCCCCATACTGGATGACAGCGAAGTCTCTGAACTGATGCTGGTGGTGATCCTCTACCGAATGGTCGACGTTTGTGCGACGCAGCGTGTTGAATGGCTGTCGCCCAACACCGTTTTGACCATCGAACAATTCATGAGCGCGTTTGACTCTTTGACCCCCAGCAAGCCGCGCAACAGAAAGCAGATTTTCGAGGCAGTGACAGGCCCGTTTGCCGGGCTGGACGTTACTGACGCAGAAGACCTGGATGAGCCAGAAAAACAGGCGCTGAAACCAGTAGCCCGGCCGATCCAGCTGTCGGATGAGCAGTTGCTCAGCATCGCTTTTCGGACAGAACCTATCGAGCAGAATACCGATCGGGACGACACGCCCCCCCTCGACCATGAGCGACCCAGTGACATTCTCCGGCTATCCAGCTGGGGATTGACGGGTGCCGTGGCAAGCGTGTCGGTCCCGATTGCGGTCTCGTTGGCCGCTGTAAACCTGATCAAGGGCGAAGACTTTCGCCTGAATACTCAGGTGCTGGCGTATACGGTCGCGATCTCCGCTCTCAGCACAAGCGGAGCACTCGCGGGCGTCGCCGGCGCTCTGGGCCTCTAGCCCAGTTATCAATGACCCTCCTTGGAGGCCCCGCCGTCAGGCGGGGTTTTCCATTTGGGCCACCCGCTCCGCTGAAAGCACATAGGTATGAATGGAAAACACAACCGCCTGCGTTTGCGGCAGGCGCAGCAGTGTCTGCCGCTCACTACGTAGATACTTCGCCGAACTGGCGGTCTGCGGGTCGCGACGTTCATTTGCGCTACGCGGCTGATGCAGCTCAGCATCCTCGTACCAAAGCGCATTGAAGCGCCACAACGGGCGCCCCGGTTGTATCCCGTCAAACAGCCGCTGAACGCGTCGGGCAATGTTCTCGTCATAGCTGTCCACGGGGATATGAATGTCGATGAGGGGCCGCATGAACTTTTCGGACAATGTCCAACTGGCGGGAAAACAAAGAATCGCACCTGTAAGCACATGTTCGTCGCCATGTTTTTGGAGGATGCAGAAGTCTTCTTGCACCAGTCGACAGAGCGTCTCCAAGGGCCGATCGCGGTCCACCGACACGCTCTGCCCGTCCGGGCGGGTCACGTGATCGGTGCTGTCTGGATAGACTTGGGCAAGGACCAGATCCAACAGCTCTTGCGCAGCGGGAATTGCAGCAGGATCCTGCGCCAGTACATCCGAACGTCGGCTTGACAAAAGCCGGTCGCGGTGTTGCATCTGTGCGGCGAACGCGTCGTCGCAGTGTAACCAGCTGTCCATGCTGGCTGGCTGAATGCCGGGCAAGGGACGCTGTTCCAATGGGTTAAACGGGATCGTGGTCTGTAGAATGCAGGTCATGAAGATGACCTATCATCAGAAATCCGGCCTGTCGGTCAAAAAGCGACGATCGCGCGGTCGCAATTTTTCAAGACGGCGCTCGATTGATTCTCCACGCTGAGTACAGGCAGGGAGGCCGCCATGAATCAGCATTACCGTGACACTCGCAAAATTGACCCAACCAAGGGCGCAACCCTTGGCGACGGCACCCCGAACGAAAATGATCGGATCGAGATCGGCCCGACCCAGCTGGCGTTTTCCGAATGGGAGCAGGCCGGGCTTGCCCTGCCCGATCTGGCGCGCATGCGTGAATACCGCTGGAAACGGCTGACCCAGGCCATCGTGGATCGCGGCTATGGGGGGTTGCTGGTCTTTGACCCGCTCAACATCCGGTACGCGACGGACAGCACCAACATGCAGCTGTGGAACACGCATAACCCGTTCCGCGCGGTTTTGTTATGCGCCGACGGGTACATGGTGATCTGGGACTACAAGAACTCTCCGTTCCTGTCCAAGTTCAACCCCCTGGTGCGCGAGCAACGCTCAGGCGCGGATCTGTTCTATTTTGATCGCGGCGACAAAGTGGACGTGGCCGCCGATGTATTCTCGAACGAGGTGCGCGTTCTGATCGAAGAACACGGCGGCGGCAACAAGCGTCTGGCTGTCGACAAGATCATGCTGCACGGCCTGCGATCGCTTGAGGCGCAGGGTTTCGAGATCATGGAGGGTGAAGAGCTCACCGAAAAGACCCGTGCCATCAAAGGTCCGGATGAAATCCTTGCCATGCGCTGCGCCAACCACGCCTGCGAGACCGCCGTTGCCGAGATGGAGAAATTCGCCCGCGCCAACGTGGGTGACGGCAAGACCTCGGAAGATGACATCTGGGCTGTCCTGCACGCCGAAAACATCCGTCGCGGCGGTGAGTGGATCGAAACCCGCCTGCTGGCTTCGGGTCAGCGCACCAATCCTTGGTTCCAGGAATGCGGGCCTCGGATCACGCAGAAAAATGAGATCATCGCCTTCGACACCGACCTGATCGGGTCCTACGGCATCTGCATTGATATCTCTCGGACGTGGTGGATCGGCGACGAAAAGCCCCGTGCGGACATGGTCTACGCGATGCAACACGCGCATGAACACATCATGACCAATATGGAAATGCTGAAACCCGGCGTGATGATCCCCGAGCTGACGGCCAATGCGCATAAACTGGATGACAAATTCCAGGCGCAGAAATACGGCTGCCTCATGCATGGTGTCGGTCTGTGTGACGAGTGGCCTCTGGTCGCCTATCCGGACAAGGCAGTGGCAGGATCATACGACTATCCGTTGGAACCCGGCATGGTCCTGTGCGTCGAAGCCGCCGTTGGCGAGGTCGGTGGCGATTTCTCGATTAAGCTGGAAGATCAGGTTCTTATCACCGAAGACGGATATGAGAACCTGACCACCTACCCCTTTGATCCGCAGCTCATGGGGCTGAGCTAACGTCTCAGTTGGGCCAATGCGACCGCCGGACATTGCCGTGCCAGTCCTCGGACACGGGCGCGGCAATTTCCGTTGTGCCCGACGAAGCGAGCGGCCAGTTCTGACCAATCGAAAACCCGATCACTCCGGTCAGCGCGATCGCTATCAAAACGTCCGGACGCAGCACCACGCCCCTGGGTTCAGATACGGTATGTGCCATGTGAGCCTCCTGAGCTGAATAAGTGCCATGACCGCAACATGGGGGCGTTCTAAAAATAAGTGAAACGAATATTTATTTTACTAACCATCACAAATATTGATTTATCGAGCTCACACTTTCACACGCAAACCTGTATCCAATCCTCACCTTCCCGTGACGCGTCTTACAATGGGGTTGAGAGCCCATACGGATGCACTCAGTATTAGGGCATCCCGCCAAGTAAGGAACCGCCATGCCCACCGAACGCATTACCTTTGCCGGTCACGACGGCAACCAACTGGCCGCGCGCCTGGATTTACCGGATGGGCCGGTTCTGGCGACGGCTTTGTTTGCACACTGCTTCACCTGTTCCAAAGACATCCCAGCCGCACGCCGGATTGCCGCGCGGCTGGCCGCTATGGGCATTGCTGTGCTGCGGTTCGATTTCACCGGTTTGGGGCATTCCGGTGGCGAGTTTGCCAACACCACCTTTACCTCAAACGTCGAAGACCTGATCGCGGCGGCGCAATATCTCGCGGGCCGCAATATGGCCCCTGCTCTTTTGATCGGTCATTCGCTGGGTGGCGCTGCAGTACTGCGCGCCCGTGCCGGGATTCCCAGCGTCAACGCCGTGGTGACATTGGGAGCGCCGGCCGATCCCGGCCACGTCTCCCATCACTTTGAAGGCGCGCTGCCGGAAATTGAACAGGCGGGCTCTGCCGAGGTCATGTTGGGCGGGCGTCCGTTCCGCATTGGCAAAGCGTTCGTCGACGATATCTCCGAGACGGCCCTGCTCCCGGCGATTGCGGAACTGAAGGCCGCCTTGCTGATCCTGCACGCTCCGCGGGATGAGACCGTCAGCATCGAGAACGCCAGCACAATTTTCCTGGCGGCCAAACACCCCAAAAGCTTTGTGACGCTTGATGACGCCGATCACCTGATCACCCGCGCTTCAGATGCTGAATACGCGGCGGATGTGATTGCGGCCTGGGTAAAGCGCTATGTCAAACTTTGCCCGCCAGCCCCGCCTCCGGGCGCACCAGAGGGCGTTGTGCGCGTAACCGAAGCGGACCCCGAAGGCTTTCTGCAAGACATTCAGTCCGGTCCACGGCATCATGCGGTCGCGGACGAGCCCGCGTCCTACGGCGGCACCGATCGGGGCATGTCGCCTTACGGTTTCGTGTCTTCAGGTTTAGGTGCCTGTACGTCGATGACAATCCGCATGTACGCGCGGCGCAAACGCTGGCCCCTTAAGGGCATCACAGTCGATGTATGCCACAACAAGGTCCACGCGCAGGACGCCGGACTTGCTGGCGAAGGCAAGGTTGATCAGTTCCGTCGCAAAATCCGTCTTGAAGGCACGCTGACCTCGGATCAGCGCGCGCGACTGCTGGAAATCGCGGACAAATGCCCGGTGCATAGAACACTGGAAGGGTCAGCCCAGATTACGACCGAGCTGCTGGACTGACCCGATGCCTCAGCGTCGCCCCGCGGGACGGTGGATCGGCGGTCTCGCCGCCGGAGGCCGTGCAACAGGCGGTCGGGGCCGGTTCGGCGGCCGCGAGATCGGCGGTCTGTTGGGCGGTTTCGCAATGGGCGGAACGGGACGCGCCGGGGGACGACCGTCGGGCGGCCGGGGACGATCCGGGCGGTCGATATCAATATCCACGTTGACGTCGTGATAGTAGTCGTTCCACAGCATCGAGTCATAGAACGGGTCGTACCCATACCCCACGCCAACGGTCACGCCATCACAAGCCGAAAGTGTCAGGCTGGCCGCTCCAAGTCCAAGGGCAAGGGTTGCGCGCTTGATCAGTTTGCGAGTCATTTGCGCCTCCTCACTGTAGGGACCGGAACGACGCAAATACGGCGTTCAGGTCGTCCACATAAGCCGGATCGGCCCCGTCGCGCAGGATCGCGACGGCAACGGCCACCCGGCCGTTTGGCAGGTCAATTACAGTCGCGGTGAAGTTCACGCCTCGCCTTTCCCGCGTGCCTGAACCCCGGATCACACGCGCAGGCAAACCGCCAATCCGCGTCGTGCTGGTCCCGGTCACTGTTGGGTCTTTGACCAGAAACTTGTCGATGTCCTGCAGATACCGAAGACCATCGTCGATCGAGGCCACACCCACCGGCGATACAAAGCCCATCCAGACGCTATCGTCAGTGACGGGCCGCAGCCCCATCACGCGGGCGACCGCGCGGGGATCGGCCAGTTCAGTGTCCTCAATCTCGCGCGGGCCACCTGTGCGCAGCGCCCAGAAATCTGGAACCGAAAAGCTGAACAATGCACGACCGCTGTCGGTGTAAGTGACCGGAGTATCCGCTGAAGCCGGGCCTCCACCCGACCAAAACGCGGCGCAAAGAGCCAGCGCCGAGATAAATTGTATCCGCATATTGAAATAACCTAATTGCTTGATCGCCGTCAGGTTGACCCGCACGGCATTGATTTGTCCAGTTGTTTCAGTCGGTGAAAACCCCGTCCGTCGTGCCGCCGTTATCGTCCACGAACCGGATCAAATCACCACTTTGCTGCACGTCGTAGCAGGCCCAAAGATCGGATGGCGGCCAGAGCGAGCAATAGCGATCCTCACGCACGGCCCAACGGCCAGCACTGGGGCGCCCCGAAAAGTACTGTGTCAGCATCGTGTCGTCGAAGGTTTTCCAAATACCCTGACCGTAATCCAACTTTTGTCCCGTCAATGCCGTAAGAATCTCTTCCCCGGTCAGCGGTCAGAACTCCTCGGCCGTCAGAAAACCGGGCCAAAGGGCCAAAATCAGGGCAAACCGTCTCATATTCGCACTCACGCCTTGTTCGTTGGCCTGCGCGGGTTTAAACCCCGCCGCATCGCATCCTGCCAAATCACAATAAGGTGCCGCTGCCAATGATTCCACGCTATTCCCGCCCCGATATGGTCGCCATCTGGTCGCCCGAATCCAAGTTCCGCATCTGGTACGAGATCGAGGCACATGCCTGTGACGCCATGGCCGATCTGGGCGTGATCCCGCGCGAGAACGCCGAGGCTGTCTGGAAAGCCAAGGACGTGGAATTCAACGTCGCTCGTATTGACGAAATCGAAGCCGTTACCAAGCACGACGTCATCGCCTTCCTGACCCATTTGGCCGAGCATGTCGGCAGCGAAGAGGCCCGTTTCGTGCATCAGGGTATGACGTCTTCGGACGTGCTGGACACCTGCCTAAACGTCCAGCTGACCCGCGCCGCTGATCTGCTTATCGCCGACCTCGAAGGTCTACTGTCCGCCCTAAAACGCCGCGCGATCGAGCACAAAGACACCGTCCGTATTGGTCGCAGCCACGGCATCCACGCAGAGCCCACCACCATGGGTCTGACCTTTGCGCGCTTCTACGCCGAAATGGACCGCAACCTGTCGCGGATGCGCGATGCCCGTGCCGAAATCGCAACCGGCGCGATCAGCGGTGCGGTCGGCACCTTCGCCAACATAGACCCGCGTGTCGAAGAACATGTCTGCGACCAGCTGGGCTTGGTCCCCGAACCGATCAGCACCCAAGTCATCCCGCGCGACCGTCACGCAGCGTTCTTTGCCACGCTAGGCGTCATCGCCAGCAGCATCGAAAACATTGCCATCGAAATCCGCCACATGCAGCGGACCGAGGTGCTGGAGGGGGCCGAGTTCTTCTCGATGGGCCAAAAAGGCTCCTCGGCCATGCCGCACAAGAAAAATCCGGTCCTGACCGAGAACCTGACCGGTCTGGCGCGTATGGTCCGCGCTGCCGTGATCCCCGCGATGGAGAACGTGGCGCTCTGGCATGAGCGCGATATCTCGCATTCCTCGGTTGAACGGATGATCGGACCCGATGCTACAATCACGCTGGATTTTGCGCTGGCCCGCCTGACCGGTGTGATCGACAAGATGCTGATCTTCCCCGAGAACATGCTCGAGAACATGAACAAGTTCCCCGGCCTGGTGATGAGCCAGCGTGTACTGCTGGCCCTGACACAGGCTGGTGTCAGCCGCGAAGACGCCTATGCCATGGTTCAGCGCAACGCGTTGAAGGTTTGGGAACACCGCACCGATTTCAAAGAGGAACTGCTGGCTGACCCGGATGTCACCGCTGCGCTGAGCCCTGAAGAAATCGAAGAAAAATTCGACCTCGGGTATCACACCAAACACATCGACACGATCTTCGCCCGGGTATTCGGCGAATAAACCTCGCCTGATCAAACGGTTCGCATGGCCCGGTTCGCACAGCGCGTTCCGGGCCTTGTTCTTTTGCCAGATCGCGCAAAACCGGCTATGATGTTTGGAAATGTCCGATACAGGAGATCCGACATGATCCGTACTTTGATCTGCGCACTGGCCCTTGGTTGCTCAGCCTCGGTCGCACTGGCCTGCAGTGGTCATTCCAAGCAAACTCAATCCTGCGCGCCTGGCACATTTTGGGATGCTGAAACCCAAACTTGCGCCAAAATTGTAAACAGCTGAGAAAAAATTTTCCTATTCGTGAATAAACGCGAGCCTTCGGTTGTTAGCTTTTTTGAAGATCGCACTATGCTTTCTTAAAGAAGCCCCGAAAACGGAGTAGGAAAATGCGTCTAGTACTCGCTTCAGCCATCGCCCTTCAGGCCTTTGCCGTCGCGCCGGTCGCGCTGGCTGCCGGAGGTGACAGCAGCAGCCCGCCAAAACCGACCAACACCACCAAGAAGTGCCTGTTCGGCCGCGTCTATGACAAAGACGCCGGACGCTGCGTGAAGCCCGACAAAACCAACTTCTCCCAAGACGAGCTGTATGATGCCGTGCGCGAACTGGCCTATGACGGTCAACTCGAAAACGCGCAGGAAATCCTGCGTGTCATGGATCAGAACGACGACCGTGTTCTGACCTATTGGGGCTTTACTTTTCGCAAAATGGGCGAGCTTGATCTGGCAAACGCCTATTACTCGGATGCCATTGCGGCGAACCCCGACAACCTGCTGGCCCGCAGCTACATGGGGCAGGGTTTTGTGACCGAAGGCAAAACCGATCTGGCAATCGCTCAGTGGCGCGAAATCAAGGCGCGCGGCGGTGAAGGTACCTGGGCCGAAGCATCCCTGCGCGAAGCGATCCAGACAGGGCTGACCTACAGCTACTAGGCTTCAGCCTTTCTTTACCCGTTTCCCGATACTCTGCCTGTGGAACAGAATCTTGGCACCACAGGCAGATGCAGGACACAAACTCTTTGGTACAACTTGCGCCGGGGGCATCCGCCCCTGTCGCGGACAGTCGGGATGTCGACGCACCCCGTGTCATTCCCAAAGCGCTGAGCAATCGGCAAAAGGCAGCCGTCGTTGTACGCCTTCTGCTGAATGAGGGCGCAGATATTCCCCTGGAGGAATTACCAGACAATCTGCAGGAAAAGCTGACCCATCAGCTTGGGCAGATGGGTCTTGTGGACCGGGTCACACTGGCATCCGTCGCGCATGAATTTGCCGAAGCGCTGGACAGCATCGGTCTGTCCTTTCCCCATGGGCTGGCCGGAGCGCTGGATGCGGTCAGCGACCGGATCGCCCCTGCAACTGCGGCCCGGTTACGCAAAGAGGCTGGAGTGCGCCAAATCGGTGATCCCTGGCAAAGGTTACGCGAAATCCCAACCGAAGACCTTGCCGATATGGCGCAGGCCGAAAGCACCGAGATCGCCGCCGTCATGCTGTCCAAACTGGAAACGGCCAAGGCCGCACAATTGCTGGGACATCTGCCCGGCCCCATCGCCCGGCGCATCACCTATGCGGTGTCCAAGACGGCAAACATCACCCCCGAAGCGGTCGAGCGGATTGGCTGGTCGCTGGCGGCGCAACTTGATCAGCGTCCAGCCACAGCCTTCAGCGATGGTCCCGGCGTGCGGGTCGGGGCGATCCTGAACCAATCTGCAGCCGCCACGCGCGACGGGCTTTTGACGGCACTGGACGAAGAAGACACGGATTTTGCCGCCGTGGTGCGCCGTTCAATCTTTACCTTTGCCCACATCCCCGCGCGCATCTTGCCACGTGATGTCCCCGCGGTTCTGCGTGGTGTGGTTCAGGCTGATCTTGTGACCGCACTGGCCGGGGCCGCCACTGACGAAGACAAGGGCGCGGTCGATTTCATGCTGTCCAATATGTCCAGCCGCATGGCCGACAATCTGCGCGAGGAAATTTCAGAACGCGGCAAGGTCAAACTCTCCGAGGCTGAGGACGCCATGACTCAGATCGTTGGCGCTATTCGCACGCTGGTTGATGAAGGGGCCATAACCCTTATCGAGGAGGACAGTGAAGACTGACTTCCACCCATGTGCTTCGCAACGCTTGTGGTTGTGGTTTCTGCCTTGTATGTCTGACCCGGCAAATCGCAACAGCCGGTGAGACCAGAATATGCCCGTCGAAAAGTCGGAACTAAGCCGCAAAGAGCTTAGAAAATACTACATCACCGGATTGTTCATGAAAGGCGTCATCGGGGCCATGCGACTGCTGCCCTATGAAGCCCGCCTGGCGACCATGGGTGCGATTGCGCGGGGTCTGTCTCCGTTGATTGGCTTCACCAAGCGGGTGCGCAGCAATCTGAAATTGACTTGCCCGGACCTCCCCGAGGATGAGGTCAAGCGGATTTGCCGCGCCGTGCCCGACAATGCAGGCCGCGCAATCATGGAGCATTTTTCGCCCGAAGGTTTCACCGAGCGCCAGCGCAATGCGAAGGTCAGCGGCTCCGGCGTTGCGGCCTTTGATGCGGCCATTGCCGAAGGCCGCCCGATCATGATGATCACGGCGCATTTCGGTCACTACCTGGCGGCCCGCATCGCCCTGCAAGAGCGCAGCGGCCAACCAATCGGATGCCTGTACCGGCGCATGGCAAACCCGTACTTTAACGACATGTATGTCGAGGCGTTCTACAAGACCGGCTCACCCATGTTCGAACAGGGCCGCCGCGGCATGGTCGAAATGGTGCGTTCGCTCAAGAAAAACGAGATCATTGCGATTGTCTCGGATCTGCACGCACATGGTGGCGAAGAACTGACGTTCTTTGGCAAACCCGCTGTGACTTCGGTGCTGAATGCAGAGCTGGCTATGAAGTACAACGCCGTTCTGATCCCGTGCTATGCCGTGCGTCAGCCCAATGGTGTGGACTTTGAAATCGTCCTGCACGACCCGGTTCCGCACACGGACCCCAAGACAATGACCCAGTTCACCAATGATGACCTTGAAGCCATGGTGAAGAAGCACATGGGGCAGTGGTTCTGGATTCACCGACGCTGGAAGACGTGGAACGGGCTGGGCGTTCAGCCCGAGGACATGCCCTGATCACTTGACCCGCGTGGCCGCAACGATCGGGCCATGCCCGGCCCTCTGGACCAAAACCACAGCGGGCAGATCCGACGTCAACGTGACTGAAAACGCCTGAGGGGTTGCCCCATCCCATTGTCCGGCCATATGCCAGTCTTCGACCACATTGGCATAATCCAGCTCATGCCCAGCCAACTCTCCGCGCCGGATCGATGCATGGCGCATCGGCGAATACTGGATGACCCGCACGTTGTAAGTTTCACCGGCAGGCAATTCGACCGGCGTAACGCTCACTGTCACATCATCCCCTGACCGCGTTGCCGAGACCGAAGCCTGTGCTGCCGCCTTGAGGTGCGCGTTGATCAGACGGTCCAACTCGCGCGATTGCGCCCCGACCACGTCCTGTTGCCCGTTCACCACCATCTGAGGCGTATAGATCATCGACCGCCCGCCCTCGCGGGCATAGGCGCGCTGACGTAGTGTGTGATCGGGGTCAGCGTATTCGTCTTTCCAACCGATATAGTCCCAGTAATCCACGTGTAGCGCCAGACCAATCACGTCATCCCGTTTGGCCAGATCATGCATGATCCGATCCGCCGGCGGACACGACGAACACCCTTGCGAGGTGAAAAGTTCGACCACAACCGGGTCATTCTCGGCCACAGCGGCGGTGGCGAGGAAAAAGGAAACAAGTGCGGTTGCGCGAACAGATTTGATCATTATGGGTCTCAGGTTTTTGGCTGGGTGCACAGTTTGGTTTAGCGGCATGCCCGTTCAACCTCCAATCAAGGTTTCTTGAGACATGCGACCCTCGCGCCTCTTAAAATCTGTGTGCAATGGTATACATTAGGCGCAGCGCATCGCCTTGGTTCTTGAACCAAAGGCTTTGGTGATGCAGATATCACTTAGCGAATCCCGAGACCTAAGTCATTTCAGAGGGAGGCCACAGATGCCCATCAAAGTCGGACAAGATACTGCCAAAACACGCCGCAGCCTAAGCGTGAACGGTAAATCCATTTCCTATTACTCGATCCCCGCCGCGCAAGAGGCAGGTTTGGGCGACTTCGCGCGCCTTCCCGCCGCGCTCAAAGTGGTCTTGGAAAACATTCTGCGGTTTGAGGATGATGGCTTTTCCGTCTCGGTCGACGACATCAAAGCCTTTGGCGAATGGGCGACCAACGGCGGCAAGAACCCACGCGAGATTGCCTATCGCCCTGCCCGCGTATTGATGCAGGACTTTACCGGTGTTCCGGCCGTTGTCGATCTGGCCGCGATGCGCGATGGCATCAAAGGGCTGGGTGGTGATGCACAAAAGATCAACCCGCTGAACCCCGTGGATCTGGTCATCGACCACTCGGTCATGATCGACGAATTCGGCAACCCGCGCGCGTTCCAGATGAACGTGGACCGCGAGTATGAGCGGAACATGGAGCGTTATCAGTTCCTGAAATGGGGTCAGTCGGCCTTCAACAACTTCCGCGTTGTGCCTCCGGGAACCGGCATCTGTCACCAGGTGAACCTGGAGTATCTGGCCCAGACCGTCTGGACCGACACCGACCAGAACGGGGATGAGGTCGCCTACCCTGACACGCTGGTCGGCACCGACAGCCACACCACCATGGTCAACGGCATGGCCGTTCTGGGCTGGGGTGTCGGCGGGATCGAGGCTGAGGCCGCGATGCTGGGTCAACCAATCTCGATGCTTATCCCCGAGGTTGTGGGCTTTGAACTGACCGGCTCGATGGTCGAGGGCACTACTGGCACCGACCTTGTTCTGAAGGTCGTTGAAATGCTGCGCGAAAAGGGAGTCGTCGGCAAGTTCGTCGAGTTCTACGGCGAAGGTCTGGACCGTCTGCCGCTGGCTGACCGCGCGACGATTGCCAACATGGCCCCCGAATATGGCGCGACCTGTGGTTTCTTCCCCATCGACGGTGAAACCCTGCGCTACATGCGCAACACCGGCCGGGATGAGGAGCGTCTGGCGCTGGTCGAAGCCTACGCCAAGGAAAACGGTCTCTGGCGTGATGAGAACTACGCCCCGATCTATACCGACACGCTGACGCTGGACATGGGCACGATCGTCCCTGCGATCTCGGGTCCCAAACGCCCGCAGGACTATGTCGCCCTGACTGACGCCAAGGCGGCTTTCACCAAAGAGATGGCCGAGACCTTCAAGCGCCCGATGGGCAAACAGGTCGAGGTCAAAGGCGAAGAATACGGAATGGAGTCGGGCAAGGTCGTGATCGCCTCGATCACCTCCTGCACCAACACCTCGAACCCCTATGTGATGATCGGGGCCGGTCTGGTGGCGAAAAAGGCGCATGAGCTGGGCCTGAACCGTCAGCCTTGGGTCAAGACATCTCTGGCCCCCGGCTCGCAGGTTGTGTCCGAGTATCTTGAGGCCGCAGGTCTGCAGCAGCATCTGGACGCCATCGGGTTCAACCTTGTGGGCTATGGCTGCACCACCTGCATCGGTAACTCCGGCCCGATCCAGCGTGAAATCTCCGAGGCGATTTCTGAGGGCGATCTGGTCGCTACTTCGGTCCTGTCAGGCAACCGAAACTTCGAAGGCCGGATCTCTCCCGACGTGCGCGCCAACTATCTGGCCTCTCCGCCGCTGGTGGTGGTCTATGCGCTGGCAGGCACGATGGATATCGACCTGACATCGGAACCGATTGGGCAGGACAAGAACGGCAATGATGTCTTCATGAAAGACATTTGGCCGACCCAGAGCGAGATTGCCGAACTGGTCGAAGCAACCGTGACCCGCGAGGCGTTCCAATCCAAATACGCTGACGTCTTCAAAGGTGATGACAAATGGCAGGGCGTCGAAGTTCCGCAACAGGAAACCTATGACTGGCCTCCGACCTCGACCTACATCCAGAACCCGCCTTACTTTCAGGGCATGGGCGCCGAACCGGGCACGATCTCGAATATCGACGGAGCGAAGGTTTTGCTGATCCTCGGCGATATGATCACCACCGACCATATTTCACCCGCAGGATCGTTTGCCACGACCACACCGGCCGGCAAGTATCTAACCGACCGTCAGGTGCAACCGCGCGAGTTCAACTCTTACGGCTCGCGCCGCGGCAACCACGAAGTCATGATGCGTGGCACATTCGCCAACATCCGTGTCAAAAACGAGATGCTGGATGGTGTCGAAGGCGGCTACACCAAAGGCCCCGATGGTCAGCAGACCTCGGTCTATGAGGCGTCGATGGCGTATCAGGAACAGGGCGTTCCTCTGGTGGTATTCGGCGGTGAACAGTACGGCGCGGGGTCTTCGCGGGACTGGGCGGCCAAGGGTACGGCGCTGCTGGGCGTGAAGGCCGTGATAGCCGAAAGCTTTGAGCGCATCCACCGTTCGAACCTGGTAGGTATGGGCGTCATCCCGTTGGAATTCACTGGCGGTGACACCCGCAAAACGCTGGGCCTGAAGGGCGACGAAACCGTCTCGATCCACGGTCTGGACACGGTCGAACCGCTGCAAGAGGTGCCCTGTACCATCGTCTATGGCGACGGCACCGAGAAGACGATCACGCTGAAATGCCGGATCGATACCGCGCCCGAGATCGAATACATCGAAAACGGCGGTGTGCTGCAATACGTCCTTAGGAACCTGGCGAAAGCAGGCTAAAAGACCAAAGCCCCGGCCTCTGCGCCGGGGCTTTTGCATTCAGGACCTCACGTCCAGACCCAAGAAAAGAGCGCGTGCCGAAGGCACGCACCGCCTAGTAACGGTTCGGTTTACTGACCGGCTTTTTCCAGGGCCGGGCGAATGGTGTTTTCGATCACACGCTGAGTGATCGGGCCAGCGAAACGTAAAATGATCGTGCCATTTCCGTCCACAACATAGGTCTCGGGCACGCCATAAAGGCCCCAGTCCAGCGCCATGCGACCCTGCTCATCCCGCCCTATGGCCTCGTAAGGGTCACCCAGCTCGGTCAGGAACGCATCCGCATTGGCCAGTTGGTCCTTGTAGTTAATGCCATAGACCGGAATGCCCTCTTCCGACAGCGCCTCAAGGTTTGGGTGCTCGGCCCGGCACGGTGCACACCAGCTGGCCCAATAGTTCACCAGCTTGACCTCGCCATCGCGCAAGGTGGCATCGTCGAACAGCGTCTTTCCCGGAAACTCGGTCAGAACGACCGGCGGGGCAGGCTGACCTTCGCGCGCTGATGGCAGCGCATTGGGATCTTCGCGGAACATGCCGATCCCCGCCAGTACGGCAAAAGCACCGAAGATCAACGGCGGAGCGATCATCAATGGTGAAATCTTAGCCATTGCGCGTCATCCTGTTTTCAACCTTTTCCATCTCGGCCCGGACCTTACGGCCACGCAGGACCGAGAAAACCACAAGGGCAACCAACAGCACCAGAGAGGCCGCATAAGACCACAGGACAGCGTCCGCATATTTTCCAAGATCGGGCATCATCCGCTAACCCTTTCCCGTGCCAAAAGCGCCTTTATCCGCCGTGCCCGGATTTCAGTTCCGGTCCGATACAGCACAAGCGCAATGAACAGCAGAACAAACCCGACCATGCACAGCAGCAAAGGGTAGAAGTAGATGTTCGAGACCTTTTCTTCCGTATCCGCACCGGTCACCGCTGCGGCACGCATCACCGAAGCCCCCTGATGCAGGCCCTGGTTCCAGAAGTTCACGGCATATCGGCTAAGAAGCGCAAAAACCGACCCCACCAGACACAGGACAGAGGTCAGGTCAGCCGCCGTGTCAGAATCTTCGATCGCTTCCCACAGGGCGACGTAGCCCAGATAGAACAGGAACAGGATCAGGAACGACGTCAGACGCGGGTCCCACGCCCACCATGTGCCCCACATCGGCTGACCCCAGATCGCGCCGGTTGCCAGAGCGATCAGTGTCATCACGATCCCGACCGGAGCTGCAGCACGCGCGGCCAGCGCACTGACATGGTGGCGTCGCACCAGCCAGACCAGCGAAGTTACCAGCATCATCAGCCAGCAATTGATCGCCATCAGCGCCGCAGGCACATGCAGGTAGATGATCTTGACCGTTGAGCCTTGCTTGTAATCATCCGGCGTGAAGAAGAACCCCCAGACCAGGCCAACGACTAGGCAAATGGCGGACGAAATCCAGAAAACCGGCAGAACCCGTTCGCTGGTTGCCAGGAATTTTCGTGGGTTGGCGTATTCCCAGAGGGTGTTGGCTTTGGCTGCTATAGACATGGGCCTTACTTAGTCCGAGTCGTGCTTGTTCTCAATTGACATCAGTCAAACTGCGACCGCGTCACCGAAGGTTGATCCGCAACACTGCGGCGCTGGCAAACGGCAGCAACGCAATCGTAGCCGCGGTGATCCCGCCCAGCATAAGCAAAGGTGTCTGCGTTTCCATCCCGGTGGCCCCGCGACGGGCGACTTCGGCCCCAAAAATCAGTGTTGGAACGTAAAGCGGCAGAACCAGCAGGGACAAAAGCAACCCGCCGCGTTTCAGGCCCACGGTCAGGGCAGCACCAAAGGTTCCGATCACGCTCATGGCCGGGGTGCCGATCAGCAGTGAGATCACTAACCAGAAGAACCCAGGTACCGGCAGGTTCAGCAGAACACCCAGAAACGGCGCGGCCAGAACCAATGGCAAACCGGTCGTCAACCAATGCGCCAGCGCTTTGATTGACACGACAGCCTCAAGCGGCAACGGAGCCGTGGCAAGCAGGTCCAGCGATCCGTCCTCCCAATCCAATGCAAGCAGTCGGTCCAGCGACAGCAGGCAGGCCAAGAGCGCGCCTAGCCACAGGATGCCGGGCGCGATAGTGGATAGCAGCGAGGATTGTGGGCCCACCGAAAACGGCACCAGAACGGTCACGATAAGGAAGAAGGCAAGGCCCAGCCCAAAGCCCCCACCGGCACGGAAGGCCAGTTTCAGGTCGCGCAACAAAAGGGCGATCACAGGAAGCCTCCGTCAAAATCGTCGATGGGCTTTGGCTTGGCCTTGTTGGGGCCCACATCCAGAACTTCGCCTTCGAGGCCAAGGTCGATATGGGTCGCAATCAGGGCCGAACCACCCTGCCCCAGATGCGCGCGCACGGCGTCGGCAAACATTTGTACGGCGTTCTTGTCCAGTGACACGGTTGGTTCGTCAAGCATCCAGATCGGCCGTCCGGTGACCAACATCCGGGCCAGACCAAGACGGCGCTTTTGACCGGCTGAAAGGTTTCCCGCATGGCGGTCGGATAACTCGTTCAGTTCAAAGGCATCTAGAGCAGGTTGAATATCCCGCGTTCCGAAGACCGAAGCCCAGAAGGTCAGGTTTTCCACCACCGTCAGCGTCGGCTTCAGCCCGTCGGAGTGCGAGGCATAGGCAATTTGATCCTCGGCCCCTTCGATCGTACCCGCCAGTGGCAGCTGCAATCCGGCCAAAGTCCGCAGCAGCGTCGTTTTGCCGATACCGTTCGGCCCGCGCAGGATCAGCGCGCGCCCGGGTAGCAGCGAGAAGGTAAGTCCTTCCAGAACGGGAATGCCGCCACGGGCGATGGCTAGGTCGGTCACGGTCAGTGTCATGCAGTCCCGCTTATCTCATTGCGGACAGGGGCAAAAGGCGAGATTTGCCGCAGGGACAGCAGGGCCGAGCAATTTGTCGGGTGCGGGAGCGAGAGGCCAGCCTCTCGCGCTCTCCGAGGTATTTTGGGCCAGATGAAGGAGGATCCGGTTATACGGGGATCAAAGCGAGCGCGATGCGGCGACCTTCGGACAGCAGAACATTGTATGTCCGGCAGGCAGCTGGCGCATTCATGATCTCGACGCCGATACCAGCTTGTTCCAGCGCGCTGCGAAGGTCTGTGGGTATGTGTGTGAGCTCGGCACCGGTTCCGATCAGCAGGACGTCAACATTTTCGGCCAGAGCAAGCAGCGGCTCGCGATCATCATAACCGCCCCAGGCTGCGGTACCTTGCGCGCCTGTCAGAACCGCGCCCTCGTAAACCTGACCGCCGATGCGGAAGAAACCGGGGCCATAGCCGTCGATCGGCACAGCGTTGTTATATGTGATCTCATTCAATCGCATGGGCGTCCTCTATGCCCCATATAGGCAAACCCGACAAGGCGGCAACCGCGATCGCAATATAGGCCGCATAGCGGTAGAGCTTCTCTTTTTCCGGGTTGAACAGCCGGCCGCCCAGCCAGTTGCCCAACAGATTTGGGACCGAAAGCGCCAGCCCCAGAAAGATGCTGTCTGGCGTCACGCGCCCCATGGCGGATAAGAATCCAAAGATCAGGAAATCAAATCCGAAGAGAAACAGCAGGATGGTAGCGCGGATGACCTCGATCGGCAGCGGACGGGACATGTAGAACAGGATCACGGCAGGTCCAGGCAGGCCTGCGACACCACCTAAAAATCCGGCGGCACCACCAATTGCCGTCACCATCGCGCGCCGCACACGGCCCTGATACCGCAGGCCAAGGATCAGGATTGCCAGCATCAACAGGGCCAGAAGGCTGACCGCGTATCGGAACACCTCAGGCGCGACCAGTGTGAGCAGCCACAAGCCAACCGGCAGAAGCAAGGCGCATCCCAGCAGCAACCGCACAAGGTCGCCGCGATCCACGGCTCGCCATGCCCGTCGCAGGTTGGGCAGCGGTCCAAAAATGTCCATGATGGTCAGCCCGATCAGCGCCCCAAACGGGCCCAGAAACGGTGTCGCCAGAGGCAGGAAGATCAGCGCAGTTCCAAACCCGGAAAACCCGCGCACGACCCCGCTTAGAAAAGCTGCAAAAAAGAGTACGGCCAGCCCCGTCGGGGACTGGCCGAACAGATCAAGCGTCCACATTCGCGAACTGATTGCCCGCGTTGTTAGACGGTTTGGACCAGTCGCGCTTGACACCCAGCCACAACAGGATGGTCGAAGCCACAAAGACCGATGAGTACGTCCCCACGATCACGCCCCAGATCATGGCAAAGACAAAGCCACGGATCACGTCTCCGCCAAGCACATAGAGCGAGATCAGCGCCAGCAGGGTCGTGACAGAGGTCATGACCGTCCGGCTTAGGGTTTCGTTGATCGAGATGTTCAACACTTCTTTGAGGTCTTTCTTTTTATACTTCCGCAGATTCTCGCGCACGCGGTCGAACACAACCACGGTGTCGTTCAGCGAATACCCCACAATCGTCAGCAACGCGGCGATAATGGCCAAGTCGAACCGAATCTGCAGTTCCGAGAAGATCCCGATGGTCAGGATCACGTCATGCACCAGCGCTGCGACCGCACCCAAAGCGAACTGCCATTCAAAGCGCAACCAGATGTAGACAAGCACCGCGCCTATCGCCAGCGCGACCGCAATGACCGCCGTTTGGATCAACTCGCCCGAGACTTTGGGACCAACGGATTCAACGGATACAAATTGAATATCCGGAGCCGCAATCTTTAGCGCCTCTTCAACCGCTGTAACGGTTTCAGCCGACACTGCTTCTGCCTCGGCCTGAGCCTGAATACGGATCATCGCGACATTTTCATCAGGCCCGAAGGTCGGATCGAAGATTTCGGTGATGGTCACGTCGCCCAGTTCCAGCGGAGCGATGGCATCGCGATAGGCGCCAACGTCCACGACCTCGGCGCTTTGGGTTCGAATGGTGGTCCCACCGCGGAAGTCGATGCCGAAGTTCAGGCCTTGGATCATGAATGAGGTGAAGGCAATCACCATCATCAGGCCGGAAATGCCCAGCCAGATTTTCCAGCGGCTGAAGAAATCGAACGAGGTGTTCTGGGGTACGAGTTTCAGTCTCATGTCAAACCTCGATCGTTTTCGGACGGCGGCGTTCGAACCACATGACGATCATCAGACGCGTCACGAAGATCGCGGTGAAGACCGAGGTCAGAATACCAAGACCCAGTGTAATTGCGAAACCGCGCACCGGACCGCTGCCCATGGCAAACAGGATCACAGCGGTGATGAAGGTGGTCACGTTCGCGTCCAAAATGGCCGACAACGCCTTCTCATAGCCCAGCTCGATGGCCCGTGCCGGCCCTCTGGCGGATTTCAGTTCTTCGCGAATACGCTCAAAGATCAGCACGTTGGCGTCCACCGCCATACCCACCGTCAGAACGATCCCCGCAATACCGGGCAGTGTCAGCGTGGCACCGATCAGGGACAACAGGCCAAACAACAGGCCCACGTTGATGATCAGAGCGATGTTGGCAAAGATACCAAACAGACCATAGCTGAGCGCCATAAAGGTCAGCACCGCGACAAAGGCCACGATGGTCGCCACCTTACCGGCGTCAATGCTGTCCTGCCCTAGTTCTGGGCCAATGGTGCGTTCCTCAAGGAACTCCAACCCCGCAGGCAGGGCACCCGCACGCAGCAGGACGGCCAGATTGGTGCTTTCTTCAACGGTGAAGTTGCCGGTGATGATACCTGAACCACCCGGAATGTGGCTTTGGATCACAGGAGCCGAGATGACCTCATCATCCAGAACGATTGCAAACGGTTGGCCGATATTTTCCAGCGTGTAGTCGCCGAACTTACGTGCGCCAGATGTGTTGAACCGGAAGCTGACCGCCGGGCGTCCATTCTGGTCGAAGGAGGGCTGGGCATCCACCAGTTCCTCGCCGGTGACGACAGGAGCGGACTCGACCGTGTAGAAGATTCCGTTCTCATCGATGGAAGGGATTATCTTTTCGCCGATGCCTGGCACAGCGTTTTCATTCGTGCCTCGCCCAACGACCGGGTTAAAGGTCAACTGCGCGGTGGTGCCGATGATCTCTTTCAACTCACCCGCGCTGCCAATGCCGGGAACCTGAATCAGAATACGGTCCGCGCCCTGGCGCTGAATCGTGGGTTCGCGCGTGCCGACTTCGTCGATACGACGGCGCACGATCTCAAGCGACTGGCGTACGGTGCGGTCGTCCGAGGCCAGCCTTTCCGCCTCGGAGAGCTGAACAACGATAGTGTCGCCTTCGGCGCGCGCTTCGATGTCCGTAGCCCCTACTCCGGTCAGGGTCTGCACCTGTCGGGCCAATCCGCGCACAACCTCAAGCGCGCGGTTGATGCCCTCTGGCTGGCTGATTTTGACGCGGATTTCGTCGGGAGCCGACTCCTGTTTGCGGATCGTGCCAACGGTGGCGCGTTCATCCCGCAGCGCATCACGGATTTCCGGCCACATCGCCTCCATCCGGGATTCGTAGACATCCGAGACCTGAACTTCAGCCAGCAGATGCGCACCGCCGCGCAGATCGAGGCCCAGATTGACCAGCGACGACGGCAGCCAGTTTGGCCACTGCGCCGCTTCGGCCTGCATTTCGGGGGTGTCGATGCCAAGCTCGATCGCGGCCTTGGCATCGTTGGATTGCTCGACGCGCGTATAAAACGCATTCGGCAGGGCCATCAGCAGGCCGATCACGCAGACCGACCAGATCAGAACCCGCTTCCAGGTATCAATTTGCAGCATTACCCTGCCTTTTCAAGGAATTGTCGCGCGAAGTTACTTCGCAGGTTCGGTCTTGTTCAGAACCTGAGCGATGGTCGACTTGACGACGCGAACCTTGACGCCTTCGGCGATTTCGACCTCGATCTCGTTCTCGCCTTCTTTGACCTTGGCTACTTTGCCAATCAATCCACCTTGGGTGACAACCTGATCGCCGCGGCGCACAGCCTCGACCATGGCCTGGTGTTCCTTCATCTTTTTCTGCTGCGGACGGATCAGCAGGAAATACATAATCGCGAAGATCAGGATCAGCGGGAGAAACTGGGCGATTGCGCCACCTTCCATGGGATATTCCTTTGTCTAGATGCTGCGGACACGCTCCGCAAATTTGGCGAGAACCTATGCTCTGAGTTGCCCCTTTGCAAGCAAAGGCGTCGCTGTGCCCCACCCTGACGTCGCAACACTGTCCAAAGAACAATCCAGGCGTTGCAGATATGTCCTAGGCACCCTGCTGAATCCGGGTATAGTTTGGGTTAAGGGGGACATATGGTACGGCAAATCAAGCCATTCCTTTTACTGGTTTATTTTCTGACAGCCATGGCGTCGAGCCTTTGGTTTTCAGATGTCGCAGTTGCGCAGGAAACACCGGCCGACACGGTCCCACCCGAGGGTGAGGAATCGGACTCTTTCATGGCTCCGGTCATCGTGGACGGTGACGTCTTGTTCCAAGTCCGGGGCTCCAGCGCCCTACCCGCGCCAGAGCGGGCTGAAGGTGTCCAGAACAAGATCATCGAAATTGCCGAGGCTTCGGACGCACCAACGGTCGAGATCACCTATGAAGAAACCGAGATCGGCATCTGGACAATTGCGGATGGTGAAAGGGTCTCAATCGTTACGGCAGCTGACGCAGAATTGGATCAGATGGAGCTCAGCGTTCTGAGCGTGTTGCACGGGAACGCGATCAAGCAATCCATCGAAGCCTACCGTGCGAACCGCACCGAACAAGCCAGGGTATCCGGTGCGATCGAGGCGGCCGCTTGGACCTTGGGATTTGTTGCGTTTGTGGTGGCGATCCTATGGGTGCACCGTCGCATTCGACGCAAAACACTAAAACTCGTCAAACGACACCTTAAAGACGTGGAGACAGCGACCGCCAAAAGCGTGCAAGCCGAGGCAATTGCCGCGCTGGTGCGCTATGGGTTGAACTTCGTTCTGCTCATCATCTTCTTCCTTGGGTTCTACTATTACCTGTCCTTCGTTCTGCTGGCATTCGCTGAAACCCGCTATTTCGCGCAGCTACTGCTGACCTACCTGACAGAGCCCGTGTTGCTGATCTTCAAGGGCATACTCAGCTATATCCCCAACATGATCATGCTTGGCCTGATCACTTGGGTGACGATGTACATTATCAAAGGGATGCGGGTGTTCTTTGACGCGGTCGAAGCGGGCTCATTCGACATGGGCGATTTCGAAAAACACTGGGTCAGCCCGACCTTCAACATTGCCCGCGTTGTTGTGATCCTGATCGCCTTGGTCTTTGCCGTCCCTTACATCCCAGGTTCGGACTCGGCGGCATTCCAGGGATTGACCATCCTCGTGGGCGCGATGCTGTCGCTGGGTGCAAACTCAGTCGTGTCCAACATGCTGGCCGGTCTGTTCGTGATCTATCGCCGCTCGACCTCAATCGGCGACCGGATTCAGATCGGCGATCACATCGGGGACGTGGTTCAGATCAAGCTTATGGAAACCCACCTGAAATCCATCAAAAACGAGCTGATCTCGATCCCCAACGCGCAGCTTATGAATTCTGATGTGGTGAATTTCTCAAAGAAAACGGACGGCAGCGGGCTGCTGCTGCACACGACTGTCGGCATCGGATACGAAGAGCCACCGGAAAAGGTCGAGGCGATGCTGATCGAGGCTGCCAATCGCACCAAGGGCATCAAGTCCAAGCCCGAACCCTTTGTTTTGTGGACCGCCCTGGCTGACTACGCGATCAACTATCAGATCAACGGCTATACGACCCGCGGCAGTATCATTCCGAAAATCCGGTCGGATCTGCATCGCAATATCGTGGCCGTTTTCAACGAGAATAGCGTCCAGATCATGACGCCCTCTTACATGGCCGATCCGCCCGAACCCAAGATACCGGCCGGGCATTGGGATGGCCACCTGGCGCATGAAACACACGAGGACGCGGATAAGTCGTAACCGGCGCTACACCCTTCCATTCAGATGGTGCATAAGCGGTTTCAGTGATTCACGCATTTAAGGATCTGAACCATGCACGACATCCGCGCCATTCGCGAAAACCCAGCCGCCTTCGACGCCGCACTTGCGCGCCGTGGGGACGCGCCGGTGTCGTCAGATTTGCTGAGGCTGGACGAAAGCCGCCGGGCCAAGATTCTGGCGGCCGAAACCGCGCAGGCTGAACAGAACAAGGCCTCCAAAGAAGTCGGCGCAGCCAAAGCCCGCGGTGACGAGGATGAGTTCCAGCGCCTGCGCGCTTTGGTGGCCGAGAAAAAGGCTGAAATCGCCCGGATGCAGACCGAGGCCAAGGATTTGGACGCGCTGCTGACGGATCAGTTGATCCGCATCGCCAACCTGCCAGCTGAGGACGTGCCCGAAGGTGCGGACGAAGACGACAACGTCGAGGTCAACCGCTGGGGCACTCCGCGGGAACTGGGCTTTGCGCCGAAGGAGCATTTCGAGATTGAAGCCGTGCAGAACGGAATGGATTTCGAGACGGCGGCCAAGCTATCCGGCTCTCGCTTTGTGCTGTTGTCCGGCGGTGTCGCCCGCATTCACCGTGCGCTGGCGCAGTTCATGCTGGACACGCATATCAACGAGAACGAACTGACCGAGGTGAACGGCCCGGTTCTGGTTCTGTCCGAGATGATGCAGGGCACCGGCCAACTGCCAAAATTCGGAGAGGACAGCTATCAGACCCGCGAAGGTTGGTGGCTGATCCCGACCTCCGAGGTGTCGCTGACCAATATCGTCAACGACACGATGATCGAGGAAAGCTACCTGCCCCGCCGCTATACCGCGCATTCGCTCTGCTTCCGTTCGGAAGCTGGCAGCGCGGGCAAGGACACACGCGGCATGCTGCGTCAGCACCAGTTCGAAAAGGTCGAGATGGTCTCGGTCACCCACCCGGAAAAATCGGATGAGGAACAAAAGCGCATGCTGCGCTGTGCCGAGGGCATTCTGGAGAAACTGGGCATCCCCTATCGTACCGTCATCCTGTGCACCGGCGACATGGGCTTTGGCGCGCGCCGGACGTTCGACATCGAAGCGTGGCTGCCAGGTCAGGACACCTATCGCGAGATCAGCTCGGTCTCGACCTGCGGTGATTTCCAGGCCCGTCGGATGAACGCACGCTTCCGTCCCGAAGGCGGCGGTAAGCCAGAATACGTTCACACCCTGAACGGCTCGGGCCTGGCCGTTGGCCGTTGCCTGATTGCCGTTCTGGAAAACGGTCAGAACGCCGACGGTACCGTCACCCTGCCTGAAGTTCTGGCCCCTTACCTGGGCGGCAAGCTGACCCTGCAGCTGGACGGCACGCTGGCATAAGAAAACCGGCGTCCAAACGGGCGCCGGTTCCGAAAGATCAAGGGCGAGGAAGGTTTACTTCTTCGCCTTTTTCTTATCCTTCTTCTTGTCTTTCTTTTTATCTTTACTCTTGTCTTTTTTGTCGGCGCTTTTCTTGCCGTCTTTTTTGTCTTTCTTCTTGTCCTTCTTCGCCTTGGCTTTCACCTTATCCTTGGCTTTCGAGAACACAGCTTCCATTTCCTGAAGCTTTTTAGCGGCCTTTTCCGCTTTGGCTTTGGCCTTGGCCTTCTTTCTGGCTTTGGCCGCTGCCAGTTCGGCTGCAGCTTTCTCTTCGGCGGCTTTTCGCGCCGCCTCTTCAGCCCGCTTTTCGGCCGCTGCCGCGGCAACTGTCTTGCGGGCCGTAGTTCGGCGCGTCGCCGGTTTTCTTGCCGGTGACTGGCGGGTTCTTGGTTTCGCCGCAGCACGCGCCGGGGCGGTTTTCTTTGCGGCGGGTTTTGTTGCAGCGCGCTTTGCGACCGCAGGCTTCGCCGCGACCACCTCTTTTGCCGCAGCGATCAATACAGCCGCGCGGGCTTCACCGATGCGAGGAACTTTGACCAGATCAGCGGGGGTCGCCTTGGCTATGGCTTCTGCGGTTTTGAACCCATTAGACGTCAAAGACTGTCCAAGCGCCTCACCTACACCTTTGATTTCGGTCACTACGGTCATTCTCTGTCCTTTCAGTCTATCCCTGCAATCTGTATATACACAAGATATACAGCCTCGCAGCCCTATGTCCGAGCATAAGGTTTTTTGTATCAATTGCTATGAGCGAACCGTCCTGACTGATCCTTGCGCGGAAACGGTACAAGGCGTTTCGCCTCTTCATCCCATAATTTCAGGCTCAGTGCCGCCACGGCCTCGGGGAACTTGATCCGGCGCGGAGTGTATTCCGGCGGTAGGTTATAGTGGCAAGCCCGCAGCCGATAAGACGGAATACGTGCATTGAAATGGTGAATGTCGTGCAGCGTGATGCATGCGACCGCATTGTCGAACCACCACCCAAAATCCAAGGCAGATGAGCCCTGAAGCGCCGCCAACTGTGGGTCCAACTCGGGGCGACGGTCCCAGTAAGTGTCTTCGAAATTGTGCTGAAGATAGACGAGGAACACACCCAGCATGCCGCCCAGAAGCGAGAACACCAGCCACACCAAAATGCCAGTCGTGCCGGCGATCAAGTACAAAAGCCCGAGGAACACGATGATGGAGAGGTTATGCAACAGCACGCCCATTACTCCGAAACGAACCGTATTCTTGGGCCAGCGATAGCGGATGAAATAGGTAAACAGCGCGCCGACCGGTACCAGGATGAACGGATTTCGATAAAGCCTGTAGAACAAACGCGTTTTCCAGTCGGCGTTTTCCCATTCGCGCACGGTCATGGTATGGATTTCACCCGTTTCACGGTGCTCCAGATTCCCGATCCCGGCGTGATGCAGGTTGTGGTTCTGCTTCATCACCTCAAAAGGCGCAAATGTGAACGGTGAAAGCCCGTGCCCTGCCCATTCATTCTGCGCGCGGGTTTCGAACAGCGAATGATGCCCGCAGTCATGTTGCAGCACATAAAGACGCACTGCAGAGAAGGCAAAGACGATCCCGGCAGGAATCATCACATACCAGCGGTCTACATAAATGATCGCCAGTGCCAGCGATGTGAAATACACCGCAAACGTTCCGAAATAGCTCAGCGCGGCCAATCTATTGTCCTGAACCGCGTATTGCCTTGTGTATTCCCTCAGATCCATCCAGCCGCTCCCCACGTTGGTCAGGTCCAATGGTGTCAAAAACTGGTGCGGAATCTCCGCGTGAAAAAACACGCGCAAAAAACAGATGCACGCCAGTGAATGCTAGCGTGGGGAAATGGGGCTGTCACGCCCCTCAGCCGAAAATGCTGAAAATTGGCGCAGTTACGCGCGACCCTTGAGATGTTTAGCCAAGGCACCGGCATTTTTCTTGCGGCGACCTTTGTAGGGGTTCTTGTCCCCTTGCCCGCGCAACGTTAGGCGGATCGGCGTGCCCGGCATGTCGAAATCCTCGCGCAGTCCGTTGACCAGATACCGCGTATAACTGGCAGGCATCTTGTCTGGGTGCGAGCACATTACGACGAACCCCGGCGGGCGGGTCTTGGCTTGGGTCATGTAACGCAGCTTGATCCGGCGGCCTTGCGGGGCTGGCGGCGGGTGCTGTTCCAACATGGCCGTCAGCCAACGGTTCAATGCAGCCGTCGGGACGCGGCGGTTCCAGATGTCATGGGCACGCAGAATGGCGGCGCGCAGACGCTCCAACCCACGGCCGGTTTTTGCTGAAACCGTCACCAGCGGGGCACCACGCAGTTGCGGCAGCAAACGCTCGAACGACTCTTTCAGATCCCGCAGCTTTTCCTGCTTGTCCTCTTCGATGTCCCATTTGTTGATCGCAACAACGACGGCGCGGCCTTCGCGTTCGGCCAGATCGGCGATGCGCAGGTCTTGCTGTTCGAACGGAATAGCCGCGTCTAGCAGGACCACTACGACCTCAGCGAATTTCACCGCGCGCAGACCGTCAGAGACCGATAGCTTTTCAAGCTTTTCCTGCACCTTCGCCTTTTTGCGCATGCCCGCGGTATCAAAGATCCGCATGGGCGTGGTTTCCCCATCCGGGTCGGCCCAGTCGATGCGCAGGCTGATGGCGTCGCGGGTAATCCCGGCTTCGGGTCCGGTCAGCAACCGATCTTCGCCCATGATCTTGTTGATCAACGTCGATTTACCAGCGTTCGGACGCCCGACAACGGCCACCTGCAGCGGTTTGGCCGCTGTGATCAGAGGTGTCTCACCCTCGCCGTCTTCGTCAAGGTCGATATCGGTTTCCGGCGCATCGTCGACCGCCTGCTCTTCGGCGGCATCGGCCAGTGGCATCAGCTGGGTATAGAGATCGGTCATCCCTTCGCCATGCTCGCCCGACAGTCGGACGGGCTCACCCAGACCGAGGTTATAAGCCTCGAGCACACCGGCATCCGCAGCGCTGCCTTCGGCCTTGTTGGCTGCAAGGATCACGTGTTTCGATCGTTTGCGCAGGATTTCCGCGAACATCTCATCCGTCGGTGTGATGCCGACACGAGCGTCGATCATGAACAGACAAACGTCCGCCATATCCACCGCGCGCTCGGTCAGGCGACGCATGCGGCCTTGCAGGCTGTCGTCGGTCGCGTCCTCAAGACCTGCGGTGTCGATCACGGTAAAGCGCAGATCACCCAGACGTCCCTCGCCCTCGCGCAGGTCACGCGTCACGCCGGGCTGGTCATCGACCAGAGCCAGGCGTTTGCCGACAAGGCGGTTGAACAGGGTGGATTTGCCCACGTTGGGGCGGCCCACGATGGCGAGGGTCAGCGACATGATACTCAACTTTCAAGACTCAGACGCGCCCTTTAGCGCATCTTTCGGTCAACGGAAAGCGTGCAAATCACCTTTGGTCGACACCACGTACAGCGTCTGACCCGCCACAACCGGTGCTGTCGTTGCGCCGCCGGGCACCTCGACACGGTTCACCAGCGATCCATCAACCGGGTTGAAGAAGCGGAGATAGCCGTCATTCGAGGCGATGACGATGCGACCGCCCGCCACAATGGGGCCGTAATGCGCATAGATCGGTCCACGCCGACCTGGCCTGTCTTTGACAAACCCCGGAAGGTCCTGTGCCCAGACAATTGTCCCGGTGGCCGCGTCCAGCCGCACCAGCTGGCTGCGGTCGCTAATCAGAAAAATGCTATTGCCAGCAGGCCAGACAGTGTCGACGGCTCCTTCGTCCGCAGTCCAGATGCGGTCGCCTGTGTTGGCGTCAAACGCAACGGTGCGCCCGGAGTGGTTGCCGATGTAGATCGTGTTGCCCACGACCATTGGTCCTCCGGTCACGTCCACGATCTGCGCGGCCGCACGTCCACGACGTCCACCCGCGACCGAAGCATTCCAGCGGCGAATACCGCCCCGGCGGAAGGTCGCGGCGATGTCACCCGAACCAAAGGCGAAGACAGAAAAATCGGATGCCAAAACCGGCGCGGGAGCGCCGAGCACGTTGCCGACACTGGGTGTGCCTTGCACCTGCCAGGCGATACGTCCGTCTTTGGTGTTGACGGCCCAGCCGGTTTCGTCCCCGGCGACCAGATACAAAAGACCACCGCTAACCAAAGGCGCACCGCTGCCGGTTGCGTTCAATCGCTTCTGCCAGCGGACAGCACCGGTTCTGGCGTCAAGCGCAGTCAGGCGGCCAAAGCCTGAGGACACATATAGGACGCCATTGTCATAGGCCATGCCACCGCCCGTAGCATCCGAGTCGCCATCATTCGGCGGGATCAGGTTGGTGTTCCAAACAACCTGCCCTTGTGGCGATACCGCCGAAACAGTGGCACCTGCATCCAGAGTGTATATCAGGCCGCCGGCAACAACCGGCTCGGCCGTGATCCGCAGCTTACGCGAGTCGCCCTTGCCAATGGATGTGGACCAGATACGCTGCGGCGTTGCACGCAATTGGGCGTTGGTCGTGCGGAACGCCGCGGTGCCCGCGCTCTGCGGCCAACTTGCGTTGGCCCTTTGCGCTGGCAGGCTGATCGGTTTCGAGCCACGGGTCTCGACGGTTGCGGTATCAGAGGATGGACGAATATCTTCCCGCTCACCGGGCAGGATGACCTCGGGCTCTTCACAGGCTGCGACCATGGTCAGGGCCAGGGCTGCCACCGGCAATCCAATACGAGAAAATAGACTTGCTACCATGATATTCCGAACTCGCCTGAAAATGTTGTTGCCGCTACCGGATCAGCCCTGCTGGGCTACCAGAGGTTCTGGCTCGCCGCCCAGCGCTACGATAAGCTGCGCCGCGCGTTGCTGCTGATCAATGCTGACCTCAGCATCCTGACGCAGCGATTGCAGGCGCGTGATTGCCGCCTCGACATTGCCCTCGGACACATCGATCAGGGCCAGTTGTTCTTCGGCCAGCAAGCGCAGCGGCGCGCCAGGCGCGGCAAGCGCTTCGAACTGAACGCGGCGATCAGCGGCGGGCAAAGTCTCGGACTGCAGCAGAAGCGCCTTGAAGCTGGCGATGGCGCGGTAGATTTCCGGTAGGTCGCCCTGCGTTGCGACAGCGTTCAGACTGGCAACCGCATCTTGGTCGGACCCGGCCTCAAGCTGAGAGGCCGACAGAAGCATGTTGAGAATCGCGTCGCCGCCAGGCGATTGCGTTTCGACCGCTTCCAGGCTTGCAACCCGATCTTGGGATTGATTCTGCGTCAGCGCGGCCAAAAGGGAATCCCCCAGCTGTTCCGCCTGACTGGTGGCGCGTGCCTTGCGCACCTCGTTAAACGCGGCACCGCCCACGATCAGAAGGACCGCAAGAACGCCAACCCAGCCCCATCTGCGCAATAACAGGAACAGGCGGTCTCGGCGCACCTCTTCGGTCACCTCATCAATAAAACTGTCGACGTCGCTCATCCCTGCCCTCCGGGGCTGTATCCTTGGTGTATGGCGCCATGTCATACCCCGGCGCTTTCGCCAAGCCAAGGGTCCGATTTCGCACATTCACAATGGGGGCCTTCGCTATTGTGGAAAAAAATAAACCGAACTATTCAGTTTAGCGTAGAAAACATACATACTCGTGCCCACTTTCTAGCATGGACGCCAAGAAAAACACGGCAGCGAATTCTGGGAGTAGCCCCGCATGCGATTGATTTCACTTGTAAATGCCGCATTGGTTATTGTTGTTCTATTTTTCCTCGTGTTTCAGAGGGACAGCCTTTTTGCCTTCGCCGGACGCGCTGAAGCGGATGCAAGCCCGGAAACAGCCACCGAATCCGGCGCGGATTCGGGCGAAGAACAGCTGACCATCGGGGTCGTAGCCATGCGATCGTCGGCGCGCGAGATTGATAACGCTGTCCAGTTGCGCGGCCAGACCCGCGCCAATCGCGAAGTCGAAGTTCTGGCTGAAACCACCTCGACTGTGATCTCGGAACCCAAGCGTAAGGGTGCTTTTGTCGAAGCGGGCGACCTGCTGTGCGAGCTTGATCCGGGCACCCGCCCCGCCAGTCTGGCCGAAGCCAAGGCGGCCAAGCTGGAAGCCGAAAGCCGTATCCCCGAAGCCGAAGCGCGCTTGCAAGAGGCGCACGCCCGCGTGGCCGAGGCCCAGATCAACCTGACCGCGGCGAACAAGCTGTCCGAGACCGGCTTTGGCTCGGAAACTCGTCGAATCTCAAGCGAGGCTGCGATGCGCACCGCTGAGGCTGGTGTGAAGACTGCAGAAGCCGGGCTGGAAGCCACCCGCGCCGGGATCGAAGCTGCAACAGCCGAGGTCAAGGCCGCAGAGCGCGAGATCGAACGTCAGACCATCGAAGCTCCGTTCAAGGGCCTGCTGGAAAGCGACACCGCCGAGTTGGGTAGCCTGATGCAGCCCGGTTCGCTGTGCGCAACCGTCATTCAGCTGAACCCGATCAAGCTGGTCGGGTTTGTCCCCGAGACCGAGGTCAACCGGGTCATCGTCGGCTCTGAGGCAACCGCACAACTGGTGACCGGACTGCAAGTCGCCGGTCGCGTGACCTTCCTGAGCCGCTCTGCCGACGAAGTCACCCGCACGTTCGAAGTCGAGATCACGGTTCCGAACCCCGAGCTGGCCATCCGCGACGGGCAAACCGCCGATATCCGTATTTCAGCCGCCGGAGCCAAGGCGCACTTCCTGCCGCAGTCGGCCCTGACCCTCAACAACGAAGGTCAGGTGGGGGTACGCACCGTTGGCCAGGGCAATGTGGTTGATTTCCATCCCGTCGCCCTGCTGCGTGACACAGCCGAAGGCGTCTGGGTCGGCGGCCTGCCAGAAACCGTCGACGTCATCGTTGTGGGTCAGGAGTTCGTCACCCGCGGCGTCATGGTCGAACCCACTTATCGGGAAGCAGCAAAATGACCGGAATAGTCAGTTGGGCCGCAGGCCGGGCCAGAATGGTTCTGGCCTTTATCGCTATCTCATTGGTCATCGGCGGGTTTGCCTATGTCAGCCTGCCGAAAGAAGGTGAGCCGGACATCGAAATCCCTGCCCTGTTCGTCTCGGTGCAGTTTCCTGGCATTTCCGCCGAGGACTCGGAAAACCTGTTGGTCAAACCGATGGAGACCGAGCTTGCAGACCTTGATGGCCTGAAAGACATGACCTCGACCGCCGCCGAAGGCTATGCCGGTGTGGCGCTTGAGTTTGAGTTCGGCTGGGACAAAACCGCGATCATGGCCGACGTACGCGATGCGATGAACAGCGCGCAGGCCGAGTTTCCTGAAGGCGCCGAGCAATACTCGCTGACCGAAATTAACTTTTCGGAATTCCCCATCGTCATCGTCAACCTGACCGGCGCTGTACCCGAACGCACGATGGCCCGCATCGCAAAAAATCTGCAGGACGACCTTGAGGCTTTGGACTCGGTGCTTGAAGCGGGTATCGCGGGCAATCGTGACGAATTGCTTGAGGTCCTGATCGACCCCCTTCGGCTTGAGGCTTATAACGTTACCGCGGATGAATTGATCAACGTCGTGCGCAACAACAACCAGTTGATCGCAGCGGGCGAGGTTGAAACGGCGCAGGGCACGTTCTCGGTCAAGATCCCGTCATCGTTCAAAACCGCGCAGGACGTGTATGGCCTGCCGGTCAAGGTGAACGGCGACCGCGTCGTCACGCTGGGAGAACTGGCACAGGTCAACTACACCTTTGAAGACCGCGAAGGCACCGCCCGTTTCAACGGCGAACAGACCGTCGCGTTGCAGGTGGTCAAGCGCAAGGGCTATAACCTGATCGACACGGTCGACGCCGTGAAGGCCACCATTGCCACCGCACAGACCAAATGGCCGCCCGAAATGCAGGCCGCAATTCAGCTGGGCACATCGAATGACCAAAGCCGGATCGTCGGCTCGATGGTCAGCCAGCTGGAAGGCTCGGTTCTGACCGCGGTCGCTCTGGTTATGATCGTTGTTCTGGCCTCACTCGGCACCCGCGCGGCGCTGTTGGTGGGCTTTGCCATCCCGACCTCGTTCCTGCTGTGTTTCGCGTTTCTGGCGATGATCGGGGTCACGATCTCGAACATGGTGATGTTCGGGCTGATCTTGGCCGTGGGGATGCTGGTCGACGGGGCCATCGTCGTCGTGGAATATGCCGACAAGCGCATCAAAGAGGGCGTCGGCCCAATGCATGCCTATGTCGAGGCGGCGCAGCGGATGTTCTGGCCCATCGTCTCTTCAACGGCCACGACGCTCTGCGCCTTCCTGCCAATGCTGTTCTGGCCCGGTGTTCCCGGCGAGTTCATGAAGATGCTGCCAATCACGCTGATCTTTGTTCTGTCGGCCTCGTTGGTGGTGGCGCTTGTCTATCTGCCGGTGATGGGCGGTGTTTCGGGCCGCATGAGCCGGGTATTCGACCGCAACTCGGACTGGCTGCGTGCGAGAACGCCTTGGTGGGTTCGGGCCGTCATGGTACCGCCCGCACTTTATATGATTTTCCTTGGCGCAATGCAGCTTTTGAACCCCGCGTATTTGCTGCCCGAGGGCGCATCGGGCGGCGTGTTGTTAGGCGCGGCTTTGTTCATCTTGGGCGGATTTGCGGGGTCGGTCACGCTCAGCGCGGCGCGGATCGAACGCGCGCCGGATCAGCATGTGCATACTGCGCGCGAACATACGCTGTTTGGCTACGTCATCAAGTTTCTAGTCGGCAACCCGATCATGCCGATCGTTTCGATTGTCCTGATCGGTTTTGCGATCGTCGGCGTCATGACAGCCTTCGGCAACAACAACCGCGGTGTTGAGTTCTTTGTGGAAACCGAACCGGAACAGGCCACTGCCTTTGTCCGTGCGCGCGGCAACATCTCGCTGGTTGAAAAAGACCAGATGGTTCTGGCTGCCGAGGAAATCATCAGCGCGCATCCCGCCGTGGTAAACGTCTTTGCCTTTGCAGGCGAAGGTGGTCTGAACCAAAACAACGGCGGCGCGCAAGCTCCGGCCGATACGGTCGGTCGCGTACAGTTCGAGATCATTCCGTGGGAAGATCGGCCAAACCTATCCGAGCCAATCCTCGGCGGCTTGCTGGATCGTCAGACCATTGCGCCCGAGTATGACGGCAATTTTGTTTTAGAAGAACTGAACGCCGAACTAGCAAAAATTCCGGGTTTCGTGGTCGAGATCGAGCCATTGGAGCAAGGGCCCGCCTCGGCCAAGCCGGTCCACCTGCGCATCAAGGCAGATGGCTGGGAAGAGCTCACAACGGCCACAGTCGCCGCCCGTGAAGCGTTCGACGCCACCCCCGGCCTGATCAAGATCGAAGACACGTTGCCCCTGCCCGGTATCGATTGGCAGATCGACGTGGACGTCGCCAAGGCGGGACGGTTCGGTGCGGATGTGGCAACGGTTGGTGCGATGGTGCAACTGGTCACGCGCGGATTGCTTCTGGGTGAAATGCGCCCCGAGGGTGTGGACGAAGAAATCGAAATCCGCGTGCGCTTTCCCGACTCTGACCGGGTATTGTCCACGCTGGATACGCTCAAAGTCCGCACACCCGACGGTCTGGTACCATTGTCGAACTTTGTCACGCGCAAACCCGTGGCCAAACTGGCCGAGATCAACCGGATCAACCAACAGCGCTATTACGACGTAAAAGCCGATGTTGAACCGGGGCTGAGCAAGGTTGTGACAAATAACTCAGACGGGACAGAGCAACGTCTGGCCGTTGTGCGTGAGATCCCCGAGGATGTCGAGCCAACTGGATCAACCTTTGCTGGCCCGACCGGTGGCACATACGAGTTGATGATGCTGACCGGTGCTGGAAGTGCCGATGAGGTGCGCACAAGCCTTGAGGATGGCGACGCGCGGATCGTGCTGATCAACCCCAACGAACGTATCGCCGTTCTGACCGAGTGGTTGAACACCGACCCCTTTGGCAGCGCCGTCGACTGGGAATGGACCGGTGATCAGGAAGAACAGGAAGAATCCGGAGCCTTCCTGCAGAGCGCCTTTCTGGGTGCTTTGGGCCTGATGTTCGTGATCCTGCTGGCGCAGTTCAACTCGTTCTACAACTCGGTGCTGGTGCTGCTGGCTGTTGTTTTGTCGACCACGGGCGTCCTGATCGGAATGATGGTCATGCAACAACCGTTCTCGATCATCATGACGGGCACCGGGATCGTGGCGCTGGCGGGTATCGTGGTGAACAACAACATTGTTCTGATCGATACCTATCAGGAATACAGCCGCTATATGCCCCGGATCGAAGCCATCATCCGCACGGCCGAGGCGCGTATCCGTCCGGTTCTGCTGACCACCCTGACCACGATGGCAGGTCTGACCCCAATGATGTTCGGCCTGTCGTTGGACTTCATCAACGGCGGCTATTCGATCAACAGCCCGACGGCCCTGTGGTGGAAGCAGTTGGCGACTGCCGTCGTCTTTGGGCTGGGCATCGCGACTATCCTGACCTTGATCGTGACGCCGTCCTTCCTGGCGCTGCGGGTGTGGGTGACCACCTATGCCGTGTGGCTGGCCAAGGCGCTGGCACGGGCGACCGCAGGACGCTCAAGCCAAATCGCCCAGGATATGGCCGTGGGTCGCGCCGCCCGTCAGGCTCAAACAACAGAAGTTGTATGGGATGATGGAACACCCGAGTCTGGGCAGCCCGAGGCCGGAACGGACGATCGCCCCGATCATCCACCGAAAACGCCTTTGAAGGCGGCTGAGTAGCCAAAAGCGATATCGGAAAGTGCCGCGAAGCCATAATTGACTCACGCAGACAAAAGTCTATCGATGTCACAGCAGCCTGTTTTTTGGACCACGCTTTTCATGGATGGATACTCAACCTCATTGGGCCTGCACCTGATCGCCGACTTCTTCGACGCAACTGCCCTTCATGACCCACTCCCCGGAGCAGATGCGCTGAGGCGTGCCGCCCTTGCGGCCAAGGCCGATATTCTTGGCCTCAAGACCCATGACTTTGGACAACGGGCGGGGTTTACCGGCGTGGCTTTGTTGGCCGAGTCCCATATCTCGGTCCATACTTGGCCGGAACACGGCTATGCCGCCATCGACATCTTTATGTGTGGCGAAGCGCAACCGCAGCGCAGCCTTGATGTATTGGAAGACTATTTCCGACCGCAAAGCGTCAAAGTCCAGTCCATCAGACGCGGTCTGGTCGGGCAGACCGTTCCCAGATTGGCTGTCGCGGGTTTCTGAACGACGAATACAGGAAGCACGCCGGGCGTTCTCTTGCAACAATTGTTTCATTGCCCCCCTATCGCGCTTGAACAAGAAAGGCGTGAAGGGGCGTGCTCTGGGCCTCCAAGAAACAGACTAACGCTCGGATCGATGGTGCGCGATTTCCAGTTAGGAGTGAGGTTCACAACCCGGTTGGCATCGTAAGATGCGCTTATGACGCAGTGGGAACTGGTAGTGAAATCAATCCGCTGCTTGGGCATCTGCCCCGAGTAGCCATCCGATGTGCGCGGCACTTGACTGACCTCCCCAATCGGCTTGACGGCCCTTTGGCGGAAGCGGCTGGCGACTGCCGAAGTCTTTGGGCTGGGCATCGCGACTATTCTGACGTTGATCGTGACGCCGTCCTTCCTGGCGATGCGTGTGTGGGTGACCACCTATTCTGTGTGGCTTGGCAGAGCGCTGGCGCGCCCCGCGACCGGTCGCTTCGGCCCGGTCGCACAGGATATGGCCGTCGGCCGCGCTACCCTTAAAGCTCAGGCAAAGGAAGTTGTTTGGGAAGGATGAAACTGCGCCGGCTCCAAGCAAGGCTTCAGATGATCGACCGGATCAGCCCCCACGCCACCGCTTAAGGCTGATGATAAGCAATATGGCGAACCTCAAGGTTCGCCATGTTTCTTTTTTGTGACTTAGTCGGTAAAGACATACTCACCGAGATCACACAGGTTTAGGCCATAGTCTTCAACCGACGATCCATCATCGAACCCGCCGCGAATATCGTAAACGCATGTGGTCAGACCATCGGCGATAACAACGTCAATCTCGTAGTCGGGTGCCAGATAGCC
The DNA here is from genome assembly GCF_056539265.1 of Ruegeria sp. BC3. Lineage (NCBI taxonomy): Bacteria > Pseudomonadati > Pseudomonadota > Alphaproteobacteria > Rhodobacterales > Roseobacteraceae > Ruegeria > Ruegeria sp. BC3. The sequence goes on from NZ_JBQFUP010000001.1 coordinate 919,422, forward strand.
ACCCCTTAGCAGATTGCCTTCCCAGCTATCGGACGACGCGGGGGAGACATTGAACTCCACCAAGTCCGCGCTGGAATCGTTGACGATCAGAAATTCAAGGTCCTCGGCGCTTGCCGAAGTCGCCATAAAAACAGTTGCGAGTAACGCAGCTGCTGCACGCATTTTCATCAGTTATTCCTCATTTTTGGGTTCAGCCAAAGTGTCATGCACCGTGCCTGCGCGTACCTTGTCATCGAAGAAATAAACGTCAATTTAAACTTCGATGAAAAATCAGTTTTTCGATTGCCTGTGTTGAGCAAAATCCCCACCTAATGGTCAGGCAGCGTCAGCTTGCTGGCGGCTCCAGAGTTGCGCGTAGCGCCCCTCGCGTTGCAACAGCTCATCATGCGTGCCTTGCTCAAGGATTTCGCCGCGCTCCAGAACCACGATACGGTCCGCTTCGGCAATGGTGCTGAGGCGATGCGCGATGGTCAGAACAGTGCGCCCCTCACCTGCCCGCGCAAGCGCGTCCTTGATGTCCTGCTCGGTGTCCGTATCCAGGGCCGAGGTCGCCTCGTCCAGCAACAGGATTGGAGGGTTTTTGAGCAAGGTCCGCGCGATGCCCACCCTCTGCTTTTCACCACCGGACAATTTCAGCCCACGCTCACCAACCTTGGTGTCATAGCCTTCAGGAAGCGTCTCGATAAAGTCGTGGATCTGCGCGGCTTTTGCAGCCTCTTCCACTTCGGCTTGCGTGGCACCGTCACGGCCATAGGCGATGTTGTAGCGAATGGTGTCATTGAACAGCACCGTGTCCTGCGGCACGACGCCAATGGCCGCGTGCAGGCTGGACTGCGTCACGTCGCGCACATCCTGCCCGTCGATCTTCAGCGCGCCGCCCGTGACATCATAGAACCGGAACAGCAATCGCCCGATGGTGGACTTGCCGGACCCTGTGGCCCCCACGATGGCCACAGTTTGCCCAGCGGGCACCGTCAAAGAAACGCCCTTGAGAATCTCGCGATCGGGGTCATAGCCGAAATGCACATGGTCCAAGGTCACTTCGCCGCCGTTGACCGCCAGATCCGGCGCGCCGGGCTTGTCCTGCACCTCGGCCGGTTGCTCTAGCAGGTCGAACATCTGCCCCATATCCACCAGCGATTGGCGGATTTCACGATAGACGGTGCCGAGGAAGTTCAAAGGCACGGTGATCTGGATCATATACGCGTTGACCATAACGAAATCGCCTACGGTCAGACTGCCCTGCTGTACGCCAATGGCCGCCAGAACCATCACTCCGATCAGACCACAGGTGATCAAAAAGGACTGACCAAAATTCAGGAAAGCGAGCGAATACGCGGTCTTCAACGCGGCGCCCGCATAGGCCTTCATCGACACGTCATACCGTTCCGCTTCGCGCGTTTCGGCGTTGAAGTACTTGACGGTTTCAAAGTTCAACAGGCTATCGATGGCGCGCTGGTTGGCCTCGGTATCCTGATCGTTCATCTCGCGCCGCAGTTTCACGCGCCACTCGGTCACGGCAAAGGTGAACCAGATGTAAAGCCCGATAGTCACGGCCACAACGACCAGATACCAGACGTCAAACAGCCACATCAGGATGATCGCGACCAGCAACAGTTCAAGGATCAACGGGCCGATAGAGAACAGCAGGAAGCGCAGCAGAAACTCGACGCCTTTCACGCCGCGTTCGATGATGCGGCTCAGGCCTCCGGTGCGGCGTGTCACGTGATAGCGCATGGACAGCTGGTGGATATGCTGGAAAGTCTCAAGCGCCAGTGCCCGCAACGCGCGCTGCCCAACCGGGGCAAAGGCCGCATCGCGGAGCTGTTGGAACCCCACGGTAAACAACCGCGCAACGCCATAGGCCACAGTCAAACCCACTGCGCCCAGCGCCAGAGGCGGCACGCCCTCACCCGCCAGACTGTCGACCGCCCCTTTGTACAAGATCGGCGTGTAAACCGCGATCAGCTTGGCCAGCACCAGCATCCCCATCGCCAACACGACGCGACGCTTCACCCAAGGCTCATTATCGGGCCAAAGGTAAGGCGCGACCTTGCGGATCGTGCGCCAACCAGAGCGGCGTTCGTCCGTCGCAGGCATATCTTCTGAGGTCATAGGGGCTGCTCGTCTCATCACGTACCTGATCTGCGGTCAGAGATAGTCCCTGGCCCCGCTGGGGCCAGAGACCAAGGGTTATTCGGGGATTGTGAAAATCTGGCCCGGGTAGATCAGGTCAGGATCACGGATCGAGTCGCGATTGGCCTCGAACAGCTTGACGTAGAGGATTCCGTCACCAAACCGGTCCCTAGAAATCGCCCAGAGCGTGTCGCCCTCCTGTACGGTCACAGCTCGGATTGCAGACGCTTCGGGCGCGGCCTCGGGCTCATCGCTGGCTTCGGCGGCACGCAGCACCTCAAGAGGCTCGCGCTTGAACGGCGTCTCCAGGCGGCTGACGACGGTTCCGTCCGAAGCGACCTCATCCACACGCAGGGTGTAGACGCCTGGGTCGATCCCCTCCAATTCGCTGCGCCATTTGCCGTCATCCGCTGGCGACAGATCGTCGACAAGCTGATTGTCCAGATATAGGCGCACCGCCGACCCGTCCGGCACGCGCCCCGTCAGTTCGACGTCACCCACATCGGAATAACCGATCGTGTCCAGAGCAACCTCTTCCGGCGCGCTGGTTTCCGCAGTCGGGGCTTGCACCAGCTCAACCCCATCCTCACCTGAACGCAGCACAGCAACTTGTTGATTTTGGGTATCTTCCGCGACGCCCTCGGCGGCCTCTTGGGCCGTCTGTTCAGTTTGTTCTGTACCGGCATCCGCCGTTTCGACCTCAGCAGCCGCTTCATCCGCAGGCACGGCCGGTGTCTCGGATTGCGCAGCGGTGTCCTCCGCAGGAGTTGGCTCCTCCGATTCGGCGACGGCGATCTGCTCGGGCTCCGGTTCTGGCTCGGGCAAAGCTGCAATCAAGTAATCATCTGAGCGCAGAGGGGCATCCGCGCCCTCAGTTTCCAATGTCAGACCCCGAGCATTCTCCGAGAACGGGATCGACAAAAACTCGGCAAACTGACCCGACGCGTCGACAGTAAAGCTGTGCACCTGCTCACCATCCAACAGGACACGCACGTCGGATCCCGGCTTGGCATTCCCGGACAAAAGCGTGTTGCCGTCGGGTTCGACAAAAATCTGGTCCAGCGTCGGCGCAGGAATGACCGGGTCCGCCTCGGCAGTGTCCTCGGCCGCAGCACTAGCCGTATCATCCGGTGCGGTTGCGGTCGTATCCTCTGGTGCGGGCGCAGGTTGCTCGGCCTCTGCTGGCGCCTGCTCCTCTGATGTTTGGGTTGTAGGCGCGGAACTTTCGGTGGTTGCGACGGCTACATCCGGTTCAGACACCTCGTCCTGCGGGCCGGGTCCAAATATTCCAGACAGGTACAACCCGCCCGCGCCGAGCACCACGACAACACCCGCTATCGCCCCCCAGGCGAATGCCCCCGAGCTTTCGCTTCCCGACTTGGAGTCCATTCTTTTCCTTTCACTCCGCAGCGCAAGTGCCTTGAGTATAACACATTCTGCCTGACGGTTGAGCCAATCTATCAATCCCGCTATCAGGGGTCAAAACCTCAGATACAAGCCCGGAGAAGCCATTCCATGTCTCAGAAATCTGTCTGTGTGTATTGCGGGTCACGAAATGGCGCGATTCCGGCCTATTCCGAGGCCGCGCGCCGGTTCGGCGAATTGCTAGCAAACGAAGACTGGAGGCTGGTCTACGGTGCCGGGGATGTGGGCCTGATGGGCGAAGTCGCCCGCGCGGCGCAGTCCGCCGGGGGCGATACCTTTGGCGTCATCCCAGTTCATCTGCTGCGACGCGAGGTCGGCAAAACAGACCTGACGAGCTTTGTCGTGACCGAGACGATGCATGAGCGCAAGAAGGTCATGATTATGAATGCCGATGCGGTCGTCGTCCTGCCCGGCGGCCCCGGCTCACTGGACGAGCTGTTCGAGGCGCTGACATGGCGGCAGCTGGGCCTGCACGACAAGCCCATTCTGATCATGAATGTGGATGGCTACTGGGATACGCTGAAGGAGCTATTGCAGCAGGTCATCGGCCAAGGCTTCGCCGACGCCTCGCTTGCGGGTTTCATAACCTGGGTCGATAGCCCCGAGGCTGCGATGTCGGCGCTCAGGTCAAGTCTTACCTGAATTGCGCGATGAACGGGCGGCCAGGACCGCCCGTCTGGCTTTCTAGGTCAGGTCGCGGGCGCAAGACGGCTACGCAGAACCTGTTCGACCTTGTGCAGAGGATGGTTCGTCAGCGTCTTGTCGACTTCGGCAATCACCTTGCCCAGCACCTCGCTGTGCAACCGTCGGCGCAGCAACCCAAGGACATGCGGACTGGCCACTAGAACCAGCCGTTTGTAAGCGCCTTTCAGCCCTTTCCGGTTCAACAGATTGGCCACGTCCTGCACAAACAGGGATTTGGCATGGGTCTTCCATTTACCCTCTTCCATCGCCGATTTCTGGTTCGGCGCCGTGTCATATCGGCGACCTGCCCGATCAGACGGTTTGGCGTTCGCGCCATCGCTTTCCTCGACGGATACGACAACCAGATTGGGATCTTCGGCGTCGGTGACATTCTCCATGAACAGCGCCTTTTCCCCGTCGGCAATAACAACCCATGTTCCCTGTGCAAGTTCGACCATAGCGTTCTCCTGTTGTGGCGTTGATGCCATTCCTCATGCGTCAGACACACCTCTCCCGAGACGCGCCGAAGTCATTCAGCGCGTTGCCTGACAGTGCTCTTAGTGGTTTGCGGCTCTCTCCCTTCCGCATATCTTAGCTAAGTATTGCGGGGCCGCGTACAATAGGTCTCAATTCGAAAGTTGACGTATAGGCAAGTTTCCACCTGCGACAAAGCTCTAAGCTTTATCGGCGCAGGTGAACGGCGCGTTTTTTTGGTGTCAGCTAAAGCCGGCAAAAAAGTGTTAAGTGTGGTGCTATGAGCGGCCGATATCTTTCGTGATTGTGAGGATCGCTCGTCCGTCTGATGCAGACTTTGCCATATTTTTGATACAGTTCCGTGAAAGCGTGTTTATGTGAGAGAACTAACCGTCATCCATTCGTCGAAGCTACGCGTCGCCAGCACGCAAATCGCTTGGGTTTGCCTCGGGCTGATTTGGCCCGCACTTTACGTTTTTACAATTCACCCCGCCGACCATATCGGGGCATTTTTCAAAGCAGTTTTTGCTCTTTGCGCCTTGGCAAGCGGCGTTTTTGCAATGAGCGCGCTCTTTAGAATTTGGCGCATTTTCCGAGCATCGGGCGATTGGAAAGCTACAATCGGCGCAGGCAGGCTTGTGTGGGATGTAGCCATACCATCCGAGAACTTACCGATGGACGTCGAACTTGGGCAGATCGCCAAGGCGCTGCGTTTGGAAACGAGCCAAACAAGCAAAGACAGCGATGGTGAATACACCGAAACCCGCGAACGCTTTGAGCTTCATTTGACCGATGATCGTGTCCTGATCATTGATCGAGAAGCCGCAGGAATGGACCCACACCGAGTATTTCTGGCGCTTTCACAATATGGCATTCGCTATGAGCTTTGGTTCCAGGATTGCACGAAGGGCAGTGGTAACACGTCGAAGATGTTTCAGCGTTGTTATTGAAATCCCTCGTCGTCAAAGTATCGCAGTATTTGACACCTAGGGCTCTAAACACTCGTTCGATATCGGTTCCAAAGGCGGAAACAGTCGCGCAAAAAAGAAGCCTGCCAGTGTCACCACCAGCAGGCCCTTGATTAACCCTTATCGGGTCAATGATTACATCCGCGATGCAACGTTTTCCCAGTTCACCAGGTTGTCGAGGAAGTTCGACAGGTAAGCCGGGCGCTTGTTGCGGAAGTCGATGTAGTACGAGTGCTCCCACACGTCGCAACCCAGCAGAGCGGTTTGACCAAAGCACAGCGGGTTCACGCCGTTCTCGGTCTTGGTTACGGCCAGCGAACCGTCTGCGTTCTTGACCAGCCACGCCCAGCCCGAGCCGAACTGACCTGCGCCAGCTGCGCTGAACTGCGATTTGAATTCGTCAACCGAACCAAAGCTTTCGACCAGAGCCTTTTCCAGCTCACCAGGCATTGCGTTGCCGCCGGGGCCCATCATCTCCCAGAACTGGTTGTGGTTCCACAGCTGGCTGATGTTGTTGAAGATGCCGTTTTGAGCAACTGCGCCTGCATCGTAGGTGCCGACGATGATCTCTTCCAGCGACTTGCCGTCCCACTCGGTCCCGGCGATCAGCTTGTTGCCGTTGTCGACATAGGCTTTGTGGTGCAGGTCGTGGTGATATTCCAACGTTTCCGCGGACATACCCTTGGCTGCCAGCGCGTCATGTGCATAAGGAAGATCAGGAAGTTCAAAAGCCATGTCGGCCCCCTGTTAAATGTAAGTTGCGGTTCCCAAGGGTTAAATGCTTTGGCAACCGCCGCAGGTCAAGGGCCGAGACAAGAAAACCCGGAGGCAGGCGATGCTGACACAGGCGCGCAAGATGTTTTACCGCGCCCGCGGATACTATGCGGGCAACCTGAACGGCGCGCCATTTCGTCTGGATCCCTATCATTCGAAATTCTGGCGCAAGGCGGCCTCGGGCCAGTGGGAACCCGAAACCTTTGCCGTGCTGGATCAGTTCCTGTCCCCGGACAGTGACTATCTGGACATCGGCGCGTGGATTGGTCCGACGGTGCTGTATGGTGCCAGCAAGGCGCGGCACGTCTGGTGTTTTGAACCAGACCCCACGGCGTTCCGGCATCTTGCCTGGAACCTAGACCTGAACGGTTTCGAGAATGTCTCGGCCTTTGGTGTCGCGCTGTCGGACCGGTTTGGAGTGGCCCGCATGGCGTCGGTCCGTGGGGAGCCCGGTGACTCCACAAGTTCTTTGTTGCATGACGGCACTCATGGCAGCGACGCCCTGACCATCGCTTGGGATCAGTTCGAGGCCGTGAATGACCTATCAGGCGTTTCTCTGGTCAAGATGGACATTGAAGGGGCCGAGTATTCGGTTGTTCCGACGCTCGCCAACTGGCTGAACCAGAACCGCCCTGCCCTATATCTTTCGACGCACGCGCCCTACTTGAATGCGGATGATCGCAAAGAAAAAATGGCCGCCCTGTTTGACACGCTCGCGTTTTATTCGGAATGCCGAGATGGGATGGGTCGTGTGACGTCCAAGGATGATTTTGTCAGTTCTGACGCCTTGTCCGGTTTCGGAACGTATCTGTTCTCAAAGTAGAAACGGCCCCGGAAAGGGGCCGTTCTTTGGTTTAGTAAACACCGACTTCGCTGCCCGGTTGCGCCGCAACCTTCAGCAGGTTGAAGACATAGTCTGCAGCCGAGCGGAAACAGACGACGCGGAGCGTTTCGGCGTCGTCCATCCAGAATGCACCCGCCACCTGCGCCAGACGCGAACGGCGGATTTGGCCGGGTTGGAAAGCCTCTGACGACAATTCAACCGGTGCCAGCTTACCCAGCACCTCGCGGGCGCTGCTGCCGCCGATGCGGAACACAGCACGAGCATCCGAGACGTTGACCGCCAGCGCATGCGTGCCGCTAAGCGCGTTGGTCATGGCGGTCAGCTTGGCCTCGACCTCGGCATAAGGAACAAGCACCAAAAGCTCGTCGGTGGACATCCAGCAAACGCCGGTTTCACCATCGACCAGAGCTTCGCGCTGACCGGGCACTTTTTGCCCGGTGGCGTCCTTCACGGCCTTGGCCAGTACCTTGTCGGACAGATCGCCGCGCAGGGTGATCATACCCTGCAGGCCGCATTCTTCGACCTTGGCGATTCCGTCATAGCTGGCGTGGTTCAGTGCGCTGATGGGTTCAGACATTCTGCTTCTCCCCGTCCTTGTCGAAGAAGATCGGGTCCACGATCTTTGCTTTGTAGGTTCTGCCATCAGTTCCGGGGAACTCGACAACTTCTCCCATCCGGTCGGGACCGTGCTTGATCAGCCCCATGGCAATGCCCTTGCCCAGATTGGCCGAGTAGTAGGTCGAGGTCACACGCCCGATCATGTTGCGCTGACCGTTGGCGTTGACGCCCTCGCCGACTGCGTAAGCTCCATCAGGCAGGACGGAACCATCCACAGTCTCAAGCCCAACCAATTTCCAGCGATCCGGGTCGGTCATATGCGACCGCTCCTGCGCGCGCTTTCCAAGGAAATCTTCTTTCTTTTTCGAGATCGCCCAGTTCAGCCCCAGATCCTGTGGGATCACGGTGCCATCGGTCTCGTCCCCGATCATGATAAAGCCCTTTTCGGCCCGCAGGATGTGCAGACATTCGGTGCCATACGGCATCACTCCGAACTCTTTTCCAGCCTCCATCAGCGCGTTCCAGAAAGCCTGTCCTTGCGATGCAGGCACCGCGATCTCGCAGCTCAACTCGCCCGAGAAAGAGATCCGGTAGACACGGCAATCGAACCCACCGATCTGACCGTCACGCCACTCCATAAATGGCAGCGCTTCGGGGCTGACATCCATGCCACCCAGCTTCTCCAACACTTTGCGAGCATTAGGGCCGACCACGGCGACCTGAGCGTATTGCTCGGTGACGTTGGCAACATAGACTTTCCAGTCCCACCACTCGGTTTGCAACCACTCTTCCATATGGGCGTGGATACGTTCCGCTCCGCCGGTGGTTGTGTGGCACAGCCAGGTGTCTTCGTCGATCCGAGCGACTACGCCGTCGTCGATCAGGAACCCATTTTCCGAACACATCAGACCGTAACGGCATTTGCCGATCTTCAGCGTGGACATCATGTTGGTGTACATCATGTCTAGGAATTTCCCGGCATCCGGGCCTTTGACGATCAGTTTGCCCAGCGTCGAGGCGTCCAACAGTCCAAGGTTATCACGGGTGTTTTTCACCTCGCGGTTCACCGCATCATGGACGGTTTCACCTGCACGAACATAGGCATACGGACGGCGCCAATGGCCGACCGGCTCCCAATCAGCGCCGTTCTTGTCATGCCAGTCATGCATCGGAGTACGACGGATCGGCTGGAAAACCTCGCCCCGCGCTTCGCCGCCAATCGCACCCATCGAAATTGGGGTGTACGGCGGACGGAATGTGGTGGTTCCGACCTTCGGGATTTCAGATTCCAACGCATCAGCAAGGATCGCCAGACCGTTGATGTTGCTCAACTTACCCTGGTCGGTCGCCATGCCCAGCGTGGTGTAGCGCTTGGTATGTTCAACACTTTCATACCCTTCGCGCGCGGCCAGCTGAACGTCCGAGACTTTGACGTCGTTCTGAAAGTCCAGCCAAGACTTCATGCGCAGCTGGATTTCAGCATTCGCTGGCATAAGCCACACAGCTTCCATCGGTGCTTCGCCGGTTGTTTCCCCGGACGGAGCCTTGGTGTTCTTGGGCTTGAACCCGGCGGCTTTGGCAGCTGCTTTGCCCGCAGCGTGCGCGTCGGTCAAAACCTCACCCAAGGCCAAAGGTCCATTCGAGGCACCTGCGGCCACGACAAACCCTTCTCCATTTGCGCCCAACGGAGGACGATCGGGATCTGGGCGGAAATGCGCGTTGGCTTCATCCCAGATCAGTTTGCCGCCGCAATGCGACCACATATGGACGACCGGAGACCATCCGCCCGACATTGCCACCGCGTCGCACTCAACCTCTTCGCGAGCGCCACCGATGCCTTCCTGATTGCAGATTGCAACCTTCTTGACGCGCTTGCCGCCCTTGACCTTGGCGATTGCTTTGCCGGGGTCAACGCGGATACCAAGCTGACGCGCCTCTTCGGCCAGAGGACCCGCTGCGGCGCGCGCATCGACCACGCGCAGGACGTTCACACCCGCTTGTTTCAGGATGATCGCTGTCCGATACGCATCGTCATTGTTGGTGGCCACGATCACTTTTTCGCCCGGGGTCACGCCCCAGTTCACCACATAGTCGCGCATCGCTGAGGCGAGCATGACACCTGGGACATCGTTGCCTGCAAAGGACAACGGGCGTTCGATGGCACCCGTCGCGGTGACCACCTGCTTGGCGCGGATGCGCCACAGGCGGTGACGCGGACCTTGCGTGCCCGGCTTGTGGTCATTCAGGCGCTCATACCCCAGCACATAGCCATGGTCATAGACACCTGCCCCCATGCAACGAGCGCGCATGGTGACATTATCCATTGTTTCAAGCTCGGAAACCAATTGCTCCACGAACTTATCCACAAGCTCGCCGTCGATGGTTCCCCCATCAACCGGAGCGCGGCCACCCCAATGGGCCGTCTGCTCGATCAGCAGAACCTTGGCACCGGATTGGGCCGCGGCCTTAGCCGCTTGCAGACCCGCGATACCGCCGCCGATGACCAGAACGTCGGTGAAGGCATAGAAGTGCTCGTAGGTGTCCGCATCGCGGCTATCCTTGTCAGGGGCTTTGCCCAGACCGGCGGATTGACGGATGAACGGTTCGTAGACGTGTTTCCAGAACGGTTTCGGATGGATGAACATCTTGTAGTAGAAACCAGCCGGCAGGAAACGCGACAGATGGGTGTTGATCGACCCGACATCGAACTCAAGGTTCGGCCAATGGTTCTGCGACACCGAGGTTAGGCCGTTGAAAAGTTCGGTCGTGGTGGCGCGCTGGTTCGGCTCAAACCGATTGCCCTCGCCCAGCCCAACCAGGGCGTTCGGCTCTTCCGCGCCGCTGGCGACAACGCCGCGCGGACGGTGGTACTTGAACGACCGGCCCATCATCATTTGGTCATTGGCCAACAGCGCCGAGGCGAGCGTATCGCCCTCATAGCCCTGCATCGAAGTGCCGTTAAAGGTGAACGTGACCTTTTTCGACCGGTCAATCAGCCGGCCTTGTTTTGCGAGACGGGTGCTCATGTTGCGGACCTTTCGCAGGCGGAATTACGGATGGCGGCGCGGATCATTTGTACTCTCTCCACGTCCAGCCGGGACGCTTTGCGGTGATCGCGTCCTTGATTTCTTGGGGCGGCTCGGTGGTCTGGGCCGAATAAGTTCCAAACACTTCCAACGTTTGCGTACAGCGCGCAGCGTGGAACCACTTGCCGCAGCCGTTGCTGTGACGCCAACGTTCGAAATGAACGCCTTTGGGGTTTTCGCGCATGAACAGGTAGTCGTGGAACTCATCCTCGGACGAGCCCGGACCATAGCGTTTCAGATGCGCCTCACCACCGGCGGTGAGTTCGGTTTCTTCGGCATCGACGCCGCAATAAGGGCAATTCAGGATCAGCATGTGATCATCCTTTTGGCGGTCGGTTGGCACCGCGGCCAACCAGAATTCTAAACAGTGGCGCTATTAGGTCGGGCCTTAGTGCGCCACCCCGGCGGCGACGCTTTCGTCGATAAAGCGGCCCTCTTTGAAGCGGTCCAGCGTGAAGGCTTCGGTCAGCGGTGAATGACCCGTAGCCATCAGCTGCGCCATGCCCCAGCCCGAGCCCGGGATGGCCTTGAAACCGCCCGTGCCCCAGCCGCAGTTGATGAAGCAGCCGCCCAGAGGTGTTTTCGACAAGATCGGTGACCGATCACCGGTCATGTCCACGATCCCGCCCCACTGGCGCAGCATCTTCAGGCGCGAGATCATCGGGAAGGTCTCGACCAGCGCCCGCACCGTTTCCTCGATATGATGGAACGAACCGCGCTGGGTGAAATTGTTGTACGCGTCGGTACCACCACCGATCACCATCTCGCCCTTGTCCGATTGAGACATATAACCGTGCACGGTGTTCGCCATTACGACCACGTCCATGCAGGGTTTGATCGGTTCCGACACCAGCGCCTGCAGCGCAATCGCCTCAAGCGGCAGACGGAAGCCTGCCATCTCGGCCAGCTGGCCGGAATGCCCCGCAACCACGATGCCAAGTTTTTCGCAATCAATCGCGCCCTTGGTTGTATCCACACCAACGACACGGCCATTTTCCGACCTTATACTGGTGACTTCGCACTGCTGGATGATGTCCATGCCCATCGCGGAACATGCACGGGCATACCCCCACGCAACCGCGTCATGGCGAGCTGTGCCGCCGCGTTCCTGCCACAGGGCACCCAGAACCGGATAACGCGGCCCGTCGATGTTGATGATCGGCACCAGTTCCTTGACGCGCTCTGGCCCGATCCATTCGGTCTTTACGCCCTGCAGCGCGTTCGCATGCGCGGTACGCTGATAGCCGCGAATCTCGTGCTGGGTTTGCGCCAGCATCATGACGCCGCGAGGGCTGAACATGATGTTATAGTTCAGCTCCTGGCTCAGATCTTCGTACAGGCCACGCGCCTTTTCATAAAGCGCAGCAGACGGATCCTGCAGATAGTTCGAGCGGATGATGGTCGTGTTGCGGCCGGTATTTCCACCGCCCAGCCAGCCCTTTTCGATCACGGCAACATTCTGGATGCCGTAGTTCTTGCCCAGGTAATACGCCGTGGCCAATCCGTGGCCGCCGGCACCGACGATGATGACGTCGTATTTCTTCTTGGGCTCGGGCGAACGCCACGCGCGCTCCCATCCGGTGTGATAGCGCAGCGCTTCGCGCGCCACAGCAAAGGCTGAATAGTGTTTCATAAGCGAATCCATCCGGTTCGGTGATTGGGCGAAGATATGACGTGTAACGACAATACGCCCCTGCCGTGCAACGCCGTAATATCGCATTATTGCGACATAGGCTCCATTATTGCGACATGAAGTCGAACAGCGGCCATTTGTCCCTTTTTTCGCCCTGCCCAGAGGTCTAAGTCAGGGCAGCCATATCGGAGAAGCCATGACGTTCTGGGCCGTGATCATCTTGACCGCGCTGGTAACAGCGGTGTTTTTGGGTTTTTCCCTGCTGCGGGGGCGCGATACGCGCGAACCGGCCGCTGCTTATGACCTGCGAGTTTATCGTGAACAGCTGGCGGGAGTGGACAAGGATCTGGCGCGCGGCGTTATTGGCGAAGCAGATGCCGAGCGTGTGCGAACTGAAATCTCGCGTCGTATTCTGGCGGCTGATGCCCAAATGCAGGCGCAGACAGCGCAGGCCGGGCCACCGGTTTGGGTCACGATCACTGGGATTGCGCTTGTTGGTGCCTTTCTGGTTGGGGGCGCGGCCTGGATGTACAACCGTATGGGCGCAGCGGGCCTGCCGGATCAGCCGTTGTCTCTGCGGCTTGAACAGGCCGAAATTCTCCGCGCGGAACGCCCCAATCAGGCCGAGGCAGAAGCCGCCGCAACGCCAGCCCCGCTGCCGGAGTTGGATGAAAGCTACGCCTCTTTGCTGAACCAGCTTCGCGAAACCGTGGCTGCGCGCCCTGACGATCTTCAGGGGCACATTCTTCTGGCACAACATGAAGCGAACGCAGGGAATTTTCCGGCGGCCTACAAAGCTCAACAGCGTGTCATCGAATTGTCTGGAGATCAGGTTCCTGCGGACGCCTATTCGCATCTGGCCGAAATGATGATCCTGTCGGCACGCGGATATGTGTCGCCCGAAGCCGAAGAGGCGCTGCGTCAGGCGCTGCAGCGCGATCCTCGCCATGGTCCGGCGCTGTATTACCTGGGCCAGATGATGGTGCAGGTCGGGCGGCCTGACATTGGATACCGTATCTGGACCGACGCGCTGCGCAACGCGCCTGCCGGAGCTCCGTGGGCGGATGCGATCCTGGCACAGTTGGATGAGCTGGCCTTCCGCGCAGGTGTGTTCAACGCGCCCGAGATTCCGGCACCTGCGATTTCTGGTCCCTCGCAAGACGATATCGACGCTGCGGCCGCCCTGACCCCCGAAGAACGGCAAGAGATGATCCGTGGCATGGTCAATCAGCTTTCGGACCGGTTGGCTACCGAAGGTGGTGCGCCAGAAGACTGGGCCCGCCTGATAGCTGCGCTGGGCGTTCTGGGCGAGGGACAGCGCGCCATCGACATCAAGAACGAGGCGATGGAAGTCTTTGCCGGAAACGCAGAAGCGCTCGAGATCATCGACGCCGCAGCCTACCAAGCCGGTATCGCACAATGATCCATGACGCGTTTGAAGACTTCGCGGCCAATCTTCCGCCGATGACAGCGCTGATGGGGCTCGATCTGGGCGAGAAAACCATCGGTGTCGCCGTGTCCGACCGGATGCGCGGTGTGGCCAGCCCGCTTGAGACTGTGCGGCGCAAGAAATTCACCCTCGATTCCGCTCGCTTGCTTGAGATCATCGCTGATCGCGAGATCGGCGGTGTTATCCTCGGCCTGCCCAAAAACATGGACGGAACCGAAGGCCCTCGCTGCCAATCAACCCGCGCTTTTGCCCGAAACCTGTCGCGCCTGACCGAGGTTTCAATCGGCTTTTGGGACGAACGGCTTAGCACGGTTGCGGCAGAAAAAGCACTGCTGGAGGCGGATACGACACGAAAACGTCGCGGACAGGTTATCGACCACGTCGCGGCTGGCTATATTCTGCAAGGAGCACTGGATAGGCTGCGCTTTTTGTAACGGCACGGGGAACACCGATGACAAACATGGTCTGGAAAAGGAACGAGGTCGAAAGCCCTTGCATCCAGATTTGCGTCGTGCACCCGACCGAACGCATCTGTACCGGCTGTTATCGCACCATTGACGAGATCACGCGCTGGTCAAAAATGGACAGCAGTGAACGTGCAGAAATCATGGATGACTTGCCTGCCCGCAAACCGCGCCTTTCCAAGCGGCGTGGCGGACGTTCTGCACGCTTGAACAAATCCTAAGAACTCTCAATTCAGGGATGTATCCGCGCCGCTGCGGGTTGGTCTGAACTACGAGGGGGTCAAGTTCCAAGACAAACGTTGAGTGAGTGGCAACCCACAGCGGCGTTTCAAAAAAGGCGTACACCCGAAGTGGTTAGACGGGCGGACAATGGTTGCTTAATGTTTTTTGACCAGTCGATCAAGAAAAATTGAACGCTCGTTTACTTAACTTGACGTAATGGTCAACTTGCGCAGCATTTATGTTGCAAAACAGACGCGCTATCCCGCAGCCAGCCAGGTCTTTGAGCTTTCAAACTCTTCGGACGGAAAGAACTGCGTACGCGCGCCAAGAACATGACTGGCCACGCGTTGCGCGATATGCTGCCAGGCCTTGTCCCCCACAATGGCCGCGCGGTCCAACAGTCCTACGTGCCCTCGTGCCAGCCGGAAATGCGCGGCCAACGCTGTCAGCCCCTGCCAGCCGTCAAACTCTCGCAAATCAATCAGCAGGCGAAACCCGTCCTTGGTACTAAGAACAGCATCAAGATCGCGCTCGGCTTGTTTGTATTGATCCGGGTCCAGTTTTCCCATCAGGCTGATCTGAACACAGGGTCCGCCCAGATCGGTGACATGAATGGCCCCCAGAGATTCTCGCATCCAACGGCGCGCGGCCTCAAGTTCGGCAAGGTCAAACACCTGAACCGGACATGGCAAAATCGGTGCAGCCAGATGAACGCCGGATCGGACCCAGCCCTGATCGGCTGCAACAGCAATGCGGTCGAACCCGCGCCAATGGCTGAGGCCAAGTTTCGTATCCGCCCAAGCGGCCCCAAGGTCATAGCCTTGGAACTCTGGTTGCACGATAGCCAGCATCCGCACCGCGTCATGATCCGCCAGTGCGGCCTCGATCGCGGGCACCAATGTTTCGCTGTAATCTTTGCTGGTGACTTCGCCGGACAGCTCGACCTCGATCTGTGCCCCTTCGGAATCGGTATGAACCGTAATCATGAAACCCTCCAAACCTGAATAATGGCAGGAGGTTACGGGGATTCGATCCACTCCGCTACACCCCCTGCAAATTCTGGGCGGAAATAGGCGATCATTCGTCCATCCGGCCCGGCTGAAGCCGCTTCGGCCCAGGGCGCAACACCGTGCAGGCAATGGCGATGCAGCAGATACGCCTCGCCCGGCTTTGCGGGTAACTCGATACGGGAACAAGTTTCAAAAACCTCGCGGCGGGCCGCCTGATAGATCTCAGTGATGTCGATCTGATGCAAGGTATCCTTGGGCTGGCCCTCCATTGCGCGCGCAAAAGCGGGACCCAGGATCTTGTGGCTGCCTTCCCATAGAACCATCGGAGCGGCGTCTGCGCTGGCCTCGGTCAACGGGATACCAAGGATCCAGGCATGCGGTTCGTCGACGCGTCGGCGACGATCCGGCCCCATAGGGCGCAGCCCGTCCACATGTGCCGCATCACGGTTCCGCCGGTAGCGACTGGCCGCTTCGCTTTCGCCACGGCGCGGCCGTGGATAGCCGGGATAGACAACCGAGACCTGCCCCTTGTGAAGCGGCAAATGCCCGTAATGCTGAGAGACAAAAGTCATGGCCTGACCTGAAAGAGGGTTCGATTGCCCCACCCTGCCCTCGGGATCGTTGTCCAGCGCATCTACCCCGATAAACCAGGTACCTTCGCAATCAAGCCACTCGGCAAACGCGGGATCGGTGACCGAAGCCCGCGCCTGCGGCAAGGCATGATCAACCCACCGGGCAAGGGCAGGATCATACGGAAACCGGATCCAGCCTTTGTCCCAAAAGTCGGTCACAGCCCCAGTGCCTTGCGCAACATGTTCAGCGCAACCAGCGTCAGGAACACCGCGAACACACGCTTCAAAGGTTTCGGATCCATCGCATGCGCCAGCTTCACCCCCCACGGGGCGGTGATCATGGTCATGGCCACTACGATCGCAAAAGCCACCAGATTGACGGCCCCAATGGTCAGCGGAGGGCGATGCTCGGGCGCGATATCAAGAAACAGAAAGCCAAGAACCGAGGGCACGGCGATGATCACGCCAAACCCGGCCGCCGTCGCCACTGCCCGGTGGATCGGCGTGTTGAACAGGCTCATCAGCGGCACACCAAAGCTGCCCCCCCCAATCCCCATCAGAACCGACAAAAACCCAACCGACGGAGACAGAACCGCGCGTTTAACGCCCTTGGGCATTGCGTCGCCAAGCCGCCACTCAGATTTGCCAAGCCCCAGATAAGCACCGATCACCATGCCCAGCACCCCGAACAGAGCCTGCAGTGCCTCGGTACGCAAGGCAGAGGCGACCAGTACGCCAACAATAGCACCGACCGCGATCCCCGGACCCCAACCGCGCAGAATATCCCAATCGACCGCGCCCTTCTTGTTATGCGCCAGAACCGAGCGCAAAGAAGTCACGATGATCGTCGCCAAAGAGGTCGCCAGACACAGCTGCATCAACTGCGGGCCACCGTACCCAAGGGTCTGAAATGCATAGAAAAACGCGGGCACCAGCACAATGCCGCCGCCGACACCAAGCAATCCAGCCAGCACGCCGGCCAGCGCCCCGATCACAAGCAAAAGGCCCAGCATCTGGGCCAGCAACATCGTCTCGGGCATCATCCCCCCAAACCGGCCTCACAGCCGTATTCCGTTCCACTCAAACTTCGGCCAATGGCGCGATACTGTCCAGAGCCTGCAGCATCACCTCGGGGCCAGCACCGTCATGTACCGCACCCTCGGACAAAGCCCGTCGCCATGCGCGTGCGCCCGGGCGACCGGCAAACAGGCCCAGCATATGACGCGTGATCTGGTGCAAACGCCCACCATTGGCAAGGTGACGTTCCACATAGGGCACCATTTTGTGAACGACATCAATCGGATCCGCCACCTGTCCGGCGCCAAAAATCCGAACATCCGCCTCGGCTAGAATGTCGGTTGGTTGGTGATACGCCGCGCGCCCGATCATGACGCCGTCCAAACCAGCCTCAAGCTGCGCCTGCGCCTGTTTCAACGAGGTAATGCCACCATTGATCGAGACATGCATATCGGGGAACGCCGCCTTCATGCGGTGCACCAGATCGTAGTCTAGCGGCGGAATGTCCCGGTTTTCCTTGGGGCTCAGCCCCTGTAGCCAGGCCTTACGCGCATGGATTGTGACGCGTTGGCACCCCGCCGCCTGAATGGCCTGCAGGAAATCTGGCAGAACCTGTTCGGGGTCCTGATCGTCGACCCCAATGCGGCACTTCACAGTGACCTCAACATCAACTGCCTCACGCATTGCAGAAACGCAATCAGCGACCCGTTCGGGCTCTTTCATCAACACCGCACCGAACGTACCCGATTGAACCCGGTCCGAGGGGCAGCCGCAGTTCAAGTTGATCTCATCATACCCGACCTCCGCCCCCAGTCGCGCCGCCTGCGCCAGTTCTTGCGGATCAGACCCACCCAGTTGCAGGGCGACAGGGTGTTCTTGTGGATTGTAGTCCAACAGATGCAATGCCCCTCCGCGCACTAAGGCCGGGGCGGTCACCATTTCAGTGTATAGAAGCGTGTCCTGACTGAGTAAGCGATGCAAATACCGGCAATGACGATCGGTCCAGTCCATCATCGGAGCGACAGACAGCCTTGCGGCCTGAGAAACACGGGCTGCCGAAGTGGATTGTCTTTGCATCACAGAGTTTGACGGCGCTGTCATCGGTTGATCTCGGGCTAAACTAGGCTGCTGGCTTACTGCACCAAACATGGTTTCGCAACCAAGGGCGCATCACTTCAGACAGGGCCTTCGGCACAAAAAGAAAGGGCAGGTCTTTCGACCTGCCCTACGCGATTGCACCGGATGGGAGGAACGGGTGCGCCTCGCGGCATTTGCTTACTTGGCAGCAGCGGCTTTCTTGGCAGCTGCGGTCACGTCGTTGGTGGCTTTCTTGACGGCCGCGGTTGCGTCTTCGGCTGCGTCTTTGCCAGCCGCCATCAGCAGCTCAACGGTTTCGGTCTGAACCTTTTTCGCGATCTCAGCGAAGGCGGCCATGTTTTCTGCAGCAACTTCAGCCGATGCGCTGGCGAAATCGGTGGCCGCTTTGGCGTAGTCTGCAGGCTCTGCTTTGGCTTTCGACATCTCGCTCAGTTTGGCCAGGGTGTCCTTGGTCCATTTGTTCGAGATCTCGGCCGACTTTTCAGCCGCTTCCAGAGCAACACCCGACAGCTTTTCGTTCAGCGTCGCGGTCGACTTGAAGGCACCTTCCAGAGCGGTGGTGTCAACGGGGAACGCGCCCATCATGTCTTTCAGGGTCGCAGTGAAATCTTGCGTCTTTGCCATTTTACAAATCCTTTTGCCGAACCGGGCCCACCCCGGCTTTCCTCAGCGTAAGGACAATATGGATGCCGCAATGCAGCATTGCAAGGTTTTTTTGCTGCAATGCAGAAAAACCTTGCCGCACCAAGTTAAATCAATGACTTGCCTTCACGCGCACATCACTCACCAGCGTAGTTTCGGGCTTTAGACATCTTACCAATCCCAGGATTGAATGAATTTGTCGGGTCGCAACATTTGTAGTGCGCCGCCAAATCCTGCTTGGCCTTGTAGAGATGTCCGACATTATGCTCGGCCGGGTATTCAGCCCCTCGCTCATCGAAGAGCTTCAACATCGCGGCCTTCAGGGCCTTGGGGTCTGCCCCTTTGCGAACCACGTAATCCTGATGCATGACGTGGCACATGAAGTGACCGTAATAGAGTTTATGCACCAGTTGATCGCTGATCTCGGGCGGCAGGTTTTCCAGCCAATCGCGGTCATTGCGGCGCAAAGCAACGTCCAACGCGATGATATCCTCGACCTCATTGGCATGTATGGCCATGTAGCGCACGGCAGCGCCCGCAGCAGCAAAACGGTGCAGACCCGCGATCTTGGCCTCGCGCGGGGTGCATTCAAAGCATCCGGCATCGCGGCTGTCGAGGAAACCGGGAAGCCAGGCGCGGATCTCATCGATGCCGTCATCCTTCATCTTCAGGATCAGGTGGTGTTCATAGGCGTCGCGGTATTCAATCATCCGCTTGGGCAACACCTGCGGCAGCAGACCAACCGCCGCCTGCATGAACCGGTCGGTAAAATTGCGCAGGAACGGGACACGCCGCAAACGGGCGTCCACTGCCCCTTTCAGCGCGAAGAACATGGGCAACCTGTCCGTGCCCAGCTTGTCGATCATCCAGACCGTGTCCTTACCGTAGGTCTTGGTGATGTCGAACACATCGCGCTGCATATACTCGGCGGACACCGGCAGAGATGAGAAACTGGACAGGATGTGACGGCGCAGATCGGCCAGGTCATCGGGGCTGTTGGTGCCTATGTAAAAGACCTGCTCTGCCTCGTTCTTGGCGAATGTATCAAGCCGAACCGCAAACACGGCCATTTTCCCGGCAGAGCCTGCAGACTCGAACAGTTTAGCCTTGTCGGCATTGAACCGCGCCGGGGTTTCAGCATCCACGTCGCGCACGATCTGAGCGTAGTCCCTGGCCGAGGCGCGTTTGTTGGTGGCACCCGGATTACGTTCGAACGTACCGGCGTCGAGGTTGGACAGGATTTCTTCGGGCGTCTCGCCCAGATCGATGCCCAGATGGTTGACCAGTTCCAGCGCGCCGTCTTCGGAGACGCGGGCATAAACGGACAGTTCGGTGTAAACCGGGCCGCGTTCCACGAGCGACCCACCCGAGTTGTTGCACACGCCGCCTACGATCGACGCACCAATGCAGGAGGAGCCAATCACCGAATGCGGTTCACGCCCCATCGGCTCCAGAAGTTTTTCCAGCGCGAACAGAGTAGCTCCGGGAAAGCTGACGACCTGATGGCCGTCGTTCAACGGTACCAGAGTGTCCATACGGCGGGTATTGATCAGAACCACGTCGCGGTCATAGCGACCCGAGGGGGTGGACCCTTCGGTCAGACCGGTATTGGCCGCCTGCATGATGACGATCTTGTCGGCGGCGACGCAGGCCTGCAGCACTGTCCACTGCTCCAGCAGAGTGCCGGGTTGAACGACGCAGAGCGCTTCGCCCTCCCCCGATCTGAACCCGCGGCGGAACCGTTCCGTCGCGCGCGCCCCGGTCAGAACGTGCCGAGACCCTACGATGGCGCGGAAGTCGGATATGAGGGCCTCGTTGCTCATGCCGCGTTCCGATGCGCTTCACCCGGAGCCGCCACCGGATCGCGGAACCGCAGATTGGCGCGCGACAGTTGTTCGACCCGCGTGACTCCCATGAGTTTCATGTCGCGCTCGATCTCGGCACGCATCAGACCAAGCGCGCGTTCGACGCCTGGCTGACCCGCTGCAGCCAGCGGATACAGATAGTGCCGCCCGACCCCTACTGCTTTGGCCCCCAGAGACAGCGCCTTGAGCACATGGGTCCCGCGCTGGATGCCACTGTCCATCATCACGTCAACACGATCCCCGACCGCATCGACAATCTCGGCCAGTTGGTCGAAAGGCGTGCGTGAGCCGTCCAATTGGCGACCGCCATGGTTCGACAAAATGATGCCCGTGCAGCCGATCTCAGCCGCGCGGCGAGCATCTTCGACGGTCATTATCCCTTTGAGGCAGAACTGGCCGTCCCATTCACGCACCATCTGGGCAACGTCATCCCAATTCATCGAAGGGTCCAGCATGTCGGTGAAATAGCCCCCGATCGAGCTGGCGCCACCGCTCATGTCCACATGCTCGTCCAGTTGCGGCAGGCGGAATTTCTCATGCGTGACATAGTTGATGCCCCACATCGGTTTGATCGCGAATTGGATCATGCCGCCCAGCGTCAGCCGGAACGGGATCGAGAACCCGGTGCGCAGATCACGCTCGCGATTTCCGCCGGTGATGCTGTCGACAGTCAGCATCATCACCTCGACCCCGGCCTCTTTGGCGCGCTGCATCATGGCCGAGTTCAAGCCGCGATCCTTGTGGAAGTAGAACTGATAGACCTGCGGGTTCTTGTGCTTTTGCCTCAACTCCTCTAGCGAGACGGTGCCCAGCGACGACACTCCGAACATGGTGCCGTATTTCTCTGCCGCCGCCGCCACCGCCCGTTCCCCCTGATGGTGGAACAGACGCTGCAAAGCGGTGGGCGAGCAATAGATCGGCATGTCCAGCTTTTGCCCCATCACGGTGACGGACATATCCACGTCTTCCACCCCGCGCAGGACCGAGGGCAGCAGGTCGCACCGCTCGAACGCCCGGGTGTTTTCCCGATATGTCACCTCATCATCCGCGCCGCCGTCGATGTAGTTAAAGATCGGCCCCGGAAGGCGGCGTTTGGCCAAAGTGCGGAAGTCCTGGAAGTTATGGCAGTCTTTCAGACGCATGAGTCTTCCTCCTTAATACGCGACGGATGGCAGCCACGTGGCAAGTGTGGGCCACAGGAACACCAGCGCCAGACCGGTCAGCTGCAGCAGGACAAAGGGAATGATGCCCTTGTAGATATGCGTCAGTTTAATCTCTGGCGGGCAAACGCCTTTGAGATAGAACAAGGCAAAGCCAACCGGCGGGGTCAAAAAGCTGGTTTGCAGAGTGACCGCCACCAGAATCACGAACCAGACCAGCGCAGGCTCATCCAGAACACCGTAACCGGGGATATCGATGCCCAACCCGTTCACGATGGGGCGCATCAGGGGCAGGACGATCAGCGTGATCTCGATCCAGTCCAGAACAAAGCCCAGAAGGAAGACGATGAACAAGATGAACAGGATTGTACCATTGGCTCCGAACCCGGTCGATTGCACCACATGTTCGATCAGCTCATCCCCACCTAGTTCACGCAGAACGTACGAGAACACGGTCGCACCCAAGAAGATCGCGAAGATGTAGGCGGTGGTGTTGAAGGTCGACACCAGCACATTCCACAGCTTGGTCAGGGACAGCTTGCGATAACCCAATGCCAGCAGGGTCGCACCCAGCGCACCAATGCCTGAGGCTTCGGTTGGCGTTGTCAAACCGGCAAAGATCGAGCCCAGCACGGCAAGGATCAGCAACAGCGTCGGGATCACGGCGATCAGCACATCCTTGACGGCGGCCCAATCCGGGGCCTTGGCCCCTTCGGGCACCGGGGCAGCGTCACGTTTCACCAGCGCGAGGATGAAGATATAGGTCAGATACAGGCCACCGATGATGACACCGGGGAAGACGGCAGCCATGAACAGGTCCCCAACAGACAAAGCCATCTGGTCGGCCATGATCACCAGCATGATCGAGGGTGGGATCAGGATGCCCAGCGTCCCGGACGCTGAAACCACACCCGCCGCCAGCGTTGGCTGATATTTCTGCTGCATCATTGAGGGCAGCGACAGGACGCCCAGCAGCACCACCGAGGCACCGATAATGCCCGTCGACGCGGCCAGAATGATCCCGATCAAGGTTACCGTGATCGCCAGACCGCCGCGCACCGTACCAAACAAGCGTTGCATCGAGGACATCAGACGCTCTGCCACTCCGGATTCGTCCAGCATCAGGCCCATGAAGATGAACATCGGAAGGGCCACCAGAACCGCATTGGACATGGTCGCGTAGACCCGGTTCACGACCGCTCCGAGGGTCAGGTAATCGAGCCCGGTGAACGTGCTCTCAAGACCTGTCCAAAGCATCAGATCGTTGTCGAACAGATAGGCCAGACCGCAATAGGCGACACCGACACCAGCCAGAACCCAGGCCACCGGATAGCCGGTGAAAAGCAGCGCAATGAAGGTCAGGAACATCGCAATGACCAGTTTTTCCTCAGTCGTTTCAACCAGGAATGTCAGGCCGACACAGATCGCTGCAAACACAGCCAGCACCAGCAGAACCCGACGCAGCGGCGCGCCTTCGCGTTCCGAGGCTGGTCCGTAAAGCAGCGCATGCCCATCGTGGATCAGGCGCGCCAGAGCAGCTAGCGCCAACAGGATGAAGCTGATCGGAATGACCGCTTTGAACGCCCAGCGCGCAGGCAGGCCTGTGGGGCTGTCCGAACGCTCGTTGACGCGGAAACTTTCGTAGAAATAGTCATACCCCTGATCGATCATCAGATAGATGAACGGGGTCAGCAGGGTCAGGATGCCGATCACTTCGATCACACGCTGCGCGCGGCGCGATAGCTGCATGTGCAAAACGTCGACACGGACATGGCTGTCGGTGATCAAGGCATAGGAAATGCCGATCATCGTGACGAGGCCGTAGAAATGCCACTGGATCTCGTCCAGTTTTGGATAGTTCTGGCTGAACAGATAACGCAGCGAAACCTGGCTGAAGATCGCGGCGATCAGAAGGACATTGGCCCACATCACCACATGCCCAACGGCCTTTACGCCCGTGTCTATGGCAACAGCGATCTTTTGGCGGTCGGTATCGGGATGTTCCAGGATGCCTTCATAGGCTTCGACCGGATCATTGAGGTTGTTTTGCGTGACCATGGGAAATCCTCGCTCGGTTGACCGGCGCGGACGCGGTCAGGGGACTGAAGGTTCAAATCCTGAGAATATCCGGGGCGCGGACTGGTCCGACGCCCCGGAAACGTCAGTCAATCAGTTACTGACGGGGGAGGAACGCGTTGGTTTTCCAAAGGTTGTACCCTTCGCGGAACTGGTTCATGTCGGTCAGAACCTTGTTGAAGAAGGCATCATTGGCAGCCTCTTCAGCAGCGACCTCTTCCCAGGTTGCGCGGAAGGTATCCAGCATCTCGGGCGACCACTGCTTGATGGTGACACCATTGTTTTCAACGTTGTCGATCAGGGCCGCGTGCTGAATGGCTTCGCCTTCGGCAAAGCTGTCGGCCATCGAGGCCTTACAGGCGTTTTCGATGATCGCTTTGTGCTGCTCGCTGGTTTCGTTCCATACGTCTTTGTTGATCATCAGTTCGAACACAGTCGCCTGCTGGTGCCAGCCGGGGAAGTAGTTGAACTTGACCAGTTTGTGGAAACCAAGACGTGCGTCGATGGCAGGCATCGAGAATTCGGTCGCGTCGATGGCACCTTTTTCCAATGCCGGGAAAATCTCACCACCCGGCAGCAGAGAGGTTGCGACACCCAGTTTCTGCATCACTTTGCCACCCAAACCGAAAAAGCGCATCTTCAGGCCGTTCAGATCTTCGGGCGTGTTGATCTCGGATGCGAACCAGCCCGAGGTTTCAGGGGCAATAACCGCGCAAGGGATCACGTGTACGTTGTAACCGGCCTGATCGTACATTTCCTGGTACAGCGACATGCCGTTGCCGTAGTACAGCCACGCCATGTATTCGCCTGCCTCGGGACCGAACGGAACGGCCGAGAACAGCGGAGCAGCCGGGATTTTACCCGCCCAATAACCGGCGGTGGTGTAGCCCGAGTTGATCTTGCCGGTGGATACGGCATCCAAAATCTCGAACGGCGGAACCAGTTTACCCGGCTCGTACACCTTCATCTTCAGCGTGCCGCCGGACATCAGGTCCAGCTGTTCGGCAACGCGTGGGATCGGCGAGCCAAGGCCTGGCAGCTCGGTCGAGAACGCAATCGGCGTTTTCAGCAGCAGCTTGTCTTTGGCCACGGCGGGGGCGGCCATCAGGCTGGCAGCAACGGCAAGGCTCGTCAGGGTCTTTTTCATGAATTCTCCTCCAGGGTCGATCGAACACAACGTCCGAACATCTCGTGACGCGAAACACATGCGCCTTGGTGGTAAATAAAGTTGACCACGTGAATCAGTCAACAACTTTGTTTACCACTGGCACGGAGCGTAGATGGTCGAAAATTGGGCGCTTCACTAATGTCGCGAAAGCACCGACAGCATGGCGAGGCTCAATAAATTTGTCACATTTCATTTATTTTCAGCGCCTTGGCGCGCCGCTCGCGAAAAAGGCGTATTTGAACCACACTATTGATTGGAAACCATTCAAAGGTTAGTTTTGTTTACCAAGAGATGTCTGCAACCTGAACTCGAAGGGCCAGCCACGATGAACACGACAGCGATTTTCGAACCAATCGGGCACGAATCACTCTCGGACGCGGTGGTTGCGCAAATCGAAGACCTGATTGCGTCGGGGATACTGAAACAGGGACGTAAGCTGCCGTCCGAGCGTGACCTGGCCGAAACCCTGCGTGTGTCGCGCCCAAAGCTCCGCGAAGCGCTGGCCGTTCTGGAACAACGCGGCCTGGTCACCACTCAACATGGTGAGGGCACCTTTGTCGCTGCTTTGACAGGCAGCGCCATGCTCCCTGCCCTGTTGGCCCTTTATGAACGTCATGAGCCTGCGTTTTTTGATTACCTAGAATACCGGCGCGAACAAGAAGGGTTTGCCGCCAAGCTTGCCGCGCGCCGCGCGACCCGCGCCGACAAGGAACGGATCACCGAAATTCTGGCCGAAGATGAACGCGCGTGGCGAGAAAAGGATCAGTTGGCATCACGTGAGGCCGACTTTGCTCTGCATGCCGCAATCGTAGATGCCAGCCAGAATGCGACGCTGATTCACATGATGGCCTCGATCTACGAACTCACGCGGCAGGGCGTTTTCTACAACCGAGATTTCCTGAAGACCATCGACGGAACCGGAAAGCTGCTGATGGAGCAGCACCGCGAACTTGGGCTGGCCGTGATCGAAGGCAACGAAGAGCGCGCTGTCAAAGCGGCCCACGACCATATCGATTTTGTCGAGGAGTCCTTTAAGCTGGGCATTGAAAGGCGCCGCCGTGAGGCCATGGCCGAAAAGCGTCGCCTTTTGTCCGATCCCAAGCCCACACCTCAGTCGTGATGGCACGGGGTGACGAAGGCTGGCTTTATTTTCCGATAATCTTGATTGTGTAGTCCCGTCGTGCGGAAGGCGGTGGCGGCTGAAACGGTGCGGCAGCGCGAACCTGAGCCAACGCTACCTGATCCAGCCGCTTTGATCCCGAGCTGCGCGCGACGTCGAGGCTGAGCAACGCACCGTCGTCTCCGATCCGAAAACGCACCATCGCCGCGCCGCGAATATTGACGGTTTTGCGCCGGGCGCGGGAAATCTTGCGCTTTACGTGACCCGCATAGTTGCTAGCCTCGGCATTGCCTTGCGCGGCGGAGGTCGAAGCGGTCTTTCGTGTCGTGGCAGCGCCCTTCTGTTTGGTTCCGGACGCGTTGCCTTTTCGCGCGGCCCTGTCTGAATTGCCCGCCTGCGACGCGATCTGAGCTTGCGGCTTTGGTGTTGGCTCTGGCGGCTGCGCCTTTGGAGTCTGCGCAACCGTTGTCGGCTTAGAAACAGCGCTGGCAGCTTTGATCGGCGCGGCCTGAGCGTGATCGACAGGGCGCACCGCCGCTTGCTGTGAGGCCGGCGTGACCGCGTGCTGGCGCACAGTAACGGGGGCTGAGGCTGTCGAGCCAGTCACATAATCCCGAAACGCCTCGCCCAGCGCGGCGGCCTCTCCAGCGCCGCCGCCTTCGATCTGAACCTGTTCTGTAGCTGAGAAATCATGCAGCGCCAGAACATGCGTGCTTGCCGCCAAGGCCAGGGCCCCCAAGGCCACAACGCGCGAAGTGGGTATCATTGCACGCCCCTTTCGGTGACCACATAGACCTTTTTCGCCCCCAACGCGCGCAGGGCATCGCTGACCTCCTTCAATTTGACTGCAGGCAGGGCGCGGTCTGGAACAAGGCGCACGTCGTCCAGCGGAAGGTTGATCGAGGCGCGCTCGACATAAGCCTCAACTCCAGTCAGCTCGGCACCACGGTATTCCAACGTCGCATCGGCCCGGATGACCAACGCATCCGGTGGCTCGCGCCCTTCAAGATCGTTGGTTTCCACCAACTTCACCGACTTGCTCAGCGGTGGTGCCAATGTGCCCGCGATCATGAAGAAGATAAGCATCAGAAACACCACGTTGATCAAGGCGATCGTTGGCTCTCGGCCCTGTTTCGCCTTGGGCTTTAGCTGGATCATCCGATCACCTGTGCACGCAATTGGTCGACGCCATTCAGGACCGAAAGCAGGTCGATCAGATCCTGAGAGGTCGCGTTCGGACCAAGACTGATCAGCGCGATTTGTGGTTTGTCACCCTCCAGCCGTGCCGCGACGTCAGCCAGTGGCATGGGCTTGCCATCCACCAGAATGCGCTCGGCTTCCAGCTTAAGGAAACGGATCGTCCAGTCCTGTTCCCCGCCTCCGGCAGCGGCGGTCGCGAACTCGATTTCGCCAAACTTGGAGAATGTCGACGTCAGCATGAAAAACAGAAGCAGCAAAAAGATGACGTCGATCAGGGACGTCATCGACAAGCGCCTGCGCCGTTTTCGCCGCAGATCAAGCGCCATGGGCCAGGGCCATTTCCGGGGCTGGCGAAACGGTGCCCTGCGCGTGACCCGGCGCAAAAACAGTTCTGAGCGCCCGGTTGGCAAAGCTGCGTTCACGGTTCATCCGGGCTTCGAACCACGTCAGGACCATTGAGGTCGGCATCGCGACGGCAAGCCCGGCAGCCGTTGTCAAAAGCGCAACCCAAATCCCACCGGCCAGCAGCGAAGGATCGACCGAGTTACCTGCCCCTTGTAAGGTCTGAAACGCCTCGATCATCCCCAGAACGGTGCCAAACAAACCCAGCAAAGGCGCAAGCTGGGCTACCATGTCCAGCACATTGAACCCCTGTTCAAGCTTCGCAAATCGCGCCTCGGCCTCGGCATCCACGCGCTCGGACAAAGTGCGATCCTCGCCGGACAGGGCCATCACGATCACCGGGGCCAAGTAACTGCGGCTTTTGTTTAGATGGGTGCGCGTCTCAGCCAGGTCCTTGCGGTCCCAGGCCTGAATGGCGCGGGACAGCTCGATATGGCGGCCAACGCCTGCCGCCCGAAACTGCCAAAGCTTGTAGAGAACCAACGACAATGTCGCGACCGATGTCAGGATCAAAATAGCGACAACCGGCCCGCCAAGCTCCAAGATTTCCGTTGTTTTCTGGATAATTGCATCCATGATTTCACCCAATCACTTCGATCTTCACACGACTGTTCAGCGTCAGACCCGCCGCACAGGCATCCGCCATGTCCGCCTGGGTTTCACATTCCTGAACACCGTTGATCAGAATGCGGCTGATCTGCTCGCAAGCCATGTCATTGAACTGAAACTGCCGCACACGCGGCTTGCCCGCTGGCAGAGAGGCAAAGTCCAGCAAGGTCAGCAGGGCCACCTGCCCCTCGGCACCGAACAGCACCGTCTCGTACACCGCGCTGTCGATGTCCGCTTCATAGGCATTTTCCGCCAGAAAGCTGAGCATACAGCTCTGGCCATTGTCCTGAACGCTGCTGAGTTCGATGGATACCCCGCCAGACGCTTTGATATCTTCGGCTCTGGCCAGCCCCGCCCCCAAAATCAGGAGCAGGGCCAGCAGGACCACCCGTGCAGAGCTGTGAACGTTGGTTTGCATGACTGGTCCTTTCATGTGGCTCAAAAGGTTTTCGCCAAGGTCAGCTTGAAGTTCCGGCCCGGAGAGTTGCGGGTCGAAAGGTTCGGCAGGTAGTTCTTGTCAAAGATGTTCTCGACACCTGCGCGAACCTCGAAGCCTTGGAACACGCCCTCTTGCGGCAGGTACGTCGCCCGCAAGGTGTTCACGCCATACCCCGCCACCGGATCACCGCTGGAATCGGTGCCGGATTTGGCGCCAAACAGTTCCCAACTGACATCCAGCGTTTCACCAAAGCGCTTACCGACCGTCACACGGGCCGAATCCGTCGGCTCGTTCCGCCAACGGCTCTCGGCACCGGTCGCGCTGGTTTCGGTTCCCTTGACGATGTTCGCGTTGAAATCGACATAGTATCCCGCCGCGCTGGCGTAGGACGCCTCGATTTCCACACCTTTGGTTTCAACTTCCGATAGCGGGCGCGAGGGGCGACCCAAGCTATAAGACGTGATGTCCCATAGATCCGTCTTGTAGAAGTTGACCTTGGCGCGAACCACGTCACCGGATGCAAAGATGTCGCCGCGATTGTACGAGAAACCCGCCTCCCAGGTGCGCGACTTTTCGGGCTGGGTCATGAATACCGGCGTGCCCAGATCGTCGATGATCGGCAGGCTTTCCGTGTATGCCCCGCTGCCAAAGACCGCAAAACCGCTGGAGAATTCGTACCGTGCGGACAGGCCACCCATCAGAGCGTCATTGTCATAGCTGGCGTTCCGCGGCGCAGGCGCATCGCCGTCGCCTTTGATGTCCTGCGTTTCGTACCGAACAGCCGGCGTAACCGTCAGGCCATCCGTAACCTGAATGTCATCCACGACGAACAAGGCGACGCGGCGATCCGTTCCGCCAGGTGCAGAGGGTGCATTCAGGCGTTTGCGATTGATGTATTCAACGCCCGCGCGCAGATCATGCGACGCGATACCGGTCTGGAAATATGAGGTGTTTTTGACCGTCAGCTTGGTTGTCTCATATCTGTGGCTTGCATCAGCCAGTCCGCGAATGCTTGGGAAAAACGGCGATCGCTCAAGGCTGGACGAGCCGGGCACATACGAGCTGTCGATCTTCTGCTCCGAGTAGCTGAGGTTTACGTCCAGATCGATCAGGTCATTGCCTGCTGGCCGGTATTGATAGCGCAGAACACCGATTTTCGTTTCGATATCGCGGTCCACATTGCCAAACGAATCCGAGGTCGTGCCAAACGAGTCGTAGGGCACATCGCGCTCTTCCGACGTGGACTGGTTGTAGGACGCGGTGATCGAGTGTTCCAGGTCGTCGCCGAAGCTATATTTCCCCTTGGCCAGCAGCGACGGCAGCGTAAACGCGCTGTTGCCGATCGTGTCGCCGTTTCCGTCCTTCTGGTCGTTCTGATCCCTGTAGGTATAGTTGAACAGGAACTCGGTCTGGCGGTTGGGCTGCCACGCCAGGATCGACGAGGACGCAAAGCCGTTGCCGTTGGAGTACCCTTCCAGCGTCTGGCGGAAGCGGAAGCCCGGCTCACCGCCGGTAAAGTCCGACGCGTCCTTGGTTTCCAGCAGGACAACACCGCCGACAACGCCCGAGCCATATTCGAACGACCCTACGGTGCCGCGGATGACCGAAACGCTTTTGTAAAGCTGCGGGTCAGTGAACAACTGATTCCCGATCCGGTACAACTCTTCTGCGCCTGTCGTCGCGCCGTCGACAAGGATCAGCACTTTCTGGTCGGTGCCAAAGGTGCCGTTGGCCCCAAAGCCGCGGATGTTGATGCCCGAGCCTTGCGGGGTCGAGCCGTTGACCAACGTCACACCCGGCACCGTGTCGATCAGTTCGGCCACGGTGTTGGCCTGACGATCATTGATCTCTTCCTGATCGATATTGGTTACAGGTACGGCGGTGTCGGTCTGGATTTCCCGCTTGCTTTCCCCCAGCTCAAGCGTGCCGA
The DNA here is from genome assembly GCF_056539265.1 of Ruegeria sp. BC3. NCBI lineage: Bacteria > Pseudomonadati > Pseudomonadota > Alphaproteobacteria > Rhodobacterales > Roseobacteraceae > Ruegeria > Ruegeria sp. BC3. The sequence continues at coordinate 950,448 of NZ_JBQFUP010000001.1, forward strand.
GAAAGCCGTCTTCCTGTTCCTGCGCTGAAGCGCCTGCCGCAATCACGCTGAGGCATGACACGGTGCCCAACAGCCCCATCTTTTGAATTCGCGTACGCATTTCTGTCCCTTCGAAACGTTAAGAGGACCGGAAATGCTTGCTCCGTGCTGGCTGTGGTCAGTCTTTTTTGATTTTTGGAATCGCCATTTTTTGGCGACTTGTGCTCGTTAATAAAGCTGACTAAAACAGTCAACATAATTTCTGGGTCGTTGAATCGACCTTCGCCAGCAGCTCTCCGCGCTTTCCGGTGACCGTGCCAGCCCGACACCCTGACAATCAAAGATGGAAAAACCCATGACGGAACAGGTGCTTCTGGCCCCGGATCAAATTCGCGCAGCCTATGCTGACAACACCGAAAAACGAGATCGCGATCTGGCGGAGTCGCTTGGAATAACCGAAGGTCAGCTTGTTGCAGCCTTCACAGGAATCGACGCAACAAAGCTTTCGAACAGCCTTGATGCCCTCTTCCCGATGCTCAACGGGTTGGGTGAGGTCATGGCGCTGACGCGCAACCCTTCTTGCGTAATCGAAAAGGTCGGACGGTACGACAACTACCATTCCGGCGCGCATGCCTCGATGGTTCTGACCGAAGAAATCGATCTGCGGATGTTTCCCGGCCACTGGATTCATACCTTTGCGATTGAGCGCGAGACAGAGAACGGAACCAAGCGGTCCCTGCAGATCTTTGATGCAGCGGGTGATGCGGTGCACAAGATATTTCTGCGCGGAGGATCCGACCTGACCCACTGGAACAAGTTGGTTCGAACGCTGGCAGACAAGGATCAATCCCAGGAGTTGACCCTTGAGCCGCGCAAGCCCGCCGAGGCCGCCAAGGCGAACCCGGATAAGGCCGACGCCCTACGCACCGAATGGGCCAAGATGACGGACACGCACCAATTTCTGCGCCTGACATCCAAGCTGAAGATGAACCGCTTGGGTGCATATCGCGTCGCAGGGGAACCGCTGGCCCGGGCACTTGAGCCCAGTGTGATTTCACCGATGTTCGAACAAGTGCGTGACCAGTCGCTCGAGGTCATGGTCTTCGTCGGCAATCGCGGATGCATCGAAATCCACGGCGGACCTGTGCAAATGCTCAAACAGATGGGGCCGTGGTTCAACGTACTCGATCCGCGGTTCAACCTGCATCTGCGCTCGGATCACATTGCCGAGGTCTGGGCGGTGACCAAACCCACACAACGTGGACCTGCAGTCTCGGTCGAGGCGTTCGACGCCGAAGGCGGACTGATCTTTCAGATATTCGGTCGCCGTTCGGGCGAGACGGACCACCGCGCGGCATGGAACACGCTGGTGAATGGCCTGCAAACCCTAAGAACAACCGAGGTCGCGTGATGCAGGCAATTCGCAGAATCTCTTCCGTTGTTGCATTGGCTGCGGCAACATTTGGAACGTCGGCTTTCGCTTCGGACGACACAGAACCGAACCGCATCATCGCCATAGGCAGCTCTGTGACGGAAATCGTGTACGCGTTGGGCCAGCAAAACCGCCTGGTGGGCCGCGATCAAACGTCGACTTACCCCCCAGCCGTGCTTGATCTGCCGGACGTGGGATACATGCGGGCGCTGTCCCCCGAAGGCGTTCTGTCGGTATCGCCGGACCTCATCGTTGCCTTGGAAGGCGCAGGCCCGCCCGAAGCCGTCGCCGTGTTGAAAGAGGCGGGCGTCCCCTTTGTGACGGTCGCTGAAGACTACAGCCGCGACGGAGTGGTCCAGAAAATCCGTGCCGTTGGTGCGGCGTTGGGGGTCGAAGATGCCGCCGAGGCATTGGCGGCGCAGACCGGCGCGCAAATCGACGGTGCTCATGCAGTTGCAGTGGATTCAGGCGGAACTGCTCGGGTTCTGTTCATTCTGTCCGCGCAGGACAACCGCATCATGGTCGGTGGAGCGAACACCCAAGCCGACAGCATCATTCGCCTTGCAGGCGGTGTGAACGCAGCAGGTTCCGTATCGGGTTTCAAACCGATGACACCCGAAGCGATTGCCTCGACCGCGCCAGACGTGATCCTGATGATGGATCGACAAGGCAATCACGCTACGGCGAATGAGGAACTGTTCGCTCTGCCCGCCATCCAACTGACGCCCGCCGGTCAGAACAAAAAGCTCATCCGGATGCCCGGCGCCTACCTTTTGGGCTTTGGTCCCCGCACCGCCCAAGCGATCGCTGAACTGTCGTCCGAGCTTCAAAGGCTGGGGGGCTCATGACCCTTGCAATGGATCACGACGGGCTGACCCTACCCGCCCGCGATCGTCGGACGACGGCGCGGCGGGTCACGTTGGCCCTGCTTTTGCTGCTGGGTCTCACCAGTATCCTCAGCATTTCCGTCGGCGCGTCCGAAGCGTCGGTTCGTGCGGCGATTGCAGACTTGGTAAACGGACGCGAGATGTCGGACCTTGATCGGATCGTCCTGTGGGACATCCGTCTTCCTCGTTTGACGATGGGTGTTTTGGTCGGCGCAGCGTTGGCCGTGTCGGGCGTTGTCATGCAGGGCCTCTTTCGCAACCCGCTGGCCGACCCTGGCATCGTAGGCGTCAGTGCTGGCGCGGGTCTTGGTGCGATCTCAGCCATCATTCTCGGGGCGTATCTGCCCGCGACGATCCTGGCCTGGGTCGGCAACGGGCTCGTTGCAGTTGCGGCGTTTCTGGGAGGGTGGACCTCGGTCCTATTGCTTTACCGCGTTTCCACGCGGCGGGGGCAGACTTCGGTCGCGACCATGCTGCTGGCCGGGATCGCGTTAGGGGCCCTGTCAGGTGCGGTATCCGGGGTTCTGGTCTATATGGCCGACGACCAACAACTGCGTGACCTGACCTTTTGGGGCATGGGCTCTTTGGCCGGCGCGACCTGGACCAAAGTGATCACCGCCGCACCCATCATCCTGATCTCGGTGTTTGTGGCGCAGTTCCTTGCCCGTGCTCTGAACGGAATGGCCATGGGCGAAGCGGTGGCGCATCACATGGGTATCCCGGTGCAGCGCAGCAAGAACATCGCCATTCTGGCAGTCGCAGCCGCGACCGGCGCGGCGGTCGCCGTGTCCGGCGGCATTGGTTTTATCGGCATCGTCGTGCCGCATCTGTTGCGATTGGCGACAGGGCCGGACCATCATCGCCTGCTCATGAACTCGGCCCTGCTGGGGGCCAGCTTGCTGCTGTGCGCCGATATGATCAGCCGTTTGATCGTTGCCCCCGCTGAACTGCCGATTGGCATCGTAACCGCAATACTCGGCGCGCCGGTGTTCCTGTGGATCCTGCTGCGGCGTCATGGAACAATGGGGATGTAACGGATGAAGGCGAGAAACATACGCGTCAAACTGGGCCGGACGGATATCCTGCATGGCGTGGATTTTGACGCCGAACCCGGGAAGGTTACGGCGATCATCGGGCCCAATGGATCAGGAAAGTCCACCCTGCTCAAAGCCTTATCGGGTGAGATTCATGCGTCTGGGCAGGTATCCCTGAACGGGCGCGACATCTCTGGCTTGAAACCCTGGCAATTGGCAGTAATGCGGGGCGTGCTGCCGCAAGCGTCAACGGTGGCCTTCCCGTTTACGGTGATGGAGATCGTCAGGCTGGGTCTGGCGAACGGGTTGGCGGCGGGGGATGACAGCCTGCCATCAAAGGCACTGGCCCATGTCGACCTTGCCGGGTTCGGAGACCGATCCTATCAGAACCTCTCAGGCGGTGAGCAGCAGCGAGTTCAACTGGCCCGCGTGCTGACGCAAGTCTGGGAGGCGACCTATAACGATCAACCAAGGTGGTTGCTTCTGGATGAGCCCGTGGCCAGCCTGGACATCGCGCACCAATTCACCGTGCTGGGCGTTGCCCGAGAATTTGCTGCCAACAGCGGCGGCGTCGTGGTGGTGATGCATGACCTGAACCTGACAGCAATGTTCGCCGATCAGGTCTATGTGATGTCAGATGGCGCGGTTTGGGGTTCGGGCACGCCCGCGAACATCCTGAACGACCAGACCATGCTACAGGTTTATGGCATCAACCTGCCCATCAGCACCTTGCCAACGTCGCAGGTTCCCTTCGTCCTGCCACAGGCCATGCAATAACCGTGCGGATCACACGCCGTAGCGGCTGAGGATCATCTCAACACTGTTCTCGATCGTGGCCGTCATCTCGGCCTCGGTCAGAACACTGCCCGTAAAGATCATCGGCCAAAAGGCTTTGGCCTTGATCAAACCGATAAACTCCTGTCCCGCACTTTCCGGATCGTCGATACGCAGCTGACCATCTTCTGCTGCGTCCTTCAGCATCTGAATGAAGATCGCCGTCTTGTCGAGTTTGCCCTGGGCAGCCGCAGCAAGAACGGGATTGCGCAAGGTTTCGCTGATCACCATGCGAGCCATCGCCATAACCTCGGGCAGCATCAGAATGCGCCCTTCGGCCCAAGCCAGATCGGTGAGTTGCGCGCGAATGTCACGACCTTTTTCGTACCGGATATCCCGCACACTGGCGAACCGATCAGAAAGCTCTATCACAATAGAACGAAACAGGTTTTCCTTGCTTTCGAAGTACTTATATAGGGTCCGCTTGGACACTTCGGCACGCGCCGAGATACGATCCATGCTTGCGTCGGCGAACCCCTTTTCCTGGAATTCAGCCACGGCCGCCTCAATGATCTGGGCGCGCTTGGACGCATTCGGTGTTGTGCATTCGTTCATATCCAAAGCTATAGACCCATTGACAGATTGAGGTCAAACGCTACGTAAACTCACCAGTTTACACCGGCAATTTTCTCGCCTAGTGTAAACCCGCCAGTTTACCGACTCAGGTAACCAGCCCAACACGGAGAGTCCCCTCATGGCATTGACTTTGAAATTGAACGGCGAAACCCACACGGTGGACGCCGAACCCGGCACGCCCCTCCTCTGGGTGATCCGGGATGAACTCAAGCTGACCGGAACGAAATTCGGATGCGGTGTCGCATCCTGCGGTGCCTGCACTGTGCACCTGAATGGCGAGCCCGTGCGCTCGTGCCAGACTTACATCGAAGACGTCGAAGACGCCGAGATCACCACAATCGAAGCCGTTGGCGACGAAAAGATCGGTGCTGCCGTCCAGCAGGCCTGGGTCGAACTGGACGTCGTCCAGTGCGGCTATTGCCAGTCGGGTCAGGTGATGTCGGCCGTGGGCCTGCTGTCCGAGAACCCCAAGCCCAGCGTAGAAGAGATTGACGATTACATGGCCGGCAACGCGTGCCGTTGCGCCACCTATCAACGCATCCGCGCCGGTATCCAGCGCGCATCTGAAATTCTGGAGGCCTGATCCATGACCATCAACACCTCCCGCCGTGGATTTCTGAAAGGCGCTGCAGCTGCCGGTGCCGTTCTGCTGGTCGGTGCCCGCCCTGACGGCGCGCTTGCTGCTGCATCGACCGAAAGCGCTCAGTTGAACCCGTTCGTGCGGATCGACACCGACGGTACAGTGACCGCGATCGTCAAGCACTTCGAGATGGGTCAGGGTCCTTCAACCGGCCTGCCGACCATCATCGCCGAAGAGATCGGCCTGCGTATGGACCAGATCGAGTACGATTTTGCGCCGTCCAACCCGCAGGTTTATGCGAACTTCGCTTTTGGGACGGCCCAGGGCACCGGTGGTTCGACCGCGATTGCCAACTCCTGGATGCAGTACCGTCAGGCAGGTGCCGCCGCGCGCGAAATGCTGATCGCCGCTGCTGCGCAAGCCTGGGGCGTCGATGCGTCCGGCATCACTATCGAAGAAGGCATTGTCAAGGCGGGCGACAAGTCGGCACCTCTGGCCGAGTTCGTGGCCGCTGCAGCGCAGTTGGAAGCTCCGGCGGAACCCAAACTGAAAGATCCGTCGGAATTTGTTCTGATCGGGAACGAGTCGGTTCGCCGCAAAGACTCACCCATCAAGACCAATGGTCAGGCCATCTACGGCATGGACCTGCACCTGCCGAACCAGATGGTGGCGATGGTCAAACGGCCCGAAGCCCGTGGCGCAACAGTGACCGGCTTTGATGACAGCGCCTCGAAAGAGGTCAAAGGCTTCATCAACGCTGCCACCCTGCCCAATCAGGCCGGCGTGGCAGTTTATGCCGAAAACACCTGGGCCGCGATTCAGGCACGCGATGCGCTTGAGGTCGAATGGGACACTTCGGCTGCCGAAACCCGGAACTCGGATGACATCGAGGCCGAGATTCGCACCGCTCTGAACGCGGAGCCTCAGTACAACGTGAACAAGGCGGACATGTCCGCGGTGGCCGCAGCGGTCGACGTGGCCGATACCGTGCTGGAGGAGACATTCTACTTCCCTCTGCTTGCACACGCCCCGATGGAGCCGATGAACTGCACCATCGAACAAACCGCTGAAGGTGGTATCCTGCTGCATGACGCTGCTCAGATCCCGACCATTACGCATTTCGCGCTGGCCGAGATCTTCCAACTGCCGCCCGAAAAGATCGAGATCAAGACCCTGCTGGCCGGTGGCTCGTTCGGTCGCCGTGCAACCCCGGATGCGGACTATCAGGTCGAGGCCGCGCTGGCCTTTGCCCTGACCGACCGGTCGCGCCCGGTCAAACTGGTCTGGACGCGCGAAGATGACATCCGCAGCGGTTACTATCGCCCGGCTTTCGGCCACAAAGTGCGCGTCGGTCTGGACGCTCAGGGCAATATCGTCGGATGGCAGCACCAGGTTGCCGGTCAGTCGATCATGAAGGGAACCCCGTTCGAGTCGGTGCTGGTTCATGACGGCGTCGACCACAGCTCGGTCGAAGGTATCGCCGACAGCCCTTATGCCATCCCCGGCATGTCGCTGGGCCTGACCGATACCCCCAAGGCGACGACCCTGTTGTGGTGGCGCTCGGTTGGTCACACCCACACCGCCTACGTTATGGAAACCATGATGGACAAAGCCGCCGAGGCCGCTGGTCGCGATCCGGTCGAGTTCCGCATGGCCCATCTGACCGACGCTTCCAACGCGGATCAGGCGCGCAAGGCGGGTGTGCTGAAACTGGCGATGGAAAAGGCCGATTGGGGCAATGTTCCCGCCGGTCGCGCGCAGGGTGTCGCCGTGCACAAGTCCTTTGGTTCCTATGTCGCCGAAGTGGTTGAGGTTTCGGGCAATGTCGATGACGGCATCAAGATCGAAAAGGTCACCTGTGCCGTCGATTGCGGTATTGCAGTGAACCCGGATGTGATCCGGGCGCAGATCGAAGGCGGGGTGGGTTATGGAATCGGGCATGTGATGCGCGACCAGATCACCCTGACCAGCGGCGCTGTGGACCAGTTCAACTTCCCGGACTACGAGCCCCTGCGCATTGGCGATATCGCGGCGATTGACGTCCATATCGTACCGTCCGCCGAAGCTCCGACCGGCGTGGGCGAACCGGGCACGCCTCCCTCGGCCCCTGCCCTGGCTAACGCGATCCGGGCCCTGTCGGGCGTCAAAGTCACGACACTGCCGATGGCCGAAAACGGCGTCAGCTTCGTCTAAACATCACAGCCCGCGCCTGTCCTGACCGATAGGCGCGGGTTTTCTCTTGCCAAAATTAATTTGATCAAATTTCGTGACAACCAGCCACGGCTCCAGTACACCTCGAGGAACCAGAGGAATGGAGTCACCGATGGACCTGAGCAGCCTGCACAGTTTTCGCGTCGCCGCCTGTGACCTGAACGGTCAGATGCGCGGCAAGCGCGTGCCGCCCTCTTACGCGGGCAAACTGGACAAAGGGGCAGTGCGCATGCCGTTTTCGGCCCTGAATGTCGACCTTTGGGGTGCGGATATCGATGGCAGCCCGCTTGTATTCGAGTCAGGCGACGCCGATGGGGTTCTGTTGCCGACCGATCGCGGTCCGGTTCCTGTGCCTTGGCTGGCCACAGACACCGCTTTAGTTCCGATGAGCCTGTACAACGACGCGGGCACCCCCTTTGCTGGCGACCCACGACATGCCTTGGCTGCGGTCCTTGAACGTTATGCTCAGCGCGGATGGTCCGTGATTGCCGCAACCGAGCTGGAATTCACCCTGCTCGACAGTTCTGGTGGGCAACCGCAACCGCCGATCAACCCGGTGACCCAACGACGGCTGGCGGATGAGGCTGTTCTGTCCATGGCAGAGATGGACGCGTTCGACACCTTCTTCACCGAGCTTTACGACGGCTGTGCCGCGATGGGCATTCCTGCCCAAACGGCGATCTCGGAAAGCGGCATTGGTCAGTTCGAAATCAACCTGAACCATCAGGAGGCCATGCGCTGCGCTGATGATACTTGGCTTTTCAAGGCGTTGACCCGCGGCCTTGCCCGCAAACACGGTTTCACAGCGACCTTCATGGCCAAGCCTTATGCCGATGATGCGGGTAACGGAATGCATGTGCATTTCTCAGTGGTCGATCAACAGGGACAGAACGTGTTCGACGATGGAGGGCCCGAAGGCACCGATCTGCTGCGCTGGGCCATAGCGGGATGCCTGACGGCGATGCCCGGCAGCACGCTTGTTTTTGCACCGCACGGAAACTCTTATACCCGCCTTGTTCCGGGCGCGCACGCCCCGACCGGGGCCAGTTGGGCCTATGAAAACCGCACTGCCGCTCTGCGTGTTCCCGGTGGAGCCCCTGCCGCACGCCGCATCGAACACCGCGTCGCCGGTGGGGACATCAACCCCTATCTGATGCTGGCCGCCGTCCTGGGTGCCGCCCTGAACGGTATCGAAGATCAGTCGGTCCCGCCCGCCCCGATCTCTGGCAACGCCTATGACATTGAGGGGCTTCCGCAATTGGCACCTGACTGGCCTGCGGCCATCGCTGCGTTCGAAACCGACCCAAGCGTTGCGCGCATCTTTCCCGCTGACCTGATCCGGTACTTTGCCATGACCAAGCGACAGGAAATCAGGCGGTTTGGGGAACGCCCGCCCGAGGATCATTGGCTAAGTTACATCGAAGCCGTCTGACCCCTCTTGCCCGCCCGTAGCCTCTGGGCTAGAATAAATTTGATCAAATTTGGTGACCTATGAAAATCGGCATCCTCTTGACCGGCCATCCCCCTGACGAGTTGCAGGGACAATTCAGCGAATATGACGCGATGTTTGCCGCGCTGCTGGATGGCAACGGCTTTACATACGAAACCTTTGCAGTTGTGGACGGCCAGTTCCCGCAGGACGCTGATCAGGCCGATGGCTGGATCATCACCGGCTCGCGCCATGGTGCCTACGAAGATCATCCATGGATACCGCCGCTCGAGGACCTGATCCGCGCTATTCACGGCAGTGGCACCCCGCTGATCGGCGTGTGTTTTGGTCACCAAATCATCGCCCAAGCCCTTGGCGGCAAGGTTGAAAAGTTCACAGGCGGCTGGTCTGTCGGGCGCACCGACTATGACTTTGGTGGCCAGACCGTGACGTTGAACGCCTGGCATCAGGATCAGGTGGTCGCCCTGCCCGAAGGCGCGAAGGTGACCGGCACCAACGCCTTTTGCCGCAACGCGATGGTCAGCTATGGCGACACGATCTGGACGGTGCAGGCCCACCCGGAATACGGCGACGCATTCATACAGGGCCTGATGGAGACGCGCGGCAAAGGCGTTGTTCCCGATGATCTGATGACCGCCGCTGCCAACCGACTGCCGAGCGCCGATGACAACGCGAAAATCGGACAGTTCATGGCAGATTTTCTGAAGAAAGAGAGGGCCTGATGGCCGACTGGACCGAACAGCTGCCCGAAGCAGCACGCGCCTATTTTGCAGGCCAACGACTGGATGAGGTCGAATGCATCATCTCGGACCTGCCCGGTATCGCACGCGGCAAGGCCGTGCCTGCCAGCAAATTCGCCAAGCAGGATTATTTCCACCTGCCCGACAGCATCTTTTACCAGACCATCACCGGCGACTGGGGTGAGGCCGCTGGCGAGGACGGGTTCATCGAACGCGACATGATCCTGAAACCCGATTTCTCGACGGCATCTGCCGCGCCGTGGACCGGGGACTGGACCTTGCAAGTCATCCACGACGCCTATGATCGGGACAACAACCCGATCCCTTTCAGCCCGCGAAACGTGCTGAAACGCGTGGTCGAGATGTATCGCGCCAAGGGCTGGAAACCAGTTGTCGCGCCGGAGATGGAGTTCTTTCTGGTCGCGCCCAACGTCGACCCTGCGCATGGGATCAAGCCGATGATGGGCCGCTCAGGTCGCCCGGCGGCTGCCCGACAAGCTTATTCGATGACTGCCGTGGACGAGTTCGGCCCGGTGATCGACGACATCTACGACTTTGCCGAGCATCAGGGGTTCGAGATCGACGGCATCACACAAGAAGGCGGTGCAGGTCAGTTGGAAATCAACCTGCGCCACGGTGATCCGGTCAAACTGGCTGACGAGGTGTTCTATTTCAAACGCCTGATCCGCGAGGCCGCGCTGCGCCATAACTGCTTTGCCACCTTTATGGCCAAACCGATCGAAGATGAGCCAGGCTCGGCCATGCACATCCACCATTCGATCATTGATCTCGAGACGGGCCAGAACATCTTCTCCGGTCCGCAAGGCGGCGAGACGGACGCGTTTTATCACTTTATCGCGGGGCTGCAGAACCACCTGCCTGCCGGTCTTGCCGTAATGGCGCCCTATGTGAACTCTTACCGTCGTTATGTGAAAGATCACGCGGCACCGATCAATCTGGAATGGGCGCGCGACAATCGCACCACGGGCATCCGAGTGCCCCTGTCCGGCCCCGAGGCCCGCCGCGTCGAAAACCGCATCGCGGGTATGGATTGCAACCCGTATCTGGGGATCGCACTGTCGCTGGCCTGTGGCTATCTGGGCCTGACTCAGCAGGAACGCCCGCGCCGCCAATTCTATGGCGATGCTTACGAGGGCGAAGGCGACATCCCGCAGGTCATGGGCAGCGCACTGGACCTATTCGATGGAGCAACTGCACTGCACGAGGTCCTGGGACCCGAATTCGCCCGCGTCTACAGCATCGTAAAACGAGCCGAGTATGAGGAATTCCTGCAGGTCATCTCTCCGTGGGAGCGTGAGCATCTGCTGATGAACGTCTGAGGCGCGCAATGAATCTGCTTTATGCCAATGACCGCAAGGCCGAATACCCGGCCAGCTGGTATGCTGCGACGGCCAACCCGATCGACCGGTTTCCTGCACTCTCAGCTGATGTGAAGGCTGATGTCTGTGTTGTGGGTGGCGGCTATACCGGTCTGTCCGCGGCCCTGCATCTGGCAGAAGCCGGGTTCGACGTTGTGCTGCTTGAGGCGCATCGCGTGGGATTTGGCGCATCCGGTCGCAACGGCGGGCAGCTGGGCAGCGCGCAGCGGATGGATCAGGAAGATCTGGAACGTCTGGTTGGCGATGACGATGCTGCCAAGCTTTGGGATTTGGCCGAAGACGCCAAGGACCTGGTCAAATCCCTGATCGCCAAACACCAGATCGACTGTGACCTGAAACCGGGCGTTGCCGTTCTGGGCCTCAGCGCGGGCGAGCAGCAAGAGTTGCATGAGCACGCGGCACATCTGTCTGACCGCTATGGCTATGACCAGATGGAGATCTTGGACGAAGGCGCGGGCCACGCGCTGTGCCCCTCACCCACCTATCGCGGTGGCTATCTGGATATGGGCGCGGCTCACCTGCACCCGCTGAACTATGCTTTGGGTTTGGCGCGGGCTGCAGCCAAGGCCGGCGTCCGCATTTTTGAAGGCACCGAGGTTTTGGGGGTAGAGGACGCCTCCCCCGCGATGGTTCGCACCTCGCAAGGCAATGTGACCGCCGACCATATCATTCTGGCCTGCAACGGCTATCTGGGTGACCTGAACCGAAATGTTGCCGCCAAGGTCATGCCGATCAACAACTTCATCGCCGCGACCGAGCCCCTGGGGACCGACGCCGCTCGTGTACTGACCCGTGACGTCGCCGTGGCCGACACCAAGTTCGTGGTGAACTATTTCCGCCTCAGCGCTGATGGACGGCTGCTGTTTGGCGGCGGCGAAAGCTACGGCTACCGTTTTCCCGCCGACATCGCCACGAAAGTGCGCAAACCCATGACCGAGATCTTCCCGCATCTGCGCGATGTAAAGATCGACTATGCATGGGGCGGCACACTGGCCATCACCATGCGCCGGATGCCTTATCTTGCGCGGGTGGCGCCCAACATCCTGTCGGCCTCGGGCTATTCCGGCCACGGCGTCGGGACGGCGACCCATGCGGGTCAATTGATGGCACTTGCCATTCAGGGGCAAGCCGAAGGGTTCGACACCATGGCCCGCGTCCCTGCCCTGCCGTTCCCCGGCGGATCCGCCCTGCGCAGCCCTCTTCTGGTGCTGGCGATGACATGGTTTGGGTTGCGGGACCGGCTGGGTTTTTGACCCAATCCGAAATTTCGACAAATTGGTGAATTTTCGCCGTGGGTGAAAATGAAGGGTTGGATTGATTGAGTATTAGCTTTATCTTTCCCAAAGATAGAATTCGGGAAAACCAAATATGACGCTTCCTCCAAACGTTCATGACGCCGAACCCATCCCCTCAGCAGCACGAGACGCCATTGATGCCCTGATGCAATCAGGTGACCTGTTCCGCTATACCGCGCCGCAGGATGCACCGGTTGCATTGCTGGAATCTGAGTTTGCAGAGCTGTTGGGCAGCAAGTATGCGCTGGCCGTGTCATCATGCTCAGCCGCGTTGTTCCTGTCGCTGAAAGCACTGGGCCTGCCTAGGGATGCGCGGGTTCTGATCCCCGGCTTCACCTTTGCGGCCGTCCCTTCCTCGGTTGTGCATGCGGATTGCATTCCGGTTCTGTGCGAAGTGGGCGACAACTATCGCATCGACATGGCCGATTTCGAGGCCAAGCTGGACGGCGTCCAAGCCGTCATCATCAGCCACATGCGCGGCCACACCTCGGACATGGATGCCATCATGGCGCTGTGCGACGCCCGCGACATCCCGGTGATCGAAGACGCCGCGCATTCGCTGGGCACAACCTGGCACGGGCGCAATATCGGAACGATCGGCAAGATCGGATGTTTCTCGTTCCAGTCCTACAAGATGATCAACGCGGGCGAAGGTGGCATTCTGATCACCGATGACGCTGATCTGGTGGCACAAGCCGTCATCATGTCGGGCGCTTACGAGCATAACTGGAAGAAACACAAAGGCCCGCACGGCGACAACTCACCCGAGTTGGAGCAAGCCTTTGCGCGCTGGCAGAACAAACTGCCGCTTTATAACCTGCGGATGAGCAACCTGAGCGCGGCTGTGATCCGGCCGCAAATCCCGGAACTGGCACGCCGTGTCCGCGATGGTCTGTCCAACCACGACTACGTCGCCGACCGGTTGAATACATCGCCCTATATCCATGTCCCTGCCCCACTGGCCCCCGAACAGCGCGCCCCGGATTCCATTCAGTTCAATCTGGTGGACATGGGCGACGACGACATTCGTGCCTTTGCCGCCGCTGCCGAAGCGCGCGGTGTGAAGGTTCAGGTCTTTGGGCTGAGCCAGGACAACGCCCGCGCGTTCTGGAACTGGCAATTCCTGCCCGAGAAATTCGAGCTGCCGCAAACCCGTGCGATGCTGATGAAGGCTTGCGACGTGCGGCTGCCGGTACGCCTGACCCGAGAAGAGCTTGATGTGATCTCGGACATTTTGCTGGCTTCTGTCGGCGAGGTCACTGGCCCGGTCCCGGTCTACGGAACCTGACTCAGTCCGGGTCCAGATCAAACAAATCCGTTGATAGAAACAAGGCTGTGACCCCTTCGGGGGTTGCGGCAACGCGGGATAATATCGCAAGGACCTGCGGTCCACTCGGCGTATCCACCAACAACGGCGCGCCGGAATCCCCCATCATCACTGGACAATTGGCTAACAAAACACCACCTGCGTGACGGCGCGGCGGGCAAAGCCCTGTTCGGCTAAGTACATGAGGACGGATACCGGGGTATCCGGTTACAAAGGTCGCCGCGTCCAATCCCTCGGCCAACGGCAGGAACCCCACCTGTTCCCCAATCGGGGTTTCGAGCTCCAGAACCGCCCAATCCAGACCGGTGCGATCGTCAAACCGACCGTCTATCCCTTGTTCCGGATGCAGTCGGTACGCTTTCACAACAGACACTGCGGCAGCTGTGCTGCGCTGATACCCGGCAGCAAATCGGATACTTGCCAGAGGCAACCACTTTTGACGCGCAGAATTGTAAAGGCAATGCGCTGCGGTCAGGACAAGAACGTCCGAAATTAGAACGCCGGTGCAATGGGATCGTTGAGCGCGGCTGGCAAAGTTAATGCGCCCGATTGCGCGCCATGGGGGCTGATCGGCCTCTAACACCGCTCGGGCACGGATGGCGTCGCACCCTGCCTCGGACCGCGTCCCAAGTGTACAAATCTGAGAATACTGATCCGAGTAGACGCCCTGAGACAGCGCAGGCTGCGCCCAAAGCAGTGAGAAACTCAGGACCAGCCAGCGCATCCCGTGCGGTGTCAATTCAACTTGGAGAGCTTTTGCTGCAGTTCTGCCAGTTGTTTCTTGATGTCGTCCAAGTCTTCTTTGGGCTCGGATTTGGCCTCATCTTCTTTGTCCGGGCCTGACCATTTGCCAGACAAACCGCCCGTCATGGCCTTCAGAAATGCCTGCTGCTGCGCCTGCAGCGCTTCGAACCCAGGCATCTGAGACATTGGGTTCATGGCATTCATGTTTTCCATCATCTTGGATTGGTTTTCCCGCAGCATATCGAACGAGCTTTGCAGGAATTGCGGCATCATGCCCCCGCCCGGCAGCATGTAGCTGCGCACCAGATCGTTCAGCACATTGACCGGCAGCACGTTTTCACCCCGGCTTTCGTGTTCTGCGATGATCTGCAGCAGGTATTGCCGTGTCAGATCATCGCCTGTTTTCAGGTCGATAATCTGCACTTCGCGCCCGTCCCGAATAAACGACGCGATATCTTCTAGTGTGACGTAGTCGCTGGTCTCGGTGTTATACAGCCGACGGCTGGCATAACGTTTGATCAACAGTGGTTTTTCTTCTTCCGACACCGATTTCCCTCCCCGAGGATGATGCATTGCAGCAGAGATTATGCGAGCGCAGAACAAAAAGAAAGGGCAGGTCTTTCGACCTGCCCTACGCGATTGCACCGGATGGGAGGAACGGGTGCGCCTCGCGGCATTTGCTTACTTGGCAGCAGCGGCTTTCTTGGCAGCTGCGGTCACGTCGTTGGTGGCTTTCTTGACGGCCGCGGTTGCGTCTTCGGCTGCGTCTTTGCCAGCCGCCATCAGCAGCTCAACGGTTTCGGTCTGAACCTTTTTCGCGATCTCAGCGAAGGCGGCCATGTTTTCTGCAGCAACTTCAGCCGATGCGCTGGCGAAATCGGTGGCCGCTTTGGCGTAGTCTGCAGGCTCTGCTTTGGCTTTCGACATCTCGCTCAGTTTGGCCAGGGTGTCCTTGGTCCATTTGTTCGAGATCTCGGCCGACTTTTCAGCCGCTTCCAGAGCAACACCCGACAGCTTTTCGTTCAGCGTCGCGGTCGACTTGAAGGCACCTTCCAGAGCGGTGGTGTCAACGGGGAACGCGCCCATCATGTCTTTCAGGGTCGCAGTGAAATCTTGCGTCTTTGCCATTTTACAAATCCTTTTGCCGAACCGGGCCCACCCCGGCTTTCCTCAGCGTAAGGACAATATGGATGCCGCAATGCAGCATTGCAAGGTTTTTTTGCTGCAATGCAGAAAAACCTTGCCGCACCAAGTTAAATCAATGACTTGCCTTCACGCGCACATAGGTTCCGGGCGCCGGGGCCAAGGACGGATGTTTCGAATCGCCCGTTTCGCGCGCCGGTATCTGTTTCCCGGACCGCTTCTTGAGCCAGGCCTCCCAACGGGGCCACCATGAGCCTTCGTGGAACGTCGCCTCTTTCAGCCAGGTGTCGGCGTCGACCTTCAGGTCGGTATTTGTGTAATGGCCGTATTTCTTCTTGCTGGGCGGATTCACGATACCAGCGATATGCCCGGACTCGGAAACGACAAAGGTCTTTGACCGCGATCCCATCTGCTGAACACCGCGATAACACGCCTTCCACGCCGCGATGTGATCCGTCTCGCAGGTGATGGCCATGAGCGGCACGTCTACGTCGCGAACGTGCAGTTTATGGCCCAGCAGTTCGAACCCATCCGTGACGAAGTCGTTGCTCTGACACAGGCCCCGCAGGTACTGGACCGCCATACGTCCCGGCAAGTTTGCCCCGTCCCCGTTCCAAAACAGCAGATCAAATGCCGGCGGCGTTTCGCCCATCATATAGCTGCGGATCGCGGGCCCGTAGATCAGGTCCTTTGACCGCAGGAAAGACATCGTTCGTCCGACCACCCAGGCCTTGAGCACGCCGTCCTTCGAGATTTGATCTTCGATGCCATCGACAAAATCGTTCTGCAGGAACGGCGTGAACTCTCCCTGATCGCCGAAATCGGTCAGGGCCGTAAAGAACGTGGCCGACTTGACCGATTTATCACCACGCTGCTTGAGCAACGAAAGTGTCAGGCTCAGCGTTGTGCCCGCAATACAATAGCCCACGGTATTGACCTGCTTGACCTTGCAGATCGCCTTGGCCTCTTCGATCGCAGTCAGGAATCCTTCCTGAATATAGTCTTCCATCCCGATATCGGCGTGGGCTTCGTTGGCGTTCACCCAGCTGACCACGAACAGGGTATAGCCTTGCTCGGTCACCCATTTGATCAGGCTGTTCTGCGCTTTGAGGTCCAGAATATAGAATTTGTTGATCCAGGGCGGGAACAGTACCAAAGGCGTTTCGTGCACCGTTTCGGTCACTGGTTTGTACTGGATCAGCTCCATCAACCGGTTGCGATAGACCACGTCCCCGGGCGTCGTTGCGATGTTTCCGCCGATTTCAAACGCGCTGTCATCGGCCAGCTTGACCACCATCTCGCCATCATTGGCCTCGAGATCAGCCACAAGGTTTTCCAAGCCTTTGATCAGCGACTGGCCTTCCGTCTCGACCGCCTTTTCCAGCGCGTCGGGGTTGGTCGCCAGGAAATTCGTGGGCGACATCATATCGATGATCTGCTGCGAGAAGAACTTGAGGCGCTGTTTGTCTTTTGTATCCAGATCCTCAACCGACGCGACGGCCTGCGAAATGGCCTCGGCATTTGTCTGATACTGCTGTCGGATCAGGCGGAAATAGGGGTTGGTCTCCCAAAGAGGGTTGGAAAACCGCTTGTCTACGGGACCGGGTTTGGTGTCGCTTGTTTCCTTGCCAACCAGCGCCTGCTGCGCCTCGGCAAAGTTCAGAACCGACTTGCCCCAGAACTCAATCTGCTGTTCCAGCAGCTTGGAGGGGTTTTGCATCGCCTCGGCCCAATATGCCGATGCTGCTTTTGCATAAAGCTCTTGATTCGGGCCGTCCAAAGCCGGGTTGTGACCTTTTTTTCCGGCCATGACTTCGACAAGCCGTTTGGACAGTTCTTCGACTTTGCCCATATTTTCCTTAAGGCGTTCAAGGTGTTCCGGGGACAATTCCGGTGATTGGTCTTCACTTGTTGTCATTTTAACAATTCCCCCTTAACCTCGCTGCTACGCAGAATAATCGTCGTGGGCCTGGGGAGCAAAGCGACGAATAGTCCGATACTCACACCGGAAGCCAGGAGGCCCCCAACATGCGCTATATGATCACCTATGATCTGATGGAAACGATGCGCAATACGAACCAGTGGATGGGCGCGACCGCCAGCGCAATGGCGTCTTACCCACTGTTTTCCATGATACCGAACCCGGCGTTCAGTATGATGGCAGCCTGGGGCGAAGTGACCGAACGCACTTTTCAGCGCATGATCGTTAAGCCGGACTGGGGTATTCGTACGTTTACGTGTGAGGATGGCAAAGACCACCTTGTTGATATTGTTCCCGTTCTCGAGCGCCCGTTTGGCGACCTGATACATATTCGCGTCAATGGTCGCGAAGAACAACCCCGCAAAGTGCTGCTGGTTGCGCCCATGTCGGGGCATTACGCAACATTGCTGCGATCTACCGTCAAAAGCCTGCTGGTCAATTGCGAGGTCTACGTTACTGACTGGCATAATGCGCGTGACATTCCTGTTTCCGAAGGCAAGTTCGACGTCGAGGACTACACGCTCTACCTTGTCGATTTTATGAAAGAGCTTGGCCCGGACACGCATGTTGTGGCCGTTTGCCAACCCGCCCCACTAACGCTGGCTGCAACCGCCTATCTGGCCGAGGTCGAACCCAAGGCGCAACCCAACACGCTGACCCTGATCGGCGGGCCGGTTGATCCCGATGCGACACCAACGGATGTGACCGATTTCGGTCGCCGTGTAACTATGGGTCAGCTGGAAGAGACAATGATCCAGCGCGTCGGCTTCAAGTACAAGGGCGTAGGCCGCATGGTATATCCGGGCCTGCTGCAGCTAAGCTCCTTTATGTCGATGAACGCCGAACGCCACTCCAAGGCCTTTTCGGATCAGATCCAGCGCGTCATGCGCGGCGAGGCTTCGGACCACGACGCCCACAACCGTTTCTACGACGAATACCTGGCCGTGATGGACATGACGGCAGAGTTCTATCTGTCCACGGTCGAGCGGGTGTTCAAAAACCGCGAGATCGCGCGCAACGAATTTGTCGTTGCTGGCCACAAGGTCGATATCGGTAAGATCACCGATGTTGCGGTCAAAACGGTCGAGGGCGCGAATGACGACATTTCGGCCCCGGGTCAGTGCATTGCGGCGCTGGACCTGTGCACCGGTTTGCCGGCCTCGAAAAAGGCCAGCCACGTCGAGCCTGGCGCGGGTCACTACGGCATCTTCGCGGGCCGCAGCTGGCGTGACAATATCCGCCCGCTGGTGATCGATTTCATGAACGCAAACACACGCAAGCCCAAACGTCAGGCCGCAAACAAGAACAGAGTGGCCTAAAGGGATATGGGCAGGAAAGCGGCGACTGATACCCCTTTCTCCTGCTCATGCGGCACCCTGCACGGGCGCATCACCGCCGAAGGTATCAAACGAGGCACCCATGTGGTGTGCTATTGCCACGATTGCCGTGCCGCTCAGTTGTATTTCAGTCAACCTGACCCGGCCCCCGGCCCGGTTGAGGTCTTGCAGACTCTCCCTGAAGAAATCATTTTTGACGGTGGTACCGAACATCTGGCCCTGATGCAGCTCAGCCCGAAAGGCATGCTGCGCTGGTATGCCAGTTGCTGCAACGCACCCATCGCAACCACGTCACGAACGCCGAAGTTCCCGTTTGTGGGCTTTATCGTTCACCGTATTCCCGACCCAAGCGGGCTAGCACCAGTCACCACGCGCGGGTTTGTTCCAACGGGGCATGGCAAGCAAACCCATGAAAGGCTCGGGCCTGCTGCCTACGGTCTGCTGACCCGAGTCGCGAAATCCCGTCTGTCCGGAAGCTGGAAGCGCTCGCCCTTCTTTGATCCCGCAACCTCGGAACCTGTCGTCGTGCCCTTAATCCTTAGCAAATCAGAGCGGGCGGCCCTCTATCCGTAAACCACACGCGACGACGCTGTCAGCCAGTTTTCCAACGCCTCGTTGACGGCCTGCGGCGTTTCAAGCGTGGGCAGATGCCCTGCGTCATCGATCACCTTTAGCTCTGCCCCCGGGATCAGATCCGCCATGAAGGCGTGTTTGCGCGCGGGCGTCAGCCGGTCATGCGCACCACACACCACTAGCGTCGGTGTCTTGATCATCCGCAGCGCCCCTTGCTGATCCGGGCGGCGTTGCAGCGCCCTGATCTGACGCTCGAACACATCTGCGCCCAAATCCAGAGCCATGGAAATCACGTCATTCAGAATGGGCACCCTTCGCGGTCCCGGAGCCAGCGAATCCGAGCCCAGAATCCTGCGCATCACGTCCTCAAGCCGACCGGCTTTTGCGCCGACCAGATGCTCTTCCCGCGCCGCGGCGATTTGGGGGGTATCCGCCTGCGCATCGGTAGACATCAAACATAGGCGCGAGACACGATCAGGCGCGCGCCGGACCAGTTCCAGCGCAACAACACCACCCATACTCAACCCGGCCAGTGCAAAGCGGTGCGGAAGCTGATCCAACAGGCCCGAGGCGATCTCTTCAATCCGCTCGCCCAGTGATACAGGCGCAACCGTGACCGCGCGCTGACGGGAAAAATGGGCGACCTGCGGGGCAAACACCCGTGCATCACACATCAATCCGGGCAGTAGAACCAGCGGCTCGATCACACGTGGCCTCCTTCGTCTCGGCCGCTTGAACGGCGTCGTTGCCGTCAGGATGAGAGGTTTTGCCAGCGCGGGCAAGTCAAACTTCACGGGTAGGCAATACCACGGAATGGCGGAAAATCGGCATACCGCTTCTGCCGGGTTTGCCGATCTTCTCCCGGTTCTTCCCCTGCGCGCAGCAGGCACCCGCGCGGGACGATATAGCTGTCGATCCGGCGCAGAGGGTTGGGCCGCCACACCAGATTAAAGGCGCAGAGTTTGGGAAAGAACCAGATCTCGGAATAGTCCAGATGATCGTGCATCCACCACGCCAGATCCCGCCAGTCCCGCCCTTCCGCATAGCGGTCGGCGAACCAAGGGATCACGATCGACGCGCCAGCAATCCGATCCTTGCCGGTTCCGCGGTCCCAGATATGGCATTCCAGCGGGTTATCGTTACGCGCGCAGTTCAACCGGTTTTGATTCCCGAACCGGTTAAGCGACGGTGACCGATAGCCTGACCGCACGGCGACTCGCCCAAACGTTTCCTCTAACGGGTCCAACAGCGTCTGACACAGGGCTCGGCCGGTTTCTATGGCAAGGTCGGGATCGTCGGGAAGATTCTGTTTTTCATGAAAATTTCCGATTTCTGAATACAGAAAATCCCGCATGAAAAAATGCCGGGACAGGCGCACGCGGCCAAGCGTTTCAAGGCTCCACATGCTGCCCGGCTTGCGCATCACCCGTACCCGTTCCAACGAAACGCGCCATCAGGTGCAAGCGGTGAGAACGGGTTGAACGCAACCTCCCAGATCGTGCCGTCCGGCGCGCGGAAATAGCCGTGATGACCGCCCCAGAATACGTCCGAAGCCGGCTTCAGCACCTCTGCCCCCGCGTCCTGTACGTTGCCGAGGACCTGCGCGACCTCATCCTTGGTTCGGCAGTTGTAGCTGAGTGTCAGCGCCCCTTTGCCCAAGGTGCCGACATCCACGCCGATCTCATCCGCAAGCGCAGGCAGCGGGTAAAGACCCAGTGTTTGCCCGATCAGATCGAATGCGATCACGCCGTCCGGGCTTGCGACCCGTGTCCAGCCGATCTTTTCATAGAAGGCGGCGGCAGCTTCGGGGTCCTCGACCCCGACGGTTATCAGACTGACACGCTGTTCCATCACTCGATCCCCTGCTCTTTCAGCCAGGTCAGAATCCCCGCAACCGCCGCATCCGTCTGCCCCGGCGACATCAATCGCCCCGCGATCACATGGGACGCCGGATC
Source organism: Ruegeria sp. BC3 (assembly GCF_056539265.1). Taxonomy (NCBI): domain Bacteria; kingdom Pseudomonadati; phylum Pseudomonadota; class Alphaproteobacteria; order Rhodobacterales; family Roseobacteraceae; genus Ruegeria; species Ruegeria sp. BC3. The sequence goes on from NZ_JBQFUP010000001.1 coordinate 971,926, forward strand.
ATCGCCCGGCCCCATCGTAACCGTCTGCACTTGCGCGGGCCCGCCCCAAGCCTCTGCCACTTTGTGGGTCAGGTCCGGGCGAACAACCTGATCGTCATCCGAGAACCAAAACAGTGCAGGAACCCGGGCTTGCGAGAAATCTAGGCCATAGACCACTTCGACCAGAACGGTCATCGGCACGACGGCCTCCCATGGATACACAGAGGTCCAATACTTGTTCTTCTCGGGATCCGGGCCCGACACATCACGCTCTGGCCCCATGAGCAGAGGCAGCCATGACCGCGCCCATGGCAGGCCGGGTATCCACGAACCCGGCGCATTTACCCCAAAATTTGGAGAGACAAAGACCAGCCCGGCGACATTTTCCATCAAACCTTCATCCAGGGCGGCTGCCGCCGCCAGAGTTCCACCGGTCGACGTCGAAATCACCACAACCAGATCGCCAACGGCACGCGCAGCCGCCAAGCCCTCGGCCAGATCCTGCATCCAGCCCGATGCAGTGCCTTCAGCCATTGCATCCCCGCTGCGGCCATGACCTTGCAGGCGGGTGTAAACCAGATTGGCCCCCAGCGCCCGGGCTACTTCGTCGGGGACCGGACGAATTTCCTCGGAAGTCGCTGAAAACCCATGCACATAGAGAATGGAAACAGGCGTACGCTGCTCTTTGAACCCGTCCTGCCAGATCACGCGTTTCTCGACGCCGGGGGTGATATCATCAAACCCTGATTCAACGCTTTCGAAATAGACCTGCACCCCTTCGCCGAATTTGCGCGGCTCAAATGTCGGGGTCAGGTTGACCTCTTCGCGCGGTCCGAACCAGTAGATCAGGGCACCGACGGCCACCAGAAGCAGCAGAACGCGGCCGATAAACTTGCCGAGCACCCGGATCATTGCGCACCCATCACTTCAAGCACCGCGTTTTCAATGATTTGCAGGCAGGGCCCGTCAGAGAACCTATGATCGGCATCCTTGACCAAAAGCAGGCGCATGTCCGGGCCTGTGGCATGCTCCAAAAGGCGAACAGATGTTGCAGTAGATACGGCAGTGTCCGCAGTTCCTTGCAGAAAACGGACCGGGAACGGAAGATTCATTGCGTCGCGCAACACAAGCTGCTGTCTGCCGTCCTCAATCATACGCTTCGTGATGATGTAGGGCTCCATGTAATCGGATGGCAGCTCGACATATCCCTCGGTTTCCAACACCTGCTTCTGCGCATCTGAAAACGACGCCCAATAGCCGTCCTCGGTAAAATCCGGTGCGGCGGCGATGGTTACCATGCCCGCGATCCGCTCGGGCATAGCCTTGGCCAGCAATAATGCCTGCCAACCACCCATGGACGAGCCGACAACGATCAGCGGCCCTTCGGTCAGGGCAGCAACAGCTGCGACAGTGTCCTGATGCCAGTCTCCTATGCAGCCGTCCTCGAACTTACCCGAGCTTTCCCCGTGCCCGGAATAGTCAAACCGCAAGAAGGCCTGCCCGCGCGCCTTTGCCCAGGCCTCAAGATGCACGGCTTTCGTACCTTCCATGTCGGACTTGAGCCCGCCCAGAAACACAAGGGTCGGCCCGGTCCCGTCCGTCTTGTGATACGCCAACTGCCGCCCCTGGGCCGTGTTCAGAAAATCCGTCGCTGCCATGAAACCCTCTTTCTCTTTGGGGATCATCATGCACGGCTGCCCACAGGCCGCAATTCCTGAATTTGAACCTCTCGCTGCGTAACGCCATGCGACCTTCAACGCTTGACAGGTCATGCTGCACCTGCCACATGGACCGAACGCAAATAACCCGCAACCGGGCGTTCAGTGGGCGCCAAACCGACGAGGAGAGCCGATATGGCCCTGGATTCACAATCCGTCTCACTCACCTTTCCCGATGGCAATTCCCGATCCTATGACGCAGGCGTCACGCCCGCGCAGGTGGCTGCCGATATTTCAACTTCGCTGGCCAAAAAGGCCATTTCGGCCACTGTGGACGGCAAGCATTGGGACCTGCAATGGCCCATTGAGACTGACGCGCAGATCGCCATCCACACCATGAAGGATGAAGAGCAGGCCAATGAGCTGATCCGCCACGACCTGGCGCATGTCATGGCCCGCGCGGTACAGGAAATCTGGCCCGCGACCAAGGTCACCATCGGCCCGGTCATCGACAATGGCTGGTACTATGACTTCGACCGCGCGGAACCGTTCACGCCCGAAGATCTCGGCCTCATCGAGAAAAAGATGAAAGAGATCATCAACAAGCGCGACCCGGTCACCACCGAGGTCTGGGACCGCGAGCGCGCGATCGAGTTCTACAAGGCCAATAACGAGCCCTACAAGGTCGAGCTGATCGAAGCCATTCCGGGCGATGAGCCGCTGCGCATGTATTGGCATGGCCACTGGCAGGACCTGTGCCGCGGTCCGCACCTGCAGCACACCGGCCAACTGCCGGGCGACGCCTTCAAGTTGATGAGCATTGCAGGCGCCTATTGGCGTGGCGATAGCGACCGTCCGATGCTGCAGCGCATCTATGGCGTGGCATTCACCGGCAAGGAAAAGCTGAAAGCCCACCTGCACATGCTGGAAGAGGCGGCCAAACGCGACCACCGCAAGCTGGGCCGTGAGATGGACCTGTTCCATATGCAGGAAGAGGCCCCGGGTCAGATTTTCTGGCATCCGAACGGCTGGAAAATCTACACCACCCTGCAGGACTATATGCGCCGGATGCAGGAACGGGACGGTTACGTTGAGGTCAACACCCCTCAGGTCGTCGACCGGAAACTGTGGGAAGCCTCGGGTCACTGGGACAAGTATCAGGAAAACATGTTCATCGTCGAAGTCGACGAAGAGCATGCCCGCGAAAAGGCAATCAACGCGCTGAAGCCGATGAACTGCCCCTGCCACGTGCAGGTGTTCAATCAGGGACTGAAATCCTATCGCGACCTGCCCCTGCGCATGGCCGAATTCGGATCCTGCGCGCGGTACGAACCATCGGGAGCTTTGCACGGTATCATGCGGGTGCGCGGGTTCACTCAGGACGATGGGCATATCTTCTGCGCCGAGGATCAGATCGAATCCGAAACCGCAAAGTTCATTTCCTTCCTGTCCAAGGTCTATGCCGACCTCGGGTTCCACGACTGGACGATCAAGTTGTCCACGCGCCCGGAAAAACGGATCGGTTCTGACGAAAGCTGGGATCTGGTCGAGAAGGCCCTTGGCGATGCCTGTAAGGCAGCCGGCTACGAGTACGAGATCCTCGAAGGTGAAGGCGCGTTCTACGGTCCCAAGTTAGAATTCACTCTGACTGACGCGATCGGTCGGACGTGGCAGTGCGGCACCTTGCAGGTTGACCCCAACCTGCCCGAGCGTCTGGACGCCAGCTTTATCGGTGCCGATGGTGCGAAACACCGCCCGTTCATGCTGCACCGTGCAACGCTTGGCTCGTTCGAACGCTTTATCGGTATCCTGATCGAAGAACACGCCGGCAAGCTGCCTTTCTGGCTGGCCCCACGTCAGGTCGTTGTGGCGTCGATCACCTCCGAGGCGGACGACTATGTGCTGGAAGTTGTTGAAACTCTCAAGGCTGCCGGGGTGCGCGCAGAAGCGGATATCCGCAACGAGAAGATCAACTACAAAGTCCGTGAACACTCGGTCGGCAAAGTGCCGGTCATTCTGGCCGTCGGTCACCGCGAAGTTGACGAGCGTACTGTCAGCGTCCGCCGCCTTGGCGAAAAACAGACGCAGGTTCAATCGCTTGAGGCTGTAACAAATGAGCTGGCCCAGGCCGCGACGCCACCGGACCTTCTGTAACATTCGGCAGTATATCGCCGTAAATCCGGCCCCCAAAACGGGGCCGGATTGAAACATTTTCCATTTTTCAATTCAAAAACAATTTGTTAACCTTCAAGAGGGCATTACGCTCTTTGACGGGGTTGTGAGACACGGGCTCGTGAATTCACCTGCCCCGGTTAAGCGACTACCTTTGTCAATGTCACAAGCAGACATACGCAGTTATCAAAAGGATTACCGAGATGTCGAAAACCGCAAAATCCCTGGTCATCGCAAGCGCAGTCGCAGCAGCCGTTTCCGGCGTTGCAACCACCGCATCTGCACAAGCCAAAGAAAAGTGCTATGGCGTTTCGCTGGCCGGTCAGAACGACTGTGCCGCCGGCCCCGGCACCACATGCGCGGGCACCTCGACCGTAGATTATCAGGGCAACGCCTGGACTCTGGTCGACGCTGGCACCTGCGCCGATATCGAACTGCCGGACAACCGCAAAGGCTCGCTCGAGCCGCTGGACCGCGACCTGCCGGCATAAGCCCAAGTATCTGAGACTCGGAGGGGCGGGCCCTATCGCCCGCCCCTTTTCGTGACCGGAGGATTTGCACATGCTGGATAGTTCACTTCGATCGAACAGATTGCCCGCCGCACCGGGGGTTGGGTACAAACCGCAGCATTTTGACCAGATTCTGGATCACGCACATCCCGTTGGCTGGCTGGAAATCCACGCCGAGAACTATATGGGTGACGGCGGCCGGCCGCTTGCACAGCTGCGCCACCTTTCTGAACAGTTTCCGATCTCGGTCCACGGCGTCGGCCTCTCTATTGGCGGAGAAGGCCCGCTGGACCCCGATCATCTTTCCCGCCTGAAACACTTGGTTGGCTGGCTGAACCCGGCCAGCTTTTCCGAGCATCTGGCCTGGTCGACCCATGACAGTCACTTTCTGAACGATCTTCTGCCCCTGCCCAACACCGATGAAACACTGGCCCGGGTCTGTGAACATATCGATCAGGTGCAGGAAACCGTTGGACGGCAGATGTTGCTGGAGAACCCCTCCAGCTATCTGGCGTTTGAGGAAAGCACATGGTCCGAGCCTGACTTCCTGCGGGAAATCGCGCGACGGACGGGCTGTGGCCTGCTGCTGGACGTAAACAACGTCTTTGTCTCGGCCACCAATCTGGAATTCTCGCCGCAGGGTTACATCGACGCCTACCCGCTGGATAACGTCCATGAAATCCACCTTGGCGGCCATGATGAGGACGAGGATGATCACGGTCGCCCCCTGCTGATTGACAGTCACGGGCGCGCGGTTGTCGATCCGGTCTGGGCGCTGCTGGATTATGTTCTTGAGCGCTCAGGCCCCAAACCTGTCCTGATTGAATGGGACACGGATGTTCCCGAGTGGCCCATTTTGCGGGCCGAAGCCGAGCGTGCGCAGGCGGCCCTGGACCGCATCCCGGCATGAGCGTGTCGCAGACGACCTTCCACGCGGCCCTGCTGGACCCGTCGGCAGCCGTGCCGGACGGGTTGCTGGATGCCGAGGATCGTCCAGCGAGACGCCGGTTCAGCGTCTATCGCAACAATGTTGCCGTGTCGCTGACCGAGGCCATGCATCAAGCCTTTCCGGTGATCACGCGCCTTCTGGGACCGCAGAACATGGATGGGCTGGCCGGGATTTTCCTGCGCAAACATCCGCCTTCATCGCCGCTCATGATGTTCTATGGCGAGGAGTTCCCCGAGTTTCTTGCCGGGATGGAGCAACTGTCCCATCTTGGCTACCTCGCAGATGTGGCGCGACTGGAACTGGCGCTGCGCCGATCCTACCACGCGGCGGACAGCCAGGCAGCAGCGCCTGACGCACTGGCCCTGCCCCCGGAGGAAATTGTTCTGGCGAAACTGGAATTCGCGCCATCAATGCAGGTGGTGCGATCTGACTGGCCTTTGTTCTCGATCTGGCGCTTTAACTCGGAAGCAGATGCGCCAAAACCCGTGCCGGGGGCCGAGGACGTGTTGATCACGCGGCCCGACTATGACCCCGCCCCGCACCTGCTGCCCAAAGGCGGAGCGGACTGGATCGCGTATGTTCAGGCCGGACACACCATTGGCGAGGCGTTCGAACAGACCTCGACCGAATTCCCCGAATTTGACCTTGGGGCCACTCTGGCGCTGCTTTTGCAAGGCGGCGCGATAACTTCTGTGACTATCGAAAGGCTGGCAACATGACTGCCCTGATCTCATTGCACAACAATACCCTGGGACGGTTGGACGTGACCTCTGGCTGGTTGACACCGACCCTGGCGCGTTTGGTCTTTATTGGGACATTGCTGGTTTATTACTGGAACTCGGCCATGACCAAACTGGGCAGCGGCTTTTTTGGGTTCCTGTTCCCGTCGGACGGGGCGTATGTTCAAATCTTTCCCAAAGCGATGGAAGCGGTCAGCTACGACAGCTCGCAACTGGGCATTTTCCACTGGGCCGTCGCGGTTGCGGGCACATGGGCTGAGTTCCTGCTGCCCGCGCTGATCGTGATTGGCCTGCTGTCGCGCTTTGCGGCCCTCGGCATGATCGCTTTTGTCTGGGTTCAAACCATCGTGGACGTCACCGGTCACGGTGCGGCGCTTGGCAGCTATCTTACCGCTGCGCCGAACGTGCTGGATCAGCGCACGCTTTGGACCTTTGTTCTGCTGGTGATCGTGATCAACGGTGCCGGCCCACTGTCGGTGGACCGGATCCTGCGTATCAAGTGAATTAGAAATGTGCCTTGGGCTCGTCCGGTTTACCCGCGGCCAGCCCAAGGATACCCGCCACTGCGGCAAAGGCCACCGGGAACATTGTGAAGGCGTTGAAGCCGAACGCGAAATACATCCCAACGGCAGAGATCAGCAGCAAGATGCCACCAATCAACGCTCGCGCGTGGGCCATCGCACCTCCGGCTATGGCCAACAGTGGAGCAATAATGGAAGCGGCCTGAATGAACTGAGCGTTGTTCACCTGCTCGGCCAGCCCTTCGATTTCGCCATAAGCGTCTATGAACTCGATATAGCCATAGCCAAAAAAGCCGACGATCATTCCGATCAACCCGGCAATGACGCCTAAAATCATGGATGCGTTGCGCATTTAAACCCTCATCTTTGCGTCAGACACATAAGCGCCCGATCAGGCAACGCCAAGGCTGGCCTTGGTTTCTACGGTCCAGCCCAACAACAACGTACCGTCATTTTCGATCAGTGGGCGCTTAATCAGGGTTGGGTGTTCCTTGAGCAACTCCAGCGGTGGTTGTGCACGCTGTGTTTCGTCCAATCCACGCCAGGTTGTCGACCGGGTGTTGAGCAAAGCTTCGCCGAACGCGTCCAGCGCCTTTGATAGCACCTCAGCCGGAACGCCTTGGGATCGGACATCCACAAACTCGGCTTCTGGGAGTGTTTTCAATGCCTTGCGGCACGTATCGCAGTTTTTCAGGCCATAAAGACGCATTTTGGGGCTGCTCCTGTATTTGTATGAATTTTTAGCATTTTTGCCTGCTTGTTCCGGTAATTCTTGATTTTTTACTTCACCGTGCAATGTTGAAAAAGACGAAACACGCAATCCGGGCCGCGTCGTGTGGGCGAAGCGGTGATGGTTTGCGGTCGCGTCAACCACTGCCCCCACCAATTTTGTGGGACAACGTGTAAGTAGAAGGAGACACGGGAAATGCCAACTGGCACCGTGAAATGGTTTAATACCACGAAAGGCTATGGGTTTATTGCCCCTGACGAAGGTGGCAAGGACGTTTTTGTTCATATCTCGGCCGTTGAACGGTCCGGTCTGACCGGGCTCGCTGACAATCAGAAAGTCTCGTACGAGTTGCAAGACGGACGCGACGGCCGCCAAATGGCCTCTGATTTGAAGCCACTGTAAGGTCCCCCGTCATCTGCGGGTACTAAAAACAGGCCAACGGCCAATTTCCGGCCGTTGTCCAATTTCACCGGGTGTGAAAACCTTACCCTCGCGCCGGCTTTGCCTCGGCATGAGTGTACCAGTCTTGGCCCATCGCAACGATGCAGGACGTGCCAGTCGCGTATGTCACAACCATCGTCCAGTCGCCCGAGTCGCTGGTCCAGACCTCCATCATTTGCTCCGGTCCCCGCAATCCTGTGGCGGCGCGTTTTGAACCGAACTGGCGTTTCAGCTTTTCGTGCAACCTTGGCGTCGGCTCGCACAGCACCTCGGCAATAGGCGATTTGGCCAGCGCAGGCTGCACCGACAAACCCAGAGCAGCGCCCAGAAACAAGATGTGTTTGGCAAATGTCATGAAATGATCGTAACAGTTTCATGACACTATGTATAGACAACCGCTATGCCTTCAGCGGCATCAGCCCTCGCGAATAATCGCCTCGAACTCACGCCATTCACGCGCGGTCATGCCCGAGCTTTCCTGTGTCACCGTTTCACCGGCCAGCATGCGCCGCAAGCTGTCGACCATCTGCGCCGACAGGTTCACCGCGCCCAGACGGTAGTCCTCGAACGCTTTGTAGGCGAAGGGCACCCAGTCGGCGACGATCTTGCACATGGTGTCTGCATAGACTCGGATTTCGTACTGGGCATGCGGATCAGCGCGCAGGCGCAAGAAGTGGAACAGATTGTGCAGGTCCACCTTCCAGTACCACTGGGTGTAGATGTTCGCGGGCAGGTTCATTCGGGCCAGTTCGCGCGCCAGTCCCTGCTGTCCATCCTGGCTGATCATCGCCTCGTAATTGTCATAGCAACGTGCGCTGTCTGCCTTCAGTATCTCCAGCACACGTGCCGCCTCTTCCCCCTGCAGCGCATCGCCCCGGCCCTGGTTGTTCACCTCGGACTGGGCGGCGACGTGATCCGGTGCCGGGATGTAGAACTCGCGGTCCAAAATCGAATAACGCGCTGAGTATTCGTTCACATTTGCCGTCCGGTGGCGGATCCACTGGCGGGCAACGAACACCGGTAGTTTGACGTGCAGCTTGATCTCGCACATTTCAAACGGGGTCGAGTGCCAGTGCCGCATAAGATAGCGGATCAGACCCTCATCGTTCTGCACCGACTTGGTGCCCTTGCCGTAAGATACCCGCGCTGCCTGACAAATCGCAGCGTCGTCCCCCATATAGTCAATGACGCGCACAAAGCCGTGGTCCAGCACCTGATGCGCGGTATAGAGGTGGTCTTCCATACCCTCAGCCACAACGCGGCGTGTTGGATGCGATTGCGCCCGCTGCGCTTCGATCTCGGCCAGTTGGTCAGAGGAGAGCGGCATGAAATTTCCTTTCCAGCAATGAGTCGCCCACCACTATATCTCGGCAATTCTCAGACAGGAACCGCCATATGTGCGCTCAATTCCGGTTATCTCAAAATGTGTCCCGGTTGCCCCTCGACACCAATGACCCGCGCACTAAGGTGCTGTGCATCACCTGAATAGAAAGGACGCCGCAAATGGGGCTGACATATCTTCACACCATGGTCCGCGTGAAGGATCTGGAAAAATCGATGGCGTTTTATGAGCTGCTGGGCCTCAAGGAAACCCGCCGGTATGACAGCGAAAACGGCCGTTTTTCGCTGATCTTCATGGCACCTCCGGGGCAAGAAGACCGGCCGATCGAACTGACCCACAACTGGGACGGCGATGACGCTCTGCCAAGCGACAGCCGTCACTTCGGGCACCTCGCCTATGGGGTCGACAATATTTATGAGGTTTGCCAGCACCTGCAGGACAATGGCGTCGTCATCAACCGCCCGCCACGCGACGGTCGCATGGCCTTTGTACGCTCGCCCGACAACATCTCGGTCGAGTTGCTGCAGAACGGCGAGGCGCTGGAACCGGCAGAGCCTTGGGCCAGCATGGAAAGCACCGGCCACTGGTGATCCGCTGGTTGATAGCATTGGGTCTGGCCGTACTGGCCAGCCCCCTTCGGGCCGAGCCCTGCCGTCTTGCGTTGGTCCTTGCAATGGACATCTCGGCCTCGGTGGACGAGGCAGAGGACGCGCTGCAGCGGCAGGGTCTGGCCTCAGCCCTTTTGGCCCCCGAGGTGGTCGAGGCGTTTTTCTCCTCCCCCCTGCCCGTTGCGCTGGCGGTGTATGAATGGAGCGGCCGCACCACACAAAGCATCATTCTGGATTGGACCCTGATCGAAACGCAGGCGGATTTGCTGAGCGCATCATCCACGGTCCAGCGCTCAGCCCGGTCACATCAAGGCTCGGCAACGTCGATGGGGCACGCTCTAACCTTTGGGGCGGCCATGATGCAAAGGGCACCGTCCTGCCTGTTTCAGGTCATTGATCTGTCTGGGGACGGGTCCAACAATGACGGGTATGGCCCGCACAGGGCTTACGAACGCGCCGCGTTCGCAAATATCGTGGTGAACGGTCTGGTGATTAATGCCGCCGATTTCGAAGGCGAGCTTTTTCTGATCCCCTTCTTTGAGAACAATGTACTACACGGCCCCGGAGCGTTTCTTGAGATTGCACAGGGATTCGAGGATTTCGAACGCGCCATGCGCCGCAAGTTGGAACGAGAACTGAGCGGCCAGCAGATCGGCGCTGTTCAGGAAGGCGAGTTCCGATGATCCGGGCTTTAGCCGTTGTTCTGACGATTCTGGCCAGCCCTGCAGCGTCAGAGTGTCGGCAAGCCCTGGCGTTGGGACTGGACGTCTCGGCCTCGGTCGACAGCCATGAGTACCGTCTGCAGACAGATGGCCTGGCCGCAGCATTGCAACGCCCTGAAGTGGTTCAACTGATGCTGTCTGATATCGGTGCGCCCGTTCGGCTTGCGATCTTTGAGTGGAGCGAAACGCACTACCAACGGATACTCCTGGGCTGGACTGAAATCCGAACTGCACAAGATCTTGCGGATGTCACGACCCTGTTGAATTCGGTCACCCGAGGCACCGCCCCCCGCGGAACCGCCGTTGGGTCCGCGATGCAGCTCGGTGCCGATCTGTTGTCGCAACAAAAAGACTGTTGGAAACGGACGCTGGATCTGTCTGGCGACGGCAAACATAACCTTGGACCCCATCCGAGCGGCGTGAAAAAGCAACTCGAAAACAGTGGTATCACGATCAACGGGTTGGTGATCGGTGCCGATGATCCAAGCCACGGTGACAAGCGCTACGTCCAGGTTGGCGAGCTGTCCGCTTACTACAACACGTGGGTCGTTCTTGGTCCCGGTGCTTTTGTCGAGGTTGCCTTGGGCTTTGAAGCCTACGAAGACGCAATGACCCGAAAACTGATCCGTGAGCTGCAAGGCCTGACAGTCTCCGACGCCTCAGAAGCCCTGCGCATTGATCAGTAGATATAGCGGATTTGATCCGTCCAGTAACGCTCGACCCGCCGAAGCGAGGTGGTGATGTCGTCAATGCCTTCCAGGCCCAACACACCGCGCGTTTGCAACCCTTCGGCATGGCGCGAGAACAGCTCGGATACGATGTCACGAATTTCGCGCCCTCGGGGTGTCAGGCGCACACGCACCGACCGCCGGTCGATCTCGCACCGCTGATGGTGCATATAGCCCATTTCAACCAGCTTCTTTAGGTTGTAACTAACGTTACTGCCCTGATAATACCCGCGGCTTTTCAACTCGCCGGCGGTCACTTCGTGATCACCGATATTGAACAACAACAAGGCCTGAACGGCATTGATTTCCAACACGCCCACCCGCTCGAACTCATCCTTGATCACGTCCAAAAGCAGACGGTGCAGCCGTTCCACCAGGGCAAGCGCCTCAAGGTAGCTGGTCATGAACCCCTTGGTTCCCGGCGCGGAGACCTGCATTTCCATACTCATCCGACCCTCCGATTCAGTCGCACTGTTTCAGGCAGAATGAATCGAAATCCCGAAAAATCGGTTAAGCCAGACTTTCTGTTATTTTTGAAAGGTTTGCGCGATGTCAGAAATCAGGTCGATATAGGTCTCAGGCGGTTGAACCTGTCCCGTGACCCACTGATACAGGTCCTGGTCGTTTTCGTGCAGCAACGCGTCATACACATCCAGACCCAAGGCATCCATCGCCGTTAGGTTCTGATCCGCATAGACCGACAGGATCAAATCCATCTCCTTGATCCCACGCCGCATCGAGCGCATCTTCAGACGTTTGATACGAATGTCCCGAGGTTCGCTCACCGGCCCTGCTCCAACATAAGACGCAGACGTTTTTCCAACTTGGCCGCCCGTTCGGCGCTGGCGCGCATTTCACTACGGATTGCGCGCAACTCGGCCACGACTTCAGCCAATTCGGGCGCGCCCTCTACGGCCTCGTCCGGGGCATCCATGCCCTCACCTTCGCCTGTCAGCAACCACATGATCGACACGTTAACCATACCCGCCATCATCGACAAACGGTTTGCACGCGGCTCGGACAGATCGTTTTCCCAGGCCGCGATGGTAGTCTTTTTGACGCCCAACCGGCGCGCCATCTGGGCCTGCGTCATCCCTGCCGCTTCGCGTGCGCCGGCAAGCCTGTCCCCGAATGTCGCTGCGTCCGGCCCATACCAGTCGTTGTCGTCGTTCATCGGGGTCTCCAGCTCTTACATTCATACTGCTTGATCGTCATTCGGGCGCACCCTATGACAGTCAAGCTGAACATACAAACCGAGGCCGACAATGAGTTTCCTTTCTGCGACACTGTCACGCGTGAAGCCATCGCCCACCATTGCAATGACGGCAAAAGCGGCCGAGCTGAAAGCCGCCGGACGCGATGTCATCGGCCTGAGCGCAGGTGAGCCGGATTTCGACACCCCGCAGAACATCAAGGACGCAGCGGTCGCGGCCATCGCCGCGGGCAAGACGAAATACACCGCGCCGGACGGCATCCCCGAGTTGAAACAGGCCGCTTGCGCCAAGATGAAGCGCGATCACGGGCTGGACTACACGCCCGCGCAGATCTCAGTTGGAACCGGTGGCAAGCAGACTTTGTACAACGCGCTGATGGCCACGATGAACGAAGGCGACGAGGTCATCATCCCTGCCCCCTATTGGGTCAGCTATCCCGATATGGTGCTGCTGGCCGGGGGGACTCCGGTCGTGGTCGAAACGACGCTGGAGAACAGCTTTAAGCTGACGGCCGATCAGCTTGAGGCCGCGATTACACCAAAAACCAAGTGGTTCATCTTTAACTCTCCGTCCAACCCGACCGGCGCAGGGTACAGCCGCGAGGAACTAAAGGCGTTAACCGATGTTCTTATGCGCCACCCGCAGGTCTGGATCATGTCGGACGACATGTACGAGCATCTGGCCTATGACGGGTTCGAATTCTGCACCCCGGCCGAGGTCGAACCAGGCCTCTATGATCGAACGTTGACCTGCAACGGCGTATCCAAGGCCTATGCCATGACCGGCTGGCGCATCGGTTATGCGGCCGGCCCGGTCGAGATCATTGCCGCGATGCGCAAGATCCAGTCGCAGTCGACCTCGAACCCTTGCTCGGTCAGCCAGTGGGCGGCGGTCGAAGCGCTGAACGGCACACAGGCCTTTCTGGCCCCGAACAATGAGACATTCAAACGCCGCCGGGATCTGGTGGTTCGCATGCTGAACGAGGTCGACGGTATCACCTGCCCGACACCCGAAGGCGCGTTTTACGTCTATCCCTCGATCGCCGGGCTGATGGGCAAGACCACACCCGCAGGCACCGTGATCGACTCGGACGAAGCTTTTGCCACGGCATTACTTGAAGAGGCCGATGTCGCCGTTGTCTTCGGCGCGGCCTTTGGCCTGTCGCCGAACTTCCGGGTCAGCTACGCGACCTCGGACGAAGCTCTGACCGAAGCCTGCACGCGCATTCAGAAATTCTGCGCGGCCCTGACCTGATCGGAGGCGCCTATGACAGCGGACCTGCCCGAGTACTATTTTCGCGTCCGTGAAAACGGAGCGGCGGTTTTCAAAATCGACACTGAAAACCGCCAACGCCGGATCGAGATGGACCAGATCGCGGTCATCAACATCCGCAATGGCGAGGTGAAGCCTCAGGGGCAGCGGACCTTGTCCGACGCCGACAATGCCGAAATCGCCCGCTGGATGGAGGAGCGCAAGGCACTGTTGGCCCAGCGCGACATCGATGACATTCACCGTGCGGTCGACTACCTGAACCTGACCACGCAATGGGCGCAGTCCAAGGCGACAGATGAACAGCTGGAGGACGTAACGGACAGGTTGCTGATGGCTATGCACGATCTGCGCACCGTTCTGGTGCGCAAAAAAGCCGATCGGTTCAGCAAAGGCTGACTACTCAGCGGGTACTCCAACCGCACGCACCGAACGCATCCAGAAACGGGCCATCAAAAGAACCGCTGCACAGGCAAGGCCCAGCACCAGGCCAAGCCAAACGCCGACGCCGTCCATCCCGCGCACAAAACCGAAATAGTAAGAGGACGTGATCCCCACGCCCCAATAGCTGAGCGCGGCCATGACCATCGGGATCTTGGCATCCTGCAGACCGCGCAACAAACCAAGGGCAATCACCTGCGCTCCGTCCACCAATTGGAACAGTGCGGCCATCGCCAAAAGGCCAGTACCGATCGCCAGAATCTCTGATCGCTGCGGATCATCGGGCTCCATGAACAGAGAGATCAAAGGCTCGGCACAGGTCAGGAACAGGATCACTGTAAAGACCGAGACCACCAAGGACATTCCGGTCACCGCAATCGCTCCACGCTCAAGATGCGGGCGGTCCTTGCGTCCCAGCGCGTTCCCCGCTCGGATCGTTGCCGCATTGGACAAGCCCAGATGCACCATGAACGTCGCAGAGGCGAGGTTCAGCGCAATCCCGTGCGCCGCCAGCGGTACCTGACCTAGCCAGCCCATCATGATGGCCGACATGGCGAACAGGCTGACCTCGGACAAAGTTGTCAGGCCAATCGGCACACCCAGGCGAAGGACGCTAAAGAACATCTCCCAATCGGGTCGCCAGAAGCGTTGGAACAGGCCGTGTTCGGGCAGCACGCGCACCGCGTAGATCACCACGCAGATCAGGGACACCAACTGCGTGACGACGGATGCGATGGCCGCACCCATCACGCCCAGCTCAGGTGCCCCCCAATTGCCGAAGATCAGCGCATAGTTCGTCAGCGCATTCACCACGGCCGCCAGCACAGTGATCCAAAGCACGATCTGGGTACGCTCCAACGCGGCCAGATAGGATTTCAACACCATCACGAACAGCGCGGGGAACAACCCCCATCCCGCTACGCGCAGGTACTCGGCAGCGGTCGCGGCCACCTGCGGATCCTGTTTGAGCAACAGGAAAATGGGATAGGACCACCACAGCATGGGCATCATCACGGCGGTGTAGATCAGCGACAGCCACAGCCCCATCCGGGTGGATCGGCGAATGCTGGTTTCATCCTCTTCCGCAGCTGCAGTCGCCACCATGGGCATCACCGCCCAGCCGAAGCCCGCACCAAACAGGAACAGAACAAAGAAATAGCTGCTGGCCAGCGTCACGGCGGCTAGCGCCTCGACCCCGTACCAGCCCAGCATAATTGTATCCGTCAGCCCAATCGCAAATTGGGCCAGATGCCCGCCGACCAGCGGCAAGCCCAGCACGGCAATGGCCTTGAAGTGGCCGCCATATGTCATCACCTTGTTCATCGCATCAGCCATATG
Source organism: Ruegeria sp. BC3 (assembly GCF_056539265.1). Lineage (NCBI taxonomy): Bacteria > Pseudomonadati > Pseudomonadota > Alphaproteobacteria > Rhodobacterales > Roseobacteraceae > Ruegeria > Ruegeria sp. BC3. Next base: position 987,287 of record NZ_JBQFUP010000001.1, read on the forward strand.
CCCGGCCCGAGGCCGGGACAAGAGGGGATCGATGAAATTTCAAATCGAGACTCTAAAGTCCAGTTCCGAAACCCTTACTGGGATGTAGCGGGCCTTTGCATCAGGGCGTTTCTGGATGCAGTGAATTCCCCAGGATATGTTCCGAGCGATGGATCACATGATGCGCCTGCCCGACGATCAGCGGGTCCGGGGCACCGACGACGTCGTGATTCTTGTCCGGATAGTCCAGCGTCGACAGGAAATGGCGCATCGTGTTCAGACGGGCGCGCTTCTTGTCGTTCGACTTGATAATGGTCCACGGGGCGTCAGCGGTGTCGGTATAGAAGAACATCGCCTCTTTCGCCTCGGTGTAGTCTTCCCACTTGTCCAGGCTGGCTTTGTCGATCGGTGACAGCTTCCACTGTTTCAGCGGATCGGTTTCGCGGCTTTTGAAACGGCGTTGCTGTTCGGGTTGCGTAACCGAGAACCAGTACTTGTAAAGCTGGATTCCCGAGCGCACCAACATCCGCTCCAATTCGGGCGTCTGACGCATGAACTCGAGGTATTCGTTGGGCGAGCAGAAGCCCATCACGCGTTCAACACCGGCGCGGTTGTACCAAGACCGGTCGTAGAAGACCATTTCTCCGACGGTGGGCAGTTCCTGAATGTAGCGCTGATAATACCACTGGCCCTTCTCTTCCCACGTTGGCTTGTTCAACGCGACGACGCGCGCCTGCCTTGGGTTGAGATGCTCCATGAACCGTTTGATCGTGCCGCCCTTACCCGCGGCGTCGCGGCCTTCGAACAACAGGACAAACCGCTGGCCGGTTTCTTGCGCCCACAGCTGCACCTTGAGCAACTCCGCCTGCAGCTGCGCCTTTTCCGTCTCATAGGTTTTGCGCGCCATCTTGCGGCCATAGGGATACTTGCCGCTTTCAAAGGCCTGACGGATTCGTTCCGGGCTGGGCTCGGCTGGCTTGGCCTCAGCCATCGGCGCAAGGGTTGCCGTGGCCTGGGCCTTATCAATCTGCACCACTGTTTCCATTCAGGTTCTCCTTGTTTCACGGTCCGGGAAAACGGCTAGCACAATGGCGGAAAACACGCTTTGATTGGTGTCAAACTGCTGCATCTTTCAAACGCATTTTTGTAGGATCAAAACAGGGCTTAGAGCATGGAAAGCAACTTCACTGATCTCAACGGCCAAAGGTTTCTTCTGCGCTGTTGGGGTGACACCGACCTGCCGCCCCTTTTGATGCTGCACGGGTTCCCGGAATACGGTGGTGCGTGGCGCGATCTGGCCCCGTATCTGAGCTCGGCCTTTCATTGTATCGCCCCCGATCAACGTGGGTATGGACAGAGCTGGGCCCCTGAAGGTGTCGGGAACTATGCCCTGTCTCAACTGGTTGCCGATATGGCCGCGTTGATCGACGGGCTGGGCCGTCCCGTTACCGTGCTGGGTCACGACTGGGGGGCTTCGGTCGCCTATGGGTTGGCCATGTTTCGCCCGGAACTGGTCAGCCGATTGATCATCGCAAATGGTGTGCACCCTGCACCCTTCCAACGCGCCATGGCCGCCGGGGGTGCGCAATCCGAGGCGTCGCAATACATCGACGCCCTGCGCGCACCTGACTCAGCCGCGCATTTGGCGGCGGATGACTTTGCCAAGCTTGAGAAGTTCTTTCGATTTGGCATGGGCACCGACTGGCTGTCGGACGCACAAATGCAGGACTACCGCGCAGAATGGGCGCGGCCCGGGCGGCTTGAGGCGATGCTGAACTGGTATCGCGCCTCACCGTTGGTGGTCGCCAAGCCCGGCGTCCCGCGAACCGATGTACCCCAGCTTCCGAAAGATCGCCTTATGGTGCGTTGTCCCCATCTGCTGCTGTGGGGGCGCGAAGACAAGGCCCTGCTGCCAGAGTCGACCGAGGGCTTGGAAGAGTTCGCGCCAGACCTGACACGCGTCGACATCCCGAATGCAGATCACTGGCTGCACCACCAACAGCCACAAGCGGTGGCGCAGGCGATCATGGACTGGATGGCGCGTTAAATTTAGCGATGCCCCCAGTCCGCGGGGTCATCCGAATTGTTCGGCGACAACCCCAGAATATCCCCGTCGGTCGAGCACCCCAGTCCAAGTACCGTCCGGTTTGCATAGGCGAAATAGGCGCAGACCTGATTGATTTCGAGGATCTCTCCGTCGTCCCAACCCACCGCGCGCAACGCCGCGATGTCGTGCTCAGTCATCTCGGCCGGGGCTTCGGTCAGTTTGCGCGCATAGTACATGGCAGCGATTTGAGCAGCATCCAGCGGCGCGGTCTCGGGCGTGCCCGCCTCAACGGCCGCGCGGATTGCCTGACTGCGTTCCGGGTCTTCCAAAAGGCGCTGCAGGCCGCTGTAGTGATGTTCGACGCAATACGCGCACTTGTTCAACGCGCTGACCCACACACCCAGCACTTCAAGAAACCACTTCGGGATCGTGTTGGCCGAATGGTGCAGAACGTTCTTGTACAGCGCCATATGGCCTTCCATGGAATGGGGCCGCAAGGAATGCACCATCATGATGTTGTCCACATTATTGCCCGGCCCGGTGACCCGGTCGTACAGCTTTCGCAGCTTGCCCGAGGCCTGTTCGAACGGCACCGTCTTAATCCAGCTCATGATCCCTCCTGCCCTATTCGTGATGAGTCTCAGCACCTTAATCCGGCCGTTCGTAATGCGCGAGCCGACAGTGACTGCCACACTTGCGGCCCAGACACACAGGTGCCAAGCTTCGCCTGACACCCCAAATACAGTGCAGGATGCCCATGACCGATCAGACCGCCCGAATTGCCCTTATCTCGGCCTTCGAGCCCGAGATCGAAATCCTGCGCGGCAGAATTCAGGATGCCCAAGTCGTAAGACACTCAAAGACCGACTTTGTGCTTGGAAACTTGGCCGGGCACCCGGTCGTCGTGTTTTCCTCGGGCGTGTCGATGGTAAATGCAGCGATGACAACGCAGCTTGCGGTGGATCACTTCAACATCAAAGGTATCGTCGTTTCTGGAGTCGCGGGTGGCGCGGATCCGGAGCTATCTATCGGTGATATCGCCGTTCCGGTTCAGTGGGGCCAGTACATGGAGATGGCCTTTGCCCGCGAAACCGACAGCGGTTACGAGTTGCCGCCATTTCTATCCTCTGACTTCGCAAGTTTCGGCATGATGCACACCATTAACCTGGGCGTGTTCGAAGAACTCGCCGGACATGGCACCAGCCGTTTTTGGTTTCCGGCGGACGCGGATTTTCTCGCTGCGGCCAAAGCTGCGGCCGGTAAACTGACGCTGTCCACCGCAGCACCAGATGGTCAGCACCTGGCCCACGCGCCACAAATCCATGTCGGTGGGGGTGGTGTTTCGGGTACTGCCTTTGTCGACAACGCCAAGTTTCGGGAATGGGCGCATACGACCTTCCATGCTCGGGTGATGGACATGGAAACGGCTGCAATCGCTCAGGTTGCCGATGTGCACGACATTCCCTTCCTGGCATTCCGCGCGCTTTCTGACCTGGCTGGCGCAGAGTCTGGGTCAAACCAGTTTGAAATCTTCATGTCCCTGGCCGGCGGCAATCTGGCCGACATGGTCGAAGCCTTCCTGAAAGAGCTTGATTGAGCGGCCAAAATTCCCGCACCCCCCATTTACCCACAACACCTCGCGCCCCTCTTTCCCCCGGACACATCACCTGCCATAATGGGACCAAACCGAAAAACAAGAGCAGCACCCATGCCCGACGATCTGTTGACGCCAGAAGCGACCGCAACTTATGACGCCTCGTCCATCGAGGTGCTTGAAGGTCTGGAACCGGTTCGCAAACGACCGGGCATGTATATTGGCGGCACGGATGAACGCGCGCTGCACCATATGGTGGCCGAAATCCTCGACAACTCGATGGACGAAGCGGTCGCCGGTCACGCCAACCGGATCGAGGTTGAACTGCACGCCGACTATGCCCTGACGGTGCGCGACAACGGGCGTGGTATTCCGATCGACCCGCATCCCAAATTCCCTGAGAAATCCGCGCTGGAAGTGATCCTGTGTACCCTGCATGCGGGCGGTAAATTCTCGGGTAAAGCCTACCAAACCTCGGGCGGCCTGCACGGCGTGGGCGCGTCGGTGGTCAACGCCCTGTCGGATTCGATGGTGGTACAGGTGGCGCGGGACAAGACGCTGTTCGAACAACGGTTCTCCCGCGGAATTCCGCTGGGTCCGGTCGAAAAAGTCGGCGCGGCCCCCAACCGGCGCGGCACCACTGTGACCTTCCACGCAGACGCAGACATCTTCGGCCATCACAAATTCAAACCCGCCCGCCTGTTCAAATCCATCCGCTCCAAGGCCTACCTGTTCTCGGGGGTCGAAATCCGCTGGAAATCCGCCATCGACGACGGCGAAACCCCGACCGAGGCGACGTTCCACTTCCCCGGCGGCCTGTCGGATTACCTGAAGGAGACGATGAATGGATCGTCCACCTATGCTGAGCAACCATTCGCTGGCACCGTGGACTTCAACGAAAAATTCGGAACCCCCGGCAAGGTCGAATGGGCGATCAACTGGACGCCCTCACGCGACGGGTTCATCCAGTCCTACTGTAACACCGTCCCCACACCCGAAGGCGGCACCCATGTGGCGGGCTTCTGGGCCGCGATCCTCAAAGGGATCAAGGCGTACGGTGAGCTGATCAACAACAAGAAAGCCGCGCAGATCACTCGTGATGATCTGATTACCGGCGGCTGCGCACTGGTCAGCTGTTTCATCCGCGAACCCGAATTCGTGGGCCAGACCAAAGACCGTCTGGCCACGGTCGAAGCGCAACGATTGGTTGAAAATTCGGTCCGCGACCATTTCGATAACTGGCTGGCCGCGGACACGAAATCTGCCGGCGCGATCCTCGACTTCCTCATTCTGAGGGCCGAAGAACGCCTGCGCCGACGGGCCGAGAAGGAAACACAACGCAAGTCCGCCACTAAGAAACTTCGTCTTCCCGGCAAGCTGGTGGACTGCTCTAGTTCAACACGCGACGGCACGGAATTATTCATTGTCGAGGGCGACTCGGCGGGCGGTTCCGCAAAAATGGGTCGCGACCGCAAGACGCAGGCCCTGTTGCCGCTGCGCGGTAAGATCCTGAACGTACTGGGCGCGGCGAGTTCGAAACTGGGCACCAATGCCGAGATCAACGACCTGACCCAAGCGCTGGGTGTGGGCCTTGGTACCAAGTTCAACGTCGACGACCTGCGCTATGACAAGATCATCATCATGACCGACGCGGATGTGGACGGGGCGCATATCGCCTCGCTGCTGATGACGTTCTTCTTTACCCAGATGCGGCCCATGATCGACGCGGGCCACCTGTACCTCGCCTGCCCGCCCCTCTATCGCCTGACCCAAGGCGCCAAGCGCGTCTATTGCCTGGACGAGGCAGAGCGCGACGAGTGGTTAGAGAAAGGTCTGGGCGGCAAGGGCAAGATCGACGTCTCACGCTTCAAGGGTCTGGGCGAAATGGACGCCAAGGACCTGAAAGAGACCACGATGGACCCGGCATCCCGCAAATTGATCCGCGTCACCATCGACGAGGACGAACCCGGCGAGACCGGTGATCTGGTCGAGCGCCTGATGGGCAAAAAACCCGAACTGCGGTTCCAGTACATTCAGGAGAACGCGCGGTTTGTGGAGGAGCTAGATGTTTGAACGTAAAAGGCTCAGCAACTGCTGAGCCTTTCGTTTAGCCTGATATAGAGTTTCAGGCCGCTTTCTGATCTACTTGCTCGTCTCGATCCACATTGCGAATGAACAGAGTGGTTTTCTTAAAATTCTCTATTCCTGCGGATTTAATGGACTGAAGGAATGCGCTGTAAAGTTGCGCCTTCCGTTGGTTAGCATTCATAGCAGCCTCTCCAATGTTTCCACGTAACACGATACCATGCATAGGTTACGCCTTGCTTACAAATAGCCATGACCCCACCATTTTAACAGACGAAAAGTGACTCAGTTTGTTCAATTTCGTGGCAAAATCACGAAAAATCGCAACGTCAGCAGGGCTACGGAAGTGAACTTTAACGTGCGGACAGTTCAATTCCGAATCAGAAATGTTCAGAACGCTTTCAAAAACATTTGCCAGCAGCCGCGCATATTGATCTTCGCTGTAGTCACCAAAATCGTATTTTGGTGCCAGAATGAGATGTCTGACTCGTAGCACCCTTCCTGTGAACTTTGGAATGAAGGCACCATTTAGAAAGCAAATCGCTTCGTACTCATTTTCCTCGTTCGTGACAGCGTAAACTCCGCTCCATTTGTCATTCTCACAATCAACGATCTGTTCGCCAAGCATTGGCATGGTAGTTGGTACATAAGAAACGAAGTCTTCTTCAAAGTCATGACATTGCTTAGCCCAGTTATCCTGCAAATCACGCCAACTTCCTTCGTGATGAGATAGTCTCTTCATAATCCCTCTCTTTTCAACTTATGCTTGTTGCGTAACGCCAAAACTCAAGTGCCTCAAGGGACAAATATACATCCACAACCTGCGGCAAGGAGCGATGCAAGATAGGCTGAACTAGCAAGCGTAGAATGAGTGTTCGCGCCCATCAAATTCCGGCATCGAGATGGATGTAGACACCCATTCTACTTTGCCACAACCCTCGCGCCCGCCCATGGGGGCGTGTCGGGCGCGTGCTACTTGATTTGCATCAAGCAACGGTTGAACGACGCTGAACGTCCTCACTATCAACCCCTGAAACACCCCCCTTGCCTAACCCGTTGATCCCGTTCACACTCGCGCGCAATCCGTCACAGAAGAACGATATTTGAGGTTCCGAGCGTCCAAGACCCAATTTCAACGAACAAATTTTCGAACGGGAGGACGACATGAAAACACTGACCTTAGGAGTAGCTCTGGCCCTGCTGGCCAGCCAGGCAAGCGCGCAGCAGTCGCTGATCGGCGCATCGCCTATTCCAGTCGGGGCAGAGTTGCGGTTCTGCTATTACAATGGCTTGGCGTATTCGGTGGACGCCTATGTCGTGATCTCTGGCAAAAACACCGTGACCGAAACGTCCAATACGCGTGAAGAACACCTTTTGCGTTGCAGAAAAGGGAGCGACGGCCTCATGAGGTGGCAACCGGAGAGCGGTATTAACATCAATCGCTGAACCCAATAGCCGGGCGCATTAGCCCGGCTTCCCCTCCAGCCAGTCTGCGATCTGTCCGGCCGGGCCTTGCCAGTCGGGTTCCATGAACAGGAAATGCGCGTGGTTTTCCACGGGCAGGAACGTTGCGCGGTCTCCGTACAGGTCGGCCAGCGCACGACAGGTGTCGGGGTTCACGGCCCGGTCCTCGGTACCCGAGACGATCAGCACCGGGCAGTCGACCTTGTCGATATCGACCTTCATCGCGTGGTTGTCGTCGAACATCCAGAAGAACATCTCGAACATCACCCGTCCGCTTTCTGCGCCCAGCTGGTCGAAGACCTCATGCTGCTGCGCCTCGGGCATTTTGTTCAGCGCGAAGGGGGCCATCAGGTCGAACTCCACTCGCATGGGCTGTTTCCAGAACGCCCCGCCTTCCATCAGCGCGCGCGGGATGGCGCGCTCGTCGTCGGTTTCGGGCAGCGTCCCCCACGCGGCGTTCGGGTTGATCAGGACGATGGCGCTGGCCAATCCGCGCGAGGCCACCTGCTGTGCCACAACGCCCGCAATTGCGTGGCCCAGCAGCACGGGTTTGCTGTCCAGCCCCTGCACGAAGGCCGCGATGTCATCGGCATAGTCCATAACGCTGGTATCGGTCAGGCGCGGGTCGGGTTCGGCCTTGGGGTCTCCGCCGTGATAGCGCAGCGCGGGCGTATGTACTGTCCAGCCCCGCGCAGTGAAGAAGTCGGCGTAGTCTTTCATGCACCACGGCCCGGCAAAGGCCCCGTGGATCAGAACAATCTCTTTGGTCATCAAAACGCTCCGTCATCGCTTGCCCTCAGTATGAGAGAGACTGGGCGCAAACGGCAAGAGCGTCGGGATCAGACCGCCATACCGATCAACGCGACGCCTACGGCCATCAGAACCGCAGCCCCCAGACGGCGCATCCAGTTGCCCTCGTGCAGGAAGACGAACCCGATTAGCGCCGCGAAGATCACTGAGGTTTCGCGCAGCGCGGAAACCGCGCCCAACGGTGCGAAGTTCTTGGCGTAGAGCACCAGCCCATAGGCCGCCATCGACACCAATCCGCCCAGAATACCGATCATCCATGTCTTGGGCGGAAGGCCAGCCAGCGTGTTGCGCTTTTTGATCCCCACGAACCCCGCGATGAACAAGTGCAGGAATGCGCCCCAGGCCCAGTAGCTGAGCGTATTGCCCGAGAGCCGCACACCAATGCCGTCAACGACCGAATAGATCGAAATGCAAAACCCTGTACCCAGCGCGAACCCCAAAGCCCAACGGCCAACGCCCGAGCGCAGAGCGCTCCAGCTGCTCAGCTGGATGCCCAGCGCGATCAGAGCGATGCCACTCCACGCCTGCAGCGGCAGAACCTCGCCCACCAGTATCATCGCCCAAAGCGCGACCAGCGCGGGTACAATACCGCGTGCGATGGGGTAGACGACGCTGAGATCGCCATGCTGATAGGCTTTGCCCAGCATGTAGTAATAGCCGAAATGCACGACGGTCGAGATCAGGATGTACGGAAAGCTCTCTGCACTGGGCAGCGGCAAAAGCAGAACCATCACCGTCGCCGGAATGACATGCCCGAACGCGACCAGACCCAGAGTCGTTGTTCGGTCAGCCGCGGTTTTAACAATTGCGTTCCAAACCGCATGCAGCAGCGCTGCCGTCAGAATGATGGCAATGACAAACGGGGTCACATCCGAACCTTTCGCATAGAAAAAGCCGGCCCGAGAACCGGACCGGCCCCTTTAGTTGCATAACCTTGGGTCAATCACAACGCGGCTTTGAACAGGTCTGTCAGATTGGCCTCATTCAGTTCGATCGGGTTGCCGCCACAGGATGGATCAATGATCGCACCTTGGACCAATTCCGGGATCGCGGCTTCGGTGACACCCAGATCGGACAGTCGCCGTGGAATGCTCAGCGCATCATTGAACTCCTGCACAAAGGCGCGGAAGCCGTCAAATCCGCCATCGATACCCAGATAGGCCGCTGCGACCTGAAAGCGATCCGCGATAGCAGACGCGTTAAAGTCCAGTACAGCGGGCATACAAACCGCATTGGTCGTGCCGTGGTGGGTGTTGAACACCGCACCAACTGGATGGCTCATCGCATGGATTGCGCCAAGGCCTTTTTGGAACGCGGTGGCTCCCATTGCGGCCGCACTCATCATCTGAGCGCGTGCTTCGATATCGGTGCCGTCGGCGTAAGCGCGCGGCAGGTAGTCCTTGACCAAACGCATGCCTTCCAGCGCGATACCCTGGCTCATCGGGTGGAAATGCGGGCTGGAATAGGCCTCGACGCAATGTGCGAAGGCATCCAGACCCGTGCCAGCCGTAATGAATTTGGGCATGCCAACGGTCAGCTCCGGGTCGCAGATCACCACGGTCGGCAGAACCTTGGGGTGGAAGATTATCTTTTTCGCGTGCGTCTCGGAATTGGTGATGACGCTGGCCCGGCCAACCTCTGACCCCGTGCCCGCAGTCGTCGGCACCGCGATAATCGGAGCGATGACATCCGCATCGGCGCGGGTCCACCAATCGCCGATATCCTCGAAATCCCAAACGGGGCGCGTCTGTCCGGCCATAAAGGCCACCATCTTGCCCAGATCCAGACCCGAGCCGCCGCCAAAGGCGATCACCCCATCATGGCCACCCGCGTTATAGGCTGCGACACCGGCCTCAAGGTTCATTTCGTTCGGGTTCGGGTCGACGTCGCTGAACAGGCCCCGGCCCAAGCCAGCCGCCTCCATGATATCCAGAGTGGCCGTGGTGATCGGCAGATCGGCCAATCCCTTGTCGGTGACCAACAGGGGCCGCTTCATTCCAGCCGCCGCACAGGCCTCGGGCAATTCCTTGATGCGCCCTGCCCCGAATTTGATTGCGGTCGGGTACGACCAGTTTCCAACAAGTGACATGTCAGGTTTCCTTTGTTGATTGATGCCTGCTCTGGCGAGGGGGAGGACCAGAGCAGGCCGGTGTCCTTAGCCTGTGACCTTCTTGAGGTGGTAGGATTTGGGACGTGTCAGGTTGTGGTAGCCGATAACCGAAAGGCCGCCGCCGCGCCCGGTGTTCTTGCACCCGGTCCAGCACAGGCCGGGGTCCAGATAGTCGGCCCGGTTCATGAAAACAGTACCGGTTTCAATCCGGTCACCCACTTTGGCCGCGCGTTCCACGTCACGAGTCCACAAACTGGCGGTCAAGCCGAACTCACTGTCGTTCATCAACGCGATGGCCTCGTCATCCGAAGACACCTTCATGATACCAACAACCGGCCCAAAGCTTTCATCGCGCATCACGCGCATGTCATGGGTAACATTGGTCAGGATTTGCGGCGTCAGATACGCGCCTCCATCATCCTCGGGAAAGGTTTCAATATGAGCAACGGCACCCGCCTCAACCGCTTCGGCGATCTGAGCGCGCACCTCATCGGCAAACCGCACATTGGCCATCGGCCCAATAGTGGTCTCGGAATCCAGCGGGTTACCCAATTTGTAACCCTTCACAACCTCAACCGCCTTAGCGACGAACGCGTCATACAGGCTTTCATGGACGTAGATCCGCTCAATCCCACAGCAGCACTGACCCGAGTTGAACATGGCTCCGTCGATCAGAGTATCGACGGCAGCATCCAGATCAGCATCCTCCATGACATAACCGGGGTCTTTGCCGCCTAGTTCCGTGCCTACGCCGGTGAACGTCCCCGCCGCGGCGCGCTCCATCGCCTGACCGCCACCGACCGAGCCGGTGAAGTTCACAAAATCAAACGCGTTGCCCGCTATCAGATCGTTGGTCACGTCATGGCTCAGGAACACGTTCTGAAACACATCCTCCGGCACGCCGGCCGAGTGGAAGGCCCTGGCCATCCGCTCACCGACAAGCAGCGTTTGTGTGGCATGCTTCAGGACCACAGTATTCCCCGCGATCAGCGCCGGAGCCACCGTATTGATCGCCGTCATATAAGGGTAGTTCCAGGGTGCGACCACGAACACGACGCCATGCGGGATACGCTTGATGTAACGCTTGAAGGTCTCGTCCTCACCCACAGCGATATCGGCCAGGGACGTCTCGGCAATCTCAGCCATATGGCTGGCGCGCTCGTTAAATCCGCCGAACTCACCGCCATAGCGCACCGGACGCCCCATCATATGCGCCAGTTCGGTCACGATCTCATCATTCATCGCGCCGACAGCAGCCACGCCCGCCATCACCAGATCAATACGCTCCTGCAACGGCCGCGCCGCCCAGCCCGCCTGCGCCGCCCGCGACCGAGCAGCCACGTCAAACGCCGCATCCCGAGACGACACCTCCCGTTCTGCAAAAACCGACCCATCAATCGGCGAGACACATTTCAACATCTGCCCCATTGTCACTCCATTTTCCGAAAGAACGCAGAATCACTGCTTCATCTGGCCAAAAACACCTCGGGGGTCTGGGGGCAAAGCCCCCAGCCTTACTCCTTCTCAAGCCCGCTCGAACCCGCGGGCAACTTCCCAATCGGTCACCACACGTTCGAATTCCTCGATCTCGACCTCGGCCGCACGGGCGTAGTGGTCGACAACTTCGTCGCCCATTGCCCCACGCAACATCGCCGACCCATTCAGCGCATCCCGAGCAGCGCGCAGGTTCGCAGGAATCATGCCCGTTTCGCCCTGATACACATCGCCCTTGGTCGGCGCTTGCAAATCCAGCCCTTCCTCGATCCCCGCAATCCCGGCGGCCAGCATTCCGGCCATCGCCAGGTAGGGGTTCATGTCCGAGCCCGGGATACGGCATTCCACCCGCACAGCCTTGGTGCCGTCGCCACACAGACGGTACCCGGCGGTCCGATTGTCCACCGACCAGATGATCCGCGTGGGCGCAAAAGTACCCTTCATGAACCGCTTGTAACTGTTGATATAAGGGGCCATGAAATAGGTGTAATCAGCGGCGTATTTCAGTAACCCGGCCATGTAGCTTTTCATCAGCGCCGACATGCCCAGATCATCCGACTTGTCATAAAATGCAGGTTGCCCATCTTTCCACAGCGACTGATGCACATGCGAAGAACTGCCCACCTTGTCGTGGTGCCATTTCGGCAGGAAGGTCGCCGCGTGGCCATGCTGCCAGGCGATCTCTTTCACCGCGTTTTTGGCGATTGAATGATACTCGGCGGTGTCCATGGCGGGCGCGTATTTGATATTCAGCTCTTCCTGCCCGGTCTCGGCCTCGCCTTTCGAGTTCTCAACCGGTATCCCCGCATTCCACAGATGGTTGCGGATCGGGCGCATTACATGCTCTTCCTTGGTGGTCTGCAGGATATGATAGTCTTCGTTATAGCCCGAGATCGGTTCCAGATCGCGGAAGCCCTCCTTGCGGATCTGATCAAAGCTCTTTTCGAACAGAAAAAACTCCAGCTCGGTCGCGCACATGGCGTCATAGCCCATGGCTTTCAGACGGTTCACCTGCTTTTTCAGAATGGAGCGCGGGGCGTGCGGCACCTCTTCATGCGTGTGATGGTCCAGCACGTCACACATGACCATGGCTGTGCCCTCCAGCCAGGGCACCGGGCGCAGGGTGCTCAGGTCGGGCTTCATGACGTAGTCGCCATAGCCGCGCTCCCAACTGGTTGCCGCATACCCGTCCGGCGTGGCCATTTCTAAATCCGTGGCCAGAAGATAGTTGCAGCAATGGGTCTCTTCCCAGGCACCGGCAACAAAATGACCGGCATGGAACCGTTTGCCCATCAAGCGCCCCTGCATATCGACCATGCAGACAAGCACGGTGTCGATTTCCCCGGCAGAAACCTGTGTTTTTAGATGCTCCAGTGTCAGCATGAGTTACCTCTGGCAAGTGCAAGAATTTTCATCGAAAACTCTAAGTCCGTGTAGGGACCGGCCCGCCAAAGACGGGCCGGTTCTAATCGTATTAGCCGTAGCGATAGGGCCGTCCGGCCTTGAGCATATCGGCGTTGTAGCGCTTGAAGATTTCAACAACTTTCGCCTTGGTTTCGGACTCGGCTGCGATCTCGTCCCAGAACACCACGGCGGCCTCTTCAACCTGTGCCCATTCTTCATCCGGGATCGAGGTCAGCTGCATCTTGTCACCGTTGACGCGCAGGCTGGCTTCACCGCCCCAATACCACCACTGACGATAGTAGTGCGACTGGTCACAGCAGACGCGGAACAAGGTTTGCAGGTCTTCGGGCAGCTCGTTCCAACGGTCCATATTGGCAAAGAACGAACCGGCCCATGCGCCCGAGATGTTGTTGGTCAGGAAGTAATTCGTCACGTCCGCCCAACCGACGGTATAGTCTTCGGTGATACCGGACCACGCGATACCGTCCAGTTCGCCGGTTTGAACTGCGACCTCGATGTCCTCCCACGGCAGGGTCACGGGAACAACGCCGAACTGCGTCAGGAAACGGCCCGCGGTTGGGAAGGTAAAGACGCGCTTGCCTTGCAAGTCCGCCAGGCTGTTGATCGGGTCTTTGGTGGCGAAATGGCAGGGGTCCCATGCACCGGCGCTGATATGCTTGACGCCAACCTTTGAATATTCCTCGTCCCAGATCTCGTTCAGGCCGTATTGGTTGAACAGAACCGGCACATCCAGCGAATAGCGTGACGCAAACGGGAAGTACCCGCCGAACACCGTGACTTCGGTCGGCGACGCCATCGAGTCGTCATCCGATTGCACAGCGTCGATCGTGCCCTTCTGCATGGCCCGGAACAGCTCGCCTGTGGGGACCAGTTGGTCGGCATAGAACAGCTCGATCTGCATGCGGTCGCCTGCGATCTGGTTGAACATCTTGATCGCGGGATCAATCACGTGCTCGGCCAGCGCCGGGCCCGCATAAGTCTGCATCCGCCATGTGATCGTGTTCTGCGCCAGCGCGGGCGTTGCCAGCGGGGCCGCTGCAACGCCAACCCCGGCGGTTTTCAGAAACTTACGTCTTGTTGTCATGTCAATTTCCTCTCCGTTAAAGTTTCGGTGCCCGTTCGCCGGACATTCTTGTTAATTTCCATAGACATATCCGGGCAGCCACAGTGCGATTTCCGGGAAAATCATGACGATCGTCAGTGCCAGCACCATCACCGCGACAAAGGGGAAAATCGAGGTGTAGATGTCCTTCAGCCCGATCTCGGGCGGTGCCATCGCGCGCATCAAGAACAGGTTATAGCCGAACGGCGGCGTCATATAGGCGATCTGGGTCGTGATCGTGTACAGCACACCATACCAGATCAGATCAAAGCCCAGCTCGCCCACCAAGGGGACATAAAGCGGTGCCACGATCACCAGCATGGCGGTGTCGTCCAGAAACGTGCCCATCACGATAAAGCTGAGCTGCATGAGGATCAGGATCATCCAGGGCGACAGGCCCAGTTGGTCCGTGAACAGGTTCTCGATGGCCTTCACGGCCCCTAACCCGTCAAACACGGCCCCAAAGCCCAGCGCGGCCAGAATGATCCACATGAACATGCATGAGATCATCAGCGTCTGCTTTGTGCAGTCCTCAAAGATCTTCCACGTCATCCGCCGCTTTACGACCGAGACGAACAAGGCGGTCAAAGCTCCGATGGCCGAGCTTTCCACGAGCGAGGTCCAGCCGTTCACAAAGGGCACCATCATGGCCGCAAAGATGATCAGCGGCAGTACACCTGCCCCCAACAGACGGATTTTCTCGGCCCGTGGCACTTCGTGCGCGTCTTCCATGGCGGGGCCAAGCTGGGGCTGGATGCGGCAGCGGATCCAGATGTATAGGATGAACAAAGCGGCCATCATCAAACCCGGAACGATACCGGCCAACCAGAGCTGTCCAACGGGCTGACGCGCGATCATCGCGTATAGCACGAGAACCACGGACGGCGGCACAAGGATTCCCAAACTGGACCCGGCCTGAATGACGCCAGTCACCATGGTTTTGTCATAGCCACGACGCAGCAGTTCGGGCAGAGCAATGGTTGCACCGATGGCCATGCCCGCAACGCTGAGGCCATTCATCGCGGACACAAGCACCATCAGCCCGATCGTACCGATGGCCAACCCACCATTGATCGGCCCCATCCAGACGTGGAACATCCGATAAAGGTCATCTGCAAGGCGACTCTCGCTGAGGACATATCCCATGAAAATGAACATTGGCAGCGTCAGCAACGGATACCATTTCATCAGCTTCATTGCGGCCGAGAAAGTGATGTCCTGCCCACCAGTGCCCCACAGCGCCAACGCGGCAATTGTGGCCACAGCACCAATCGCGCCAAAGACGCGCTGACCTGTAAACAGCATCAGCATCATCAATGCGAACATGAAGATGGCGATATATTCCTGGCTCATGCCCGTGAGACCCCGATTTCCTGCCCGTTGATCCGGGCTATGTCTTTGAAGAATTCTGATATCGCCTGCAGCAGCATCAGGAAAAAGCCGAACACCATGATGGCCTTGATCGGCCAGATGTAGGGCCTCCAGGCGGTCGACGAACGTTCAAGCCGGCCGATCTCTTCGCTGCCGGTCAGCAGGCCGACAAAGTAGGAAACCGGCTCGTCCCCCCAGTAGCCAAGGCTATAGGCGGTCGACCCAAGGCCTCCGTAGAACAGCACGCCCAGATAGAAGATCAGCAGCAGAACCGTGATCGCATCGAACCAGGCTTTCCGGTGCGGGCTCCAGTTGTGATAGAACAGGTCCATCCGCACGCTTTCCCCTGCCTGTACCGAGTACGGGCCGCCCAGGATGTAATAGGTCACCATCGCGAACTGCGCCATTTCCAGCGTCCAGAGCGAAGGGAGAAAGAAGGTTTTCGAGATCGAGGACCACAGCAGGATGCCCATCATCACGAACAGACCCCACATCATAACCCGGCCAATCCGGTAATTCACTGCGTCGACGATCCGAACATATGCCGCCATTGCTTTGATCACGCCGCGCCCCCTTTTTGAAACTCTACGAGGCTTTGCTGGATCCAGGGCACCAAGTAGTCGGCCATCGCCTCTTGCTGTTGGGGGGTCTGGATCAGGTCGTTGCGTATCTCGATCATGACGTTCGGCAGTTTCTGGGATACGGCCTGCGCGTCCATAGTGTGGGCGACTCCATCTGCTGCCGAATACGGCTCGTTCAAACGGATCACAAAGGGCTGATCCAGTGGCGCCGCCGCCATCATGGCCCGCGCGAACTGGTCATCGGCACCGTGCAGCACGCCCAGTTCAACCTCACGCTTTTGGCCATGATACACAGGCGTGAAGCTGTGAATCGTTACCATAAGGTTCAGAGCCGCACGGTTTTCGGCAATCAGATCAGACAGTGCTTTGCAGAAAGGCCGGTAGATACCCTCGATCCTCTGCCGACGATCCTGTTCGGACAGCCCGATGTTGGCGGGAATCCGATAGTCCTCGCTACGTTCTGGCATTGCTCCGGGCGCCTCGGGCGGGCGATTGCAGTCATAAACCAGCCGCGACACACCGCCATGTACCAACGGGGCCGACAGTCGTTTGGCCATCGCCTGCGCCACGGCCAGCGCCCCTGGATCCCACGCGATATGGCTGCGCAGCGCATCCTCGGACAGCCCCATATCCCCTAGAAATTCGGGGACGCGATTGGACGCGTGCTCGCAGACCAGCACCACCGAAAATGGGCCATCCGTCATGTCCGTGTGAACGACTGTTCCAAAGTCCAAGTTACTGCCCTGCGATTCCTAGTAAGACCGAGTGTGGAAAAATTTCCACATGAGACCTTAACCTGTCAATAATTTTCCTGTACAAAATTCACCACTCTTGAACTTGCTGAAAAATTATTCACACTAGACCGTAACGAATGCAGGAGGAGCACCGCGTGCGGGTGACAGACAGGCTTCTGGCCCACAAAGACAAGATGACCCCATCCGAGCGGCAATTGGTCAGTGTCCTGCTGGACGACTACCCAATGGCTGGCCTGGGGAGCATCACGGAACTGGCCAGCACGGCCTCGGTCTCGACCACGACCGTCGCGAGAATGCTTCAGAAAACCGGTTTTGATGGCTATCCCCAGTTTCAGGCCGCCTTGCGCGGCGAGGTGAAAGAGATGATCTCGGGGCCGGTCGCCAAACGCGACCTTTGGCAGAACGACCTGCCCGAAGAGCACATCCTGAACCGCTATTCTCAGCAAACGCTCGCCAACCAAAAGCGCACGATTGATGAGGTCGACCCGGAAGAATTCGACAGTTTTTGCAACCTGCTTTGTGACCCCGAACGGCGCATCTTTATCACCGGCGGTCGCATCACCGGCACGCTGGCGCAGTATCTGTACCTGCATCTGCAGATGATCCGCCCTGACGTGCGCCTGCTGCCCGTTGCGGCATCGTGGACACATGATCTATTGGACGTCCGCAAAGGGGATGTCCTGGTGGCGCTGGATGTTCGCCGATACGAGAATTCTTCGCTGTTGATCGGCCAACTCTGCCACGAGCGCGAGGCCGAGATCATCCTGTTCACGGATCAATGGCGATCGCCCATTCACAGGCTGGCCAAGCACACCTTTGCTGCCCGAATCGCGGTGCCCTCGGCCTGGGATTCTATGGCTGCTATCCTGGTCCTGATGGAATGCGTCATTGCCGAGGTGCAAGAGCGTCTGTGGGATTCGGTCAAAGAAAGAACTGACGAGCTGGAACAAGCCTTCGACCGCACCAAGCTGTTCCGAAAGTTTGGCCAAAGCGCGGGTTCGTAACGCCTTTTCCCTTTCAAGCGGAACAACTGCGCGTGATGAGTGTTGCCAGCCGAAGGGCGGGCGGTCACTTTGAACTCATGAGTTTCGTGACCGAGAACCAATTGCCGCTGCTGATCCTGTTCTTTCTGATCGGATCGGTTGGCACAGCGTTTCTGTTTCGCAAACCTGCGGGGCACCGGGCCTGGAAACTGGCCGATCTGGTCTGGGTCGTGCTGGGCGGGGTTGGTGCACTGGTCGCGGTTCTGGCGGGGCTGTATTCCTCAGACAGTTCGCGACTGGACCGGCAAATCGACGTAGCCTATGCCGCTACGCTG
Organism: Ruegeria sp. BC3; assembly: GCF_056539265.1. Classification (NCBI taxonomy): domain Bacteria; kingdom Pseudomonadati; phylum Pseudomonadota; class Alphaproteobacteria; order Rhodobacterales; family Roseobacteraceae; genus Ruegeria; species Ruegeria sp. BC3. The sequence continues at coordinate 1,005,422 of NZ_JBQFUP010000001.1, forward strand.
GCCTTTGACCGGGATGCAGCGCGGTTCCGGCTGCGCTTTTGCGATCCGGCCTTCGACCCCGATACCGCTGTTTTGTGCGACCGGGTCGAGTTCCTGTCTGCCTCAACCGCCAGCAATGCCGACCTGCCCTTGTTCATCGCCGTCACGAACGAAGTCGCCCCCTTGCAAGGGCTGCATTTCCTGTTCGGGCGGCAGGAAAAGGATGAGATGGACGAAATGGCCGCCAAGGCTGATGCGTTCGACATCGACCAGTTCCTTGTCTTCACGACACTGGACGACGCAACGCAGACCGCCATCGACAACATGCGTCGCAAGGTGCCTGCGATCGCCGGGGACTATCTGATCCTGGCGCAGAGTTACGACGATCTGGTGGAACAGGTCGGCAAACTGAAGGACGAATGGGAATATCTGCAGGCCAACGCGCATATTCTGGTCTTGCAGATCGTCGCCCTGTGCCTCGTCAGCTTCGCAGCCCCCTTCCGCCTTGGAAAATCCATCGTCGAGCTGCGCGCCACCGTCAACGACGATACGCCTGAGCCAGCCGTTCCGGATCTGCCCCCAGAAAATACCGCGTCAGAGTCCACAAGTTCCGCGCCCCTCGACGCAGCCATCCCGCCCTCTGATAGCGGTCCGCGCTCGTAAAAGCTCGGCTGGGCAGCAAGGTGATGCCGCGCAGGCGGCGCACAAGCGCGACGTCCTCCATCAATGGTTGATCGCGGTAACCACCAACCTTTTGATACATTGCGCGCGGGATCAGCAGGCCTTGATCCCCATAGGGCAAACCGAACAGACGGCTGCGCAGATTGGCCCAGCCCGCGACCCATGCCGGCGCAAAGCCCGAAGCCCTGAATGACAATCGGAATGCCGCCGGTGCCCCGGTACTCAGATGATCGCCCACAGATTTGCTCCATCCTTCCTGCAACACTGTGTCGGCGTGCAGAACCAGCAACCACTCACCCTTGGCCGCCGCACATCCTTGCGCCAATTGCCCGCCGCGCGAAGGCGGTCCCGTCACGATCTCGGCCCCGGCCTCGTCTGCAATCTCAACAGTTTGATCGGTCGATCCGCCATCCGAGACGATCAACTCGCGGATCAGCCCCGCATGCAGCCCTTCCATCAACGCCCCAAGGGTCGCCGGAAGGCTATCGCCAGCGTTCAGGGTCGGGATAACAATGCTAATCGGTGCAGGCACGGCGGAAACCCTCTGGTCATGACGGCGGAAACTCCTATATCACGAGGCCCGAGGAAAAGACGAGGACAACTCAGATGCCCAACCGCCGTATTTTGCGCCTCAGCGGCTCGGACACCGACAGCTTTCTGCAAGGACTGGTGACCAACGATATCGCGGGGTTGGATACCGGGCTGGTCTATACCGCCATGCTGACGCCTCAGGGCAAGTATCTGGCCGATTTTTTCCTGAAACGCGATGGTGAAACTGTGTTGCTGGACGTGGCCGAAGACCTTGCCGATGGCTTGGTCAAACGGTTGGGCATGTACAAGCTTCGCGCGGATGTCGCGATCGAGGACAGCGGTCTGAACCTGCAACGCGGCACCGGACCGGCACCGGATGGTGCCCTGCCCGACCCACGTCACCCGGACATGGGCTGGCGGGCCTATACCGCGCAGGAAGAAAACGACGACGGCACCGACTGGGACGCGATCCGCGTGGGCCATTGCATCCCCGAAACCGGGATCGAACTGACCCCCGACAGTTACATCCTGGAGGCAGGGTTCGAAGTGCTCAACGGCGTGGATTTCAAGAAGGGCTGCTACGTAGGGCAGGAAGTCACCGCACGGATGAAGCACAAGACCGAATTGCGCAAAGGCCTGCGCAGTGTTGCTGTCGATGGGGCCGCTCCGGTTGGGACGGCCATCACATCGGGTGGAAAACCGGCGGGGACACTGTTCACCCAATCCAATGGCCGAGGGATCGCCTACCTGCGCCTCGACCGCGTTGGGGATGATATGCAGGCCGATGGGGCCATCGTTCGGCTAATCCCCTAAATTTGTTGCCAAACCGGCACGGCGACGCCGTCGCCCTGCCCCGTCAGGTTTGAACAAAGCGACGCGCCCTGTCACACTGGGTTGAGTTCAGCAATCCGGATTGACTCATGTTCCAGTTATACAGAGCGATTTGGCGCGCCAGCGCCGGCCGGCAGATCATTCTCATTGTTTTGTCCATTGCCATTGCGGGTCTGGCTGCGGTCCCGCTCGAGTTTCAGCGCGATATCATCAACCACCTGACCTCGGATGACGTCAGCACTGACAAGCTGATCTATCTTGGCACAGGTATGATATCCGTCATCCTGCTGAGCCTTGCCCTGAAATGGTTGCTGGGATACCGCGCCGGGACTTTGGGCGAGGACCTGATCCGCATGATCCGCCAAAGGTTGCTGCGCAGGGCCGAAGATTTGAATGGTTCTGGCGAAACAGTGCGCCAAGGCACGATGACCACGGCGATCTCGGCCGAAGCGGAAGAACTGGGAAAATTCGCAGGAGGCGCGTTTTCAGACCCGGTCGTCCAGATCGGCACCTTGATTAGCGTCATCGGCTATATTTCGTCCACCCAACCCGGATTGGGCATGATCGCGTTCTCGATGATCGTGCCACAGATTGTCATTGTCCTGATATCACAGCGCAAAGTGAACGTTTTCGTCGCCGAACGTGTCCGAATTCTGCGCGGCGCCACCGACAAACTGAACGTTGAACAGATCAATGACATCGCGCGCGAGGTCGAAGCACAGTTCGACGACATCTACGAAACCCGACGCAAAATGTTCATCTGGAAGCTCTCGGCCAAGTTTATGCTGAGTGTGATCAACGGTGCCGGAACCGTGGGTGTTCTGATGCTGGGCGGTTACCTTGTTCTGAACGGGAAAACGGATGTCGGCACGGTTGTCGCGGCCACCAGCGGGCTTAGCCGCATTCAGGGCCCCACAGCCTTCCTGATCGCCTTTTACCGGCAGGTCAGCGCAAATCGCATCAAATACGAGCTCATGCTTGAGCTATTCGGCCCGAACCCCGAACAGTATCGTCACATCAAACGCAGGCAATAAAAAACCGCGCGGCACCTGTCCGCGCGGCTTTTCATTGTTCCAGTGAGCGCGGGATTATGCGCGCTCGGAATATTCCATGGATTCGGTGTTCACGACGATCATCTCATCCTGGCCGATGAAGGGCGGCACCATGACTTTGACGCCGTTGTCCAGAACGGCTGGTTTGAACGAGTTCGCAGCAGTCTGGCCTTTGACCACCGGCTCGGTCTCGACGATCTTGCAGGTGACCTTTTGGGGCAGCGTGGCGTTCAGCGCTTCGCTTTCGTAAAACTCGACAACGATTGTCATGCCGTCCTGCAGAAACGGGCGACGGTCACCCAACAATTCTGCGGGCAGTTCGATCTGCTCGTAAGTCTCGGAGTCCATGAACACCAACATGCCGTCGGATTCGTACAGGAACTGCTGATCTTTCTGTTCCAGGCGCACGCGCTCAACTTTGTCCGCAGACCGGAAGCGTTCGTTCAACTTCGATCCGTTCCGCAGGTTGCGCAGCTCGACCTGCGCAAAAGCGCCGCCTTTACCGGGCTTTACGTGGTCAACCTTGACCGCCGCCCACAGCCCGTCGTTATGCTCAAGCACGTTGCCGGGGCGAATTTCGTTCCCATTTATCTTGGGCATGACATAAATCCTTCACAAACGGTTGATGCGTCAGTTCCCGTCCCTATATCTGGCGGGATCACACCTGACAAGATAACGAAACCTAGTGCTGCACTTGCAGCAAGCTATGCGAGTGACGCAACGCAACTATGCATTTTAGCTGTATCCGAATCGCACCTAATAGGTCATAAGGACCCTCACGCCGAAAATGCAAGAGCAAGAACAACAAGGAAGACGAGATGAGAGATTTCGTTGACGGCACTGCCTTTAACAATGAGCAAGGCAATCGTGCACGCAAACTTTTCGCGGCCGTTGTGTTGGCTGCACTGGATGACGCTATCGCCGATGACAAGAAATACGGCAATGGCCCCGAACAAATCGCCCGTTGGGCACGCTCGCGCGATGGCCGCGAAGTGCTTTCCTGCGCCGGTATCGACCCCAATGAACGGGTTGTCAGCGGTCTGATGGAATTCGTTGGTCGTGGTGTCCGCACCTCGGTCGCGCTGTCGCGTGAAGAAAGCGAACGCCGCAACGCCGCTCAGCAAGCTGAAGCCGCCTGATCCAACGCGACTTTCGCATGAAAAAGCGCGCTCCCATAACTGGGGCGCGCTTTTCTTTTGGCGGGAGTCAAAAGAACAAAAACCATTGTCGCGCGACCCACAACTCGGCCATCAGCAACGCGCCAAAGAACAGTTTGGCAAAAATCGGCATACCGCGACGCCAAAGCACCACATAGCACGCGATACAGATCGCAGCAGACACAGGCGCGACCCATAGGGCGTGGTGATTGCTGTCCCAATAGCTGACCGGGCTATGAAACACCCAATCGCTGATCGGCCAGAACTGTGGCCGCCCGTCCCCGGCATGAAGCAGGAAATCCATTGCCAGGTGCAGCAACCCGGCGGATGCTGCAACTGTCAGGACCCGCCACTTTCTCCACATCCCGACAAAAAGAGCGATTCCCCAAATGACAAAGGAATTGTCGATCGCAAACACTGTCTGCCAACTGTCCGAGAAATACAGCTGGTCGAAAACAACGCTTGGCGGAATACCCAGAACGAAGAGCGAAGTTCCCGCCATCACATAAAGCGACAGGTCCGGCAATAATGAACCCAGAAGGGCTGCCCAAAGGATACGCCCATGGGGCGGGCGGGCAAAGGCGGCAGCTCCGATCAAAAGATGCGCGGGCGTATTCAACTGGGGCTTTTCCTTTGCCTGCAAATCAGGTCATCTGCGCCAGAGCATAGGAGACAGGCCATGGTTCGGTCCATCATGATTCAGGGCACCGGCAGCAATGTCGGGAAATCGGTTCTCGTGGCCGGTCTTGCGCGGGCCTTTACCCGGCGCGGGTTGCGCGTTGCGCCGTTCAAACCGCAGAACATGTCGAATAACGCTGCCGTCACCGAAAACGGCGGCGAGATTGGTCGCGCACAAGCGTTGCAGGCGCGTGCAGCGCGGCGCGCGACACATACGGACATGAACCCGATCCTCTTGAAGCCGGAAACCGATACCGGTGCCCAGATCATCGTGCAAGGCCAGCGGGCGGGCACCATGAAGGCCGGTGACTACCGCAAAGACAAATCCAAACTGCTGGGCGCAGCGCTGGAGAGCTTTGACAGACTGTGCAGCGACGCGGATCTTGTGCTGATCGAAGGCGCTGGCAGCCCGGCCGAAACCAACCTGCGCAAGGGCGACATCGCGAATATGGGCTTTGCCTGCGCGGCTGGTGTGCCGGTCGTTCTGGTGGGCGACATCCACCGCGGCGGAGTGATTGCGCAGATCGTCGGAACTCAGGCGGTTCTGGATGCGGAGGACCTGAAGATGATCCGGGGATTTGCCGTCAACCGGTTCAAGGGGGACGTATCCTTGTTTGACGACGGTCGCGACGACATCGCCGCGCGTACCGGGTGGCCTTGTTTGGGCGTTGTCCCGTGGTTTAACGACGCGTGGAAGCTTCCGGCTGAGGATATGATGGATATCCGTTCGCATTCTGGCGGCGGCTGCAAGGTGGTCGTGCCGCAGCTTGAGCGGATGGCGAATTTCGACGACTTGGACCCTCTGTCTGCTGAACCGGGCGTCACGGTCGAGATTGTCCCGGCAGGTCGCGCCCTGCCCGGCGATGCGGATCTGGTTCTGCTGCCGGGCAGCAAGTCAACGATCGGCGACCTGACCTATTTCCGCGCTCAAGGTTGGGATGTCGATCTGTATGCGCATGTTCGGCGTGGCGGCCACGTCCTGGGCCTGTGCGGCGGTTATCAGATGCTGGGCAAAACCATCGCCGACCCCGAGGGGGTCGATGGGCGACCCGGCACCGTCGACGGGCTGGGGCTGCTGGACGTGGAAACCGTCATGGGTGGGCAAAAACATGTGACACTCACCTCAGCGCGCGCACTGGAGGGCGGAGAACCGGTCTCGGGCTATGAGATTCACATGGGACGGACGCAAGGCCCCGACTGCGACCGCGCTTGGCTTGAGATTGATGGACGTCCTGAAGGTGCGACCGATGCCACGGGGCGTGTCCGGGGCAGTTACCTGCACGGAATATTCACTTCGGACGCCTTCCGCGCCAGTTACCTGTCGAAGCTGGGTGTAACGTCCGATTTGTCTTATGAAGACGGCGTCGAACAGACGCTGGACGCGCTAGCCGATCACCTGGAACAGAACATGGACCTAGACCGTCTGCTCGCACTGGCTGAAACGCCCAAAAGGGCCTGAGTTTTACTCGAGCTCTTGTTCGGCCAGGGCTTTGTAGATTTCGCGACGCACCATTTTGCGGACATTGCGAGTGATGCGTTCCCCAAGAACGCCCTGCAATTCCTCGCGGACAACCTGTGCGATCATCTCGCGCAGCGCGTCTTCACCCATAGTTACAGCGTCATCCCGTTCGACTACGCCTTCAACATTTTGACCGGCGGGGTCAGCAGTAACCTGCGGGTCGCGCACAAAGGTGGCCTTGGTGGTGGCAACCGCCTCTTCCGGCTTTGGCTGAGGGGCCTCAGACGGGTCCGGTGCGGAATCGGCGAATTCTTTCTGGGCGCTGAATTCCAACGCCTTCGCCGGTGTGCCCGAGTAATCGTCTTCGCTGTCGCCATCCGGCTCCCATTGATCCTCGGTTCTGGCAATGGCTGCTTCCAGCGCTTCTATTTTGGCGCTCAGACTGTTGGTGGCATCCTTGGAGGGCTCGGGCGCTTCTGGTTCTTTATTGGCTGGGTCTTCACGATTCACGATGTCGCAGGCGCGCAGCAACATCGGTTTGACCGACGCATCAGCAGTATAGGTCTTTTCGGCTTCGGCCTCGTTTTCCGGCCCGTCCTGAATGCTTGACGTTCCGCCAACACGCAGCGCCTCGGTCAGGACCAATCGCCCGGGCTTGCGGGCGATTGACGGTGGCATCACGTCGGAGTTGTTCTGACCTTTTTCACCGACCAGCCGTTTGATCGAGGACAACACGTCCTCTACTCTGCCGTTCACGACTTTATCCGTCATTGTTCTCTACCGCTCTATCCTCAGGATTGAGTGTAGCCAAACAAACCGGGTGTCACAACAGGTAGTATTGGCCGTTAGTCGCGGCGCAACGCTTTGAGAACACGATCCAGGTCCCGGCTTTGTCTGCTGACCTGAGCTGGCGCTTTCTTGACCAGGTTGTAGTACAGCGTCGGGTCATAGATCTGAACCGCCAGCCCCAAACGTTCAGCCGTCAGCAAACCTTGTGCCTGCAACAGCTGATAGGCTGCGCGCGACCGCTCGATGCGCGAGGCAACCAGTGCCAGCTGCGCGTCCAGCAAGTCTTGCTGCGCATTCAGCACGTCCAGCGTGGTCCGTGCGCCCAGCGTGGCCTCTTCGCGGATACCGTCAAACGCAACCTGCGATGCACGTACTCGTTCGGTCGACGCCCGCAAGCTGGCTGTCGCCGCCTGGAACCGGGCATATGCTTCGGTCACACCCTGCGTGATGTCTTTCTGTACGTTCAACAGGTTGGCCCGGGATGCGTCCCGCGTTGCCATCGCCCGACGCACGTTCGCAGCCAGTCGGCCACCAGCGTAGATCGGCTGGTTGAAGTTCAGCGAGACCGATGCGTCTTCGATGTTGTCATCGTTGTCATAGCTTTCCGTGATGCCCGCATCTGCGTTCAGGCTGACGTTTGGCCCCAGGTTGGCGCGCTGCTGCGCAACGATCAGATCAAACGCGCGCACCTGATGCTGCGCCGACAGGATGGCCGGGTGATTGCGCTGCGCCAGACTTACAGCCTGCGCCTCCGAGCTTGGCAAATTCGGCAGGCTCGGTTGACCCGCAGTGCGGCCCGGTGATTTGCCAACAGCGTTCACATATTCGGCCTGCGCTGTATCCAGGTTACCCCGTGCAACAGCCAGATCAGCCTGCGAGCTTGCAAGCTGGGCTTGCGACAGTGCGACGTCAGTCCGTGTTACCTCACCCACGTCAAACCTGTCCTGCGATGCGCGCAGTTCTTCGGCTGACACGTCGACGTTGTTCAGACGAATCTGTACGGTTTCTTCCTGCAGAAGAACCTCAAGATAGGCGTTTGCACCGCGGAACAGCACCTGTTGCTCAATGTCCAGCAGGGTTTGCCGCGTCGAAAGCACCGTTTCCTGTGCGGATTGTTTGCCCAATATCGCCGCGCCGCCGTCGTACAGCAGCTGGCTTAAGGTCAGGCCGGTGAAAAAGTTATTTGGTTCGGTGCGTGTCACCACGTTGTCGATGTTACGGCGGTTGTAGTCACTGCTGATCGCAACCGTCCAGTTGATGATCGGCCGCAGCGCCGACAGTGCGATTGCGACGTCTTCGTCCGCTGCCCGCAACAATGCCCGGTTCTGCTCTAGCAAACCACTTGTGTTATACGCGCCGATGAAGGCGTCGGTAATGTTGTCGGCCCATGCCGCACGACCTGGTACAAAGCTGAGTGCGACCCCTGCAGTCAGCGCCAGCGCCTTGACCAGCTTTCCTCCCGCCATAGAACTCATAACGAAATCCTCTCAAATCAAAATTACGCTGCCCTGCCGACAGTTTGCGTGTTTATGTTCAACTAATCAAGGCAGCAGCGCAAACTGCCGTCAAACTATAGCGAAAATACACGGTTTGTGGAAAATGCCTGTAAAATCGGTGCATTGGCGTTAAACGCGTCGCGCCAAGTCACCCGATCGCCGGATTTGTGGCCAATGCGGACCGTTCCAAGCGCACCTTCGACAAACAGGCACGCGATACGGCCGTGATCTTTGAGCTGCGCGATCAGCGTCTCGGGCACATGCTCGACCCCGCCCTGGATCATTATGACGTCATACGGCCCATGCTCTGCCGCGCCCTCTTCGAACGGGCCTACATGGACAATCGCGTTGTCCGCTTCGGCTTCCATCAGGACGTTCTGCGCTTCGGCGGCAAGGCTTTCGTCCTGCTCGACCGCAACAACCAACTGCGCCATACGCGCAGCTACGGCGGTCGAATACCCCAAAGCCGGGGCGATATCCAAAACCGCCTCATCGTTCGATATATTCAATATATCCAACATCTTGGCCAGTGTCCGAGGTTCAAGCAAGCACCGCCCATCGCCCAGATCTAGAATACCTTCGACATAAGCTGCCTCACGCTGCGCGTCTGGTACAAAGTTCTCGCGCTTGACGGTCAGCATCGCATCAATGATGGGAAATTTGGTAACGTCAGAAGGCCGTATCTGCGTATCGACCATCGTCCGGCGGCGGGCTGCGAAATCTGTCATTGGATCGCTCATTCTGTTCCCTTGGGTGATCAGGTTTTGCCACATCCTTGAAAAACCGGCAACGGCCCTGATGCGGAAACTTTTCAATCATCTCAGGATACAACGTCGCAACCAAAGCCGAAGTTGAAAACTGACCCGGAAATTTGCGCTCCCCCCTCTGGACGCCCCTGCCGAAAGCTGTTAAAACGCCTGTCACACCACAGCAAGTATTTGATTTTACTTGAAAAGGCGAGTTGGCGGAGTGGTGACGCAGCGGATTGCAAATCCGTGTACACCGGTTCGATTCCGGTACTCGCCTCCACTCCCTTGCAAAATCGTGTCAGTCGGCTCCGGTTCGCTGTGCGTCACAGGGCCTCACGCCCCTGCGGGACAACTTCGTATCCGGCTTCTTCGGGTTCGTCGTCCTGCATTTCGGGCGGAAAGCCCGGCGCGCGGATGTCGAGGCCTGTAGCCTCTTCCAGACGTCGGATGATATTGGGAGACAGTTCACGTTCGCCAAAGCGTGCGATGCCATCTTCGAAAATCTTGATCATCAGAGGGTTGATCTCCAATGGCACACCTGCGCGGTCGGCGACTTCTTGGAATAGGCCGATATCCTTCTTTACCAAGTCCATCGTAAACGAGATGTCGCGCGATCCATTCAGGATAACCTGGCTTTCTGTTTCGTGAACAAAGGACGTACCGGATGAGATTTTGATCGCCTCATAGGTTGTGTTCAGGTCCATCCCTGCCGCCTTGGCCGTCACCAGTGCTTCGGCGCAGGTGATCAGGTTCGCGGTGGCCAGATAGTTCGTCAAAACCTTCAAAACTGATGCCGAACCCAGCTCACCCGTATGCAAGATGCGCCGCCCCATCGTGGTCAGAAATGGCAAAATCCGGTCGAAGGTCTCTCGGTCACAGCCGGCAAAGATCGAGATATTCCCCGTTGCGGCGCGGTGGCATCCGCCAGAGACCGGGCAATCCACCGCAGCACCGCCGCGTTCAATCACCATCGCCCCCAGACGCTTGACCTCGGCCTCGTCGGTCGTGGACATCTCCATCCAGATTTTGCTCGGCCCGACCTCGGGCAGCATCTCTTGCATCACAGCGTCGGAAGCGGCGGGAGAAGGCAGGCAAGTGATGACCGCATCGCAATCCCGCATAAGCTGCGCTGGGTTTTCGGCTGCTTTGGCCCCCTTGGTCACGAACTCCTGAACAAGATCCGCGTTCAGGTCATGCACGGTCAGATCAACGCCATTGCGCAGCAGCGACCCCGATAGCTTTGCTCCGACATTTCCCAACCCGATAAAGCCAACTTTCATAATACCCTCCGGCGGCTGTGCATTGATTTGTCCGCAAGTATCCACATTGCGTTTTCAAAAATGAAACGAATAATAATCAAAATAATGACCAAAAATTATTGGTGATAAATGGATCGACTTCCCAACCCCGCATGGCTGCGCAGCTTTGAATCAGCCGCTCGGCATCTGAATTTCACAACGACGGCGAAAGAGCTTGGACTGACCCAGACCGCAGTGTCATTGCACATCCGATCACTTGAGGCAGATTTAGGCCAAAAGCTTTTTACCCGAAACGCGCGGCGGTTGGAACTCACCGAACTGGGCCAATCTTATGCCTTGACCGTGCGACGTGCGCTGGGTGACATCGCCCTGTCCACCAACAGTTTGTTCGGCCCGGCCTCTCGCCAAACCCTGACGGTGAGGGCCGCGATATCTACAGCGACCTATTGGATTGCGGCTGAATTGCCGGATTTCATGGCGCGACACCCAGACATTCCGGTGCGTCTTGTGTCACACATCTGGAACGACACAATTGCGCCCAAGGACGTGGATGTCGAAATTCGAATGGGCTACGGTGACTGGCCGGGCGTGACCTCGGAAAAGCTGACAGACGAAACGCTGGTGCCAGTTTGCCAATCCGGATCGCCTATTCCAGATCTGCAAGCGTTGCACGACAGCCCCCTGATTCACATTCTGGGTTACGAGGACAACTGGGCGCGCTACTTTCAAGCTCATGGATTGCCCCCGGCAGAGCGCGCGCCGCTGTACTCGGTCGATACGTCCGTTGCAGCGCTGCAGCTGGTGATGGCAGGCGCGGGGTGTGCCACGATTGTCGAACGGTTCGCACGCAACGCTATTGCCCAGGGCGCACCGATCCGGATCGCGGGTCCTGCGATTCCATTTGCGCAATCGCACTACCTGATTGCGGCTCCGGGAACTGCTCAGCCCTCGGCTGCAGCGGGGTTGTTTTGCGCTTGGCTGCGCGAACGGCTGGCCTTGGATGCCGCTGGCTGACACTGGCTGGTCGCTTTTCCGACGTCATCCCTATCCAAGCCCGGCTCGTGCTTGACAACCCCCCTGCCCGTGCCGCATGTCGCTTGCGTTGGTGTCCATCTTCGGATGGATGAAAAGGGAATGTGCCAGCGGATGATCCGTCAAGCACAGCCGCCCCCGCGACCGTGACCGGAGAGGGTGCCCAAAGCCACTGGCCAAAAAGGCCGGGAAGGCGGGACATCCGACAGGGCCAAAGGCTCTGACATCCGCAAGCCGGGAGACCTGCCAGCACCCGAAGTTGAAACCGGACGGGGTGATCCGGTGTCGGGTCCATGCACAGACGTGGCCCGCATGAAACCCCGTCCCCCGCGAAGAGGATTTGGGGGGATGAGAGACGTGACCGAGACCACACCAGTCGAGCTGCTGGTCTGTACAACTTGCCGTCGTGGCTTGCCCATTGAAGATGATGCCCAGCGGCCCGGTACTTTGCTGCATAAGGCCCTGGAGCAGGCAGAGCTGCCAGACGGCATCCAGCTGAAGCCGGTTGAATGCCTGTCCAACTGCGATCAGGGCTGTTCCATTGTACTGCGCGGTGGCCCATCCCGCTGGACCTTTGTCTACGAGAACCTGAACGAGGTCGATCATGTCGAGGCCATCGTTGACGGCGTCACCAAGTATCTGGCCGCCGAAGACGGTTTGGTGAAATGGCGCGAACGCCCCGAGCATTTCCGCAAAAACTGCGCAGCCCGCATTCCCCCGATTGGAGCCTGATATGTCGAACCTCGAAAAACTCCCCGTTACTGTGATCACCGGCTTTCTAGGCTCGGGCAAAACCACCCTGGTCAAACACCTGATGCAGAACCCGCAGGGCAAGCGTCTGGCCGTTGTCGTCAACGAATTCGGTGATGTTGGCGTCGATGGCGACATCCTGAAATCCTGCGCCATCCCTGACTGCCCTGCAGAGAACATCATGGAGCTGGCAAACGGCTGCATCTGCTGCACCGTGGCCGACGATTTCATTCCGACCATCGAAGCCCTGATGGCGCTGGAGCCGCGTCCTGAGCATATCCTGATCGAAACCTCGGGCCTCGCCCTGCCCAAGCCGCTGCTGAAAGCCTTCGACTGGCCAGATATCCGTTCGAAAATCACCGTCGATGGCGTGATCGCCCTTGCCGATGCCGAAGCCGTTGCCGCAGGTCGCTTTGCGCCGAGTGTCGAGGCGGTGGACGCACAGCGTTTGGCCGACGACTCGATCGACCACGAAACACCTCTGTCTGAGGTGTTCGAGGATCAGATCTCCTGCGCCGATATCATCCTACTGACAAAGCCCGATCTGGCCGGTCCCGACGGTGTCGCGAAGGCCAAAGAGGTCATCGCAGCCGAGGCCCCGCGCCCTCTGCCCGTGGTCGAAGTGGCCGAGGGTGTGGTAGACGTGCGCGTCGTTCTGGGTCTGGAAGCCGCAGCCGAAGATGACATGGACGCACGCCCGTCGCATCACGACGGCCACCACGATCATGAGCATGATGACTTTGAAAGCATCATCGTCGAACTGCCCGAACAAACCGATCCCTCTGATCTGGTCGCCAAGATCGAACGTCTGGCCTCTGAACTGAACATCCTGCGCGTAAAAGGCTACGCGGCCGTTCAGGGCAAACCGATGCGCCTGCTGGTTCAGGCTGTCGGCGCCCGTGTCCGTCACCAATACGACCGCCCGTGGGAACCCGGCGAAGAACGCCGCTCGCGTTTGGTGGTCATTGCCGAGCATGACGACATCAAAGAGGCCGAAATCCGCGAGATCCTCGTCGGTGTGCGCGAGGCCGCCGAGTAAGCTCCATGCACGTCGTCTTCCGCGAAAGCCACGGGTTAGAAGAAACAGAAACCCCAACCGATCTGGGTCAGAGCCCGGCGGATCTGGTGGTGCTGTCTTTTTCGGACAGCGACCTTGGCGCTTTCGCGGCGGGCTGGCATCGTGGTGGTGGCCCAGAGGGGCGGATGCCGACCCTGCGGCTGGCCAACCTGACGGCGCTGAAACACCCTCTGTCTGTCGACACATATGTTGAACAGACGTTGGAGGGCGCGAAGGGCATCCTGATCCGCCTAATCGGCGGGGTACCCTACTGGTCATACGGTCTGCAGCAGGTGCTGGCGCTGGCGCAGTCGAAAGGGATCGCGTTGGCGGTTCTGCCGGCGGACGGGCGCGAGGACACGCGGCTGGACGACTACTCCACCTTGCCCGTTTCGACCCTGCGGCGGCTTGCTCATCTGTGTGACACCGGCGGAGAAGTTGCTGCGCAAGCGGCATTGGCGCAGATGGCGCTGGCGGCGGGGCTGTATGCCGGGCCGGTGATGGGGGCCAAGACCATCCCCGAGTGCGGCGCCTGGTGCCCGGATCGGGGCGTGTTTCCGGTCGAAGAGGCATTCGCAGCCGACAATAAACGAATCCTCGTCACCTTCTACCGCGCCTATCTGACCTCGGCCGACACGGCCCCGGTCGCGGCCCTGATCCGCAGTCTGCGTGCGCGTGGACTGGACGCCGTTGGCCTGTTTGCCCCATCTCTCAAAGCACCCGCAGCTGCAGATTGGCTGCGTGAGCAGGTAACGGCGCTTGCCCCGTCAGCAATTATCAACGCCACGTCATTCTCGGGCAAAGGCGCGTCCGGCACGTCGCCATTGGATGCAGCCAATGTTCCCGTGTTTCAGGTCGCCCTCGCCACCTCGCGCCGCAAAGCCTGGGCCGAGGCGGAACGTGGCCTGTCCCCTGCAGACCTGGCGATGCATGTGGTCCTACCCGAAGTGGACGGCCGCATCTCGGCTGGTATCGCGTCGTTCAAGGAACCGGGCAAACGCGATCCGCATCTGGAATATTCGCGCTTAGCTCACCGCGCCGAAGCGGAACGGATCGAAGCCATCATCGACCGCGTTACAGGCTGGCTGACCCTGAACGACAAACCCAAGGCGGATCAGGTTCCTGCGCTGGTGCTGTCCACCTACCCCGGCAAGGACTGGCAGATGGCCCACGCAGTAGGCCTGGATGCGCTGGCCTCAGCTGAGGCAATGCTGTCCGATCTGCAGGCTGAGGGTTATGACACAGCCCCTGCCGAGCCGATCGCCGAAACGCTCCTGGACGCCCGGATTTCGTGGTCTCTGGTGGACTACCAAAACGCGCTGGACAAATTGCCTCAGCAACTTCGCGAAGACCTAACCACGGTCTGGGGTGATCCCGAGGATGACCCATCCTGCATCGACGGTGCATTCCATTTTATCGCGCTGCGCCGGGGCAAGACGCTGGTGGCGTTGCAGCCCGAACGTGGCACCCCTGAACTGCGCGACGACGATTACCATGACCTCTCGCGCACCCCGCGCCATGGCTATGTCGCCTTCTATCTGTGGCTGCGCAAAGACCTTCAGGCAGATGCGCTGATCCATATCGGCGCACACGGCACGTTGGAGTGGTTGCCGGGCAAATCTGTCGCCTTGTCGGCAGACTGCTGGCCCGAAGCGTTGATCCGCGATTTGCCGGTGATTTATCCCTTCATCGTCAACGACCCAGGTGAGGCTGCCCAAGCCAAGCGCCGGATCGGGGCAGTCACTCTAGGCCACATCCCGCCCCCGATGAAGGAAAGCGGAACGCCGGATCGGATGGTGCGGCTGGAATCTCTGCTGGACGAGTTCTCAAACGCCGACGGGCTGGACCCCAAG
This sequence comes from Ruegeria sp. BC3, assembly GCF_056539265.1. Classification (NCBI taxonomy): domain Bacteria; kingdom Pseudomonadati; phylum Pseudomonadota; class Alphaproteobacteria; order Rhodobacterales; family Roseobacteraceae; genus Ruegeria; species Ruegeria sp. BC3. The sequence continues at coordinate 1,020,775 of NZ_JBQFUP010000001.1, forward strand.
CGCCGCGACCGCCTGCAGGAGGATATCCGGGATGAGGCGCAGGCCATCGGGTTGGAAAGCGATCTGGGCCTGGACCAGGCCACTTGTACCGCTGAGGCGATCACGCGCATCGACCGCTTTGTCTGTGACATCAAGGAAAGCCAGTTTGGAGACGGTCTGCACATCTTTGGCAGGGTTCCGGATGTCACCGGCAACTTTGATCCCGCTCCGTCAGCCAATTCCGAACGCAACGCCCTGATCGACGCGCTTGCGGGCAAACGGATCGAGGCTGGCCCGTCCGGCTCTCCCTATCGCGGGCGCTCCGATGTACTGCCCACCGGGCGGAACCTTTATACCACCGACCCGCGCTCGGTCCCGACCCGCGCGGCGTATGCGCAAGGTGTAAAGCTCGCCGAGGAGTTGGTCCGGCGCCACTTGCAAGAAGAAGGCGATTATCCCAAAGGGCTGATCGTCGATCTTTGGGGCTCGGCCACGATGCGCACCGCGGGCGAGGAATTCGCGATGGCGCTGCATCTGTTGGGTGTAAAGCCGATCTGGGACAAAGGGTCCGAGCGGGTTTCGGGCATTGAAGTGTTGCCAATCACAGACCTCAGCCGCCCGCGTCTGGATGTGACCTTGCGCGTGTCCGGTCTGTTCCGCGATGTATTCCCAACCCTCTCGGCGCTTTATGGACAGGCCGTTCGGGCGTTGGCGGATCGTGATGAGGCATCGGATTGGAACCCCTATGCCGGTCAGAAACCCTCGGCCCGTGTCTATGGCCCTGCGCCCGGCAGCTATGGCGTGAACATGACGCAACTGTCGGAAATCTATACAGACGAAGCGCGGGCGCAGGCTGGTGAGGCGTGGTTGGAAGCCAGTTCCTTCGCGTTGGAAGGCGAGCATATTGCACAGGACAAAGACGGCATCACCCAACGGGTCGCCAACGCCGACAGCTTTGTGCACCTGCAAGACCTGACTGAAACTGATCTGTTGCTGGCCAATGACTATGCCACGCACGAGGCCGGATTCGCCGCTGCCAAAAAGGTAACCGGTGGCGCGGCGCAGCTGTACCATCTGGACAATACCAATCCGGAAAACCCGCGCGCCCGCACTCTGCCCGAGGAAATCAGCCGCGTGGTTCACGCCCGTGCCGCCAACCCGGGTTGGATCGCGGGGATGCAACGGCATGGCTTCAGGGGCGCGGCCGAGATCGCAGCGACCCTGGATCACATGGCCTCATTTGCGCATCTGTCCGGCACGGTCGCACCGCACCTGTTCGACCTCTACCACGACGCCACGCTGGGCGATGCCGAGGTTGATGCGTTTCTGCAAGAGGCCAACCCGCGCGCGCATCAGGCGATGCAGGACCGGTTCCGTGCCTTGCTGGAAGCCGGCCTTTGGAACACCCGTCGGAACTCGATCCGAGCGGATCTGGAGGGGTTGGGATGAGCGCCCCCATCGTTCAGGGCTGGTGTCCCGGCGCGCATCGCCCGATGATGTCGGGCGACGGTCTGGTGGTTCGGGTGCGCCCACGGCTGGCACGTTTGGATGCAGACCAGGCGCTAGGTCTGTGTGACCTTGCGGATCGTTTTGGCAACTGCTCGATCGATTTGACCAATCGCGCAAACTTGCAGCTGCGGGGGGTCGAAGAATATGACCACCAGGCTCTGCTGAAAGAGCTTGCAGCACTGAACCTTCTGGATGCCGAACCCGGTATCGAAGTGCGCCGCAACATTCTTGTTACGCCGCTCTATCAGGCAGGAGATCTGACCGCGCGCCTGACGCAGGAATTGATCGACAGATTGGCCGAGCTTCCGGCGTTGCCTGCCAAATTCGGCTTTGCAATCGACACCGGGTCGGAGCGTTTGCTGACCCTTGATTCCGCAGATATTCGCCTTGAGACCAGTGCCGATGGTCTGATCCTGCGCGCCGATGGGTGCGAAACAGGCCAGAGCGTGACCGAAGCCGATGCGATTGACCGCGTGATCGCTTTGGCAACCTGGTTTTCTGAAACCTACACGCCCGAGGCGCGCCGCATGGCGCGGGTCGTCAAAGCGCTGCCGCAGGAGTGGCAGGGATTTGCGCCCGGCCCCGTTGGCGCAAAACCGCAACCCGGCCCTTGTGGGCTGGGCACGTTGTATGGCGCGGCTTTTGGGTCGCTGCCGGCACGCAAGCTTTACGATCTGATTAACGACTGTGGTGCTACTGCCCTGCGTGTCACGCCTTGGCGGATGATCCTGCTGGAAGGCGGGGCGGCGATACCCGCCCCGGAGTTTGTCACAGATGGCTCTGATCCGCTGATGACAACCGACGCCTGCCCCGGCGCACCGTTCTGCCCGCAGGCGCAGGTGGAAACGCGCGACATCGCGCGCGCGCTGGCATCCCGCGTACCCGGTAGCCTGCACGTTTCAGGCTGCGCCAAGGGGTGCGCCCGGATGGGGGCCGCAGATGTTACAGTGATCGGCCACAACGGGCGATTTGATCTTGTCAAACAAGGCCGCGCGGGGGATGAGCCCAGCCAGACCGGCCTGACCGAAGAAACACTTTTGACCATGGACTTCACCTGATGCCCTACGAATACGAAACCGACGGAGCGGCGATCTACAAGGAGAGCTTTGCCACGATCCGGTCCGAAGCTGACCTCGCGCGTTTTGATGCCGATGAAGAGCAGGTCGCCGTTCGCATGATCCACGCCGCCGGGATGGTCGGGCTGGAAGAGTTCGTGCATTTCTCGCCCGGTTTTGTCTCGGCTGCGCGCACCGCGCTGGAAGCTGGTGCGCCGATCCTATGCGATGCGCGCATGGTCAGCGAAGGCGTGACTCGGTTCCGCCTGCCCGCCGACAATGAGGTGATCTGCACCCTACATGACGAGCGCGTGCGCCCCTTGGCCGCCGAGATGAGCAATACCCGCTCGGCCGCTGCGTTGGAGCTGTGGCGTCCGCATCTGGAGGGTGCACTGGTCGCCATCGGCAATGCACCTACCGCCCTGTTCCACTTGCTGAACATGCTGGAAGACCCCGCCTGCCCACGTCCGGCCGCCATCATCGGCTGCCCGGTTGGCTTTGTCGGCGCAGTGGAATCCAAAGATGCTTTGTGGGAGGCGCAGCCTGTGCCGTCCTGCATTGTCAAAGGCCGTCTGGGCGGCAGCGCCATTACAGTGGCCGCCGTAAACGCCATCGCGAGCCGCGCTGAATGAGCGCGGGCAAAATATATGGCGTGGGCCTTGGCCCCGGCGATCCGGATCTGATGAGCGTTCGGGCCGACCGTTTGCTGCGCAATGCGCGCCACGTGGCTTTTTTCCGCAAACCGGGCCGCAGCGGCCAGGCGCGCAAGATCGTAAACGGCATGATCCCCGGAGATGCGGTGGAATTCCCTATGGAATACCCCGTGACCACCGAAATCCCATTGACCGACCCACGCTATAACGAGCTGCTGTCGACCTTCTATCAGGACTGTGCCGCGCATTTGAAAACGCTGTCGGATCAGGGTGAGGACGTGGTGGTTCTGTGTGAAGGCGATCCATTCTTCTATGGATCGTTCATGCATCTTTACAGCCGCTTACGCGATCAGGCTGAGGTCGAAGTTGTTCCGGCCATCACTGGCATGTCCGGCGCGTGGACCGCGACCGGCGACCCGATCACCTGGGGCGATGACGTGCTTACAGTGTTGGTCGGCACCCTGCCCGAAGAGGACTTGGCGCGTCGAATGGCGCACACCGATGCACTGGTCGTGATGAAGATCGGGCGTAACATCGACAAGGTGAAGCGTGCGCTGAAAACGGCGGGTCTGTATGATCGCGCGTGGATTGTGGAATTCGCTCAAATGCCGAACCAGACCGTGACGAAACTGTCTGAGGCATGCGAGAAGATCACCCCCTATTTCTCGATCATCATCGTGCATGGGCAGGGCCGTCGACCATGAGCGGCTGGGTCAAGATCGCGGGCCTTGGGCCCGGAAATGAACAGTTGGTCACACCCGAAGTTTCGGCTGCGTTGGCCGAAGCTACAGATGTGGTTGGATACATCCCGTACGTCGCACGTGTTGCAGAACGTCCCGGCCTGACGCTGCACGCCAGCGATAACCGGGTCGAGATTGACCGGTCCCAACACGCCTTGCAGATGGCGGCCGAAGGCAAGCGGGTCGTCGTGGTGTCGTCGGGCGATCCGGGCGTTTTCGCCATGGCGGCTGCAGTGTATGAGGCGCTGGAAAGCGGCCCTGCCGAGTGGCGCAATATCTCCATCGACGTGCTGCCAGGCATCACTGCGATGTTGGCAGCCTCAGCACGCGCAGGTGCGCCACTGGGGCATGATTTCTGCGCGATCAACCTCAGCGACAACCTGAAACCATGGTCTTTGATTGAAAAACGCCTGCGCCTGGCAGCGCAGGGCGATTTTGCGATGGCGTTCTACAACCCGCGCTCAAAGTCCCGCCCGGAAGGATTTGTGAAAACGCTGGAAATCCTGCGCGAGGAGTGTGAACCCGAGCGTCTGATCCTGTTCGCCCGCGCCATATCGCGCCCCGATGAGGCGATCCGGATTTCCACACTGGCCGAGGCGACGCCGGATATGGCCGACATGCAGACGGTGGTCATCGTCGGATCATCGCTGACCCGCGTGATCGAGCGCGACAGCAGCCCGATCGTTTACACCCCGAGGTTCACGCCTGAATGAGCCAGCCAGTCCAGAACTTGTGCGACATTCGACAGTTCGGTCCTTTGCGGAAGGCTCGGGCGGTCGATCATCAGCACCGGCACGCCCAGCGCACGCGCCGCGTCCAGTTTGGCACGCGCGCCACTGCCGCCAGAGTTCTTGGACACCACCAGCTCAATCCCATGAGTTTCCATCAGCGCCCGGTCCTCTGCCTCGGTAAACGGTCCGCGCGACACGACGACATCGCAATGGGGCAGAGGCAGCGCATCGGGTTCGTCCACCAATCTCAGCAGGTATTGGTGGTGGGGTTGCGCCGAAAACTCTTCAAGATGAAGGCGCCCGACGGCCAGAAAAACGTAGCGCTTCGGTCCGTTCAAGGCCGCCACTGCTGCGTCGATGTCAGCAACGTGCTGCCAGCGGTCGCCGTCCTGTTCGCGCCACGCCGGGCGGGTCAACGCGGCCAGAGGCACATTGGCCGCGTTGCACGCGGCAACAGCGTTGGTGCTCATCTGCGCGGCGAAGGGATGGGTGGCGTCGACCACATGCGTTATTCCGTGGTCGCGCAGGTAGCTGGCCAGCCCCTCAACACCGCCAAACCCGCCAACACGCACCGGCAACGGCTGCGGCCTTGGATTATCGACACGACCGGCATAGGAATAGGTCGCCGGGATGCCCCGCTCGGCCAGAGTTTTGGCCAGCGCGTTGGCCTCGGTCGTGCCACCAAGGATCAGGAGGTTGGTCATGCATGAGGCTCCGTGGCTGAGCGTTCTGGGCTTGGGCGAAGATGGACTGGATGGCCTGCCGCCCGCAAGCCGTCAAGTGCTGGAACGCGCCGAAATCATCATGGGTCCGCCGCGCCACCTGTCACTTATCCCTGACACAGGCGCTGAACGGGTTGAATGGCCCGTGCCATTTGCCGACGGGCTGCCGGTTCTGACCGGGTACCGGGGGCGACTAACGGTTGTTCTCGCCTCTGGCGATCCGTTCTGGTTCGGGGCCGGTTCGGTGATCGCGCGCAATTTTGATGCGGGTGAGTGGGTCGCCCTGCCCGGACAGTCCACCTTTTCGCTGGCAGCCGCCCGTCTGGGCTGGCCGCTGGAAAGCACCCAGACGTTCGGCTTGCACGCGGCACCGCTTACGCGGCTGCGCCCGCACCTGTCACCGGGTTTGCGCGCCATTCTGCTGCTGCGCAACGGGGCTGCGGTGGCCGAGCTTGCCACGTATCTTAGTGAAACGGGCTTTGCCGATACGCAGCTGCACGTGATGGAAGCGCTTGGCGGCCCCCGCGAACGGTCGCGAAGCGTCACGCTGACCGAGGCCCTGCTGGGCGGGTTTGATCACCCGGTTTGCGTGGGGTTGGAGGTTGCCGGCGAAGGTGAAGCTCTCCCCAAGTCCTCGGGCAAGCCAGACGAAATTTTCGAAAACGACGGCCAGATCACCAAACGCCCCGTGCGTGCATTGACCCTGTCGGCCTTGGCTCCCAAACGGGGCGAGCATTTGTGGGACATCGGCGGCGGCACAGGTTCGATCAGCATCGAATGGCTGATGTGCGACCCCACCCTGGCCGCAACCACTATCGAACCCCGCGAAGACAGGGCCGAGCGTATACGGCGCAACGCAGATTCTCTGGGTCAGGATCGACTGAACGTGGTGCATGGTACGGCCCCAGAGGCGTTGGATGGTCTTGCCCTGCCGGACGTCGTTTTCATCGGCGGCGGGCTCAGCGCTGATCTTCTGGCTTGGCTGCGAGATACCCTGCCAAAAGGCACCCGGCTGGTCGCCAATGCGGTAACACTGGAAAGCGAAGCGTTGCTGGCCCAATGGCACGATCTGGTGGGCGGAGAGCTTCTGCGCATCGAACTTGCCCACGCCTCCGCGCTTGGCCCGCGGCGCGGCTGGAAATCCGCCTATCCGGTGGTGCAGTGGAGCGTGACCCTATGATCGTCGCAGGGCTTGGGTTTTCGTCGGCGGCAACCGTGGACAGCCTGCGCGCAGCCTTTGAACGGGCCCGCGCCGGGCAGGTTGTGGACGCTTTGGCCACTGTTGCCGACAAGGAAGGCCATGCGGCGTTGATTGATTTCGCATCTGCGACCGCCTTGCCCGTGCATTTCATCGCGCCCGCCGATCTTGCGGGGCAGCGCACCCTCACCTGCTCGAACCGCAGTCGTGCCACTTATGGCACCGGCAGCGTAGCCGAAGCATCCGCCCTTGCCGCTGCTGGACCAAGCGCACAGCTAACCTCACCCAGACAGATTTCGGACGACCGGCTTGCCACATGCGCCGTCGCCATCGGAGGACACATATGACCGTTCATTTCATCGGCGCCGGACCCGGTGCTGCCGACCTTCTGACCCTGCGCGGGCGCGATATCATCGCCTCCTGCCCGGTATGCCTGTATGCAGGCTCGCTGGTGCCTGAGGAAATACTCAGCCATTGCCCCGAGGGTGCAAAGATCGTGAACACCGCCCCGATGGATCTGGATCAGATCATGGCCGAGGTCGAAGCTGCGCATCAGGCCGGTCAGGATGTGGCGCGCCTGCATTCCGGTGACCTGTCCGTTTGGTCAGCGATGGGTGAACAAATTCGGCGGCTGAAAGAGATGGGCATTCCAGTCAGCGTCACGCCGGGTGTTCCATCGTTCGCAGCGGCCGCCGCCGCTTTGGGCACAGAACTGACCCTGCCCGGTCTTGCGCAATCCGTGGTTCTGACCCGGACGCCGGGTCGTGCATCTTCGATGCCCGAGGGCGAAACGCTTGAAAACTTTGCCCGCACCGGTGCAACGCTGGCCATTCACCTGTCGATCGGCAATCTGGACAATGTGATCGCGGACCTGACCCCGGCTTATGGGGCAGATTGCCCGGTAGCCGTGGTCTACCGCGCCAGCTGGCCGGACGAGCGGATCATTCGCGCCACATTGGCGACCCTAAAAGAGGCGTTGGACGAAAGTATCTCGCGCACCGCTTTGATCATGGTCGGCCCAGCGTTGGCAGGCGAAGGTTTTGATGAAAGCTGCCTGTATTCAAAAGATTATGACCGCCGCTATCGTCCGCAAAGCGCAGACAGCCCATGGTCCAGCTGGAGCCATGGTGATGACTAACCCTCCGGGCCTTTTGATTTCTGCCCCGTCTTCCGGCACGGGCAAGACCACCGTCATGCTGGGTCTGCTGCGGGCCTTGGCCGAAGACGGTCTGACCGTTCAGCCGTTCAAAAGCGGGCCGGACTATATTGACCCGGCCTTTCACCGAGCCGCTGCGGGGCGGGCTTCGTTCAACCTAGATAGCTGGGCGATGGCCGATCCGCTGCTAAGCGCCATTTCCGCACAAGCCGAAGGTGCCGATATCGTTGTGGCCGAAGGGTCAATGGGGTTATTCGACGGCGTGGCCAAACCTGGAGAGCTGGGCCATGGGTCCAGCGCTGAGACAGCCCGGCGTATGGGATGGCCCGTGGTGCTGGTTCTGGATGTGGGCGGTCAGGCGCAATCGGCGGCTGCCACCGCGTTGGGGTTCCGGATGTACAACCCCGATCTTCCCTTTGCCGGTGTTATCCTGAACCGTTGTGCGAGCCCGCGTCACGAACGCCTGACCCGGCTGGGAATGGAGCGGGCAGGCCTGTCGGTTCTGGGCGTTCTGCCTAGGCGCGGAGACCTGACCCTGCCCGAGCGGCACCTCGGTCTGATCCAGGCTGTTGAGCATCCCGATCTGGAAAGCGCGATAGCCGGCTATGCGGCCTTCTTGCGCGAACATGTGGATCTTGCGGCGATCAAGGCGGCGGCTTCCTCAGGCCCCAATGGGCCATCGTCAGCCGCGCTGCCGCGGCCTCCGGCCCAGCGGATCGCGCTGGCACGGGACGCGGCGTTTTCGTTCACCTATCCGCATTTGCTAGAAGGATGGCGTGCGGCAGGAGCAGAAATCATGCCGTTTTCCCCGTTGGCGGATGAGGCCCCTGCGCCGGATGCCGATTTGGTTTGGTTGCCCGGAGGGTATCCCGAGTTGCACGCGGGCACTTTGGCCGCGGCCACCACATTCCTGAGCGGCCTGCGCGCGCATGCTGAGACAAAGCCTGTGCACGGCGAGTGCGGCGGGTACATGGCGTTGGGTGAGGCGCTGGTAGACAAGGAAGGCGTCCGGCATCAGATGGCGGGTTTGCTTGGCCTTGTAACGTCCTACGAAAAAAGGAAATTCAACCTTGGTTACCGCAAGGCACGGTTGCTAGAGCCAATGCCGGGATTTGCAGTTGATACGACTCTTCGGGGGCATGAGTTCCACTATTCGTCGATCCTTGAGCAACCCGATGCACCTTTGGCCCGGGTGTTCGATGCCGAAGGCGTTGAAGGCCCACAAACCGGATCGGTGCGCGGTAACGTAACCGGAACGTTCTTTCATCTGATCGCCGAGGCACAGGCATGAGCGGTTTTGTTTCGTTCATTGGCTCAGGCCCAGGTGACCCGGAGTTGCTGACGCTGAAGGCCGTAGACCGGATGCAAAAGGCGGATGCGGTGTTGTTTGATGACCTCAGCAGCGGCCCGATCCTGAGCCACGCGCATCAGGACGCGGACCTTGTGGGTGTCGGCAAGCGCGCCGGTCGCCCTTCGCCCAAGCAAGACCATGTCAGCCGTTTGCTGGTGGATTATGCCAAGACGGGCGCCCGAGTGGTGCGGTTGAAGTCCGGCGACGGCGGATTGTTTGGTCGACTGGAAGAGGAACTAGTGGCACTGCGTGCGGCCGGGATCGAATATGAAATCATCCCGGGCATTCCCTCGGCAGTTGCAGCGGCGGCAGCGGCCGGCATTCCCCTGACGCGACGGCTGACCGCACGGCGGGTGCAGTTCGTGACGGGTCACGACGTCAGCGGCAAGCTGCCGGAGGATCTGAACCTGACGGCCCTGGCTGACCCGGATGCCACGACGGTCGTATTCATGGGCAAACGCACGTTTCCTTTGCTGGTCGAGGCGCTGAGTGAACATGGCTTACCGCTGGATACGCCAGCGCTAATGGCTGAATCCGTGTCCACGCCGGATCAAATACTGCACCGCTCAACCGTCGGCGGATTGGCCGAGAAACTAGGGGCCGAGATCGGAACGGCCCCCGCCCTGATCCTGTATGGCCCGCTGGCTGAGGCCGAAAATGTTTGACCTGACTCTGATCGGTATCGGCACCGGCAACCCCGACCACGTGACCTTTCAGGGCGCACAAGCCATTTGCAACGCAGACCTGATCCTGATCCCTCGAAAGGGTGAGAACAAGGCCGATCTGGCCGGGCTGCGCGAAGAGATCATTGCTCAGGTCGCCCAGACCCCTCCTAGTATTGCATACTTTGACATCCCAAAACGCCGGGCCGATGACGGGTATCTGCGCGGCGTGGATGAATGGCACGATGCCATCGCACTTCGGTGGCAAGAGGCAATCCAAGCTTATCCCGATGCGCAACAGGTCGCTCTGCTGATCTGGGGGGATCCGTCGCTCTATGACAGTTCCCTGCGCATCGCGTCCCGACTGAACCCGCAACCCAGGACCCGCGTGATCCCCGGCATTACCGCGCTGCAGGCGCTTACGGCAGCTCATGCGATCCCGATCAACGATCTGGGCGCGCCTTATGTGGTCACCACGGGGCGCCGCATTCGGGATGAGGGATGGCCGCAGGACGCCTCGAAAGTTGCAGTCATGCTGGATGGCGAGTGTTCGTTCCAAAGCCTTGAGATGGCAGATTATGACATCTGGTGGGGCGCTTATGTGGGCATGAAGGAAGAGATTCTGGTCAATGGAGCCTTGGCCGATGTCGCCGCACAGATCGTGGAAACCCGCGCACAGGCGCGTGAAGATCACGGCTGGATCATGGACATTTACTTGCTGCGGAAACGTGTCCCCTGATGCTTCGCCCTGCTGACCGCGCGCTTGCCACAGCATGAAACCCCACGGGATTGTGAGTGCGCGAAACATCGGTTTCTGGCATCAATCCCGCATTCGCACCGATGAGGACAGCACGATGAAGGCTTTTGTAACCCTATTGTCCATGCTGGCCCTGCCCGCCTTGGCGCAGGAACCGCCTGTCGGTTGGGCCGTACATCCGACCGGCAAAAGCTATGAGGCACTGGTTGCAGATACCAAATCAGCCGTGAAGGAAAACGGCTTGATCGTGGTCACGCAAGCCGGGCCGACAAAGGCGGCAGCTGCGCGCGGGATCACCATTCCGGGCAATCTGGTGATCGGCGCCTTCAACAACGATTACGCCGTGCGCGTTCTGGAAACGTCAGTCAACGCTATGATTGAGGCACCTATCAGGTTTTACGTGACCGAGAACGAGGACGGAACAGCCACGCTGTCCTACAAAACGCCCAGCTTCGTGTTCGCGCCTTACGTTCACGAAGGTGGCGAGCCGTTGCGCGAGATTGCCGAAGAACTGGACGCAAGGTTTCAGGCAGTGGCGGAATCCGCCGTCAAATAGTCACACTGACGTGAACCTGCTTGCGTCCGGGCGCGTCCTCCGCAATCTGCAGTGATGTATTATTTCGGAGCATGACTGATGCAGGACCTCTCACCGCGCGCCGCGGACCTTTTGGCCCAACGACTCTATGAGGCCGGATGCCGCCATGCCTTTGGCATGCCCGGTGGTGAAGTTTTGACTTTGGTGGATGCACTGGAACAGGCCGGGATCACCTTTCACCTGACCAAGCATGAAAACGCTGCCGGTTTCATGGCCGAGGCCGTGCATCACCGCGACGGCGCGCCTGCTATTCTGGTGGCCACGCTCGGCCCCGGCGCGATGAACGGGATCAATGTGGTCGCCAACGCGCTGCAAGACCGGGTACCGATGATCGTTCTGACCGGTTGCGTCGATGCGGATGAGGCGCTGACCTATACCCATCAGGTCATGGATCATGCGCAGGTGTACCGCTCGATCACCAAGGGGACGTTCACGCTGACAGCGCAGGGGGCCGACATCGTGGCGGATAAAGCCGTGTCTCTGGCCAACCAGCCGCGCCCCGGCCCCGTCCATATCGACGTTCCGATCTCGGTCGCGGATACGCGGGTATCCGGTGTCAAAAAGCGGCGGCTTGCCAAGGCAGCAGCTGTCGCGCCCGAAGGCAACTGTGTGGAAAAAGCGCGTCGTTGGGTGGCGGATGCCGAGCGGCCAATAGCGATAGTCGGCCTGGACGTTCTGTATGACGGGTCGCGCAATGTGGTGCAGGCCTTCCTTGAACACTTCGGCATTCCCTTTGTCACCACCTACAAAGCCAAGGGCGTTGTGCCTGAAGATCACCCCCTGTGTCTTGGCGGGGCTGGCTTGTCGCCTCTGGCGGACAAACACCTTCTGCCATTGGTTGAACAAGCCGATCTGGTGATGTGCCTGGGCTACGACCCGATCGAAATGCGCCCCGGCTGGCGAGAGGTCTGGGACCCCGAGGAAACACGCGTCATCGACATATCCGCGGTGGTTAACGATCACTATATGCATCAGGCGGGGTTGAACCTTGTGGCCGATACCGGGGCCACATTGGAAGCCATCGCCAAGGGCAACCCAGCACGCGAAACATGGCACGGTGGCGAACCTGCGAAGGTCAAAGCGGCGCTGGCGCAGGCCTTCCCGACGGACGAAGACTGGGGCCCCGCTGCCGTGATCGCGGAAACCCGCGTCACGCTGCCTGCTGACACGCTGGCCACGGCCGACAGCGGCGCGCATCGCATCCTGCTGAGCCAGATGTGGAACTGCTCGGAAGAGCGTGGGCTGATACAGTCTTCGGCTTTGTGCACCATGGGCTGCGCGGTACCGATGGCGATTGGCCTGAAACTGGCCGAGCCAGACCGCCCGGTAATCAGCTTCTCGGGCGATGCCGGGTTCCTGATGGTCGCAGGAGAGCTGTCGACCGCCGCCGAGATGGGCGGGAACCCTATCTTTCTAGTCTTTGTCGATGCCAGCCTTGCGCTGATCGAGTTGAAACAGCGCCAGCGCCAGATGGGCAACAAGGGCGTGGATTTTGACCGCCACGACTTTGCTGCCATGGGTCGGGCGTTTGGCGGCAATGGCCATACTGTCCGAAACCGCGAAGAACTGCGTGCAGCTCTGAATGACGCGATGACGGCTGATACCTTTACCGTGATTGCCGCCGAGATTGACCGCGGAGGTTATGATGGCCGGATCTGAAGGACCGCTGAAGGGCGTCAAAGTGCTGGACCTCAGCCGCATTTTGGCTGGGCCGACCTGCACGCAACTGCTGGGCGATCTGGGTGCGAGCGTCATCAAAATCGAAAACCCCGCAACCGGAGGCGACGACACTCGCCAATGGGGCCCGCCATACGTCGAGGACGCCGAGGGCAACAGATCGGACCTGAGCGCCTATTTCATGGCTGCGAACCGCAACAAGAAATCCGTTGCCATTGACATCACCACGCCCGAAGGTCAGGCCGAAATCAAACGTTTGGCGTCATATGCTGATATCCTGATCGAGAACTTCAAGCCCGGTGGTTTGGCGAAGTACGGTCTGGACTATGCGACCCTGTCGCAGGACTTCCCCAGCCTCGTTTATTGCTCGATCTCGGGCTATGGGCAGACCGGACCCAATGCATCCAAACCCGGCTATGACCTGATGGCGCAGGGCTATGGCGGGGTCATGTCACTGACCGGCGACCCCGAAGGTGCACCGATGAAGGTTGGTGTCGGCATCGCCGATGTGATGTGCGGCATGTACGCAAGCGTCGGCATTCTGGCCGCACTGCGCCACCGTGATCTGACCGGCGAAGGCCAGCAGATTGATCTGGCATTGGTGGACGCGCAGGTCGCGTGGTTGATCAACGAAGGGGTGAATTATCTGACCTCCGGCAACGTGCCCCAACGGCGCGGTAACGGACACCCAAATATCGTGCCTTACGATGTTTACGAAACCTCGGAAGGGCACGTCATTCTGGCCGTCGGCAATGACAGCCAGTTTCGGCGGTTCTGTGAGTTCATTGGCCATGCAGAACTCGCCGATGATCCGCGTTTTGCCACCAACCCTGCCCGACTGGAACACCGTGACGCGCTGAACGCAATACTGCGACCAGCAGTCAAATCGCATCCGACCGACACTGTTATTGCCGAACTTGAAGCCCGCAAGGTGCCGGTCGGCCCGGTGCAGACGCTGGATCAGGTTTTTGCCACCGATCAGGTCGCAGCACGCCAGATGCAGATCGCGATGCAGGCTGATCCGGGCGAAGTTCAACTGATCGGAAATCCGCTGAAACTGTCGCGCACACCTGTAACATATCGCGCCGCTCCGCCTGTTTGCGGGGCTGATACACAGGCTGTTCTGAGCTCTGAAAACCCCTTTGAGGATTGAAACACTCTGCCTATTTCGGCGGCATGTTGCTGAAACATGCCCTTGAATCGGCGGTTTTTTTCAATTTTTGCCCACACGACCTTTCACCAATTCGAGAGCAGAGCCGATACTGATACGACCATCTCAGAGTCTCTGCTAAGTCATTTATTGTAGAAATTCTCGATTGGATCGGAACATGAACATGAAGCAAGACGTTTTCGGACAGATGAACACCCTGAGCCACCCGGCGAGCGTCGAGGCGTGGGATGGTGTTCTGCTTGGGTTCATGGCCCATGCCGCCGTGACGCCGCAGCATCTTGGCAAGGTTCTTGAGCTCGAGCCCGATTTTGCACTGGGCCACGCGGTCAAGGGATTGTTCATGGTCCTTTTGGGCCGTCGCGAGATGATGCCGGTCGCCGTCGAAGCGCTGACCGCCGCCAACACCGCGATGGAGCGTCAACCGGTCTCGGCACGCGAGCGTCTGTACGTCGAGGCACTGGCACTGTACCTGGCCGATCTGCCCTCGCAGGCCATTCAGAAATTCGAAGAAATCCTGCGCGACCACCCGCAAGACACGCTGGCGATGAAGCTCAGCCACGCAACGCGTTTTGTGCTGGGAGATTCAGCCGGGATGCGTCGGTCTATCGAGCGGGTGCTGCCGTCTTATGCGCTCGACCACGCTGGCCGTGGTTACTTGCTGGGCTGTCATTCTTTCGCGCTGGAAGAGACCGGAGCTTATGAAAAGGCCGAGATTGCCGGGCGTCAAGCGCTGTGGATGGTCTCGGATGATGCCTGGGGCCTGCATGCCGTCGCGCACGTGCATGAAATGACCGGCAACGCGCAACTGGGTTTGGATTGGCTGGCTGGCCGGGAAGAGGCTTGGACCCACTGCAACAACTTCCGCTATCACGTCTGGTGGCATAAGGCGCTGATGCATCTGGACCTGGGCCAGGTCGATCAGGTGATGGAGCTGTATGATAACTACATCCGTCAGGACAAAACCGACGATTACCGCGACATCTCGAACGCAACCTCGCTGCTATCGCGGCTTGAGCTTGAGGGCGTCGATGTCGGCAACCGCTGGGAAGAGTTGGCTGACCTGAGTGCCGCACGGACCGAGGACGGGTGCCTGATCTTTGCCGATCTGCACTATCTGCTGGCTCTGACCGGTGACAATCGCAACGACGCGACTTCAAAGATGCTGCAGCGTATCCAGAAGGATGCGCAGCGCAATCAGGGGGATACCCCTATCCGCATGTCCGACCCGGGCATCGCGGCGGCCAAAGGGCTTGAGGCTTTTGGCGATGGCCTGTACGGCGAAGCTTTCGACTTTTTGTCGAACGCCCGTGCAGGTATGCAACTGGCAGGTGGAAGCCACGCCCAACGTGATGTTTTCGAGCGCATCACAATCGATTCCGGCCTGCGTGCCGGCCGTCTGGACGCTGTCGAGCGCATTCTGGATGACCGCCGCGCAAAACGCGCCGGGGGCGAAGACAATTACGCTCTCGTGCGCCGCGCATTGATCGACGCGGCCCGCGACAACGGCGACGCACAAAGCGTCCCGGCTGAATAACAAAAACAAAGACCAAGAAGGACAGAATTCGCATGGCGACAGTTTCGCCCGCTTCTGATTTTGCGCCGGTGGCTGCCTCTGCGGCCGCCCCTGCCCGCACGCGCGACCCGCGCCTGGATTTCTATCGCGGCATCGCGATGTTCATCATCCTGATCGCCCACATTCCGAATGACCCATGGGCCAAGTGGATTCCCGCGCGGTTCGGCTTCTCGGATGCAACCGAGATCTTTGTGTTCTGCTCAGGCATGGCCTCGGCCATCGCCTTTGGCGGCGCGTTCCTGCGCAAGGGCTGGTGGATGGGCACCGCCCGCGTGTCCTTCCGTATCTGGCAGGTCTACTGGGCGCATATCTGTCTGTTCTTCTTTGTCGCCATGTCCATGGCTGCACTCGATCAGTCAGGTTTGTTCGAGAAAACATATGTTTCTTCGCTGAACCTGCAGCACTTTTTCAACGACCCTGCGCCGCAGATGGTGGGTCTATTCACGCTGACCTACGTTCCGAACTACTTTGACATCCTGCCGATGTATCTGGTGGTTCTGGCGATGATGCCGATCTTCATGGGTCTTTATCGCATCGGGTTCTGGGCGGTCGCGGCGACCTCAGTCACGATCTGGCTGATCGCCCAGTTTGACGTTCTGGACCTGCCGGCCGAACCCTGGTCCGAGCGTCAGTGGTTCTTCAACCCCTTTGGCTGGCAGTTGCTGTTCTTCACCGGTTTTGCCTTCATGCGCGGTTGGATCCCGGCCCCACCCGTGTCGAAAACCCTGATCTGGGCAGCCGCGCTGTTTCTGATCTTCTCGATGCCGTTCGGGTCGTGGAAAGTGTTCACTTGGATCAATGCCGCTGCCCCTGATCTGGCGGATGAAATTCGCAAGGTCTGGCCGATCACCAAGGAATTCCGCGACAAGACCGATTTCGGCCTGTTCCGCTATCTGCACTTCCTGTCGCTTGCCTATCTGGGCTGGGTCGTCGCGGGTGAGCACGGCCACCGCCTGATCGCCACCGGACAAGGCGTAGCGGCCAAAGTGTGGCAATTCCTGCTGACCGTCATCACGAAAGTCGGACAGCAATCGCTGGCGGTGTTCGTATTTTCCATGGCCGCCGCACGACTTATCGGTGTCGGTCTGGACCTGAGTGGGCGGGATGTCGCCAGTGTTTTCGTCGCCAACATGATTGGCTTTGCGATGATCATCGGCGTGGCATACATGGCCGCTTGGTTTAAGTCTCAACCTTGGAAGTCTAAGAAGTGAATTTTACACGCCGCGCATTTCTGGCCTCGTCCACTGCTCTTGCCTTCGCCCCGGCGGCTTTCGCCACAGGTGGCGCAGCCCCCTTTAGCCGCAATGATGTGATTGAGATGGCTCGCGATCTGGCCAGTCGCCCCTATGCCGAACGTGATATGGTTCCAAAGGAATGGCAGGACCTGACATACCAGCAATACCGTTCGATCCGGTTCAAGCTGGAAAAGGGCCTGTGGTACGACACCACAACCCCGTTCGAGGTCGATTTCTTTGCCCCAGGCCTGTACTTCCCCCGCGCTGTGCAGATCTCTACCGTTGATCACGGTCAGGTAGAGCCCGTGGCCTTCGATCTCGACATGTTCACCAAAAGCGAAGATGTGCCTGTCCTGCCAGCCGACGAAACGCTTGGATTTTCGGGTTTTCGCTTGCGGGCCGAGATGCATCGTCCGGGGCTGACTGATGAGTTCTGCGTATTTCAGGGCGCCAGCTACTTCCGAGCAATCGGGCTGCACGAAGCTTACGGTCTGTCGGCGCGTGGGCTGGCTTTGAAAACCGGCGATCCGGACGGCGAAGAGTTTCCCGAGTTCATACGCTTTTGGCTGGAACGCCCTGCCCCCGGCCAAAGGAACATGGTTGTCCACGCGTTGATGGACAGCCCAAGCGTTAGTGGCGCGTACCGCTTTGAGGTCACCCCCGGCCAGGACACCATCATGGATGTCGAAGCGACGCTTTTCCCGCGCGAAGAGATGACGCATGTGGGGATTGCTCCGGGCACTTCGATGTTCCTGTTCGATCAAACCAACCACAGCCGGTTTGACGATTTCCGGCCTGCTGTTCACGACAGCGATGGTCTCTTGGTCCGTAACGGCGCTGGCGAGGTTCTGTGGCGACCCCTGGCTAACCCGACCCGCCTGCAGATTTCATCTTTTGTCGATACCAACCCACGTGGTTTCGGGCTAATGCAGCGGAAACGCGAGTTTTCGGACTATGCCGACCTTGAGGCAAACTATCACAAGCGCCCCAGCCTTTGGGTCGAACCCGCAGGGGACTGGGGCAAAGGCTCGGTCACGTTGGTTGAAATCCCGGCGGACCAGGAAATCTATGACAACATCGTCGCCTATTGGCGCCCGGCAGCGCCCTACGCCCCGGGCAGTCAGGTCGATCTGTCCTATCGCCTGATCTGGGGTGAGGAACCCCAGCGCACGCCGATGCCGCGTGTGATCAACACCGCCATGGGCGACAACACCTTTGGCGAAGGGCGTCTGGCCGTCATCGACTTTGAAGAAAGCGAACTGTTCGACGACCCCGAGGCGATGACGATCTTTGTGGATTCACCCCACGCCGAAACATCCGAAGGTGTCCTGCAACGCAACCCTGACACAGGTGGACTGCGTCTGGCGTTTTCGTTCCAGCCCGGTGACCGCGACCATGTCGAGTTGCGCGCGCAGTTGCTGAAAGACAGAAAGCCGGCCTCTGAGGTCTGGCTCTACCGTTGGACTACATGAGCCGCGACCTTCATATCATGCCGCCAGAGGCCCCTCTGGCGATGCCCGCGCAGGATTTCAGCGCGGGGTTCCGCGATGCGCAGGTGCCGGATGCCAAGCGCCCCTCGGCCGGGTTCTGGCGGGCGTTGGCGTTCTCGCCCGCGATGGTGGCCACGTTGGGCCTGTTGTGGGTCATGACGGATTGGTTTGGTGCTGAAGGCATCAACCTGATCGAAGCGATCCTGCTGGCGCTGATCTCGTTCAACTTTTTCTGGATTTCCTTCACCGTCTGCACCGTATTCTTGGGCATGGTCTCCCTGTCCCGGCAAGACCGCCCGGTGCGGCAAGGGCGCGCCCAACCGCTGCGCGTGGCGCTGCTGACCCCGGTCTATAACGAGGTTCCGTGGAACGTACTGGGCAACGCCCGCACCATGCTTGAGGATTTGCAGGCGCGTGGTGGGCAGCATCACTATGCGATGTTCATCCTGTCCGACACCCGAGACCCTGAGATCGCCGCGCAGGAACAAGCCAGTGTCGAAGCGCTGCGCACCACCCTAGCCCCCGGTCTCGAGCTCTATTATCGCCGCCGTCCGCAGAACACGGACCGCAAGGTCGGCAACATCGCTGATTGGGTCAGCCGGTGGGGCGCGGATTGGGATGCGATGCTGGTGCTGGACGCCGACAGTCTGATGACGGGCCGCGCCATTTCACGGCTGACGGACGCGCTGGCCCGCGATCCCGGTGCCGGGTTGATCCAAAGCTATCCGCAATTGATCGGTGCGCAATCGGTCTTTGCCCGGATGCAGCAGTTTGCGAACGGCGTCTATGGTATCGCCTTTGCCGAGGGTCTGGCGCGCTGGTGTGGGCAGGAAGGCAACTATTGGGGCCACAACGCCATCATCCGTACCCGAGCATTCGCGACCAGCGCAGGCCTTCCGAAACTGAGGGCGATGAACGGTCAGGAAAAGCTGATCATGAGCCACGATTTCGTCGAGGCAGGCCTATTGCGTCGGGCTGGATGGGCCGTGCGGTTCCTGCCGCGCATTCGTGGATCATACGAAGAAACCCCGCCCACGCTGATCGACCATGCGCTGCGCGACCGGCGCTGGTGTCAGGGCAACCTGCAACATCTAAAGCTACTGGGCTCGGCCGGATTCCAGCCTGTGTCGCGGTTCCACATGTTCCACGGCGCGGTCGGTTATCTGATGTCGCCGCTGTGGTTTGCGCTGCTGGTAATGTGGGCACTGATCGGTCAGGGCGAAGAAGCGTCTGTCCTGCATTACTTCAGCCCGGACAATCCGCTGTTCCCGCAATGGCCCGAGATGACGGAAACCCGCCACGTGCTGATCATTCTGGTCATGTACGCGATGCTGCTTGCGCCCAAAGTGCTGGGCGTTTTGGCCCTGCCTCTCAGCGGTGTGCGCTATTCCGAGTTCGGTGGCGGAGGCAAGTTTCTGACGTCGTTCCTGGCCGAGGTCGTGTTGTCGATCCTCTATGCGCCAATCCTAATGGTACAACAAATGATCGCGGTCATTCGCACCACACTTGGCATCCAAAAGGGCTGGTCCCCGCAGGCGCGCGATGGCGGGACCTACAGCCTTCGAACACTGATCCTGTGCCATACCGTCGAAACCGTCAGTGGCGTAGCGCTCAGCGTCGGCATCCTGTCCGGCCTTGTTTCAGTCTGGTTGGCCCCCATCGCTATCAGCCTCGCGCTGGCGATTCCTCTTTCTGCACTCAGCGGTGTCTCCGCCGGGGCGGCGCGCCGTATGGTTGGCATGAAAGAAGATTTCAACGAACCCGCCATCACCCGGTCGGCCCGTCGTTATCGGGATGAGCTGAAGAATGTGATCGAAGGAAAAGGTGTGATGACCCCTGCCGAGTAATTAACCGCCCGGCAGACCTTCGTACCAATCCACCATCATATCGGCCCAGCCCTTGGGCACCGAATGACCGCCTGGAAACAGCGCGAACTCCAGCGCGCTGCCATCGTCGCACCCGCTCCAATAGCGGCGCATGAACTGACCGGTGGTCGAAAATCCGCTGGGCTTAGTATCCGCGCAGCCATTGGCGATGCGCCAGATCTCGAGCCCAGCAAAAATGTCCCCCTGATGGAAGCGGCCACCACCCAGCAGGCGTCCTTCCAAAGGTACCACATTGTCCGTCCAGCCATGGGTGTGGAACATCCGAACCGGTCCGTCACAAGATTCTGGATCCGGCCGCCAGAAGCCGCCCGAGACGGGCACATAGGCCGAAAACGTATCGGGCGCGGCGCAGGCAAGGTAGTAGACCATGAACGCCCCCGCCGAGAACCCGCCCAGCACAACGCGGTCTGCGTCAATGCCAAACCTGTCCGCTGCATCCTCGACCGCCTCAATCAAAAAGGCAGTTTCGTCGCGCCCTTCCCAACCAGGAAAAAAGTTCCAGCTTTGCCGGTCGTTGCGTACCGACCCCTCAGGTGCCATCACCGCGTAACCGCGCGCCAGCAACGGGTCGACCATCCCTCGGTTCTTAAGAGTCCCTGTGGCGGTGCCGCCCCAGCCGTGCAGGAACACCACCAGTGGTGGGTTTTCGGCTTGCGGCAGTTCGATGTGATAGCCGCCCGAAGCGGTCTCACACATCCCCTCCTGATCGGCGCAGGCAGCCAAGCCAGCTTGCCCGGTCAGCGCAAGGCCAGCGGCCAGGGTCAGTTTGCGGATCATCCTGTCTCTCCTGTATTGCGCTGGACCGGCAACCCGGCGCGCACCCATCCGGGGCCCGCAGCCGAGCCCAACATGCCTTCGGGCACATCAATAATTTTAGTGAAACCAGCCTCGGTCAGGCGGTTGCTGAGGCGCGCGGACCGAACGCCGCGCGCGCAGATTAGTGCAACTGGCACGCCCCGGTTCCCGTTGGTCAACTCTGTCAGGGCTTGTTCAAAGTCGTCACGGCGCATGTCCAGCGGATAGGCCCCCTCGCCGACCCCGGTCGCACGCCATTCTCGGGGCGTTCGGATGTCGACCAGCACGATGTCGCCGGACACTGCCTGTTGATGGGCATCCTGCACACTCAGTTGACCGCCCGCATAATCCGGCGGGATCAAGCGGTATTCGCGAATAGCAAACCCTGCAGCAATGGCCGCGCCACCGCCGAGAAAAACCCACCTTCGGGTTCGGTTCACCTTGATCGCCATTCGGCCCCTCCTGACACTCAAAGCTGCTTGTATCACAGCCTGTTCGGGGTCGCTGCGCCCAAATTGGGACTACGGATCAAGATCGCGTCATTATCGCGCAGGTAAATTGCATCCAATATGTTCCTTTTAGAACCTTTCAAAACCTTGCATTTTTTGAACAGTCATTAAATTATCCCTACTAAATCTGTCATATTGACCGCCCAGCTCGGAGTATCGCACTTGTCCCTATTCCTCATCGCGGCCCTTCCCTTTCTTGGCGCTGTTTTTCCAGCCCTTTTGATCCGGGCAGGACGAAATGCAGCCGCTTCCGCAGCCGGGTTGACCACCTTTTTGGCGTTGATGGGGCTATTGATTCACATCCCCTCCGTCATGCGTGGAGACGTCGTAACCGCCCGGTTCGAGTGGATCCCGGCGCTGGGACTGAACGCGAATTTCATGCTGGACGGGCTGGGTTTTCTGTTCGCCTTGCTGATCCTTGGGATCGGGTTGCTGATCATCCTCTACGCGCGTTTCTACCTGTCGCGCGAAGATCCGATGGGTCAGTTCTACACCTATCTTCTGCTGTTTCAGGGCGCGATGGTCGGGATTGTTCTGTCCGACAACATCCTGCTTTTGCTTATCTTTTGGGAACTTACGTCGCTCAGCTCATTCCTGCTGATCGGGTATTGGAAGCACCTGCCCGAAGGGCGGCAGGGCGCGCGGATGGCGTTGGCCGTTACCGGGTCGGGTGGGCTGGCCATGATCGCTGGGATGCTGATCCTCGGCAACATCGTCGGCTCTTATGACCTGAGTGTCATTCTCCAGAACAAAGAGCTTATCCAGGCCTCGCCCTATTACCTGCCAGCGCTGGTCCTGATCCTGCTGGGCTGTTTTACCAAGTCGGCACAGTTCCCGTTCCATTTCTGGCTGCCGCACGCGATGGCCGCGCCGACGCCGGTTTCGGCCTATCTGCACTCGGCAACCATGGTGAAGGCCGGGTTGTTCCTGATGGCGCGGATGTGGCCCGTTTTGGCCGGAACAGACGCTTGGTTCTACATTGTTGCCACAACTGGACTTATCACCATGCTGATGGGCGCGGTGATCGCGCTGTTCAAAGATGACCTCAAGGCGCTGCTGGCTTTCTCCACGGTGTCGCATCTGGGGCTGGTGACCATGCTGCTGGGGTTCGGCACCAAGTTTGCCGCAGTCGCTGCCGTGTTCCACATCATCAACCACGCCACGTTCAAGGCGGCGCTGTTTATGACCGCAGGGATCGTCGACCACGAAACGGGGACACGCGATATCAAGCGGCTGGGCGGTTTGCGCCACCTGATGCCGATCACCTTCACAATTGGCACGATAGCCGCGCTGTCGATGGCCGGTATTCCGCCGCTCAACGGCTTCCTGTCCAAAGAAATGATGCTTGAGGAAACCGTCCACACGACGTGGTTGAACTCGCACTACCTTGTGCCGGGGCTGGCGCTGCTGGCGGCATTGTTCTCGGCGGCGTATTCCTTCCGCTTCGTCAGCCATGTCTTTCTTGGCCCCGAGCGTCACGACTATCCGGCGCATCCGCATGATCCGCCCGTCGGGCTGTGGCTGGCACCGGCCTTCCTTGTCGTACTTGTGGTACTGATCGGCCTGTATTCAAACGTCATTGTCGGTCCGCTGGTCGCGGTCGTGTCCAGCGCGGTTATTGGCGGAGAGAAACTGCCCTACTACTCGCTGAAGCTCTGGCACGGGTTCACGCCCGCCCTCTACATGTCCGTTGTGGCAACTCTGGGCGGCCTGTTCCTGTTGAGCCTGCACAGGCATGAAGAAAGGTTCTGGAACGCCCTACCCCGTCCCGAGGCAAAGGTGATCTTCGAGGCGGTGATCGCAGCGATGACAAAGGTCAGCCAGGTGGTTACCGACACGCTCCACAACGGGGTTCTCAGCCGCTATGCGATCATCCTGATCGCCTTCACGGTTGGTCTTGGATACTACGCCTATACCACCGGCACGATCGGGCCCGAGACGCGGACCGAGCTGCGCATTCAGATCATCCCGCTGATCGGATGGATCTGCCTTGTGGGCGCAACACTGGCGATCATGTGGTTCCACCGCAACCGCCTGTTGTCGCTGGTCCTGATCGGAGTGGTCGGCCTGATTGTCTCGATGGCCTTTAACTACCTGTCTGCTCCGGACCTGGCGCTGACGCAGATCTCGGTCGAAGTCGTGACGATGATCCTGCTTCTGCTGTCGCTGAACTTCCTGCCCACGGACACGCCATGGGATAGCAGCGCCGCGCGGCGTTGGCGCGATGCGGCCATTTCGGTTGTGGCGGGGATCGGTTCGGGTGCGTTGATCTATGCGCTGATGCTTCGGGATTTCGCCTTTCCGACGATCTCAGATTTCCACTTGGCGAACTCGTATAAAGGCGGCGGTGGTACCAACGTGGTCAACGTCATTCTGGTCGACTTCCGGGGTTTTGATACCTTTGGCGAGATCATCGTGCTGGGCATCGCCGCCCTGATCATCTTTGCCCTGACCGAGTCCGTTCTGGGCACGAATGTCCGGGCCTATTTGCTGAACCGCAAACCGCATTGGCCGCAATCCGGGGACTCGCACCCCCTGATGATGGTGGTCGTGACGCGGATGATGATGCCTATCGCCTTGATGGTCGGAGCCTACATCTTTTTCCGCGGCCACAACCAGCCGGGGGGAGGTTTCATCGCCGGTCTGGTGGTCGCGATTGCCTTCCTGATGCAATACATGGCCAGTGGCTATACCTGGGCGATCGAACGACAAAGGTTTTACTACCACGGCTCGATTGGCTGGGGCGTGCTGATCGCCGCGGCCACCGGCCTGGGTGCGTGGTTCAACGAACGGCCCTTCCTGACCAGCGACTTCGGCTACATCAACTGGCCGCCTCTGGAAGAATTTGAATGGGCCACTGCGATGCTGTTTGACGTGGGCGTATTCCTTGCGGTTCTGGGCGCGGTCATGCTGGCGCTGGACAGTCTGTCACGGTTCGCATGGCAGCCGGGCATGGCGCAGGAGCATCCTATGGATATCAACCCGTTGCGGGATAATTCGCCGGAAGAAGACAAAGAGAAGGAGCAGGCCTGATGGAAGCGCTCGTAGCCTCTGCGGTCGGCGTCATGACCGCTGCCGGTATTTTCCTGATCCTGCGCCGCCGGACCTTTCCCGTCATTCTGGGCCTGTCCCTGCTGACCTATGCGGTGAACGTATTCCTGTTCGCAACCGGGCGGCTCGCGCTGGATGCGCCCGCCGTTCTGAACAAGTACGAGGACGTACCTTATACCGATCCTCTACCGCAGGCGCTGGTACTGACGGCCATCGTGATCTCGTTCGGGATGACGGCGGTGATCGTGATGATCTCGCTTTCGGCCTATCTGTCCTCGAAGGATGACCATATCGATATGAACGCCCATGACAGCGTAGACGCGCCGGGAGAAGACGCATGAACCACTGGATCGTTGCGCCGATCGTCCTTCCCGCGATCCTGGCCCCGTTCATCATCATGGTCCTGCGCTTTCACCTGGACCTGCAACGCATCTTCTCGGTTGCCGGAGTCGTCGCCCTGCTGGGCATCGCCCTGACCATCACCGCACAGGCAGCAGGCGGCGACATTCAGGTCTATGAGCTGGGCAACTGGCCCGCGCCCTTTGGCATCGTTTTGGTGCTGGACCGCTTGTCCGCCATGATGGTCTTGCTGACCGCATTGCTTGCCTTGCCCATCGTGCTTTATGCCATCGCTTCCGGCTGGGACGATCGGGGCAAACACTTCCATGCGTTGTTCCACTTTCAGCTGATGGGGGTCTGTGGCGCGTTTCTGACCGGCGACGCCTTTAACCTGTTCGTTTTCTTCGAGGTTCTGCTGATCGCGTCCTACGGCCTGATGACCCATGGCGGGGGTTCCGTTCGCCTGAAGGCGGGCGTGCAGTATGTTGCATATAACCTTCTGGGGTCGACGCTGTTCCTGTTTGCTTTGGGTACGCTCTATGCCGTGACCGGAACGCTCAACATGGCCGACATGGCCGCGCGTGTGGCCGACCTTCCGGCTGACGACACTGCCCTGCTGCGGGTCGGAGCGGTCCTTTTGCTGCTCGTGTTCTGCATCAAGGCCGCCGTACTGCCCCTGCATTTCTGGTTGCCGGCCAGCTATGCCAGCGCGCCCCTGCCCGTGGCTGCCCTGTTTGCCATCATGACCAAGGTCGGTGCCTATTCCATCTTGCGCATGTACACACTTGGCTTTGGCCCCGAGGTTGAGGCAACGCAGGGCCTTGTAGGAACCTGGCTGCAACCAGCTGCCTTGGTAACGCTGGCTGTCGGAGCCATTGGCATCCTTGGCTCACAACATATCGCGCGCATGGTGGCGTTCTGCGCCATCACCTCTATGGGTACGCTATTGATCGCAATCTCGCTGTTCACCGAAACGGCGACGGCCGCCGCGCTGTACTATGTCTATCACTCGACCCTGGCCACCGCGCTGATGTTCCTGGTTGCCGATCTGGTGATGGAACGTCGAGGCGGCGCAATCACGCCGACGGCCCCCATGCCGCAAACCGGCCTGATCTCGGCGCTGTTCTTCGTCGGCGCAATCGCGATGGCCGGGATGCCGCCACTGTCGGGCTTCATCGGCAAACTGCTGGTTTTGGACGCCGCGCGGGACGCCCCTGACGTGACGGCCATCTGGGCTGTGATCCTCATCGGGTCGTTCATTACCATTGTTGGCCTCGCGCGGGCGGGCTCTTTGATTTTCTGGAAAAGCCACGATGCCCAGCACAACACCGAACGCGATCCTGAAAACGAAGTGGATGTCCCGGCAATTCCCGCGCCCGAGCCGAACCCCGGCCTGGCATTCACCGCCGTTTTCGCGATGGCCATGGGTCTTGTGCTGCTGACCCTGTTTGCGGGCCCCGCGCTGGAGTATACCAATAAGACGGCCGAGCAACTGTTTACACCCGAGAACTACATCTCGGCCGTATTGGGAGGCGACACATGATCAGACTTCTGCACCGCATTTTCCCGCACCCGCACCTGACCGTGCTGCTGACCATCGTCTGGGTCTTGCTGGCCAACAACATGACGCTCAATTCGCTGGTCTTTGGTCTGATCCTTGGCATCATAATACCGTTCATCACGCAGCCGTATTGGCCCGACCGGCCCAAGCTGCGTAACTGGCCTATGGTCGTGGAATACATGCTGGTGGTTCTGTGGGACATCGTGGTGGCCAACGTCACCGTTGCGCGGATCATCCTGTTCAAGCGCGATGCGGACCGTAAACCGGCCTGGATTTCTGTTCCGCTTGAGTTGCGCACACCCGAGGCCATCACTGTGCTGGCGGGCACCATTACCATGACGCCAGGCACTGTCAGCAGCGACCTGTCGGCCCAAGGCCACAATCTGCTGGTGCACTGCCTGGACGCGCCCGATCCCGATGCAGTGCGCGATCAGATCAAGAGCCGGTACGAACGTCGCCTGAAGGAGATTTTCGAATGATCGACTATGCGATCTTGTTTGCATTCGCCTGTTTCGGTACGGCCATCATGCTGTGCCTATGGCGGATCATCACCGCAGACGGTGTTGGCACACGTGTTCTGGCCCTTGATACGATGGTCATCAACACGATCGCGCTGCTGATCCTTTATGGGCTTAGTCTGGGAACCGAGGTGTTCTTTGAATCCGCGATGATCATCGCCATGCTCGGGTTCGTTTCAACGGTTGCTTATGCGCGCTTCATGCTGCGCGGCAATATTATCGAGTGAGGATGCCATGAGTTTCATCATCGAACTGCTGATCGCATTCTTCCTCGTCATTTCGGGCATCTTCGGTTTTGTCGGCTCGTACGGCATGATCAAACTGAAGGATCCAATGTCCCGTCTGCATGCGCCCACCAAGGCGACAACGCTGGGTGTGGGCGGCGTGTTGCTCGCCTCGATCTGCCATTCAGTCCTGCTTGAGGGCAAACTGTCCATGCACGAACTGCTTATCACGCTGTTTTTGTTCCTGACCGCCCCGATCACGGCCCTGTTCATTGCCAAATGGCACATTCACCGCCATGAAAAGCCCAGCGATCTGCCGGACGCGGGCGAAGATGAACTTTGGGCCACACACGCGGTTGAGCAGGTCGAAGACGTTCCTGATCACAGCAAGACCTGAATTTGATGCATCTCCCACCGCTGCCCCTGACCCGCGATCTGGTTTTTATCGGCGGCGGTCACACCCACGCTTTGCTACTTCGGATGTGGGGGATGAACCCGCTTCCCGGCGCGCGGGTCACCGTGATCAACCCTGGCCCGACTGCGCCTTATTCCGGAATGCTGCCGGGGTTCGTAGCGGGCCACTATTCCCGGTCCGAACTGGACATTGATCTGGTAAAACTCGCCCGTTTTGCCGGTGCGCGAGTCATTCTGGATGCGGCCCAAGGGATCGACACAGACCGGCATGAGGTCCACGTGGCAGGCCGCCCACCTGTGGCGTTCGATGTGGCTTCGGTCAATGTGGGAATTACCTCGGACATGCCTGCCCTGCCCGGCTTTGCCGAGCATGCCGTGCCCGCCAAACCGCTGGGGCCGTTCGCCGCCCAATGGACCCGATATCTTGAGGAACCTGGCGATGCCTCGGTCGCCGTTATCGGTGGCGGTGTTGCGGGGGCCGAGCTGATCATGGCTATGGCCCACGCTTTGCGTGAAAAGGGTCGTGCTGCGCAACTGACCCTGATCGACAATGCTCAGATTCTAACGGCCACCCTGCCCAAGGCAGCAGCGACTATTCGCAAGGCGATGGCCGATCTGGGCATTGAAATCATCGAGGGTGCAACCATTTCACACGTTGCCGCTGACCATGTTGCGCTGGACGATGGCCGTCAGGTTGCAGCCCAATTTGTGACCGGCGCGGCGGGCGCAAAACCTTATGGCTGGATCTCGAAGACGGGGCTGGACCTGCAGGACGGGTTCATCCGGGTCAACGCGCATCTGCAATCCAGCGATCCGGCCATTTTTGCCGCGGGCGACTGCGCTCACCTTACCGAGAACCCTCGCCCCAAGGCCGGAGTGTACGCCGTGCGCGAGGCACCGATCCTATTCCAAAATCTGCGCGCTGCACTGGGTTCCGGCACAACGCGCCCTTACGATCCGCAAAAGGACTACCTCAAATTGATCTCGCTGGGCGGGAAATCAGCACTGGGGGAAAGGCTGGGAACGTCATTCAGCGGGCCGCTGATGTGGAAATGGAAGAACCACATCGACCAAAACTTTATGAACAAATTCCGGGACCTGCCCCAAATGAAGACCCCGGCCTTACCCCGCCACCACGCGGCTGGCTTGATCGAGGCATTGGGCGAAAAACCCATGTGCGGCGGCTGCGGTGCCAAGGTGGGTCGCGGCGCGCTTCAGACTGCACTTGCCGATCTGCCGCCACCTTCCCGCAGTGATGTGACGTCGCTGCCGGGAGATGACGCTGCCCTTTTGAACACTGGATCCGCACGGCAGGTCATAACCACGGACCACCTACGCAGCTTTACGCACGATCCTGCGCTGATGACGCGCATCGCTGCCGTTCATGCACTAGGGGACATCTGGGCCATGGGGGCTCGTCCACAAGCGGCCACCGCGACGATCATCCTGCCGCGCATGTCCCCCGCGCTGCAGCACCGCACCATGGCCGAGATCATGGCGACCGCTTCGGACGTCATCCGCACTGTCGGGGCTGAGATTGTCGGCGGTCACAGTTCCATGGGGGACGAGATGACCATTGGATTCACCCTGACCGGGCTGTGCGACACCGACCCGATCACCCTGTCCGGCGCGAAACCCGGCGATGTGTTGATCCTGACCAAACCTTTGGGCAGCGGCGTTCTGATGGCAGCTGAGATGGCTGGCGCTGCAAAAGGCGAGTGGGTGGCGGCAGCCTTTGCGCAGATGGTTCAACCGCAGGGCAAATCCTCGGAGATACTGGCTGGTGCGCATGCGATGACAGATGTCACCGGCTTTGGATTGGCGGGGCACCTGCTGGGCATCGCCGAGGCGTCCGGCTGCGGGGCCACTCTGGATCTAGACGCGATTCCTGTGATGGATGGCGCGCTGGAGCTGAGCCAGAAAGGCATACGGTCAACGATATTCGAAGACAATCGCGCCATCGCGCCCGAGTTGCCGACCGGCGGCAAGGCGGATCTTTTGTTTGATCCACAAACGGCCGGTGGACTTTTGGCTGCCATATCGTCGGATCAGGCGCAGTTGATCTGCGACCGTTTGCGCGAAGCAGGGTGTCCAGCCGCGATCGTCGGGCAGATGACCGAAGCACCGGGATTACAGCTTCATAACTGATCCAAAACGGCTTCGATCTGGGATGCGGCAGCGGACAAACCTGGTGCGTCCAGCGTGGGGACTTCAATGGACGCAATGATCTTGGCTTTGCGCGCGCGGCTGGCTTTGGCATAAGCAGGATCGTAGTGCTGTTCGATCAAAGCCTGGGTCAGTGCCCGCTTGTCGCCCGCGTCGATCAGGGTCATCCACCCGTCCACCACATCGTGCCCGCGATGGAACCTCAGCGGCGACAGACGGTCGCGCAGGCGATCTTGATCCGACAGCACGTCATCATAGGCCGAGACCAGATACGCGGACCGCGCCTGAATCGACGCATTGATCTGAATTCTCGGAGCCTGACGCAATGCCGTCCACAGCGAAGGCGGCAGGATCAGAGACCCGATTTTGGATGACTCGGCCTCAACCACCACAGGACGCGCCGTATCCAGATGGCACAGCGCGGCGGCGAGGGCGGATTCAAACGCTTTTTGGCTGGGCTGACCGCCAGGCATCTCACCCAGCAACGATCCCCGATGATTGGCCAGACCTTCAAGGTCCAGAACCTGTACAGCGCGTTCCTTTAGATGGGTCAAAAGCTCGGTCTTGGCCGTTCCGGTATAGCCGTCCAGCGCAATCAATCGGTGCGGTAGCGGGTCATCATAAAGGTAACGGTTCACCAAGCGGCGGTAGGTGCGATAACCGCCCTCGACCACTTCGGCGCGCCAGCCGATCTGTTGCAGCATCCACGTGAACGAGCCCGATCTCTGCCCGCCGCGCCAGCAGTAGACCAAAGGCCGCCACCCGCCTTCGTGATGCGAAAGGCTGTTTTCGATATGGTTTGCCGCATTACGAAACACCAGCGCGGCCCCCAGTTTGCGCGCCAGGAAGGGGCTTTCTTGCACATAGATCGTGCCCACACGGGCACGTTCGTCGTTGTCCAAAACCGGCAGGCTGATGGCACCCGGCAGATGATCCTCGGCATACTCTGCAGGACTGCGCACGTCGATCACGGTGTCAAATTTATGCGCATAAAGGTCGGGAAGACTGTCGAATTTCAGAACCATGCCAAAGGTCTATCCCGCAGCGGTGTGATTGAAAAGTCAGGCGTCTATCGGTTCGATCAACTCAGGCCCGCTGGCGCGGTTTGAATTCACCGCAGGATCGACGCGGTGAAACGTCAGAACAGCTTCGGCCCCGGGTTGCATCAGTCGCGCAGCACCTTTGCCTGCCTCGCCCAGCCACAGGGGCCAGTCGTCGGGTTCCAGGATCAAAGGCATACGATGATGGATCGTGCTGAGGGTCCGGTTGGCGGGCGTTGTCACGATAGCGCAGGTGCCTTGCCGGGCCTCTTCTGGTCCCCAATCCTGCCATACGCCGGCGAAAGCAATCGGTGCGCCGTCCTGCCTGTGGATGTACCACGGCAACCGGTCGCCTTGTTCCGTCTTGGTCCATTCATAGAAGCCCGTCGCAGCGATCAGGCAGCGGCGTTCCCGGCAGGCCGCGCGAAATGCGGGTTTTTCTGCCAGCGTCTCGGCCCGTGCGTTAATCAGCAGCGGTCCCGCGTTTTCCGCCTTGTACCAATGCGGCAGAAACCCCCAGCGCAACGGATCGAGCGTACGCCCGTTTTCCGCTACGCGAACCACATGCACCTGATTGGTCGGACAAACATTGAAATTCGGAACGGCAGGCAGAGAATTGGCCGGGCGCGCAGCAAACAACTGCGCCATCGCATCGTTGGGAAGTGTTACGGCAAACCGTCCGCACATGCGCCTTGGCTCCGGGGGTAAGGTCAGGTCTTCGCAAGATGGACCAGCGCGCGCGGCAATGGCAAGCCGCGTTCAGCCATGAAAAAAGGCCGCGTCCAGCGCGGCCTTTTCGTAGTGTCCTGATTTGCAGGTTTACTTCTGCTGAATGCGACCGTCCAGATAGGGCTGATACGGCGCGTTCTCTGCCAGATACTCGGCCGTCACGTCGGCGAGGTCGGGACCGAAGTCATAGGCGTTCTTGTCGTCGCCCTCGAACATCTTGTAGCCATCGCCGCCATTGCGGACATAGTTGTTGGTGACCACCAGATAGGTCGCAGCCGGATCAATCGGCACAAATCCATCACCATCGGCCACCATCACCTCGACGATACGTCCTTCATTCGGAGCGACACTTGGATCCCAAGTGAACTTCATCCCGGCAACCTGCGGGAAGCGGCCTTTGACCTCTTCAACCTGGCTGACGCCATTCTCAAGCGCGTCGATGACGCCCTGACCGCTGATCTCAAAGGTCGACAGGGTGTTCTGGAACGGCAGTACGGTCAGCACTTCGCCCATGGTCACATCGCCCGGATCGATCGAGGCACGCAGACCGCCAGAGTTGGCAATCGCCAGCTGAGCGCCCTGATCCGCGACCCGCGCCAGCATGGCGTCGGCGACAAGGTTGCCCATCTCGCATTCCTGCACACGGCAGACGTTGCGGTCGCCCTGAATGGCTGCAGCCGAATTGGCCACGACCTGCTTTTTCATCTCTTCGATCGGTGCGCCCATTTCAGCGACGCGCGCTGCAATGTCAGCATTAGGTTCGACCGAAGCGTCCAGCAGGATCGGCTCACCTTCTGCCGAGACGAGGTTGCCGTCGTCATCGAAGATCATTGTAATTTCGCCCAGATACTTGGAATAGGCATAGGCCTGAACGACCGGAACGTCGCCCACCATCATCGGGTAAGGGCCAGCTGCACCATCTTGGGTGTTGGACAGCAGCGTGTGCGAGTGTCCACCGATCACCAGATCCAGACCGGGTACACGCTCGGCGATTTCAAGGTCTTTGGCCAAACCCACGTGGGTCAGCGCGATGACGATATCGACACCCTCGGCCTTCAGCGCCTCGACATCTGCGGTCAGGCTTTCGATCTCATCCTGAAACAGGACATCCTTGCCCGGGCTCGAGGTGTCCACGGTGTCCGTGGCCAGAGCTGAGATAAGTCCGATCTTTTCTCCGCCGAGTTCAAGAACCACGTGGTTCAGAACCCGATCTTTCAGTTCGGCAGACGAGGACAGATCAAGGTTACCCGAGATCACCGGGAAGCTGACCGCATCGACAAACGCTGCCAGACCTTCGGGGCCATCATCGAACTCGTGGTTGCCGACTGCCATTGCGTCATAGCCGATGGCCTCCATGAACTCGGCCTCTGCCGCGCCCTTGTAGGTCGTGTAGAACAGCGAACCCTGGAATGGGTCACCTGCATCAAGCAGCAGAA
The DNA here is from genome assembly GCF_056539265.1 of Ruegeria sp. BC3. Classification (NCBI taxonomy): domain Bacteria; kingdom Pseudomonadati; phylum Pseudomonadota; class Alphaproteobacteria; order Rhodobacterales; family Roseobacteraceae; genus Ruegeria; species Ruegeria sp. BC3. Next base: position 1,053,697 of record NZ_JBQFUP010000001.1, read on the forward strand.
CGTTTCCATCGCTCAGCGCGTCGCGGCGCGCGTCCACGATGGTTTTCAAGCGGGCAACACCGCCAAAACACTTGCCTTCAGCCTCGCCCTCAGCGTCGCAGGTCGAGTCATATTTGTTGATGGATTCAATGCGGCTGTGGATGTCGTTGGTGTGCAGAATCGTCAGCTTGTATTCGGCAAACGCCATGCCTGCGGTCAGGCTGAGCGCGGCGGCGGATGTCAAAAGACGGGTGAGCATAGTTTAACTCCCTATTGTTAATTGCGGCGATGTTGCGATGCGCAACGCCGAGAGTCAAAGGGGGAAATCCGGCTTGATTCTAACCTTGGCCCGGTGCATCACGACCCCATGCTGATTTACAAGATTTTCCGGGCCGATGAATGGGCCACGCTTCAGGCGCAGGGTGCCTCGGATGGTGCTCCGATCGATGTCTCAGACGGGTTTGTGCATTTCTCGACGGCTGAACAGGCCGCAGAGACCGCCGCCAAGCATTTCGCCGGGGTCGACGGGTTGACGCTGCTGGCCTGTGACGCAGACGCGATGGGTGATGAACTGAAGTGGGAAGTGTCGCGCGGCGGCGCGCTTTTCCCGCATCTCTACCGGCAGATCCGCATGGGCGACGTTGTCTGGTCACGTCCCCTTCCCTTTGACGGAACTGCGCACCAGTTCCCGAAAGAGATGGCATGAAAGGGTTCGTCGACCCCGACCGCGCCCAGTTCGAGGCTTTCAAGAACCTCGATCGGGACCACCCGATCGAAATGCTGAACCTCGTGAAATTCCGGGACACCGCTGAGTACCCGGAAGGGCACACGTTGGCGGACGCGGGCCTGACGGGGGCGCAGGCTTACGGCAAGTACGGCGCGGAAACTGCGCCGATCATTGCGCGCATCGGGGCCTCGATCCTGTGGCGCGGTGAATACCAGACGACGCTGATCGGCCCGCAGGACGAGGAATGGGATGAAGTCTTCATTGCCCGCTATCCGACCGCGCACGCGTTTCTTGAGATGGTGACAGACCCCGTTTACCGACAGGCGGTCGTGCATCGGCAAGCAGCCGTTGCGACCTCGCGTCTAGTTCGTTGCGCCCCGGCCCGGGGCGGAGAGGCTTTTGGATGAAACTGACTGAGAAACTGGGGCTGGCGGCCCTGCACCGTATGGACCCTGAAACGGCCCATGGTCTGTCGATCAAGGCGCTGAAGGCCGGGCTGGCCCCTGCTCCGGGTCCTGTGACATCGCCCCGGCTAAGCACCGAAGTTGCCGGACTGAAGCTGCCCAACCCGGTCGGGCTGGCCGCCGGGTTTGACAAAAACGGTGAGGTTCTGGGCCCGCTGTCCCGTGCCGGATTTGGCTTCATCGAGGTCGGTGCGGTAACCCCGCGTCCCCAACCCGGAAACCCGAAACCGCGCTTGTTCCGCCTGACCGAGGATATGGCCGCAATCAATCGGTTCGGCTTCAACAACGAGGGTATGGAGGTTATGGCGCGTCGTCTGGCCGACCGCCCAAAGGAAGCCATCATCGGCTTGAACCTTGGCGCGAACAAAGACAGCGATGACCGCCCCGGTGATTTCGCCAAAGTTCTGGCCCATTGCGCCGAGTATCTGGATTTCGCCACGGTCAACGTCTCCTCACCGAACACGGAAAAGCTGCGGGATTTACAGGGCAAGGCCGCGCTGACGGCATTGCTTAGCGGCGTGATCGACACCCGCAACGCACTGCCCCGCCCCTTGCCGATCTTCCTAAAGATCGCGCCGGACCTGACGGAGGCCGAATTGCAAGACATTGCCGATGTGGCCCGGGAAACCGGCGTGGATGCGGTGATTGCCACCAACACCACACTGTCGCGCGATGGCTTGCGCAGTGGCCACAAGGACCAGGCCGGTGGCTTGTCCGGCGCGCCTTTGTTCGAGAAATCGACCCGCGTGCTGGCGCACCTCAGCAAATTGACCGACGGGCAAATCCCGCTGATCGGCGTTGGCGGCATCGGCACGGCCAAACAGGCCTATGCCAAGATTTGCGCCGGGGCCTCGGCGGTGCAGTTCTACACGGCCATGGTCTATGGCGGCATCTCGCTGGCTGCCGAAATCGCCCAAGGTCTGGATGACCTTCTGGCGCAAGACGGTTTCACCTCGGTCGAGCAGGCTGTTGGCGGTAAAAGAGAGGACTGGCTGTGATCGAATACTGGCACAACCCACGCTGTTCCAAATCCCGCACCGGATTGGCGCTGCTGGAAGAAAACGGTGCGCAGGTCGAGGTTCGCAAATACCTTGAGGATGCGCCGTCCGCCGAGGAACTACGCACCGCCCTGTCCAAGTTGGACATCCCTGCGATCGAAATGATGCGCACAGGAGAAAAGCAGTTCAAAGAGCTGGGTTTGGCAAAAACGGCACCAGATAGCGACCTGATCAAGGCCATGGCCGAGAACCCCATTCTGATTGAACGCCCGCTAGCTATTTCCGGCGGCAAGGCTGCAATCGGTCGGCCGCCAGAAAACCTTTTGGCGCTGCTTTAAGCGATTTGCGCTTCCAGCTTGGGGTACCGCCATCCCAGCGTGACCCCGCGCGCAATGTTCAGAACCATCAGCGCGGCCCAAAGGCCGTGATTGCCGAAAGTCGGCACCAGCAAGAACAGGGCAACCACATAGATTGCAACTGACTGGATCATCGCTTGCCGCATGGCGCGGGTCCACGTTGCCCCGATATAGATACCGTCGAACATCCAGCTGGCCACCCCGATCACGGGGGCAAGCGCGGCCCAGAACAGGAACTCGCGCGCGGCCACCCGAACCTCGGGCGACGTCGACATAAGGTCGATCAACGCGGGTCCGGCCAGAAAGAAGGCGAGCCCAAGCGCAAATGCCCCGCCGATGCCCCATTGCGACGCCATGATCGACGCCCGCCTGACTTGCGCGCGGTCCCGCGCCCCTACCGCACCACCCACCAGCGCTTCGGCGGAAAAGGCAAAGCCGTCCAGAGCAAAGGCGGTGATCTCAAGGAATTGCAGCAGCACCTGATTGGCCGCCAGATTGACGTCGCCGAGATCGGAGCCAACAAACAAGAAGGTGGTGAACGCCCCGGTCAGCAGGACCGACCGCACCATGATATCGCCGTTGACCTGCATCATCCGACGCAGGCGCGCGGCGTCAAAAATCCGCGGCCAGTCGCGCCATTGGTTACCGCTGAAGGCGTCTCCGCACAGCCATAAGCCTAACGCCAGTCCGGTCCACTCGGCGATCAAAGTAGCAATGGCGACGCCTTCGACGCCCCACCCCAAGCCCAGCACGAACCAGAGGTCCAGCACGATGTTCAGCCCGTTCATCCACACCTGAAGGACGAACACGCCCTTGGTACGCTCAACCGCGATCAGCCAACCGGTGACCGCATAGAGCGCAATTGTCGCCGGTGCACCCCAGATACGGATTTCCAGATAGGCACGCGTAAAGGCCTCGACCTCGGGACTTGCCGGGGACAGCGCAAAAGCTCCCCAAAACACCCAAACCTGCGTGAGAATAAAGAACAGACCCGCCGCGCCGCCAAGTAACAGCCCGCGCATCAACAGGGCGCCCGTTTCCGCCGTATCTCCTGCCCCGCGCGCCTGTGCGGCAAGGCCTGTCGTTCCCATACGAAGAAACCCGAACACCCAATAGATGGTGGCCAGAATAACGGCGCCCATACCGACGGCACCGATAGGTGCGGCCTGCCCCATCTGCCCCACGACACCAGTATCGACCGCGCCCAGTATCGGGACGGTCGCATTGGACAGCACTATGGGCGCTGCGATCTTGAGCACCCGTTTATGCGTTATGGGTGCCGACGCGTCCTGCATGGCGTTTTGTTATCCGTCGGCTTTGGGCTGCGGCATCAGGAAATGCCCCGAAGCCTGCGCAAATAGCCGCGCGTGGTTATCCTGCCACGCCTCGACGCGCACCGATGCATACCGACGCCCGGCCCGACTGATATAAGCGCGCGCATATGCGTCGCGCGGCAGGCCTGAACGCAGGTAATCGACTGTGAAATCGACCGTCTTAGGGAAACGTACCTTCTGGTAGTCCGCGATATCGCTGGCTTCTAGCTCGCCAGTTTCGATCTTGGGCAGCAAGAAATCCCAGCTCAGGGTGATGACAGCTGTGATCTCCAGGAACGCCGCGGTTACTCCACCGTGTAGGGCGGGCAGCATCGGGTTACCGATCAGTTTGTTGTCAAAATGCAGCACGCCGGTCAGTTCGTCACCGCGGCGGTCGAACGTGGTGTTGAGAAACCGGATATAGGGAACACCTTCGACAATCGCTTTCAGCGCCGCATCCCGGCGTTGTTTGACGACCTGAACGGGTTCGGGACGAGTTCGCGCCATCACAGACCCTCCACCGTAAAGGAACCCGCAGCCGTGGCCACAGGCAGGCCCTCGGCCTCGTCCAAAGCCGTGGCCCGCACAAAGGCAACGTTCCGAGTGATGTGGTAGCAGGTCGCCTGGGTCGTGATGGTCTGCCCCGGCGTCGCCGCACGCATGTAGTCAATCCGAAGGTCAATCGTAGCCGTACCGCCCGGTGCCGATGGGTGGCTCATGACCGCTGCACCGCAACAGGTATCAAGTGCGGCGAAAACTGCGCCGCCGTGAATCACACCTGTGCGCGGATCACCGACCAGTTCTTCGCTGTACGGCATGCAAATCTCGGCCTTACCATCGCCGATCTCGGTCAGCTTGAGGCCCAGCGCCTTGGCGTGGGGGATCGCCTCGATGAACTGGCGCGCAATTGCGGCTTTGTCGACCATGTACTTGAATCCGTTCTTTTGGTTTATCCCTTTATGAGCCTGTGTCCGCCAAAAGAGCAAGCCCGCCGGTTGCGCTTGCCGTCGACAGAACATAGGCTGCGGCAGAGGAGATCAGGAATGTCCGACAACCGTTTGTCATTCAAAGAGATGTGCGCAGAGTTCGACGTGACTCCGCGTACCCTGCGCTACTATGAATACATCGAATTGCTGCAGCCCGACCGGGAAGGCAGATCGCGATTTTACGGACCGCGCGAATGCGCGCGTATGACGTTGATCCTGCGGGGCCGCAAATACGGCTTTTCACTGGAAGACATCCGCCAGTGGCTGCTGATCTACGAACATGAAGGCAACGAGGTTCAGATGCGTGCCTTTGTCGACGTTGCAGACAAACAGATCGTCGAGCTTGAGAAGCAAAAGCAGCAACTCGACGAGGCGATCGACGCCCTGACCCAGATGCGCGACGAGACCGCCAAATCACTGAAGTGATTCCTTCGGGACATCACACCACTGCCGGAAAATGATGCGAAATCCGCAATCTCTGCCCTTTTGAGAAGGTGCGGAGCGATCTGCTGTGGCGCTTGTCCGTCCAAAATTCCGTTACGTTAAATCGTCAAAAGTAGGAAATCTGCGACTTGACGCGTAAGGAAGTTACGTAAACCTAATTTGTGACGCAGCGTTCGCATTACGTAAACGTCATCGACGTGTTGTAACGACCGCAACGACTGCGCACCTAACTTTCACAGACGCCAGCCACAAGAGTACTGAAACCATGACCGAAGATCTGATGACCATCCGCGAGATGTGCGAGACTTACGACGTCACACCCCGGACCTTGCGGTTCTACGAAGCCAAAGAGCTTCTGTTTCCCATTCGTGAGGGCCAGAAACGGCTGTTCACCAAAAGCGACCGTGCGCGCCTGAAACTGATCCTGCGCGGCAAGCGTTTTGGCTTCAGCCTCGAGGAAATCCGCCAGCTTCTGGACCTCTATCATGTGGGCGACCAGCAGCTGACCCAGATATCGCGCACTTATGAGATCGCTTGCGAGCGCCTGGCCGACATGGAATCGCGCCGCGAAGAGCTGACGCAGGCCATCGACGACCTGAAAGAACAGTTGCGCTGGGGCGAAAAAGTCATCGCCTCAATGAAACAAGACAAAAAGGCTGCCGAGTAACCCCTCGCCTGCCTTCCACCCGGACATATGAATTAAAGGGAGCTTCACATGCCCGTCTACAACGCACCAACCAAAGACACGCAGTTCGTGCTGCACAATGTTCTGAAAGTCTCGGAATCCGACATTCCAGGATACAGCGAACTTGAAGCAGAATTCACCGGTGCAGTGCTGGAAGAAGCAGGCAAAGTTGCCACCAACATTCTGCACCCGCTGAACGTTGTTGGCGACACCGAAGGGTGCCGTCTGGAAAATGGTATCGTATACACACCCACCGGCTTCAAAGACGCTTTCGAGCAAGTCAAGGAAGGTGGCTGGACCGGCTTGGACATGCCCGAAGAATACGGCGGTCAGAATATGCCCCAGGTTCTGGGAACGGCTGTCGGCGAGATGTTCTCGGCATCGAACCAGGCTTTCACCATGTACCAGGGTCTGACCCACGGCGCGGCCTCGGCCATTCTGGCACACGGAACCGATGAGCAGAAAGACAAGTATCTGCCGAATATGGTCAGCTGCGAATGGACTGGCACCATGAACCTGACCGAACCGCATTGCGGTACCGATCTGGGCCTGATGCGCACCAAGGCGGAACCACAGGGCGACGGCAGCTACAAAATCTCCGGCCAGAAGATCTTTATCTCGTCCGGCGATCACGACATGGCCGACAACATTATCCACCTGGTGCTGGCCAAAATCCCCGGCGGCCCCGAAGGCATCAAGGGCGTTTCGCTGTTCATCGTGCCCAAGTTCATCGTGAACGAGGACGGTTCGCTGGGCGAGCGTAACGGCGTCTCGGTCGGCAAGATCGAAGAGAAAATGGGCATCCACGGCAACTCGACCTGCGTCATGAACTATGACGAGGCGACCGGCTGGCTTCTTGGCGAAGAGCACAAAGGCATGCGCGCCATGTTCACCATGATGAACGAAGCGCGTCTGGGCGTTGGTATGCAGGGTCTGAGCCAGGCTGACGCGGCTTTCCAGAACGCACTGGAATACGCCAAGGACCGCCTGCAGGGTCGCGATGTGACCGGTGTGAAAAACCCCGATGGCCCCGCCGATCCGTTGATCGTTCACCCGGACATCCGCCGCAACCTGATGGACCAGAAAAGCTTCACCGAAGGCGCGCGCGCGTTCATCCTTTGGGGTGCAACCATGCTCGACAAAGCGCACCGCTCGGGCGACAAGGATGCGGACGGGCTGATCTCGTTGCTGACACCGGTCATCAAAGGCTTCCTGACCGATCAGGGCTATGACATGACCGTGCAAGCTCAGCAGGTTTATGGCGGCCACGGCTACATCGAAGAATGGGGCATGTCGCAATACACCCGAGACGCCCGTATCGCGATGATCTACGAAGGTGCAAACGGCGTTCAGGCGCTGGACCTTGTGGGCCGTAAACTGGCGCAGGACGGCGGCAAGCATGTTATGGCGTTCTTTGAGATGGTCAAAACCTTCTGCAAGGAAAACGCAGGCAAAGACGAAGCCTATGACAAGGCCTTCATCGAGCCGCTGAAAGCTGCGTCCAAGGATCTGCAGGCCGCTGGCATGTATTTCATGCAGGAAGGCATGAAGAACCCGAACAACGCGCTGTCCGGTTCTTATGACTTCATGCACATGTTCGGCCATGTCTGCCTGGGCCTGATGTGGGCACAGATGGCGAAAGCCGCGCAAGAAGCTCTGGACGGTGGCGCATCGGACAAAGAGTTTTACGAGACCAAGATCAACACCGGCCGTTTCTACATGGCGCGCCGCCTGCCCGCGACTGCGATGCACCTGTCGCGCATCCAGACGGGCGCGGACACGGTGATGGCTCTGGACGCAGCGAACTTCTGACCTCAGTCTGGGTCCGGGTAGCACTGCCCGGGCCCAGCTTTTCGGAGGACACCACATGCCAAAACGTTTTCGCCTGACCCGCCGGTTTCCCGTCGCCATGACCGAAGACGGCTATCGCAAGCTCAAGGCGTTCTCGCGCGAGGCCGGGTTAGACGAGGGAGAGGCACTGTCGTTTCTGTTCGAGAACTTCAACAGCGTGATTGATGAGGAGAACCTGACCCACCGCCTGCGTATCTTCAATTCCGAACTCGAAGAACGCAAACGCTAAACCTGAACGCAATTGGGCGTGTTTTCAGCAAGTCGAACCGGGTCACCATAAGGCCCTTTGGTTCGCCTTACTCGAAATTCGCGAATTTCGGTTTGGCAGAATACGCCTTGGGAGGGGCACCCAGATGACAATCAAGCTGCATTGCTTCGGAGAAAGCGGAAACAGCTACAAGGCTGCTTTGGCCTTGGAACTGTCCGGACTGGAGTGGGAGCCGGTCTTTGTTGATTTCTTTCAGGGTGTGACCCGCACGCCGGAATTCCGTGCTGATGTCAATGAAATGGGTGAAGCACCTGTTCTGATCGACGGTGACTTTCGCATCAGTCAGTCCGGGGCCATTCAAGCCTATGTGACCGAGAAGTCCGGGAAATTCGGCGGCAAAACCCACGAGGAGAAATACGATGTCCTCCGCTGGGTTCTGTGGGACAATCACAAGCTCAGCTCGATGGCAGGGCTGACGCGGTTTTTGGTGAATTTCCTGCCGGAACAGCACCGCAACCCGGACGTGATAGCCTTTAACCAAGGCCGCTTGAAAGCCGCCTATGAGGTTCTGAATGCCCATCTTGAAGGCCGCGACTGGATCGTCGGAGATGACATCACCAACGCGGATCTCAGCTGCTGCGGCTACCTGTATTATCCCGAACCATTCGGCTTTGACCGCGCCGACTGGCCCCATATCGACGCCTGGCTGACCCGCTTGTCGGAACAACCCGGCTGGAAACACCCCTATGACCTGATGCCCGGCAAATTGTCGGATCGAGCTTAAGGAGAGCTACTGATGACCGAAGCTTATATCTATGATGCCCTGCGCACCCCGCGCGGCAAGGGCCGCAAGGATGGCAGCCTGCACGAGGTAACCTCGGTGCGCCTGTCCGCCGTCACCCTGAACGCGATGAAAGAGCGCAACAACCTCGAAGGTCACGCGGTTGAAGATGTGATCTGGGGCAATGCCACGCAGGTCATGGAACAAGGCGGCTGTCTGGCCCGCACCGCGGTTCTGGCTTCGGACCTGGACGAACGCATTCCCGGCCTGTCGATCAACCGGTTCTGCGCCTCGGGCATGGAGGCCGTGAACCTGGCCGCGAACCAGGTCAAGGGTGGTGCCGGTGACGGTTACATCGCCGGTGGTGTTGAGATGATGGGCCGTGTGGCCATGGGCTCGGACGGAGCGGCAATTGCCGTTGACCCGTCAGTAGCGATGGAGACCTATTTCGTACCGCAGGGTATCTCTTCGGACATCATCGCGACCGAATACGGCTTTACCCGTGATCAGGCCGACCAATTGGCGATGGAATCGCAGCGCCGTGCGGCGCAGGCATGGGAAGAGAACCGGTTCGAAAAGTCAGTGATCGCCGTCAAGGATCAGAACGGTCTGACCATCCTGGACCGGGACGAATATATGCGCCCCGGCACCGATATGCAGAGCCTCGGCGCGCTGAACCCAGCCTTCCAGATGATGGGCGAGCAGATGCCCGGATTCGACAAGGTGGCGATGCTGAAGTACCCGCATCTGGAAAAGATCAACCACATCCACCACGCGGGCAACAGCTCGGGCATCGTGGACGGTGCGGCGGCTGTTCTGATCGGCAACAAGGAATTCGGTGAAAAGCACGGCCTGAAGCCGCGCGCCCGCATCAAGGCAACTGCCAAGATCGGCTTGGACCCGACCATCATGCTGACCGGTCCCGTCCCTGTAACCGAGAAGATCTTGGCCGACAGCGGCATGGCCATCTCTGATCTTGATCTGTTCGAGGTCAACGAAGCCTTTGCCTCGGTTGTTCTGCGCTTCCAGCAGGCATTCGACGTCGACCCCGAGCTGGTCAACGTCAACGGCGGTTCAATCGCTATGGGGCACCCGCTGGGAGCAACCGGTGCGATCATCATCGGCACGCTGCTGGATGAGCTTGAGCGTCAGGACAAGGAAACCGGTCTGGCGACCTTGTGTGTAGCATCGGGCATGGGTGCGGCCACAATCATCGAGCGGGTCTGATGCCCAAGCTGGATCTCTCTCAGATCCCGTTCAAGGGTGGCTCGGCCTATCCCGGCAAGCTGGCTGAGGCGACCGCAGGTCGCTTCGTGCAGCGCGTTGGCGATGCGGGCGGCCTGACCCAATACGGGGTCAACATCGTGCGGCTTGAACCGCAGGGCATGTCTTCACTGCGCCAATACCACATGGAGCAGGACGAGTTTGCCATCATGCTCAGCGGCACCTGTGTGCTGATCGATGACGATGGTGAGCATGAGATGCAGCCCGGCGATTGCGCCGCTTTCCCGGCAGGTGAGGCCAACGGCCATCACCTTGTGAACAAGACCGATGCGCCCGCGACCTTTCTGGTTGTGGGCACACGGACCCCGACCGAGACCGGCTATTACAGCGACATAGACATGATGGTGAAGGATGATGAGAACGGTTTCTCCTTCACCCGCAAAGATGGCAGCCCGCTGACGGCTGACCAGATTGGAGATGACAATGACTGATTTCACTCTGACAAAAGACGCCGATGGCGTCGCAGTGATTTCCTGGGATGTTCCAGGCAAAACAATGAACGTGATGTCCTTTGACGGGTTGGCGCAACTGAGCGACCTCGTCGATCAGGCCCTGGCCGATGATGAGGTCAAAGGCATCATCATCACATCGGGCAAAGAAGGCTCGTTCGCGGGGGGGATGGATCTGAACCTGCTGGCCGTGATGAAGGAACAGGCAGGTGGCGACCCGGCAAAGGGTCTGTTCGAAGGTACGATGCAAATGCACGCCCTGCTGCGCAAGATCGAGATGGCGGGGATGGACCCCAAGACCAAGAAAGGCGGCAAGCCAATCGCGACCGTCCTGCCAGGTACCGCTGCAGGTATCGGCATGGAACTGCCCCTGTCCACACACCGAATCTTTGCGGCCGAAAACCCCAAGGCGAAATACGGCCTGCCGGAGATCATGGTCGGCATCTTCCCCGGCGCGGGCGGCACCACGCGGATGGTCCGCAAGGTTGGCGCTCTGGCGGCGGCGCCGCTGCTGCTGGAAGGCAAGATGCTGGACGTCAAGAAAGCCAAGGGCGCGGGCTATATCGACGAGATCGCAGCCGATCCGATGGCTGCGGCCAAGGAATGGGTGCTGAACGCAAAGGAAGCTGACCTGGTTAAGCCATGGGACGCGAAGGGCTACAAGATGCCCGGCGGCGCCCCCTACCACCCCGCCGGTTTCATGAACTTCGTGGGTGCCTCGGCCATGGTAAACGCCAAGACCCAAGGCGCGTTCCCGGCAGCCAAGGCTCTGCTCAGCGCGGTTTACGAAGGTGCTCTGGTCGATTTCGACACGGCGCTGAAGATCGAAGCACGCTGGTTCACCTCTGTTCTGATGAACCCCTCCTCGGGCGCGATGATCCGCTCGCTGTTCCTGAACAAAGAAGCGCTTGAAAAAGGCGCTGTGCGTCCGGCGGGTGTTCCGGATCAGTCGGTCAAGAAGATCGGCGTTCTGGGTGCTGGTATGATGGGCGCAGGTATCGCTCTGGTTTCGGCGCAGGCCGGGATGGAAGTTGTTCTGGTCGACCGCGATCAGGCCGCTGCGGACAAGGGCAAAGCCTATACCGAGACCTATCTGGACAAGGGCATGAAGCGCGGCAAGGTCACGGCCGAAAAGAAAGAGGCCATGCTGGCGCGCATCACTGCAACCCCGGATCTTGAGCATCTCAAGGGCTGTGATCTGATCATCGAAGCTGTCTTCGAAGATGTCGGCGTCAAGGCCGAGATGACCAAGAAGGTCGAGGCGATTATCCCCGAGGACTGCATCTTTGCCTCGAACACGTCGACCCTGCCGATCACCGATCTGGCCAAGGCATCATTGCGCGCGGACCAGTTCATCGGCATCCACTTCTTCTCGCCTGTCGAGAAGATGTTCCTGGTCGAGATCATCAAGGGCAAGGAAACCGGTGATCGCGCGGTCGCCAAGGCGCTGGACTATGTGCGCCAGATCCGCAAGACCCCGATCGTGGTCAACGATGCGCGTTTCTTCTACGCCAACCGTTGCATCATTCCATACATCAACGAAGGCGCACGCATGATCACCGAGGGCGTCAGCCCCGTTGTGATCGACAACGCCGCGCGTCAGTTGGGCTTCCCTGTCGGGCCGGTTCAGCTGACCGACGAAACTTCGATCGATCTGGGTGCTAAGATCGCCCGCGCGACCAAAGCCGCTATGGGTGATGCCTATCCGGAAAGCCCAGCGGACGATCTGATCTACTGGATGGAAGAACAGGGCCGCCTGGGCCGCAAGGCGAACGCGGGCTTCTTCGACTATGACGAAAAAGGCAAGCGTGTCGAATACTGGAAAGGCCTGCAGGACAAGTACCCGCTGGCCGAAGATCAGCCGGACCTGATCGAAGTGCAGGAACGCCTGATGTTCGCACAGGTATTGGAAGCGGTCCGTGCACTGGAAGAAGGTGTTCTGGAAGACATCCGCGAAGGCGATGTCGGCGCGATCCTGGGTTGGGGCTTTGCCCCCTGGTCGGGTGGCCCGCTCAGCTGGCTGGACATCATCGGCACGCCCTACGCGGCCGAGCGCTGCGACCAGCTGTCCGAAAAGTACGGTGAGCGCTTTGCCTGCCCGCCGCTGCTGCGTGAGATGGCGGAAAAAGGTCAGACCTTCTATGGTCGCTTCAACCCAGAAGCCAAAGCCGCCTAAAAAACAGACGCTGGTGCGGATTACCGCGCCAGCGTCCTACTTTAACCAATTACTTTAATAAAATCAGATTAGTGGAGCCGGTCGCCCCGGCCGCCCTGCCCGACGTACCGCCTTGACGGGCCGCACCGGAAAGATCGGGTTTTGCTGGATCGGCGCAGGAAGCGCGCCCAGTGAATTCGCCAAAACGGCAATGTCTCGGCTATGCGCCACGCTATCGACAAGCTCATCAGTCTGCTCGGCATCGACAATCTTGTACGAGGCATTCTGAGGACGACCCGATGACCCGAAACGCCCTGCGGAACAAAATGCACGCAGACCGCCTTCGATATAGATCACTTCGTCTTGCTCAAAGAACAGGGAACACACATCGAAATAGGATGCGGGCGTTCCCGACGTCAGCCGAAATGTACCGCTAAGCACTCGAGCCGGTACAACGGGCATGCTGATTGGCAAAGTGATCGGCCCATTGATCAGTTTGGTATTGTCGATGACCATACCCTGCTCTGGCATCAACCAGACTGAACGACCACTGTACAGCGTGTTCGAAGGGACCCGGACCAACAGGTTTTCTGTCCGGCTTTCGTTCGCTGGAACCGCGATGCAATCCGTCGAAATCCGACAAACCTGTTGAAATCCGTTGTCCATTGTTCGAACGAGATCGCCGGCAAGAAGATCTTCGACCGCTTTCCACCCTCGGTCGGTTGCGATCTTAGTTCCATGGACGAATCCACCGCGGCGCGAATTCAAGGCAGTCGCCGGACTATCCTGAATCTGGCCGTCCGGGACGTCGGAATAACTCAAAACACTCTGTACATTTAACACGTGTCGCACTCACTTCTGACACAAACCAACTACACCTATCTGTTAACATAGCAGTTATGTGGCAGTCTTATTTTGAACACATTATGGTCCAATTTGGCCCCCCTAAGCCCGTGGAAACCAAAGAAACTTCGAACAACAATGCCAACTTTTGATCCATTGGTCGAAATCTGGAAACTGTGATCAGCGCGAACGTTCAGCGACCTTTCCGAATCTGACCTCGCACCTTGGGCCGACTTGGTTGGGCTCATTCAAAGGATCGGAATACGTTACACCGTCTCGGGCTGCGCGGTCTCGCGCCCTGCCCGCCAACCCAACACCGCACCCGCACAGGCAATCAAGCCGATCCCCGCGATTTGAACCGGCCCGATGGCCTGCCCCAACGCCACATAGGCAAAAAGCGGACCGAAAATCATGACCGAATACTCAAAAACCGCGACATAGGACGGCTCGCCCACCTGATAGGCCTTGATCAACATGAACACGGCGATCGTGGACCCCACCGCCTGAATTACAATCCAGAGCAAGGCAGGCTGCATATCCCAGACCCACCCGCGCATGACAAAACCCTCGGGTCCCGCGGGCGAAGCAATCGGGAACAACTCAAGCACCACCAGACCGATTGCCCCGGCAGACCCGATCGTCACGATCACCGCAGCCAGCAGCGCGACGGTGCTTTCACCGGAACAATGGCTGCGCGTGATCACTGAACTGAATGCGTAAAACAGGCCCCCGGCGACGGGCAACAGGCTGCGCATATCGAAATCATAGGGGTTCAACTGTAAAACGCACAAAATACCCGCAAAGCCCAACAGAACCGCAAAGATACGCCAGGGGCCGATCCTTTGCTTCATCGCAAGGGCCGAAATCAACAGAACGAAAATGGGCGAGGTAAAAAGCCCCGCCAGCGCTTGGGCTATTGGCATAAGAGCCAAAGAGGCAAAGTAAAACAGCATCGCCAGCGTAATCAGCACGCTGCGCAGGATCACGGGGCCAAAGCGTTTGGGTCGCATACCGCCCAGCCCAACAAAGACAGGCCAAAGATCAGCGGCAACATCATCACTGCCCGGCTCAGGTGGAATTGCCACAGGCCAACCGTCTCGGCCAACAAGATCACCACATTGTCGATCACACCGATGATCGCCATTGCACCTATCATCAGCAGTGAGGCCAGTATGGGTGAGGTATGAGTATCCGCCTGCATCTGTCGTTCTTTTACCCGATTGGCACGGCAGGCCAATCCTGCTCCCATCGTGGTATCCAGCACATTTACCCAAGGTGACGCAACTGGTTTGCGCCCTTCGAATTTACCATGTTAAGCTGGGGCAAAATACTAACGAGCAGACCTCATTCAGATGACGGCCCTGAAACAGTACCAGCGGATCGAAGCCACCGGTCTGTGGCGCCCCTCGCCCGATGTACAACGGCGCGAGGTCGTGGTCTCGATTGGCGAAGCGACACTGACGATTTCGGATTTCAACGACCGGGCACTGACCCATTGGTCGCTGGCCGCGCTGGAACGACAGAACCCAGGAACCTTCCCTGCCGTCTTCAACCCCGATGGCGACCCGGACGAAACGCTTGAGCTGGATGAGTCCGAAACCACGATGATCGCGGCCATCGACAGGCTGCAAAAGGCGATCGACCGGTCGCGTCCACATCCGGGTCGTTTACGCTGGCTCAGCGTAGCCGGTGTTGTCGCCGCCGTTGCAGCGCTGTTGCTGCTGTGGGTCCCCGCCGCTTTGCAGAGCCACGTTGTCTCGGTCGTACCCGAGATCAAGCGCTACGATATCGGCGACGCGATCCTGCATCGGATCGAACGGGTGTCGGGGGTGGCGTGCAAGTCCGAAGATGCACAGATGGCGTTAGAGCAATTGGCGACCCGGACTGGTGTGCGCGAAGTTGTCATTCTGCCCGCCGGGGTACAAACCAGCCTCAGCCTACCTGGCGGGATCATCCTGTTGAATCGGGCCCTGGTCGAAGATCACGAAGATCCGTCCATCGCGGCCGGGTACATTATCGCGGAACGCGCCCGGTCTATGGCACAGGAACCGTTGGATGAGCTGCTGGACCGCACCGGCGCAACCACCGCGTTCCGCCTTCTCACGACCGGGGAGCTGACGCCTGAGATTGTCGACTCCTATGCCGAACAAATCCTGTCAGAACCGCGTCCATCCGTGCCCGACGAACAGTTGTTAGAGGTGTTCGCCCAGGCCGCTTTGCCCTCGACGCCCTATGCGTATGCCGTGGATGTGACCGGGGAAACGACACTGGGCCTGATCGAGGCCGACCCGATGGCCGGTCGTCCCCTACCTCAAGTACTGCCGGACCGCGATTGGGTCCGGCTGCAGAATATCTGCGGCGAATAAAGCCGCTTACTTGGTGCCGAACATCCGGTCGCCCGCGTCACCCAACCCCGGCATGATATAGCCTTTTGAGTTCAGTTCACGATCCAGCGACGCTGTGACTATGTGCACATCAGGGTGCGCCTCCTTCATGCGGGCAACGCCTTCGGGGGCGGCCAGCAGGCAGAGGAAGCGGATATCGGTGGCCCCGGCCTCTTTCAGCAGATCAATCGCTGCGGCCGAGCTGTTGCCTGTGGCCAGCATTGGGTCAACCGCGATAACCAGACGGTCTTTCAGTCCCTCGGGCGCTTTGAAATAGTACTGGACCGGCTTCAGCGTTTCTTCGTCTCGGTAAAGGCCAACAAAGCCCACACGGGCCGATGGCACCAGTTCCAGCACGCCATCCAGCATTCCGTTGCCTGCGCGCAGGATCGAAACAAGAGCCAGCTTCTTACCGGCCAAAATGGGCGCGTCCATCTCTTCCATCGGGGTTTCGATGTGACGGGTCGTCAGCTTCAACTCGCGCGTTACCTCATAGGCCAATAGCAGCGTGATCTCACGCAGCAATTGCCGGAACTCAGCGGTCGAGGTGCCCTTGTCCCGCATGAGCGTCAGTTTGTGCTGCACCAGCGGGTGGTCAACGACGGTCAGGTGTTCGCTCATGATCTCTCCAGTCTTTTCTTGACCCGTTCGCGGGTATCATCATCACAAAAGGCCGCGTTCAGGGCCGTGTCATTCAGGGCTGCGAAGTCTTCGGCCTCCCAGCCGAAGGCTTGGTTCAGCATCTCATATTCGCGGCGCATGGTGGTATGGAAAAACGGCGGGTCATCAGTAGAAACCGTTACTCTCACGCCGTGATCGCGCAACCGCGCAATCGGGTGTGCACCAAAATCGGGGAACAGCCCCAGCACCACGTTCGAGCCGGGGCAGACCTCTAGCGTGACCTCACGGTCAACCAGCTCGCGGATGAGATCAGGGTCTTCAATGGCGCGAACGCCGTGGCCCACCCGTTCCACGCCCAGATCGCGCACCGCATCGCGTACGCTTTCCGGGCCGCCGAATTCACCGGCATGGGTGGTCAGGCGCAAACCAGCTTCGCGGGCGCAATCGAAGGCCCACTTGTAGTCACTCTGCGCGCCCACGCCCTCATTTCCGCCCATCCCGAAACCAGTGATCCACTCACCAGCCGTTTCAGCAGCGCAATGCGCGCTTTGCTTGGCCTGTTCCGGCCCGAAATGGCGCACGCAGGTCACCACCCCGCGCATGGTGATGTCAAACTTGCTTTCGGCTTCATCTGCGGCGTCCTGAATGGCGTTCAGATAGTCACGCCACGCAGCAAGATCGCCACCCCCACAGAAATCCGGGCTTAGGAAGGTTTCAGAGTAGACGACACCGTTTTCAGCGCTTTCTTCGAGGATAGCCAACGTCAGACGACGGAAATCCTCAGGGGATTTCAGCACTTCGCAGGCGGCCTCGTACACGCTGAGGAAATGGGCGAAATCACGAAAGTCATAGCTTCCATCCGGCTTGAAGATTCCGCTCAGATCAATGCGCTTTTCATGCGCAAGCTGGCGGATGAATGCGGGCGGCGCTGCACCTTCATGGTGCAGATGCAGTTCGATTTTTGGCAGGTCTGCGACGGTCATAGAAAGCTCTTCCCAGGTCCTTGTGCCGGAATGTTCAGGTGGTGCGCGATACTGGCAGCGACATCGGCGAAATCGACGGCACCGATCTGGCCTGTGCCTTGCCCTGCAATCAAAACAGGAACCTGTTCGCGTGTGTGGTCAGTGCCGATCCAGCTTGGGTCGTTGCCGTGATCGGCAGTCAGCAGCATGAGGTCCCCTTCACGCATCTTGTTCAGGATCAAACCGATCTCACGGTCAAACCATTCCAGCGCGCGGGCATAGCCGCTGATGTCGCGGCGGTGCCCATACAGGCTGTCGAATTCGACGAAATTGGCGAATGTCAGGCTGCCCTCTTCAGCCTCGTCAACCAGATCGGACAAGTGGCCCATCAATTCGGCATCCGAACCTTTGCGCAGCGTGTCGATCCCCTGCATCGAGAAGATATCGCCGATTTTACCGATGGCATGAACCCGACGCCCAACATCCTGCGCCCAGTTGGTCAGAACCGGCGCTGGCGGCAAAATCGCAAAATCCTTGCGATTGGTGGTGCGGGTAAACCCCTGCTCGGGCGAGCCGACAAAGGGCCGCGCGATAACCCGGCCGACTTTCATTTCGTGCAAACGCGGGGCCAGCGCCTTGCACATCGCCAGCAGGCGGTCGAGGCCAAAGCTTTCCTCGTGCGCGGCGATCTGAAAGACGCTGTCAGCGGACGTATAACAGATGGGCCAGCCGGTCCGCATATGCTCGGCCCCCAGCTCGGCAATAATGGCCGTGCCAGAGGCGTGGCAGTCGCCCAGAATGCCGTCTGTGCCCGCTGCTTCGGCAGCAGCGCGGCTGAGATCCGCAGGGAAGGATGGCTTGGTATCGGGGAAATAGTGCCAGTCCCACGGCACCGGCAACCCGGCCAGTTCCCAATGGCCCGAAGGCGTGTCCTTTCCCGGCGAATGCTCGCGCGCGCATCCCCAGAGGCCGGTCGGCTCAGCCACCAGCCCGGGCGTTTCGTCGCCCGAGGCCAACCGCGTCGCAGCCCCCAGCCCCAGCGCATCCAGATTGGGCAAGTGCAACGGGCCGGACCGCCCCTCTTCTGCCCGGCCCTCAGCGCAAGCCTGCGCGATATGCGCCAAAGTGCTTGCGCCGCTGTCTGGAGTCTCGCCGTTGAAGAAGCGGTCCGCATCAGGCGCGCCGCCGATGCCGACCGAGTCCATCACCACCAGAAACGCGCGGGTCACGGTGTGATCCTTTCGTGTATCAGCGTGGGCTCTGTCGGGGCGGCTTCTCCGAGCGTTATCGCGGCGACTACAGCCTCGGCGGCCCGTTTGGCAGCGTCCTCGCGCGCGGCGTGGATCACGGCCAGCGGCGCGCCTTTGTCGACCTTGTCGCCCAGCCGGACGATGTCGGACAAGCCGACCGCTGGGTCGATCACGTCATCTTCGACCTGTCGCCCACCGCCCAGCGCCACAACGGTCAGGCCAAGCGCCTCACCGTCTATGGCGGTGACGTATCCGTTTGTCGGGGCCGGAACCTCAAGGATCACACTGGCCTCAGGCAGGTAGCGCGACCAGTTTTCAACGAACTGCAGCGGCCCGCCAACAGCGGCCATCATGCGCCCGAACCGTTCAGCCGCGCGCCCGTCGCGGATAACGTCCGTGATCTTGTCGCGGCCCTCATCAGCCGTTTTGAACATCCCGGCGTCGGCCAACAACACGCCGCCCAGTTCGGCCGAGATTTCAGTCAGCGGGGCATAAGCGTCTTGGGTCATAACCTTCATGACCTCGGCCACTTCCAGCGCATTGCCCAGCGCGGGGGCCAGAGGTTGATGCATATCGGTGATCACCGCCGAGGTCCGGCATCCCGCCGCGTTCGCGGTTTCCGACAAAGCGCGCGCCAGTTTGCGCGCATCTTCCAGCGTTTTCATGAACGCGCCGCTGCCGACCTTGACATCCAGCACCAAAGCCTCGGGGCTGGCGGCCAGTTTCTTGGACAGGATCGAAGCGGTAATCAGATCCAGGCTTTCCACGGTCGCAGTTACGTCGCGGATCGCATACAGCCGCTTGTCCGCCGGGGCGATCTGCCCCGTGGCCCCAACTATTGCCGCGCCAGTGTCGTGCAAAATCTGAGTCAGGCGCTCCTGCCCGATCTGTGTGCTGACGCCGGGGATCGCCTCGAGCTTGTCCAACGTGCCGCCCGTGTGGCCCAGACCACGGCCCGAGATCATGGGTACATACGCCCCCAACTCGGCCAACGCAGGAGCAAGCACCAGAGAAACGCTGTCCCCCACCCCACCGGTCGAGTGTTTGTCGATCACCGGGCCGTCGAAATCCCAGGTCAGCACATCACCGCTGTCACGCATGGCGGTTGTCAGGTCGGCGCGCCCCTGCGCACCCAGCCCGCCCATGCAGACCGCCATGGCAAAGGCCCCTGCCTGTGCGTCGCTGACGCCGCCATCGGCCAACCCTTGCGCGAACCAGGTCAGCTCATCTCCGGTCGGGACTTGCCCACGGCGCAGTTTTGCAATGATCGAACGGGCGTCCATGAGGTTACACGTCCTCCATATGCGAGGCGTCGAACGCACCCGGCAGCAGGTCTCCGATCGTGGTTGCGAACTCTGCCCCATCCACGGTTGCCAGTGTTACCTTGACGTCGCGCTTACCAAACTCGGCCAGTTTCTGTCGGCATCCTCCGCACGGTGGCACCGGTTGCGGGCTGGAGGCTACGACGTAAACCTCGGAAAGTTCCTGCTCGCCCGCGGCCACCATTGCTGCAATTGCCCCGGCCTCGGCACAGGTGCCTTCGGGGTAAGCCACGTTTTCCACATTGCAGCCCGAATAGACCTGGCCGCTTGCGGACCGGATTGCCGCGCCAACTTTGAAGTTGGAATACGGCGCATAGGCTTTTTCCCGGACAGACAGCGCTGCATCTTTCAAAGTCATGGCGATTCCCCATTTTTGATCAACTGGTCAGAAAAACATACCCTAAATGAAACTGCCCGGGGAGTTGAACCCCCGGGATGCATTATTCCTAGGCCAAAACTGACTTATTCCAGCTTGGTATTGAATACCCCCGGCAAGGTGACCTCGAGCAATTCGATATCATCAGAAGGGTCGGACAGTTTCGTGCGCATGCCCGGCGGGATCACGAACGCATCGCCTTGTTCCAAGCGATATGGTTCGCGACCTTCCCCTTCCAGCGTCACCTCACCCTCCATCACGAAGGTAAAGTGAATATCCGTGTCATGCGCCGCCCAAACCGGATCGCCCTGCCCTTTGCGCACAACCTGTACGCCAGCGACGCCCTTGGTGTTTTCAGCAATCGTCGTGTCACGGCAGACATAGCCCGGTAGGCGGAAGGGTTCCCACGCAGCGCCTTCGGCCTTGTTATAGACGAAACGCTGGCCCTGCCATTCACGGTCCGGGCGAAAATGGGGGGTAGGCAATTCCATCTGGTGATCGATTTCGGTAACGTGTTCGGCGGGAACGCCGATTTCGATCACCTGCACATTGTCGGACGCCTCAAGCACCCGATGGCGGATTTCGGGCGGCTGGATAAAGCAGTCTCCTGCAGTCAGGCGCATCTTTTCGCCCTGATCCTCGTAGACAACATCCACCCAGCCGTGAATGCAGAAGATCAGCTGAAACCCGACTTTGTGGAAATGGACCATATCCGGCACGGGGCCACCGTCAGGAATACGGATATGGCTGGCGATGATGGACCCGCCCAGCCGATCCGGCACCAGATCGCGGTAGTGCATACCCGCGCGCCCAATAATCCACGGTGCCTGATCCTTGAGCCTGCGGACCACAAAGGAATGAACTGTTTCAGGCATCACCATAGGCGGGTTCAGTTCGTCAATCTCGACCCGTGTGCCATTGGGCGCGACCAGATTGCGCTGCCCGTTGGCAAAACCGTCCGGGTCGTCTGTCAGAATACGAATGGTCCCCGGTGTCTCGGGCGCGTCCTTTTCGACCCGCAGGCGCAGCCCGTGGCCGGAAAACACGGCAACCCGTGGGTCGTCGGCGGGATAGATCATGTCCATCCGCATTCCGAGCGTTTTGGTAAAAAAGGGAATGTCGTCGCGCAGCTCGCTGGTGGGCAGTCGGATTTCAGCGCGCGTCTGGTCGATGCTTGAGGTTGAGGTCATACAGAGTCTCTTCGCTGTCGGATTTTGGCCATCCGATCAGAACAGAGACCAAAATGCCAATCGAAAAGAACATCTCAAGCGTTTCTTCCAGAACAAAAAAACGAACTCTCATGAGAGCAGACAAATCGGCGCTGTACATGCCCGAAACTTCTTCGAACACTTGCGCGGCGACTGCCAGAACGCCTGCTAGGACGAAAACGGTAAAAAACGGAGCACGTTGTTTTACAGCCTGCCAGGCGTTGGGGGCGCCATGCCACACCACACCACCAATCACGATGGCGACCAGAGCAAACCGAACCAGCGTCATGTCCAGCATGGTATCGAGCCCATTCAGCAGCCAATACGGCAGGCTATCCACCGGATAGATGTCCGCCTCAAGCTCTCGCTCCGCCAACAGTAAACAGACGAGGCCGATGTACAGGCGGCTCAGGCCGGGATACCGCCAGAGCGCGGCAAGGCCGGCCACAAAAAGCGCAGCGGCCGAGATGGTCTCGAACAACCCGCCCTCTTGGTTCAGCGCAAGCGCCTGCACCGGCCAGATACTCACGGCAGCAAGAACAAGACTGGCGATTGTCAGCACCATGGCATAGACGATGCGGTCGGCCCCAAGCCCCGTCCGGCCACCCGGAAAGGCTATCCCGGCCTGGAATTCATCTTTGTAGCTCATGTGTAGCTTTCGCTGCTCGACGCGTTTAGGTTTGCTCTAAAGATGCACGTACGTAAAAATTATGTGACAAACTTCAACAAGAGCACGGCCAACTTTTACATAACTGTTGCAAAATGACGTAGCGTAGCCAAGCCCGGGAATATAGTTTAATACTAAACCAAATTGTCTTAGGAGTCATAACGCCGATGTCGGATACACCCAGCTTGCGGCAAGCAGCGCTTGAATATCACGCCCATCCCAAACCCGGGAAGCTTGAGATCAAGGCAACGAAGCCCATGGCGAACGGCCGCGATCTGGCGCGCGCCTATTCCCCCGGCGTGGCCGAGGCCAGCCTGGAGATCAAAGCCGACCCCTCCAATGCCGAGCTCTATACAGCGCGCGGAAACCTTGTGGCGGTTGTATCAAACGGGACAGCGGTTCTGGGGCTGGGCAATATCGGCGCGCTGGCGTCGAAGCCGGTGATGGAAGGCAAAGCTGTTCTGTTCAAGAAATTCGCCGGGATCGACTGTTTCGACATCGAAGTCGATCAGCCCGATCCCGAAAAGCTGGCAGATATCGTCTGCGCGCTGGAACCAACCTTCGGTGCGATCAACCTTGAAGACATCAAGGCGCCTGACTGTTTTGTCGTGGAAAAACTGTGTCGCGAACGCATGAACATCCCCGTTTTCCACGACGACCAGCACGGGACGGCCATCGTGGTCGGCGCTGCGGCCAAGAACGCCCTGCACGTTGCAGGCAAAAAGTTCGAAGACATTAAGATTGTCTCTACCGGGGGCGGCGCGGCGGGTATTGCCTGCCTGATGATGCTGGTCAAACTGGGCGTCAAACGCGAAAACATCTGGCTGTGCGACATTCACGGGCTGGTTTACGAAGGTCGTGACGTGGATATGAACCCGCACAAAGACCAGTTTGCTCAGAAATCGGACCTGCGCACATTGGATGACGTTATTGGCGACGCAGACCTGTTCCTTGGCCTTAGCGGTCCAAACGTTTTGAAGCCCGAGATGGTGCAGAAGATGGCCAAACGACCGATCATCTTTGCGCTGGCCAACCCGACACCGGAAATTCTGCCCCAGGCAGCCCGCGAGGTCGCACCGGATGCGATCATTGCCACCGGGCGCAGCGACTTTCCCAATCAGGTCAACAACGTCCTGTGTTTCCCCTTTATCTTCCGGGGAGCGCTGGACGTGGGCGCGACCGAAATCAATGACGAGATGCAGATCGCGTGCGTGGACGGCATCGCAGAGATGGCTCGCGCGACAACCAGCGCCGAGGCGGCGGCGGCCTATAAAGGCGAACAGCTGACCTTTGGTCCTGACTATCTGATCCCCAAGCCGTTTGATCCGCGTCTGGTCGGCGTGGTGTCCTCATCCGTGGCTAAAGCCGCTATGGAGAGCGGCGTCGCCAAGCGTCCGATCAAGGACATCGATGCCTATAAAGAGCGTTTGAACCAGACCGTGTTCAAGTCCGCCCTACTGATGCGCCCGGTGTTCGAGGCCGCCGCAGCCGCCTCGCGCCGGATCGTGTTTGCCGAAGGCGAGGATGAGCGGGTATTGCGCGCAGCGCAGGCCATTCTAGAGGAAACGACTGAGACACCGATCCTGATCGGCCGCCCCGACGTGATCAATGCGCGTTGCGAACGGCTTGGCCTAACGGTGCGCCCGGGCAAAGACTGCCAAATCGTCAACCCGCAGGATGACCCGCGATACTATGACTATTGGAACTCGTATCACGAGATCATGCAGCGCCGAGGCGTCACGCCCGATCTGGCGAAAGCCATCATGCGCACGAACAACACCGCCATTGCGGCCATCATGGTTCATCGCGGCGAAGCCGACAGTATGATCTGTGGCACGTTTGGCGAGTATCGTTGGCACCTGAATTACGTCGAGCAGGTTCTGGACGACGGCGATCTGCGGCCGCATGGTGCGCTGTCGCTGATGATCCTTGAGGACGGGCCACTATTCATCGCTGACACCCATGTACGACAGCTTCCCACCCCCGAAGAATTGGCCGAGACGACACTTGGCGCTGCGCGGCACGTCCGACGCTTCGGGATCGAGCCCAAAATCGCCTTTTGCTCGCAATCGCAGTTCGGCAATCAGGCCGAAGGGTCGGGCAAACGCTTGCGGGCCGCGATGGAGATCCTCGACTCCGAGCCGCGCGATTTCACCTATGAGGGTGAAATGAACCTGGATCTTGCTCTGGACCCTGAGCTGCGTTCGCGCATCTTCCCGAATTCGCGCATGCAGGGTCCAGCCAATGTTCTGATCTTTGCCCATGCCGACGCGGCCAGCGGCGTGCGCAACATCCTCAAGATGAAGGCCGATGGGCTTGAGGTCGGCCCGATCCTTATGGGGATGGGCAACAAGGCGCACATCGTGACGCCTTCGATCACGGCGCGTGGGTTGCTGAACATGGCAGCCATCGCGGGCACCCCGGTCGCCCATTACGGTTGATTAACCAATACCCACTATACAGGGCGTCAAAGCGGCGCCCTGTTTGATTCCAAACCGGGTGCGTGGTTTGCACACCAAACTATGCAACTTTGCAAAAACTCGAATTCAGTCGCAAAAACGCAGCAAAATCGCGGTAGTTTGCAAAAATTTGCAGGCTAGTTAGCGGATTCTTGCAAATATTTTGCGATAAAGTGACGCTCCGTCATTCCGGTCGCTTGTGCGGTGACCTCTGGCCACATAACACATCTTCCAAGGAGTTTTTGGAGGAGGTCACCGTGGCTTATCAGGACATTTACGAAAGCTGGAAATCGGACCCAGAGGCATTCTGGATGAAAGCCGCGCAAGAGATTGACTGGGTTCAGCCGCCAACCAAGGCATTGTTCGACGACAACGCGCCTTTGTACGAATGGTTCAGCGATGCCAAGGTAAACACCTGTTGGAACGCGGTGGACCGGCATGTTGAAAACGGTCGCGGCGAACAAACCGCCATTATCTATGACAGCCCGATCACGCACACCAAGCGCGAGATTTCCTATGTCGAGCTACGCAACCGTGTCGCCAATCTGGCCGGCGCGCTGCGGGCCAAGGGTGTCGAAAAAGGCGATCGCGTCATCATCTATATGCCGATGATCCCCGAAGCGCTTGAGGCTATGCTCGCCTGTGCTCGCCTAGGGGCCGTTCACTCGGTTGTGTTCGGCGGCTTTGCCAGCAACGAACTGGCCGTGCGGATTGACGATGCGAAGCCAAAGGCCATCATCGCCGCCTCCTGCGGGATGGAGCCGGGTCGCGTTGTGCATTACAAACCTCTGCTGGACGGCGCCATCGACATGGCCAGTCACAAGCCCGAGTTCTGCGTCATCTTCCAGCGCGAACAGGAAGTGGCTCAGTTGGTCGAAGGCCGCGACTATAACTGGCACGGCTTTCAGTACGGTGTTGAACCGGCGGAATGCGTGCCGGTCGAGGGCAATCATCCGGCCTATATCCTCTACACCTCAGGCACGACCGGTGCGCCGAAAGGTGTCGTCCGCCCAACCGCAGGCCATCTGGTCGCGCTGAACTGGACGATGAAGAACATCTATGACGTCGATCCGGGCGATGTGTTCTGGGCAGCGTCTGACGTGGGGTGGGTCGTTGGGCATTCCTATATCTGCTACGCGCCGCTGATCCATGGCAACACAACGATTGTGTTCGAGGGCAAACCTGTCGGCACACCCGATGCAGGTACCTTCTGGCGGGTAATTTCCGAACACAAAGTGAAGAGCTTCTTCACCGCACCAACCGCCATCCGAGCCGTCAAACGCGAAGACCCCAAGGGGGAGATGCTGGCAAAGTATGACTTGTCCAGCCTGCGCGCCCTTTATCTGGCCGGGGAACGCGCTGACCCCGACACGATCGAATGGGCACAGGATGCACTGAAGGTCCCTGTGATCGACCATTGGTGGCAGACTGAAACCGGCTGGACCATTGCGGGCAACCCTCTGGGGATTGAGGAGCTACCGGTCAAGCTGGGCTCACCTGCGAAACCAATGCCGGGCTATGACGTGCAGATTCTCGACGAGGGCGGTCACCCGATGAAACCAGGGGAACTGGGTGCGATCGCCGTCAAACTGCCCCTGCCCCCGGGAACTCTGCCAACGCTGTGGAATGCGGAAGAGCGGTTCAAAAGCTCGTACCTGAACCACTTCCCCGGTTACTATGAGACCGGAGACGCGGGCATGGTGGACGAGGACGGATACCTCTACATCATGGCCCGCACCGATGACGTGATCAACGTCGCCGGTCACCGCCTGTCCACCGGCGGCATGGAAGAAGTTCTGGCCGCCCACCCCGACGTCGCCGAGTGTGCCGTAATCGGCGTGACCGATCAGTTGAAGGGTCAAATGCCGGTTGGCTTTCTGTGCCTGAACGCAGGCTGTGATCGGGACCATGGCGAGGTCGTGCAGGACGTGGTCAAGTTGGTGCGGGAAAAGATCGGGCCTGTCGCCGCGTTCAAGCTGGCTGTGGTGGTAGACCGTTTGCCCAAGACACGCTCGGGCAAGATCCTGCGCGGCACCATGGTGTCGATTGCCGACAGCAAAGACTACAAGATGCCCGCAACCATCGATGATCCAGCCATCCTGGACGAAATCACGGATGCGTTGAAAACCATTGGTTACGCGCAATAACAGGCGTTTGGGCGGCGATCCGTCGCCCGACGTCTGTCTTTCGCTTGCAACCTGAAACAGGCCCCCTACTGTCATCCCAAGACAGTGAGGGCCCATGACACAAACCGACATCTGGCGTCTGAACGCCACCGACCTGACCGCCTTGACCCGCATTGGTGACCTGAGCGCCGAAGAGGTCACCCGGAACGCCGTCGACCGGATGCATCAGACCAACCCTGCGCTGAATGCAGTCGTCGAGGACCTGAGCGATGAGGCCCTGAGCCGCGCGCGTGATCTGGATGTGGCGGTAGCGGGTGGCGCGCCGGCCGGTCCGCTGCATGGTGTGCCCGTCACCATCAAGATCAATGTCGATCAAAAGGGGCATGCGACCTCGAACGGCGTGGTCGCGCTGAAGGATGTGATCGCCCCAGACGATGCCCCTGTGGTTCGCAACCTGCAGAACGCCGGGGCTGTCGTGATCGGACGGACCAATACGCCCGAGTTCTCGTTCCGCGCCGACACCGATAACCCATTGCATGGTCGCACCCATAACCCTTGGGGGCGGCATATCTCACCCGGCGGGTCTTCGGGCGGTGCCGGTGCGGCGGTGATGGCCGGTATCGGCGCTTTGGCCCATGGCAACGATATCGGCGGCAGTCTGCGATTCCCTGCGGCGGCCAATGGCGCAGTCACGGTCAAACCCGGATTGGGCCGCGTGCCAGCATGGAACCCCAGCCAAAAGGCTGAGCGTGGAATTCTGGCGCAATCCATGTCGGTGCAAGGGTTGATCACCCGCTCCGCCGCCGACCTGCATCTGTCTATGCCCAGCCTGATCGCCCCGGACCCGCGCGACCCGTTCCACGTCGCCATGCCGTGGCGCGGTGAGGCTATGGACGGCCCGGTCAAAGTCGCCTTCACCAAGAACACCTTTGGCTACGCCCTGCACCCCGAAGTCGACAAGGCGTTGGACACGGCCCGAGATGCGCTGGTCGACGCCGGATATCTGGTCGAAGAGATCGACCCGCCTGACGTCTTCGAATGCGGGCGGTCCGGCTATCGCGCGCTGATGGGAGAAGTCTTGACACTGCTCCGAAGCGATATCGAGGCTGCGGGGTCAGAGACCATCCGCGAGATTTTCGAGGTCTACTTTCAGGAATTTCCGCCCATCGTAGAAACCGACCTGATCCGCATTCTGGCCAAGCGCACCCATTATGCCCGCGAATGGTCAGTATTCATGGAGGACTACCCTCTGGTCCTGTCCCCGTTCCTGCCGCAACCATTCTTCAAACCGGACCGGGACACCGAAGGCGCAGAAGGTGTGCACGAGGTTCTGGGCTGTGCGGTTTATTCCTATTCGATGAACTTCCTCGGCCTGCCCGCCGCTTGTGTACCTTCCCGACTGGCCGATTTGCCCAATGGGCCGCAGCCGATCAACGTTCAGATCGCGGCCCGCCGTTGGCGCGAAGATATGGCCGTGGATGCCGCCGCCGCGATCGAGGCGCGAGTCGGCCAGATGTGCCTGCCTTTGTGGGAGAAGATGGGCGCCTAAAACGACCCCAACAATAATAGACCCCGGGTTATTGTGCCCGGGGTCCGCTTGCTAAAATATGCCCGGATATCGGTAACGAGCGTAGCACCACCTACCCTCGCCAGCGCAAAATCTGCGCACTCGTTCGAAAACGTCGTTTGGTGGCCACTCACTCCCACCGTGACGTGATCTCCGGGCAAGAGTAGATTAGCGGAATGTTAATGAACCTCATGTGAACCAGTTCACACAAGTTCTAAAAATTTCGTAAATCCCATATTTTAGGTGAATTGCTCAGAAATAAGGCGTTCTTCTAACCCGTGCCCCGGGTCAAACAGAATGCGATGCTGGATCGAGGGTTCGGACCGGATCTCGACCCAGTCGATGTCTGGGAAAGACACCGAATCCGCATCGGCCATGACCGGGCGCTTGTAAGCGTCCAGTACATCGAACCGGACTTTGGCGATCTTGGGCAAAAGCGCCCCGCGCCACCGGCGTGGTCGGAACGCGGCGATTGCAGTCAGGGCCAGAACATCCGAGCCAATCGGCAAAATCGGGCCATGTGCCGAATAGTTATACGCGGTCGATCCCGCAGGTGTGGACAGAAGTGCGCCGTCGCAGACCAGTTCGTCCATTCGCACCCGACCATCTACGCTGATCTTAAGCCGCGCGGCCTGCGGACCGGCGCGCAGCAATGACACCTCGTTAATCGCGAGGGCCTCGTGCATCTTGCCGGACTGATCCATCGCCCGCATGGCCAACGGGTTGATGACTTCTTCCTCAGCAGCATCCAGCCGCGCCATCAGGTCGGATTCGTGAAACTCGTTCATGAGAAATCCGATTGTGCCGCGATTCATGCCATAAACCGGCGTATCCAGATGCTGCATGTTGTGCAGGGTATGCAGCATGAACCCATCACCGCCCAGCGCCACCACCACATCCGCATCCCGTGGCGCGGCATTGCCATAGCGTTTTACCAAGGTGTCGCGGGCCGTCTGGGCCACTTTGACGTCGCTGGCGAGGAAAGCGATTCTCTGGATCATTTGTTCCGGTTTCCGGTCTTGCACATTTGGTTCCGAAACAATCATACCTTTCCCCGATAGGCCAGACTTGACGCCCCAGCAGGCCAAATCGTCGCTTTAAAGCTTTTGCCCTTGCACGGTTTCCGATAGGAAATCCGCAAGATTTTGACACAGACATGTGGAGCGCCCATGAACGCCAATCTCCGTGATACCGGATTTTTCACCCAGTCCCTCGCCGACCGTGACCCCGAGCTGTTTGGCTCGATCACATCCGAGCTGGGTCGTCAGCGCGACGAGATCGAGCTGATCGCGTCCGAGAACATCGTCTCTGCCGCCGTGATGGAAGCGCAGGGCTCGGTCATGACCAACAAATACGCCGAAGGGTATCCCGGTCGTCGTTACTATGGCGGGTGTCAATTCGTTGATATCGCTGAAAATCTGGCCATCGACCGCGCCAAAGAGCTGTTCGGTTGCGGGTTCGCCAACGTGCAGCCAAACTCGGGCTCTCAGGCCAACCAGGGCGTCTTCCAGGCGCTGATTAAACCCGGCGACACGATTCTGGGCATGAGCCTGGACGCAGGCGGTCACCTGACCCACGGCGCACGTCCAAACCAGTCGGGCAAGTGGTTCAACGCTGTGCAGTACGGCGTCCGCAAAGAAGACAACATGCTGGACTATGATCAGGTCGAAGCGCTGGCGAAAGAGCACCAGCCCAAGCTGATCATCGCCGGTGGCTCGGCCATCCCGCGCCAGATCGACTTTGCCCGCATGCGCGAGATTGCTGACATGGTCGGTGCCTACCTGCACGTGGACATGGCGCACTTTGCCGGTCTGGTCGCCGCAGGCGAACACCCCAGCCCCTTCCCGCATGCACATGTGGCGACGACCACCACGCACAAGACCCTGCGCGGTCCGCGTGGCGGCATGATCCTGACCAACGATGAAGATATCGCCAAGAAAGTGAACTCGGCCATCTTCCCCGGCATTCAGGGCGGCCCGCTGATGCACGTGATCGCGGCCAAGGCCGTCGCTTTTGGTGAGGCTCTGCGCCCCGAGTTCAAGAACTACATACAGCAAGTCGTGACCAACGCGCAGGCGCTGTCGGATCAGCTGATCAAGGGCGGTCTGGATACCGTCACCCACGGCACGGACACCCATGTTGTTCTGGTCGACCTACGCCCCAAAGGCGTCAAAGGCAACGCGACCGAAAAGGCCTTGGGCCGCGCGCACATCACCTGCAACAAGAACGGTGTGCCGTTTGACCCCGAAAAGCCGACCATCACCAGCGGCATCCGTTTGGGTTCGCCCGCCGGGACCACACGCGGGTTTGGCGAGATCGAGTTCCGCCAGATTGCGGACTGGATCATCGAGGTTGTCGACGGTCTGGCGGCCAATGGCGAAGACGGCAACGGCGCGGTTGAAGCTAAGGTCAAAGCCGAGGTCGCAGACCTCTGCGCCAAATTCCCGATCTATCCGAACCTGTAAGCCCTACAGGTTTGATGAATCACAAGCGGCGCCCGTCAGGGCGTCGTTATTTTTTGTGCGCTCAGATAAAGCCGCGCCAGCGCAGCACGACCAGCACTAGTGCAGACAGGGCCAGAAAACCCAGCGCGAGCGATCCAAGAAAGCTGAGGAACCAGCCCCAGCGGCGATCCGCCAAATTGATACCGGCCAGATGGGTCTGAACCTCTTCGGACGCCTGAGCCAGTTTGGGCGTGTCCAGCACCAGTCGCAATTTCGGATGCGCAGCCATCTGTTCCGCACCGGCGAGCAGCATTGCCTGCTTGTAAATCCGCCGCGGAAGGCGACGCCTGGCCTTGCGAACAGAGGCCGTCAGCGTCTTGTCCTTAACGCCAAGCTTTGCACGCAGCAATTGCACCGTGTCCGCGATCTGGCCTTGGATATCTGTTGTCTGCGTCATGACGCCCTCCTGCGCGCGGAATGTAACCTCGGGCAGCAGGCTCGACAATGGGGCTGGCTGTTTGAAACGGGTGGAGGTATCACGGCCTTATGCTGAACATGACCATCCACGGCGAACCGACCTCGAACCCTCCTCTTTTGATTGCTCATGGCCTGTATGGGTCGGCCCGCAATTGGGGGGTCATTGCGCGGCGTCTATCGGATGAGCGGCAGGTTGTAGCCGTGGACATGCGCAATCATGCCAATAGCGCCTGGACAGACGAGCACAGCTATCCCGACCTGGCTGCTGATCTGGCCGAGGTGATCGAACATATCGGCGGCAAAGCTGACGTTGTTGGCCACTCGATGGGCGGCAAGGCTTCGATGATGTTGGCGCTTGGGCACGGCGATCTGGTGCGCAAACTGGTGGTCGCGGACATTGCGCCTGTCACCTATACGCACAGCCAGATTCAGTTCATCGACGCTATGCGCGCTGTCGATTTCTCGACCATCGAACGCCGGTCAGACGCCGAGGGGCAGTTGGCGGCGCAAGGCGTAGAAAAAGCGCTTCAGAGCTTTTTCACGCAATCCCTCGACATCAAGGGAAAACGCTGGCTGCTGAACCTCGACACACTGGCGGCCGAGATGCCCAAGATCATGGGCTTCCCCGAGACGGATGCGTCCTGGGGCGGCCCCACCCTGTTCCTGTCCGGCGGAGCTTCGGATTACGTCCTGCCTGAACACCGCGACACGATCCGCGCCCTATTTCCGGCTGCTCGGTTTGCAAAAATTCCCGGCGCGGGCCATTGGCTGCACGCCGAGAAACCGCGTGAATTCGAAGCCGCCGTCAGGACTTTTCTGAACGCCTGATCAGGCGTTCTGATACAACCGCCTGGCAACCAGCCAGGACGCTGGCAACGCCACAACACAGCCTGCCGCAGCTGCCGAGACAATGGCGACCGTAGACACCAGCCCTGCGGTGAGAACCGCGATAACAGCCGAACCGGCAAAGGCGGTTGCGATCAGGGAATAGAGTATGGCGGCAAGGCGTAGCATCTTCTGTCTTCCTTATGCTTGAAGCCCGAAGATCACATTAACCATTTGGAATGTAAGACACCTTGATCTGCGTCAGATTTTGACGAGCCCAGGTCAGAAATTCACGTGACCTCTCCACCGCCATTGATCCAGTCTGGCAGACCGCCGACGTTATAGACCTGCTCATAGCCCATATCTTTCAAAAGCTTGCCTGCCAGGGCAGCCCGGCTGCCTGCGGCGCAATACAGCACGATGGCACGATCCTTGCGCAGCTCGGGATCGTGCGATTGCAGGCTATCGTCGGCGCGGAACTCTAACATGCCACGCGGGATGTGATGTGCGCCCTTGGCACGACCGGTTTGCTGCAGCTCGATAGCATCGCGGACATCCAAAAGCAGCGCGCCCTGCCCGATCAGGTCTTTGGCCCCGTTTGTATCAATCCGGGCAACGACAGCGTTCGCCGCCTCCATCATCTGGCTTACGGTCAATGGCATGAAAAGTCCCCTCTGGTGAATCTCACCAGATGCTAGCACGCAAAATCGGGAATGCGCAGACTGATTGCCCGATTGGGCAATCAGTGCTCGCGGAAGGCGCGCGACATGCTGTCTGTCACAGGCTTTGCGATATAGGCCGCAAAGGTGCGTTCCTCGGTCTGGATCATGATCTCGGCTGGCATGCCCGGCGTGGGAATGAAGCCACGTACGCGGTCCATCTCTTCCGGGGCCAACGAGATGCGCGCCAGATAGACCTCTTGCGGCACACCCGAGGAGTCTTCGACCAGAGCGTCCGCCGAGACATAAAAGACCTCGCCGCTCAGCACTGGCGTTGTGCGCTGGTTCAGTGCCACCAGTCGTACGGTGGCCTGCTGGCCTGTCACAACGCTGTCGATTTCGGTCCGGGGCACCTGTGCCTCGATGATCAGAGGCGCGTCCGAGGGTAGGATTTCGGCAATAGGCTCACCGGTTTCGATGACGCCACCTGCGGTATGGTAGTGCAAGCGCACGACAGTCCCGGATACCGGGGCGCGCACCACTGCCCGTTCCAGAACGCTGCGGGCCTGACGGCTTTTTTCACGCACACTTTCCAGATCGGCCTCGATGACACCCAGTTCGTCCAGCGCCGCTTCGCGATAAGCGGAACGGGTTCGCGTGATCTGTTCTTCATACTTCAGGATCATCTGGTTGATTTCGGCGGTTTCGGCCATCAGGCGGGCCTGCTGGCCTTCCGCCTCGGCCTGAACGCGGCGGATCGTGTTCAGATCGCCTTTGCGCACCAATCCTTTTTCGAACAGGGCCTCTTTGGTTTCAAACTCTTCCTGCAGGATTTCCGAACGCCGGATCATGCTGTCCAGCTGCGCCTCAAAACCGCTGGAGCGGATCTTGAGTGCCTCCATATTGCGTTGCAGCAGGGCAATGTCATTCAGCAGCGTTTTGCGGGACACGTCAAAGCTGATTTTCTGCCCGTCCAGAATGCCCATGACTTCAACGTCATCCGATGCTTCGATCAAATCGGGCGAGAACTCCAAGCGTTCCTTTTCGTTGTACTCGGCCGACAACCGTTCAGTCATCGCCTGCAGACGGATTTTGCGGATGAACAGTTCACGCTCATTCGCCTCGGCCGAGGTCTGATCCAGGGTCATCAGAACCTGACCCTGTTTGACCGTCTGACCTTCGATCACCTTGATGTCGTCGATAATGCCGCCTTCGAGGTGCTGCACAATCTTGTTGCGACCAGTGGCAACAAAACTGCCTTGCGCAATCACGGCCGCCGCCAATGGTGCGCGGAAGGACCAAATTCCAAAGCCGCCAAAGCAGACCACCAACATTATCAAGCCGATCACCACGAACCGACTGATCGAGCGCGGAACCTCGGCGTACCAGACCGTTGGGTCCTTGGGATCGTTGTTTACTGGGACAAGTTCATTCATGCCGGACCCCCTTGCTGTGATTGAATGCCGGGTCTGTTGCCCCGCGACGCATTCAACTGCTGCAGCACCTGTTCACGCTGGCCAAACAATGCCACGCGGCCATCCGTCAGCAGCATGATCTTGTCGACAACGTTCAACAGGGTTGGTTTCTGAGTAATCACCACAACGGTGATCTTGTTCGCCTTGGCCTGCGCAATTGCCTTGGACAACGCCTGATCCCCCGCCACGTCCAAGTTCGAGTTAGGTTCGTCCAAAACGACCATGCGCGGGTTGCCAAAGAAAGCGCGCGCCAGTGCGATGCGCTGTTTCTGACCGCCCGACAGGGGTGAGCCATCGGCAGCCACCACAGTCTCGTACCCCTGTGGCAGGGTGGCGATCATGTTGTGCACATCAGCCAGAACGGCGGCGTCGTGGATTTGTTCATCCGTCGCATCCGCGCGCATCCGGCCGATGTTGTCTTTGATCGTGCCGGGGAACAGCTGCACATCCTGCGGCAAGTAGCCGATGCTTTCGCCGAACTGGCGCGGATCCCAGTTGCGGATGTCCATCAGATCCAACCGGACACTGCCAGAGGTCGGCAGGATCGATCCCACCAGCGTCTTGCCCAGCGTGGTCTTGCCTGCACCGGAGTTCCCGATCACGGCCAGCGTTTCGCCCGGGTTCAGCGAGAAACTGATCCCATTCAAAACAACGCGCTTGGTGCCACCGGGCACGTAAAGCAGACGCTCCACATCCATACGACCTTCGGGGCGCGGCAGGCGCAGCTTTTCAAATTGCAGTGCCGAATTGGACAACAGGTTCCGGATGCGCCCAAAGGCTGCACGCGTCAGCAGGAATGAGTTCCAGCCTTCGATCGACCCTTCGATCGGCGCAAAGGCCCGCCCAGCGATGATCGAGGCCGCGATGACCATACCGCCGGTGATCTCACCCTGCAGCGCCAGGAACGCGCCCCAGCCCAGAATGGCGATTTGCGTCAGCAGGCGCACAGCGCGCGAGATCGCCGCGAAAATCACGTTGCGGTCCTGCGCACGCACTTGCCACGTCAGCGATTGCGCTGTGTCCCGTCCCCAGATGCGAACGGCCTCTGGGATCATGGCCAGTGCGTTGATGATCTGGCTGTTGCGCGCCATCGAGTCCAGATGCTGGTTCGCCATGGATTGCGCCCGGTTCGCCTCGGCGAAGGGTTTGGCGGTCATCTTCTGGTTCACGAACGCGATAATCATCAGCAACAACGCAGTTATGATCACGATGGTTCCCAGCTGCGGATGCACCAGGAAGATCATCAGAATAAACAACGGCGCGAAAGGCACATCCAGGAACGAAATCAGGGTTCCCGAAACCAGGAACCCGCGCACTTGCTGCAAATCACCCAATGTCTGGTATTCACGACCATTGCCATGCAATGAGGCATGGGCTGCAGCACTCAGAACCGGCGCGCCCAACCTTGCGGCGACCTCAACCGCTGTTCGCATCAGCATAAAGCGACGCACCGCATCAAAAGCCGCCTGAAAAATCACCGCCCCGGCCACAATGGCCGTCAGCATGATCAGCGTGTCCAGCGAGCGACTGGTCAAAACACGGTCACTGATCTGGAACAGGTAGATCGGGATCGCAAGGATCAGGATATTCGTGGCGCAGGTCAGCACCAGAACAAAGGCCAGATTGCGCCAGATCGCCCGCAACGACGTGCGCAGCGTGTTCTGGAAATCCTCTGGAGGAGTGCGTTTGTGGAAAGTCTGGGGTGGCCCCTTGCCGTCACCTCCGCCCGTTTTTCGGAGTTGCATCGGCTCGTTCGCCTTAGCCTCGATAGTGGCACCTATGCGTTCACCGCCCGTCGAGCGCGATTGGGGGGTCGCTCGCGCTGTCGTTTCCGTGGCGGTGTCAGGATCGGGGCTTGAGGCATCCTCGGCCACCCCAGCGTCGCGGCCCTGGGCATTCTGGTCTTCATCGGGCTGCGACTGAGCGCGCCGGGGGGAAGCTGCGGCGCGTATTGGTGGTTCGGATCTGGGTTTGGTCGCTTTCTTCTTGGGCTTCACAGCTTTTGCGGCGACAGACTCTTCCTGCTTGGCCGTCGCTTCAGGACTGCCTTCAGGGTCTGGCACACGCATTTTTTTGTTCAGACGCAAGCTGGGCGCCTTTGCTGTTTGTTGTTGGGACTTATCGCTGCCATCTGGCTGCGTAGGTTTACCAACGCCCTCAATATCAAGCGGGCTGGCATCAGGAGAACGACGCGACGAAAAAACAATCGACATTTTAAAACTTTCGGAGCACTCGCAACAAATACAGTCTTTACGCTAACATGAATCGACCGAAACGGATATAAAATTTACGCCAGCATGGACTGCATAGCATCGTCATTGCTGGCCATTTCGGACGGTGTCAGGTTCGATTGCGCCTGAGCGAGGCCATTCTCGCCAGCCGCTGCCGTTTCTTCCATAAGGACGGCGATCACTTCATTCGCGATCTCCGTTGCGTCCTCCTGCTCGGGGATATCGAGCAGTGAAGCCTGGTGAATCAGAAGATCGGAATACTCTCCTCCCGCCGCCATAACGGTCGAGTCGACGCCAACCTTGGTGATGTTTGCGGCGTTCAGCAGAGCATTACCAGCACCGTTCACAGCCGCATTGACCGCCTCGGCCCCTTCGACCGACATATCGTCCTGATCCTGCAACAATGTGATCTGTTCGACCGAATTGACCTGAACCAGGTCACCTTCGATGTTGAGAACGCGGATCAACTCCATACCAGCATAGTCGGGGTTAGACGTCAGAGCATCTTCGAATGCCTCACGGTCGACCTGCTGAAGGGTCAGCGCCTCGGCATGCGGCATGTCCAACTCTTCCAGCGTATCTTCGCCAGTCGTCGTCACGGACGCCTGGTTCATGACCAGGTTTTCATTGCCTTCCTGATCCGGCGTGCCGCTGCCGTAGACGTCATCATCCATCAAGGCAATTGTCTGGTGCAGCACATCGACGGAAACCATGTTCCCGCCAATCATAATCAGGTCGTAGAAGTTGCCCAGCTGAATGATGTTGGTCACGTTGGTCAACACGTTGTCACCCAAGGTGTACAGGCTGGTCGAGGCCGAAAGTTCAGTGCTGATCTTATCGATATCCGTGGCGTCGATCACTTGCTTGATAAAGTTGGTGACCCACAGATCACCCTGAATCCAGGTTACCGAGACAATCGGGTCGGCGCTTGTTTCAGAGACATTGTCTTCGACCCACCAAGCTTCGCTGGCCTCGGTTCCGATATAGGCGGCCTGAACCACATTTGTGCTGCTTTGCACGCCCGGCCCACCCTGATCGACATCCGAGACAACCGCCACCTGGCTGACGACCGTGAGGCTGACAGACTTGCCGCCCACTGCAATCACTGGCGCATCAACCCAGGCCAACGTGATGTCGACCTGATTGACGGCCAGGTTTCCGCCCGCGATGACAGTATGACCTTCGCCAAATTCCTCGTCATCCGAGCGGTCCCATTCGTCGGGCATCATGTCGGGCGCGTCGCCCTCTTCTTCGTCTTCCTCCTCAGTCTGATGATGGGCTGGCAAAAGATCGTTCCAGTCCGGCATCTCATCGACTTTTTCACCGTTCACGAAAATGCCCAAAACGTCCTCGCCATGGAACTGGTAAACCGTCACGCCCTCGATCTGCGAGATCATCGGCGACTGCATTTGGTCGGCCAGACTTTCGAGGTACTCGAGTGATTGGTAGTCTTCGATGTTCAGGGACGGGGTCACAATCGCGTGCATCGACAGCGCGGCGTCCAGCATCTCCTGACCTTGGGCAATCTGCAGTTCAACGTCCCGGAAGACCCCTTGGCCGATCACATCGTTGTCGTTCATCAGAATGGTTTGGAACGTGTAGGTCACTGCCGAGCCGATAATCAGCGGCGCAACCTGCGGGTCCGGGACTACGATAACGGTCTGGGCCTCGCCCAGTTGTACGGCCGGCACATAGGGATCGGGTCCAAAACCCGGGCCGGAAATCATCTGAGCCATTTCAAGTGGCCCGTTCGGGACAGGAGGCAAAGGAAGATCAGCAGCAGGCGGCAAAAGCTTGTACGGGAGTGGATCGTATTCGCCTGGATCGAGCTTCAGATTGGCTTTGACCCGAATTGTGGTCGGATCTTCCAGTTCTTCCAATTCGTTCTTGCGCCGCAGCGCGACAAATTCCTGGTACTCATCACGCAGACGAGCTTGTTCAATAGTAAGTTCAAAGGTTCCAACAAAATGCGCAATCGTTTCTGTAATGCTGTCGAGAGACATATCGGTTTCCTTTTCCCCTCCCCGGCCTGAAATTTCCGGTTTGGGTTTGCTGCGCCGAGGCCGCCCGATACGGCCTCGGCAGTTTTATGAAATGGGTCGGGGCCCGATAATTCGGGCCCTGACTGCGACTTACACGTCGGTGTCGTCGCTGTTGTGGGTCGCGGTCATCGAACCACCAACCATGGTCGTATCGACCGAGTTGCCAAGAACGTTGGCACCCATGACGATCGACTGGTTGAACGCCGATGTGTCGACTACGGCTGCTGCCGATGCATAGGACTCACCGTTGACGATACCGTCGCCACCGTTGTTCGAGCCCCACGTACCTGCGTTACCGCCGGCTCCGCCTGCACCCGAGTACGCACCCGACGCAGCGCCACCGTCGACGTCAGCACCGTAGGTCGCACCACCATTGGCATTGCCTGCGGCACTGCCGGAGGTTCCACCGTAACCAGCGCCGGCACCACCGCCGCCACCGGTTCCCGAAGAAGCCGCACCAGTAGCGCTGCCCATTCCGGTAGAAGTGGCGTCGTTGTCGGACATCGAGTCGCCACCATATCCGGCAATGGCTTGCGCCATACTGTCTGCCGAACCATCGGTGTCAGCCTGCGAGAAGACGTCGGACATACCGCCGTCACCGGCGTTGTTTTCCGCGTCTGCAGAACCAGCACCAGTTCCTGTGGATGCTGCATCCTGCTGCACGGCACCGCCGCCGCCGCCGACACCATCAGCAGTCGCAGTGCCAGTACCGTTGGCTTGTGCGAACCCGTCGGCATCACTGGTTCCGCCACCGCCAGCATTGACTGTAGCGTCCTGGTCGTTGCTGGCTTCACCCATGGCGTCGCCAGGCGACTGCGTAACGATCGGACCCTTTGCGTCCTGATCACCTACGCCCTGAGCATCGGCTTGCGAATCAGCTTCACCGCCGTTTGCACCAGCGCCGCCACCGGCACCACCAACACCAGCTGCGCCTGTGCCGTCGCCGCCGTCGCCGTCGCCGCCAGCAGCTTTACCGCCAACGCCTGAAGCTCCGTCACCGCCGTCACCAGCTGCACCGGTACCAGCTCCGCCGGGGCCGTTGCCACCTTTGGCTTCACCGCCGGTGCCAGCAGCACCGTCGCCATCGCCACCATCGCCACCGTCTCCACCGGGACCGTTGCCGCCGTCGCCGTCACCGCCAACACCAGGGTTGCCACCGTTGGTATCAGTGCCACCGTTGGTCGCGCTGTTGGTACCGGTATTCGAGCCGATCAGACCGCTTTCCTGGTTCTGAGCTGCAAGCGCACCGTCGACTTGACCAGACGTTCCGCCAGTTCCGTCGCCGCCGTCACCGTCGCCGCCGTCACCGTCGCCGCCATCGTCGCCGTCGCCGCCGTCACCGTCGCCGCCGTCACCGTCGCCGGCAGTCACTTCACCAGCGTCGCCGTCACCGCCGTCGCCGTTGCCGCCGTCGCCGTCGCCGCCGTCGCCGCCGTCACCGTTTCCGCTGTCTGCGTCGCCGCCATCGCCGCCGTCGCCGTCGCCGTCGCCGCCGTCGCCGTCACCGCCGTCCGCGTCACCACCGTCAGCATCTGCATCTGCTTCTGAACCTGCGCCGGCAAGGCCAAGACCGATGTTTCCACCTGATGTAGAGTCACCGTTTTCGGCTTCGGTTTCGCTTTCGTTCAAAGCACCGCCAAGGTTTCCAGCCAAACCGCCGCCACCGCTTGCGTCTGCGGAATCAACATCGTTGTCGGCGTCACCGTCAACACTGTTGTTAGCGTCTGACTCGTTGTCGCCACCGGCAGACTCGCCATCGTTCTCGGCATTTGCCGACCCGAAGCCCAGCCCCAGACCGATGGAGCCAGCGTTTCCGCCTTCACCACCGTCACTGTCAACGTCGACTTCGCTGTCGGTTGCGTTGTCAGCGTTCGACTCACTATCAGCCGCGCCGCCTTCGCCACCGGTGCTATCGCCATCCGCGTCTGCTGCGGAATGTCCGACACCCAGGCCAAAGTTCAGAGCATCGCCTGAATCACCGCCACTGCCGCCATCACCGTCACCGTTAGCATCACCGCTGTGACCACCGAAGGCCGCAGTGTGTCCGCCGTAGGTTTCGCCATAAGCGTCTCCGCCATAGGTCTTGCCACCGTCGCCGGAGTTTCCGCCATCTGAGCCTGACGAGATACCGTCACCGGCACTTGCGTCGCCGCCTTTGGCATCACCCATCTGCTTGAAAGTACCGTCGTTGTGAACTTCGGCATTTTCCAGAGTGTCACTGTCTTCAAGGCTGGCATACTGGCTGTTGATTGCCGACATTGCGGTGGTTGTGCCGCTCATGTCGATCGACAGGTTCATGTCATCGCCGGGATCGTAGTCAATGTCGCCACCAGCGGTGATCACGTCACCAAATTCGGACCCGTTAGCATCGATATCAACGATATCGTCATCACTAGGCAGGCCTTCTTCGCCAAAATCAATTTTTACCCAGTTCGAGTTATCGTTGTTGCCGTTGGTCTGACCCTGACCCTGGTTTTGGCCCTGACCTTGGTCCTGACCTTGTCCCTGATCTTGTCCCTGACCTTGGTCCTGACCCTGACCTTGCTCATTTTCGACCTTGGTCTTCTGAGCTTGCTCCTGGTCTTGACCCTGACCCTGATCGTTATCGACCTTGGTCTTCTGTTCGGTCATGTCAGCATCGATGTTCGCCTCTTCGACGTCCACGTCAGCCTCGATAGGCACATAGGCTTCACCAACGTTAATTTCTTCGATGTTTGCAACGTTATTTGTCGTGCGTTTATCAGACATATGATTTTCCACTTACTAAGCGCACGGGCCGTCATTCATCTCCAAAACGGCTACTGGCGCGGTTAAAACTAGTCACGGCACACAGGCGCAAAACGCGCTTGAATGCGGTTACCTTCAGTGAATTATCTCCCACCCTCCTTTCTCGGCTTAGCCGATACCGTGTCTGCGGAACTGGTTCGCTGTAATGCGCGATTCGCGGACACACTGGACTTGTGGCTTCGAAATTGAAGCTCGGTCATGGTTACAGGCCGGAAGCAGTCTGAATAGCTACCCTAAAGCACTAGAACGCACAGGGGCTTGTTTTCATTACTGTAAATCTTCTGTGACTGAAATTTAGTGGAACAACGGGCGGACGGGCGAAATTAAAACCACCAGTTTAGGAAATCCTGCAATTCCCTCTACTTAAGCGAGAAGAATCGAACCCAACCTAACCGAAAGTATTAGAACGCGGTTTTTGCAGACGGCAGGCAAAGTTGCTGAAACTTGAACTTTCCGCTATAGTCTTACCTCTATACTGTTAATTACTTCGAATTCTGCTCTACGAGTACTGTTTACAATTTCGCCGCATTTTTTTCGCGGTGTGGGTTAATAAGGGGGGAATGATGAGCATTCCGTTTCAGGATAGTGCTGTTCCAAACGTTTCTAATCCCGAAGACTTCTCGATCAATTTTGTCGGCAAAGAACTCTTCTACTCAGATATGACCATCCAAGGTGTTGAAAACGAATTCGGCGTCACCACGCGCCGGGTTGAGAGCATCGATGCGCTGCCAGCGTCGAGTGGCTCGGACGTCGGTGCCGGCAAGGTGATCGTCGTCGATCAGGTTCTGCTTGAGGATCTGTTGAACCGGCCACATGCCTATAAAGAGACTGCAGGGTCTGGCTGCCTCGCCTTTGCTTACCGCAAAGAAGACGCCGCGCGCCTTGCATTCGAAAACTGGGATCGTGGCCAGTTTGGCGACATCGGGTACTTGCCGATGAATGTCGCGCCGGATGTGTGGCGCTCCATCTTGCGCCTTTTGCTGCATGAAGAACTGTACCTGCCCTGTTTTCTGGCGGACTGCGTAGCGCATCCCCCGGCAGTATCGAATGATGCGCCGTCGGCACCAACAAAGTCCGGTGACCTGCACCCGGTCTATTCCAAGCTGACACGGCGGGAGAAACAGGTGCTGCGTCTGGTGTCCAAAGGCCAGAGCAACAAGATCATTGCATCAAATCTTGGCATCACCGAACACACGGTCAAACTGCATATGCACAATGTTGCGGGCAAGATCGGTGTCAGCAATCGAACCGCGGCGGCACAATTCTTTTTCGAGGTCGCACCAGAAGAAGCACGAGAACTTACAATTGACTGACGATTTCGAAGCCCGCTTTGACCGCCTGATCCTTATGGTCGGCAAGTTGAATTATATGTGGACCAACACGGAAAGCCTGTTGATCCACCTGATCGCGGGGTTGACCCGCACCAATAAGGACATCTCGGTCATCATCTTTCTGACGTTGAACACAACGCGCGCCAGAATTGACCTGGTTGAGCGGCTGGCCAAAATGGAGGGTCGTCCGCCGGACATCCGGGATCCCATCCTCAAACACACGCAGCGCCTCAGCAAGCTCTCCGGCATCCGCAACCGGTACAACCACTGCATCTATTCCTTCGATCCTGACAGCGGGAACCCGAAGACTATTCTGATGCGCATTGCGGACCGAAAAACGGATATCAAGCTGGGTCGTCAGGACACCGTGGATGAGGATGCGATGAAGGAAATCGAAAAAGTGGTCGATCAGCTTTCTGACGCCAACCGGGATATCTGGAAGTTGATCAACCAACTTGGCTTTCCAACTTGAGGTCACTATGGCGCCGCCGGGGTGCATTGTTAGGTCTGTTTCGTCTAAGACTTTGTTGGCATCTGTGACCAACTCAGAAAGCAACTAAAGCGGCTCGTGCCGCTTTAGTTTTGGGTGTCAGTTCTTTTTGAACCTTCACAAAAAATTGGTTTTGATCGCGCAATTCTGCGGACCACCGGATTCGCGACTTACGGTTTTCTGTCTATCAGCCAATACGTTACACCCAGCGCGAGGCCGATCGCTGCGTAACCAAGAAAGTACTGGGCCTCCAGGTTTTTGTCGTCGAGCGTGATGATCTTTCGGGCGACCGCCATCAAGGCTGTCGCGACAACAAGCTTGATGTGGATGACATCGGCGGTCAAATACAGGGTGATATTTGTATAGATCTCTATCGCGATTAGAACGACCAACACTGCACTGAAAACCGCAAGAAGATCGCTGACTTCCAAGATGTATACGGGCGGTTCCATCAACTTCAGAAATGTCGTGAAACCAGCGTCAATGATTGCCAGTAGAATGATGCCGAGCATGAGCACAGACAATGCTCGGACACCATGGCGGATCATGCGGTTACACCATCGAACGATGGCGTCTTCGTGGTCAGGGTCTAGTTCCACATGACCCGGGATGGGTTTGCTATCTTCGCCACTCACTGCAATCTCCACTTCCTTTTGTCCGCCAGCGAGAGATTTCGCCCTGGTGCATCACCCCCCGTCG
Source organism: Ruegeria sp. BC3 (assembly GCF_056539265.1). Taxonomy (NCBI): domain Bacteria; kingdom Pseudomonadati; phylum Pseudomonadota; class Alphaproteobacteria; order Rhodobacterales; family Roseobacteraceae; genus Ruegeria; species Ruegeria sp. BC3. The sequence continues at coordinate 1,097,622 of NZ_JBQFUP010000001.1, forward strand.
GCTTGTCAGAACTCTCACACAAAAAGGGTGTGTTTTTCTAGGCTGATCTGTTGACCGCCCAAACATCCCGATAGATTTGTTGCCAGCTTTCTCAACGGCTTGCTTCGACTGGTGGCTCGAACGCGTTGCTTCAATTGGAAGCTTAAACGGTTTAGGACCGAACCAGAAAAGCACGGCGTCGCGGCCATACGTGCCGAACTAAGCGGCCGCGTTGACACAAAAAGCCATGCAAGCAATTCTTGCCGCGACCGAACATATTCGAATGGGTTCAGACAATGACGGCCATTTCAACACGGGTAATTCTATCCGCCATGTTTTCGTTCCTTTTGGCTTTTGGAGCGAATGCGCAAGAAACTATTTCGCGAACTTTGTTCGTGAATGTCGACGTGTTTGACAGCGAGAATGCGGTGGTGATTGAGAACGCCAATGTTCTGGTCGAAGGCAACTTGATTGCCAAGGTTTCGACAGATCCAATCGAGCCCGATGGCGCTGTCGTACTGGATGGCCAAGGACGGACTTTGATTCCGGGGCTGATAGATGGCCACAACCACATCATGCTGCCAACGTCACCGCTAGCCTTGGCATACAACCTTCATTGGACATACACGGGCGCGCTCGTCACACGCGAAGCGGAACGCATGCTGATGCGAGGCTTCACCACGTTGCGAGACGCGGGTGGCCCGTCCTATGGCATTGCGAAGGCCATTGACGAGGGGATCGTTCCCGGGCCGCGCATCTTTAGTTCTGGGCACTGGATTGGTCAGACATCCGGCCACTTTGATTTCCGGCTGTATAATGACACACACCATCGTCAGCGAAGTGAGCGTACCGTGTTTGAGCGAGAATGGTCGTTCATCGCCGACGGGGTCTCTGAAGTCCGGGCAGCCACCCGCGAGGTTCTGCGCCTCGGGGCCACTCAGGTCAAAATCAGTCTGGGTGGAGGCAACTCGACACCCTATGATCCACTGGATACCACCCACTATAGCCCCGAGGAAATCCGCGCCGCAGTAGAAGCCGCTGAGGATTGGAACACCTACGTCATCGTTCACGCCTATACCGATGAATCGGTCATCCGGTCGCTTGAAGGCGGTGTAAAGAGCATCGATCACGGCAACATGATTTTCGAGGAGGAGACCATTCGCGCCATTCGCGATGCGGGGGCTATCCTCAATCCGCAATTCCTCATTTTCACGCCGGATGACGCAATGTTGGCCGCAGGTGACCCCGCAACCATCGAGAAAGGCGCACCACTGCGCGAGAATGTTGAACACTATGTTGAGTTGATCAAAAAGTACGACCTTCCGATTGCTTTTGGCGTCGATCTGTTTGGGGCCCCCGAACTTATGGCGATGCAGAACCTCGAGTTCGAACGCCGCGGTCGTTGGTGGTCCGGTGCCGAAGTCTTGCAACAAGCAACATTCAACACGGCAAAGCTGGTGGAAATGTCAGGACCCCGTAACCCCTACCAGCAAGGACCGCTCGGCGTGATTGAAGCGGGGGCTTACGCGGACTTGATACTGGTGGATGGCGACCCGGTTGAAGACATCAATCTACTGGTCGACCCAGAGGCCAACTTTCTCATTATTATGAAGGATGGCGTTATCTACAAAAACACGCTTGGGGACTGAAACACTGCAGCCCATGGCTGGCAGGTATTTGGTATGATCCGGCGGGTCTTCGTGGGTACTGATCCAAAGCAGGCGAAACTTTTGGGCCGTTGGACAGGAAAAACCGCCAAATCGATTCTATTTTCAAATTGATAAATTGTGTTGGTGCGGGCGGTGGGACTCGAACCCACACGGGCATACGCCCTTCAGATTTTAAGTCTGATATGTCTACCATTCCATCACGCCCGCTCCAGCGTGGCAGGCCTCTGTCGGGCCTGAAAATCTCAGTAAGGCGATCAGATCATGAATACAATCTGTTTCGCCGGTCAAAACTCATTTTCGCACCCCCTAAACCAGTCTGTGCCGCGGCTCGTTTCACCCAAAACAAGCCGTTCCCCTTTTGCACGCAAGGGTTGCGCGGTGCTTGCGTCCAAGCGACCAAGCCGCTAACCCTTTCACATAGCGAAAGAGCATTTGAGTTTCGTCGTGAACACCGAACAAAAGTCCTTTCAGGACCGCGTGGCGCAGATCAACCAACGCGCAGAGCAAGCAGCCAGCATAGCCCCGGGTCCCAGAACGGAAACGATCTGGCAGCGCTTGGCTTACCCCGGAGCCTATATTGCTGCCTTTACCGTCGGTGTGACGGTGGTTTTCCTAACCCGCTACATTCAGTTTCTGTCGGTTGGCGTCCCCGAGCCCGGTCAGGTAAATGCGCAAGACTTTGTCGGTATAGTCTTGGCCAGCATGGCCGGCATCGTCATTTCAAAGTTTCTGAGAGAAAAACAAAAAGAGTTCGCAGGGGCCTGCACCGCCGGCGTCTTGTTTGCCACCTTTACCTTCCACAACCTCGTCTGGAAATACCCCGCTCAGTTCGAGCGACTATTTAACGAGGACTGGGTCGAGTTCATGCAACGTCTCACCGAACCCTCCAGCCTTTATATTTTTGGCTTAACCATAGGCCTGACCTAAAGAACACAAACGCGATGCCATGATGTTTTCGAACCAGTATGGATTGAACCCACTGTTCGATATGCAGAACATCATTGGTTTTTCTGAAATGGTGGTGCCCCCACACGGACTCGAACTCTTATCTTACCCACCAAATCTCGGGCGAGCGTTAATCGCCAGTCTTTTTTGGTTTCCAGGCCGCGTTTAAGGTGTATTTTGATACTCCTTAAACACATGCTCTATGCGCTGTGGCCATCGGGCTAGTGGCCTTGCAGAAGCTGAGTTCAAGACTCCGCCAACAGAAGCCTTACCAGTTAAGCGGTTTGGTGTCGAACAATTGATCAGTCGATGACGGTAAGCCTCCGTTCTAAGGCAAGCTGGGGCAAGCCCCCAGTCCACTGCTCATAGTAGTTACGGCTTAAAGCCAGAATTTCCTTAAATTGACTGTGCGCTTTCAGAGGAAGCATCGGCCATTGGACGTTCCAACATCTTGCCTGATCTAGGCAGAAAGAATAGCTCTTAAAGTTGTTGCACCCGCGCCAGCGCTACCTCATAACGCGAAGAAGATTGTATCTGACCGCTTGAATAAAGTGCAACGGGACCAAGCTGCACGGCGACTTATACCGCTAGAGCAACTTTACGTATCCAGTTGCTGGGAAGTTCTGCGTGTCAGGAGCATCAACAACAAACAAGACCAAGATATTAATAAATGCTGAAGAAAATAAACCTCCTATCGCTCACGCAAGCTATGAACACACTGTCAGATGATGGCTTCAAAAAATATAAAGAGCACCACGAAATCGTGCTAAGAGAAAGCGAAACTGAGGATTTAGAGAAACTAGTTTCGTCTTTAAACGAAAATGGCATGGAAGCGAGCGATTTCGAAAATTTTTATTTTGGCTTTACCATCCCTCAAATCGGAAAAGAATTTGATATCTTGCGCTTTGGGGCAAACTTTGTCGCCAATATTGAGCTAAAACGCACAAGCACAGAAGAGAAGGTTCTCAAACAGCTGATCAGGAATAAATATTATCTGAAATTTACTGGTAGGCAAGTTTATCACCTGACTTTCGTATCTGAAAAAGATGTTATATATACACTAAAAGACGATGATACGCTTGGGACTATTGATGCAAAAACTCTAGCTGACCTTCTAAAATCACAAGTTGTTGACAAAGGCGAAGAGGTCCATGGTCTTTTTAATCCATCAGACTATTTGGTGTCCCCTTTCAATTCAACAGAGCGCTTCTTAAAAGGAGAATATTTCCTTACAAAGCAACAGGAAGAAGTACAAGTTAACATCCTTAAACAGGTCGAACAAGGCGGCCAATGCAGCTTTATTTCGTTAACTGGCGGCGCTGGCACGGGCAAAACGTTATTAGCATATGATATTGTCAAGAAGGTGATTTGCTCTGGCCATCAGGCATTAATATTCCATTGCGGCCAACTTAACGATGGTCAAAGAAAATTGATAGAGGCAGGATGGAACATCGCCCCTATTAAGAACTACAAACAGTACGATTTTTCAAAATACCGAGTCGTTCTGATAGATGAGGCACAGCGTATCTACAAATCTCAACTAGAAGAGATTTCTACGGAAGTGACAAAATGCAAGTTAAGTTGCCTGTTTTCTTTCGACAAGCTGCAAACCCTTTCTGAACATGAAGAAAAGGTGGATGTAGGTGCCACAATAGCTTCGCTTTGCACCGATGGCGTATATAGTCTTTCGGAGAAAATAAGATCCAACAAAGAAATAGCTAACTTCATAAGGGCGTTGCTAGATAAAAACAGAAATTTCCCAGCGTCCGAAAGTAAAAACATACAAGTTCGATATTTCAATACCCATAAAGATGCAAAGAATTTTCTAGCGTCTCTCAAAAATGATGATTACGAGGTGCTCAGATTCACTCCGTCAAGACACACAAATGAGTTTCACACAAATTACTCAGATGCATCCAATACAAATTCCCACGAAGTGATTGGGCAAGAATTTGACGGAGTCGCCGTAGTGATTGACAGATTCTTTACATACGACGATACCGGCAAGCTCGCATACCAGGGTCGTACTTACTACCATCCAACGAAGATGCTCTTTCAAAACATAACGAGAGCTAGGAAGCGGCTCCTTGTAGTAGTTTTGCAAAACGAAGAACTCCTTGAAAGATGTGTTTCGATTGCATGACGTAGACCTTTTTTGTTGCTTAAGTGCAGATCCAAGACCCCTCTCGTTTGTGCGTGGATCAGCGCTGAAGGTGATAAAAATCGCGTACCCCAGAGAGTAAGTTCCAAGGGCGCGCGATATCGGCCCCAACCTACCCTCTGTCTAGCCCCCGTGTTCTGGGCCATTTCGGACTAGAGTTTCGGGGACTGGTGGGCGCATGTTGAGGGCCTGATGCGGTCGGGTGTGGTTG